>NZ_QPIE01000001.1 GCF_003336205.1 Chryseobacterium lacus
TGGTTGTTATTTATATTTCAAAGATCTCTTCTCTTTTCGCTTGTATCAGGATTCTCTTTCTGTCGTTAACCCCGATTTGCGAGTGCAAAAGTATAAACTATTTTTGAACTGACCAAATGTTTTTGAAAATAAATTAAAAATAATTTTCTAACCACTCCAAATACACCCTAATCCTCGATCGCCTCTCCTGCGCTTCCCTTAAAACATTCTCTCGTTTTGGGATTGCAAAGATACGATTAATTTCTAGATCTGCAAATTAATTTTATATAATTTGATTTGTTCTTTATATTTTAATCAGCTTCTGCTCCACTATAAAGTGACTGCAAAGATAGAACAAGTTGGTATTAAAAAACAAACGTTTTATTAGAAAATAAATGAAATGTTGATAAAGTAGCTCTTTAAGAATTGATTCTAAATATATTAAGAAGATAAGATAGTTTTCCACAATGACCTTTTTGCAATACATAATCGCCTTAAACGGGATGAAAATTAATTTTTAAAGGAGATTATAAAGACCTAAATCAGGGAAAAATGAATTTAAATGAAGTAAAATTTATTTTTTCGTTGCTGAATTATTTTCAATCAGGCGTGATATCTAAGCTAACGGTTCCATAATATAATATGACACCTAAAAATTAATTCTCAAAAGATCTTCGGGGAGTTGTTATCATTATTGTATGGCTACTTTCTTTTATTTATTTGTCTGTAAATGAAAATTCCTGTCAGGATTCCGGCGGTATCAGCGACAATATCCAAAAGCTCAAAGGTTCTTCCGTTCTTCATTATTCCCTGGAAAACTTCGGTAAGCAGCGCATACACCAGCAGAATCAGTAAAGAGACGGAAAAGCGCAGTCGCGGCAAGGCAGCCATAAAACAAAAGCTTAGGACAGTAAAGATTCCAAAATGTACAACTTTGTCAACACCCTGAAAAAGGAAAATAGGATCTACTTTTACACTTGGACGCAGAAGCATAAAAGTGAGAAATGCCCAATAAATGGGCAAAACTCTTATAAATATTTTGGAATAATTATCCAAGTGTAGCTTGATATTCTTCAGCTGACAGCAATTCTGATTGTTGGGACTCATCAGCAATCTGAAGTTTTATAATCCATCCTTTTCCATAAGGATCTGTATTAAGAAGTTCCGGCTGATCTTCCAATTCTTCATTAAACTCAACTACGGTACCGGATAAAGGAAGGTAAAGATCGGAAACTGTTTTCACTGCTTCTACGCTTCCGAATACATCCCCGGAATTCAGTTCATCATCTACGGTGTCTACATCCACAAAAACAATATCGCCTAATTCTCCTTGTGCAAAATCTGTGATTCCGATAACGGCGATATTTCCTTCAATTCTGATCCATTCATGATCTTTGGTGTACTTTAGTTCTGTAGGTGTATTCATCTTTTTAAATATTTTTCCAAAATTAACTAAAGAATTTGATATCGGCAAAAAAATAAAACCGTTAAAAACATTAATAAAGAAGCCGCCTTAAAAGATAAGACGGCTATATTTTCTAGAAACCTCCTGTGCTATCAAAAGTAAAGGTTGCTGTAATTCCAGCCCGTACTGTGGACAGCGGAAAAGCGGTAGATATTTTATATTTGGTCATCATCTGCTGATAGAAAAGTTTCAGGTTCAGATTTTGTGACACGTTATAATCTGCGGAAAGATCGATACTCAAAAGCCTTTGTCCGCCTGTAATTTGAGAATCGTTCAGCAAGATATTGGAAATTCTGGTGATATTATCGCGAAGTCTGATATCTCCGCGGATATTTAAATCTGTTGAAACACGGCTAGTTCCTGCTCTTCTCCGGATATTGCGCGTTCCGAGACGGAAGTCTTTTATAATATATCCCAGCCCAACTACATAATCAGTCCCTTCATCTTCAGTCAATGTCTGATTAACAAGCCCTAACATCAACATTCGGTCTCTGTTGTAATTGGCCCGCACCTGAATATTATTCCGCAAGGTTACATCAATTCCAATCAAAGGAGCAAAAGCTTCTATATATCCAACCTGCGAGAAAGTATAAGGATTTACAAAATTTCCGTTAATGTCTCGCGATACGTTATTATAAAAATCAATACTGGATTGGATTCCGGAAACCGTTTTGGTGGCATTATATCCGTGCAAAATATCAATTTTGGAAAAATAAGCATTAATTATAGGAATATTTTTCAAACCAGAATAAACGATTCTCCAGTTGGGAAGCGGGAAACCTGATTTTTTGGCATCGCCCAAAACACCGTCCGGCGATTTACCTTCCACGGCAGCTTCGAAAGCAGGTATCAGAACATACGAATTTCCTAGACCATACCCGTCTGTAAAACCATCAGGATTTGTATTACCCGGGATACTTTGGGAAATGGCCCTGGCATTACTGATCATATTTCTGTAAAGTTCATCAGCACCGCCGAAAGAGGTATTGAACAACCAAGTGGTGTTGGAATAGCTCACCATATCAGTTCCGAAAGCGAAATCATGATTGGGCCTTGAAAGGTTTTGTAAATCATTGAATCCAGCTTGTGAATAATTGCGGGTGTAATTGTGCAGTGCATTGAAATCTATCCTAAGATCGTTCATCGGCATCACCTGAAGGTTCGCAGTAAAGTTTCTGTTTTCCAATTGAACATAGGGGTCTGTCATGAGACTTGAGGTACTTACCCAACCATTTTCCAATGCAATACGCCTGATATCTGACTGCGACCCCAATAAGAAACCGGCAGTTGGCCCGCCTAAAGTCTGTCCGTATCCATACCAGTTGGGTGCCGACAATAATCCCGGAAGTACAGTACCGTTATTTTCGGTGTAATTCAGATCGAGTTGCTTTATCGAGGTAAGTGCATAAGCAATACTTTGTCCGATACTGAGTTTATTTTTAAACTTATAATCTTTGTAGCGGAATCTTTTCTTTTCCCAGGCAGCAGTGTACACGGTATTCAAGGAATCAATTTCCCGTTTCCGTTTCTGCATTTTCGTATTGATATTCTGGAAATATTTCATTTTTCCAAACAGTTTCGGGAAATCCACGGTACCTGTGGCGACGATACTGTTGGTGTTTTGCCCTACAGATCCTAAACTTCCTTCCGGACTGGTGAGCATCGCAGTAGAACGGGCATTCCAATTATAGGTCATTCCATAACCAACTTCAGCATTAATAAAATCCAGATATGGAAGATGTTCAAAAGGCAATCTGTAATTCGCCTGAATTCGGTGGTTGTATAAGACAGGCCTTCCTGCGCGGAAGGTATTATCAAAAATAGAACGGGTATTCATGCTGTTGACATCCAAATGATCATTCAGGGTGCGCATAGCAGAATTCACTTCCAGCTTCAGTGATCGGGTAAAATTAAATCCAATTCCATACTGCCAACCGAAGAAGAAATTCCGGTTTCGGATCACATCAAAATCGTTCCCTAAATTACCGTTCAGGATAGCATCAATATTACGGAACTGCAGTTCATTATAATTTCTGTCAATTTCTGTTCTGAAAGAAAGTCGTGTAGGAACAGGATTCAGGTTAAATTCCTTGATCCATTTCAGGTATTTTGCAGATTTTGCAGTATCGCTGATCATTTTTTGGAACGGCCGAATTACCCACGGTTTGAAACTGAAATTATAATCGATATTTCCTCTCAGATACTGTCTGTAATTGCGTTTGGTATAAATATCCCTGAAATAATCATCGTTGTAAACCATAGTAACCGAAAGGTTCTCCACATCATAAAAGCGTGGTTTGCTATCTGGTTTCA
This sequence comes from Chryseobacterium lacus, assembly GCF_003336205.1. Lineage (GTDB taxonomy): Bacteria > Bacteroidota > Bacteroidia > Flavobacteriales > Weeksellaceae > Chryseobacterium_A > Chryseobacterium_A lacus. The sequence goes on from NZ_QPIE01000001.1 coordinate 3,758, forward strand.
CTCTTTCTTTATGCATATTCACCACGCCAATGCTTCGTTGTTGGGTGTACGTTCTGGCGACTTCCTTCAGCATCTCTTTATTTGGAGCTTCATCAAATTCCACATCGGTATCCAGGGGATTGTACTTCGGATCTTCAGTAGTTTGAGAATAGGAAAGATTCACCGGAATTTTGATGCCGGTTTTTTCGGGAAGAAATTTATCTGCGTTCACAGAGGCATTAATATTAAATGCCGATTGTGTCGTTTGTGCTCGTTCAGCAGGCCTAGAATCTATATTTCCAAAACCGACCGTAGAATAAGCGGCATTGGTATTAATCAAAGCCAGATCCGCCAAATTGAAACTGAGACTTGCATTTCCGGCATACCCTCCTTCATTTTCAATATCTGCTAAACGGATTTCATTTACCCAAAGGGTAATATCTTTCGCACTTCCGCCCGGTCCACCGGAATTTCTGACCCCAAGCATAATGGTGGTAACATCGCCCAGCGATGGCCTTCCTTTCACATAAATTTTCTTAAATTCATTTCCGAAAGCCGTGTATGGATAACGATCCATAATTTGCGCGCCCGATTTGTCTCTCTGAATTTTCGCATCCACAAAATGTTGCACTTCCAGATCTACTTCATTTTCAAAAGGCCAAATGTCCATTGGTGAAACAGCGGTTTTGGGAGTATATTTCAGTGCAGCTTCATATTCATAATAATTGTCTGTGGCATCACTTCCCAAACGGATAAAGAATTTTGTTTCAGGATCTATTTTACCTTCATCTCTAATATTTTCTGACTGTGCATGTACGAAAAGTTTCAACTTACGGAATCTTCTCATATCGAGTGCAGTATTTTTAAAAACTCCGCGAGCTTCATCTTTCAGTCCTTTGGCTCTCAATAATAAGGAAGCTTCATTTTGTCTTTGCGCACCTGCATTTCCGCTGAGCACCTGTCTGTCGATTCCCGGAGGCAATACATAAGGCGGCTGATTCAATCCGTTTTCCTCAAGATTTACACTTCCTACTTCAAAATTCCTGTTCTGATCTGAAGGTTCGCCGATCCCTTCACCGGAAGGTGGCACTGTATTACTTGAAATATTTTTTCCGTATTTTCTCCAATCGGAACGGATCAGATCGAAAGTTCCGAATCTCAGAGTAGCTGCTTCATCAAAACCGGTTAACAATAATCTGGCGAAACGCACATTATTCAACACAGAAGCATCGTTCGCACCGGCTGTATTCACATACGCTGACACAGGAATTCTGACGAGATACCAAGTCACCTCACTGTTGTTTCCGTTTTCAAATGTCACTGGAACACGCTTTACATCCGCAATGTGATTATCGGTTCCTAATGCCAGACTCGCCGCATCGAGGCGGATTTCATATTGATTGTAATATTCGCTTTGATCTAGGTTGAAATCCCGGTTTACATCTTCCGCATCTGGTGTTTGCGAAGCAACTTCCATGGAATTACTTTGGGAATTTCCCTCCGGATTTCTGAAATATTTATAGCGTTGCATGACCGAAGAGGCCAAACTTCCCGTAAATTTATCCGACAGATAGAACACAAAGTCATCCGATGCAGGATCCGGAATATTGGTCACCGGATTGACAAAATTAGTTCCGAAGCGCACCGCTTCTCCCGCTCCATCCAGTCCGTCGTAACCAAGATCCTGAGCGACTCTATCGTTTCCTTCTGTAGAAAATGAATAAAGAATGGGCGGTTGTTTTGGCTGAATCCCTAAGTTAGAATTAGAAGTTGTAGCCGGTGTGGAAGGTGTGGGCAAGCCGTTTTCATACTGCATCAGCCCGTCTTTCAGAACATCTTCGGAAACGTTCCCCAACTGGAGTAACATACGCGGATTTGCTCCTAACGTATTGCCATCCGCATACGGATCCATCATCCAGAATTCTACATATTCAATATTGGAATTTACAAAATTAGAAATATTAATAGGACGCATCAATCCACCCCAACGTTGCTGCGTAGTTTCCGGATTCGGATTGACATTATATGGCCCTCTTTCCTGCGGGAAATAAGCAATATCAAAAGTACTGGTGAAAATTTGTTCTCCAGCCACAAGATCGCGGCTGTTATAAAGTTCCTGAACCTCAACTCTTCGTGAAGTATGATTGGAAACGGCATCTGCATTGATACCATTTGGTGCATTTCCTCCGACTCCCCAAAATCTTGGATCAATATTATACCAGGAAATGAGCGCTCTTCCGTTTCCGTTGGTGACATCATCATTTTTTCCTGCACCGGCAAATACCGGATCACTCTGATTCAGCTCAGGTTTTGAAGCTAATGCCCAGGCAGCAGGTTCTTTTAATGAAATTCTTGAAGTCGTCTGCTCAAAATCATCTACATACGATTGATTATTAATCGCACTATTAAGTCCCGGAAGCAAATACGCTGCTTCCATTTTAAAATTAAGATTGGAAGGTGCCTCGGTATTCACCAAAGGAATTTTATCCGTAAAGCGGGTTAAAAACGGCAACTGGTTGTTGTACATCATATTGACCCCGAACATCGTATTGTTGACGGCTTCCTGTCCGAAATTCACTTTCTGGGTCAGCGGCGATTCGGAATAATTCACCACCGTTCCTCCGAACAGAAAATTTTCACTCACCCTTCGCTCAAGATTTAATCCCAAAAATCTTTTCTGTTGCGTATTGAAAGTAAGTTGATTTTCGAGAGAAATATTAATGGCCTGCCCGGATTGTTTTACCTGTTCATTGATAATGGTTACCTGTCCCAGCATATAATCGACGGTATAATCGATACCTTCAGTAAGCTGTACTCCGTTGGCTGTGACTTTCACAGAACCTTGCGGAACATTGATAGCACCGAGAGAAATTCCCTGTCCCTGCGATCCCTGATAGCGGCCTTCCATGGTGTACCGGAGCGCAAGATTACTTTGCGATGCGACCTGTTTCTGTTGGGTATAAAGGTCTGTAAAAACGTATTGCGGATCATTACTTCCCAAAACTCCAGCCATGTAACTTCCAAAAGGCTGCACCTTGGTGAATAAAAGTTTCCCTTCTTCCGGGCGAATGGTGATCTGGGGAACGAAATCGAAAATTCCGTCACCTAGAACGCCATTGTTAGACTGGACATCATTATGAAGATTCAAACGATCCCAGTTCAGAAGTTTCAGAAGATTCGTATCCTGAACGGGAGTATTGGGCAAATAATTAAGTTTACCACCTGTTTGTGTATCCCGATAATAGACATTTAACATGAAATTCTCCGGACTGATTTGCATCGATTCTAAAGAATAAATATTCTTCATCATCAGATTCCACATCGGAGAAGTTGTTTTAACATTGGTATTCGGCTTCAGAACTTTGGTAATAACCACAGGGCTCTCTTCGGAAAATTCACCTACTTTGTACACCTGATTGGAACCACTTACCGTATAAGAATAAGATACTGAGAGCAGTTGATTATCATTCAGCCGCTGATTTAAAGAAATATAGCCAAGTTGCGGATGAAATTTAAATTCGTTTTCAGAAAGTTTTCTTGCTTTTCTGTTGAAAATAAAATGTTCTCCATCCTGAAAAGTTTCCGGAGTTCCGGAAGCGTTGGGCAAACTTTGCCCGTTGATGGTGTTATAGGCGGTATTAATATCTCTAAGACCCGGCCCCAGACCATTGACTAGCTGATAAAGATTATTCTGCGAATTGTCCGGATATCCTGAAACCCCATCTCCCAAATCTCTGATTCCGACAATACTTTTCTGAAATGAAAGATTGCTATTGCCCTGATCCAAAACCCAAACTTCAATCCTGTTGATGCTGACTCTGGAATTGATCTGAGGATAATTCAGAAGTGCATTATCATACTGATTAAGGAAATAATGGTTCAGAAAATAATGCTGATTGTCATCGTATTCAATGGCATTAATTTTAAAGGTATTCATAACACCTCCGCCTTGTACCACGATATTACGGGCTTCTCCCTGCTGTTGGGAAAACACAAGTGTTCCGTAGGTTTTTCCGGCCTGAAATTCAGTTTTGATTCCGAAAAGAGATTCCGAGCCGCGAATGAGGCTGGTGGAAAGTGGCATATTTACATTTCCGAGTTCTACTCTTTTGATGAATTTATCTTCGCCACCGGTAGTAGGGTCATGCAAACCTTTGGTTTGAAGATCTTTCCAGGTTCCTTTGGCTTGCCACACAAGATTCATTCTGTTTTCAAAAGCAAATCCGCTTTGGGTATCGTAATTGGCTTTCAACTGGAGATTTTCTCCTACTTTACCTAAAAGTCCCAACTGGATCCGCTGATCGATATCAAAGGCGAAACTTGTTCTGTTTTGAGGAAGAATGAGGGGATTATCAATTTTCTGATACAATCCGCCGACATCAAATGAAGCAAAACCCGACGGAATAATTTCAATTTTATTTCCTCCGAAAATACTTTCGAATATTTTGTTGCGAATGCTCATAGCCGGAATCAGGCCTCTTCTCCGGGCTTCATCTTTATCTTTCCGGAAGAGCAAACTGTACTGGTCAGACTTGTCTTTGTAATAATCTCTCGCTGCCTGAGCCATCATGAAATCCTGATATTCCCGGGGTGTCATCACATACGGAGGCCCGGTAACAATTTCGCCGATTTTGGGATACACATAATACATTCCGGTTTGAATATCATAAAATCCTTCATATACTGTAGGATCCGGCAATTGATATTCTTGCCTTACGGAAGCTTCGGTTTCAGGATTTTGCTGCGCATTTGCACGGGAGATTCCCAGACACAAAAGTATTGCTGCAAACAGAGGATATAGAGAGATTTTATTTTTCACGGAAAGTGTTACATGTTTTTTAAAATTTGTTTTACCAAATCTTCAACGGAATAATCCGGATACTGTTTCAGAATTTTGTCGGCAATTCTCTCGCTCATTTTTCTTGGAATGCCCAATACTTCTAATGCTGATAACGCTTCATCTTTTACTTTAGTATCCGCAAATGTAGAAATATTTTCTTCAGAAACATTGAATTTTAATACTTTATCCCGAAGATCGACAATGATGCGTTCGGCGGTTTTGACACCGATCCCCTTTACTTTTTGCAGCAAAGTGCTGTTGCCGTTTCCGATAGCTCCGGCAATTTCCTGCAGGCTGAGCGATGACAGCACCAACAATGCAGACACAGCACCCACTCCACTAACGGAAATTAACAAATTAAACATTTCTTTTTCTTCCTTGCTGAAAAAACCAAACAGCTGATGGCTGTCCTCACGAATAATTTGCTGTGTAAAAAGAAAAACCGGTTGTTGATGTACCAATTTCTGTGATGTCTGTAAACTAATGCCGACATAATAACCGATGCCATCTACGTCGATCACGACATGTGTCGGACCTAATTCCTGCACAATACCTTTCAGAGAATAGATCATAATTCAATTTGAAGATTTCAAATATAAACATTTATCAGAAAACAAGCGGAGTTTGGGTTGAACCTATTTGGAAAGACAAGCTTCCCGGTAGATTAATAAGTTAATTGTTTAATCGCTAAATGGATAACCTGTAAACGTCAAATATTATCGTCTAGTTCTTTTTGGATTTTTGGCTTCTTCCTCTGCACGTTTTTTTGCAGCTTCAGTTTCAGCTGCCTGAAAAAGTGGGTTATCAGAAATGTATTTAATTTCTTCGTAATCGGGAGAATCGAGGAAAATGTCCTGCCATTTCAGAAGCCGGTCTTTCGTATTCCAGTTGAAACCGGGCAGAAACCGCTGCTCATCAGAGATTTTGCTCATCGGATGAATGTCGGTTATGGCACCAATATTACAGGAAATAATTTGAATTTTCCGTTCTTCAAATAGTGCTTCAATTATTCCGCAGGTGGAAAGCGCTACACCTATTCTCACCGGTTCTTTCGTTTCCTCGTTTTGATCGTCTGCATACGTAACTGCTTGTGCATTCCCGATAACATGAGCGAGATGGATTTCATTTTCTTTGTAATAAATGGTCATCAGTTTGCCCTTCACCTGATGAAATTCATCTTTCAGGTTCAGAGAATCCACTTTGCTGATGGCAAACGCATTTCCGTTAACTTTCAGGGAATCAATATATTCATTTTCGACATTAAAATAGGCTTTAATTTCATCGCCTGAAACCTGTTTCGCACCGCTCCACGCAATAGGATTGACGGTAAGATGCAGGATGCCGTCGGTTTCGTTAAAACTAAGAGAATCGCCTCTTGCCTGAATATTGGTTTTAAAGAATCTTGCTTTTTTATAAGCCCGAAGATAGCTTTTCTTTTGGCCTACAGAATCCATTTTCTGATACGCCAGAATTTTCTCGGCTGAAAAGTACGCAGAATCTTTCTCCAGAATTTTCACGGCATAAGGTTTTTCTGTCACCATCGCCGAATCTATTTTCTGAAAAATTTCGCCATATTCTCCTTTGATGTAGCGTTTTTCCAAAGGATCATTCAAAGTGACATTCCCCCTTGCTGTTCCAAATCCGGTAATTCTGTTGAAATACATCGCATCGCCCACAAGGGTTTTATCATTATAGTAAATAATTGAATTTTTATTGAGCCAAACTTCCTCGGTATTCTGATTATAGGTTCCTTTTTCGGTGTATACTCTGTTCTTCGGATTATCTCGGTTGATCATCGTTGTAGGCCCATTGAATGTGGTGATGTTGGTATTTTGGTTCTGAATAAAATTGGTTCCATCTACGATATACTGGCGGTTTTCAATTTTAACATTTCCTGTAAAATCGATCATTTTCGTGGCTACATTGTATGAGGCAGATTTGGAATACATTACACTTTGCCCGTCTGTAATGGTTCCTCCGGTATTGAAATATGCCCTATTGGAAAGCCGGTCATAGTACAGCGTTTCCGTACGGATGGTTTGTTTGGGATCTGTAAGAACCACATTTTTTTTTGCAATTCCCCGTTGTGAATCGCCATCATATTCCATTTCACCAGAAGTAATGACAGAACCGTCAGTATTTACCAACTTTACGTTTCCTATCGCTTTTATAAAATTATCTTTTTCATACCAGATCACCAGATCTGCGGTAAGCACAGATCCCTGATGTTCAAAATGGACATTGTTTTCGAAGAAGGTATTTCCGTCGTATCGTTTCGGATCTTTTTTAACAAAATCCGCATGTACGAGTTTCACTTTTTCACCCTGCGCTGCTCCGGGTTGCTGCGTAAAGAAAGGATCTTTTACCAGAGGTGTAGCAGGTGTAATTTGTGCGGACAGATGGACGGCCAGACAAAGAAATACGGCAAATAATTTTTTCATTCTTCCTTTTTGGTACCGTAAAAGTACAGCGAGTGCGAATCAATATTTACGCCAAAAGCCTCTTCAATAGAGCGTTTGATGCCCTGAATTCTCGGATCACAAAACTCAATGATTTCGGCAATTTCTTTTCCCGAATCTTTTTTGTAAATCACCAGATGGTCGTGCTGCTTGTCGAAGTAAGATTTTTCATACGAAGAGGAAGAAAGCGTTTTCTCCCCAAACTGATGTCTCCGGATTAACCCGGCATCCAAAAAAATTTCTATGGTATTGTAGATGGTTGCTTTGGATACATGATATTTCTTTTGCATCATCACCAGATAGAGATCATCCACATTAAAATGGTGATCCATCCCGTAAATTTCTTCGAGAATAGTATAGCGTTCCGGTGTATTTCTCAGGTTATTTTCCTGGAGATATTGCCTCAAAACACTTTTAATCTGCGTAATATTATTTTCTTTATGTATCAAATCCATTGCCTCAGTTTGGTGCAAATTTATTGAATTTTTATCAGACTTGCTTTTTTAGCTATTGTTGAGAAAGTATTAAACAAGCATGATTTTCTATTACTCTGGAAAACTTTAAAACCCTGATGAGATATAAAATACAAACTCTTGAATATGAAATATTAAGAACGGTCAAGTTTTTCTTTTATTATCTGCCGGTTGTATATGATCATTTTTCTGCCCGCTTAATTTTTTTCGTGGCAATATCCTGATCCAGTAGCGGTGCCGATTCTACCACCACATTGTGTGGAGATACGCCCCAGGTTTTGAAATCGTCGCTGCCTATGTATTTGACGAAATTGTAAATATTGAGGATGATTTTTTCTTTCACCGTGAGTAGCGTATCGTTAATATAAGTATTATCGATGATCACATACTTCAAATCCGGCGGAATATTGTGTTTCCACAACGAAGGATGGTTGCTCCGCGACGGAATAACGCCTTGCTCAATCAGGTCTTTCAGCACATCATCAAAATAATCGTTAATTCGCCGGTCAATCTTAAATCCGAGCATGAAGTTGATTTTATAAATGGTTCCGGCCACCACTTCTTCTACCGTATAAGAAAAGGTGTAAGGTGCTTCCTGATTGACAATATTCAGAATAAAATAATGATCGGCTCTTTTGGGCTGTTTGCGGATGATGGAGTAAATAATCTTGGATTCTATTTCGCCTTCTTTTTTTGCTCTGCTCAAATAAGCCAGATTCGTGGCATATTTCGGAATCGATTCATCCAGTTTCATATCGGTAATGATGGGCGTGTACTTTTTGAAATCTACAAATTTGATAAATTTGGTTTTGATTCGCCTCCCGTTGTACCAGGCATACATACAGGTCCCGATAAATCCGCCCAAAACAATAGTGAGCCAGCCGCCATCAAAAAATTTAATAATATTCGCACTGAAAAAACCGAGTTCAATAAAAAGATACACCACTAAAAACATCACTACCAACAAAGAGTGCATTCTTTTGCGACGCAGCCAGAAGATGAGCAAGACAGTGGTCATGAGCATCGTAATGGTGATGGTAAGCCCGTACGCAGCTTCCATTTTTCCTGATTCCTGAAAATAAAGAACTACAATAATACACAGCAGCAGTAAACCCCAATTGATTCTCGGAATATACATCTGCCCTTTTACACCGCTTGGATAATCTATTTTCTGATTAGGCCAGAAATTAATAGACATTGCTTCAGAAAACATCGTGAATGAACCCGTGATCACCGATTGGCTGGCGATGATGGCCGCAGCTGTGGCGAGCAAAACCCCGGGAAGCAACACATACTGCGGCATAATGCCAAAAAAGGGATTCATGCCCGTTTTTTGCACCATATCTGCATGATCCAGCAACCAGGCTCCCTGACCGAGATAATTCAGAATCAGCATTACTTTCACAAAAATCCAGCTTACCCGAATATTGTTTTTTCCGCAATGCCCCAGGTCAGAATACAGCGCCTCAGCTCCGGTTGTACAAAGAAATACTGCTCCCATAATCACCATTGCACTCGGCGAATGGGTGATGAGTTTATACGCATAATACGGATTAAAAGAATTGAAGATTTCAACGTGATCAAAAATATGGATGGATCCAAAAAAGCCCAGCGATAAGAACCAAAGAATCATCACCGGTCCGAAAAACTTCCCGATAAATCCGGTACCAAATTGCTGAATAAAAAAAACAATCACCAGAATAGCACAGGTAATGAGCACGACGGGAGTATTGGGATTGTACATCTTCAGCCCTTCTACGGCAGAAATGACCGTGAGCGACGGCGTAATGACACTATCTGCCACCAATGTTGCGGCCCCAATGAGCGCAATGATATAGAGCCACGTTTTTTTGGATCTTTTAATCAGAGAATACAGTGCGAGGATTCCACCTTCCCCTTTATTATCCGCGCGAAGTGCGATAATCACATATTTCAGGGTGGTTTGCAAAGTGAGAGTCCAGATGATGCATGAGAGCGCACCTTCAATGTATTCGTTCAAAGGAAGCGAATTCTCTTTGGCCGCCACAATAGCCTTCATCACATACAACGGCGAGGTTCCGATATCCCCGAAGACGATTCCCAGCGATACAACTACTCCCAAAAAGGAAAGTTTCTTCAAATTGAACGGAGTTGCCGATTCCTCTCTTGTCATATGATCGAAAATATCGGCAAATTTAGATGAATAAAACCTTATATTTTGTTACTTTTTTTAAATGGAAAAACCTCGTTTTGAAAGTTTCTATCTATAATTGAAAAGAAAATCAGACACAAAAAAACTCCCATTTAAGGGAGCTTTATTTATGCTTTAATGTACATTGCTTTTTTAATTTCTTCTTTCACTTTTTCAAGTTTCGGAAACCATTCTGCAAATAATGCCGATGAATAAGGTGCCGGAGCATCGGGCGTCGTAATTCTCTTGATGGGCGCATCCAGATAATCGAAGGCTTTCTGCTGCACCATGTAAGTAATTTCTGAAGCTACGGAACCAAAAGGCCAGGCTTCTTCCAGTACCACAAGGCGGTTGGTTTTTTTCACAGAATTCAAAACGGTATCATAATCCAGTGGACGCACGGTTCTTAAATCAATCACCTCAACCGAAATGCCTTCGTTTTCCATATCTTCAGCCGCCTGCATTGCGAGTTTCATGATTTTTCCAAAAGAAACCAGAGTCACATCTTTTCCTTCTTTTTTAATATCTGCTTTTCCGATAGGCAGATAATATTCTTCTTCGGGAATTTCCATTTTATCGCCATACATCTGCTCAGATTCCATGAAAATCACCGGATCGTTATCCTGAATGGCAGTTTTCAAAAGTCCCTTTGCATCATAAGGATTGGACGGCACCACGACTTTCAGTCCGGGACAGTTGGCGTACCAGCTTTCAAAAGCCTGAGAGTGGGTAGCTCCTAACTGACCTGCAGAAGCCGTAGGTCCGCGAAATACGATGGGACAGTTCCATTGTCCACCACTCATCTGACGGATTTTCGCAGCATTGTTGATGATTTGATCAATTCCTACCAGCGAGAAATTAAAAGTCATAAATTCCACGATGGGCCGGTTTCCGTTCATCGCTGCCCCTACAGAAATTCCGGTGAAGCCCAATTCGGCAATCGGCGTATCGATTACTCTTTTGGGTCCAAATTCATCCAGCATTCCTTTGGACGCTTTATAAGCACCATTGTATTCTGCCACCTCTTCACCCATGAGAAAAATGGATTCATCTTTGCGCATTTCCTCACTCATTGCCTGAGCAATCACTTCACGGAAAGTATATTCTGCCATGATCTTTCTAATTTTAAAGTTCACAAAAATAATGAAAATTTTGTTACCTCGGGCAACCAACCTCGGTTTCTCTATATTGGCGGAAGTGTTGTGAAATAGATTAATCGGGTAATTGATAAAATGTTTAAGCAGTAAAAAAAAATCAGCAATAACAAAATACTGCTGATTCATCTTTCAAGTGGCGGATTTTATCCTTCAACTTTATGCCAGGTCTGTGTTCTTCCGATTAACGAAAAACCTACATACCCTCGTACATTCAGCTTGTCACCGTCTTTTTTGATGGTGCATTTGTATTCTTTTCCTCCTTTTGGATTGACAATCGTACCGCCGGTAAATTCATCTCCTTTTTTCTCCAGACCACGGATGATTTCGAGGCCTATGAGTGGTTTTCCGTTCCGGTCGCCTTTGCAGTCTATACAGGTATTGTGACTGGGTTTTGCGAGCAGCTGAACGATTTTACCGTAATATTTACCGTCGGATTTCTTGGTGATTTCAACGATAGATTTGGCTTTTCCTGTTTCATCATCGATGGTTTTCCATTTTCCCTCGATCTGTGCAAAGGAAAACACGCCTGCGGTAAGTGCTATAAAAGTAAGTGCGATTTTTTTCATATCAGTAAGGTATTTGTTAAGATGTTTTTGTTTTGATAAAAATAATTAAAATTTGTTAAGCGACAAATTTATTATTATTCACATCCTCGCTTTTTTATTAAAACCCTTTTTTAATTGAGTTTCCGGTTAATTACCCGATCCATATAATCCTGATACCACGCCCTGCAAAGCTTTATTCCTTTTTCAATTTCTGCATTATTTACTTTTCCGAGAAGATTTTTTTCCATATTCAGATCAGACTGGTCATATACTCCTACTACCTCGTTTCCGTTGAATCGGTAAATATAATTCCCGATGATCATTTGCTCATTAATGGAATCCGAATTTACAATGAGGTGAGGATATTGTTTTTCAGAAACTAAACTTCTGCCCCAGCTCCGGATTTTTTTATTGTATCCCATAAGATCTGCCAATGTGGGATAAATATCCATTTGCTGTGCCAGTTCATAATTTACGCCTTTCAATTGGTATTCAGGATTCGGCGAATAAAACAAAATAGGAACGGCGTATCGATTCATCGTTTTTTCATATTCTGGATAATACACCTGATTGGTATGATCGCCTGTAATCACGAAAATCGTATTGTGAAACCACGGTTTGTTTTTGACACTTTCAAAGAATTGACGAATGGCCCAATCCGTATACTGCATTGGCTGATGCATTTCGATGTTTCCTTTTTTGAATTTTCCCTGGTATTTTTCAGGAACTCTGAACGGATGATGAGATGATGCCGTAAACATGGTGCTCATAAAAGGTTGCTTTTTGCCGATATTCTCTCCGAAATACTGCAGAAAAGGCTCATCCCAGATGGCCCACATTCCGTCGAAATCTTCATCGTTATTATACTCCGTTTTTCCGAAATAATGTTGAAAGCCAAGAATATTTCCAAACCCCTGAAAGCCCATAGAACCATTAGGAGCGCCATGATAAAAAGACGTGTCATACCCCAACTCATTGGAAATAGAAACCACAGACTGGATTTTCTGATTGGCATAAGGCGAACTGGTGAAAGCATCTGTGAGCGTTGGAATTCCGGCCAGGATACTGCTCATTCCGTGAATGGACTGTCTGCCGTTCGCAAAAGCATTGGGAAAAATAAGGCTTTCCTTCGCCAGACTGTCCACGAAAGGAGTGTACGAAACAAAATTCTCAATATTTCTGTTCTGGTTAAAAGCTCCAGAATATTCTCTACCAAAAGATTCCACGATGAAAATAACAATATTCGGGCGTTCTTTTATGGTTCTTTGATAAGTTTTGTAAGGATGAATATTCTCTTCAATAAACTGTTGCTCCACAAAATTCACCAAACGGAAATTATTACTGTTGATGGTACGGATGAATGAAAAAGTACTGTTGAGCACCACATTTCCCTGAGCTGGATTCTTCACATGTTTATTGGCATCCACCATATTGATCGGGCGCGTGCTGTGCCGGAAATCGCCGCGTATTCCACCTACTGCCAGGGTGGCCACAGCGCAAAGGGTAACAATGGAAAAAAAGAAATACGGAATGAGTTTCTTTGGTTTTTTAAATTGGACCTTTACTTTTTTGTACAACCAAACCCATAAAGCCATGAGAACAAAAAACCAAATCAACACAAAAGGATGCTGCATCACAGAAACGCCGAAAACCTTTAACAGATTCGATTCGTGCTGTGCTACATGCATTGCTGCAATCGTAAGACGAGCCTGACTGAATTTGAAGTAAATGAAATCCCCAAAATTTAAAGAGTATGCGATTCCGTTGGTGATAAAATAAATCCAAAACAGTATTTTTTGGTAATATTTTTTGGTATTCACCATCACCGGAATCAGGCTGAGGAGAATAAATAGGCTGTTCACATAAAGAATAGCAGTGGTATCGAAGGCGATGCCATGCCATGCCAGATTCAGATAATCTGAAATTCCATCCACCTTTATCAGGTCTTTATTATAAAACCAAAACAAAAATCTGGCGAATTGGTAGAAAAAATAAGCCAGAAAGAGGCGGTATAATAAAGCTACGACCTCACCCGTCCGGTATTCTTTAAAAAAATTCATAAGCGCAAATTTACATTTATTTCCTATACCGTTCACATTCAGAACACTGAACCTTCGGGGTTATGAACCAATAAAAAAAGCTATTTTTGCAGTATGAGTTTTTTCCGCAACCAGCTGGCCAATATGTTCACTCTTGGAAATCTGTTTTCCGGAACCATCGGCGTTATTCATCTGATTCAAAATGACCTTCACACAGCATTTTTCTGCATGGTAATTTCACTGGTTCTGGATTTTTTTGACGGTTTTGTTGCGCGTGCTTTAAAGTCCAATTCCAGCTTGGGTGCCCAACTGGATTCCTTAGCTGATATGGTGAGTTTCGGGGTTCTTCCCGGCATTGCCATGCTAAAAATGCTGGAACCTTTTGGTTCAGAAATTTTCGGCATTTCTCTTCCTTTTGAAATTCAATATCTCGGGTTGTTCATCACCCTCTTTTCTTGTTTGCGGCTTGCCATTTTCAATATCGATGACGAACAGAAATATTTTTTCAAAGGCCTCAATACGCCCACCAACACGGTGCTGATTCTGGGATTGCTTTATGCTTCGCACGAAAGTGCTTTTGTCACTTCTTTAGTGGAAAGTCCGCTTTTTCTGCTTGCGCTTACGGCACTCAGTTCGTGGCTGCTCATCAGCCCGATCCGGATGATTGCGATGAAATTCAAATCGAAAAGAATTCAGGATAACCTTCCGAAAATTATTTTGGCAGCAGGCTCGGTACTTCTTTTACTCTTCTTCAGAACTCTTGCATTGCCGATGGTGGTGCTTTATTATATTTTGGTTTCGGTAATTTTTCAAAAGCATCTGAGATAATCATTCGACATCAACCGCAATTCTTTAAATTATTTTTATGAACTTAAAACTACATAAACCACTTTGTGTATTCGATCTGGAAACGACCGGAACCAACGTCGGGAAAGACCGGATTGTAGAAATCTGCATTCTGAAAGTATATCCTGATGCATCGCGCGAAAGCAGAACCTGGCTGGTAAATCCTGAAATGTATATTCCGAAAGAGGCGGCAGCCATTCACGGTATTACGGATGAGGACGTGAAAGATGCGCCGAAATTCCGTGATATTGCACCGAAAATTATGGAAATGATTTCCGGAACCGATCTTGGAGGATTTAATTCAAACCGTTTTGATGTGCCTTTACTGGCAGAGGAACTTCTGAGAGCAGGACATGATTTTGACCTCAGCAAATTCAAACTGGTGGATGCCCAGACAATTTTTCATAAAAAAGAACCCCGGAATCTTTCCGCTGCCTACCGTTTTTACTGTCAGAAAGAACTGGAAAATGCCCATTCTGCGGAAGCCGACGTTTTGGCTACGTTTGAAGTTCTGGACGCTCAGGTAGCCCATTACGACGATTTACCGAATGATATTGCAGGACTGAGTGAATTTTCTTTCCACAGCCGTTTTGCAGACTTGGCAGGATTTATTGCTTTTGATGATGACCAAAAAGAAATCTTCACTTTCGGGAAATACAAAGGACAGAGGGTGAAAGATGTTTTTCAGAAAGACTTAGGTTATTACGGCTGGATTCAGAATGCCGATTTTCCACTATACACCAAAAAGGTACTGACAGGAATACAGCTCCGTTCGAGGTTTTAATAACATTGATCATTTCGTCCTATCTCTTCCGTGTTTATTGTCGCATTAAATAATACAATAATGTTTACGCATATATTCTTACTTTTTGTGTCAACAATATTTTTAGTAATTGCTTACTTCATTAAGTATAAAAAAAGATATCATCTGATTGCCGGGTACACTGATCATCATAAAAATGATAAGGAAAAAGTGAAGTTTAAAGCTAATTTAATAGCAGATTCTGCATTTTTCTTTGCCCTCCTGTTGATCGTTTTTTCAATACTCAATTTTTATGTTGATTGGTTTAAATCCACCATTGAAGGACTTGACGGAATGTTTATCATACTTGTTTCTTTGTTGTTCACTGTAGTATTCTACGTTATGTTATATTTTTTAAAAATATCTCGTCTTAAAAAGAAATAAATACCCGATTTCTTTTTAAATATGGCAAATATTGAGGCGAAGTTAACATTAAATATTGCACACAATCTATCTCAAACTTTTTTGAGTCCCAATTTGCAGCTATATGGTTTCTTTAAGTTTATCGTACATCATTGGGCAAACTTTGTTCATTGAAGTAAAAATTGCCGCATCAAAATCAGGCGATTTTGTAATGCTTGATAGGGTTATAACAGCATAGAAAAGCCGTTACGGAAATTTCCGTAACGGCTTTTCATTATATAAATTCTATCATTTATTTCTTATCATCAGTTTCGTGCTTCCGTAGTTGACGGCTGATCCTGTGATATTCATGATCAGAACTCCTGTCGGAAGGCTGGGGTTTTCAAACAGTAACTCATTCCGGCCTTCATTCAGAAAAACTTTGGTACTGTACTGAATCTTCCCGGTCATGTCATAAATGGTGACGTTCGCAAAAGTGTTGATTTCGCTGTACAGCAAAGCATTGAATGTTCCGTTGGAAGGATTCGGATACACCACATATTCATTCTTCATCAGCGTCAGCAGGCTTTCATAACCTTCGGGTGCCGTTTTGGTGAATTTAACGTCTTTAATGACCAAATCCAACATATTGGTTTCTGCTTTTGCGGGCAAAAAGGTAAAAGTAAGTGTGGTGAGGTCTTCTACCGTCATCTTCGCACTGTTGCCTTCAGATTTAAAATAATCGAAAGGAATATAATAGGTCTGTTCGTAATTTTTAATATTCAGCGGCGCTTTATACTGGTTTTTCCACTCTTTCACCGAAGATTTTACCAGGCCGATATCCAGCAGTCCACTGCCTTTTGCCGTGAAGGCGATAAATTTATATTCGCTGTAATCATCAGGAAGATTTCCCGGATATAAAGATTTGTACAAGGTGATGTAATCATCCGTTTTGGTGGTCAGATTTACCGTTCTGTGCACGGCTTTTTCGTCATTTTTGTACACCCTGTCGAAATTATTGTACACTCTGTAATTCTCAATTTTGGTGTACTGCTTATCATAATCCAGTCCCCAGTTTCCGTCTGCATGGTAGAATGCATCTTGGATCTGTCCGTTGACTTTAATTAGCCCGTCGAATTCATAAGAATCCTTAATTTCGATGGAGATAGTCTGTTCCCCGTCGGAGTTCAGTGGTTCGTAGCGCATTCCGTATCCGTTGGTTTCGGTATGGTTCTCTTCCATTTCAATCTCGATAGATTGCCCTCTTTCCACACTTCTCAGTTTCATCACCAGATTGATTCCTTCTCTGGAAATTTTCGCAACATAGGTTTTGGGAAGTTTTTGAACTTCTGTCTGAATGACCGGAAGCGAACCGTTGAGATTCGTTAGAATATCTTCTACCAGTTTCACCGTATATGCAGGAGTTGTAGCCCAAACCTGGAAGTTATACACATCCTTCGACTGGATATATTCCTTCACGAACCAGTTGGTCTGAAGCGAATAGTGAGAGTCTGTATCATTCAGCCCGACCGCAAAAGAGATGGCATACTCTACCGACCCATTTCGTTGTTTAATGGCCTGTTCCAGGAAGTTATACCCTTTTATTTTTACGGTTTTCACGTACAGTATTTCCGCACCTCTCAGCCTGTCGCAGGATGCCTTGGTATGGTTGTAGACTTTATTGGCCGTTCTCACTCCCAATACGACGGCCTTTGTTTTCGCGCTCAGTGAGAAATCCACACTTAGCACTTCCTCAGCTATGGTATAATCCAGAATATCGGTAGGAGATGTAACATGAGCTACACTCCCGGGCACCAACTGTGATGGAAACATATTCAGCATCGTAAGTCCTGCGAGGGAGTTCTGAGAAGCATAATATCCGTTATTGGCAGCCAGTACATTTTTATTAAAGATCAAGGCATCTGTTTTCTCGAGCTTCGTTGGAAGACTTTTCTTTTTTCTTTGCAAATATCTTTTGGTTACGGCATCTCCCAAGCTTTCACTTTCGAGTCCACCGTCGTTTCCGGGGCTAACGTCGTCGGCTTCAATGATGATGGGAATTTCAAGCAATCCAGCGCAACCGTTCGCATCCAAAGTATTTACCGTCACGATGTACAGGCCTGCTTCTGTGAAGTTGAAATTCACTACACTCTGATTCGGGAATAGTCCCGTTCCTCCTCCCTGCAGATTCCAGGAAAAACTGCTGAAGAGATTTACATTGGCTAAAGTCAGTTGCTTGGTTACCGAACCATTTCCGGGCACTGAACCCGTGATATCCACCACTGGAGTTACCGACTGATACACCGTCACCGTACTGGTTTTGGTATTATATCCAGCTGCGTTGGTAGCAGTCATCGAGACTGTATACGTTCCTGGAGTTGTGTATGATTTTACAGGATTCATCACCGTGCTAATGGTACCGTCGCCGAAATCCCAATGATACGTTACGGGATCCGTTCCCGTAGTAGTATTGGTAAAAACAAATGAATGATCTGACAGACATTGTGCTGCAGCATTCACGGAAAAATCTGCTACAGGAGCAATTACAGGAGCCACAACGCATGATGGCAGTGAAGCAGAAAAGTTGGCGTAATGCATTTCCCCGGCATTCTGTTTAAAAGATTTTGCAATCAGCTGTCCTTCAATATTACTGCTATGTCCATTCTTATCCACATCAGCAAAAGGCGCAAAAATGGTTCCTTCTACAGTATCACCGTTGACCATTTTGATCTCGGTAGCGTTATAAAAATTATAAATCACATACGGGCAATTGGCTTTTCCGCCAAATCCGGGCTGGTTCCACACTTTCCAGTTGAAACTTCCTGCAGCATTCACATTAATCACCAGAATTCTGTTGGCATTTGGCTGATTAACGAACGTAATTTCCGAAACACTGTTCAGATCTGTTCCTTTAATATTCAGATAATTAATTCCGTTCTGCAGCGTTATTTTAATCTGATTCGGAAGATTGGCAATATCCACAGGATTCCCGTTCGGGTTGGTAAGCTTGGCATTATGGGTACATTGAGAAAGATCCAGTGAAGCCGCTCTCATCTGCGTAAAAGCACTGGCAAAATCAATCAGATTACCTTGATTCACCGGGTTATTTTGTGGGCTTACATTTCCGAAAAACGGGGCGTTGTTTTGTAAAGAAATCCGAGGAGTGCTGTCGTAGCCACCGTTGGTCTTCGTGATTCTGATATTGGCATTAGCACCATTTTGGTCTTTATACCAAACTTTTGCATTGGTAAGATCTCCTATTTTCACATAGCCTTTATTCAACTTCAGGTCGCCGTTGCCCTGGAAAAGCAGTTTACCGCCCACAACGAGACCAATCGCCTGACCGCCGACCAGAAAGCTTCCGGCATTGTGAATGGCCACCTGATAATTTCCAGCAATCGTCAGATTACCTCCGGCGGCAACCGGGCCTTCCGATTCGTTTGATTTCAGTTCGAGATTGTTTTCTACAAAAACGTTAAAGCCCAAAGCAGGACTGACAGGGTTCTGAGATCGCAGGAAGGATCCACACAGAAGCAACACCCAAACTAAGAATAGTTGTGATTTCATTTGTGTTTTTTATCATTTGTGCTGCAAAGATAATTCATTTTTAAAGTTCTTTTACAGAACTTGCTATTTTTTACATATTATCTGTAAAATATCATGTAAATAAAAGTTGTTTTGATTCTGCGACACTTTCTTATCTACGTAAAAATGCAAAGATGAAATCGCTAGATTCATGCAAAGGCGCAAAACGTTAAATTGCACCTGATACGGATTGCAAATCCACGACATCGGACGTTGCTTTTCTTTGGTTTTAAGCATGCACAACAGGTATAATAAGTAAGTACAGCCAACAACAAGCCTAAAATAATTTGTCTGATTACAACGGCAGGTTGTGAAACTTGCCTTCAACATAACCTCACTGTACATCACATTCAAAAACGTTGTTTCCAGCCACGGTATCGCCAAATACCGGAACAAAACAAATGATTACCATTTAGAGGAATCTCCAAACTGCGTAAACTCTACTGACATAGATGAAACCTTGTGGATGCAAGTTGGTTTTTGCAGAATTCCACAAAAAGAGTATCTTTAAAACCTACATTCTAAAAACTAACTATGTCTTTAACATTTTTACTTCTTGTCCTGATCGCCATTGTGGTGATCGTCGGAATCATTACCAAAAAACTCGATATTCTCACCTACACTCCACCCGATAAATACGGCAAACAGGTTGCCAACGGCGTGAAATGGAAACCCGTAACCTTTATCCTGCTTGCAGCACTTGCCGCCTTGGCACAGCCTATGAATTATGATGTCATCAGCGTGGGACACAAAGGCCTGCTCATCAATTTGCTGGGCGACCGAAGAGGTGTTTCCGATACCGAAGAAGTTTCAGGAGTAGTGTTCTACAACAAATACACCCAGGAAATTCAGGAAATCCCGCTCGATCAGCGGCATATCGAATATCCGGAATCCATCATCGTAGCGAAAGGCGGTTTCCCCTGCCCGATTAAACCTTCATTCAACTATTCTGTGAAGGAATCTACCGCGTCAGATATGTTTACGAACCTGAGGTCTACCTACAAGAAAGGCGGACTGGAAGCTATTCAGGACGGATGGCTGAACAACGCCATCATTGGTGCCATCAATGATGTGGCAAACCGGCATTCGATTGATTACCTCTTCAACAACCGGGAAACCTACGAAGCGGAAATTCTGTCGGAAGTAAATAAAAGAATCGGGAAATGGTTTATGGTTTCTCAGTTGAAAACCAATATCCAGCCGCCGAAAGCCATCCGCCAGTCCATTGAAGACAAGGCGACAGCCGATGCAGACGCAATTAAAGCGGAAGCGCAGGCACGTGTTGCTCAGGCCGATGCGCAGAGAAAAATCCAGTTGGCAAAAGGTGATTCTGCCTCTATTGTTATTCGTGCGCAGGCAGATGCAAAAGCGATCAGCCTGAAGCAACAGGAAATTACGCCTACCTATGTGGAATACCAGCGCGTGCTGAAATGGGACGGTGTCATGCCGACAACCACATTAGGAAGCGGCAGCGGAACGCTGTTGAATCTGAGTAAGTAACCCGAATCGGAACATAGAGAATAGACGAAAATTGACAAAACGGCATATAGAGACGTTGAACGCAACGTCTTCAATTACACGCAACGTCTTCATTTGCATGCAACATACCATACCACGCCTTAAAACAGAATGATAATGTCCAAATTTCAAAATAAATACATCCAGTCTGCCCGTTTGCAAAATTGGGATTACCGATGGGCAGGTGCCTATTTCATCGGGATAATATAGTACTCACGCTTTTTTGTAAACTCATATTATCTTTCGCATAGCCTTAGCATTGTGTCCATCTCACCACAGACAATAGTAAGTTTTCACTAAATTTGCACCATGAAAATCATCTGCATCGGAAGAAACTACCGCGAACACGCCGAAGAACTCGGAAATGAAATACCGGAAAAACCGGTGATCTTTATGAAACCCGACACTGCACTGCTGAAAGGCCGCGATTTCTATCTCCCCGAATTCTCACAGGACATCCATTACGAACTGGAAGTAGTCCTGAAAATCTCCAGAAACGGGAAATATATTCTTAAAGAAAATGCTTCTCAGTATTATCATGAAATAGGTTTGGGTATCGATTTTACGGCACGCGATCTCCAGTCGGAACTGAAATCCAAAGGACTGCCTTGGGAACTGGCGAAAGGCTTTGACGGATCAGCAGCGGTAAGTTCCTTTTACTCAAAATCAGAATTTAATCTGGAGAACCTTAGCTTTTCACTTCAGAAAAATAAGACTGTGGTACAGAGCGGAAACACCCGCGACATGATGTTTTCCTTCGACGAAATCATCTCTTTTGTTTCCCAGTTTTTCACCCTTCGCACCGGCGACCTCATCTTCACCGGCACACCGAAAGGCGTAGGAAAAATAGCAGAAAACGACCTTCTGGAAGCCTGGCTGGAAAATAAAAAAATAATGGACATTACCATCTGTTAGAACGGTAAACGGTGGTATCCCTTAATTTCTGAGCACAGTCGGAAGCGCAAATCAATCCGACAGCCAGCATAATAACATCTTTCAGCACCAGGCGCCCCGCTCCGGACAGGTAAGGAAATCCGTGTTGAGGAGTAGGAAAATCACCGCCCAAATTGGGAACGTACACTTCCGGCGTGGTGATCAGAAAGGAAAGAGTCACCAGAGACATTCCGAAGGTGAGCATCCCACCCCAAAATCCTATCCGGGGAAACCATATTCCGAGAAAAGTGAGTATCCCGATAACGATAATCACTGCACCCAGCCCATAAGAGAACACATAGGTTCGGTTTTCCGTGTGCCAGTCGATATTCTTCTGAACCGTTTTGCCTTCCGGATTTTTATATTCCTGATATTCGGGAGCCTCTTTGGAATAGAAAAACGACATCAGCGGACTGTTAGCTACAAACGGCACAATACCGTCGGCTTCGTACTGGTATATTTTCAGTCCGCCAATCCACACCATCACAATCAGAATTGCTGCTCGGGCAACATTAATAAAATGCCTCTGACTGACAGCTATGAAATTAATAAAGGTTTTCATGATCTCCATACTTTTAAATGACTGCAAATTTATGAAAAATAAGAAGGACAGGAATTTCAGGTCTCCAAACTGACTTGCACAAATCAACCCGATAAAATACCTTTACATTTTAATAATCATCTCATGACAACAATACTTTCAAACGAATTTTCCCTCGTGAATTCGTGGATCAATGCGCTTCGGAATGTGAACACCCAACAAGACCGCATGAAGTTCCGCCGGAATCTGGAACGCATTGGTGAAATTGCCGCTTATGAAATCAGCAAAGGTTTGAAACAGACTGAACTTGAAATTCAGACTCCTCTGGATACAGTTCAAGTCAAAGATATCGCCGTGCAACCCGTTGTTACTACCATTCTGAGAGCCGGTGTTCCCCTTTTTCAGGGAATTTTAAATTACTTCGACGAAGCCGATTGTGGTTTTGTTGCCGCTTACAGAAAGCACGATGCCAACGATTATTTCTCCATCAAACAGGATTATCTTACCTGCCCGAATATCGACGGACGGCCGCTTATTGTAGCCGATCCCATGCTTGCGACAGGAGCAAGTCTGATAGAAGCACTGAAAGATCTTCTGAATCATGGAAAGCCTTCGCAACTGCATATTGTAGCCGCCATTGCCAGCAGAGAAGGCGTGGAAACACTAGAAAAAGCCTACCCTGAAGCCCACATTTGGGTGGGTGCTATGGATGACCATCTTACTTCCAAAGGGTACATCAGTCCGGGATTGGGCGATGCCGGAGACTTAAGTTACGGAGAAAAACTGCAACGTTAAAAAAGGATTCAGTTTTCAGATTTAATATCTTTTCAATTAATCCAAAGCCATTACCAGAACACTTACGGTGTTATTCCCGGACTTGAGGATTTCCCAGGCGACAGCACTCATGGTGTTCCCTGTCGTGAATACGTCGTCAATAATTAGAATATGACGGTGCTGAACGGGTTTAGTCAGTGAAAAAAGATTTTCTGTCTGTTTCCGGTGGGACTTATCCTGCAAAGCCTGCGCTTTTCTGTTATAATTTCGGTGGATCAGTTCATGATCAAACGGAATTTGCCATTGTTCGGATAGTTTCTCCGTGAAAAGGTGCAGTTGATTATACCCTCTTTTCCTCAGTTTTTTTGGATGAAGCGGCACCGTCACCAGAAGATCCGGTTTTTTTGTCCCGAAATCCACATGATCTGCTGTCCAATCGGCAATCACCAAACCTGCTTTTTCTCTTCCGCTGTATTTCAGGGCATGAATGATTTTGCGCGAAAGGCCTTCCTCTTCAAAATGCACCAGTGCAAAGGCATGTTGTACCGGAAAGAGAAGCGTACACTTGTGTTTCAGTTCATTGTCATCTAAGAAATTCCAGTGTGTAAAGTGAATCTGAACAAAGCATAACTCACAGACCAGCTGATCACCCTGTATAATCCTATTGCAGTGCAGACAACGGTTCGGAAAAAGCAGATCCAGTAACATGGGAATAAAGATAATTATTTCTGCGGAATCCACACTTCCATCCTCAATCCAAAAAAACTGTACCTTTGCATCCATGATACGCATCACCAAAATTTTCACTTTCGAAACCGCCCATGTTCTATACAATTATGACGGTAAATGCAAAAATATGCACGGTCATTCCTACAAACTTTTTGTAACCGTGAAAGGAACTCCTATTAACGATCTGAATCATCCGAAAAACGGGATGGTGATTGACTTTGGTGATATTAAAAAAATTGTAAAAGAAGAAATTACCGAAATCTGGGATCATGCTGTTCTGGTACACGGCGGATCGCCGCACATTGAACTCGGACAGGATCTGGAACAGAAAGGACACAAAGTCATTTACTGTGATTTCCAGCCGACCTGTGAAAATATGCTCTACGCTATTGCTTCCAGAATAAAATCCCGTCTGCCGGATGGAATTTCTTTGGCCTATCTGAAACTCCACGAAACCGAAAATTCCTATGGCGAATGGATCGCCGAGGAAAATTAGTCTCATGAATATCAATTTAGCGCCTCATAAAAAGATCTATTTCGCTTCCGATCAGCATTTCGGAGCACCCAATCCTGCAGAGAGTAAGCAGCGCGAAGATAAATTTATCCGCTGGCTGAACGAAATAAAAGCTGATGCTCAGGTTCTTTTTCTCATGGGCGATCTTTTTGATTTCTGGCACGAATGGAAATATGTCATTCCCAAAGGTTTCGTAAGAGTATTGGGGAAACTGGCCGAACTGAAAGATTCAGGTATTGAAATCCATTTCTTTATCGGCAACCATGATCTTTGGATGAAAGACTATTTCGAGAAGGAAATAGGAGCTTCTGTATATTTTGAGAAACAATATGCGGAGATTTCCGGAACAAAGTTTCTTCTGGCTCATGGCGACGGACTGGGCCCGGGCGACAAAGGCTACAAAAGGATGAAAAAACTCTTTACCAATCCTTTGGCACAATGGGCTTTCAAATGGCTGCATCCCGATATTGCGATGAAAATTGCCTTTTATTTTTCACAGAAAAACAAGATGATTTCCGGAGAGGAAGACAAGGAATTTCTGGGCGAAGACAAAGAATTTCTCATCATCTATTCCAAAGAGAAACTGAAAACACAGAAAATAGATTATTTCATTTATGGACACCGTCACCTGCCAATGGTTCTGGATCTGAACCAAGGACAGGCAAAATATGTGAATCTGGGCGATTGGATTTCGTACTTCACCTATGGCGTTTTCGACGGACAACAGTTTGAACTGAAAAGCTTTGAGAGGGAATCTTCTTCTTTATAAAATATGTTATAAAAGTGAATATCCTTGGCTGAATGAATGACATTTTCCATATCAAAACCGAAGAAGATTTCAGGCTACACTGTCTGGAAACCTTTCGTTACCAGTATGAACAGGTGGATATTTACAGAACGTTTACAGATTATCTGAAGATTCGTCCTGATGAAATCCATACCATTGAGCAGATTCCGTTTCTACCAATAGAGATCTTCAAAAATCATATCCTTCTTGACCGTTCTTTTACAGCCGGGCATTATTTTCAAAGTTCAGGAACTACGCAAACCCTCCGTTCTAGGCATTATATTGCGGATTTTGAACTTTACGAAGAGAGTATTTACCGTAGCTTTTCTCAGTTCATCGGTGCTCCGGAAGATTTTATTTTTCTTGGTCTGCTGCCCAATTACTCGGAAAATCAACATTCTTCTCTCATTTACATGGTTGATTTTCTGATGAAAACCTCTGGCAAACCCGAAAACGGTTATTTCCTTTACAATCATACCGAACTTCTTGCCGTACTGGAAACCCTGAAAAAGCAACAGAAAAAAGTTATTCTATTCGGAGTGTCTTTCGCCCTACTCGATTTTTTGGAGGTTGTTTCCGGCTTTAGCTTTCCGGAACTGACCGTGATTGAAACAGGAGGCATGAAAGGCCGGAAAGAGGAAATAACAAAAGACGAACTGCTTTCTCTTCTGAAAAACGGATTCGGTACAGAAAGAATATTTTCTGAATATTCCATGACGGAACTGCTTTCTCAGGCCTATTCTTTAGAACACAACGAATACAAAACTCCTGCGTGGATGAAAATCCTGATTCGCGATCCTGAAGATCCCTTGCGTTTTCTTCCTGAGGGAAGAACGGGTGCTGTCAATATTATTGATCTGGCCAACCGGCATTCCTGTTCTTTTATAGCAACACAGGATCTGGGAAAATCAACCGGCGACACTTTTCAAATCCTTGGAAGAATGGATCATTCCGATATTCGCGGCTGCAGCCTTTTGGTTACGTGACATTTTTTTACTCAATGTAATCAACTGAATAAAAGAATTTTACAAAAACTATAGACAATTATGTAATGAACAAATTTAATTTTGTAATGCTTTTCGAATAGAAGAATGCACCTTTGTACTAAAGTTTTTGTTTCACCAAAAAACCATGACATGAAAAAGATTATTTACATCCTGTTGGTTCTCTTTACCAGTTCTTTGTACGGTCAGAGTTTTATGAATATTTCATTCGCCGGATTGACGAACGGTACCGAAGAAACAATTACTGAAGAAGAATTTGAACTCGGAAATTTCAAGGATCTGGATCTAAAATCCGCACTCGATTTTTATATTTCCTACAAACTGGATTACAGCATTATCAAAGGAAAAGATCAGTCGAGCACATTACTGACATTGAATTTCGCTGATAACGGAACACTGAAAAGCGTGTCTACTATCGGAGCCAATCCCACACTGAATACCGCAGTTGAGAAAATATTCAGTGAGCAGACGGGCAATAAAATCTTATTAATTCAGGAAACAGGATTCACAGGCCAGCTGCACATTCCGGTAACGATACAACATTAAAACATTAAACCTCAAAATAAACTGTTATTTATAAAACCGCTGATTCGCAGCGGTTTTTTCATGGAAACAAGTCCCGCATTTTCACTACTTTTGCAGCCTGAAATTCATCTTTATCTTCACACTATGCTATCAGTTCAGGGATTAGGTCTGCATCATGCGGGAAATTATCTTTTTCGCAACGTCAACTTTACTATAAAAAAAGCCGATAAAATCGGTCTGGTCGGAAAAAACGGAGCGGGGAAATCTACTCTGCTGAAAATCCTTTCAGGGGAAATCAATTTCTTTGAAGGACAGGTGGTTCCGGAAGGCAATATTACCATCGGATTTCTGAAGCAGGATCTGGAATTTGTAAAAGGCCGCACCGTTTGGGAAGAAACCCAACAAGCTTTTGAACAGATTAACAGTTGGAAAGAGGAACTGGAAGAAGTAAACCATCAGCTGGCTACCCGCACGGATTATGAAAGTGAAGCCTACCATCAAGTGATTCTCAGAATGACCGATCTGAACGATCTTCTCCACCATCACGATGCCTATAATCTAGAAGGTGATATGGAAAAAGTACTGTTGGGATTGGGTTTCAAAGCAGATGATTTCGATAAAATAACCGATACTTTTTCCGGAGGATGGAGAATGAGAATTGAGCTCGCCAAACTCTTGCTTCAGAATAACGACCTACTTCTTCTCGACGAACCTACGAACCACCTCGATATGGAATCCATCATCTGGCTGGAGAATTTCCTGAAAGAATACAGCGGAGCCATCGTACTGGTGAGTCACGACAAACAGTTTATGACGGCCGTGTGCAACCGCACTTTCGATGTCAACAACCGGAAAGTGGATGATTACAAAGCCAACTATACAAAATATCTGGAACTGCGCGCCGAAAGAAGAGAAAAACTGGAACAGGCCAAAAAAAATCAGGATACAGAGATCAAACAGATGGAGGACAATATCAACCGTTTCCGCGCCTCTGCTACCAAAGCCTCTTTTGCCCAGTCGCTGATCAAAAAGCTGGATAAAATAGAAAGAATAGAACTGGACAATGAAGATGTCTCTAAATTCAACATCCGTTTTGTGCAGTCCGTCGTTCCGGGCAAAGTTATTTTTGAAGCTGAA
Source organism: Chryseobacterium lacus (assembly GCF_003336205.1). Taxonomy (GTDB): domain Bacteria; phylum Bacteroidota; class Bacteroidia; order Flavobacteriales; family Weeksellaceae; genus Chryseobacterium_A; species Chryseobacterium_A lacus. The sequence continues at coordinate 31,457 of NZ_QPIE01000001.1, forward strand.
AATCTGGGGAAATCCTACGGAAATAAAAAAGTGTTTGACGGTGTCAATTTCTTTGTAGAACGGGGCGAACGTATCGCACTCCTGGGCCAGAACGGACAGGGAAAAACCACTTTGGCAAAAATTCTGACTGGAGACATTCAGGATTACACCGGTTCATGGACTTTGGGACACAATGTGAACATCGGCTATTTTGCGCAGAACCAGGAAGAAGTACTCACACCCGGGAAAACCGTTCTTCAGGAGGCAGAAGATGCTGCGACGGAGGAAACAAGGCCTCGTGTCCGGGATTTATTGGGAAGTTTCCTTTTTTCTGGCGAAGATGTGGAGAAAAAAACGCAGGTGCTTTCCGGAGGGGAAAGAAACCGTCTGGCGCTGTGTAAACTTTTGCTGCGCCCGTTCAATACACTTATCATGGACGAGCCTACCAATCACCTCGATATTCAGTCCAAGGAAATTATCAAGATGGCTTTGCAGAAGTTTGAAGGAACACTGATTGTTATTTCTCACGACAGAGAATTCCTGCAGGGATTGGCAGATAAGATTTTTGAATTCCGAGACGGCAATATGAAAGAATTCCTCGGCTCTGTAGATGAATATCTTGAATACCGTGAAAAGGAAAGCTTGCGCGAAATTTCTATGGAAAAAGCCAAACTGGATTCCAAAATCACGGCCGAAGAAATAAAAACAGAAATCCCGAAAGAAGTTCACGTTGTTCGTGATTCCAACGCCGCACCGTTTTACACAAAAGAACAGAAACAGCTGCAGAACAAACTGAAAAAGACAGAAGAGAAAATTGCAGACTATGAAAGAGAAATTCTGCAATTGGAAGACATCTTCGGCAAAACCAATCCCCATGCAGAAGAACTCTCCCGGTACGAGCAACTGAAAAAAGAACTTCAGGAAACGATGGCATTGTGGGAAGAGATTGCTCTTCAGCTTGAGGAATAAAATTTGTATCTTTGAAAACAATGAAAGCCGTTAAAAAAAACAGTAAATTGCTGAACATCTTTTTCTTAGGGATGTATCTGTTTGCTGCTTTTTTCGCAGCAGGTTTTCATCATCACGGAAATACGGAAGAATCATCATCAACAAAAAGCAGTGATATTTACGGATATTCAGAAGCCGGAAACCATACCGAAACTGCCGGTTGCTATTCCTGCCATCTATTACACCACAATATCACCACGGTTCCGCAGGAATTCCGTTTTCATGTGGCGCAACCCCTCTTTTTTACAGAAGAACATTACGCTTTCGAGCGATACTTTTCCAATCCCGAAAGACATACTCCACCACTTCGGGGACCTCCTTCATCTTTTATTTAATTCTTACAGAAGCAAGCTCTTCTGTACTCCCTTTTCATTTCAAGAAATTCTCTGGCTATCAGCAGATTGGCAGTGAATTTCAAACCGAATTATTTAAACGATACCTCATGAAGTTTTATCTCATCTTCTGGTTTTCCCTTTTAGGAATAACCGGAATTCATGCACAATCCACCTTCCGAGTAGAAGGTAAAACAATAGATTTCCACAACAGTTCCCCTTTAGCTAATGCTGAAGTGCGCATCGGAAACCATAAAACCGTCAGCGATGCTGAAGGAATTTTTGTTTTTAAGTCGATTCCGGAAGGGCTGCAGATCCTGACCGCTAAGCATCCTGACTGCGATATCTTCACAGAAGAACTCACGGTTGACCGGCCGTTGCGGCTCACCATAAAACTGGAGCATCACGCTACGGAAATAGAGGAAGTTCAGATTTCCTCCGCAACCCGATCGAAGAGTTTGCTTTCTGTTTCCACCCTCAGCAAAGAAGATATTTCTCAGAATTCTTCAGAAAATCTGGGAAACTTGCTTCGTTCCATTTCAGGCGTTAGCACCCTGAAAACCGGAAATAATATTGTAAAACCTGTGATCCATGGTTTGTACGGAAGCCGGATACTGATTTTCAATAACGGCGTCCGGATGGCAGAACAGGAATGGGGTTCAGAACATGCGCCCAGCATTGAAACAACAGCTTTCAACAGAATCAATGTCGTGAAAGGTGCCGGAATGTTGAAATATGGTGGTGATGCTGCTGGCGGAACCGTACTTTTGGAACCGCGGATTTTTCCCGCAAAAGATACCCTGACCGGAAATGCAACCCTTTCATTTATCTCCAATGGTAGAGGTGTCAAAACCGGTGTACAGCTGGCCAGAACCTGGGAAAACCGCTGGTTTGTAACCGCAGGCGGAACCTATAAAAAACTCGGTGATCTCTACATCCCTCGTCATACGCTTCAGAACACCGGTGCAGAAGAACATTCCCTCAATTTTTCTTTTGGTAAACGAAGTTTCATGCAAGGAATAGAACTGAGTTATAGCCACATCAATCAGGAGTTTGGGATTTTCCGCGGCGCTCATTTGGGAGGTTCCGAAGATTTTTACCGCGCACTAAGCAATGAAAAATCGGTTTATCTGGACGATTTTCAATATCAGATTCAGCATCCTAAACAGGAAGTAGGCCATCATATCGCGAAGATGGAAATGTATAAGAGATTCTACAATGCAGGGAAATTTTCATTACAGTATGCCTTCCAGCTGAACCACAGAAAAGAGTATGATATCCGCCGCGGCGAATACAGCACGCTCCCTGCCATGGATCTGAAACTGATGACGCACAACCTAAAATTCGGACATCTTCTGGAAAGGGAAAAATGGCAGATCGAAAGCGGAATAGAAGGAAACTTTCAGGATAATTTTCCCGATCCTTCTACGCAGGCTAGACGTTTAATTCCTGATTATTTACGTTATGATGCCGGAATATTCTCTGTCTTTCAGTATCAGTTCAGCGATCAACTGAAAGCTGAGGCGGGCCTGCGCTACGATTTCACTCAATATGATGCCTACAAATACTATGACCGCAGCGAATGGGATCAACGTTTCGCAGACCGTTTCCCTCAATTTGTGATGTCTGAAAGCGGCAGCCGCATTTTGGTTCGGCCGCAGCTGCAGTTTCACAATATCGCCGTCAATGCCGGAATCCGTTTTGCTCCTTCAGAATTTTTTAGTGGCACCTTCAATCTCTCCCGAACCAGCAGAACTCCGAATGCAGCAGAACTATTTGCGGACGGACTGCACCATTCCGCAGCCATTATCGAAAAAGGAGACCTGAGTTTACAGCAGGAAGAATCGTATCACATCAATTTTTCTGCTGCCACAAAACTGAACATTCTGAACGGGCTTCAGCTTGAAGTTTCGCCTTATCTTTTGTTTTCGGATAATTTCATTAATCAGCTACCCACAGGAATTCAGAATTCCAACAGGGGTGTTTTCATGATCTGGGATTATCAGCAAACGAGAGCGCGAATTTTCGGAGTGGATGCCGATCTGGAACTGGGAATCAATGATCTGCTGACGTGGATTTCCCGTTTCAGCGCACTGCGAGGAGATGATCTGAAAAATGAGGAACCGCTGATTCTGATGATGCCTGCCCATTTCAGAAATACAATAGAATGGAAATCCAAAAATGATTCCCGTCTTTTCTTTAAACTTGAAAATGAAACTGTGATGAAACAGCACCGGTTTCCTATCCGAAACCAGACTCTGGATGTGATAGAAAACGGAGCAATTGTCTCCAAAACTTTGGATACCAGCAGCACACCTTCTGCTTACAGCCTTTTCCACTTTTCTGCCGGGATGGGTATTTTGAAAAACTTCAATATCAATGTGACCGTCAATAATCTTTTAAACACCGAATACCGTGATGCTTTGAACCGGCTTCGGTATTTCGCACCGGAATTAGGCAGAAGCCTGATTCTTAATTTACATTATCAATTTTAAAATCAAATTAAATCCAACTTAAAATTCATTTACAATGAAAAATATTCTCAATATCGCCGTTCTTTTTTCTTTAGCTTTTCTTATGTTTTCCTGCCGGGGAAATGATGTTCCCGAAGACATTCATGAACATGAAGAAATCGAAAAAGTAACGCTTACCGTCACTGAAAGCGGAAATACTGGAAATGTGCAAATCATCAGTTATATCGGCGGAAATGCAGACAGTCCGCTGATGCTGGAAAACGGGAAAACCTACTCCGTAAGTGTAGATTTCTTTCATAAACATGATGGTGAGTACGAAAGTATGCTGGACGAAATCATTGAAGAAAAAGACCAGCATTTCATCACCTACGAATTTGGCGGAATTACCGCAAACCTGATGAGAACCGACGGTGATGTAGTAAGAAATGACGGAAAAAAACTGGGACTGAAAACAGAATGGAGCATTACCAGCGCCCCGGTATCAGCAAAAGTCTTTATTAAACTCTACCATCAGTCGGTAGCTGTGGATGACCATTTTCCTTCTGCAAGTAATCAGCAAGGGAAAGTAACCGGTGGCGAAGCTGATGCCGACATTAAAATTGACATTCAATAATTACTTTCCACAAAGGAAATTCGGCGCAATAATGGGATTTTTATTTGAGAATACTTTCCTGATAATGAAGAATATTTTAATAAAAATTTCCTATTTTTGCAAACCGAATTTTTAATAAAAAAAATCAATTAATATAATGAAGGTTACAGCAAAAAACCACGATGAAGTCAGCGCATTACTCACCGTAACGGTAGACAGAGCAGATTATAAAGAGAAAGTAGAAAAACAGCTTCATAACTATGCTAAGAATGCGCAGGTTCCGGGCTTCAGGAAAGGCAAGGTACCGATGAGTCTGGTGAAAAGGCAATATGAAGCGCCTATTGCTTTTGAAGAAATTAACAAACTGGTAAGCGATACCCTGAACAATTATATCAATGAAAATAATTTAAAACTCGTAGGCCAGCCTGTTCCGGAGCCGATGAATGATTTTGACCATAAAGCAGATCAACTTTCCGTGGCTTTTGAAGTAGGTTATGAACCTAATTTCAGTATCGACCTGAGCAAATATGAAGCTCCGTATTTCAAAGTGGAGGCTTCAGACAAAGAAATCAACCAGTCTGTGGAAAATATGCAAAAGCGTTTCGCAGAGCAGGTTCCACAGGATAAAATAGGAAAAGACAGCTATATTTCCTTGGAGGTAGCGCAGGTTGTGGAAGAAAATGCGGAAGGCGAACACAACCATCCGCCAAAGAAAGTAACTATTAGCGCTGAGAATAAAGATGCTTTCAAACTGGTGAAATCTTTGAAAATGGATGAATCTGTAAAAGTGTCCAAAGAAGAGATTCAGAAAAATGAAACGCTGGCAAAAGAACTGGGATTCAATAAAGCCGATGCAGAACATCTTCACCATGACGAGATTGAAGTTACGGTAAAAGATTTCTACGGACTGAACCCTCACGAACTGAATCAGGAACTTTTTGATAAAGTATATGGCGAAGGTACCATCAATTCTGAAGAAGAACTGAAAAATAAAGTGAAAACTGAACTGGACGAATATTTCCAGCAAAATGCCGATGTGTTTTTTGTAAACAATATTCTGGAACAGATCACAGAAAAAGAAGAAGTACAGCTTCCGGAAAATTTTCTTATCAAATGGCTCATGTTCAGCAACGAAAATATCAGAACTGAAGAGCAGGCTAAAGAAGTACTTGAAGCTGAAAAAGCAAGCATCAAGCATCAGATAATTGAAGGAAAACTGATGAATGATAACAACATTAAACTGGATTACGCCGATGTATTGGCACAAGCTGAACAGATGGTGAGAAACCAATTGGCGATGTACGGAATTCACCACTTGCAAGATGAGGAAGTACAGAAATATGCTGTGGAAATGCTGAAAGAAGAAGAGCAGGTGCGTCAGATTTCATCAGAAGTGGCGATGGCTAAACTGAAAGATGTAATTCTCGAGAAAGCATCAAAGAAAGAAACCAATATTTCACACGACGAATTTCTAGAGGAAGTAAATAAGAAGTAATTCTCACTGAAAACCAACAATTCCGTTTCACAATGAAGCGGAATTTTTTTTGGCTAAAACTTAAAGCTGCTCAACTTCTTTTCACTCAGCAGGTAATCCTCCAGTAATCTAATCTTCTTTCCATGAATTTGAAGTTCTACGGTTACTTCTACTTTTCCGTCATATTTTTCGATGTAAATTTCGCTGTGATGAATGGCAAAACTTCCAATTTTTTCAATAATCTCGTTTCTGGCAGGAGCTTCTTCTTCCGGTAAACTTATTTTAAGTACCCGGCTATTGTGCTGCGGCATGAGCCAATACACGAAATATTTTGAAATGTAAATGACCAATAATGAGGAAATCAAAAAAATACCGCCCAGAGCCACATAACCGAAACCAATAGCCATCCCTATTGCTGCAGACATCCAGATGATGCCGGCTGTAGTGAGTCCGTACACATTAAATCCGGATTTAAAAATAACACCTGCACCCAGAAATCCAATCCCGGTAATAATGTTGGCTGCAATTCTCCCCGGATCATTTGTTCCGACCCCTATTTTCATAGAAATAATGGTAAAAAGTGCTGAGCCCAAACAAATAATGGTAATGGTTTTCAACCCTGCTGATTTGTCCTTCATCTCTCTTTCGTAACCCAGAATGAGCCCTGCGATGAGCGCAAACAGAGCTTTGTAAACATCGGTCATTTCGATATGATCTAGATACTCTATCATGTCCTCTATTTAGGAACCGAAAATAATAAACCTTCGTCTCATTGACCTTATACAGTGCATTTTTTAATTTATAAAATTCCGTCTCCGAATTCCTTTTTCCATTCTATTGCAGCTTCAGACAAAGTCGCATAGAACTCTTCGCCATATTTGCGGATCAACGGGGTTTTCAAAAACTGATACACCGGAACCTGAAGTTCTTTCCCCAACGTACATGCATCGCTGCAAATAGGCCATTCATGATAGTTCATTGCCGTGAAAGTAGAATATTCCTGTACCCGAATCGGATACAAATGGCAGGAAATGGGTTTCTGCCAATCGATCGCACCATCTTCATACGCTTTCTCAATGCCGCATTTGGTGATCCCTCTTTCGTCAAAAATAACATATGCACATTCTTCGCCGTTCACCATAGGAGTAACGAAATCACCATCCATAGGATCTACCGTCCACGTTCCCTGTTCTTCCAAGGCCTTCACGCCTTCCGGACGAAGGTAGGGTTTTACTTTATCGAGAATTTCCTCCAGAATTTTGGTTTCTTCCTTATCCAGAGGCGCGCCTACATCGCCTTCTACACAACAGGCACCTTTACATTTGGTAAGATTACAGACAAACTCTTGAGCGAATATATCCTCAGAGATTAATTTATCATCAATTTGTATCATTTTTAAGTTTAAAGATTAAAAAAAGTAAGTTTAAAAGCCAGCAAAGAAGCAATAATGAGAAATAATCCGAGTTCCTTTTGCCACATTTTCTTTCCAAACCTTAGCAGCCGGCTCAGAATAATGCTCGCAGGCAAAGCCATCAGAAGCAGAAATTCATAATGATTTCCCATATAAAGCACCACCGTAGTGAGTTGGGCTGCCGAAAATATCAGGACAAAGGTATACTTAAATTTGCTGACAGGGCTTTTCTTATTGAAATTTGCGAAATGATCTGCGACAGCAAGGATAAGAAACAAAGCAACGGGAATCAGGTACAGCAGCTGATGGAACTCCGTATTGACTCTAAAATCTTTAAACGGAAAGTAGGCCTCATCCCAACTGTGAAACCCAAAAAAATACATGATGGTGAAATAACTTATCACAATCAGTAAAGCGCCGAACAAAAGACGGAACAAGTGAAGTAGAATTCTGCCGGACGTAATGATAATGTGCAACAAAACGAACACTGCCATAGGCCAGGTAGCGGGAAGTACAAGATAATTGAGGGCTAAAATAGCTCCGACCAGAACAATAGATTTTCTCCTAAGTTCCTCGTCATTATGAGTTAAAGTAAGAATAATGAAAGAATTGGTGAGCAAGGCGACGGCAATCCCAATATCCAAATCTCCGGGATAAAAAGCAAAAATAAAAAAGGTGTACAGAAACAGCGGAAGATGGGTTTGATAATTCAACCCAATTGTGTTAAAACAAAAATAGCCCAAAGCGATTCCTGCGAAAGTAACCACTGTAGAAACGACATCTAAGGTACTAAATTTGAATATATTGAACGCAATCACCATCAACAGTAAAAACACAATATACACCGGTATCGAAAAAATATTGCTTTCTTTTGAAAGTAATTTGAACATTTTTCTTAAATTTGTACAAAGTTAATTTAAAAAAGGAAAATAATGACGTCTTTCTGGCTCTTCTTAAGTGATGTTTTCAAGTGGTCTTATGGGTTTTTCGACCTTACTGCGAACGTAATGAACTGGATTTTATTTCTTGTATCCTCTGCAATATTCATCTATTGGTGCTATGAATTGGTGGTGAAACTAGGAAATAACAAAGACAGAGAGTATGTATCTCCTTCCAAAGAGATCCGTCCTTATTATGATCCTAAAATCCACAAGAAAGGTTAAATAATTGGTTATACACAAAAGCCCGTTTTTCATTGGAAAACGGGCTTTTTTATATTGAGTTGATGTTATTTATGACAGGGAATCACCAGAACAGGAATCGGTGAATTTTTTGTCAGATCTTTCGTTAAGCTGCCGACAAAAACGTCGTACATTCCGCTGCGGCCGTGCGAACCCATGACGATAAAAGCTGCTTCTTTTTCCTCCGCATATTCCAGAATGAGTTCTTTTGCGGAACCCTGTCGCAGAAGATGTTCGCAGGGAACGCCCTGAGAAATTATTAGCTGCTCCAGTTGATGCAATTGTGCCAATTCACCTTTTATTTCGTTCTGCTCCACTTCCGGAAAGTACTGAAAACCCATGTCGCCAATGGCAAATCCAATATCCAACGGGGCAACGTGAATCAGGCAAATTCTGGCATTTACTTCTTTGGCGAACTGTATCGCTCCATCTATAAGTTTGTCATTAGACTCTGCGAAATCTACCGGTAATACAATGTTTTTCATGTTTTCGACGATTTGTTCCCTAAAGATAAGGATTATTTTTGAATATATTCCATTTTGAAATCAATAAAAAATGAAAATTTATGTTTAAGCAAAAAGAAATCGGTCAGGAGAAAATGATTAGCTTTGTGTAGAAAGCCGCCAATACGGCATCATAATTTCAACATCAAAAAACACATCATGGAAAAATATACTATTCCGGCCAAGACTCATATCGGGCATATTCACCTGAAAGTCGCAGATCTGCAACGCGCACTGGATTTCTACTGTGGTTTGCTCGGTTTTGAACTAACCACGATGTATGGCAATCAGGCTGCATTTGTTTCAGCAGGCGGATACCATCACCACATCGGTCTTAATACTTGGCACAGCAAAGGAGCACCTCCCGCATTACGCGAAGGTGTCGGGTTGTATCATACCGCCATTGTGTACCCTACGAGGAAGGATTTGGCAGTGATATTTGAACGAATCAGAAAAGTGGGCTATCCTCTGACGGGAGCCAGCGATCATGGCGTTTCCGAGGCATTATATTTGGATGATCCGGACGGCAATGGCGTTGAACTTTATTGGGACAGGCCTAAAAATCTCTGGCCGCAAAAAAGTGACGGATCACTTGAAATGTACACCAATCCGTTGGATTTGGCAGGATTACTCGCAGAATTGGACAAAGATTAATCGTCTTTTTAGCAGTAGAAATTCTCTTTGTAATTTCTTTATTTAAGAATTCAAATTAATAAAAACCCACGGTTATGAAAAACAAGAAACCACAGTTCCAAAAAGGCATTTCCATTCTTGGAAAAACATACCAATACAGTTCGCTCAACGATTTACCAAATACCGGTCAACTTCCGTTCAGCATCCGAATTTTATTGGAAAATGTACTGAGAAATTTCGACGGATTCAGCATTACGGATGATCATATTCAACTTTTGGCCAACTGGACACCCACTCCTGCGGACAAAGATATTCCCTTCATGCCTGCCCGGATTCTGATGCAGGATTTCACAGGCGTCCCTGCAGTGGTAGATATGGCTTCGCTGCGTGCTGAATTTGTGAGACACGGCAAAAACGGACAGCTGATCAATCCCGAAATACCAGTCGATTTGGTGATTGACCATTCTGTTCAGGTAGATTATTTCGGAACAGATTATTCTTATGACAAAAATGTGGAAATAGAATATGAGAGAAACAAGGAACGCTATGAATTATTAAAATGGGCTCAGGACGGACTTCGCAACTTTACCGTCGTGCCTCCGGGATTAGGAATTTGCCATCAGGTTAATCTGGAATATTTAGCCAAAGGGATCATCAGCAGAGACGGATGGTTGTTTCCAGATACTTTAGTCGGAACCGATTCACACACTCCAATGGTCAACGGGATCGGTGTCATCGGATGGGGAGTTGGCGGAATTGAAGCCGAAGCTGCGATGCTGGGACAACCTATTTTCTTTACCTGCCCGGAAGTGATTGGACTCAAACTTACCGGCAGAATTCCCGAACAATGCACTGCCACAGATATGGTTCTCTCTATTACGAAAGTATTGAGAGATAAAGGTGTAGTGGGAAAATTTGTTGAAGTTTTCGGAGAAGGGCTGGATCATCTTACGGTAACCGACCGTGCGACCATTGCCAATATGTCGCCTGAATTTGGGTGCACTGTCACGTATTTTCCTATTGATGATCAAACCCTGCAGTACATGCGGGAAACCAACCGTACTGACGAGGAAATACAAATTGTGGAAACGTATTGCAAAGAAAACAGCCTGTGGCGTACCGGAACAGAAAATATCGTTTATTCTTCTGTAGTGGAATTTGACTTGTCCACACTGGAACCGACGGTTTCCGGGCCCAAAAGGCCTCAGGACAAAATTTTGGTTAAAGATCTGTCGCACGAATTTGAACGCCTGCTGGAAAAAGAATATTCCAGATTTTATCATTCCGTGCACGACCGACGAGAGTCTGCATGGCTTGCTGACGGCGGATCCGGAACGGAATTTACCTTTGGGAAAGTGCCGGTAAACCAAACCAATAATTATGAGGTGGAAAAAGAATCTATCCAATCCGTCAGAATCAAGCACCAAAACAAGGAATTCATCGTGAGCGATGGCAGTATTGTTATCGCTGCCATTACCAGCTGTACCAATACTTCTAATCCTGCGGTAATGATCGGAGCAGGACTTTTAGCAAGAAATGCTGTGATGAAAGGACTTCGAACCAAATCCTGGGTTAAAACTTCTTTAGCACCCGGTTCTAAAGTCGTTACGCAGTATTTGGAACGCTCTGGTTTAAGTACTGATCTGGAAGCTTTGCGCTTTCACACTGTAGGTTACGGCTGTACTTCCTGTATCGGGAATTCCGGGCCACTTCCTCCACATATTGCTGAAGCAGTGGATAAAGGAGAGCTGGTGGTTGCGTCCGTGCTTTCAGGAAACAGAAACTTCGAAGCCCGCGTACATCCGCAAGTAAAAATGAATTTTCTGATGTCTCCTATGCTAGTCGTCGCTTATGCACTCGTAGGAAGGGTTGACATCAATCTACTAGAGGAACCTTTAGATTATGACCCTAATGGAAATCCTGTTTATTTGAGAGACATCTGGCCCAGCCGCGAAGAAATTACCAAAACAATACACGACAGCATGAAAACCGAGGACTTTAAAGCTGTGTATGATGTTATTTTCGATGGATCGGAAGATTGGCAAAATCTGGATGTAAAACCCAGTGAAAATTATCAATGGAATCCAAACTCCACTTATATTAAAGAATCTCCTTTCTTTGAAGGATTAAAAGCAGATCTGAAACCTTTGCAGGATATAGATAACGCCCGCGTTTTGCTCTATCTGGGAGACTCCGTAACTACAGATCACATTTCGCCTGCCGGCTCATTCAAAGACAATACAGCAGCGGGTACTTATTTGATGCAAAACGGAGTAGCACAGGCGGATTTCAATTCATACGGCTCTAGGCGGGGAAATCATGAGGTGATGATGCGAGGAACTTTTGCCAATGTCCGCATTAAAAATAAAATTACAGACAGAGAAGGGGGTTTCAGTACCTATTTCCCTACGGGTGAAGTGAAATCTGTGTATGAAACCGCAATGGCCTATAAAGCGGATCAAACACCACTCATTGTGCTTGCAGGGAAAGAATACGGCTCCGGATCTTCCCGTGATTGGGCGGCAAAAGGAACATTTCTATTGGGTGTAAAAGCGGTAATCGCTGAAAGTTTCGAACGAATACATAGAAGCAATCTGGTTGGGATGGGTGTTGCACCCTTGGTTTACATCAACGGGCAAAACGCTGCTTCACTGAAATTGGACGGAACCGAAATATTTTCAATCACCGGTCTTGCGAATGAACTGAATCCTCACAAAATTCTGAATGTAAAAGCAAGCCATCCTTCAGGCAAAATTACAGAATTTCAGGTGAAAGCCCGTTTCGACTCTGCTGTTGAAATTGAATATTACAAAAACGAAGGAATTCTACAATATGTATTGCGGGATTATTTGAAGAGAGGTTAATTCAGAAAAATAGTTTACGATATAAAGTAAAGCCTGTCGATATTACATTGGACAGGCTTTTTTATGCAATTCTGCCGAACTGTCTCGTCAAGATTGCTTTAGTCTTTTTTCTTCCCATAAAGCTTCGGTTTTATTTGAAATTCTTGAGTGTAGACTATTTTCCGGTCTTTGTTTGGAGATAATTTTACCCTGCGAACAAGTGGTATTCAAACCTTTTGATCACATCGGTCGAAAACCCTTTGTAATAAACGTCCAGTTCCTCCGGAGTAAAGGATGTAAACAAAATAGCCCATAACGCAAAAAATCTCCCAAATGAGAGATTTTGTGCGATCCGGACGGGATTCGAACCCGCGACCTCCGCCGTGACAGGGCGGCATTCTAACCAGCTGAACTACCGGATCAATTTTTAAAGTATTGACAACTTTTTCTTCGGCTTTTCGAACCCGCCTCGTTACTTATGACGAGATGACAGGGCTCTTTTACCTAACCATCAATCATTTTTTTTTTAAGATAAAAATGTAAATCTTCAGCGATCCGGACGGGATTCGAACCCGCGACCTCCGCCGTGACAGGGCGGCATTCTAACCAGCTGAACTACCGGATCAAAAATAAAAGAGCGTCTATCTTTTTAGTGAGTGCAAAAATACACTTTTTATGAGATTTTGCAAACCTATTTGAATAAAAAATGTTTCCCAAGATGGAAAACATTCATTTTCAATTGTATTATTATTTATAAATGTGCAGATAGTTTCTGTGAAATCACTTCTTTGGAAGCAACACCTACGATTTTATCTACTACTTCGCCATTTTTAAAAATCAAAACGGTTGGGATATTCCGAATTCCATAGTCTACGGAAACCTGTTGATTATTGTCCACATCCACTTTTCCTACGATTGCTTTTCCCTCAAAATCTGTGGCTACTTCTTCTATGATCGGGCCTAACATTCTGCAGGGTCCACACCATACTGCCCAAAAGTCCACTAAAACGGGTTTATCTGATCGTAAAACTACTTCCTGAAATGAGCTGTCTGTAATTTCTAATGCCATTTTTTTTATTTTAATAAATTATAAGTACAAATTTACAATAATCTTATTAGAAAATGAAGCGGGTGGTCTATACTAAACATTTATTTTTTCTATAGCCTGATTTTCAGCAATTTCCTTAAGTGCGGCAGTAAGGCTGTCTATTTCCTGAATCGTCGTAAGATGGCTGAAAGAAATGCGAAGTGGTGTCGTCTTTTTCATTTCCTCATCATCCAGAATCATCATCATCACCATCGAAGGCTTGGAAGCACCTGATGAACATGCACTGCCCTGAGAAACTGCAATGCCTTTCATATCCAGTTTTAATCCGATTAACGGATCATTAAACGGCAGCAAAAGACTCAGTACCGTGTAAAGGCTTTCTTTTTCGGCACTTCTTCCGTTGAATTTTATACCGGGAACGGCGGCTGAAATTTTGTTGACAGCGTATTCTTTTACTTGCTGAATATGAGAAGAATATCGCTCCATATTATGTATACAGATGTCCATTGCTTTTCCTAATCCTACGATTCCGGCCACATTTTCAGTTCCGGCACGCAAGCTTCTTTCCTGCGGGCCACCGGTAATGAGTGATTTTAATCCGGAAGATTTGCGGATAAATGCAAAACCACTTCCTTTCGGCCCGTGGAATTTATGTGCACTGCAGGAAGCAAAATCTACAGGAATTTCGGAAAAATCCAAAGGATAATGAGCCATACTCTGAACGGTATCCGAATGGTAAAGCGCACCATTTTCTTTACAGATTAAAGCTGCTTTCTTAATGTCGAGGATATTCCCTATTTCATTATTGGCGTGCATCAGTGAGACCAATGTTTTTTTACCTGAAGCTTTCAGTGCGGTTTCCAATTCATTCAGATTAAGATCACCATTTTTATCCGGACGCAGAAAAATGACTTCCACCCCATTCCGGGATTTCATTTCCATAATGGTTTCTGCAACGCATTTATGTTCCAATGGCGAAGTAATAATCCGTTCGACACCCAAATGATAAACACAGGATTTGATAATCATATTATTGCTTTCCGTACCACAGGAAGTGAAAACAATTTCTGAAGGACTTACGTTCAGATAACCCGCAATGTTTCTTCGCACATTTTCGATCAGGATTTTGGCATCTTGCCCAAAACTGTGTGTGGAAGAAGGATTTCCGAAACTTCTCATGGCAGCGATCATTTCACTGATTACAGCTTCATCCAAAGGTGTTGTGGCCGCATTATCCAGATAAATCTTGTCCATTGTGTGCATTTTTAAGGATTCAAAATTAATGAAAAAACCGGAAATGGCTTTCATCTGCCCAATTCAGCATAGCTTGATCTGCCTTAGTATCTCCAAAGGCAATAGTTTTATCAAATTGTTTGTCTTTAATTTCTTCCAAAATGCGGTTCACTTTTTCATCTCCGTTACAGTTAATACCAACAAAATTTCCGGTGAAAATATCGTCTTTAAATTCCGCATTAGTAGCCAAAAGCTTCATGCCGAAATGATCTGCAAAAGGCTGAACCCAAAGATCCAGCGATGCAGTAACGATAAGGCTTTCTACTTTTTCCCTATCCATTCCCGAAATGAAATCCAATGCATTCCGGCGGATCAATTCCGGATAATATTTTTGAAAAAAAAGATGTGCCTGCTGCTGAATTCGGTTTTTGGTCTCACCTTTCAAAACGGACGAAATAAAACTTCGCTTGACTTTTTCTGCCTCCAAAAGATTAATTTTCAAAAGTATAAAAAGTGGAACATGTTTCACAAAACTGAAATAGAATTTCCGACGGTTGTAAAATTTAAGAAAAAGAAACATGGTATCTTTATACGTGAGTGTGCCGTCAAAATCAAAACAATACAGTTTTTTCATAGATAGAAGTTACAGTTTTAATTTCTTAAAAACAAATTCAGGTATATTTCTGATGATCAACATGATGAATCGCCAAATCGGCAGTACATACACTACATTTTTTTTCTTGATATAAGCATTGTAAATATAATTTGCCACCTGCGGAGGATTGGCTGTTAACAAAGGATTCAAGGGCATTCCTTCGGTCATTTTGGTCGCCATAAAACCGGGTTTTACAGTAATAACATGAACTTTTTTATCATAAAGATAATTGCGGAGGCCACTCAAATATGCTGTAAAAGCTGCTTTGGCAGATCCATAAATAAAATTGCTTTGCCGTCCCCGTTCACCTGCAACAGAAGACAAACCGATGATTGTACCGAAACGTTTCCGTTCCATTTTATTCGCAAAATAAGTAATTACAGGAACCAATCGGGCGTAATTGACAGCAATAATGCGATCGGTATTCCGATCGTCATAAAGGCCTTCTTCGGTATCCTCTCCCAAATATCCGACGGCGCAGAAAACGAGGCTGCTTTCTATTCCGGAAAGTTTTTTAAAATCCGGTTCTTTCATGAGATCCCACTCAATAATTTCAGCGTCCTGAAAAAACTTCACATTAATATGCCTGGCAAACTTTTCTGTCGTTTCCGGATGGGAAGTGAGGAAATATATTTTTTCAAACCGTTCCCCTTCCTTCAGAATCTTTTCTACAAACGCCTGTGCAATGTCGGAATTACTCCCCAGAACTATCATCTTTTATCATTCTTAATTGAGACAAAGCTTTCGTCTTTACCTGCGTTAATAATTCTTTTATGCTGATGTGATACAAATTTAGGATTGTTCACATTCCGGAGATAATTGGTAAGAGACGGCTTGCTCATCACATCTTTTGAAAGATAAATTCTTCCGCCGTACTGCTCCACAATTTCATCCAGTTTCTGAACTAGATTCTTTAGTTTTGAAGTCATTCTGAAATCCAAAGCGAGGGTATATCCTTCCATGGGGAATGAATTATACGCCTTAGGATTATTTTTGCCAAAAAGTTTCAGCACGGCAAGAAACGATCCGCTTCCATCTTCTGCAATGGTTTCAAGAATCTTTCGCATGCCTTCTTTCCCGTTTTCTTTTGGGATCACCATTTGATACTGTATAAATCCTTTCTTACCATAAATTTTATTCCAGTTCTCTACCACATCCAAAGGGTAAAAAAAGGCTTCGTAATCTACTAGTTCATTGATTTTTTTTGTGGTTTGTTTTACATAATAAAACCAATTAAAAAATTTCACCGTCATTGAATTTAAGAAAAACTCAGGAAAAAAGAAAGGTATAGAGGGAGGATTTTTCTTTTTAATATGCAATGGATCTATCGATTTCTTGTGTGTCAACTCATGCCGGAATGCGTGTTCGCCGCGTATTAATATAGATTTACCAATATTTTTTCCTTTCTGCAAACAATCGATCCAGGCTACGTTATAGGTCCAGTTTTCACTTTCATCAAACAACCGGAAGATTTCATCCAGATTTTCAGCCTTTATTCTTTCCTGACGAATATACGCCGTTTCAATGTTTTTCAGTTTTATTTTGGCTGAAAGAATAATGCCGGTCAATCCCATTCCACCGATGGTAGCCCAGAATTTATCTTCATGAGAATTCCGGGAACAATGTAGAATCTCTCCATTTTCGGTAAGCAAGCTAAACGCTAAAACATGTTCAGAAAAACAACCTTCAGAATGATGATTTTTCCCGTGAACATCGGAAGCGACAGCACCACCCACTGTGATGAATTTCGTACCGGGTGTCACAGATAAAAAATACCCCTGCGGAACGATAACCTCCAGAATATCGGACAGCAGCACCCCGGATTCACACTCCAGAATTCCGTTCAATCTGTCAAAACTGATAAACTTGTTGAGCCTTTTGGTTGAAAACATTTTCTCGCCCAATGCAGCATCGCCATAACATCTTCCGTTTCCTCTGGCAATAATTTCGTGAGCGTTTTGCACATAGGCTTGTATTTCCCGGATATTTTCCTCAGCCTTTATTTCCTTTTCTACCACGGGAAAGTTTCCCCAATTGGTAATTTTCTGCACAAAATCCCGCTTCATCCTTAAAATGTTTTATAATAAATCAATAAAAAGTAGCTCACTACCCAAAGAATTAGCGTTGCCTGAATATACCGGTCTTTATAAATTATTTTGGTAGGAGACTCTGTTCGATTATGAACCAAAGTTTGCTGAAGATAGCGTAAGAAGGCAAAAACAACAAATATAAAAGTGTAAAAAATCTTGTTTCCAAAACGGTTTTGCACTTCAGGCTGAACGGTAAACATCAGGTACGAAATAATAGCCAATGTTACTGAAATCGAAAGAGCAATATCGGCAAACTGTACGTTATAACCATCCAGAGAACGTCTGGTTTTTCCTGAAATTTGCGCGTTGATGAGTTCGCCCCGCCTTTTTCCAAGCGCCAGAACCAAAGCCAATACAAAAGTGAGAAGAATCGCCCATTGAGAAATCGGAATTTCTGTACTGTAACCTCCTGCCATCACTCGCAGTACAAAACCAATCGAGATAAGACACACATCGATAATGGCAACATGTTTCAGGCGGAAGGTGTACGCCAGATTCATCCCTAAATAAGCGAGTATAACGATGGCAAATTTTCCGATATTCTGTTGTAATCCGGCAGTCAGAAATAGTAAGACACTGATAATTAAACCAATAAGCAATGTTGCAATTCCCAATGCGGTTTTCTTTGAGATGGCTCCACTGGCAATGGGACGGTTTTTTTTGTCCGGATGCTGCCTGTCTGATTCAGCATCGGCATAATCATTAATAATATAAATCGTACTCGAAGCAAACGAAAAGACTACAAACGCAACGCAACTTTTTAAGAAAAGTTCTGTATTGAGAAAGTTTCCTGAGAAAAATAGAGGCAGAAAAACAAATAAATTTTTCACCCACTGTTCAACACGGAGAAGCGTAAGGAATTTCGTCATGTATTGCTGAAAATCATACAAAAGTAATGAATTTTAGGAAACTGATGCGAATAAAAAAAGAACCGCTTTGCAGCGATTCCCCTTTTTGAAAATATCTATAAGTTTATTATTGACCTTGTGCCTCCTGAATCATTTCTTCATTAGCAGTAATGGCAAATTCCACTCTTCTGTTTTGAGCTCTGCCAGCTTCAGTTGCGTTGGAAGATCTGGGATCTGATTCTCCCATTCCCATGGTAAACATTCTGCCGGAAGAAACTCCTTTGCTTACAAGATAACTTTTAACCGCTGCGGCTCTTCTTTCGGAAAGGCCTTGGTTATAAGATTCGGATCCCTTACTATCCGTATGTCCGTAAATATTGATATTGGTATCCGGGTTGTTTTTCAGCACAGTGGCCAGTTTATCCAAATTGGTTTTTGCTGTAGCGGTAAGATTGGATGAATCAAAACCAAAGTTCACCATACTTTCCGGCAAAGTAATTTTGATTCCCTCATTCACTCTTTCTACCTCAGCTCCGGGAAGTGTTTCCTTTATTTCTTTGGCCTGCTTGTCCATGTTTCTGCCAATGACATTTCCGGCAACTCCACCCACGATACCACCAAGTACCGCTCCTGCAGGCGCATTGCCTCCTTTTCCGATATTATTTCCGAGTACTCCTCCGATAACAGCTCCTGCTGCAGTACCGATCACAGTACCTCTTTGCTGATTGTTTGAATTACGAACGGCTTCACAACTGGTTAATACTAA
Source organism: Chryseobacterium lacus (assembly GCF_003336205.1). GTDB lineage: Bacteria > Bacteroidota > Bacteroidia > Flavobacteriales > Weeksellaceae > Chryseobacterium_A > Chryseobacterium_A lacus. The sequence continues at coordinate 50,527 of NZ_QPIE01000001.1, forward strand.
AGCTGCTGAAAGAAAAGATGCCGCGATATATGTTTTATTTAGTTTCATTATATAAATTTTTGGATGTTTTTATTTGGTAGCTGTTCTCTGAAAATGATACACAACACGTACAGTTTCGCCTTCAAAGGGAATTTGCTGTTGCAGGGAAAACTGATCTGTATCCCGGCTAAGCAAAGTTAAAGTATACCCAACGGTATTTTGTTTCGCTTTGGTTCCGTCTACAATTTTCTTAAACTGAAAGGTATTTCCATCCACTACTTCAAATTTAATAGGACGGGTGAGTGTAGGACATGTTCCCCCACTGTTTAGGGTATAAGCTCCGGTCCAGTTATTTGGAATGAGCCTCCAATGGCTTCCGATAAAACAGTTAACATCCGCTCCTTCATCAAAAGGTTTGATACGAAACCTCTGGTCATAATCCACCGAAGTGATTTCCCAGTCGCCTTTCATTTTTAAAAACTCGGCTCTGTTAGCTTGCGCATTTTTGGCAGTAGTACAGGAAACAGCAAGTGATGCTCCGATAATTCCTGTCAGTAAGAGATTTTTCATTGTTTATTTCTTAAATAGTTAAGTTTCACATCAAAAAATTATGCCAAATAGATCCCACTTAAATGAAAAATGGGAATTACAGAATGATTTTGCAACCATCTATAATTCCCTTAGGTTTACTTTATTGCTTTCCTTCCTTGCTTTTTGGTTTTGGATGTAGCCGTTTTTGAAGAAGTATAGAAGTTGGTATAAGCATATTCTGCGGCTTTTCGAACATCAATCACACCACCCGCTCTGGAAATCGTATCAAAAGTTGCTTTCAGATCTCCTGGCAAGGCTGCATCTACTGTGGATTTATTCGATGTTTTTACCAACGCTTCGATGATCTGCTCAGGTTTTAATTCAGGCATATACGCGAGAAGAACTGCTGCTGCGCCTGCTACTACCGGCGATGCCATGGAAGTTCCCTGCTCATATTTGTATTTTGCGTCCGGAACGGTAGAATAAATTTGCTGCCCCGGCGCAAAAACGTCCACCATTTTCGAATTGAAATTGGAGAAACCTGCGCGCAATGTTTCTGCATCTTTGGTGCTTGCTCCAACAACGATCATATTTTTAAGGAATGGCTTATCATCTGCAGGATCCTTGAAATTGGTAGGATAATGCACACTGTTCTGAATATCTTCGTTGTCATTTCCTGCAGCTTTCACCAAAAGGACTCCTTTTTTCTCAGCATAACGGAAAGCATCCCAAACTACTTTTTTCCCGGGAGAAACCGGTTTCCCGAAACTCATGTTCAAAATTTTAGCGCCATTGTCCACAGCGTACCGAATGGAATTGGCAACATCCTTATCTCTTTCGTCCCCGTTGGGTACAGTGCGCACCGCCATAATTTTAGCCACCTTATGAGCGACACCATACTGAACTTCTTCACCCTGAGGCAGTCCTGCAATAATCCCTGCGACGTGGGTTCCATGTCCGGCATCAGGGCCTTCATAATTGTTATTTCCGTAATGTTTTTCGGTATAGTCGTCATAATTATCCCCCACTAATTCTGCTCTCGGATCAAAATCGAGATTGTATTGCTGGGTTGCCTGCTGTCCGTAATAATCCAGATAGGTTTTCATTTCTTCTTCCATATATTTCTGAAAATCTTCGGGAGATTTCCCAACAGCCTCAGGATCATTTACCATATTTCCCATCACATTCAAGGCAATGGCTTCCTGCTGTGTTGCAGGTTTTATGGCCTCTAAAGTTTCCTGAGTAAATGGCTTGCCGTTCAGTAATTTTACCATTACCGGAATAAACTGATTCACCATCTGAATCGACTGATACTGCTGTCTTGCCTCCATACTTTTTTTGTTGAAGATTTCTTTCGACTGCATATACATAGCAAATTCTTCCGGCATTTTCGCCTGATTGGCTTTGTTTTCAGCAGAATTTTCCCCTTCAAAAACTGATTTATACTTTTTCACAACGCGGGTGACTTCCATATTATCTACATCAATATCACCCTTTGCGCTGCCCATGAAATTCCATCCGTGAACATCGTCGATATACCCGTTTCCGTCATCATCTTTTCCATTATTAGGAACTTCATTGGGATTTTTCCACATGTTGTTTTTCAAACCGGGATGATCCACTTCCACTCCACTGTCCAATACCGCTACAACAACGGATTTTGGTTTCAGGCCTTTAGATTCAAGATATTTATAAGCATTATCCGTGTTCACACCATATACTTTTGACGATGCAAAATCTTTATGGTACCAGGTCATTAAATCTTTATCTTTTAAAGGATCCTGAACAGAAGCTTCCTGAGCAAAAACACCAATGCCCAAAAGAAAATACGTGGCTATAAATAATTTTTTCATATTCTTTTATTTAAATTTTTAAACTCTTGATATAAGTAACAGATTCCGGGCCTTTGTTACATATCAAATCGACTACGGACAAATTTTCCAAAAAACCAAGCCGATCTGAAAACACCTGATAATAAGCATTCAAGCCTAAGACGGTCTGATCTTTCGCCAAAAATGAATTCCGGAAATCCAACATTTCAGGCTTATCAATATATCCGTCAGTTAGTGTGTAAGGGTGATTGGTTTTTAAAATCTCCTGAATTATTTCTAATGCTTTCAGGTTCAAATCCAGTAAAAATGCTGGTTTATTTTCAAAAATACGGGAGAGTTGCTCTTCATAGAATTCAAAAAAAGGAGAACTTTGGTACGCCGTTTTTATGGATTTCCAGTGAGGTTTTTGCCAATCTTCTGCATAAGAAATTTTCAGGTCTTTCAATGTGCGCTTTCCCTCGTGGCGTATTGGAATAATGAGTGAAAGTTTTCCGTTCGCGCCGTATATATTCGCCCGGTTCCGATAGGTTTGTTTAGGAAAATTCTCATACTGTTCCAAAAGTACCCGATTATTTTCTTCTAAAAAAACAGAAAACCATGCAACGGGCGGCAAATAAAATAAGGGCAAAAGGACATCCTGCATAATAGTACAATGATAGACAGTCGAATAGTGATAAAAACCGCTATTCCATTTCTGACATTCTGTTAAACATCATTACTCTTCGTTCTTCTTTCTGAATAATCCTGTGAAGAAATCCCAGCCGAAGAAAAGCACCAGAACAAGGACAGCCAGCCACCAATAGGAAGGTTTATCTGGATCTCCTGTGTTGGTTGCCTTGAACATCCGGTCCCAACGGAATTTCAAACCGTCAGCCTGATAAGTTGAATCACTGTTGGCGAACAGTCCTTCTACACTCATCCAAGTAAACATCGGTTTTCCTACGATGTGCGTTTCCGGCACGTAGCCAAAAAAGCGGCCATCCAAAGAGGCATCCCGATTGTCGCCCACCATCATATAATAATCATATTTCACGGTGTATTCCGAGGTTGCCTGTCCGTTGATCGAAATTTTACCATCTTTATTTTCGAGGGTATTTCCTTCATACTGAACAATCAATTTCCTGTATTCAGGGAGATTTTCCTGAGTAAGCTGCAACACATCTCCTTTTTTAGGAATTCTCAGCGGTCCATACCAGTCAGTATTCCAGGGTTTGTTCATCGGAAAAATAGATGACGATGTATTAATTTTAGTGCTGTTCACCCTTTGTTGGGCGGCAATAGATCTTGGAATATCCGGATAGTAGCTGATATCTTTCTCGCCTTTCTTGCCTATTACTTCAATGAGGCTCACCGTTTGTGGCAATTCACCCAAATCTTTTGCAGTTTCATCCGTAAGGCCCTGAAAAATATAGGTAAATCCTGCATTTGTTTGATATTCTGATACCGGAAGAAAGCCGTAAATATTGTACAAAGCGGGAATATCGAGCTGCGAACTGGTCACCAATTCATAAGCATGCTGCACTTGGGCATCGCCCATTCTCTGTTCCGGTTTTCCGTTAATAAACAGTTTTCCGGCTCTGAATTCCATCACATCTCCCGGCTGTGCCACCAGACGTTTTACGTAAGGATCTTTTCTGTCAATGGCGACATGTACGGAATCATCCGGATAATTGAAAACAACGATATCATTCCGAACCGGTTTCTCCCAACCCGGCAATCTCAGATAAGGAAGTTTTACAGCTTCTACATAGGATTTCGGGTCATCTTTCGGGTTTCCTTTTTCACCTGTATCCATGATGGTTCCCTGAAGAAAAGGAATCGCCACAGGACGCATCGGCATTCTGAAACCATAATTTAATTTATTAACAAAAAGAAAATCACCTACCAGCAGCGTCCGTTCCATGGATCCGGTAGGAATTCCGAAAGGTTGTGTTATAAATACATGAATAATCGTGGCAAAAACAACTGCGAACGTGATGGAACCCAGGAAAGATTCTTTCTTCTTTGAATCCACTTCACCTGTCAACTGAAAGTTATTCTCTTCAAGCTCGGTATCTTTAGAATAATTGACGAACGCCATATATAAGAAAGGCAGGATAACAGTAAGCAACTTTTGGACAAAACTGTCTTTCCCGAATTTCTTCATCAGAAACAAATGAAAAACAGACATCATTATCGGTCCTACAATCGGGAGATAGGCCATCGCAACCCACCATTTCGGATGATGGGTTTCCTTCTGGATAATATAATAATTGTAAAAAGGAATGAAAGCAAAAAGCGGATGATATCCCATTTTTTTGAACAGTTTCCAGGTGGAAATTCCCATTAACACAGAAAGGATGAGGACATAGCCAGTATAAATGATAAAGTAATTCATAGTTTGCTTTTTAGGAGCTTATTATTAGTTTGTGCAAGTTCGTTTTTGTTACAGATGCAACACATCTTTCATGCTGAAATTGCCCTGTTTTCCCTGTATCCATTCAGCGGCCATCACGGCCCCCAATGCAAATCCATCTCTACTGAACGCTGCATGCCGGATCTCAATTTCATCCACCTCACTTCTGTAAAAAACGCTGTGTGTTCCCGGAACCTCGTCTTGTCGGATAGCAAATATCCCCAGATCATGGTTTTGCGTTTCTTCCAGTTTCCAGGCGTCATATTGAGCATGGTTCTGGATTATTCCTTCCGCCAAAGAAATGGCCGTTCCGCTGGGTGCGTCTTTTTTGTGAACATGATGAATTTCTTCCAACTGAACCGTATATTCCTTAAAATTATTCATAATTGCGGCTAACTTTTCATTCAGCGCAAAGAAAAGATTTACGCCCAAACTAAAATTAGAACCGTAAAGAAAAGCAGTATTATTCTGAAGCGCAATTTCCTCAATTTCATTCTTTTGCGCTAGCCAACCTGTAGTTCCCGACACGACAGGAATCCGGTTTTGAAGACAGTTTTTAATATTGTTAAATGCCGCCTCAGGATGACTGAATTCGATGACAACATCCGGCCGGTTCAGGGTTTCTGCAGTGGGTGTTTCGTTTAGCCGGGCAATAATCTCATGCCCTCTTTTTGTGGCCATTTCATCAATTATTTTACCCATTTTTCCATATCCTACCAGTGCTATTCTCATATCAAAAATTTAAAATCTGTAATGCAGGCTCAGCCCGGGAACGGCAGCCTGACTTCCGTATTCATCAAAAATGATTGCCGGTTTGAAAGCCAGATCCGGATCGTTTCTTCCTTCATACAAATGCGCATCCACTACGGCATCCACGATGTTCAGAATGTAAAGCAAGCCTGTGATGGCAATGGCATAGTCGCGGTTTCTCTTCCATCGGTCCTGTTCGCGGCCCAATGCCTGTTTCAGGTTCTGAATATTATAATGTGAAAACTCGTGGGGAATCCCATTGAGTTCGGCCACAAAAGCGTTTCTGTATTTTCGGTACACCTTATCGTTATAAATGATAAAACCGACGCCTGTACCGATAGCGCCCCAGACAATAGGGATTTTCCAATATTTTTTATTGTAATACTGACCGAGGCCAGGAAGTACAGCAGAATATAAACCGGCCTTTGTTGGACTGTATTTCATGGGCGTCATACTGGCGTTCGCCATTTCAATTCCGCTTACGATTTCCATCTGGGATTTTGGTGTTACAGCAGAAAGAGTGTCTGTTGAATGCTGTTCTGTCCGGATGGTATCATTTCTGTTTGCCTGCGAAAAAACACTCAGGGAACAGCAAAGAAACAGAATGAAACAAAGATTCCTCATATTTTAAAATGGGACAAAATATTTTCAAGTTCCTCCTCGCTACCAAATTCCAGAACTATTTTTCCTTTATTTCCTTTCACCGTCGATTTTATTTCCACCCCGACTTCCAGAATATCAGAAAGGGATTTCTGGGCTTTTTTCAAATGATTAGGAAGAGCAGCTTTGTTTTTTGCTGCCTTTTGCACAGGATTTTTCAGTTGTTGTGCCGCCTGTTCTGCCTGCCGGACATTCAATCCTTCTTTGACAACTCTCTGAAATAGTTTTTCCTGCAATTCTTCATTCTCCAGACTGATGATCGCACGGCCATGTCCGGCAGAAATTTCTCCGCTTCTGATGGCGTTCTGTACATCGGGATTCAATCTTAAAAGCCTGATCGAATTGGTAATGGTACTTCTTTCCTTTCCTACCCTTTGGCTCAGGTTTTCCTGCGTCATTCCAATCTCTTCCAAGAGTCTCTGATAGGTGAGCGCCACTTCAATGGCATCCAGATCTTCACGCTGGATATTTTCTACCAAAGCCATTTCCAGCAATTCCTGATCGTTGACCAAACGAATATACGCCGGCACGGTTTTTAAACCTGCAATTTTGGAGGCTCTGTACCGTCTTTCGCCGGAAATAATCTCAAATTTGGCGCCGTCCTTGCGAAGGGTTATCGGCTGAATAATGCCTAAATTTTTTATAGACTGTGCGAGATCGTTCAGTGCTTTTTCGTCAAAATGTGTTCTGGGCTGTGAAACGTTGGGATAAATATCGTCCAGTGCCACTTCCACTATATTTCCCAGGAATTTATCTGCACCTTCATCGGTCGCTGTATTGATACTGGCCTTGGATTCTGCACTTAATATCGCTCCGAGGCCGCGGCCCATCGCTCTTTTTTTGTCTTTCATTTTTATATCAACAGAAGAGGTGATTTAATATTGTAAACTGATCAGTTTTTCACGAGGCTTTCGTTTTTCAGCAATACTTCTTCGGCCAACTGCAGATACTGCACTGCGCCTTTGCTTTCAGCATCGTAATTCAGAATACTCTCCCCAAAACTCGGCGCTTCGCTCAGGCGGACATTCCGGCTGATGATAGTTTCGAAAACCATTTCAGGAAAATGGCTGTTCACTTCTTCCACCACCTGATTGGAAAGCCTCAGCCTGCTGTCGTACATGGTGAGAAGCAATCCTTCAATATCGAGATCTTTGTTATGAATATTCTGAACATTTTTCACGGTGTTCAGCAGTTTTCCCAAACCTTCCAGCGCAAAATACTCGCATTGGATTGGAATAATGACCGAATCTGCCGCCGTCAGAGCATTGATCGTTATGAGCCCTAAACTCGGAGCACAGTCGATAATGATAAAATCATAATCGTTACGGACGGATTTTAAGGCTTCCTTCAGCATGTATTCCCTGTTTTGCCGGTCTACCAGTTCTATTTCTGCGGCCACCAAATCAATATGAGACGGAATAATATCCAAATTCGGCGAAGCGGTTTTCTGGATACAGTTCCTTGCATCCACACTATGTTCCAACAGATTATAAGTAGAATGTTTTACTTCTTCAACTCCTAATCCTGAGGTAGCATTCGCTTGTGGATCTGCATCAATAATCAATACCTTCTTCTCCAAAACTCCCAATGCTGCAGCGAGATTCACTGCCGTGGTGGTCTTTCCCACCCCGCCTTTCTGATTGGCAATTCCTATAACTTTGGCCATTATTTCGGTTTTAATGCTCAAAAATACAATTTTATTTGAGCTTTCTTACACCACCGTTTCAAGCAAGGCGTTAAAATCCTGTTAATTAAGGAATTGATCTTCAAAATAATTATCCACAATGTATGGAATTTGTGGATAAAATGGAGGAATAATCCCTTTATTCCCGAATCACTACACAATTTAACAGCTGAATATTGAAATGCAAACTTTAAATGTCTTGTCTGGCTTTTGCTCTTAATAATAATTCTATTGAGAATACTTTGTATTTTTGAATAAAATCAAAACCATAGTAACCATGGTGACTAATAATCTTTCATGTAACACAGCTTAGTTACTTGTATATTTGCATTATTTTTTAAACAATTCCCGATTTAGTCCCTGATTTTAGAAGTAGGGACTAAAATTGATACTTCAAATTTCTTCGTCATACGTATTTTTTCCTCTCCTTTATTACATATCCGGCTGCGTACGAGCAAATAAAGTGCAACCGGTCTTTATTTTAAGTGTTGCAAAAAAAGCGACCTCGAAGAGTCGCTTAATTATGATTTAATCATTTAACATTACGTTGTACGTTGGGTCTTCAATTACATTGACATCAATAATGCTTTCTGCATTTTTAATTAATTTTCTACAATCGGGACTTAAATGTTTTAAATGTATTTTTTTGTTTTGTTTGTGGTATCGTTCGGTGAGTTTATTCAAAGCTTCAATTGCCGACATATCTACTACTCGACTTTCTTTAAAATCAATAATGACTTCTTCAGGGTCGTTCAGTACATCAAATTTTTCTGTAAATGCAGTGGTTGAACCAAAGAAAAGTGGTCCATAAATTTCATAATGTTTCACGCCATTATCATCTACAAATTTTCTTGCTCTAATACGTTTTGCATTGTCCCACGCAAAAACCAACGCTGCAATGATGACTCCAATTAAAACTGCCAAAGCCAAATTGTGCAAGAAAACCGTAACCAATGTTACTAAAACCATTACCAATATATCCGACTTTGGAAACTTCGTAAATGTTCTAAGACTTGCCCATTCAAACGTACCAATCGCTACCATAATCATAAGTCCTGTAAGTGCAGCCATCGGAACTTTTTCTATCAAACCGCTTCCAAACATTACAAAAACGAGCAACATTACAGATGCTACAATTCCCGAAAGTCTTGCTCTTGCTCCGTTGGAAACGTTGATTAAACTTTGTCCAAGCATTGCACAACCGCCCATTCCTGAAAAGAAACCCGATAAAATATTAGCCGTTCCTTGTGCCACTGCTTCTCTATTGCTATGTCCTCTTGTTTCAGTAATTTCATCAATAATATTCAAAGTCAATAAACTTTCAATCAAACCAACCCCTGCAACAATAGCCGCATACGGAAAAATAATTTGAAGTGTTTCTAAATTAAAAGGAATTTGAGGAATATGAAATGGCGGAAAACCACCTTTGATAGAAGCAATATCGCCAACAGTTTTGGTATCCAATTTTAAAAAATAAACCAAACCAAAAACCACTAAAATAGCAGTAAGCGAAGCGGGAACAGCTTTTGTAATTTTAGGTAATCCCCAAATGATAAGCATTGTTAAACCCACCAAAGCCAAAAGAATATACATATTTGAACCTGTGAGCCAATTGCCCGAAGCATCTTTGAATTGGTCTAACTGCGACATAAAAATAATGATGGCTAAACCATTGACAAAACCAAAAATTACTGGATGCGGAACCAACCGTATGAGTTTTCCTAACTTTAAAAATCCTGCTAACATTTGAATAATTCCTGCTAAAATAACGGTGGCAAAAACGTATTCCACACCGTGCGTTTTTGCTAAAACAACTATGACTACTGCTATTGCACCCGTTGCTCCCGAAATCATTCCGGGACGACCACCTAAAATGGACGTAACCAAGCCCATCATAAAAGCGGCATAAAGGCCCACAAGCGGAGAAAGTCCTGCAATTAAGGCAAACGCAACTGCTTCCGGAACTAAAGCCAAAGCAACGGTAATACCTGATAAAATTTCGGTTTTGTAATCTACTTTTTGTTTGAAATCAAACAAATTGATAATTTTCTGCATAAGATATTTGTATTGTAAAAATTTATAAAATGTAATTTGCACCGAACATCTAAATTTCGGGTACACTAAAGAAACCAATAAAAGGAATTGGGGGAAAACAACAATTAATCAACCATTAAGGCGGAGTAACTTGAGAAGATATTTGAGTTGCTTTCTTCATAGAAGTTGCAAAAGTACTATTTTTCTACAACTTGTAAGAACGAAACTTGGAGAAACACAGCAAAAAATAACAACTAAGCTTTTGTCTTGTCCGCAAGACAGAGATGAAAGCCCGTTGAACGATTATTGGCAAACACAATTAGCATCATATCAAAGTAGTAACAGAGGAAACCGACCGAGTTTTGACAGTGAAATATACATTCCAGGATAAGGAACAGATAGAATATAATATTCCATTGATAACAAGGTCGTCAAATTTGGGAATCGGCCTGATATGGTTTTTCGTTTGCCCGTTCACCGGTAAGGTTTGCAGGAAAGTACACCTTATAAACGGCCGTTTCAGACACCGATCCGCCTTACCGAGGTTAATGTATCAAAATCAAATAGAAGCCAAAAAATGGAGGGAGTGGAATAGGATTTTCGCAAATGATTTTACTATTTATACCGAATTATACAGTAAATATTTCAAACGTTATTACAAAGGTAAGATGACAAAACGTTTTGCCCGGCTAAGTAAGAAAATAGAGGAAACGGAAAACAATTTTAATGCTGATGAGTATCTGAAATTATTTAAAAGTTATAAAAATTAACTGGGAGCCGTTCCCGGTTTTTTTTTATTTTGTCCCTGTCTGTTCACACACGTAAAGAGTCCCCAAAATGTTAAAAATAAAAGACGTTTCCTAAATGTTTCCTAACCAAAACAAAAACGCCCTGAAAATCAGAGCGTTATCCTAAAATATGTAGACCCACAGGGATTCGAACCCCAGATGACTGAACCAAAATCAGTAGTGTTACCGCTACACCATGGGTCTGTCCATTTAAGTGGTGCAAATTTAATATATTTTTCTATAATTACAAGTGATTTGACTGAAAAAATTTACTTTTAGCGTTTCAAAAATCCTTTCTGAAATGACGATTGACTTTAAAAATCTCAATACTAATAAATTACAACCCAAAACTGACTTTGAAGAAAAGGTTTTGTTCTTTTTGAAAGAGTGGTTTTCTGAAGCTTCAACGGTTTCGGTGCAGACTTCCGGCTCTACAGGAATACCCAAAATTTTTGATATCGAAAAAGAGAAAATGCAGAATTCAGCGAAAATGACCTGTGATTTCTTAGGATTAAATGAAGGTGATACCGCACTGCTTTGTTTGCCCGTAGAATATATTTCCGGAAAAATGATGCTCGTTCGTTCGTTGGAAAGAAAACTGAAACTGATCGTGAAAACGCCTGACACTCACCCTTTGAAAGATCTGGAGGAGAAAGTAGATTTCTGTGCCTTGACACCACTACAGGTAGAAAATTCGCTGAGCAAAATTCATTTGATAAAAAACCTGATTATTGGCGGTGCCGCTGTTTCCGAAACCTTGAAGAAAAAACTTTCAGGAATAGGAAATGAAAAAAACGACAACAGAAGGATTTTTGAAACCTATGGCATGAGCGAAACGCTTTCTCACATTGCGCTGAAAGAAATTTACCCAAATGAAGAGGAATATTTTACCACGTTTGAAGGCATTGAAATATCGAAAGATGAACGCGATTGCCTGAAAATTCATGCTCCGATGCTGAATCCTGATGTTTTAACAACCAATGATCTGGTGGAACTAAAAAATGAAAAACAGTTTAAGTTTTTGGGCAGGGCAGACAATATCATCAATTCCGGAGGTGCAAAAATTTTCCCTGAAGAACTGGAAACTGTGGTGAAAAAACATGTTGATAATGAAGTTGTTTTTCTTGGTATCCCCGATGAATCTTTTGGCCAGAAACTCGTGCTGGCCATTGAAGGTGAAAGAAATGAGGACCTGAAAAATGAAATTCTCAATATTCAGTATCGAAAAGCGTTTTATAAACCGAAAGAAGTTTTTTTCCTGGACGAAATTCCAAGAACGCCCAACGGAAAAGTGGACCGGAGAACGCTTCTTCAACTTCTCACCAAATCCTGATTCTGATAAAATTGCTATCTTTCAACTTGCGATGTACACGATGAAAAATTTCACCACAGAACTCACTTATAAAACTTCCCGTTCCTCAGGCGCGGGCGGGCAAAATGTGAACAAAGTGGAAACTTCCGTCACCGTGCTGTGGAAAGTGGAGGAAAGTCAGTTTTTTAATGAAGAAGAAAAAAAGCTGATCCAAAGCAAACTGAAAAACAGAATCAACCAGGAAGGCACGCTGCAACTGACCGTTTCTGAAAGCAGAACTCAACTGAAAAATAAAAAAGCCGCGACCGAGAAAATATTGGAAATCGTCAATAAATCATTGATAAAACCCAAACCGAGAAAAGCGACAAAACCTTCAAAATCTCAGATTGAAAAAAGAATAAAGCAGAAGAAGCAACATTCCGAAAAGAAAGAAAACAGAAAATTCCGGTACTGAAATAGAATGTGTTTCGTTCAAAGAATTTATAGTTATTGCGACTCCAATTAAACACAAGGATAGAGAAAGATGATTTCTACCAATAAAACACAAATACCTACTCAATTGACAGTTTTGCGAGACCTTTCATATAGAAATTAAGTTTAAATTTGCGAAAAAATTACATGAAAAAATTAATCTTAAGTTTGATGATCGGTGTGCCGATGATTCTGAGTGCGCAAAAAAAATTTTCTATAATTCCTTCCGGCGGTTATGCGTGGAGAGTAGCTGAAAAACCTTCCGGATTATCGCAAGCCGAGAAAGACTATCTCAATAAACTCAGTCAGGGTTTTAATTTTGATGTCGCAGCGTATTACAACCTTAATACTTCTATAGGGTTGGGATTGAAATTTAACTTATTTTCCTCTTCAGCCCAAATGAATTATACCGTTAATATGCCGGATGGTACTTATGCCGTAGTTATGATGGATACGAAGGATCAGATTACTTTTATTGGTCCATCATTTATTTATTCCAATTTTAATAGTGAAACAAAGCACAAATTATATTACGATTTGGCTTTAGGAATGATTAGTTATAAAAGCACCACGGGTAATGTTGTGATAGAAGGCAGCAATTTAGGGTTGGCTGCTTCTATTGCATATCAATATGCGATACATCCGAATATTTTTGTAGGGCCACAGTTCGGATATACAGCCGGAACCTTGAAGGAAATGAAACTGAATGGTAACACGATGGAACTTCCGGAAGGACAATATGAAGGGCTGGGTCGGGTTTCTCTGTCGCTGGCAGGAACTTTCCGATTTTAGTATCTTTGCTCAAAATATTAAAAAATGAACAAACCGATAACAGAATTTCTGGAAAAATACTATCTGCATTTTAATGCCGCGGCTTTAGTAGATGCTTCTAAAGGCTATGTGGCGCACCTGAAAGATGGCGGAAAAATGATGATTACGCTGGCCGGGGCCATGTCTACCGCCGAGTTGGGAAAAATTCTGGCAGAGATGATTCGCCAAGACAAAGTTCAGATTATTTCCTGCACAGGAGCCAATCTTGAGGAAGATGTGATGAATCTCGTAGCGCATTCTCATTATAAAAGGGTTCCCAATTACCGGGATCTGACTCCGGAGCAGGAAAGAGAATTGCTGGATCAGCATTTCAACAGAGTTACGGATACGTGTATTCCTGAAGAAGAAGCGTTTCGCCGTTTACAGAAACACCTGGAAGATGTTTGGCATGCAGCGGAAGAAAAAGGCGAAAGATATTTCCCGCACGAGTTTTTATATCAGGTGGTTAATTCCGGTGTTCTGGAACAGTATTATGAAATAGACCCTAAGGATTCCTGGATTGTTGCGGCGGCGGAAAAGAACCTGCCGATCGTTTGTCCGGGTTGGGAAGATTCTACTACCGGAAATATTTTCACTTCGAATGTCATTAAAGGAAAACTGAATGTTCATACCGTAAAATCGGGCATAGAATATATGATTTATCTGACCGAATGGTACCGCGCGAATTCCGGTGGAAAAGGCGTTGGTTTCTTCCAGATTGGTGGTGGAATTGCCGGCGATTTCCCGATCTGTGTAGTTCCGATGATGTATCAGGATCTGGAGTGGGAAGATGTTCCTTTCTGGTCTTATTTCTGTCAGATTTCCGATTCCACCACGTCTTACGGTTCCTATTCAGGAGCAGTTCCGAACGAGAAAATCACCTGGGGAAAACTGGATATTGACACTCCGAAATACATTGTAGAAAGCGATGCCACCATCTGTGCACCGTTGATGTTCACGTATATTCTGGAAAATTCCTAAGAAATTAAAACAAAAGCTCTGTTTAAGCCCTGCACCAACTGCAGGGTTTTGTTTTGATATAATGGCCCTAAGCACCTTCGTATTTTTCCTGCCTTTCACGCCTCCTTTTATTACACGGATTTCACTGCAATTGCGGTCTTCCGAGCCAATTCCGCATGCTTTCATATTCTTCATTTTCCGGATTGCTCAACACTTCGCACATCCACTCGTAGCCTCCTGCACCGCCACAGTCCTCCGGCGGACAGGCACCTTTGCCATCCAGCAGCTCAGCTTTCTTCGCTGTACCTTCCTTTATATCCTCTAAGGTAATGTTATGCTGCCAGTAATCTCCAAAATCATAAATGTAAGTGAATTTCTAGCCTTTCTCAGTAAAGATCGCGGAGAGTTTAATTTTTTTGCTGTTGATGATTTCCTCATCGTCCCACCCAGAGTCATCGGGAATACCGATTTGAGGTGAGGAATTAAATCCTTTCGGAGAAAACTGATACAGATGAGCATCGTACCAGCCGAAAGCCTCCTGAATCACGCTGTGAAATTTATCGAATGAAAAATTAGCGGGCACCGAAACTTTTCGCCACACCGGCGGTTTAGAAATATTGTGAAGCTGGACCTTAAATTGTAAAAGCAAGACTTCCTCGGGCACCAGCCAGAGAGGTCAATCCGTTATATGTGCTTATATTTGTTAATTTTGCTGCGTAGGTTTGTAATGCTGAACAATCAATTTTTTATGCGATGGCAGAGATTAAAAAGAAATCCTAACTAGATTCAGCAGCAACACAGACAACGCATAGCAACCCAATGGCGATGCAAGGACAATATCAGAAACAGTGGATTGCCGATTCCGTTCAAAAATGAAGGTGAGAAGATCAGTTACAGGCTGTAAATTTCTGCCCTACGGTCAACCATAAGGTAACTACGGGGTATATACGGGGTAACTACGGGGTATGTACGGGTGAAGTATGGAGGTAAAGAATTTTATTCCTGTTGAAGGAGTTTCACAGCAGAAAAAAAAAACAAAAAGAGCAAATTTGCAAATTCTCATCAGCTAAACCATTAACCGATGAAACGATTAACCTATTAAACGGGATGCGGCCGGTGGTGGGAATTCAAGAGGCAGGATGCCTCCCATGTTTTTGGCTCATCTCTCCTGATGAGAAAGAAGAGCCAAAGAGAAATATTGGAAATCGGTGTTATTTTACCACCTGTATATTGACTGCAGAAAAACCTTTCGGTGATTTTTCTTTTTCGAAAGAAACTTTGTTTCCTTTTTTTACGGGATGCGCACAATTGTTTTCATGGAAGAAAATATTGTCTTTGCTGCTGTTCTCAGTAATGAAACCGTAGCCTTTGTCACTCAGGAAAGTAACAATTCCTGTTTTTACCAACTCTTCCGCTTCAATGGGAGCTGCTCCGAGCTGAATATCCTCAGGGTTAATCTCCGGCTTTTCCTGATCATCAGGCCGAACTTCGGTGATCTGCCCGTTAGCGTCCACATACACCAGCATGTCTTCCAGGCTTTTTCCTTTGTTGTTGTTTTGTTTGCGCTCTTCTCTTTTCAGCGCTTTTTCTTTTTGTTTCTGAAGTTTTTTCTTGAAATTTTCTTTTTTTGAGAAAGAATCTGCCATATTTTAAAGTAGATTAAATTTTTGGATGAATAAAAGTGGAGAGGGTGCTCTCCTCGTGAAATGACTGCCAAAACTACTAAGGTGAAAGAAAAAAAAGGAAATTCTAAACTTGCAGATTGTTCGGTTTCAGCCCGCCATTCTGGTGCAAAGGTACAACAATTAAAATGAACACATTGAAAAACAAGTTTTATGTGCGCTAAATCCCCTCTGCTTCACGCTGTTCCAATTCTTCAATAATACTTCTTTTCACCGCAGTTTGCACCTCATCTTTCGCTTCTGCGTATGAGATTTCATATTTCCTAATCATATTTCTGAAACGTTGCGGAAAAGCAGAAAGCAGTTGATCATAATACACATCAAGACTTTTCTGATCGGGCATGGTATATTCCAACCTCAGCTGGAAACGGCGAAGCAAAGCGGAATCTATAAAATCCAGATGATTGGTGGCTGCAACCATGATCACCTCTTCCGGAAGATAATCAATGAGCTGAATGAGCGTATTCACCAGCCTTCGCATTTCTCCAACATCTTTTTCATCAAAATCCCGGGCCACTCCAATATGGTCAAATTCATCCAGAAACAGCACCGCTTTGTCCCATTTTGCCTTATCAAAAATGGCATTCAGGTTTTTAGCGGTTTCTCCGATTCTTGAATTCACCAAAGTGCTGAGGCTAACAATGATCAGCTTTTTCTTCAACGCTGTGGCGATGGCTTTTGCCGTATAGGTTTTTCCACAACCGGAACTTCCGTGCAGCAAAATTTTATTGCTGACCTGGAGATTGTATTTTCTGAGCTCAGACAGATGACGGTTCTCGCGAATCAACTGCAGCAATTGTTTTCTGTTAGAATCTGAAATCAAAACATCATCCAGAGATACCGGTTCGCGGGAAGTGATGGTGAGGCCTGCTGTGCTCATACTTGCATTATTTTGTACAAAATTACGGTTTATAAAACAAGGGAATGAAAATTATATAACATTATGGTTTATAAATTACAAATTTAAAGTTGTGTTTTCAGCTAACTTTGAATACATAAAAAAAAGAAAGAAAATGTCTGAAAATATCCTGTCCCTCGAAGATTTAAAATTTCTGGAAAACCTGCACCAAAAGTATGGTATTGATTTTCTGAGATTTGACGAAAACGGCATCAAAATTAATAATGAACATATTGTTTTTGATGATATTTCCAATGTCGATTATTATAATATGCTGACGGAAATTTCAAAAAAACTGAAATACAGGTTAAATTCTAATTTCCAGATGAATTTCTCCAGCGGTTTTAAGTTTGATGTGGAACGGTTGAGTTCTTTTCCTACTTTTAATGATTAAAGTACTCCCAAACTATTTTGCCTTTTCGTGTTCCCAGAATTTCTGCCAGCGTTTCGAAAGGTGCTTCTTTTATTCTCTTTACAGATTTCAATCTTTTGAAAAGCAATTCTATTGATTTTTCCCCTACTCCCGGAATTTCTTCCAGTTCCGTCTGGATGGTCGCATTTTTTCTGCGTGTCCGGTGATGCCGTACTCCGAAACGGTGTGCCTCGTCGCGCACCCGCTGAAGGATTTTAAGCGTTTCCGATTTTTTATCCAGATACAGCGGGATGGGATCTTCAGGAAAATAAATTTCTTCCAGTCTTTTTGCAATTCCGATCACCGTTACTTTTCCATAAATTCCAAGTAATTTCAAACTTTTCACTGCCGACGAAAGCTGGCCTTTTCCGCCATCAATCAAAATGAGTTGTGGCAAAGCTTCCCCTTCATCCAGCATTCTGCGGTATCTTCTGTAAATCACTTCTTCCATCGTGGCAAAATCATTGGCTCCTTCTACGGTTTTGGGATGAAAAATGCGGTAATCGCTTTTGCTGGGTTTTCCGTCTCTGAACACTACACAGGCAGACACCGGATTGGTTCCCTGAATATTGGAATTGTCAAAACCTTCAATGTGGCGTGGTTCTTCAGGCATGCGCAACAGCTTTTGCATTTCCGCCATAATGCGGTTGGTGTGGCGTTCCGGATCCACAATCTGCACCTGTTTCAGCTTTTCAATGCGGTATTCTTTGGCATTTCTTTCGGAAAGTTCTACGATGCGTTTTTTATCGCCCACTTTGGGCACCAGGAGCTTCACTGCGGGAATTTCGACTGAAATAGGAAAAGGAATCAGAATTTCTTTGGAATGAGAACTGAATTTCTGACGAATTTCGATGATGGCTTCTTCCAGGATGTCTTCATCGGTTTCTTCCAACACTTTCTTTATTTCCGTCGTATAACTCTGGATGATATTTCCGTTTCTGATTTTAAAGAAGTTAACATACGCAGCAGTTTCATCGCTGGTCATTCCAAAAACATCTACATCGTCAATATTCGGATTTACCACGGTATGTTTGGCCTGATATTCTTCTAAAAGATCAATCCGTTCTTTCACCATCTGAGCATTTTCAAACTCCAAAAGCGAAGCATATCTGGTCATTTCTTCGGTGAGGTAATTTCTTGCCAGCCGGAAATCTCCTTTGATGATTCCGCGGATGGCTTCAATTTTCTTATCATATTCCTCTTTGCTTTCCAGCTGTTCGCAAGGCCCTGCACAGTTTTTAATATGATACTCGAGACACACTCTGTATTTTCCTTCGGCAATCTTCTGTGGCGCAAGATTCAGGTTACAGGTTCGCAATTTATAAAGATGCTTTATGGTGTCCAGCAGCACTTTTGCAGGCCTTACTTTCGCATACGGCCCGTAATATTCAGATCCGTCTTTAATGAGCGTCCGAGTAAGAAAAATTCTGGGAAAATCTTCATTTTTAATACAAATCCAAGGATAGGTTTTGTCATCCTTCATCATCACATTGTAAAACGGCTGATGTTCTTTGATGAGATTATTTTCCAGAAGCAGCGCATCGTATTCACTGGGGACGATGGTGGTTTCCAGCCGGTGAATTTTCCCCACCATTATTCGGGTGCGGTATCCTGAAAGATTTTTATTGAAATAAGAAAGTACTCTTTTCTTTATATTTTTCGCCTTGCCCACATACAGCAACTGTCCGTTTTTATCGTAATAACGGTACACTCCGGGATCTGAAGGAAGGGTTTTCAACTGTAATTCTAAATCGCTGTTCACAAAGCAAAAATACGGAAAATAGAATTCTGAGAAATTGTGTAATTTTAGAGCAAATTTTTATATGATGATATACGGTGTCAACACCTTTACTTTCCACGATGTTCTGAAGATTGCCAAAAACCCTGAGATCGCAAAAATTGATTCACAGGCACGCGAACAAATCCTGAGATCGCAGGAAAATGTCCGGAAGATTGTTGCCTCGGACCGAACGGTGTATGGTATTAATACGGGATTCGGGCCGCTTTGTGATGTGAAAATATCTGAAGAAGAAACGGCGCAACTTCAGCACAATCTCATTATTTCTCATGCAGTAGGCGTAGGAAAACCGATAAACAAAGAACTGTCGAAGATCATGATGATCGCAAAAATCCATGCGCTGTCCAAAGGGTATTCCGGCGTTTCTCTGGAAGTTATTGAAAGAATGCAACTGATGCTACAGAAAGACGTTATTCCCGTGATTCCTGAACAGGGTTCGGTAGGCGCTTCCGGCGATCTTGCTCCTCTTGCACATATGGTACTTCCGTTGGTCGGCCTTGGGAAAGTCTGGAAAAACGATCAGCCTCATGATACCGCTTCGGTTCTGCAGGAACATGGTTTGCTTCCTTTACAATTGGGCCCGAAAGAAGGGCTCGGACTCATCAACGGAACTCAGTTCATTTTAGCACATGCAATACAGGGACTTGAAAAAATGGAATACCTGCTGGATCTTGCCGATCTGGCTGCGGCGATGTCACTGGAAGCCTATCGTGGTTCGTCAAGCCCGTTCAGGAAAGAACTTCATGAGATACGGCCTTTCGAAGGCAGCCGCAAATCTGCTTCACGAATGCTGAAGTTTCTGAAAAACTCCGAGAATTTAAAATCTCACGAATTCTGCGACCGCGTTCAGGATCCTTATTCCTTCCGCTGCGTTCCGCAGGTGCACGGAGCCAGCAGAAATGCTTTCACCCATTTAAGAGCCCTGGCGGAAACCGAACTCAATTCCGTCACTGATAATCCGATTATTTTGAGTGAAGAGGAAAGTATTTCCGGAGGAAACTTCCACGGACAACTGATGGCGCTGCCATTAGATTATGCCACGCTGGCCGCCGCAGAATTAGGAAACATTTCAGACAGAAGAAGCTACCTGTTGTTGGAAGGAAAATTTGGATTGCCCAGACTTTTAACAGAAAGCTCCGGGCTGAATTCCGGATTTATGATTCCCCAATATACTTCCGCAGCCTTGGTAACAGAAAATAAAACCCTCTGTTTCCCTGCATCTGCAGACAGTATTCCGACCAGTTTGGGACAGGAAGACCACGTGTCTATGGGCAGTATTTCCGGAAGAAAATTCAATCAGGTTCTGGATAATCTGGTGAATATCTTCAGCGTGGAACTGATGTTTGCTGCGCAGGGCTTGGAATTCAGAAGGCCAGCCAAATGCTCAAAAATTGTAGAAGAGAACTATGCCATCATTCGCAGTAAAGTGGATAAACTGGAAGATGACCGACTGATTGGGGACGACATGCTCGCTATTGCACAGTTGATCCTGGATCGGAAAATAGTTGTACATTAACCTCATAAAAAATGATAAAAAAAATCAATACAATTCTGTAACTTTTTAATCAATTTAACTACCAATATTTAAATAATTTAATTTTCATGAAAAAAAGACTCCTATCTGCTGCTGCAGTTGCTTTTGTAAGCATCTTTCTGAATGCACAGCAAATCAAATTTGAAGAGTACAAATTACCGAACGGGCTTCATGTCATTCTTCATCAGGACAATACCGCTCCTGTAGTGACTACCGGGGTAATGTATCACGTAGGCTCGAAAGACGAAGAACCGGGAAGATCCGGATTTGCCCATTTTTTTGAACACCTTCTTTTTGAAGGCACCAAAAACATCAAGCGCGGCGAATGGTTCAAAATTGTATCTTCCAACGGTGGCACCAATAATGCCAATACCAGCAACGACAGAACGTATTATTACGAAACTTTCCCTTCCAATAACGAGCAATTAGGATTGTGGATGGAAGCTGAAAGACTGCGCAGTGGTGTGGTAAATCAGATTGGGGTAGATACCCAGAGAGAAGTAGTGAAAGAAGAAAAAAGAATGAGAATGGATAACCAGCCTTATGGGAATCTTTTCAATTCTATTTTGTCGAATATGTTTGTGAAGCATCCTTATCACTGGTCGGTTATCGGCTCTATTGATGACCTGAATGCTGCCAAGCTGGAGGAGTTTCAGGCATTTTACAAGAAATATTATGTTCCGAACAACGCTGTTCTGGTAGTTGCCGGCGACATTCAGCCTGAGCAAACCAAGAAATGGATTTCAGAATATTACGGTTCTATTCCGAAAGGAACGGTAACTCCGAAGAATTTCCCGATGGATCCGCCTATTACGCAGGAAAAAGAAGTGACGGTAACCGATCCTAACATTCAGATTCCGGCTTATATTTATTCGTACAGAACACCGTCTAACAAACACAGAGATTCCAAAGTTCTGGATATGGTTTCAGCCTATCTGAGCGGTGGTAAATCTTCCGTATTGTATAAAAAACTGGTGGATGAGCAGAAAAAAGCCCTTCAGGTTTCTGCCAACAGTATCGGTTTTGAAGATGCCGGAATCTTCGCATTTTTTGCTTTACCGATGGGAACCACCCCGAAAGCAGAACTTCAAAAAGTAATTGATGAAGAAATCAAAAAGCTTCAGACTACACTTATTTCCGAGGAAGATTACCAAAAACTTCAAAATCAGTTTGAAAATCAGTTTGTAAATTCCAACTCCAGCATTCAGGGTATCGCAAGTTCATTGGCTACCAATTATATGTTGATGGGAGACACGAACCTGATTAACAAAGAAATTGATATCTACCGTTCTGTAACAAGACAGGATATTATGGATGCGGCTAAAAAGTATCTGAACAGCAACCAAAGAGTCATTATTAACTATGTACCTGAAAAAAAGTAATTATCACATGAAAAATAATTTTAAATATATAGCAGCCGTATTTCTGATCTCAGGTGCATTGAACGCCCAGAAGATCGACATCAATAAAATGCCGGTTGCGGGACCCACTCCTACCATTAATATCACAACACCGAAAACCTTCACGCTGAAGAACGGCCTTACCGTAATGGTGGTGGAGAACAATAAATTACCGCGTGTCAATGTTACCCTGAGTATGGACCGCCCGCCTTACTATGAAGGAAAAATAGTTGGAGTAAGCCAGGTGATGGCAGACCAACTGGGTAACGGAACCACCAAGATGAGCAAAGATGATTTC
Organism: Chryseobacterium lacus; assembly: GCF_003336205.1. Lineage (GTDB taxonomy): Bacteria > Bacteroidota > Bacteroidia > Flavobacteriales > Weeksellaceae > Chryseobacterium_A > Chryseobacterium_A lacus. Next base: position 72,755 of record NZ_QPIE01000001.1, read on the forward strand.
AATAAAAGAGTAGATTATCTGGGAGCTAACCTCAGCTTCTCTTCCGGTGGTGCATTCTCCAACTCCCTGTCCAAATATTTCCCGGAAATTCTGGGAATGATGGCTGAGGCAATTACCTATCCAAAATTTTCCGCAGAAGAGGTTGAAAAAACCAAAGACCGGATGATCGAAGGACTGAAAGCCGATGAAAAAAGTGCAGACGCTATCGCATCGCGGGTTTCCAATGCACTTATTTATGGGAAAAATACCTCCAGAGGTGAATTTGAAACGGAAGAAAGCATCAAAGCCATTACGCTTGCTGATGTTCAGAATACCTATCAAAAACATTACATTCCCAACAATGCACATCTTGTTATTGTAGGCGATGTAAAGTTTGATGAAGTAAAAAAGCTGGTTGAAAAGAACTTCAACAACTGGAAAAAATCCAACACCACTTATCCTGCACTGGAGCCTGCAGCTAACGTTGCTACCACCGAAATTAATATTGTAGACGTTCCGAATGCTGTACAGTCTGTTATCAGTGTAGGAAATATTCATGATTTGAAGATGAATGACCCGAAATACTTTGCTGCTACCATGGCCAACTACATCCTTGGAGGTGGTGGAGAAGCAAGGCTTTTCATGAATCTGAGAGAAAAAAACGCCTTCACTTACGGAGCATATTCATCCCTTTCCACTTATAAATACGGCCCTACTTTTTCTGCACAATCAAGTGTAAGAAATGAGGTAACCGATAAAGCAGTGAAAGAATTCATGACGGAACTGAACGGAATCACCACTGTGAAACCAGAAGAACTGTCGAATGCCAAAGCAAAACTCAAAGGAGATTTTATCCGTTCATTGGAAAGGCCGGAAACTATTGCCCGTTTCGCTGTAAATCAAAAAACGCAGAATCTGCCTTCAGATTTTTACACCAATTATCTGAAATCTATTGACAAGGTAACTGCTGCTGATATTTCTAACGCTGTAAAAGCGACGATTTATCCGAATCAGAGCCGCATTTTCATTGCAGGAAAAGCATCCGAAATCGCAGAACCTCTTGAAAAATTAGGGTATCCTGTGAAGTATTTTGATGATAAAGCCAATCCAACCACCAAACCTGTAGCACAGAAAGTAGACGCCGGTATTACCACCACTTCTATTGCTGACAAATACATCACTGCTATCGGAGGACTTGCCAATGTTCAGAAAATCAATTCACTCAGCACAACTGCTTCGGCGAAAGTTCAGGGAATGGATCTGGATCTGCACCTGATTCAGGGCAAAGGCGGAAAAATGATGATGGATATTAAAATGATGGGAAATACAATGCAGAAAATTGTTTTTGACGGCAAAGACGGTTATATGGAAGCACAGGGACAAAAAATGCCTCTTCCTGCTGAACAGAAAACAGAAATGGCAAAAGACAGCGAACTGTTCCCCGAACTTGGTTTTTCAAAATCTGCCGACTATAAAGTTGCCGGAATTGAGCAATATAACGGTGAAGATTCCTATGTAGTAAAAGGAAAAGATGTTACTTATTATTACAGCGTAAAAACCGGACTGAAAACAGGAGAAGTAAAATCTGCTGGCGGACAAACCATCCCTACTACTTATGCAGATTACAGAGATGTAGCCGGTGTAAAAGTTCCATACAAATTCACCCAGAATATGGGCGGAATGGATGTTGAATTTATTGTAAAAGACATCAAAGCCAATCAGGCGAAAGATACAGATTTTAAATAATTTCATCAACAATATCCCTTATGAACAGCAGCATTACGCTGCTGTTTTTATTTAGAGAGATGTTTTTAAGATAACCGTTTGGCAATTTGACAAAAAAAAGTTAAATTTGCCCACTATTATTCTACAATAACAATGGGTACAATATTTACTTTATTCATGGTTCTGATCATGATTGCTAGTGTTCTTCTGATCATCATTATCATGGCACAGAATCCTAAAGGCGGCGGTCTTTCCTCTACTTTCGGAGGTGCATCATCAGCACAGTTCGGCGTTCAGAGAACCAATGACTTTATGGAAAAAGCAACCTGGACGATCGGAATCACGATTGTTGTGCTTTCCATTTTAAGCGTGGTGCTTACTGCAAAACCAAAAATGAAGATGGCTCCTCAGGCTCCGGCTGCTACCGAAGCTCCTGTACAGAGTGCTCCGGCCACACAACCTGCTCCTGCTCCACAACAGGTTCCTGCAGGACAATAAGAAATCAAGAATTTAAAAAAATAAAGTACGGTTCAGGAATTCTGATCCGTATTTTTTTGTGAAAACCAATAGTTCCTCTGATCCTCAAAAAAAACACCGTTCAACCAGGAATCAAGCGACATCATTTGCAGGGTTTCCTCCGAAATACTGACCGTTTTTGAGGCTAAAAAGCTTTGCGGAATCTCGGGTTGCTCCCGGTTTGTAATAAGAATATTTTGCGGATGATAGAACGGATAATTTTTAATATCCTCATTGAAAGTAATCAGTTTCTTGCCTGATGCCAACACTTCAAAAGTCCTCATGGTAAGCCCGTTCTGAAAAGATTTATTAATGTCGAGAACCGCTTTTGTCTGCTGGTAATATCGGGAAATTTCGGAATGGGAAAGCTTATTAAAACTGGCTTTCCGAAGATCAAAATCCTTAAAGTTTCTATCGAAGATTCTTTTCAGAATTAGCGCTGTTTTCCCAGGAGCATAATAGTAAAAAAAAGAAGTAAGCCCGGCTTTATCACACGCTTTTCTTACTTTTTCGCCAATAAAGTACCGGTCTGTGTGCGCACTTCCAATAAAAGTAACATCAACTTCCGGCTGAGAATGAGAATGCGATTTCCTGTATTGATCAAGGAAAAAAAGCGGCCTGAAACCCATGTTATTACTCAAAGCATCTGTTCTGTCGAACGTTATACTTTTATCAAAATACGGAATAAAATCTGCAAACCTGGGATGTTCATGAAGAGAATCATAGGTATAAGCGATCATTTTCATGCCGGGATTTTCCCTTTTTATTTTTTTAATGAAGGACAACGGAATCGCTTCGCCTTTAATCAATAAAAAATAATCATACTTTTTATGTTTCATTTTTTTGAGAACAGAACGATAGTATTTTTGAATCTGAAAAACCAAAAAGCTACGAAACACCCGGATGATTCCCTTTTGCAAAACAGAGTTGGAAGGACGGTCATCGAAAAAATCGACGGTAGCACCGCGTTCCTGCAACCGTTCGACAATGGCTTTTTCATACCCGAAAAAACGGACGGAGATCAGCAGTATTTTTTTTCCTTTAAAATCCATTCTGATCAGAAAAGCATTTTTCTGGTTGTCATTTCTGCCAGAGAACGTTCGAACTGATTATCCTTAATCTCCTGATTCTGCACCCAGGTACAAAATCTTTTCAGCCCTTCTTCAAAAGATATTTTAGCTTTAAATCCCAGTTGCAGTTCTGCTTTGGTGGTGTCAGCAAAATTGTGGCGGATGTCTCCGATTCTGAACTGGCCTGTCACCTGAACCGGAACCGCAGAACGGTAATTTTTAATTAATTGTTGCGCCACTTCAAGCACCGTTACCGGAATTCCCGTACCGATATTCACCGCTTCATTTTTCAAAATATTATTTTCCATGGCCAAAATAAAAGACCGAACCGCATCATCAATATGAATAAAATCGCGGGATTCTTTTCCGTCTTCAAATACGCGCACCGGTTTTCCGGAGAGAATCTGATTAGAAAAAACCGACAAAATACCTGTATAGGGATTAATGAGTGACTGCCCCTCGCCGTACACATTCTGAAAGCGCAAAGCAACGGCCGGAATTCCCAGAACTTTGGTCACAGAAAGCAGCATTTCTTCCTGATATTGCTTGGTCATTCCGTACACGGAAACCGGATGAATGCGGGAAGATTCATCTGTCGGCAATACTTTCAGCGGCTCAAAATCTTCCAGAACGACCTCAAAATTTCCTTTCTTCATTTCTTCAGGATTCCGCTGCGATGGATAAACATTGCCCAAAACCGGATGAAGATATTTTCCTTCACCATAAATCGCACGGGATGAAGCTACAATTACTTTTTTAACGCTGTGATCATCATTCACGAGCGCATCGAGAAGATGTGCTGTACCGGAAACATTCACTTCAGCATACCTGTGAATCCTGTACATCGATTGTCCTGTTCCCGTTTCCGCAGCAAGATGAACGACTACTTCCTGATCACGCAGCGCTTTATTCCAGCTGTTTCGTTGGGTAACATCTCCTTTTATAAATGTAACATGAGGAATAATGCTTTGGTACAGAAAGGAATCCTGTTCGGGATTTTCGCCGTGAATTTGCGGCGAGAGATGATCCAGCACAGTAACCGTGCAACCCTGCTTCACCAAAGCCAGCGCGAGATGACTTCCGATGAAACCGGCACCGCCTGTAATGAGAATATTTTTAAAATTCATTCTTTCCATTTTTCCCATTTTTGGGTGTCCGGATTATACTTTTTAACAATTCTTGCCGGCGCACCTACGATGACGCAGAAATCCGGAAATGTTCCACGCACTACTGCGTTGGCCCCTACAACACATTGTTTGCCCAGAACAGTACCAGCCATGATGGCTGCTCCCATTCCGATGTAACAGTTTTCACCGATGGCCGTATCTTTTACATGGTATTTTTGTTTCACCACATGCTGGCCAATGGTTTGATAATCGTGGTCTATATTGGTAATAAATACGTTGGCAAGAATCAGTGAGCTTTTTCCGATGCTCAGATTTCCGGCGGAAGTGATGTGCACATTCTGAGAAATGATGACATCATCTTCAATATGAATGGATCCTTCCTGATGTGTTTCCATTCTGAGGTGTGGGAAAATCCTGACTTTTTTTCCGATGAAAACCCGCTTTATACCCATTAAAAAAAGAGGTTTTCCCAGATAGGAAGGCATTCCCATTTTTCCGAAAAAAGGGCTGTACAATAATGCTCTGATGGTCCAAAAGAATTTCGTAAACATTTATCTGAAAGGTCTTATTGCATATTTTAACTTCGAAACCGTATAATAAAAAAGGTATTCTACGAATGAAATCCGGCCTGAGTGGTACATTTCCCTGATATTTTTCTGAATTCCTTTTTCCATTTCTTTCAGGTTCGCGGACAAACCGGAAACACCAAAGGATTTTTTCCCTCCTCCTGCCAATACCAAACGTTCGGGCACCAGCATCATGTTATAATGTTCCGTAACCCGCATCCAGAAATTCGCATCTTCGGAATATTTCTGTTTTTCATCAAAAAAACCGGTTTTTTGGAGAACTTCTTTTCTAAAAATGGCCGTTGAGGTCTGTCCGGTAATTTTCAGCAACAGTTGTTTTAAACTTATCTTCACGAGGCCTGTTTTTCTTTCTATAAAATAAGGAAAAGTCAGCCGTTCATTATTCCATAAAGACACCAGAAAATCAATTTTTAATTCGGGATCAGATAAATATTTCATTTGCCGTTCCGTTTTTTCTGGAAGCCATTCATCGTCTGCATCCAAAAGCGCAATAAAATTCCCGTGCGCTTCCTTCATTGCGACATTTCTCGCTGTGGAAACCCCTGAATTCCTTTGCTGTATCAGCCTGATATCTAAATTTCCGTTCTCCAGAATGTACGTTTTTACAAGTTCCGCACTTTGATCCGTGGATCCGTCATCCACAATAATGATTTCAAAATTCCCGGTGTACTTCTGGTTCTTCACCGAATCCAGGGTTCTGATGATGGTTTTCCCGGCATTGTACATCGGAATGATTACTGAAACAAGTTCCATATTCTCACGGATTGCAGTTTTCATCCCTCACTGTAAGGTGTTCTGTGCATGATTGACCTTCCCAACGAGATTTCATCAGCGTATTCCAGTTCATCTCCGATGGCGATTCCGCGAGCAATGGACGAAAAATTCACGTTGAACCCTTTGAACTTTTTATAAATATAATAAGCTGTTGTGTCTCCTTCCATAGTGGCACTTAAAGCAAAAATAAGTTCCTTCACCGTTCCCGACTGCAATTTTTTCTCAATAGAAGCAATATTCAAATGGGCAGGCCCTACTCCTTCCATGGGAGAAATTTTACCACCCAGCACCAGATATTTTCCAATAAATTTACCGGTATTTTCGATGGCCATCACGTCCCGAACATCTTCCACAATACACAACAATGCCGAATCTCTTCTGTGGCTTGAACAAATTTCGCACACTTCTACATCCGAAAAATTATGGCATTCTATACAATATTTGATTTTAGTAACCAGCTGATGCAGAGCGTCGGCCAAGGCGATTCCCTGACTTTCCGGTTGTTTCAGCAGGTGCAAAGCCAGCCGCAGTGCTGATTTCCTTCCGATTCCAGGAAGCCCGGAAATTTCTTCCACCGCCTTTCCCAAAACTTTACTTGGATACTCCATAGCACAAATATATTGCTTTTATCAAAAGTAACATTATTTTAAACAGAAAGCCTGCATTCATCGGGTGATTTTTATATCTTTGAGGTGTTTTAATCCTATCTTATCTCATGAAATTATTTAAAACCCTTGGTTTCGTTATCGTCTTCTTTGCCATCACCGGCTGCACAAAAAAAGAGAACGTCACTGAAACTGATTTTACGGACAGCCTTTCCATTGAAAACCCTGTTGTTGAAGACAGTATTATCGTTCCGGAATTATCATTGCAAACCTTCGGATTTCCTCAGGAAGTAGAAGGTTGCTCCTGCTATTTTGCAGAAAATAAAACAGATTTTGAAAAAGAAAACTTCCTTTATGTAGATGATTATGGCAACAGTGCCTATATAAAAGTGGATGGAAAACTCATTAAAATACCAATGGAAGAAGGCGATTTTGACCCTTCCAATTTTAATAAAAATATTGAAAATGAAGACTACAGCATCAGCATGTCCGGAAGAAAAACAGACGAAGGAGATGAAACGATGCAGTTCGAAGGCGTGATGACGGTGAAAGAAAAGAAGACCGGCCGGGAATTTACCTCATCAGTTTTCGGCGAATGTGGCTGTTAAGCCAAACACGCTTTAAAAATTATCGCTTCCGGAATTTCGGAAGCGTTTTTTTATTCTTAAATTTGAAAAAAAATAGAATGAATATTACCCAGCTCGAACCCCAAGTTATCTGGAAAAACTTCGCAGCGCTGAATGCTGTTCCCAGGCCTTCCAAAAAAGAAGAAAAAGTGATTGCTTTCATGAAAGATTTCGGAAACCAACTGTCTTTGGAAACGATCGTAGATGAAGTAGGAAACGTGATCATCAGAAAGCCGGCTACTCCCGGAATGGAAAACAGAAAACCCGTTGTTCTGCAATCGCATCTGGATATGGTGCATCAAAAGAATAATGATGTTGATTTCGATTTTGAAACACAGGGAATTGAAATGGAAATTCAGGATGACTGGGTGAAAGCAAAAGGAACCACTTTAGGAGCCGACAACGGACTTGGAGTAGCGGCAATCATGGCTTTACTGGAAAGCTCAGACATTCCTCATCCTGCGCTGGAAGCTCTTTTTACCATTGATGAAGAAACAGGAATGACCGGTGCTATCGGACTGAAACCGGGCCAGCTTCAGGGCGAAATCCTGCTGAATCTCGATACCGAAGAAGATGATGAAATCGACATCGGTTGTGCTGGAGGTGTTGACGTTACGGCTTCACAGAAATATTCCACCCAACAACCAGAAGGACAACCCGTTCGCATTACGATCAAAGGATTACAGGGCGGACATTCCGGAATGGACATTCATAAAAATTTCGGGAATGCCAATATCATTTTAGGCAGGCTGCTGTATCAGGGAACAGATCAAAATATACAATTGATATCCATAGACGGCGGAGGATTGAGAAACGCAATTCCACGGGAAGCCACCGCTTTGTTTACCGTAAATAATGCTGAGGAATTCCTGAAAAAAGCAACTGTTTTAGCACAGGAAATAAAGGATGAATTTGCAGCAACGGAAAAAGATCTTGAAATTACCGCTGAAAAATCAGACGTTAAAGAAGCAGCTGTTTCTGAACAAGATTCCAAAAAAATCATCCTTGCACTGAAAGCTGTTCATAATGGGGTGTACCGTATGAGCCCGGATGTGGAAGATCTGGTAGAAACGTCCAACAACGTAGCCAGAGTAGAACTTAAAGACGGCCAGTTGAAGATCATGAATCTTTCCCGTTCATCAGTAGAATCCGGAAAAACGGCGGTAGCAGAGCAACTGCGTTCGGTTTTTGAACTGGCAGGAATGGAAGTGGAGTGTAATGGCTCTTATCCGGGCTGGAAACCAAAACCCGGATCTGAGATTGTGAAAGTGATGGAGAAAATCTATGAAACCCGATTCGGAGCAAAACCACACGTTGTGGCCTGTCACGCCGGATTGGAATGCGGAATTATCGGTGCTCATTATCCAAAAATGGAAATGGTGAGTTTTGGACCTACCATCCGTGGTGCGCATTCTCCGGACGAAAAAGCCAACATTCCATCGGTACAGAAATTCTGGGGATTTTTAAAAGAAATTCTCGCCCATATTCCTGAGAGAAATTAAAATGCTTTCCATCCGGAGCTGCCTTTCAGTTCCGGGTGAAACGTATTTCTTATCCTACATCAACAGCAAAAGCTTTTATTTCAGTTATATTTGTCTTCAATCTTAAAAATATAGAATATGAAAATAGATATTTGGAGCGACATCCGATGCCCTTTCTGTTATGTTGGCAAGAAAAAACTGGAAAAAGCAATGGAGCAGTTTCCACACGCTGATAAAGTAGAACTGGTTTGGCACAGTTTTCAGCTGGATCCACAACTGAAAACCCAACCTGAGCGCGATCCTTTCGAGTTTTTCTCCGAAATAAAAGGCATTTCTGAAAACCAGGCAAAGCTGATGCACCAACACGCCTACAACGCCGGAAAAGAGGCCGGAATAGAATTCAATTTTGAGCAGCAAAAAATCGCTAATTCTTTCAAAGGACATTTGCTGATTCAATTGGCAAAAGAAAAGAATTTGGCCAATGAAATGGAGGAAGCCCTCTTCAGTGCTCAGTTCATCGAAGCTAAAAATATTGATGATGAAGCAACGCTGATTGAAATAGGAAAAAAAGTAGGTTTAACAGAAGAAGAAGTACAAAATGCCCTGAAATCTGATGATCTGGCTTATAAAGTAAAACAGGATATGAACACCGCCGGAAATCTGGGAATCAATTCTGTCCCCTTCTTTGTATTTAATGATAAATATGCCATTTCCGGAGCACAACAACCTCCTGTTTTTCTTGAAGTTCTGGAGAAATCCTGGAAAGAATTTTCGGCCGGCGACAATGGTTTACAAATCATTGAAGGCGACAGCTGTGATGCAGACGGCAACTGCAATTGAATTTATTATCTTACATCAATGCCAAAAGAAAAGGCAATGCCTATTTTTGCACTATAAAATTTAATCTAAAAAAATCATTATGAAAAAAGTATTATCGTTAGCATTTATCATGCTGTTCTCAGTGAGCATTTTTGCTCAGAAAGTTTTAGTGAGCGATCCTGCGCACTCCCGTATTCAGTTTTCGGTAATTCACCTTACCATTAACGACATTGTCGGAAATTTTGACAAAGCAAATCTGAACATTCAGGCTGATGAAAAGAATTTTCTGAACTCCAAACTAAATTTTGAAGTGGATGTAAATTCTATCAACACCCATATCGAAGCGCGTGACAACCACTTGAGAAGTGCTGATTTCTTCGACGTGGCAAAATATCCTACGATGACCTTTACTTCTACTTCCATCACCAAAGGAAAGCAGAAAAACTATTACAATGTGAACGGAAACCTTACCATGCACGGAATTACAAAACCGGTTTCTGTAGTTTTGGTGTATAGAGGATCTGTGGTCAATCAGATGAATAAAAAAGACACGCACGGATATCAGGTTTTGGCTACCATCAAAAGATCCGATTTCGGAGTGGGCCCCAATTTCCCTGAAGCCATTATCAGCGATCAGGTAAGAATCAAAGGCGATTTTGAACTTACTGAAAGATAATTTGTCTCCATACAATAATCTAAACCGTTGCTGTTTGTCTTTTTTTGGTTCATTTACACGCACTGGAAGTTGTTTTACTTAAGTTTCCATGGGTTTTTCACCGAAAGTGCTTTGAAAAATTTCCATCCATAACAAAAAGTCGTCACGAACGTATATCGAGACGACTTTTTTATGATTTGCGTCCAGTAAATCTACATGGCATCGAAAATGGCAAGCAACTGGCCGTTGGAATTTTTCAACATCAAAGTATTTCCTTTTAGGTCGTACTTTTCGGCATTTTTCAACACATTGAAAAACTCTTTTTCATTCAGTTTCATATCTGGACAAGCTTTCATAGTAGTTCCTAAGTTCTCATTAATAGAAATTTTATTCCCATCAGATAATTTGTACGAACCGAAAAAGGTATTACACCCATCGGAGCCGGTAATTTTCCCGTTACTTCTTAACATAAATCCCTGTTCCTTATCCTGATTGAGCACCATTACAACTTTATTTCCATTCATTTCTTTTAGTTTCCAGGATTTGTTAATAACGGGATTTTTGCTCATTTCCACGAATACGGCCAAAGGTGCTCTTCTGCCCACATTGAGCATGAGTTTACCATCATTTATCGTGAAATTGTCAGCCGTTTTTAAAACTTCCAACATCTCGTTTTCAATTTTCATATCGTACCGATCACACATCATTCGTGTACTCGCCAATTGACTAAATTTAATTTGCGTAGTGTTCATGATCGTAAAATTCCCATTTACGGTATTACAGCCTGTATTTCCACTAAGTTTATTATCCGCAAAATTCAGATAAATCGGTGTACTTGTGGTTACCTCTTGCCCTTCCAAAGAGACAAGCTCCCATGTTTTTTGAATGGTATTAGCAGGTTGATGAACCGTTGTGGATGTCGGCGCGCAACTGGTGATCATAGCTGCGATTGCCAAAGTGAGTAATGTTTTCATATTTTTTAAATTTAACTTTATTGGTTAACGATTGCAGGGAGAAATGTATTGATAATCCATAGTTATCGCAGTTGGTCTTTGCAAAAAAGAGACCGAAAAAATAAAAAGCATTCTAGCTTAAAACCAAATTATAAAACAAAAGGAGATTTGTTTTGAAAAATAACTAATATACCAAAGCTTTTCATGTAAAAATTGTGATGTTTTGATTATTGCACCCATCAAAAAAATAACTGTATCATTCGACATAATTCAAATAAATTATAATAGTCACATTCGTTCTATTCGATGGCTTGATTTTGATGAGAAAGGGTAATTGCACATGATGTGCCTGTTTGAAGAAATAGCTACTTCTTATCCACATTTTCCAACTTTTTAAGGTTATTATTTAGCGTAATAATTTATATTTGATTTTTTTAAAGATCTTGAGGGAAATATTCGTTGCATTATGGATTTTAGGGAATTTTGCGTTGGTTTCGGCGCAGCGTGACAGCATTTATATTAAGGCCACCGTTTCCGAAGATCTCAAAACCATCCAGGTTCGCCAGGAAATTAATTTTGTCAACAAAAGCGAAACGCCCATGCAAGACATCCGGTTGCTGAATTGGGTGGCAGCATATCAAAATCGGGGAACGGCGCTTTATGAAAGAGAAATTGAAGACCGAAACCGCGAGTTTCATTTCGCAAAACCAGAAGAATTGGGAACCCTCAATTCCCTGATGATCAGCATCGACGGAAAAACAAGCGAGGAACCAAAAAAGCTAAATTCCGAAAACCTCTATTTTTCTCTTTCTGAACCGCTATTGCCGGGAGAACGCAAGAAAATTGAACTTCAGTACGAGTTGAAGCTTCCTTCCGCTTCGTTTACAGGATACGGCGTTGCAGAAGATCAAGTGCTTCTGAAATATTTCTTTTTAACTCCCGACAGTTTCCAAAACCTGCATCGTGAGGAAAAGCATTTTCGCGATATGGAAGAAACTTCCAGTCACAGCATTTTCTGGACGGTAAATCTCGATGTTCCTGCGAACCATTATGCGAAAAGCAATCTGCAAGAAATTGCTCCATATTACTTCCGAGGATTTCTGAAAAACGACCCTGAAATATTAATTTCCTCGCGGAATTATCCAAAGATAAATATCGGAATTGATGGAAAAAAAACAGAAGTTCATTTTGGGTATCCTTTAACTCAGGAAGAAAAAGAAAAACTGGAATTCTATCTACCCAGACAGCTGGCTTTTATTCAGAAAAACACCGGTATTCTGCCCGAAAACATTTTCATTTCAGAGAAATTTCGAAAGAAAGAAGACTTTTTCGGGAATGATGACATCGTGCTCTGGAAATTCCGTTTTCCCCTTTTTACGCCTTCAGAAAATATTGATCTGGATTATTTCAGTGTGATTTCGCAAAGCATCATCAATGAAAACCTGATCACTTACAAAGAAGAAGATCACTGGTTGAAAAATGGCATTAAAACCTATCTGGAACTCGATTATCTGAAAACGCATTATCCTGAACACAAACTTCTCGGGATGTTGCCCGAAGCTTCTATATTTGGCATTCAACCTTTGAAAATATTTCATGCGTCGCGGCTGAAACTCATCGAACGGTATGGCATTGCCTATCGGTATATGATGACTGAAAATCTGGATCAGAAGATTGGCGAGGAGTTTTCGGACCTTAGTAATTTTAATGAAACGGTGATCAGTAAATTTGAAACCGGAAGCCTGTTCAATTTTGTGGCGGAGAAAATGGGAACCGAAAAATTCCATGATTTTCTGCGGCAATACTTTTCAGAAAACAGCAATCGACCGATTGATACAGACGACTTTTTAAAACAATTGGCTTATTCTTCCAATAATTCCTCTGCTTTTCTGGCTAACTTAATTGAGAAAAAACACAGGGTTAATTTTAAAATAAAAAACTTCATGAGACACGACGGAAAACTGCTGGTGAAAGTAAAGAAAGACACTGCAGATCCTGTACCTTTCAAGCTGGAAACGATTTCTAAAGACGGGCAAACCAATACGCACTGGTTTGAAACGCCGCCTGCTCCATCCGAAGAATATTATGAAGTTCCCGAATCGGATGCGCATAAACTCGTGATCAACAGCGGACATTTTTTCCCGGAAAGTAAATTCAGGGACAATTATCTTTATACCAAAGGATTTTTTTCCAATACTAAAAAGATCAGGCTAAAAATTCTGAAAGATATTCCGAATCCGGAATACAATGAGATTTATCTGGAACCACGATTGAAATTCAATGCTTATGACAATGTTCTTTTTGGTCTGAACTTCCGCAATGAATCGCTTTTCAGAAGCAAACTGGCGTATTCTGTTACGCCGTATTACAGTTCCGGAACCGGGAAACTGACAGGATCAGCCGGAACTTCTTATACTTTTTTGCCGCCTGAGAGTTTTTTCAGAAACATTATTCTGGGTGTGAATGGTTCCTATTTTCATTATGATTATCATCTGGCGTATCAGCAATATTCTGCATTTACGATGTTTAATTTTGCGAAAGAACCGCGAAGTGCTATTGACAGAGGCATCAGCTTTTCCTACAATTATTATTTCCGAGATCTTACTCCCCAAATGATTCTGGAAAATGAGTACCAAAAATACAATCTCTGGAATTTGAATTACCGCTATGTGGACAATAGCCTTATTCATGAAAAATCTTTCGGAACCGCTTTTCAAATGATGGAAGATTTTCAGAAAGTTTCTGCCGAAGCCTTCTATCGCTATGAATTTGCACCACACAAGAAAATTTCATTCCGCCTTTTTGGAGGGTATTTTCTAAGTAACAACACCCGAAATGATATTTTTGATTTCGGAATTTCTAAAGTTTCCAATTATTCCTTTTCCTACGGATTGCTGGGACAAAGTGCAACCTCGGGAATTCTTTCGCAGCAGTTTGTTTTGGCGGACGGCGGTTTCAAATCTTTGATCGATACCACAGCCAATCAATGGATCGGCTCTCTGAATGTGGACTCTCATGTTTGGAAAATGTTTCATGTGTATGCCGATGCCGGAATGTATAAAAACAAAGGAAGCGATCCAAAATTCATTTGGGACAGCGGCGTGAAGGTTCGCATCATCCCTGATTTTCTTGAGATTTATTTACCTGTATATTCCACGCTCGGTTTTGAACCTTCCTTTAAAGATTATGCCAGCCGCATTCGTTTTACCCTCGTAATGAATTTGGGTGCAGTGGTAAATACCTTCAGAAGAGGATGGTATTAAATAACAAAAAAGTTTATTCCATAAAAAAAGCTGCCCGTTTCGGGGCAGCTTCGTAGAAACCGATGAGGGTTTTATTTTTTAAGGATTTTTCTGCTGATTTTCGCAGTACCGTTATCTACGATTACGATATAATATCCGCTTTTCAAATGAGAAGCTTCCAAAGTCTGTCCGTCAGAAACTCTGTCAGAACTTACCAGTCTTCCTTCCATTGTATAAATGTTTACAGTAGAACGCATTGGCAATCTAAAAGTAATTCCATCGTTTACCAAAGTATTCATTACTACTTCTTTGTCGAAAGTTTTTACATCCATTACAGATAATACAGAACCCTGTACTAAAGCCACATCATCAAAGTATACTGTTCCAGCACCTGCGCCAAATCCATAAGTTCTAAAATCAAATCTTAAAAGTTCGGTATTTGCAGGCGTGGTTGCTGTAGCTGTAACAAATACCCAAGCTGGATTGTCACTTGTATAAGTAGAAGGTTGGAAATCGCTTGCCCATGTAATATTTGATGTTGATGTCCTAGCTTGTACCCAATGTCTTGCTCTTGCATTAGGATCATTGTCTAAAACCCAATAGCCTAACGTGTATTGAGTATTTGCAGAGACTGGAATATCAACATTAAGACTTGAGTTCCCAGTTGCAGGGGCTACCATTTTCGCTGCAGCGACTCCAGAGTGCACCAAAACTGTTTCTTTTGTTACGCCAGTCGGAGAAATAAATGACCAACCAGTTGGTTTTTCAGGTGAAACCGAAGAGTCCCAACTTTCAAATCCAGGATTGGGTACTAAGTTTGTTTGTGCAAAAACTAAACAAGTTGCAGAAACAATTCCTAAAATTGTAAAAATCTTTTTCATTTTATTAAGTTTTAATATTAATTTCTTGATGCAAAAGTACAAAAATAAAGCCACAGATGCCAAAAGCCGTTATTAAATAATTGTTAAAAATATGACTGTCTTCAAAATTCAGACGGTATGCACGGCGCCAACTTAATCTATTTATAATCAGAACATAATATTAATTGAAACTTAAATACATCCCATTTATCATGTACTGCATATTACACATTTAATAAAAAAAAAGCCTGATTTATTTCATATAAAAAAGCAAGGTCTGACCGGTAATAACGTTTTTCGAAGCTTTTTGCTTCTGTACTTTTTCACTGATATTTTCGTTACTTTTACGGTCACTTTTTGGATAGATTTGAGAGTAAAATTGTTTTTTTTCCTGCTATTTGTCTTGGGCATTACGTTAGCGAATGCTCAAATCTTCACTTGGAAAAACCCCAACCTTCCGAAAGATTCTGCCAAAAAAGATTCCGTATTCGCCGCCTGGTTGGAAAAAGATGTTTTTGCAAAAGACACGCTGGACTTTGTAAAAACCAGAAACCGCATCGTTATTGATGAAGAAGTGCTGATGAAAAATGACCGCCAGCGATTTTTAGGCGACCTGAACGCGAAAGGTTCCATAATTCGTGGAATGACTTTCGGAAACAATCAGGGATCGTCTGTTCAGAGTTCGATGGATCTGCAGATTTCGGGGAAACTTTCAAAAGATGTTTCTGTTCTGGCTTCGATTTCCGATCACAATTTGCCCATTCAGGCAGACGGTTACACCCAAACGTTGGAAGAATTTGACCGGATTTATCTTCAGCTGAACATCAAAGAAAAATCAATTCTCCGAGCCGGCCATCTGGAACTTTATGATGACAAAACCTATTTTGGCCGCTATCAGCGGAGAAGTATGGGACTTGAGTTTCAGACGCATTTCGGCGAAAAAAATAAAACTTCCGTCGAGGTTTCTGCCGGTATTGCGCGAAGTGAATTTCACAGAATCCGCTTTCAGGGAATGGAAGGAAATCAGGGGCCGTATCGTTTGACAGGGAAAAACGGCGAACTTTTCATCACCGTTATTTCGGGTTCAGAACAGGTTTTCATTGACGGTATTCTGATGAAACGTGGGGAAAATCTGGATTATATCATCAACTACAATACGGGCGAAGTGACGTTTACCAGCTTTCGCCCCATTCTGCAGCAGAATTTCATTACCATTTCTTACAATTACACCAACCGGAATTTCTCCCGATATCTTTTCACCGGAGGAATCCAGCATGAACGGGAACGGTTCAGAACAGGGCTGAAATGGTTTGTGGAACAGGACAATAAAAATGCGCCTCTCGCTTTGAATTTAAGTGAAGCCGACCAGCAGATTCTGGCAAAGGCAGGAAATGATCCGGAACTCATGTATGCTCCTTCCGGAGTGGTTTCTGAATATGATGTCAACAAAATTCTGTACCGTTTGGTGGATCATCCTGCCGGAAATTATTATGAATTCTCTACGGATGCATCGCAAACTTTATATCAGGTTGCGTTCACATATTTCGGAACCAGCCGCGGCGATTATACACTGAAACAAACCACCAATAATGGCCGGGTTTTCCAATATGCAGGACCGAATTTGGGCGAATACCGCGCAGTGCGCAAATTGCCTTCGCCACAGAAATCGCATGTTTTTTCTTATAATGCAGAATATTTGCTGAAAGACGGCGTGTTAGGAACGGATTTCTCCTTCAGCAATTATGATGTCAATCTTTTTTCGTCACGGGACACGCATCAGAACTTTGGATATGCAGGGCGCATTTTCGGACATAAAACTTTCACCAAGAACAGCTGGAAAGGAACGCCCGCTTTCGAATACCAACACATCAGTTCGCAGTTTCATATTCTGGACAGAATTAACGATGTAGAGTTTTCCAGAGATTTTAATTTGCCCAATGAGTTTAATCACCGCACTCAGAACAGAATTATTTTCAGTTTTTTAAACCAATGGCAAAACCGTTCTTTTCTGAATTACCGGTTGAATTATCTGGATGAAAGAGATGCGTACAAAGGCATAAAAAACGATCTGGATTTCGGATGGCAGAAAAACAAATTCAACACTCAGGGAAAGTTTTCTTATCTCGATACCAAAGCAGATTTTCAGAATACCCAGTTTGTGCGGGCGAATCTGATTTCAGAATACACCGGAAAAAAAGGAAGCTGGGCCATCGGCGGAAGCATGGAACATAACGAGAAAAAGTTCAATGAAACCCAGCTTTTTGATACCACGAGTTTCAGCTGGAAAGAACTTTTTGTTCAGAAAAAAATCGGTGATTCTGCCAGAACCCATCTCTTGACGAGAGTTTATTTCCGTGATAATGATTCTATCCGAAACAACCGCATGGAAAACATGAACCACATTCTGGGAATCGTAGCAGAAAGCCAGCTCATTAAAACGGAACAAACCACGCTGAATGCGCTGATTCATTACCGGAAGTTTTATTATCAGGATGATTTGTTGGCATCCAATCTGAATAATGATTTTGTGGTCGGAAATATTCTTTACAATCAGCAGCTTTTCCGCAACGGAATGCGTTTGCAGGCCTTTTATGAATTAGGAAACGGCCAGGAAGCGCAGCGCGAATTTCAATATGTAAAAGTGGCGGACGGCCAGGGAATTTACAAGTGGACCGATTATAACGGCGACGGCATTCAGCAGCTGGACGAATTTGAAATTGCAGAATATGCCGATCTCGCACAGTACATCCGCGTGTACACCAACTCGGTGCGCTACATTCCTTCCAATAAAAATAAACTTCAGATTGCGCTTTTTGTGAATCCATCCATTATTTTAAATTCCGAAAACAGCTTCCTGAAACGCTGGAATTTCAATTTCTCACTCAATTCTCAAAATTCTTATTTCAAAGAAGACAAAGTCGTCGTGTGGAATCCTTTTGAAAAAAACAGCAATCAGATTCTAAAAAACCAGAACCTTCTGGCTTCCGCACAGTTTAATCCGACCGAGAAATCCGGCTGGAACGGAAATTACCGTTTTATTGCCAACAATAATATTATTAATGCCAATGCGAGCAACGAAGAACGCGACCAGGAATCGCATTTTCTGAATATCGGGTATTGGTTCAACACTGATTTTCGGGTAGATTGGGAAAACTCCGTTCATCACATTCAGAATTCATCACAAATATTCAAAACCCGAGATTTCATTCTCAATAATATTGAAACCAAACCCAAAGCCACGTATAAATTCTCGGAAACCATACAGGCAGAACTCTCTTCTGCTTTCCGCCAAAAGAAAAGAACCGACGGCGAAGAAATGCTGAAAACCTTCGATATCACCGGGGCGCTGCAGTGGGATTATAAGAAAACTTCTGTCCGTGGTAATTTTTCCTTCATCAATAATGATTTTACCGGAAATAATTTTTCACTGGTCGGAAACCAGATGCTGGACGGACTGAAACCGGGTAAAAATCAGGTCTGGAGTTTATTTATTCAACAAGCTTTGAACAGTTTCATTATGCTGAACGTGAATTATGAAGGCCGTAATTCCGGCGAAAGAACGATTCATATCGGAAGCATGCAGGTGAAAGCAAGTTTCTGAAAAAAACCAACTTGATCTGTCTAAAAAAGCTTTATCTTAGATTTAAGTTTTAAATGCACCAGATGAACAAAAAATTACTCTTTATCTTAACGTTATTCACTTCTTTTTTTGCGTTCAGCCAAAAGTTTGACACAGCAGATCACGCTCAGCGCAAAGCATTTCTTGCAGATTATCAATTGATCAATAAAAATTACGAGCAGTACATTAAATCTAAATATCCCAGCGATATCGCCAAGGATCTGGTGAAAAGTTATTCTGTATTTCAAACAGCTTTCAAAAAAGAAGTTCAGGATCGGAATTACTATACAAAATCGATTTTCAACGCCTATATCGAAGGCCTCGTAGCAAAACTCCGGGTTTACAATTCCAATATTCCATCCAATTTAAAAATTTTAATTGCAAAAGATAACGTTCCGAATGCTTTTATGACAGGCGACGGGATTTTAGTAGTGAACATGGGCCTGTTTATGTGGATGGAAAATGAAGACCAGTTGATGGCTATTTTGGGACATGAAATTGCCCATAATTTACTTCATCATTCGATTGAATGGCAGGCGAAAGGATTAATCGCGACTAAAAATTCTAAAGAAAAAATTTCAGCCATCAAAAAATCCAAAACCGGAAAAAGCGAAAAAGCATTCCAGTTATTTCGTGACCTGGCTTATACCACCAGCACCGAAAGAAGAAAAAATGAAATTCAGGCAGATTCTTTAGGTTATATCATTTACAGAAACCACAACAAAAAAGTAAGAGAATATACCAAAGCACTGCGAAATCTGGAAGAGTTCGATACCATTTCACCCACCGTAGTTCAGAAGGAAACGTACAGAGAACTGTTTGATTTGCCACAGGCTCCGTTTCAGGACAAATGGATGAAAATGGAAGATTTTTCTGCGTATAATTATCATCAGTTTAAAACCAAACTGGACAAAGACTCCTTATCGAGCCATCCTGAAATTGTGGATCGTTTGAATTTCTTACAAACAAAATTTCATGAGTTAAAAGGTGAAAATACAAAAGCAGAAGAACCTTCTGAAGGATTTTTACATCTCAGATCCATTGCAATAAATGAAATTCACCCTAACCTGTTTCACAACGAAAATTATGGCGAAGGCGTGTATGTAGCCATGCAGTTTCTGCAGGACAAGAGAGATACAACCTACCATTCACAATGGCTGGGGAAATATTTTGATAAGATGGTTGAAGCACGGAAAACCTACAGACTTAACCGTTATTTAGACACCATAGATCCTAAAAATCAAAGCGAGAGTTACCAACAATTTCTCAGTTTTATGTGGAATTTAAGCCTTACTGATTTGCAGAAAATCGCCGATTATTATAGGAAGGGTTAATGGTTTCAGTTAAATTCAACGATAATTTGTTTCATACTAATGGAACTTTTGTTTCGTCAGCATGAAATTTTTGTTTCGTCCTTATGAAACTTTTGTTTCGTCTTATGAAAAATGTGGTTTTGCACTAACGAAATTTTGAGCTATCCAGTACCTCCCCGGAGAAAAAAGCAACCGCCTATTCAAAGACGGTTGCGTTTTATTTAGAAATTCAGTCGTTCGAGCCGGACCTGGTTGTATTTATCTTTTTCGTTGCTTTCCTGAAAAAGAATATACCCATCTTTGGCTACATACGGCAGCATAAAATAATCTCCTTTGGAAGAAATCTGAATAGTTTCCTGCTTAAACTGATTATTTACCACAGAATTGATAAACAAATTCCATTGTTTCTTTCTCGTTTCGTTATCCTTTACATAGTCTCTGAAAAAGAAAACCACATCATTTCCATCATTAATGTACTGTGAAAACAAATAATCAGTGGTAGAAAATCTCGTTTTCTCTTTATCGAAAATTTTCACGCCCGGTTTGAAATTGTGATCGGTGAAAATATAGACCATATCGGTTGTTTTCTGGCTGGAATACTGTCCGGCTGGTTTATATTTCTCCAGCAATACCCCAACGGAACCGTTTTTTAAAATAAAGATATCGCGCGGATCCAGGAAATATCCCTTTTCCACTCCGCCATCATCGCTTAATTTAGGAATAAAACTTTTCAAACTTTCATAGGTAATGGTTTTCGCATCAACCTTGTAGGTGTTTTTATCTACCATTAATCTTGCAAATCCTGCATACCTGCTTTTGTCTGTAAGATTTCTTCCGACCAGAACAATTTTATCGTCAAAGCTTTTAGAATTATCAATGGTGCCATAACTATACGTCTGGAAGCGTGTGATATTGTCCAGGGTGGTATCATTCAGTCCCGTGATTTTAGATTGGTGAAGTACTTTTCCGGTTTTCATATCCAGAACCAAAAGCTGAAAAGTATTGACTTTATTATTGACATTTTGTAAAATTCCAAAGATTTTATTTTCATCTTTGTCGAGAAGCGAAAAGTACTCTTTCACCTTTTTATCGCCGTTGGTATTATAGGAAAACCTCCAGACTTCCTTTTTGTTTTCGTCAAATCTGATCAGGTTATTACCGTTGGAATAGTTTCCATAATCTTTATACTCTACTACCAGAAAGCCTCCTTCTTTAATCTCATAAACTCCGGAACGGTAATTATACCCTTTTGATTTTCTCTCGCTTCTGTCTTCTGCTCTTTCTGCTTTTGCGGTTTTGGAATAATCTGTTAATTTAAAAACGCCTTCATCATACTCGAAATAATCTTTATCGGTAATGGAGTTTTTTTGAATGTCGATTTCTTTTGTTCTTGGATAAGTTATTCTGGAAGAATGCATGACCGCGGCTAAACCAAAAGTACCCATCGTGGGGGTCAGAATAATTTTGTTTCTGAAATCCAGATAGGGCGTATAACCATCCACCTGGCGTTCTCCTGTAAATTCTTTGTTGGCTACCGGATTCAAATTTTTGTCCAGGAAAACGTACTCAAACCTCACCTTGTCATCAGCCGTTTTACCATAATCGTAAATACCCACATAACCATAAACGGATTGTTTCTGATCATAAACAGCAGTGAAATTTTTCAGTTTTCCATTGGCTAATTTGGCCAAATCCTGAGATTGCGTAAATCCGAGCGTACTTAATCCCGCCAGCAAAAATGTGTAGATTCTCTTCATGTTTTAAAATTATTGTTCTTGAAACAAATATAAAAAGACTTTACAGTTTTGCAACATTTATTTTTTGAGATAAAATATTTCATAAACCTTATCTTTGCGGAATGTTAAAAATCGGCAATATTTCCCTTCCCGAATTTCCATTATTGCTTGCTCCGATGGAGGACGTGAGCGATCCGCCCTTTCGCCGGCTGTGCAAAATGCACGGTGCAGATCTTATGTATTCCGAATTTATTTCTTCGGAAGGATTGATCCGGGACGCCATTAAATCCCGTAAAAAGCTGGATATTTTCGATTATGAAAGACCTGTTGGTATTCAGATTTTCGGTGGCGATGAGGAAGCAATGGCGTTGTCTGCAAAAATTGTGGAAACTGTTGAGCCCGATTTGGTGGACATCAATTTTGGCTGTCCCGTAAAAAAAGTAGTCTGCAAAGGTGCTGGCGCTGGTGTTTTAAAAGATATTGATTTAATGGTTCGCCTTACCAAAGCCGTGGTGCGTTCTACACATCTTCCCGTTACCGTCAAAACCAGGCTGGGCTGGGACAATGCCAGCATCAATATTGACGAAGTAGCCGAAAGACTTCAGGAAACCGGAATAAAAGCGCTGACTATTCATGCCAGAACAAGAGCCCAAATGTATAAAGGCCACGCCGACTGGGAACATATTTCGAGGATAAAACAAAATCCCAATATTGAGATTCCCATTTTCGGCAACGGCGACATTGATTCTCCGGAAAAAGCACTGGAATATAAAGGTAAATATGCCTGCGACGGCATGATGATTGGCCGTGCTGCGATTGGATATCCCTGGATTTTCAATGAAATAAAACATTTTTTTGAAACCGGAACCCTGCTCAGAAAACCCACTATTTCAGAAAGGCTGGAAGCGGTTCGCCAACATGCAGAATGGAGTGCAGAATGGAAAGGCGAAAAAACCGGGCTTCTGGAAATGCGACAGCATTACAGCAATTATTTTAGAGGAATCCCTCATTTCAAAGATTTCAAAAGACGTTTTCTGGAAGTCTTCACGCTCATCGAAATGGAAGGTTTGATTGCAGAAACCGCCGCTTTTTATCAGGAAAACGAATTCTCGGAAAGATAAAAACCACAGCTTCCGACTGTGGTTTCGTGTATTTTATAAGGAATAGACTCGGGGAATTAATAATTACCTTCCGCTTCTTTATTACTGATCAGTGCTTTCGCTGAGGAAGTTCCGATGCGCTGTACGCCCATGGAAATCATTTTTTCGGCATCTTCCGGAGTACGGACACCGCCGGCAGCTTTCACGGGAAGTTTCCCTGCATGATCCAGCATAATCCTGATGGCTTCAAAAGTGGCTCCGTTAGGTTTTCCGCCTTGGGTTTTATAAAAACCTGTGGAGGATTTCACAAAAACCATATTTTCTTTTCCTGGGAAATTTTCTGTGATCCAACTGGAAATGTTTTTGGTAATCTCAGCAATCTGCTCATCATTTAAAGCCGCGATTTCAATAATCCATTTGGCGATCTTACCGTGATTCAGGCAAAGTTGGGTCGCTTCGATGACTTCATTTTTCACCAGTTCCAGATTTCCTTTCTGAAATTCAGTATAATTCAGCACAAAATCCAGTTCATCTGCACCGTCCTGAATGGCTTTTCGTGCTTCAGAAAGTTTTTCTTCGGTGGAATACGTTCCTTCATGAAAGCCAATAACGGTTCCCACTTTTACCTCTGTTTTTTTATCAGCAAGATATTCCCGGACCTGTTTCACATAATCCGGACGAATCATGACAGCAAAAATTTTGTTTTCGATGGCTTCATCGGTCAGTTTCAAAACGGTGTGTAACGTTTCTTCTTCGGACAAACCAGATTGCTCAGGCGTTTTCAGATACGTAGAATCCAGATAACGGTTAATTTCCATGCTGTGATTTTTTAAAATTAAGGATAAGGAGCTATTTCCACTTCGAGGCCTTCGATGTCTTCGGTAATATGAATCTGACAACCCAATCTTGAATTGTCACGGGTATGAAAAGCTTCACCCAGCATCGCATCTTCTTCATCGCCCATTTCGGTCAGGTTTTCAGCACCGCTCACGACATACACCTGGCAAGACGCGCACATGGCCATTCCGCCACAAACCCCGATGGTTCCTTCTTCCGCCAGTTCATAAGCGCGGATGACTTCCATCAGATTCATCGACATGTCCGTAGGTGCGGCTATTTCATGCAATACGCCTTCCCTGTCTTTTATTTTAACTGTAATGTCTGACATAAAAATTAATCAATTTTCTTCACCACCGCTTTTTCAGCTTCTTTACGGCTTCCGTCGAAACCATCAACACCGCTCACTGTGGTATATTTCAGGACGTACTTTTTTCCCGGATTCATTCGGCTGTAGACGCTTTGACACATCAATGTGGCTTCATGAAATCCGCACAGAATCAGTTTCAGTTTGCCGGGATAGGTATTGATATCGCCAATGGCATAAACACCTTCAATATTCGTCTGATAATCCAGAGCATTATTGACTTTAATGGCATTTTTCTCAATTTCCAGTCCCCAGTTAGCTAATTCCCCAAGTTTCGGTGTCAGTCCAAAAAGCGGAATAAAGAAATCGGTTGCCAGAGATTGGGATTCACCGTTCACTTCTATTGTGATTTCTTCCAGATGATTCGTTCCTTTTAATTCACGTACTTCTGCCGGAGTCATCAGGTTGATTTTCCCCTGATCTTTGAGTGCCTGTACTTTTTCTACAGAATCCAAAGCACCGCGGAATTCATTTCTTCTGTGAATCAGGGTTACTTCGCTGGCCACGTTGGAAAGGAAAATGCTCCAGTCGAGTGCAGAATCGCCCCCTCCGGCAATCACCACTTTTTTATCCCTGAAATGCTCGGGATCTTTCACGAAATACTCTACTCCCTTTTCCTCAAACTGAGAGAGATTTTCCAGATGATCCGGTTTTCTCGGTTCAAAAGTTCCTAAACCACCCGCAATAGCTACAGCACGCGCGCGGTGTACGGTTCCTTTATTGGTGATCACTTCGAACCAGTCGTCATCAATTTTCCGGAGAGAAACGGCGGTTTCAGAAAGGGTAAATCCCGGTTGAAACTGTTTGATCTGATCCATGAGATTATCTACAAGTTCTCCTGCATTAATAGCGGGATAACCAGGAATATCAAAGATGGGTTTTTTGGGATAGAGTTCTGCAAGCTGCCCTCCCGGTTGTGGCAGTGCATCAATAATATGACATTTTATTTTCAGTAATCCTGCTTCAAAAACGGTAAAAAGACCGGTAGGCCCCGCTCCTATAATCAGTAAATCGGTAATAATCATCGAGTTGATTTAAAAAATTTTGTTGTAAAAAACAATGCAAAATTACTAAATAAATATCAAAAAGCCGGAATAGCGCGATTGCAATGCGCTGCTGGCAGAAATGATAAAAATCAGTAAAATCCGATGTATATTTATGGCAAACTATTTGTAAAACATATTCCATGAAAAAGAATTTGTATCTCATTATGCTGCTTTTGAGCAGTTTAATTTATGCCCAAAAACTCGGGAACATCAATTCCGGAGAAGTTTTAACCTATAGAATACACTACGGAATATTAAACGCCGGAACAGCAACGTTGACGGCTGTGAAAACCAATTATCAGAACCAACCCCATCTTCATGTGAAAGGAGCCGGACGAACCACAGGAATTGTGCGTACTTTTTTCAAAGTAGAGGATGTTTACGAAAGTTACATCAGTCAGGAGACGGGTTTACCCAGCTATTACATCCGGAATGTTCAGGAAGGAAGCTATAGCCAGCATTTGCATACCGCGTTCAATCATAACAACCAAACCTTGGTTTTGACAGACAAGAAAAACCCAGCGAACGGTTCAAAAACAATTAAGTCTGTAAAAGACGTTCAGGATATGCTTTCTGCTTTTTACTATCTGCGTAGCCTGGATTCGAGTGAACTGAAAGTAGGGACCGTCAAAAACCTGAATATCTGGATTGATGATGAAATGTTTCCTTTTCAGCTGAGAGTTGCCGGTGTGGAAAACGTAAGAACAAAGTTCGGAACTATCAATTGCCTGAAAATCATTCCTTTAGTAAAGAGCGGAAGAGTCTTTCGGGAAAAAGAAGGGGTGACCCTTTGGGTGAGCAACGACAGAAACCATATTCCCATCTCCATAAAAGCAGAATTGGCAGTAGGTTCACTGAAAGCAGATTTGAACCAATACCAGAATGTTAAATATCCTTTGGCATTCCGTAAATAGAAATGATTTTCATCAAAAAAAACAACACTTTTTCGGGTGTTGTTTTTATTTTATGAAGTTTTAAACTGCTCCAGCATTCTCACATCGTTGTCGAAAAACATTCTGATGTCATTCATTTGATACAAGAGCATCACGATTCGTTCAATTCCCATTCCGAAGGCATATCCCGAATATTTATCTGCATCAATATTGACATTTTGTAAAACAGCAGGATCTACCATTCCGCAGCCCATAATCTCGAGCCAGCCTGTTCCTTTGGTAATTCTGTAATCCGTTTCTGAGTTCAGGCCCCAATAAACGTCCACTTCCGCACTTGGCTCGGTGAAAGGAAAATAAGAAGGTCTCATCCTGATTTTCGATTTCCCGAAGAGTTCTGTGGTAAAGTACTGAATAGTCTGTTTCAAGTCGGCAAAACTTACGTTTTCATCAATATACAGGCCTTCAATCTGATGAAAAATACAGTGTGAACGGGCAGAAATTGCTTCATTCCGGAACACTCTTCCCGGCGACAGAATTCTAATCGGCGGTTCATTATTTTCCAGATAGCGGATTTGTACCGAAGAGGTGTGAGTTCTGAGAAGAACATCGGGATTTTTTTCAATAAAAAAAGTATCCTGCATATCCCGGGCAGGATGATATTCCGGCAAATTGAGCGCACTGAAGTTATGCCAATCGTCTTCTATTTCCGGACCGTCGGCGACCGCAAAACCAATAGATTTAAAAATTTCCGTAATTCTGTTTTTTACCAGACTGATCGGATGCCGCGAACCCAGCGTTAATGGAAATCCCGGTTTGGTGAGATCTCCTTTTTCTGTAACTTCAGCTACGGCCGAGGCATTTTTCAGCGTTTCGAGCTTCGCTGCCACAGCCTGTTTCAGCGTATTGATCTTCTGCCCGAAATCTTTTTTCTGGTCATTCGGCACCTGTTTGAACTGATCGAACAGCTCATTAAGAATTCCTTTTTTTCCGCTGAACCGAATCCGGAATTTTTCGATTTCCTCTTTCTCTGCTGCATTGAAACTGCTGACCTCAGCGAGCAGTGCATCCAACTTTTCAATCATGCTCTTTGGTTATATTTAGTCTGCAAAAATACAAAAATTTAGCGGTAATGATGAGGCGTAACTATTCAAAAAAGACGCATCCTAAGATGCGCCTCTTAATCATTTATAAACTCAAAAAAAATTATTGGGAAGCGGTTGCTTTGATCACCATCTGAACATTCACTTCATTTTTAATCAGTCCGTTCTGTACTGGAACCTGAAATTTCACACCATAATCTTCCCTCATGATATCTTTCGGTTCTGTAGCAATGGTTAGAATCCCATCATTAACGGTAACATTGGCGTTGAACGAAACAGGTTTAGTAACTCCTTTTAGTGTTAAGTTACCATCGATCATCGTGTTATAATCCCCACTCACACCCGTTGTCACTTTTGTAATTTCGTAGGTTGCAGTTGGATATTTTTCCACTTCAAAGAAATCTCCGGATTTTAAATGGCCTTCCAGTTTTGCTTTCTGCTCCGCATCATCTCTTAAATCCTCGTTTTCCAAAGAATTCATATCGGCAACGAATTTTCCGCTTTCCAGTTTCCCGTCTTTTACGGTCAGTTCTCCACTTTCAAATTTTATTTTTCCAAAATGGCTCGTGTTTTCGCTTTTAAACACTTTAAATCCCTTCCATTCGATGTGGCTTTCTCCAGTATTTACATTATAAACCGTTCCATCCTGTGTTGTTTCCACTTCAGAAACTTCATTGGTAATGGTTTTGTCTTTTCCGCAGGAAACGGCAGATAAAAGGGCGAGAGAAAGGCCCGCAATGATAAATTTATTTTTCATAATCTTTATTGTTAACAAGTGATTATTGTGGTCTGGCTAAACTAAGAAAATAATTTTATTTATAAAAGTGTTAGTTTTGTGTTATGCTTTTAGAAATCACGAATCTGCATTTTTCTTATCAGCCGGAGAAAAAGCTTTTCCAGCATCTAAATCTTCAGGTCGGAGAAGGCAAAACTGTTGCCCTCGCCGGCGAAAGCGGTTGCGGAAAATCCACCTTGCTGAACCTTATTTACGGCACTCTGGACTGGCAGGAAGGCGAAATTTTATTTTCAGGAAGAAAACTTCAGGGCCCGAAAGGAAATATTGTTCCCGCAGAACCCGACATGAAACTGGTGTCGCAACAATACGATCTGATGCCTTATGCCAACGTGTACGACAACGTGGGCAAGTTTATTTCCAATACCAACATGGTTCAGAAAAAAAATGAAATTACAGAACTGTTGCACGTGATAGGAATGGAAGAATATGCATTGGAAAAACCCCATTTTCTGAGCGGCGGCCAACAGCAACGTGTCGCTATTGCCAGAGCTCTGGCGCGGCTTCCTAAATTATTATTACTGGATGAGCCTTTCAGCAGCATTGATTTTTTCAGAACCTCAGAACTTCGGGAACGGCTTTTTGGATACGCGAAAAAAAACAATATTACCATTCTTATTTCCACCCATGAAATTCAGGAAGTCATGCCCTGGCTCGATGAAATCATTATCCTGAAAAACGGAGAAATCCTCCAGCACGATCCTGCAGAAGAAACGTACAGAAATCCAAAAAACGCTTATGTTGCGAGACTTTTCGGAGAAGTAAATGTTCTTTCAGAAGAGCAGAAAAACAGATTACAACTTTCTAAAAATCTATGGTATCCGCACGAAATCACGTTGTCGGAAACAGGAATTGCAGCCGAAGTTCTGGAAAGCCGTTTCGCAGGAAACCATTACCGGAATAAAATTCTGATTCAGGATCTTCCATTATTACAGTATTCTCAGCAGCCTGTTCAGGGTCAGATAAAATTAACATTCTCAAAGAAAAGCTAATCTTTTTGCATCGTTGAAAGTCGGAATTATATTTAATTCAAACTTGCTTCATACGCTTCCCAGCCAGCGATTTTATAGGAAAGGGCAGCCTGTTCAGGGTTTTCTGCTTTGTAAATTCCGCGGCCTACGATGATAAAATCGGTGTGAAGATTTCTGAAAACATGATCAGGTGTATTGTATTGCTGCCCTTTTCCGTCGCCTGATGTTTCCATATTTACACCGGGCGTGAAAAGCAGCAACTCTTCCGGCAACTCATTCTGAGCGACTCCGCCGATGATATTGGGATGCGATTGCGCAATTTTCGTGGCTTCATCACGGTAGTTTTTATCTGTCAGCGTTCCTTCCGAAGACATTCCTAAAATCGCAATGACACCGCAATTATGAAAATAATCCAGAGAAGAATAACCGCCGATGACATGAGACGTGATCAAATCTGCCCAATTGGATATTTTGTACATTCCGTAAGAATACTGCAGATCCTGAGTGTTCCCGATATCCGCAAATTTACGGTCTTCCATCAACATGAAATTGTGTTTTGCAGCGATATCAATCAGCGGAAGGATGGTTTGGTCGTAATCAAAATCCGTGATCACATCCATATGGGTTTTGAGTGCCACAATATGAGGGCCGGTTTTTTCTGCAAATTCATGCAATTCTTTTGTGGTGAGAACATCTGCCGAAGCAATAAGGTTGGACTTTTTCTCAAGAGCTATTTCCAGCAGTTTTTTCGCTTTGGAATGCTCCAGGTTTTCCAGTTTATATTCGTAAGTAAGATGTTTTGGGTCTTCAAATTTCACCATATTTCCGGAGAGAAAATCATTGATGCGGCCAATTTCCTCATCATCCAGTTTACCTTCTTCTTTTAAAATAGCGCAAACTTCCGTGATGTTGAACAGCGTATGAACCCGGAAACCTTTGCTTTCCAGCAGTTCTTTTCCGCCCTGTTGCCTGTCGAGAACCACGATGATATCGGAAACGGCAATGCCTTCATTTTCAATTTCAGGAATAGTTTCCAAAAGCGACGTTCCGGAAGTGATGACGTCTTCCACCAAAAGACAATTCTGGCCTTTTCTGTACAGGCCTTCGATCATTTTTTTGGTTCCGTGTTGTTTGGCTTCTTTCCTCTTAATAATTAAGGGCAAATAGCTTTCCAGCGACATTGCGGTAGCCATGGGAAGTGCAGCGTAAGGAACTCCACAGATCAAATCAAAATTATCCAGAGGCAGCATTTCCAGCATATAGTTGGCCAGTTTTTTCAGAATTCTGGGATCAGAAGCCAAAGGTCTTAAATCCACATAAAACGGGCTTTCAATCCCTGATTTTAAAGTAAACTTTCCGAATTTGATAATACCCAACTCGTAACACTCCAGAAAAAATTCTTTTTTTGTCTCCATTCCTTACTATAGATTTTTACAAAGTTACGGAAAACCTTATCTTTGGAGAAACCAATTCTCTTAAAATGAAATTAAATTTTTCTTTATTTCTGATTCTCTTTTCTTTTTTCACGTTTGCACAAATCAACGAAAAACAACTTGATGAATTAGTGCAAAACACCCTGAAAACTTTTGATGTTCCCGGAATATCGGTCGGGATTATAAAAGACGGAAAAGTGGTGTATTCGAAAGGCCACGGACTGGCTTCGCTCACTACAAAACAAGGGATGAATGACAATACGCTTGTTGGTATAGCTTCTAATTCAAAGGCTTTTACAGCAGTAGCACTCGCCATTTTAGCAGATGAAGGAAAATTAAACTGGGACGATAAAGTGACGAAGCATATCCCTGAATTTAAAATGTATGATGCTTATGCAAGCCAGGAAGTGACGGTAAAAGATCTGATTACCCATAGAGCAGGCCTCGGTTTGGGACAGGGAGATCTAATGTTTTTTCCCGAAGGCGGAACGCAAACCATCGCGGATATTGTCCACAACGTCCGTTATCTGAAACCCAAAAATAGTTTCCGGAATAAAATGGATTACAACAACATCATGTTCATTGTAGCCGGAGAAGTGATTACCCGGATTTCCGGGTTGAGCTGGGCAGAATTTATCGAACAGCGCATTATGAAACCGGTGGGAATGCAGCAGAGTTTCGGAAGCTATAACCGCGCCAAACACATCAGCAATAAAATTGACGCCCACGCACCGGTGAACGGAAAAGCCATTCAGGTTCCGCACGATTGGAACGAGACTGCCAACGCAGCTGGCGGAATTATGAGTAACGTAACCGATATGCTGACATGGGCAGACTTTTTAATGAACGGATTCACTACCAAAGACGGAAAAAAGCTGGTTTCGGACAAGCAGATTCAACAACTCTGGCAAATCCAGATGCCTTCTACTGTAGCATTGAAAAACCCTTACGATACACAACATTACGGTTACGGACTCGGGTGGTTTATCAGTGATGTAAAAGGACACAAACAGGTGCAGCACAGTGGCGGATTAATTGGAACGGTAACGCTGTTCACCCTGATTCCCGACCTGAAACTGGGCATTGTTGTGCTGACCAATCAGCAAAGCGGCGCAGCATTCAACACGATTACCAATGCCGTGAAAGACGCCTATCTTGGCCTCGAAGACCGCAACTGGCTGAAAACGTATGACGAAAGAATGACCAAGTATTTCTCCGAGAAAGAGAAAGAAAAAAAGGAAATTTACGCCAAGGCAGGAGCTTTCGGAAAAAACAAAAATCTTCATCCCAAATCGGAACAGTTCACCGGCACGTACACAGACGCCTGGTTTGGAGATGTTGAAATTTTTGAAGAAGAAAAAAAATACCGGATTTTCTGCAAGACTTCACCGCGACTGAAGGGAGAACTCATCCCTTATTCCCACAATACTTTTATAGCGAAGTGGGACGACAGAAGCTATGATGCAGACGCATTCCTTATTTTTAATTATGATGAAAACGGAAAAGCACTCAGCGTTCAAATGAAACCGATTTCTGATATTACCGATTTCAGTTTCGACTTCGAAGACCTCGATTTGAAAAGGAAAAAATAAATTTATCTACAGTACTTTCAGTTCCAGCCGGATTCCGTTGCCGAAGATTTTCTTTGATATCTTCTCAAAGTTTTTGGTAAGGTCTGAAACATAAAAATGATATTCCGGGGCGGGGTTTTTGCTGTGAAGCAGATGATGCTGTTCCAATACATTTTTCAGGTGACTGGCCACAATACGCGGGGAATCAATCACCCGGACGCGGTTTCCGTAGAACTGTTTGATTTCGTCCATCAAGAGCGGATAATGGGTACAACCTAACACCAGTGTTTCTATGTTCTTGAGCTTGGAATGGCTTAAATAATTATAAATGATCGAATGCGTCACCGGATGGTTTTTGAACCCTTCTTCAATCACCGGAACAAGAAGTGGCGTCGCCAACTCATCCACTTGAATAAACTTGTTATGTTTTCGGATGCTTTTCCGGTAAATCCCTGTATTCACAGTTGCCTTTGTTGCAATGACACCCACATTGGTATGAATTTCATACGCTACTTTTTCAGCAACGGGACTGATGACATCGATAATGGGAACTTTATTTTCTGTGATTTCCTGAACTTCCTTCAAAGCATTGGCGGTGGCGGTATTACAGGCAATAACGATCGCTTTGCAATTTTTCTCTATCAGAAAGCGTGTGATTCTGGACACATATCCTACGATGGCTTCCTTAGATTTATCACCGTACGGAAGATGTTTGGTATCTCCGAAATAGATCAGATTTTCATCGGGAAGCATCCTGTTAATCTCTTTGGCTACCGTTAAACCTCCGACTCCGGAATCAAAAATCCCAATAGGCTGATCCGGATGAAGATGTGAAAAATCCTGTTTATTCTTTCTCAAAGCTGACGAATTTGAGACAAAAATAATGTTTTTTTAAGTGAAAATAAGACTGAATTTACAGGATGAATAAATCTGAGGCAATTCCATCTGCCAGAAACCAATTTTCTTCCGGGATCATAAGATGATTTTCTGTCGTTTTCAATACTCCAGATTGCAAACCTTTTGTTAATTCTTTTTCAAAATGATCGAGGATTTCCGAAGAAAAAGATTCCTCAAGTCGCGCTATGTTTACCCCCGAAGCGGTTCGAAGGCCGGTCATTATGATTTCATTGTAGCGGTCTTTTTCAGAAAGAATTTCCGTTTCGGAAGGAAATTTATTTTCAGCCAGACTTTTAATATAAAGCGTATTATTGGCTACATTCCAGCTTCTTTTATCTCTGCCGTTATAGGAATGCGCAGAAGGCCCGATGCCGAGGTACGGTTCATTGTTCCAATAAGCCGTATTATGTCTCGAATAAAATCCGGGTTTTGCAAAATTTGAAATCTCATAATGAATGAATCCGTTATCCTTCAGAAAGTCAGACATATAATGAAATTCTTTTTGCTGTTCCTCATCCTTCGGCGACGGAACTTTTTTTGTTTTTATCCACGAATTCAATGCGGTTTTGGGTTCAACGGTAAGAGCGTAAGAGGAAATGTGGGGAACTTCCAGCGCGACTGCTTTTCGGAGATTGTTTTTCCAAACTTCAAAATCTGACACAGGAGAGCCATAAATCAGATCCAGACTGATGTTATGAAATCCGTGATCCTGAGCACGTTTTATGGAATCTTCAGCTTCCGCTCCGGAATGAATCCTGTTCATCAGTTTCAAATCTTCATCGTGGAAACTTTGAGTGCCGATAGAAAGACGGTTAACAACGGTTTTTGAAAGTCCACTTAAAAAATCTTTATTCAAATCATCAGGATTGGCTTCTAAGGTAATTTCTATATCGGGATCGAAGTGAAAATACTTTAATACCTCATCTGTCAGCATCATGATTTCTTCCGGAGTGAGAATAGAAGGAGTTCCGCCTCCGAAATAAAGAGACTTCAGGTTGGCCAAATTTAGTTCATTTTTCCGAAGCCCAATTTCTTTTTTTAAGGCTTTTAGTATTTCATCTTTGAGAGAAAGTGAGGTGGAGAAATGAAAATTACAGTAACTGCATTTCTGCCTGCAAAATGGGATATGAACGTATATCATCAATAAAGCCCCGATATTTCGGGGCTCAAGTTTTTATTAAACGGTTATTTTAATATCTGTACCCTCGTACATTAATAAAGTTATCAAAGTTGTATCCAAGGCCGATCATGAAGCTGCTTCCTCCAAATTCTGCAATATCAGACAAACCGATATTGTAAGTCGCACCGATCATGAATTTGTTCAGATTTACTTTCACTACCGGAGAAATCGCAAGACTTTGGGTATCAAATCTGTTTTGAACATATCTGAAACTGGCTCCTGCAGAAAATGAATTGAAATCCGTTTTCACCGTTCCCATTAAATTCCCGTCCAGCATGATGGAAGAGTTGGTATTCAGGTTCATTAAAACCGATGGCGTTACATATAATCCTTCGGTCAGGTACCAGTCGTATCCCAGATTCAGAAAAATCTTAATGGGTGATGGCTCACGGAAGTTCACCAGGTCTCTGTCATTGCTCAGGGCAATATCCGTAATGGAAGCACCTGCGAAGATATTTCTATAAGTCGCTGCAAGACCAAAGTTCGCATACATCATGAAGATACTGTTATCTCCCTGAAGCAGCGGATCGTTCTGTTGATCCACATTGAGTTTTGTATAATCGAAATTAAAATTGGCTGCTGTAACGCTGGTACCAAAAGAGAACTGGTCTTTTCTTTCACCTTCATCACTGATGGGAATGAAATAAGAAGCACCCAGGGTAATTCCTCCGGCCGAGATAGGGCCATTCTGATCTCTATACACCGAAAAACCTGCACCTACCCTATCGAAAATATTCGCATGCATCCCTACACTTTGTACGTTGGGAGATTCGCTCAGGGAAGCAAATTGTTTCTGGTAATTAGCGTTGACATGTACATAATCTGTTTTACCATACTGCGCGGGATTAAAAAGAAAATCACCGTCGAAAAGGTATTGATGGTAATAAGGTAATGTTTCCTGTGCATGGTATGCAGTAGAAAATAAAGCCAAGCATACAACAGCATATAGTTTTCTCATAACAAATCTTAATTTCAGATGAACAAATATAAAAAATTTATTGATATATTTTTAATTTTCTAAATAATTTCTCCATTTTTTAACAGTGTTAGCCATGTCTGCTGGCATCGGGCTTTCAAAGTACATTTCCTTTTTGGTAGCGGGATGCATGAAGCCCAGCGTATGGGCGTGAAGTGCCTGTCGGGGCATAGCCTCAAATATATTTTGAATAAACTGTTTATATTTTGGAAGATTCTGCCCACGCGTCGGGATATGCCCATCGTATCTCTCATCATTGAGCAAAGTATGCCCGATATGCTTGAAGTGTGCTCTAATCTGATGAGTACGGCCTGTTTCCAGCTTGCATTCTACCCAAGTCATGTAGCGAAAACGCTCTTTTACCTTAAAATGGGTGACTGCATGTTTCCCCGAGCTACCGTCTTCAAATACGGCCATCTGCATTCGGTTTTTGGGATGTCTTCCGATATTTCCGGTGATGGTTCCTTCTTCCTCCTCAATATTTCCCCAGACAAAAGCCCAGTAAAGCCGCTGAGTCTTACGGTCAAAAAATTGTTTTGCCAAATGGCTCAGTGCATATTCGTTCTTAGCCACCACCAATAATCCGGAGG
Source organism: Chryseobacterium lacus (assembly GCF_003336205.1). Taxonomy (GTDB): domain Bacteria; phylum Bacteroidota; class Bacteroidia; order Flavobacteriales; family Weeksellaceae; genus Chryseobacterium_A; species Chryseobacterium_A lacus. The sequence continues at coordinate 108,196 of NZ_QPIE01000001.1, forward strand.
TATCTTTGTCGATACGGTGTACCAAACCCACCCGATCGAGGTCGGAATTCAGCCCATTTTTTTCAAAATGAAAAGCCAGGGCGTTCACCAATGTTTTGTCCCAGTTTCCATGTCCCGGATGCACCACCATTCCTGCTTCTTTATCCACCACTATAAGGTCATCATCCTCATAAACAATCTGAAGCGGAATATCCTGTGGCACAACTACATTCTGGCGCGGCGGATGGCTCAGCAGTACGGATATTATATCGCCGGGTTTTACTCGGTAGTTCTGCTTCACCGGTGTTCCGTTCACGACTACATTGCCTGCCCGGCAGGTTTGCGAAATTTTATTTCTTGATGAATTTTGGCGGAAAATATGGAGGTATTTATCAATCCGGAGCGGCTCCTGATTTCGGTCTACGGTCACCGTTAGGTGTTCAAACAACCCTGCATTTTCTCCGTCTCCGGACTCAATATCCGGTGCATCTTCTTCCAGGAAATCCTCGTTCTCTGACCTCATCTTACAGTACTATCCCATTTTTCCAATTACTCTACCACTACTTTCCTGACTTTCGGTTTCTCCGGTATGGTTGCGGCAGGTTTTGTTGTGGAAACTTCTTGTTTCTTATTGGCTGTAGTTCCTGCCGGTGCGCTGCCTGTAGTTCCACTGCCTCCGGTTTTAGGCTGTGAAGGCGCGGTTGCAGGTGCTATCGGTTTCGGAGTTTCAGGGTTGGGTTTCGGCTCAAAAACAGGTTCGTCAAACGCAGGAATTTCTTCATAACGAACCGGCGGAAGCGTAGTATCAATTTTTATTCTATAAATTGAATTCAGGTAAGCAATGCGGCTGCCCATTTCGGAAGGTGCTTTTTTGCTGGCCCAAAGGTCAATCTGCATTCCCTGATCCCGCAGGGATCCTGCAACAGGGTCCTGATAATAGACAATATCAGAAGGATCACCCTTCCCGTCTTCATGCTCTACCAAACCGGTTTCAAAAAGATTATTGCTGATAATGGCTTTCGCTTCTGCTACAGAGAGGCCCACAAGATTCGGTACTCCGATGTTTCTTTTAGGTCCGGCTCCAATCACCAGATCGATGGTGGAGAATCTTTCCAGCTGCGTTCCCGGTTTCAGTACCGTACCGTTGAACAGCATTCGGATGACGGCATCGCGCTGAATACTGGGTTCAAAAATCGTATCTCCTACTTTAAGGCCTACCTGATCGAGTCTCAAAAATGCAAGACCTTTGTATTTGTCCAGAATATCCGGCACCGTCACTTTAGCCCAGGTTCTTGGGTTTACTTTCAGCATAATGGTGCGACCTCCTTTCACACGGGCACCCGGTTTAGGAAAAATATCCAATACCTGAAAAGGCTTGTATTTCGGATCAAATTTGAAGCTGTCCACTTCATATTCCAGCCCAACATCATCCAGCACTTTGATGGCTTCATGTACCGATTTGTTCATCACATTCGGAACCGGAATTTCTTTGCCATGATTGGTATGAAGTTCTAACCAACGGAAAGTAAGCCAGACCACGCCGATAAATATGACTGCTGCCAAGATAATATTCAATAGTACTTTCCAGTGGAAGAGTGATTTCAGCATGGTTTTAATAACTTTAAACGTAGGCAAATATAAATAATAATTTTAAAAATAGGAGGCCGTCATTTCGACTATCCTGACAGATGAACATCCTCATTTCAATACACTGATGCACAAACATTCAGCAAAATCATTAAATTTGTCGCTACTGATTTGTAATACTTATGAAAAAAACCAATGTAGCCGTCGTAATGGGAGGCTATTCCGGAGAATATGAAGTCTCTTTAAAAAGTGGCCAGCTTATTTTTGATTCACTCGACCGGTCAAAATATAATGTGTATAAAATCGTGATTTTACAGGAAGGTTGGTTTTTTCTGGACGATCACGGACAAAAAGTTCCCATCAATAAAGAAGACTTTTCGGTTCCCCTCAGCAGTGGTTACACGGTTCGTTTCGATGTTTGTTTTAATATTATCCACGGAAAGCCGGGTGAAAATGGAGAACTGCAAGCATATTGGGATTTAGTCGGCCAGAAATATACAGGCTGCGGATTTTACCAAAGCGCCCTCACTTTTAATAAAAAAGACACTTTAGCAGTATTGTCCAAATATGGAATTCTTTCTGCGAAAAGCATCTATCTGCGAAAAGATATGCCCGTAGATATTAAAGAAATTGTGCGAGAAATTGGTTTGCCCTGCTTTGTAAAGCCAAATCAAAGTGGATCATCTCTGGGAATTTCCAAAGTGAAAACTGCCGGCGAGTTCGAAAAAGCTTTTGCCTTAGCTTTTGCAGAGGATGAAGAAATTCTGATCGAAAGTTTTCTGGATGGAATGGAAGTTTCGGTGGGAGTATTAGATCTTAATGGAAAAACTACCGTTCTGGGTATTACAGAAATTGTTCCGACAAAAGAATTTTTCGATTATGAAGCCAAATACGAGGGTGCTTCAGAAGAAATTACCCCGGCGAGAATTGATGAAGAAACAAAAAAACGGGTGGAAGACACAGCAAAGCACGCTTACGAATCCCTGGGAATGAGCGGGTTTTCCCGAAGTGAATTTATCATCATGAACGGAATTCCCTATATGCTGGAAATGAATACCAATCCCGGATTTTCGCCGGCTTCTATCCTGCCGCAACAGGCCCGGCATTTCGGAATTTCCATAGAAGACCTTTGCGGGCAGGAAGTAGAAAAAGCTTTACAACAACATAAATAAGCAGATAGATGAGAATTGCTGTATTTCCGGGATCTTTTGACCCCATTACTTTAGGACATTATGACATTGTGGAACGGGCAGCGCCTCTGTTTGATAAAATTATTATCGCCATAGGCCAGAATTCGCAGAAAAAATATATGTTCTCGCTGGAGCAACGAAAAGAATTTATCCAGAAAACGTTCAAAGATTTCCCGAACGTGGAAGTGGACAGTTTTGAAGGCCTCACCATTGATTACTGCCAAAGCAAGAAGGTGAATTTTATCCTTCGCGGACTTCGGAATCCTGCCGATTTCGAGTTTGAAAAAGCCATTGCACAAACCAACCGAACGCTGACTCACGACAATAAAATTGAAACAATATTCCTGCTAACTTCCGCCGGGAAATCCTTTATCAGCAGCAGTATCGTAAGAGAAATCATCAGTTTCAAAGGCCATTATGAACTTCTGGTTCCGGATTCTGTTCGGGTATAACAGATTATTTTAAAAATAAAACCCTTGGAATTAGAACAAAATTTCAGCATTCTCATCGAGACGCTCGGCACCATTGCTTTTGCCATGTCGGGAACTTTTGCTGCCATGCAAAAACGGTTTGATCCTTTCGGGGTTCTTATTATATCATTTGTTACGGCAGTTGGCGGAGGTACCATCCGGGATTTACTGCTGAATGTTCCGGTGTTCTGGATGCATGATATTTTCATCTGTGCGGTGATATTCATTGCCACCGTTCTTGGGATTATTATCAAATATTTCGAGAAAAACTTCCAGGTCACCCTGTTTCTCTTTGACAGTATTGGTTTGGGACTCTTCACCATTATTGGTATTCAAAAAGGTCTGAATGCAGACCTGCATCCCGTCATCTGTATTACACTCGGCACTATTACCGGCTGTTTTGGTGGAATATTGCGGGATATATTACTGAACAGAATACCGCTGATTTTCAGAAAAGAAATTTATGCTACTGCCTGCATTCTGGGTGGAACCGTTTATCTTTTGATGATTCAATACAGTGGCATTTCCAGCATTGTAAAACAGATGATTACCATCCTGCTCATCGTTACCATCAGAACGCTTGCCGTGAAATTTCACTGGCAAATGCCTAAGTTTTATAACGATATTCACGACGGCAGAACCTAATACACATTGAAAACCCCGGAAACCTGTTACAATTTCCGGGGCCCTCAATTAATAAACTATTAAAAAATAAACTAGGAACTCGTCTGCTGCGTTCATCTCATGCAGACACTTCTATAACGCAAATATTGTGCAAAAATTACTTCCGATATGGTTAAATTATGTTAAATCGGAATATTTCAATTTACTGACAGTCAACAAATTGTTTACAGTGATTACTGAACCGCTGTTTTCCTGAAAAATCTGTATCTTTCGGCTTCAATAATTTTCACATGGATTTAGCATTTAATACCCGCGAGGACAAGAATAAACTCAGGCTTTCAGACATCAACAGCCTTTATAATGAAATAAAAAAAGGCGGTGGCGAAAAAGGATTACAGAAACTTCGTGATCAGGGGAAAATGACGGCCCGCGAGCGTATTGAATATCTGCTGGACAAAAACCGCGATTCGATAGAAATCGGAGCTTTTGCCGGATATGGAATGTATGAAGAACACGGCGGGTGCCCAAGCGGTGGCGTAGTAGTGGTGATGGGGTATGTTTCAGGAAAACAGTGTATCGTAGTCGCCAATGATGCTTCTGTAAAAGCAGGTGCATGGTTTCCGATCACGGGAAAGAAAAATCTGCGTGCCCAGGAAATAGCCATGGAAAACAGGCTTCCTATTATTTATTTGGTAGATTCAGCAGGCGTATATCTTCCCATGCAGGATGAAATATTTCCGGACAAGGAGCATTTTGGCAGAATTTTCAGAAATAACGCCCGCATGAGTTCGATGGGAATTATTCAGATTTCTGCGGTGATGGGAAGTTGTGTAGCAGGCGGTGCCTATCTCCCGATTATGAGTGATGAAGCCATGATTGTGGACGGAACAGGATCTATATTCCTGGCAGGAAGTTATCTCGTAAAAGCAGCCATCGGTGAAAATATTGACAATGAAACTTTGGGCGGTGCCACCACCCATTGCGAGATTTCAGGAGTTACGGATTACAAAGCGAAGGATGATAAGGACGCACTCGACCGTATCAAGAATATCATGAAAATGACGGGCAGTTTTGAGGAAGCAGGCTTCAACCGGACTGAAAGTTTCCCTCCTCGGGAAAACCCAGCCGATATTTTCGGACACATGCCTGTTTCCAGAGCGGAACAGTATGACACTTTTGATATCATCAAATGCCTTACAGACCATTCGGAATATGAAGAATATAAGCCGGATTACGGCAAAACCATCATCTGCGCTACAGCGAGAATTGACGGTTGGGCGGTAGGAATTATTGCCAACCAGAGAAAAATGGTAAAAAACGGCAAAGGCGAAATGCAGTTCGGAGGAGTGATCTATTCGGATTCTGCGGATAAAGCCACCCGTTTTATCGCCAATTGCAATCAGCGGAAAATTCCCTTGGTGTTCCTTCAGGACGTTACCGGATTCATGGTAGGTTCCAAATCGGAGCACGGCGGAATCATCAAAGACGGTGCAAAAATGGTAAATGCCGTAGCCAACTCTGTCGTTCCAAAATTCACGGTTATCACTGGAAATTCTTATGGAGCAGGAAATTACGCAATGTGCGGAAAAGCCTATGACCCACGATTAATCGTCGCCTGGCCCTGGGCTGACCTTGCTGTGATGGGCGGTGCTCAGGCGGCCAAAGTATTGGCACAAATCCAGGAATCCACTCTGAAAAAACAGGGCAAAGAAATTACCGAAGAGGAACATCAGGAAATTCTGGATACCATTTCAAAAAGATACCAAAACCAAACCGATGCTACCTACGCTGCAGCCCGGCTGTGGACAGATGCTATCATCAATCCCGAAGACACCAGAAAGTGGATTTCCATGGGAATTGAAGCCGCCAACCACGCTCCTATCCGCGAACCTTTCAATATGGGGGTAATTCAGGTGTAACGGAGCTGCTGCCAAATTTCAAATTCTCTGGACAAAACAGGTGGGTGATTGATATTGGTCCAATGACCATAGAGCTCTGCTGCACAGTTTGCCCTGGTGATCTGTTGACCAAAGGATATTTTTCTGGTCAATTCCAATATAGTTTGATGATAATGGGCTGCGATTACAAGGCTTGTTTTATTAAGCTGAGCAAATCCACGATTACCTTTTTTACCTTCAGAAAAAATCAAAATCACCCTCGCAATCGTACTTTAAACACACGGTTTACGGACTTCGGTTTCTGTTGAAATCGGAAGGATTGAGCTACGGTTTTCTAAGTCTTCCGGAAATTAAAAAAGAGAAAAAACTGCCCGTAGTGCTCAGTAAACAGGAGGTTTGGCAAATGTTGTCCGGCTGTAAACTTTTAAAACATAAAATCTTAATCGGGTTACTTTACGGCTGTGGATTGCGCTGTTTGGAAGTCAGAAATCTTCGTCTCTGTGATTTGTTCAGTTACAAAGATTACCGCCACGATAAAACCAAGAAAAACCACCAATATTAGTCACAAAAAAAGAGACCTTTCTGAAAGTCTCCTGTAAATCTTTAAAATCCTTCGTCGATAAACCCATAATGCTGAAAAAGCTCCCGAAGCGAGTCTGCCCTGAGCTAGCCGAAGGGTTCAACAGGGTTTTCATTGTTCGTGCTTCGTACGCAACGAAAACTTAGCTATTAGGCGATGTTTTTATTTTTCAATTTCTTTCTGTACAATATTTGTCCAATCTTTTTCAAAATTAGGATTTAATTCTATATCAGGCTGGATTCCTATAGTTTCAAAGTCTGAACCATCGTAAAAAATCATTTTCTTTTGTGTCATACTTATCCAAGCAGGAAAGTTAGGAATTCCTAATTTCCGCCATTCACCATAAGATACATATCCTCCAGTATTTTCTCCAAATGTTTTTACCTTGGCACTTTGTTTTGCCGTCAATATAAAACCTTCTGTTGAACTTGCATCTTTTCTATTCTGAAGGATATAAACTTTTTTCGGATAAGAATAAATCAAATCTATTTTTGAAGTAGTTTTTACAAAAGGTTCAAATCCTCCGATATGTTTTCTTAATTCCTCAATTTCTCTATCTGCATTTAAACTATCTTGTTTCGTATTTATACCATACATATATCTTTCATTATAATAGTCCTGAAAATTATCATTACTAACCCATATCGAAGATGCTGCAATTGGGTTCTGATAAGACTTTTTATCCATTATAAAAGGAAGTAAAGGATAATAACTTAAATCACTTCCACCTCCGTTGTTTCTAACGTCAATAATCAAATTTTCTTTAGAAACTAGTTTTTGTCTATTCATTTTGATGATAGAATCTATCAAAGATTTGTTTTCGTAATCAAAAGTGTTTATTCTGATATAGTTTGTTGCTCTGCTTAATTCTTTAAAATAAGTAGAGTCAGAAGGTGTAAAGTCATCTACTTTTTTAATGTCCTTATCATTTCGATAAAAGGTTAGACTTCTACCTAATTTTAATGTATCACCATTAAGTTCAACTTTATAGGAAGACGGTTTTTGCCCGAAACTCCAAAAAATCGCAAACAACTCTCCTTTATAATTTTTATAAAATTCAATTTTTAAATCTCCTTTATATCCTAAAAATTGATTATTGTTATTAAAATTTTCGGTTAAAACTCCAATATACTCTCTTCCTTTATGTTTGTTTTTTTGTATCTGAACAGAGAATAAACCATTTTTATAATGCCAATTTCCTAGTATTTTTTTTGAATTATTTTTTTTCAGTTTATGATTTTCAACATTTTCTTGTAGGAATTTTTTTACAGATGTTGTATCATTAAAAGATTTAAAAGGGTAATATTCGTTTGTAACATATAGTTCTTGATGAGAATCTCTTAAAAATGATAGATAATATTGTACAATTCCTAAACATTCTTTTTCTGTCGTTATTTCTGTAGCTATTTTTAGTGTCTGAGTTTTATGTTTATTATACTCGTTTTGTCTCTTATATTCAATTACTTGATGAGCATAAGAAGCTGAATTTTTTTCAATTTGATTTGTTATATAATCAAGTACTTTTAGACAATCACATTTTTTTTGTGCAATTAAATAAGTAGAAAAAAAAGTAATTGCTATAGTTAAAATTATTCTCATAGTTTTTTGTAAAATATCGCCTAACGTTTTGGGTATTGCCGAAGGCGGGGAAATCGAAGCTGAAAGTTTCGATTTTGCACCGAGGCGAGCCAAAACGAATTTTTGTGAGTTAAATTTAAAAAATAAAAAACGAATAAAATTCGTTTTTGGCGGAATTGAAAAACGAAAGTTGAGTTTTGCACTTTCGCCCCGCTTTTGGCAATACCGTGTTGAACTAAACCTTCGGTAGCTTTCCCAATTGCATAAATCAGTTACTTTGTAAAGTTAATTAAAAAATCAATAGAATGGCAACAAAAAAAAGAGTTCAGACGAGCTCAGAGAAAACAAAATCATCAATCAGGCAAAGCGCGAAGTGCCTGGTTTTACAGAACTTTTAGGCCGGTTTGAACGTACGGTTTCGGTGCCTGGAAGAAGCCAAAGTACGTTCAGTAATTACTCCAGACACCTGGCTGCGGTGTCGCTGCATTTCGGGAAAATCCCGACAGAATTGGATCCTGAGCAAATCCATGATTATCTTTTTTATCTTCAGAAAAAAATCAAAATCACCCTCGCAATTAAACACACGGTTTACGGGCTTCGGTTTCTGTTGAAATCGGAAGGATTGAGCTACGATTTTCTAAGTCTTCCGGAAATTAAAAAAGAGAAAAAACTTCCTGTAGTGCTCAGTAAACAAGAGGTTTGGCAGATGTTGTCCGGCTGTAAACTTTTAAAACATAAAATCTTAATCGGGTTGCTTTACGGCTGTGGATTGCGCTATTTGGAAGTCAGAAATCTTCGTCTCTGTGATTTGTTCAGTTACAAAGATTACCGTTACGATAAAACCAAGAAAAACCACCAATATTAGTCACAAAAAAAGAGACTCTTCTAGAAGTCTCCTGTAAATCTTTAAAATCCTTCGTCGATAAACCCATAATGCTGAAAAAGCTCCCGAAGCGAGTCTGCCCTGAGCTAGCCGAAGGGTTCAACAGGGTTTTCATTGTTCGTGCTTCGCACGCAACGAAAACTTAGCTATTGGCTGCTGGTGTTATTTCCATGCTTCAATTGTCTTTATTTCTCAACAATTTCGTTTTAAAAACATGCAATTATTTTATTTTTAATTTTATTTGCAACTCTTTTTGATGTCCCAAAGTCAATGAAACCACCATCATTTCCAAAGTCTATTTGTTGGGCATTCAAATAGAAATTGTTCGTGTCGTAAAACATATATATGTCAAAAGTATTCCAAAAACGTCCTACATATCTGAAGTGTCGGTATTGCTCGTCTCTTTCAAGTTCGTTAAGTTTAAAATCGCTAATTATTTGATTTATTATTTGATTTTTTTTATCAATTGAAAACTCAGATTTAATGAAGGTTATCTCGTAAGTTTTGGGAATTCTCCAAAATCCATAAAGTCCTAACAATATTAAAAGTCCGCAAAAAACGTAGATACCCCAAATCGGCATTATATTTTTTGTTGTCACTTTCTTAAGGTCATACCATTCGGTGAAATTAAGCAAATACAGAAAATATAATCCAACTCCGATTACTGCAATAGAGATGAAATAATTCCAATACTTGTCAAACGAGTTTGTCTTCTTAAATTTATTTGTAAAATCTTCGTATGTCATATTTGTCTACTCATACTTTTCCATTTTATGTAAATCGCTTTTAACTTGGGATCGTGTCCTACACTTCTGACTAACGTTAAATTATCTCATTGCAAATCAATCAGTTATTATTTTTAGATCTTCATTAGTCAATTCAAATTTAGTGATTTGTTTTTTGATTCTTTTGATAATACCCAATTTTCTTTTTTCGTCTAAAAAAAGGTATTGAGTGGGAGGATGGTAATTTTGCCCTTTTACCAGCATATTCCAGATGATGACCGCGATTTTTCTTGCCAGCGCTGTGATTGCTGCTGCTCTTCCTTTTTTGTAATTGATTCTTTTGAAGAAATCTACTAACCAGCCTTCTTTTAGATTGCCAATCGCATTTGCGGTGTTTCTAAGTGCGATTTTCAGCCTTGAACTTCCTTTCGGGATGTGATGGGATAGTATTTTTCCCCCGCTGATTTTATTATTGGGAGCCAGTCTGAGCCATGCTGTAAATTGCTTGGCAGTTGGGAATTTCCTAATTCCTTCCAATCCGATTTCAGAAATAAGTGTCATAATCAAGCCTTCATTTACGCCTTCAATCGCCATTAAATCAATTCCTTCAAAATACTGATAGGCGATTAAATTCAAATCTGTTTCTGCAAGTCCATTCTTGTTTTTTCGCTTGTGCTTTTTTTTTCAATGATGTGTTGCTTTTTATGGTCATTTTTCTCAATAACTTCTTTGAGTAATTGGTCAATTTGAATATCTGTGTGTTTTATTTGTTCTTGAAGATGCTTATAAGAACTCCACTCTTGTTGCAAAGCGAAAAGGTAATCTTTGCGACCATTAAACTGCAATGCTTTTGCAATCTCTTCTTGAGATTTTTTACAGTTGTAGTGACGCAGTTTTGCCAATTCTTCTCCTTTGTATTCTCCATTCAAGAAAGCTTCAATAATGGAAGAACCAGTAAGTCCAACAATGTCCCTTACCACCACTTCCAGTCGCATATTCATCAATCGCAAATACTTCTGCATTCTTTTGATGCAGGAAGCGCTTTGGTTGAGTAGATTTTGTCTGTGGCGAGAATAGGTTCGTACCGTATCGGTGTCTGAATCGGGCAGGAAACTGGCACTTAAAAGTCCCAGCGAATGAAGCTTCTGTATCCACTGGCAATCTTTGATGTCGGTTTTTTTTCCTTTGATATTTTTGGTTTGTCTGCCATTGACCAAAATGACATCAAAACCTTGTCCTACAAGTGTGGAGAATAAATTTTGCCAGTATGTTCCTGTGCTTTCCATGGCAATGGATTGTACATTTTTGGAACGTAGCCAATCACACATCTCGATTTGGTCCTGACTGTAAACACCAAACTGTTTGACATCTTCTGCATTTTGTCCTACCGCCACCCAATGGCTGCGACTTCCAATATCAATTCCCGCAGCATTGGGATTGACCACTTCTAATGAAATTTGCTTTTTTGTTTCCATTACTGAATTTTTAAAAATAAATATTAAACAAAAACTCCAGGGGTCATGTCTTCGAGACTTGAAATTATTCTGATCGGGATATTTGCCAAAAGCAAATTCACCATTAAACTCTAACACAGCCAAAGATATCACTATCCTAGGCTTTTACACGACCTAACCTTGATTGCACGAGGGGTTCTAGGACACCATTGTTTATACCGGCCTTAACAAGGAGCAGTGTGAAATTAGTGAAATTTGTTGAAGGAAAGAGGACTTATTGGGTCGTTAGCTGGAAAACTCAACCTTTTTTCTATGGTAGGGGGATTGCAGCTAACGGCAGACTGTGAAAAAACTCACAATCCTTTGTTAACAAATATAGTAAAATAGTTGTCAGAAAGATACGAAATTCGTATTTTTAAATATGCAGTATATACAAGGAACTCCCCGGAATCAACTATTGGTAAGCAGCTTGGAAGAAAAGATTACAACTGATAATCCTGTTCGGTTTATTGAGACTCTTCTAGAAGTCTCCTGTAAATCTTTAAAATCCTTCGTCGATAAACCCATAATGCCAAAAAAGCCCCCGAAGGTTCCGTTCAACAGGCTTTCATTGTTGGCTTTTCAAGCCCAACGAAGCTTAGTTATTAGCTGTAGTTGCAATTAATCAACCTTAATCAAATATTCTGGAATTTCATTCCAGCCGTTTATTGGAATTTTCACTGTGTCAGGAATTTTATAACCCAACAATATTTTAGAATTTTTGTAGTTTGTACTATCATATTCAAGTATAATATTTTTTCCAATTACTGAATCACGCTCATTTCTCCACAATAGTTTTGAGTAACTATTCATTAAATTTCCATTTAATTCAAAAGTGTATTTCGTATTATTTTTCCCATGTACTTGGGCGTCAAGAATTTTTACGATTGTGTATTTTCTATTTTTGGTTAGTGCTTTGGATTTTTGGTTGTTATACATTACAATTAAAAAAATTATAAATGCAAAAATTATTGTAAATACAATCTTATTTTCTTTCATTTAATACGGAATCTTGTTTTTGCAATTCTGACTAACGTTAAATTATCTCATTGCAAATCAATCAGTTATTATTTTTAGATCTTCATTAGTCAATTCAAATTTAGTGATTTGTTTTTTGATTCTTTTGATAATACCCAATTTTCTTTTTTCGTCTAAAAAAAGGTATTGAGTGGGAGGATGGTAATTTTGCCCTTTTACCAGCATATTCCAGATGATGACCGCGATTTTTCTTGCCAGCGCTGTGATTGCTGCTGCTCTTCCTTTTTTGTAATTGATTCTTTTGAAGAAATCTACTAACCAGCCTTCTTTTAGATTGCCAATCGCATTTGCGGTGTTTCTAAGTGCGATTTTCAGCCTTGAACTTCCTTTCGGGATGTGATGGGATAGTATTTTTCCCCCGCTGATTTTATTATTGGGAGCCAGTCTGAGCCATGCTGTAAATTGCTTGGCAGTTGGGAATTTCCTAATTCCTTCCAATCCGATTTCAGAAATAAGTGTCATAATCAAGCCTTCATTTACGCCTTCAATCGCCATTAAATCAATTCCTTCAAAATACTGATAGGCGATTAAATTCAAATCTGTTTCTGCAAGTCCATTCTTGTTTTTTCGCTTGTGCTTTTTTTTTCAATGATGTGTTGCTTTTTATGGTCATTTTTCTCAATAACTTCTTTGAGTAATTGGTCAATTTGAATATCTGTGTGTTTTATTTGTTCTTGAAGATGCTTATAAGAACTCCACTCTTGTTGCAAAGCGAAAAGGTAATCTTTGCGACCATTAAACTGCAATGCTTTTGCAATCTCTTCTTGAGATTTTTTACAGTTGTAGTGACGCAGTTTTGCCAATTCTTCTCCTTTGTATTCTCCATTCAAGAAAGCTTCAATAATGGAAGAACCAGTAAGTCCAACAATGTCCCTTACCACCACTTCCAGTCGCATATTCATCAATCGCAAATACTTCTGCATTCTTTTGATGCAGGAAGCGCTTTGGTTGAGTAGATTTTGTCTGTGGCGAGAATAGGTTCGTACCGTATCGGTGTCTGAATCGGGCAGGAAACTGGCACTTAAAAGTCCCAGCGAATGAAGCTTCTGTATCCACTGGCAATCTTTGATGTCGGTTTTTTTTCCTTTGATATTTTTGGTTTGTCTGCCATTGACCAAAATGACATCAAAACCTTGTCCTACAAGTGTGGAGAATAAATTTTGCCAGTATGTTCCTGTGCTTTCCATGGCAATGGATTGTACATTTTTGGAACGTAGCCAATCACACATCTCGATTTGGTCCTGACTGTAAACACCAAACTGTTTGACATCTTCTGCATTTTGTCCTACCGCCACCCAATGGCTGCGACTTCCAATATCAATTCCCGCAGCATTGGGATTGACCACTTCTAATGAAATTTGCTTTTTTGTTTCCATTACTGAATTTTTAAAAATAAATATTAAACAAAAACTCCAGGGGTCATGTCTTCGAGACTTGAAATTATTCTGATCGGGATATTTGCCAAAAGCAAATTCACCATTAAACTCTAACACAGCCAAAGATATCACTATCCTAGGCTTTTACACGACCTAACCTTGATTGCACGAGGGGTTCTAGGACACCATTGTTTATACCGGCCTTAACAAGGAGCAGTGTGAAATTAGTGAAATTTGTTGAAGGAAAGAGGACTTATTGGGTCGTTAGCTGGAAAACTCAACCTTTTTTCTATGGTAGGGGGATTGCAGCTAACGGCAGACTGTGAAAAAACTCACAATCCTTTGTTAACAAATATAGTAAAATAGTTGTCAGAAAGATACGAAATTCGTATTTTTAAATATGCAGTATATACAAGGAACTCCCCGGAATCAACTATTGGTAAGCAGCTTGGAAGAAAAGATTACAACTGATAATCCTGTTCGGTTTATTGAGACTCTTCTAGAAGTCTCCTGTAAATCTTTAAATCCTTCGTCGATAAACCCATAATGCTGAAAAAGCCCCCAAAAGTTCCGTTCAACGGGCTTTCATTGTTGGCTTTTCAAGCCCAACGAAAGCTTAGTTATTATACGACGTTGCTATTTTATTCTCCAATTACTCAAAACTAAAGTTATTATTACATCATTCCACATTTCAAAATTCATTAGTTTTGGCTTGATAGGAATAATGCTTGTTTTTATCCAATCTTTATGTCCAACAATATACATCATTGCGTCATAATTCAGTTCTTTGTCAAAAGGATTTTTAACTTCTAACATCATTTGTTCGTGCTTTCTTCCGTCTGTTGTTTGGTAGAATTTTATCTCAATAGTTTTTTCAGGATTTAGATTTTCTTTTACAATCTTCATTGCCGTAATTTTATTTCCATCAGTTTCCGTTTCGATAAATAAATTTTCTCCTGGAAAAATTTGTAAAACACCTTCTTTTACAAAATATTTTGATTTTTGAACCTCTTGCTGATAGAATTGAACCGAATCAACAGGAATTTTTAGCGTAAATTCTTCTCGATATTCTTTTTCATTTTGTGCAAAAGAGAAAGTTGAAAAAAGACTGATTATGAATAAAAATAATATTTTAGATTTTGTCATTTTTGTTTTATGTATAGTGTTGGTTTGCAATGTCGTATAACGTTTTGGGTATTGCCGAAGGCGAGGATTTTTAGCACTATCGCCCAATAGAAATATCACAGTTTAAATTTAGTAAAAAAGTACAATCGAAGCCGTTTAACCCCGCTTTTGGCAATATCTTGTTGAACTAAACCTTAGGTAGCTTTCCCAATTGCATAAATCGGTTACTTTGTAAAGGTAATTAAAAAATCAATAGAATGGCAACAAAAAAAAGAGTTCAGACGAGCTCAGAGAAAACAAAATCATCAATCAGGCAAAGCGCGAAGTGCCTGGTTTTACAGAACTTTTAGGCCGGTTTGAACGTACGGTTTCGGTGCTTGGAAGAAGCCAAAGTACGTTCAGTAATTACTCCAGACACGTGGCTGGGGTGTCGCTGCATTTCAGGAAAATCCCGACAGAATTGGATCCTGAGCAAATCCACGATTACCTTTTTTACCTTCAGAAAAAATCAAAATCACCCTCGCAATCGTATTTTAAACACACGGTTTACGGATTTCGGTTTCTGTTGAAATCGGAAGGATTGAGCTACGATTTTCTAAGTCTTCCGGAAATTAAAAAAGAGAAAAAACTTCCTGTAGTGCTCAGTAAACAGGAGGTTTGGCAGCTGTTGTCCGGCTGTAAACTTTTAAAACATAAAATCTTAATCGGGTTGCTTTACGGCTGTGGATTGCGCTGTTTGGAAGTCAGAAATCTTCGTCTCTGTGATTTGGATTTTGACAGAAAACAGCTGAAAGTGGTTCAGGGAAAAGGCAAAAAAGACCGCTACTTACCACTTTCCGAACATTTGATTCGGGGTTTAAAAAAATACATTGAAGCGGAAAAACCGGAAGATTTTCTCTTTGGAGCACCCCGTGCAAATCGTGCGGGTGGAGAATTCGATTCAAGATATTCGCAACGCGACGTACAATGGGCGGTGAAACAGGCTTCAAAAACGGCAAAAATAGGGAAAGAAGTGAGTGTTCATACGCTTCGCCACAGCTTTGCGACGCATCTTTTGGAGGATGGGATGAACATTGTGAGCGTCAAAAATCTCCTCGGCCACGAAAACATCGAAACTACCCTCGTTTACCTTCAAATCGCCCAACTTTCTACCCAAAAAATATTCTCCCCACTGGATACTTTGTTTGAGGAATGTCGTCGAAAAAAGCTTCTTCGGGGAAAAGTTCAACCTGCATTTTATACAAAATTCCCTCTACCTCTTTTGGAAAACTGAAAACCCCTTTTAAACTATCATTGAATATAAGATTAGTCATGAAACGGGCGCTCACAATTTCTGATGCTGCCAAAACATTTGGAAATGTAAGGACAATTTGAGCATAAGAGGTTTTAACGAGAATCATGTTTATTTTCAGAAAGAGAATAACAGCGAGTACATTGAACAAATTTTGCTGACCTGACCCTTAATTGTAACCACCCACAACCAAAAAAACCGTCCATGCGGACGGCCTTTTCTTTCTGCACGCAATATTCCTATTGCTGCAGATATCCAATGACACCTAAACCGTTGTACTGCTTATTCTTTAGCGGATATCGACCTCCGTTCATCTGCTGATAAAACTCCACCAGCAACAGATAAAAAACAGGATGTGGCCCGCTGGGAATAGACGGCACCGCCAGTTCCAGCTGCACAGATTCAATCTGCTTTTCAATGGTCTGCACGGCACTCTCCGTCAGTACATACCTCTCTTCCGCAAAGTCCACCTGCACTGCGATCAGCTGCAGGTTCGCATCGGTAGAACTATCAGGAAAGTTTAAATGGCGCTTCGGAATAAAATCCGCATACTCCAAACTTCCTGTCGCAGGATCCAGCGCCTGCAGCTGCAAAAAAAGCGAGGCAACAGGTGCGCTGGCATTGAAATCAAAACCATTCAGTTGCTTGGGTCCGTCAGGTTTTGCAATACCGATAGCCACATTCCGGTTTCCCCTTGGCGATTCTGTATCCAGCGCTTTTATCAGATGCATCACCCGGTTCAGCCGGCTGCTGGTGTGGTGATCTTTTGCAAGATCTACCTTATCTGATACACTGCTCCGGAAAAGTTTCGCCATTTTCGCACAGTGCGAAAATTCTAAACCGTTCTCACGCGTTCGTTCAAATGCCGGATCCTTTGCAATCCGCTCTTTGCTCAAACTTCCCTTGGTGCGGATCATGGATCCGTCTTTTGTTTTGTAAAAGGTCATCCCTTTTAATGTACCCTCAATATTGAAGATACCATCGAATTTGGCCATAATATTTTGTTTTGTAAAGCGTCCTTCCGAACAGGCCTATTCGTCTGGAAACACTTTGGATTAATAAAAAAATTGATCTGTTCCGGAAACATTTACAAAGATAAAAGCCCGTAAGTGACTGTACAACAGGAGGGTTCCGGAATGACTGGATATGACCAAATTTGTCCTGTTATTACGTATTTCTGTCCTGTTTTGACACCCTGCAAAACAAATTTTTGGAAATGATGAAAACGAAGTTCATTTCGTTTTAAAAAAATTCCATAAAAAACAGAGGTATTTGCATATCTATAATTTATTCCCGACTTTTATATCGAATTCAAAAATAATTTTATGAAATTCATTATTTCAAATGAAGAACTTCGGAAAGCACTGGAAACAGTCGGTAGTGTTTTCACAGCCTCACAACAGAAACCTATCTTATCTGCAGTTAATGGCTTTATTAAAGACAACAAAAACCAGTTTCGGGCGACTTCCGATGTAGAAAACTATGCTTCAGACCTTAAGGAACGCTGGGAAACTTATGAGGAAGTAATGGAAATCTTTATGGAGAAATATCCGTTGGGCGTCTTTGGAAATACGGTTTTCCCGGAGTGGGAATTGTATGAGAATAAAATACAGGAAGTGGTTAAAAAATTGCTGACAGAAGTTTTTGTACGAAACGAGAAACTGAATTTTAAAAAAATAATCGCAAAAATTCTAAAAGAGCAAAGATGGAAGCACTTTGCAGGCCTTCACTTCCTCTCCGTAATGAATCCGGATGCACATGAAAAAGCCGTTGAATTTTTGAATAAAATGATTCGTGCTTTTGAAGCACATTACATTGCCTTAGAAATTGAATCACACCTGAAACCTTATCTCACGGGAGTCTTACAGTTACTTTCATCCATGAAAACACAGGCGGGAGAAATATTGGAAACAATAAAAAACAAAAATATTCTGCGGCAGGAAAATCCAGAGCAGGAAGAAATTACACGCCCGGAGGCTTTGGTATCATCCGAAAAACCGGAAACTCAGAAACCCGCATACCCTGCCTGGGTATTCAGATCACTGGAACATTTCAGTTATTTTAATCATATTCACAATCATTTTTGCACCTCTGAAAGAGATGTGGCCTACCTCTACAGAAAATTGGCCGATGCCAAATGGATCGTCAGTAAAATGTGTACCTTCAGGGAGTGGTACAACGATTGGGAAGAGTGTCACACCCCAACATGGAATCAGTTTAAAACATTAGATAAGCTGGAAATTTCTTCCAGAAAAAGCCGCTTTAATTTGGCATGCGCTGCCATGGGAATAACACCTCCCTGCTAAGCAGTGTGGTACATTCTCTTCCGCTTTCCTTGGCAGATTTGAATAGCAATGTACAGCTGCATAGATTGCACTAGTCAATAGATTTTGTTTGGATATCAGAGTAGAACCAAAGGAGTACATAAAGAGTACATAAAGGGTACATAAAGGGTACATAAGGAGTAAATGATGTATATGAATGAAAGGCAATACAGAAACGAAACATTGGTCTTTACAATTTTACCGGCGACAAGTCAGATGCTTTCACCACATGACACCACTTGAAAAAAGTCTTTTTTTTTCCTGTAAAAAATTCCTTAATGTCCTCAAAAGAGGACATTTTCGTTATATGAAACCTCCAAGTCATTCAGGAAATTTGTATTACCAAATGATACAAAATGAGAAAAATTGTAAAAGCAGCCGATATTATGCTGCTGGCGGGCAAGAGCAGGCGACAGGCTTCCCGGATACTGGCCGATATAAGAAAAGAAACCGGAAAAGAAAAACACCGGCATATTACCGTCCGGGATGTAGCCAAATATTACAATCTTGATGAAGACGAGGTACAGCGAGTTCTGGATTATAATGATAACTGATCCTAAATAACCATTACCATCTCGAAAAACTGGGCTATCTTTATATAGAAAATTTCGCATTTCAGCATAACAACTCAGCTGATAACTATGGCTTAATGCCTATTCTAAACGTAAATATTTTCAGATATTGTTCTTCTTTTAAAGTTAAAAAAATCATCAGCTCTTTAATAGAAATCTACTAATACCCTTATTTTAGTATCGCAATGAAGGTTAAAATATGTTTTGCATTATGTTTTTTTGCAGAATCGTCATATTTTTCATATCTTTGTGAAAACACAACACATGAAAAAAAACTCATTAACCATTATTGAGACGTCCTCCCTATATGCGGAAACGATGTCGACACTCTTCCTACAGACAGACTTGTTCAAAACTGTAAACATCATTAATTATACTGATTCGCTCCTCGATGATGTAAAGCAAAACACTCCCAATTTTCTTATGATAGGGAGTAGTGTTTTTGCACGAACGGAAATCTATGAAATCGTTGATTCTATTCTGAAAATTGATCCGAAAATCAAAATCATCATTGTGGGTCAGAATTACGAAGTGCATGTCATCCGTAAACTTTTTTCCAAGGGAATCCGCAGTTATTTGGATCAGGACAGCAATTATGAAGAATTCCTGAAATGTGTGCAGACGCTGCATCAGGGGAACGTCTATATCTGTGAATCCGCTAAGGAACAGATGATCAGTTTTCTCAGTAACGACAACAAAAAATACACCCGTTGCAACAAGGAACCCATTACCAAAAGAGAAATGGAAGTACTAAAACTGGTGTGCGACGGACTGAGCAGTAAAGATATTGGGGACAAACTGTTCATCAGTGTGAATACCGTTGAAACCCACCGCAAGCGTATCCTAATGAAACTTAACGTAAAAAACACCGTGGGTGTGGTAAAATATGCTTTGGAAAATAATATTTTCGAAGACTGAAGCGGTTTCTCTCATTTCAAATAAAGTAAAAGTCCGTCGGTGATTCCGACGGACTTTTTGTATAGTGCCATTCATTTAATAAAATGCAACCATCTCATAATAAAAAACCCACACAGTAAAACTGCATGGATCTTTCATGGTTATTTTAATTCTATTCGAAGTCCGGCATCTCTCCGTTGTTAAAGGCAGGCACACGTAAAAAGTTGGTACCCGAACTGTTCATATTGATAAAAACAATATTTCGGGCAGAGATATTATCATTGGAAGTATTCATCAAAATAATCTGTGAATTATCTGGAGAAAATCGGGGATCCAGATCATTAGTTCCCTGAGGTTTAGAACTCTCAACAGAGATATCAACACTGGAATTGGTCTGAAAATTATACAAAAACAGCCTGCTGTCCAGCTGACGGTAGCTAGTATCAAGATGTCCGGAAACATCGTAGGTATAGAGAAGTTTTTGTCCGTCTATCGAAAAATTGAGACCGCCCGCTGCGCCTGTGGCAGCTGTGAAGACATTTTCCACGGTATTTCCAAGCAAATCTATCACAAATATTCTGATATTATACCCATTCACATCATTGGTCTTCAGCGCAATGTGAGCACTGTTGTAACTCCAGTCACATTCGGAAATAAAACTTCCGTCAGGGGTGGTATACAAAAGTTGTAAACCGGTTCCGTCTTTATTAATCTGGTAGAGTTTATCAAAATGAGTATAAATTAACTTGCTGCCATCGGTATTCCAGGAAAAATCCAGTTCGCTGTTATGAAATCCCGCCACCGGTGTGGTTGTTACTTTAAAAAGATCAGAACCGTCAGGCTTAACGGTGTAGATATGACTGCCCGAACCTTCAGTTCTCAAAAAAGCGATACGGTTGGCATTATTATTCTTCCGTGGCCTCCAGCTGTTATGAGTGGGTTGGGTAAGATTAAAACTGTTGCCCTGAAGATCGGAAGAAACAATATAAAAATTTCCGTTCTGCTTCTTTACATAGTGATACCTATTGGAAGGAGTAGCTGTGGTTGTAAACTTAAAGACAGAACTGAAAACTTCCGGATGAATACCATCCGACACGGCTACCTGCCAGAAATAACTTGTGCCATAACTCAGATTATCGAGTGTATAAAATTTATCAGAAATATCATTAATGGTGATGATGTCGGTATTGACATTATTTTTCACAATCAGTTTATAAGTGAGACTGTCGCTCTTATCCGGGTCTGTAGAATTCCAGCTCAGCTGTACACTAAGCGGCTGGTCCAAGGCATTATCTATAGGACTGAGCAATTCAGGAGCCGATGGTGGTGAGTTTAGTGACTGATCATCACTGAGTTCAATAATAACGCTGACTTCCTGACCCGTCTGTATTGTAACCGCCTCATAACTGGTGAGAAATCCATTAAGTTCAGCTTTTACGGAATAATTCCCTGTAGGAATATCTTTAATAACAAACATCCCATCCTTATCTGTAAATAAAGTTTGGGTACTGGGTGCAGTTGAAATCTTTACATTGGCAACAGGTTCATTGCTTCCCTTTTTAACAACTTTTCCTTTCAATACTCCCTGCTCGGTATGTTCCACAAGATCTTCCGCACAGGAGGATACTGTAAAAAAGAGAAAAAGAAGAGAAAGTATACAAATAATATTTTTCATTTTATTAGTTTTTAATTTTTCCAAAATAATAGTTTATACCAAGGCCAAACCGCAGTGCGTGATCATTGAGTTTACCCTGCACCAAACGATCCCAGTCATCTGAAAATCCAAGATCATACTGAGTAGATACCCTCATTCCAAAATTATCAGAAATGAGATATTCCAAACCGCCTCCAAACTGGCTCTTATATTTTACTTTCTGTTTAGAAAAAAGAGCACCTAACCCGGCATACATATAGGGAGAGAGGCGTCTTTGTGGAAGCACAAGATATTCCAGATTAACCTCCCCAACGAGATACCTCTGTTTCAGTAAATTGCCGTTTTGCATCTGGAAGAAACTGAGGTTGCTTTCTAAATTGAAACTCGAATTCAGAAAATATTTCGCCCCCAGTTTACCTCCAAATGTTGTGGTGGGATTCACATAGTCTCCTCGCCCCTGTTGAGCCTCCGCTTGTCCAAATACAGAGAAAGGCCGCCTTGTCACAGGATTATCATTACCGATCAGACGCTGGGCGCTGTGTTTCTCTTCTGCATTATACGAAGCGATCAGCGATTCATACTTTTCGGGCTGATCCAGTGCTTTACCCCATATTTTACTTTTTATCCCTTCAATAATAAGAGATTTGACTGCTTTTTCTATCGCATCAGTTACTGCGAGTTGCACAGGTTCATTCTGGGTAACCCCCGCTTCAGCTTCCAGCAGCTTTTCTGTATCTACATATCGAAAGAAACTACCATTAACACTGGTGGATAAAATCGTTTTCGAGACATATACGGTTTTAAGAATTTCGCCGTTAAGGGTGGATACCGCTCTGAGGTAAATGGTAATTCTGTCCTGCCGGTATTGTGAGGAGGCTCCAATACCAAAATACCTCGCCCCAACTCCGCCGGTCATTATATTACTGTCGTAAGAGATAACTCCTCCTTCCAGCAAAATACCAGCAAACAATAATGGAGGCAATGCAGGGGTATTGGCGTCAGCATCTTTTATATATTCCTGTTTCGTTGAGCGGATAATCTGTCTTTCATTGAGGAGATTGGAAATATTTTCCCTTTCAATAGGGGTAAACCATTTACTGTCTTCCAGTGCTTTTATCAGGATGGTGGTGGTTCCCTGTGGTACTGCTGTACTCCAGTTATTACCATTTTCGGAAGGTTTATACTGACCGGTCTGATCACGGAAGCGATAAACGCCTACAACAATTTTCTCCTTAGGAGAAGGCATATTCTTAAGGTCTGAGGTGTAAGGTGTAGATTCACCTATGATAGATTTTTCGGGATTGCCCGGGAGCCCGAATACCGGCCCGCAGGCCTGGAAGGTCAGAAGGGCAACGGCACAAAATGCGAGCCGCAGGTGAGTATTGATTTTCATGGTGTTTTATTTAGGAATAACGATTTCGGATTGATCTCCGGTAGAGGTGTCAAGGATACTGATCATCATACCCTGAGCCGTTTCAGTAACCTGCAAATAAATAGAGCCGAAAAGATAGTTTCCCGCCTCTACGCTTCCACTTCCAAACTGTTCCTGAAATAGCTTCCTGGAAAGCTCACTCAGCACCTGACGGTTAAGACTCTGCGCAAAACTGTCTAAAGAGTTGATGCCAGCTCCCTGGGTTTTACTATCGGCGTTATCAAACTGGTTTTGAGCACTGGCTGAACTGAGAAGCCACTGATAATTAAAAGTATCTCCTCCGAAGGCAGGATTTACGGGTTTATAAACAAACTGCTGTGCACAGAATCCTGCAGTTCCAAACAGGATTAAAACCATCATGGTAATCCCGAGTTTAAGTTTAGTATTGAAATTCATTTTTAATTAGTTTTTTTTTGGCATTGTAGTCGTTAATATATCTAAGAGCGATGCCCACCTGTTCCCTTAAGAATTCATCACTGGGATTGGTCATAAAGCCATAGATTATTCTGTCGTCTATTTTGATGTTAACCTGCCCGCTGCTTCCTCTGGCCGGCTGCTCTTCGATAGTAACAGCAGAAGCATTGTCCGGCAATCGATTAAACTCCATGTAGAATATATCATAGAAGTCTTTTCCTACTTTGCTTTTCGTTTCATCTATCGCCAAACCGGAAAGCTCAGAAGATCTTCGGATACGGGTTTCCTGCTGTACAGGATTAAACTGAGACTGGTTGATCTCGAGACTGTCTTTACTCAGGAGAGTCTGGTCCTGCTCGTCTCTGATATAGAGGTACGCTTTCATAGCGTCTCCCTGCTCCAGATTAATATTGATCTGTGAAAGACCCTTCGTTTCACTTGGTCCAATTGCGAAGCGGCCTCCCTGTTTATTGTTGGAGAGGTTATTGGTTGCCCCTCCCTTTTTAATTACTATAAGCAAATAATTCAACTCATGGTGAGTGGATGATTGATTGACCGCTATTCCCGTAATCTGAATCTGATTTTCCTGTATGGAGTGCTCAATCCTTGCCTTAATTTCATCAAATGACTGAGCCTGTACTGAAAAGCACAGGAATAAAAAGATCAGTATGAAAGAACGGAAAGTCATGATTAATAATTTCGGACAAACACCGTTACATTTTCACCTTTTACATTCATCTTAATACCATCAGATATACTGTTTGTACCGGTAAAATCCACCGTGTTATTGTAGCCCATAGTGGCAATCGCTGTAGAGGATTTACCCGCCGAATGGGTGTTGTTAAAATATACATTATTTTGTCGGCCATCCTGACGCACGGTAACTTCACTCTGTGAAGACATAAGAATAGTAGCATTGTTTTTGTCACCTTGCTGTACAACGACAGAACCGAGAGAGTCAAGACTCATCTGCTGAAGGTGAAACATGTCGATAGCCACAGTACTGTTGATCTGAGGCCATGCAATCTGCTGGCCTTTGCAGAGCGCAAATACACACAGCATGGGAAGGAATAAAAGAAATTTTTTCATGATCATCATTTTTTTTATAAAGGTATCAGATTGATCTTCACTGAGAAACACAAAAATCAGGTATAAATAATTTGTCACTGTAATCAGTTACTGTTAGTCCCCATGACCTGATATCACGGCGATGCCGGGATACAGTTCTGTCAGTCCTTTCCTGAAGTTTCATTTTACGGCTCTTTAAAACTTTCTTTGATCAAAAGAAACGAACTGTGATTGCAATGGTTTAACGATAGAAAATCGGATTCTGTTTTTTACCGGTCACTTCAGGTCTGGATATAATAAATTGCGACTTTGATGATGTTTTGATATAGATCCCACTTTGTTAAATATACCTTGCGGAATAAAAAAGAGAAGCCAAAAAATGGCTTCCCCCTTCTAAAACACATAGGATGAAAATCAATTCCCCTGTTTCACTAATATGAAGTTACCATGACCAGTCTGGGTTCCCACATGAGAATGTCCTGTCTGACTTTGAGTAACTGTTGATACATTCCAATTTCCGGTTTGCGCACTTACGGAGCTATGACCACTTCCGGATTGTAGATTGGTTAAAATATTGTGGTCACCAGACTGAGCATAAATAGAACTGTGATGAGTTCCTGATTGATCTACTGAAGCCCAGTTAGAAATTCCAGATTGTACACCAATCAATTCATTCTCACTTCCCGCCTGAACACCATAAGCAATGTTACTGCTTCCTGTCTGGCTCTGAGTAGAAGAGTTTTTATCTCCAGTTTGAGCAAGGGAAGCATAGTTTCCGGATCCTTCCTGATACTGAATCGCTTCATTCTCATCCCCTGTCTGAGATGCTGCAGCCGTATTCCAATCACCACTTACTTGATATTGAGCGAGGCTGTTTTCGGCACCTAACTGAATACCTGATACAGTGTTTGAGTTTCCTTGCTGAACCTGATAAAGATCGCTTCCCCATCCAGTTTGCGAAGCTGTAGCAAGATTGAAATCACCAACTTGAATCTGATCAATATCATTTCCATTATAATAATAAGGATCCGACACCCGGTCTTCTACCTGGGCAGCAGTAGCAATATTATTATTCCCTGCCTGTACTTGATCAATCCATGTTCTGGCCCCGTCATGCTGGCTTGCTGTCATTTGATTCCCGTCACCATACTGAGTTTGGGTAATCTGAACATCATAAGTACCATTGTTTTGAGTGGCATGAGCAGAATTCCAGTCTCCAACCTGAGTTTGAACTACCCGGTTATCATAAGTTGGCCCCTGAATTGAAATGGCACTGTTATGATCTCCTTGCTGATAAGCAGTCGTTTGACCAAAATAATAAGTCTGTCTTACCAGTACGCTGTTGCTGTTTCCAATTTGTGTAGATTGGTTTTCATGTTTACCAACGG
Source organism: Chryseobacterium lacus (assembly GCF_003336205.1). Lineage (GTDB taxonomy): Bacteria > Bacteroidota > Bacteroidia > Flavobacteriales > Weeksellaceae > Chryseobacterium_A > Chryseobacterium_A lacus. Next base: position 133,782 of record NZ_QPIE01000001.1, read on the forward strand.
CAATCTGACTGATGTCTGCGGTATTGTTGTCACCACTTTGGCTTACTGCATTGGTGTTGGCGAAAGGCGCTGTTTGTGAATAGGCAGTAGCTGCCATTAATACAGCACATGTACCTGAGATTAATTTTTTCATAATAATTTAAGAATTTTAGTTATATAATTAGTTTCCTTGTACTGCTAAGATGCTGTTTCCGTTTCCGGATTGAGTACCTGTGTGAGTATGTCCGGATTGCTTTTGTGTAACAGTAGAAACATTCCAGTCTCCTGTTTGAGAACTGATAGAAGAATGTCCAGTACCAGATTGTGTATTGGTCAAAATATTATGGTCTCCAGTCTGTGAGTAAACTGAACTGTGCATCGACCCTGTTTGGCTTACAGAAGCCCAGTTGGCATCTCCGTATTGACCTCCTGATATTATGTTTAAATCACCGGATTGTAGTGCGTAAGCTGTATTTCCACCGCCTGCTTGTGCCTGAACCGCTTTGTTTTCATCTCCGGTTTGTGACATGGAAGCATAGTTCCCATCCCCCACCTGAGACTGTGTTCCTTCATTATCGTCTCCGGATTGAGTTATAGCAGCGATATTCCAATCACCTTCCTGATACTGTAGAGACATATTTTGAATACCATCTTGGGCAGCACTCATCGTGTTGTAGTCTCCTACTTGAACTTGGTCCAGATCATTACCCCATCCTGATTGAGTTGCAGCTGCTGAATTGTGATCTCCCATTTGGATCTGATCCACATCATTATTAGTAGCCCAGGTTGGTACAGAAGGTCCTACTGCAGTCTGAGAGGAGCTAGCAGTATTGTTTGACCCAATCTGGATCTGGTCTGCATACATTCTAGCACCGGCTATCTGGTAAGCATGTGCGGTGTTACCATCACCATCCTGAACCTGAGTAATATATTCATCCCAGTTTTGATATTGTTCTGCAGTTGCCTTATTCCAGTCACCCACCTGAGATTGAATAACCTTGTTATTGCTTCCCCACGTGGTATGCCCCTGAAGAGATGTTGCCTGATTAAAATCTCCTTCCTGATAAGTTGTAGTTTTGTTCAAACCTGCACTCTGTCTTACCAACACTGAGTTCTGATCCCCTACCTGTGTAGACTGATTGCTATGGTTGCCTACTCCGGTTTTCTGAAGAATATCAGCACTGTTATTGTCTCCTGTTTGAGCAACAGTGTTAACACTTCCTGCTTGAGCGAATGCGAAAGTCCCTAAAACGATCGCTGCTGCTGATGCGAGCTTTTTCATAATTATTAATTTTAAATTGTTAGTCCTGCAAATCTATGAGCCTATCCAACATCTCGAATCACTGAATATCAGCAAATTATAAATATCATCAAGAGCAGTTGCATTTATCACCAGATGCCGGACTTTAGTATATCATGGATATTTTGGAGAACATGTAACAAGATATGGGTAGAAAAAAACTAACCGTAATTGGGTAGATTTTATTTCAAGTGCTGCTACTATTCGTATTTTTAAAAAGTGAATTTTATTTTCTAACAAAGTGAATAATCGTTGCAACACGATTTTGAAGAGGCTGTTCTTTTACACCATTTTTAAATTTAAACACAAAAAAAAACTGCTTTCCAAAATGAAAAGCAGCCTGAGGTTTCAACTAACTATTATTTTTTTCGATAAAATTAATGTCCCGCTGTGCCATCCACACCATGAGCATGGCCATGGGAAAGTTCTTCTTGAGTTGCAGGGCGCGTTACCACAATTTCTACATCGAAGTTCAAGGTTTTGCCCGCCATCGGGTGGTTCAGATCTACGGTTACTGCTTCCGGATTTACATCCATCACCACTGCGGTCAGCTGATTTCCATCCTGATCCTGCAAAGGCAAAATGGCACCAACTGGCGGCATACCAGACTCCTCAAACATTTCAGCAGGAAGTTGGGTAGTAGCATCTTCGCGTTTCTCGCCATATCCTTCCGCTGCGGAAAGCGTAAATGATTTCTTGTCTCCTGCTGCCATGCCCTGGATTTCTGTTTCAAATCTCGGAAGCATCATCCCCACTCCATACAAAAATGTAAGCGGAGTTTCATCCTCGGTCCTTTCAATGAAAGTGTGGTCTCCGTTTTCTTCAATGGCATTCAGCGTATAATGAAGTGCTACAACGTGGTTTTTTTGTATTGTCATATAATAAATTTAGCAAGGGAAATGAACCCTTCAGATTAAAAAAAGATTAACCAATACCGTTTAGATATTAGTCGGACAAAGGTAATGTTTTAAGAATAAATCAGGTAAAGCAAGCCATTTTTGATATTCAAAAATAATTTGGGGCAGTAACATTTTTATTTTAAGACCTTAATGATTTCATCCAAAATTTTTTCAATAAAAATATATTGATTCTCAACCAGCTTTTTTTTAGGATCGCCTTTTATTCGTTTTGAAAACATAATTTCCGAACTGCGGATGAGTGAAACGAATGCAAAACAATCTTCAATTCCCTGTTCTGGAACGGGCTGCGCATATCCCGTAATGGCCAAACCAAGTTCAGAATTAAACCGTTTCGAGACTTCCAAAGCCATTTTCTCAGCAATTTCTTTTGATACCGAATTGCAGTTTTCGGCATGAATAGGGTTGATATTGAGCTGTTTTGCTTTTTGTCCGGCATTATATGCAGTAATTCCGCCCTGAAAGAAGGCCATCGCATCCTCTGCCTGTGAAAATACATTCTGAATAAGACCGGAAGTACAACTCTCTGCCACTGCTATCGTTAATTTCTTGCTTGTCATCAGTTCAGCAGATTGATTGAGTTTTTTTTGATCTATCATATTTTTAAACCTAAATACTGCGTAAATTCAGCCAAAATTATTCCAAATAAATCCGCAACTTTAACGTTTCATCTAACAGCTTATCATCATGAAAACTATTCAGCTTAATAACGGTGTCACCATTCCTGCGATCGGATACGGAACCTATAAAACCGCCGAAAATGATGTTTCGATAATCCTTTCTGCACTCGAATGCGGGTACAGACTTTTGGATACCGCATCCATCTATAAAACGGAGCAACAGACCGGTGCTGCCATCCGGGAATCCGGCATTCCGAGAGAAGAAATTACAGTGATTTCTAAAGTCTGGCGAAATGATCTCGGATATCACAAAACGAAAGAAGCATTTGCCAAATCGCTGAAACAAACGGGGTTGAATTATCTGGATCTTTATCTGATTCACTGGCCTGCGAATGCCCGGAATTTCAATAACTGGCAGAAAACCAATGCCGAAACCTGGCGCGCAATGGAAGAACTTTTGGAAGAAGGAAAAATAAAATCCATCGGAGTCAGTAATTTCTGGCCGGAGCATCTGGAAGCACTTTTAGATTCTGCCAAAATAAAACCAGCTGTCAATCAGATCGAATTTCATCCCGGATATTGGCAACCGGAAACCACCCAATATTGCAAAGAAAAAGGAATTTTCTTGCAGGCATGGTCTCCTTTGGCAAGAGGCAGAATTTTTGGAAATGAAATATTAATAGCAATAGCCAACCGTCATCACAAAACTGTTTCTCAAATCGCACTGCGCTGGATTGTTCAGCAAGGCGTGATCCCGATTCCCAAAGCTGCAAGCAAAGAAAGAATGAATGAAAACTTCGATATTTTTGATTTTGTACTTTCCGATGAAGAAATGGAACTCATCAACAATTTGCCGGAAACAGGTTTCAGTGGTGAACGGCCGGATTTATGGCCGGAAAGAATGCCGCAATCATAGTTTCGCCTTCTTTTCAGTGCTTTCCGGATTTCTTGAATTCTTTCTTGTTTAAAAGTCTGGTAACGCAACTTGCCGTCTTTTAAAAATCAATACAAAAGCCTTTTCTCTTAATAAAAGTTAACGGTTTTCCAATTTTAAATCCATTTTTATATAATCACATTTTAAACCTTATAAGATTATTATTTGTCGCATCATAATACCACAATTCTGTTAAAATTAATATGAAAATTTTAGCTTGTAAGTTTAGAAATCAGTTTATTATTCTCCTAATAACCATAACAGAAAAAACAATAATTCGACGTTGAAATTGATAATTTTCAAACATAGCTATTAATAAATGAAATACTTTTAACATTTTACGACTATTTTTATTATTGACATAATTTAGTAATTTTGGATCACCAAATCATTAAAAATAAAAGTTATGTCACATCACAGAAACTGGGACGACAGAAATCAGTCTCAAAACAGAAATTCAGAAAGAGAAGAAAGTCAACATGGCAATCCAAACAGAGAAGGATACGGCCAGAATTACAATGACAGAAGATCTGACCAATCAGGTAGGAATTACGACGAACGATCGTCAGGAAATTATGGAAACAGCCAGAACAGGCATCGCGATCAGTACGAAAATGACTATGAAAACCGCCAGCACGGAGATTCGAGAGATCAGTACCACCGTCAGTCCGGAAATGATTATCAAAACAATAACAGAAGTGGTTATGATTCCCGTTCGTCCTGGCAGCATGACAACAGAGATTCCTATCAGGACAGAAACTACGGAAATCGCGGCTATCACGAGCGACACAGCAATTATGGACGCGACAGACAATACAGCAATTACGGAAACGACAGCCATGAAGACAATTATGGCAACCAGAACCGCAACCAGAATTGGGATTCCGATATGAGGGGAAATAACAGAGGTTTTGGAAGAAGCTATGAAGATTCCAGAAACCGAGGTTATGAATCACAATTCGGACAGGATCAGTATTCCGGCAGTCATCGTCAGTCTGATAATTTTGGATCAGGACGTTATGACTCGAACAGCGAAAGTGTTTCAAGGCCTTACCCCGATCGGGATGATCAACAAAGAAGATCTTCAGAACAGCATGACCGCTACTCCAATAACAGAAATTCAGAGTATTCTGAGGACCGTTATAACAACAGAAGTCAATCTTCCGGATACGAAGAATACAGCAACAGAGGTTCACAAAACCAAAACCGCCACGAGGACGATTACCAAGAAAACCGAGGCAGTTCCGACAGAAACCAAGGTTCTCGCCACAGAGAGCAGAATCAGAATAATAATTACTAAATCCTTTATCCGGCTGCGTTTGCAGCCGGTTTTTTTATACAATTTGATACAATTATTACATATAAAAAAAGTAATGACTTGAGGTTTATTTACATATCGTATTTTTAAATAAAAAATATGAAAAGAGACGGCGATCATATAAGTTTCTGGCAGAATCATCAGTATCAGAACGAAAATAAAAAACCAATCGTTAACGACTTTGACACCATTATCGTAGGCGCAGGAATCACAGGATTAACCCTTGCTGTGGAATTACAAAAACGGGGACAAAAATGCCTGATTCTCGAGCAACAGGAACCCGGCTTTGGAACTACGGGAGGAACAACTGCGCATCTCAACAATTTTTTTGATGAATCTTATGACAATATCATCAGCAAATTCGGAGAAGATAAAGCTCAAACGATTGCTGATCACGCAAAAAAAGCCAAAGATATCGTCCGAAGTAATGTTCAGCAATTCAACATCGACTGCGATTATGAGGAATGTAACTTTTATCTTTTTAGTGCTGAAAAGAAACAGGATAAAATGGTGGATAACATTCTGGATGCTCATCAAAAACTGGATGTGGAAACCCATTATGTAAGTCAGATTCCTTTCAGCATTAATTTTCGGAAAGCCATCGAAATTACAGGCCAGGCTCAGTTTCATCCCATGCGTTACATCGGTGGTCTTGCTGAGGTTTTTGAAAGAAGAGGCGGTTTACTTCTTACCAAAAGAAGAGTAAAAAAATACGAAAAGCTGAATGACACCATCAGTATTACCACGGCAAACGGTGAAGTTTTCACAGCCGGATCATTGGTTTGGGCGACTCACATTCCGCCGGGAAACAACCGGTTTAATATTCTTTTGGCTCCTTACCGAAGTTATGCATTATCAGCGAAGATTCGCTTCACGCCCGAAAAGATGGCTCAGGCTGCAGACCTTTATGATCCGTATCATTATTTTAGATATCACCGAAAAGATGAAAATAACTATTTGATTATCGGAGGATTTGATCATAAAACCGGACAGGAAAAAGATACGACGAAACCTTTCAAAGATCTTGAAAACTATACACGGGAGAATTTTGATATTGAAGAAATTACCCATCAATGGTCTTCTCAGTTTTATGTTCCGGTCGACGGGCTTCCTTACATCGGGAAAATGCCCGGCGAAGAAAATATGTATGTAGCCACAGGTTACAATGGGAACGGGATGACGTGGGGAACTCTCGCATCAGAAATCATTGCCGATTTGATTCAAAGAAAAGACAATGAACTGGCAGAAATTGTTTCTCCTTCACGGATAGAAATTCAGGCCAGTGCAACCACAGCGATTCAGGAAAATGTCAACGCAGTTTTTCATTTAGTGACCGACCGTTTTATGGCAGACAGCAAAGCGGAATTGGATGAAATCCCGAAAGGTGAAGGAAAAGTCATTCAATATCAGGGAGATCAGGTGGCAGTTTATCGCGAAGATACCGGCGGATTTGTATTTGTTTCGGCGATCTGTCCGCACATGGGATGTACAGTTCAGTTCAATACTGCCGAAAAATCGTGGGATTGCCCGTGTCACGGATCCAGATTTGATACCGACGGAAATCTGATGAATATGCCGGCGACGGAAGGTTTACAGAAATGCACTCCTTTGAATAAAAGTTAAAAACATGATTATTTTAAAATGGAAAACCGGAAATGATTTCTCAGTCCGGTTTTTATGTTAGCTTTAAAGTACTATTAAAACTGAAAGAGCGGCAAACCGTCCATCATTGTATTTACTTCTCTCCTTACTTCTTTCAGAAGCGATTCATTTTCCAGATTATCAACTACTCTCGAAATAAGTTCAGCAATTCCATCCATATCATTTTCCTTCATTCCACGCGTGGTGATAGCTGCGGTACCCAAACGGATTCCGGAAGTTGTGAAAGCCGATTTATCATCATAAGGAACCATATTTTTATTACAGGTAATGTCTGCTTTTACCAGAGCATTCTCCGTTTCTTTTCCGTTTACATTTTTATTGCGCAAATCAACCAGGAAAAGGTGATTATCCGTTCCTCCACTTACAATGTCAAATCCGCGGTCCATCATCGACTTCGCCAAAGCACGGGAATTTTTAATGACCTGCAGTGTATATTCCGTGAACTTATCATCCAAAGCTTCTCCGAATGCTACGGCTTTTGCAGCAATCACATGTTCCAGCGGCCCGCCTTGTATTCCCGGGAAAACGGCACTATCCAATACTTGGCTCATCATTTTAATTTGTCCTTTTGGCGTTTTGTGTCCGTAAGGATTTTCGTAATCCTTACCCACCATAATGAGTCCGCCACGAGGCCCTCTTAGCGTTTTATGAGTTGTAGTTGTCACTACATGACAGTGAGGAAACGGGGAAGACAAATGTCCTTTCGCAATGAGACCTGCTGGATGCGCAATATCTGCCCACAATGTAGCACCTACTTCATCCGCAATTTCCCTGAATTTCGCAAAATCAATATCCCGTGAGTAGGCTGAATATCCCGCAATCAACATTTTAGGCTTCACTTCCAAAGCTTTTGTCCGAACGTGATCGTAATCAATTCTTCCTGACTCCCGTTCTACTCCATAAAAATGGGCATTATACTGAATTCCGGAAAAATTAACCGCAGAACCATGAGTTAAATGTCCACCCATCGAAAGATCGAGGCCCAGAATATTATCGCCCGGCTTCAAAACGGAAAGATAAACAGCAGCATTCGCCTGCGAACCTGAGTGCGGCTGTACATTGGCATATTCTACACCGAAAAGCTGCTTGACTCTTTCGATAGCGAGGGTTTCAATTTCGTCCACCACTTCACATCCGCCGTAATATCTTCGTCCGGGATAGCCTTCCGCATATTTATTAGTTAGCACACTTCCCATCGCTTTCATCACCTCATCTGAAACAAAATTTTCAGAAGCAATCAGCTCTACGCCGTGGGTTTGTCTTTGTCTTTCTTTTTCGATCAGATCGAAAATAATTGCATTGCTCATATATTTGGTATTTACAAGTATCGGAACTTTATCGTTCTTCACATCTATGTTTCAAAATTAAACAAAAAAAACATCATTCATGAATTTTGAATATCTTTACATCACAAAAAAAGAAATATGGGACTGAGGAAAAAATATAAAAAAGAAGTGTTGAAATCTCTGAAACATCTAAATTCATCAGAACACAAACTTTTGGAAACCATGACCCAACTGATGCTGCTGAAAGAAATGAAAGAAAGCGGTATTGTTCTGCAAAAAGGTGACACTTTTTCTTTCAATGATGATATTTTCGATTACAGCCCTGATAAGACCGTCCGCAAAATTGCCAAACTGCGCAGGAGAATCCAGAAAACTATGCTGGATCTGGTGGAAAGCAATGAACTGAAGGACGAAGAAATCAAATTTCTGGCATAAATCCATTTCGTAAAACAACTTGCATTTTAGGGATGGAAAAGAAATTTTTTCCTTTTCATGAAATCAAACAGAAAATGGTAAACTACTGTGTTTATCAGGATCGATGCCACAAGGAAGTGGAGCAGAAAATGTGGGAATTTACCCTGATTCCCGAAGCTAAGGAAGAAATTCTTCTTTATTTGATGAAAGAGAATTATCTGAATGAAGAACGCTTCACCCGAAGCTACATTCGCGGCAAGTTTTACATGAAATCCTGGGGACGCAACAAAATCCGGCAACATCTGAAACAAAAAGGAATTACAGAGAAACTGATTCAGAAATGCATGGACGAAATTGATGTTGATGATTACGCAACCACGCTGAAAAAAATAGCCACAAATTACGCTGCACAACAGAAAGGGCTACAGAATTATCAAAAAAAAATAAAAACCACGCGCTACCTCTTGAGCCGTGGTTTTGAATATGACGAAATTCTGGAAGTGCTGAAAGAACAGGAATAATATTTCCTTTCTCTTTTAAAATTTTGTTTTAATTTCTGCCATTTCAGGAACGTGAATCGCTGTCCCCCAACGGGTGTTCATTTCGGCAACAAAATGTGCGGAAAGCAATGGCGAAGCTTTTTCAACATTCTGATGTACAAAGAAATACAAGTGCTCCAATCCTTGCTCTTTCCAAATAGAAAGACGTTCCAGCCAGTCTTCCAGACGCTGATAATCACTCTCATGATTAGCTCCTACATAACGTACAAAAGCTACAGGAGTTGTGAGCCGCATGTGAAGCATATCGCGCCTTCCGGCCGTATCCACAATGATATTGGTGATGTTGTGCTTTTCAAAAAGCTGCATGGTATTTTCAAAAATTTCTTCGTCAGAAAACCATTCGTTGTTACGAAGTTCGATAGCTAAAGGAATCTCACGCGGCCATTCTTTAACAAATTTTTCCAGCCTGTCTGAATCTTTCGGTTTGAAATTATCGTGCAACTGCAAGAAAACCATTCCCAGTTTTTCTTCAAAATTCATCACGGCTGAGGCAAACTGCGTCACAGGATCTGTCACATTCTGTAATCTTCGGAAATGCGATACTGTATTGGTAATTTTCGGGAAAAATTTAAAATCAGAAGGCGTTTTTTCTTTCCAGATCAACACTTGTTCCGGACTCGGCATTCCATAAAATGTCGCGTTCAGCTCAATGGAATTAAACTGTGTAGCGTAATACGTCAGTTCATCTTTGGTTCCTCTTGGATAGAACCCTTTGAGGTCGGTCTTATTCCATTTGGCACAACCAACCGATATTTCCAGATTTTTCCCTTTGGAATTTTTTAAAATTTCCGCTGTTCCGGGATGATCTGGAGGAAGTGTAAAATCGATTTGTGAAGGATCTTCTACCTGTCCGAATTTCATAGTATTGAATATTAAAAAAAATAAGAATCTAAAGTTAAGAATTTCTTCAAACTGATCATTAAAAATAAACCGCAGAACGACTGCGGTTTATTAACATATTTACATTGGCATCTTTAAGCCTCACATGATGAGCAACTTACAAAGTTTACCATCATTTCTTTGGAAACTGATGAACTTCTCTGATAATACAAAGTTTTCACCCCTTTTTTCCAGGCTTCGATGATGACATAATTCACATCTTTCACCGGCATTGTGGAGGGAATCTGCAGGTTGAGCGACTGTGCCTGATCGATATATTGCTGGCGTTGTGCGGCCTGAGTAACAATTTCCATCGGAGAAATTTCCCTGAAGGTTTTGAACACCGCTTTTTCGTCGTCTGTCAGTTCCTCCAAATGCTGTACAGAACCATGATTCAGCATGATGGTTCGCCACGTTTCTTCATTATCAAGGCCTTTTTTCTGAAGGAGATCTGCCAGATATTTATTCTTTCTCATGAAATTTCCTTTGGCCAAACCGGCTTTATAATAATTGGAAGCAAAAGGTTCAATTCCCGGCGATGTTTGTCCCAAAATAGCGGAAGAAGAAGTCGTTGGCGCTATCGCCATCAGCGTTGTATTACGCATTCCGTAGCCTTTCAGCAGTTCCGGTTCGCCATAAATATTGGCCAGTTCTTTAGAGGCAATTTCTGCCTGATCCCGAATATGCCTGAACGCACGCGCATTGAATTGTGTAGCTTCAAAACTTTCAAACGGAATCATATTTTTCTGAAGATAAGAGTGATACCCTAAAACTCCCAACCCAAGCGCACGGTGACGAATGGCAAAATTTCTGGCTCCGGTGAGGTAATAATTTCCTTCTGTTTTTTCAATAAACTCCGATAACACGGCGTCTAAGAAATAGATAGCGAGTTTCACAGCATTGGTATCTTTCCATTCGTCATAAAGTTCGAGATTCATGGAAGAAAGACAGCAAATGAAGGATTCATCCTTGCTGGAAGGCAACATAATTTCGGAACACAGATTGCTCGCATTCACTGTCATGCCGAGATCTTTGTAGACCTGAGGTTTATTTCTATTCACATTATCAGTAAAGAAAATATAAGGCAATCCCTTCTGTTGGCGGCTTTCCAGCACTCTGGCCCAGATTTTCCGCTTGTCCATATCTCCGTCTATCATGTCCTGCATCCAGTAATCGGGAACGCAAACGCCCGTGAAAAGGTTCTGAATGGGACTTCCAATATCTTTAATAGAAAGAAATTCCTCAATATCTCCGTGGTCGATATCCAGATAAGCGGCAAAAGCTCCCCTTCTGACGCCTCCCTGAGACACGACATCCATTGCAGTATCGAATAATTTCATGAAAGAAACCGCTCCCGATGATTTTCCGTTATCCGTAACCGCCGTTCCGCGATGGCGCAATTCCCCGAAATATCCGGAAGTTCCGCCACCAATTTTGGTTTGCATGATGACTTCTCCCAGTTTGTGGGTAATTCCTTCGATATGATCCGGAACATGAACGTTAAAACAGGAAATGGGCAAGCCGCGCTGCGTTCCCATATTGGCCCAAACCGGCGAGGAAAAACTGATCCAGCCTTTGGTAATCATTTCTTCAAAAGCAGGCTGAAGTTCAGGCTTATAAAGCCTTTTGGCCGCCGCCGTGGTGATTCTTTCGATGGCGCCTTTCACGGTTTCTCCTTTTAAAAGATAACCGCGGTTCAGCATTTGTTCCGACTCTTCATTGAGCCACCAGATATCGTTGTTTAGTTCTTCCATTGTTGTTTAATAGTTAAAATGACGGATTGATTTACAGAGCGCATATTTTGAAGTAGAAGTTTCAGTTAAAACAAATCGTTCTCCGTAATACTTTTATCGTGTTTGGTATAATCTACGGGTCTTTTCGCAAAGAAATCGTCCATAGAATTGGCAAAAACTTCTTCTTCGAACCAAACCATCGGGCGATATTGCTCCGGCGTAATCTGGTATCGTGTTTTCATGCCAATTTTTCGCAAACTGTCGTCCACACGATATTTCATGAAATTCAGTAAATTTTCTTTGGAAAGATGGTCTATTTCTCCCATTTCAAAAATCCAGTCCAGAATTTCGGATTCTAATTCAATCGACTGATCCACCAAGGTGTAAATATCTTCAATATCACTGTCGGTCAACAGATCAGGCTGTTCTTCTCTTATTTTATTAATCAAATAAATTCCGGCATTAGCATGAATCTGCTCATCAACAGAAGTCCAGGCAATGATATTGGACACATTTTTCATGTAGCCTTTGAACCTTGTAAAAGACAAAATAATCGCAAACTGTGAGAAAAGCGACACATTTTCGATTAAAATACTGAAAAGCAAAAGAGCAGATACATACTCTTTCGGCGTAGCAGAGTTGGCGTGTTTCAACACATTCGACAGAAAATCAATTCTTTTTTTGATTGCCGGAATTTCCACAACATGTTTAAATTCATCATTGTATCCCAATACTTCCAGCAGACGGGAATAGGCTTCAGAATGACGAAACTCGCATTCTGCAAAAGTAGCGCCCAACCCGTTGAGTTCAGGTTTTGGCAGGTGATGATAAAGATTTCCCCAAAAAGTTTTCACTGAAACCTCAATCTGCGCAATGGCTAAAAGTGCATGTTTCACAGCATTTTTTTCGTGCGGTTCCAACTGTGAATGAAAATCCTGAATGTCCGCTGTAAAATCAACTTCAGAATGCACCCAAAACGACTTGTTAATCGCTTCTATGAATTGTAAAACTTCCGGATACTCAAACGGTTTGTAACTAATTCTCTTGTCAAAAATTCCCATTGTAAAGGTTTTCAGATTAAACATACTTTGCTCACAAGGGTGGTTCCGACCCGATCCTGTGTCCGCAAAAAATTAATGATTGATAGGCCGAAGCTGTGAAAACAAAAATAGAGAATCCATTTCAGATGCCCAAGGTGGATAATGTAAAAACCTGAACAATAAGCCTAAAAGTTTTCCACAAAGACCCAGAGGCATCATTATCATTGAATTACCGGATGTAATGCGGCGCAAACGCCCTGTTTCATTTTTAAAAGTTAAACAAAGTTTATATAATCACCTGTATCAAGGGCTTTACGAATAAACGGAGAGACTCAGGATTTTAATTTTCAATTGTAACAAATCAAAAAAAATAAAGACTTATCTTTCAACTATCAAATTTTCCGCTCCATGTTAACAATTAAAGACCTGCATAAATCCTACGATACCGGTAAAAGCAAGCTGCATGTTTTGAAAGGCATAAATCTGGAAATCGGGGAAGGGGAATTTGTTTCCATCATGGGAAGTTCCGGTTCCGGAAAATCTACGCTTTTAAATATCATCGGTATTCTGGACGAAAAAGACAGCGGAACGTATGAGTTAGACGGCATTCCCATAGAACATCTTTCAGAAACCAAAGCCGCAGAATACCGAAGCCGGTTTTTGGGATTTGTATTTCAGTCGTTCAATCTTATCAGTTATAAAACCGCACTGGAAAATGTTGCGCTTCCGCTCTATTATCAAAATGTAGCTAGAAAAGAGCGAAACCAAAAAGCCATGGAATATCTGGAAAAAGTAGGCCTGGCACAATGGGCAGGACATTTGCCCAATGAACTTTCCGGAGGACAGAAACAGAGGGTTGCCATCGCAAGAGCACTCGTCACAAACCCGAAAGTTATTCTTGCTGATGAACCCACCGGAGCATTAGACAGCAAAACCACCCATGATATTATGAAACTTCTTCAGGAAATTAACCGTGAAGGAAAAACGATTATTGTCGTCACCCATGAACCTGATGTAGCTGCAGAAACCAAACGGAATGTTCTTTTGAAAGACGGCATTATTGAAAGTGACCAATATATTGAGCAGCGTGTACTCAGCTAAATATTAAGAAAAGATCATACACCATGTTTGACATCGACCGCTGGCAGGAAATATTCGCATCCATACGAAGTAATGTACTGAGAACTGTACTTTCCGGTTTTACAGTGGCTTTGGGATTGTATATTTTCATTGTACTTTTCGGGATCGGAACAGGTCTTCAAAATGCTTTTACCCAGGGATTTGCACGCGATGCCCAGAATCTTGTTTCTATTTTCACAGGAAAAACTTCTATTGCGTATGCCGGGCTTCAGGAAAACCGAAGTGTAACACTCCGCAATGAAGATTATGAAGAAATATTAGCCTCAGATCCTGAAAAAATAGAATATTCAGCACCGAGAAATAACGCAAGCTATCTTGTAAAATACGGCAAAGAAAGCGGCTTCTACCAAATCAGCGGTACTACGGGTGAAGAAATTTACATCGAAAATCGAAAAATGACCAATGGGAGATATATCAGTCCCGGAGACTTGGATCGAAGACTGAACGTGGCCGTGATTGGCAGGATGGTACAGCGAGACCTTATAAAAGACGGAAGCCCGATAGGAAAAGACCTCAACATTAACGGAACCATGTTCAAAGTAATTGGAGTGTTTTCCGATGAAGGCGGCGGCGATTGGGAAGAACGTATGATTTCAATTCCTATTACCACCCTTCAGCAAATGAAAAAAGGATCCGATTCGCTGGACAGAATTTATATCACTTATAATCAAATCCTTTCACCCGCAGAAGCTTTGAAATATAGTGATGAACTCCAGAAACAACTGAAAGCCAAACACAAAGTTTCTCCCGATGACGAAAATGCCATCATCGTTCGTAATAATGCGAAGAACCTTGGGGACACCTTCCAGTTTATGTTTATCTTAACGCTTATTGTAGGATTCATCGGGATGGGAACGTTATTGGCGGGAATTATTGGAATCAGCAATATCATGGTGTATATTGTGAAAGAAAGAACTCAGGAAATCGGAGTAAGGAAAGCCATCGGCGCAAAACCGTCGAGTATTGTAGGCCTTATCATTCAGGAAAGTATTATTATCACCCTGATTTCCGGTCTTATCGGAGTAGGATTAGGCGTACTCACTCTTTCCTTAATCGGCGATAGTCTGGAAAAATATTTTATCTTGGATCCGAGTGTGGGCTGGGGAATTATATTGGCTGCATTTTTCTGCCTCATTATGTCCGGACTTATTGCAGGTTTTGTTCCCGCATACCGGGCAAGTAAAATAAAACCAATAGAAGCGCTGCGCTCAGAATGATGGAGAAAGTGAATTTATAAAGAATGACATCATGAACATCATTTTCAAAAAAGATACCTGGCAGGAAATCTACCATTCGTTGCAGAAAAACAAACTCCGCACCTTTCTAACTATGATTGGTGTTGCCTGGGGAATGTTTCTCTATGTCTCATTACTGGGTGCTGCCAAAGGAATGGAAAACGGCTTCAACAAACTGTTCTCGGGTTTTGCAACCAACTCTATTTTTATGTGGGCACAGAATACGAATATTCCATACGCCGGTTTTCCCAAAGGAAGACAGATGAATATGCACCTGAGCGATATGGAACTTCTGGAAAAGAAAATTCCTGAAATCGATTATATTTCACCGCAAAACTCAAGAGGAAATTTCGGAAGCGCCGGCGAACAGATGTCCAGAAACGGAAAAACTGCCACTTATACTCTAAATGGCGATTATCCTATCGGCAATAAAATTTCAGAGAAAAAACTGATTTACGGAAGGTACATTAACGATGCGGATGTTTCGGGCAATAAAAATGTCATCGTCATCGGAGAAGAGATTTATAAAAACTTTTTCGATCATAAAAAAAATGAAAATCCACTGGGGAAATCCGTGAATGTAAAAGGTACTTTTTTCAATGTCATTGGTGTTTTCCGGGTAAAAAGAGAAGGCGGCGGAATGGAAAACGACCAATCGGCTTATATTCCGCTTTCCACTTTTACCAAAATGTATAATGACGGTGATAAAGTGGGATATTTTGCCATCGTTAGCAAACCCGATGCTGATGTAAATTTGGTAGAAGAAAAAGCAAAAGCCGAACTCCGAAAAAAATACAATGTTTCCCCGGATGATTCCAACGCTTACGGAAGTTTTAATCTGGGTAAAGAATTCGCAAAACTTACAGGATTTCTCAGCGGAATGCAACTATTGACCATTGTTGTAGGAACGCTCACCATTCTTGCAGGGGTTATTGCCATTTCAAATATTTTGCTGATTACCGTAAAAGAACGAACCAAGGAAATCGGTATCAGAAGAGCTATCGGCGCCAAACCCGCAGAAGTCCGAAATCAAATTCTGCTGGAAAGTGTAGTCATCACTCTTACTTCGGGAATGTTAGGATTTATTTTCGGCATTACTCTGTTAATGATCCTGGATGCCGCTACTAAAAATCAAGACGAATTCCCGTTTTATAATCCAACGGTGGATTACAGCAATGTTTTTTCCGCCATGGCAGTGATGGTAACTCTTGGATTGATTGTGGGAATGATTCCGGCCCAGCGTGCGGTTAAAATCCGGCCAATAGAAGCATTGAGATCTGAATAAATAGTAAATTTAAAATAAAACTAAAAAATTATATGAAAAAGAAGTTCACTTTTAAGAAAGCAATTTACATCTTTCTCGCACTGTTGCTGGCATTTGGGCTTTTCTCGGGAATTGGCTATCTGATACAGTCCAATTCTGCAAAAAGCGAAATTTTCCTCACCAAAAAACCTGTGGTAGAAAACATGGAAGACAAAGTAATGGCGACAGGGAAAATTGTTCCTAGGGAAGAAATTGAGATCAAACCGAACATGTCTGGAATTATCGATAAAATATTGGTAGATGAAGGCGATCAGGTAACCGCTGGACAGTTGGTGGCCACCATCAGAATTGTACCGAATGTTCAGAATGTGAATGCTGCACAACAAGAAATCAATAACGCACAATTGCAAATCAGCAACGCCAGTATGAACCTCGAAACGCAGCAAAAGCAATTTGCAATGCAGCAAAATCTTTACAATCAAGGCGTTATTTCCAGACAGGAATTTCTCACTGCTCAGCAACAACTTCAATCGGCGCAAATCCAACTGAAAAATGCGAGACAGCAATTGAGCACCGCTCAAAAAAGTTTGCAAATTGCGAGAACCGGCGTCACTCCTGAACTTCAGGGATTGGCCACCACACAAATTCGTTCCAAAGCGAACGGAACTGTTCTGGAAGTTCCCGTAAAAGTGGGAAGCCAGGTGATAGAAGCCAATTCGTTCAATTCCGGAACTACCATTGCTTCTATTGCAAATCTGAATTCTTTAATTTTTGAAGGAGAAATTGATGAAGCGCAGGCAGGAAAACTGAAAGAAGGGATGAACATGAATATCGTGATCGGAGCGTTGCAAAACAAGAAATTTCCGGGAAGGCTCACCATGATTGCACCCAAAGGAAAAGACGTGAGTGGAACCATCAAATTCCCTGTGGAAGGCGAAGTTTTCAATCCGGATAATGAATACATCCGCGCCGGATTTTCTGCCAACGGAGAAATTGTCCTCAGTTCACAAAAAAACGCATTACTCCTGGAAGAATCTCTGATTCAGTATGAAAAGAAAAACGGAAAAGACACGCCTTTTGTAGAAGTAAAACAACCGGACGGAAGTTTCAAAATAGCATTTGTAAAATTAGGAGCCAGCGATGGCATTCATGTTCAGATCCTTTCGGGAATCGACAAAGACGCAGAAGTAAAAGTCTGGAACCCAAGCGATAAAGACAAAGAAGCACTGAAGGAACAGAAAAAGTAATACAAGAAAAAATAATTTCATGAAGGCCTTTTCACTTTCCTTACTGTTTATGCTGCTGTTTTGCCAGACAAAAAGTCAGGATTCGGTGATTGGCGAATATTCCTCGCCCGAACGTTCCACGTTAAATTCATTGCGACATGGAGCTTATGCGCTGGATCTCAATTTACAACTTCAGGAAAACGGCGAGTATGTTTATTCCACCTGCGCGCAGATTGCAAAAGGAACATGGACTGTAAGAAATAACGAATTAATACTGAAATGCCGGGAGAAAAGAATGGCTATTGATAGTTTGAATCAGGTGGAGAAATATGCCAAAGGTAAAATTTGTGGCGAAGATGAGGTTTTTGAAATTAAAGGCAAGAAACTGTATCGGGAAGAAATGTTAAAGAACAAAAAATTCAAAATTATCCTTTTTAAGAAATAAATATTTGACCGATACATTATATTTCTCCATTCCATTCTTTCAGGAACTGTTCCAGAAAATGAAGCATAAAAGCATGGCGCACTTCGGCCATGTTTTTTGCTTTTTGGGTGTGCAGCAAATCTTTCAGCAACAATAATTTTTCATGAAAATGATTGATGGTAGTTCCGGCTGATTTTTTATATTCTTCCTTCGTCATGTTCATCTTGGGAAGAATTTCCGGATCGTACAACGGGTTGTTTTTAAAACCTCCGAAATGAAAAGCCCGCGCAATTCCGATCGCTCCCATTGCATCCAATCTATCTGCATCTTGTACAATTTTCATTTCAATGGGAATTTCAGACGGAATTTCTTTCCTATTTTTAAAGGACTGATGCTGAATGATAAACAAAATCTGATCAATAATCTCCGAGGAAACTTCTCTTCCCGACAAGAATTCATTTGCGATTTTCAAAGCTGCGGTTTCATCTCCATGATGAAATTTAGGATCGGCAATGTCGTGCAACAAAGCAGCGAGTTCCACAACATCTTGATTACAAATTTCTGTGGAAGCGATTTGTTTTGCCAGTTTCCAGACCCTTTCCGTGTGAGACCAATCGTGGCCGGCTTCTGCATTCTGAAGTTTTTCTTTTACAAAAAATGCGGTTTGTTGTAGTATTTCATTCATCATTTCAGGAAATAAAATCAGCAATTACTTTCCATAAATCCCGGTTGTAGCTTCGGAAAAAATTGACATGACCGATGGTTCTTTTTTTGCTTTCAACAGTGCGCATCAATCTATACTCAGGTTTCATCGCAGGATACGTTTCGGACATCAGTTTTTTCACGCCCTTATCGGTGAGCCAGGTATCATCCTCTGCCCGAATAACGAGAACTTCCTGATTTAAAATTCTGGAATACTCTTCATTGATTTTTTCAAGAAGTTTATTGGTCGATTTTTTATTTAAAATTAAAGTGCGCCAGTCTTTCGCCGAACCTGAAGGCAAACTTTCGCCCAAACCAAAATATTGAGCAGGAAAATAACCGAAAATCCGGGTAATAACAGGTTGTAACACACCAAAACCTAGGTAAGCCAAAGCTTTTGTCTGAACATTCAGATGGCCAACAAAAGCTTTTTGAGTTCCCACAAAAATGAATTTTTCAAACTTCTGGGAATCCTTGTTCATTCCTAAAATGAGCGCGCCAACCGAATGTCCTACTGCATATTTTTTGTAATGTGGAAAATGGTACTGAATATAATCCGTCACCGCTTTGAAATCCTGCGTTCCCCAAATTCGCATGGATGCCTGGAAACCTTTCAACTTCTCGGGTTTCGACTTACCAATTCCACGGTAATCGTAAGTGATAACGGTATATCCAAATTGCGCCAGATATTCAGAAAATGCAAAATAAATCTGCTGTTTCACGCCCGTCGCTGAGTTTACGACAACTATTTTTCCGTTCGGATTTTCAGGTTCAAACAAATGACCTGAGAGTTCAAAACCATCCGAAGTCTGTAACGAAACTGCTTTCATTGAGGATTCATTCAAACAGATCAGTTCAGGATTTCTATAAATTCCGTAACGATTTTAACAGGATTTTGATGTTGATCAAAACCAATATAGCTGGCATAAAAACCTTCGCCATATCCAGTTTCAAAAGCAAAGAGTCCGGCTTCATCATCTTCTGCAGGTTTCAAATAGGCAAACTGATCGATAGCGCCGTTTTCATCAAAGAAATGATGATGAAAGAACTCTTCATAAATTCCTTTGAAATCTGCTCCTTTGCGCTGATACAATCGGTCTTCCAAACGATTCAGGCTTTCCTGAACTTTTACATCCATCAAACATCCCATTCCACTTTCCACAGGATAACCGAAGATTTCCCCAGCTTTCAGTTGTCGGATTTCCTGACCTTCGGTGAGAGCCATTTCCCAATAATCAACAAATTCATTCCGGAAAACCACTTCCACATACGCCACACAATGGCTTTGTCGTTCTTTGTGAATCAGCACCGGAAATTCACCAATGGGAAACTGAACCAAAAAGGAATTCATATCCCGCGTAATCAGCGGATCGCAGGCGACGAGTTTTCCGGTCGGCAGGTGAATTTTTCCGGCTTCAAAACTTTCCACCAACGGATTTTCAACAAAACTTTTGCTGAACATTTTTTGGATGTTTTCGATATGTTTCATTTCTGGATGAAATTTCGGATTTCCACCGATTTTAGATTTATTGAATTTTAAATTAAAAAGAATTCATTTTCGCTTCCAGCAGAGCTATTTTTTCTAATGCATCTTTTTGTTTCTTTCTTTCATTTTCCACGACCTGAACGGGCGCTCCGCTGACAAATTTTTCATTCGACAGCTTTTTCTCTACACTGATTAAAAATCCTTTCAGATATTTTATTTCTTCTTCAGTTTTCGCTTTTTCTTCTTCTAAATCAAGATGTTCACTGAATGGAACTGAAATTTCTGTTGCGCCAACCAAGAAGGTAAAACTTGGTTTCTCCGTTTTCTGAGTATAATGAATTGCAGAAACATTAGCCAGTTTTTTAATCACGGAATCGTTAGGAAACTGAGCCGCATTGGTGAAAATCTCTACTCTATCCTTTGGCGAAATTCCTTTGCTCTGTCGATAATTTCTGATTCCCGAAATAATTTCTTTGGAAATCTCAAAATTTTTGATGGTTTCCGAACTGAAATCGCTTCTCTGTTTTTGCTGAGCAATGATGAGAGCTTCCTGCGGTGTTCTTACTGCGATATTCTGCCACAATTCTTCTGTAAGAAAAGGCATGAAAGGATGCAGAAGTTTCATTAATTCTTCAAAAAACGCAATCGTCTTTCCGTACACTTCTTCAGAGACTGGCATTCCATACGCTGGTTTTACCGCTTCCAGATACCAAGAACAGAAATCGTCCCAAATGAGTTTATAAATTAAATGCAACGCATCCGAAATACGGAATTTCGCGAACTGATCTTCGATTTCTTCTATGGTTTTGTTCATCTGGTTTTCAAACCAAACGATGGTTTGCAGATCCGCCTGTTGAGCCGGAACATTTTTATCCCGTTCCCAACCCTGAACCAAACGATAAGCGTTCCATATTTTTGTGGCAAAATTTCTTCCTTGCAACATCAGATCTTCATCGAAAAGAAGATCGTTTCCGGCTGCGGAGCTCAATAAAATTCCGACCCGAACGCCATCTGCACCATATTTGTCAATCAATTCCAGCGGATCCGGAGAATTCCCAAGCGATTTCGACATTTTTCTTCGCTGCTTATCTCTTACAATTCCTGTGAAATAAACATTTTTAAAAGGAATTTCGTTTCGGAATTCTAGTCCGGCCATCACCATTCTGGCTACCCAAAAGAAAATAATATCGGGTCCTGTCACCAAATCAGAAGTTGGATAATAGTACTGAATATCTTTATTTTCCGGATCCAATATTCCATCAAAAACCGACATCGGCCATAGCCAGGAAGAAAACCATGTATCCAGCGCATCTTCATCCTGACGAAGCATATCCATGGAAAGTTCAACATTTCCCGATTTTTCTTTTGCCAAAATCAGGGCTTCTTCCCTGTTTTCTGCTACTACAAAGTCATCCTCTCCATTGCCAAAATAATACGCCGGAATCTGCTGTCCCCACCAAAGCTGTCGGGAAATATTCCAGTCGCGGATGTTTTCCATCCAGTATTTGTAGGTATTTTTAAATTTTTCGGGATAAAACCTTACCTCATCTTTCATCACGATATCCAGAGCTGGTTTCGCCAGATCATTCATTTTCAAAAACCACTGAACAGAAAGTTTCGGTTCGATAACGGCGCCCGTTCTCTCGGAAGTTCCTACTTTATTGATATAATCTTCGGCTTTTAACAAAAGATTTTTTTCCTCTAATTCTTTGGCTATCAGTTTTCTAACTTGGAAACGGTTTTTGCCTGCGTAATGCATTCCGTGCTCGTTCAAGTTACCGGCATCATCCAGAGAATCAATAACTTGCAAATTATGTTTCTGTCCGATTTCGTAGTCGGCAATGTCGTGCGCAGGCGTAATTTTCAGCGCACCGGTTCCGAATTCCAAATCAACATAATTGTCTTCAATAATTGGAATAACCCTTCCCACAACAGGAACGATGACTTTTTTGTTTTTTAAATGCAGGTATCTTTCATCCTGAGGGTTCACACAAATGGCGGTATCTCCAAAAATAGTTTCCGGACGTGTGGTAGCAACAGAAATAAACTCTTCGCTGTCTTCAATTTTATATTTTAAATAATAAAGCTTTCCGTTCTGTTCTTTAAAAATAACTTCTTCATCAGAAATATTGGTTTTTGCTTCAGGATCCCAATTAATCATCCGGTGTCCGCGGTAGATGAGTCCTTTCCGATACAAATCCACAAATGATTTAATGACCTGAGCAGACATTTTTGGTTCCATGGTAAAACGCGTTCTGTCCCAATCGCAGGATGCGCCAAGTTTTTTCAGCTGTTCCAATATAGTTCCGCCGTACTGATCTGTCCATTCCCAAGCATGTTTCAGGAATTCTTCTCTGGAAAGATCGGCTTTGTTAATTCCTTCAGATTTCAGTTTAGCTACTACTTTGGCTTCGGTCGCAATAGAAGCGTGGTCGGTTCCGGGGACCCAACAAGCGTTGAAACCCTGCATTCTTGCTCTTCTTACCAACACATCCTGAATTGTATTGTTTAGCATGTGGCCCATGTGCAGAATTCCGGTTACGTTGGGCGGAGGAATCACAATGGTGTAAGGCGGCCTTTCGTCGGGAACGGAATGAAAATAATTATTTTCCATCCAATAGCTATACCAGCGGGATTCTGTATCTTTGGGATTATATTTATCTGAAATCTGCATACGACTTTCTTTTTGGCTTTATTTTTGCAAAAATAGGCAAAAGAAAATTTCGGTCTGTATTTAAAAATATTTTTAACTTTGCTTTTTCAATACAATCCAACATTTTATAAAACATCGAACAATATGAAAAAATTACTTGCAGGTTTTGCAATTTTAGGAACAGTAGCCTTGGCTTCAGCTCAAACGATCTCCTTTGACAATACGGTATTAGATTATGGTACTATTAAACCAGGTTCTGATGGCAACAGAGTTTTTGTTGTGAAGAATACTGGTGATAAACCTTTAATTATTTCCAACGTAAAGCCAAGCTGCGGATGTACTACACCTGACTGGTCCAAAGAACCCATTTTGCCAGGAAAAACCGGACAGATCAAAGTTCATTATAATACCACACCGGGTCCTTTCCAGAAAATGATTGAAGTTTTCACTAATGATCCTGTAAACAGCAGATCTGTAATCCACATCAAAGGAAATGTAGATGCGAATGCTGCAGATGCCGTAGCTGTGAAAGCATCAGCACCAAAAAAAGGAAAATAATCAAGCAGTTTTATCGGACTGAGAAACACAACCGTTCCTTCCTTAGGAGCGGTTTTTCCATTTTCATATAGTAGTATTTATTGTAGTATATCATTGTCATCCGGAAAATATTTCCTGAAAATTTCTTCAGAAGTCTGATTAAAAAACTTAACTCTTGCAAGTGGACTTATATTGTTAATTCCTCTGATGGTTTCGCCAAGCACTGTTCTGCTGCTGGTAGTCTCTTCCATATTTACAATTCCTCGGTTTTCTAAACTCGTAAAATCCAAAAAGGAATCTTTGTATCCCATAAGAGTTTCCCGGCTTCGCTCATCGAACTCTTCAAAATAAATTGGTATTATTCATTATATTCATTATTAAAAAATTAGAAAAGGCAGAGCAGGAATTGCTCTGCCGGTTGTAAATAATACAAGGCCTAAACCCCCATTGCGGATTTTATTTCCTCTAAAGGAATCCATCAGGTATAGCATTAGGCATTCTTACAAATTACATACAGATACTTAGCGTATACTTCTAGGCAGGGTCAAGGTAGGTAACCTGCTCCTAAGTCCAATACAATTGTAATACAACTGCAATACAAGTATAATAAAAAGGATTAAAGATTACTGTTGGTAATGGTTACAAAAATGCACGGAACGTAAACAGCACAGAAGGAAGGCTGACAGCAATAGAAAAAGAATGCTGTTTTACAAGGGTTGGCACTCCTGTAGCACAATAATCGCGAAAAAACATAAGAAACCCTGTAAGCCGGATTCTGTTCTCCCGTTGCCGGGATGCCTGTTATTTATCTGTGTTTTACATTGCTGCAAAACTTGAGCTGATTACCCCTCGGCATTGGACGGGCCGCCCTTAATTGCCGATATACTTATCATTGCACCACATAGAGTTTACCTGGTTTCACTACAGCCGAACTGTACATTCTTTCTGTTGCACTGGTCCTCGTATCACTACGGGCGGACGTTATCCGCTATGCAGCCCTGCGGTGTCCGGACTTTCCTACCCTTTTTCTGCGGTTGCAAAAAAAGCATCAACAGGCCGGATTTCTTATGACTGCAAAGATACATATTCTTCCAATTAATACTATTTCGCATTGGAATTTTAGAAAAACTTATTCAATCATTGTTTTCATATCTGTTATTTTTTATCTTCGTTTTCTGAAAAATAAATAATTGGTTTCCAAAGAAAAAGAATTTTCCCAACTCATTAAAGAACATCAAGGGTTGATTATCAAGGTTTCCCGTCTCTACACCAACACGCTGGAGGACGAAGAAGATCTTTTTCAGGAAATCGTGTTACAATTGTGGCGCAGCTACGACACATTCAAAGGAGGAAGTAAAATATCTACATGGATGTACAGAGTAGCACTCAATACCGCTATTACCCTGTTCCGAAAAAAAACCAGATCTCCCCAAACTGATGAACTGAAAGATTTTCATCATAAAGATTTCATAGAAGATGATGATGAGAAACAGCAAAAAGTTTCCCTGCTGTATAAAGTCATTAAAATGCTGCCAAGAGTAGAACGGGCTATTGTGATGATGTATCTGGACGATCTTCCGTACCGTGATATTGCTGAAAACCTGGGAATCAGCGAAGTAAATGCACGGGTGAAGATGAACCGGCTAAAAAAAACACTAAAAGAACTGATGGAAAAACATGCCTGAATTCGATTTAGATACCATTAAAAAAACATGGCAGGAACAGGAAGTTCTGCCAAAATACCGTGACAGCGAAATTTCGGAAATGCTGAACAAAAAATCACGCAATTATGTGAAATATATTTTTTGGATCAGTGCTGCCGAGTTCCTGTTGTTTCTGGGAATCAGCGTTTCTTACATATTGAAAAATGAAGATACCAACAGCTTTCTAAACATCATGACGAGGTTGGGAATCCGAAAAACTGAAGAATTGGAAAGCGATTTCTCTCTGTTGTATTTTACGTTGAAAATACTGAGTCTCGTGGTAACCCTGTTTTTTGTGATCAGGTTTTACCTGAGCTACAGAAAGATACACGTAGAAGCAAGTATGAAAAAGTTCATTCTTCAGATTATCAGTTTCCGGAAAACGGTGAATCTCTTTATTTTCACTAATATTTTTCTGCTGGTTGTTTTCACAGCTGCATTAACTTTCTTCATTCTGAAAACCATGTCTGACCAGAAGGTACAGATGGATCATCCGACTTTTATCGGTTTTATCACCGGCTTGATGATCACCACATTGCTTACGGGAGTTCTCATCTGGATTTATTACAGAGTGGTGTATGGCATTATCAACAAAAGACTGGGCAGAAATTTGAAACAGCTGAAGGATATTGAACAAAACAACGAAACCAATGGAGAACTTTACCTTTGATAATTCCATCTTTTTTCTCTCTAAAGACAACGCGGAGTTCTGATTCAATTGACTCAAGCGATACGAAAAAAGGAAATAAAAATGGTGATGTAGTTAACGGAACTTTTACAAACAGTTGCTGGCTTCAGGTTGTATTTTCAGGAGAAAGAACTTTATGATGAATAAAGTAAATCCTTCGCTGTAATAACGAAGGATTTTTTTATTTAGGATTTACAATTCTTTCCTCAGCCGCGCCACAGGAATACTGAGTTGTTCCCGGTATTTGGCAATCGTTCTTCGGGCAATATTATAGCCTTTTTCTTTCAGAATTCCGACCAATGCATCATCTGTATACGGTTTCCGTTTGTTCTCTTTCTCAATAGCTTCCTGAAGATGCATTTTTATTTCTTTGGTGGAAACTTCTTCTCCGTCATCGTTGGTTAAGCTGTCCGAAAAGAGGTTTTTCAGATAAACAATTCCGTTTGGTGTATCAGCATATTTACTTTTTACTACTCTTGAAATTGTTGAAATGTCGAATCCAGTAATATCAGCGACATCTTTCAGAATCATCGGTTTCAGTGATTTATCATCGCCAGTGATGAAGTAGTCTTTCTGAAGTTTCACAATGGCTGTAATGGTTTGCAACAGGGTATTTTGCCTTTGATTAATCGCATCAATATACCATTTTGCTGCATCTAATTTCTGTTTAATGAACAATGCCGCCTGCTTATGTTCAGCTGAATTTTTGTCGTGAGAATAGGTGGTAAGAATCTCTTTGTACTCATCCGAAACGCGAAGTGTAGGTGCATTCTTACTGTTCAACAGAGGAATCACCTCTGGTTTCCCTGTCTTGCCTTCTTTCACCTGAATAATAAAATCGGGGATAATTTCCTGATTGATGGTGATGGTTTGAGTATCGAAATTACCGCCAACTCTGGGCGAAAGTTTTGAAATTTCTTCCAAAGCATCTTTCAGATCTTCCTCATCCACATCATATTTCTGCATGATTTTGTTGTAATGCTTATTGGTAAGCGCATCAAACTGATTTCGTAGAATTTGTGCTGCCAAAGTAACTGCTTTGTCTGCGCTTACTTTTTTCTCGATCTGGAGCAACAGACATTCCTGAAGATTTCTGGCACCAACACCGGGAGGATCGAGTTTCTGAACATAATTTTCAAGGATTTCCTCCAATTTTTCAGTGGTTGTATAAAGTCCTACGGAAAAAGCAAGATCGTCTACAATGGATTTTAATTCTCTTCTGAGATAGCCGTCTGTATCCAGATTTCCGATGAGATATTCTGCAATTTTCCGGTCTTCTTCTTCAATATTGATGAGTCGGATCTGTTCCAGAAGATAATCGTACAATGATTGTCCTTCAGTGAGCAGGCTTTCATTATCAAACTCTTCATCATCTGCGGAATAATTATTGGAAGCCGTTTTATAGCTCGGTTCATCATCAAAAATATATTCTTCTACATTAAAATCTGTATCGATATTTTCGGTTCCTTCATCTTCAAAATCACCCACGGGTTCTTCGTAATCATCTTCTTTTTCTTCTGCAGCACGTTCCAATGCGGGATTTTCCTCCAACTCACGTTCCAGTTCCTCTTCAAACTCCAGTGTATGCAACTGTATTAGCTTCATCAGCTGTATTTGCTGAGGAGCCAGTTTTTGTCCGAGTTTCAGTTGCAAGTTTTGTTTCAGCATAGTCTTTCAAATGGTTACGGCGCAAAATTAGCCGTTAATTATATCCCTAAATTACAAATTATCTTTTTAATATTACAAGATTCTTAAAATTCGGCACTATTAGGTGTTCTTGGGAAGGGGATTACGTCGCGGATATTGGTCATTCCTGTTACAAAAAGCACCAGTCTTTCCAATCCCAACCCGAATCCCGCATGCGGAACTGAACCGAATTTCCGGGTGTCAAGATACCACCAGAGCTCGTGTTCATCTACATTCATTTCCTTCATTTTATCTTGAAGAACACTCAGTCGTTCCTCCCGTTGCGAACCTCCGATAATTTCGCCGATTCCCGGGAAAAGAACATCCATTGCAGCAACGGTTTTTTGATCGTCATTCAGACGCATATAGAAAGCCTTGATTTCTTTAGGATAATCGAAAAGTACTACAGGTGCGTCGAAATGTTTTTCCACCAGATATCTTTCGTGTTCGCTTTGCAAATCTGCACCCCAGGCTTCCACCGGAAACTTGAATTTTCCTTTTTTATTCTCTTTAGAATTCATCAAGATTTCAATGGCTTCAGTATAAGAAACTCTTTTGAAACGCTTGCGAATCACATTTTCAAGTTTTTCTATCAGGCCTTCTTTTGCTCTGTCCTTTTCTGGTTTTGATTTCTGTTCTTCCGCAAATCGCTTGTCTAAAAATTCAAGATCGTCTTTGCAGTTTTTCAAAACGTAAGCGATAATGTATTTCAGGAAATCTTCCGCCAGGTCAATGTTATTTTCCAGATTATTGAAAGCCACTTCCGGCTCTACCATCCAGAACTCGGCGAGATGTCGGGTTGTATTGGAGTTCTCGGCACGGAAAGTAGGCCCGAAAGTATAAACCCTTCCCAATCCCATGGCTGCAGCTTCTGCTTCCAGTTGCCCGGAAACGGTAAGATTTGTTTTTTTACCGAAAAAATCTTCGGAATAATCCACCTCTCCGTTTTCGTCTCTCGGAATTTGGTTCAAATCAAAGGCGGTAACGCCAAACATTTCGCCAGCACCTTCTGCATCTGCTCCGGTGATAATAGGCGTATTGATATAGAAAAAATGATTTTTATGGAAAAACTCATGAATAGCAAAACTTACTGCACTTCTCACTCGAAAAACGGAACCGAAAAGATTGGTACGGAACCGAAGATGTGCCTGTTCGCGAAGCACTTCTAATGAATGTTTCTTGGGCTGCAGGACGGTTTTTTCCATGTCCTCGGTAAAATGATCGCCGAGAATCTGAATTTTTTTAGCCAATATTTCAATGCTTTGTCCAGCACCCTGACTTTCCACAACTTCTCCGGTAATCTTGAGAGACGAAGCTGTTTTGATGTTTTTGATTACCGATTCATCCAATTTATCAAAATCTACTACGATCTGCAGATTGTGAATCGTGGAACCATCATTCAAAGCTATAAATCTGTTAGAACGGAATGCGCGAACCCAACCCTGAATGGTAATATCGTGGTGTAGAATCTTTTTGTAATCACCTAAAAGCTCCTTAATAATCATCTTTTTCATGTCTTTCAATCAAAACGCAAAAGTACGAAATTCCCTATGAATTTGGAGTGAAAACACTGACTATTTGCTTCAGAGCATCATGCACGCAAAGGCTATTCGTCTTTTATCACAGGCTGAGTAAATACTTCCAGTAAGCCTTCAGGAAGCTGCATTTTGATTTCTTTTTGTTCCCTGTTTACCTCCAAAATCCAATCTTTGATGATGGGAACGATGATTTGTTTTCCATGGAGAAAGTTCACAAAATAATGTTGTGCAGTTTGATCATTTACTGATTGTATTTCTCCAAAATCGACATCATTCTCATCCAGCAGACGAAATCCGATGATTTCATGATAGTAAAAACTGTTCCCAGAGAGCACAGGAAGAGTGGAAAGCGGAAGAAAAACATTACGCCCTATCGCCTGATCAACCATGGCTTCAGTAGAATTTTTAAAGAAAATCAGCTTAGTATCCTCCTTCGACCATTGTTGTTTTTCAATAAAGAAAGGCACCAGCAATCCATTGATTTCGACGAGAATATTGTCAAGTTTATTGTACAATTCAGGCTGATCCGTATCCAATTTCAATACAACATTTCCCGCGAGGCCGTGTCGGCGAGTAATTTTCCCCAATAAATAGCAATCTTCTTTTTTCACAATTCTTTTTTTACGAAAATAATATAAAAAAATAGAGACACCAAAAGTATCTCTATTCTTATTTCATGTATGTGAACAGCTTATGCTTGCTCTTCAGTTCCTTCTTCTGCAACAGGAACTTCTGTATTTTCTTCTGCTGCGGCTTCTTCTGCAGGAGCGTTTGCGGCTTCCTCAGCGGCTTTTTCTTCTGCAAGTAGTGCTTCTTTAGCAGCAATACGGTCAGCATTTACTTTCGCTTCAGCTTCCAAAGCTGCTTTTTTAGCATCTTCTTTAGATTTTAGTAAACCATCCTTCTTGCCTAATACTGCATTTTCTTTAGATTCCTTCCAAGCGTTGAATCTTTTTTCTGCTTCAGCTTCATCGAAAGCGCCTTTCGCTACTCCACCCTGAAGGTGTTTTTTCAAAAGAGCACCTTTGTAAGAAAGGATTGCACGGGCAGTATCGGTAGGCTGTGCACCATTGTTCAGCCACTTTACAGCTGCATCTACATCCAGTTCGATAATCGCAGGATTGGTGATCGGGTTGTATGTTCCAATTTTTTCGATGAATCTACCATCTCTTCTCGTTCTGGAATCGGCAACCACAATGTGGAAAAAAGGTTTTCCTTTTTTACCGTGTCTTTGTAATCTGATTTTTACTGACATATTGTTTGAAATTATGAGGAACTCGTCCCCGGTTAATATTTTAAGTCTGCAAATGTAAGGATTTTTTGGAAGCCAACAATACTGTTGTTATTTTTTTACAGCTGACCCCATATAAAATAAGCCGAGACATTGTTGATTTTCCTGAATTTGAACTGCTTTTTCCAGATAATTTACCAGTTTCGGAGAACTCCAGTAGCAACCAATTTGGTGAGCAGTACAGGTGAGATACATATTCTGAACCGCCATCGCTGTGGCTGCAATTTCTTCCCATTCCGGAACCAGTTCGCTGAATTCTACTACAATCGTGATAATGGCTCCAGCCTTCTCAGCCTTAAAAAGAATGTCATCATATTTCTTTTGCAGAAACTGAAATTCGGGTGTTATTTTTTTATAAATCTGCTGCAATTCTTTTCCCAGTTCGAGTTTCTCATTGTTTTCAAAAATTTTAAAACGCCAGGGTTTTGTCCTTTTATGATTGGGCGCCAGCACTGCGGAATTTAAAATTTCATCCAGAATTTCTTTTGGAATAGGTGTTTCGGAATATTCTTTTGGAAAAATACTTCTTCGGGAAGTAATGATTTGCTTTAAAATTTCTGAATTCTTCATAACGGATTTGAGATTGATTCGCCTTTCAGCAAAGGAACGAAATATTAAAAATACCGAATCTTACCTGATCAAAGAATTTTATCTATTTTCTGATGAATATTATTCAGAATAAATTCCTCGCCTGTTTTCCTCCCTTTCATTATCTGTGCCATCGGGCTTTCCTCGGAAATAGCGTAAAACCTGACATCGTCGTAGAAAAATTCTCCCAGAGAAACCGAAATATAAAACCGCGCCTTATTCGTGATCACCAAAGAACCCAACTGAACATAACCCGTTTCAGATGTAGAAACTTTTTTCATTTTCTGTTGCATCGCTTTCAGGGTGGCCATTCTTCTATCCAAATGATAAATTTCCTCCTGCATTTCCTCGCGAAAACTGTCGTATTTAGCGGTTTTTTTAAGGTCTTTGCTGGCATCCAATGTGAAATTGAGATAAAACTCCAGTGTTTTTATTTTTCCTGAGATCAGATCATTGATGTGATTCTTAAGCTTAATTTTGTCATAGTTACCCGTCAGCATAATTTTAATTCATTATCATGTTCCTGAACTTCATCAAAAAGCAAACCTTTTTAAATTCTTTCCACTTGTGACAATATGGATATTTATTTTGAAAAGGAACAGCATTTGAAATAAATTCGGATTAATATTAAAATGACGATTATGCCTAATATTCTTACTCAGAGGTTTTCTACACCTTATAATTCCGTGCCTTTTCCACAGATTCGCGAAGAACATTATTTGCCAGCTTTTGAAGAACTCATCGCTCAGGCAGAGCAGGAAATAAATGAAATCACAGAAAATCCTGAATCTCCCACTTTTGAAAATACCATAGAAGCACTGGCCTATTCCGGAGAAAAACTGGAGGTAGTTTCCAGCACTTTTTTCAATATTAATTCCGCAGAAACCAATGATGAAATCCAAAATATCGCACAGAAAGTTTCGCCGATGCTCACTGAATTTTCATCAAAAATTTCTCAGAACGAAGCGCTTTTTGAACGCATCAAAACCGTTTTTGACCAAAGAAATCAATATGCACTAAACCCGGAGCAGCAAATGCTTCTGAATGAAACCTACAAAGGTTTTGTACGCAGCGGCGCATTATTAAATGAAAGCGACAAGAAAAAACTGGAGAAACTGAACATGGAACTTGCTGTAAAATCGCTACAGTTCGGGCAAAATGTTTTGGCTGCAACCAATGATTATTTCCTTCACATTACTGACAAACAAAAACTGAAAGGAATTCCCGACGCTGTTTTGGAACAATACACTCAGGAAGCCGCGGAAAGAAATCTGGATGGATACGTGATTACGCTTCAGTACCCGAGTTATTTACCCGCCGTCACCTATGCTGAAAACCGTGAACTAAGAAAAGAACTCACCATAGCCAATGGAAAAAAATCTTTTGATGGGAAATCATGGGACAATCAGGAACTCATCAAAGAAATCGTGTCATTACGGCAGGAAAAATCACAACTGTTGGGTTATGAAAATTATGCAGCATTTGTTCTGGAAGAAAGAATGGCAAAATCGCCGCTCGCTGTACAAAAATTCCTGAATGAATTGTTGGAAAAAGCCACTCCTTTTGCTCAAAGAGAAATTGAGGAGCTGAAAACATTGGCCAAAGAAGATCATATTGAAGAACTGCAAATCTGGGATCATGCGTATTATGCAGAAAAATTAAGAAAACAAAAATTCGATTTGAATGATGAAGAACTGAAACCGTATTTCCAGCTGAACAAAGTAGAAGAAGCAGTTTTCGGATTGGCCGAAAAACTTTTCGGGCTCACTTTTCTGGAGAGAAATGACATTCCGAAATACCATCCTGAGGTAAAAACCTATGAAGTGTTAGAAAATGGCCATCACAAGGCTCTTTTATACACCGATTATCACCCGAGAAAAGGAAAACGCGCAGGAGCATGGATGACGAGTTATACCCAACAATACAAGAAAAACAACGGGAATCATCGTCCTCACATTTCCATTGTTTGCAACTTTACTCCGGCCACAAAAGAAACACCTAGCTTGCTCACTTTTCAGGAAGTGACCACGCTTTTTCATGAATTCGGCCACGCCCTGCACGGTATTTTAGCAAACACTCAATATCCGACGCTTTCAGGAACTTCTGTAAAATGGGATTTCGTGGAATTGCCTTCCCAGTTTCTGGAAAATTATTGTTATGAACCCGAATTCCTGAAAACCTTTGCAAAACATTATGAAACGGGCGAAGTTCTCCCAGATGAAAAAATCCGGAAATTAGCAGAAAGCAAAAACTTTATGGAAGGTTATCAGACTTTGCGGCAAATCGGGTTCGGGCTTTTGGATATGGCCTATCATACAAAACCGGGCAATATCAGCAATATTAAAGAATTTGAAACCGAGAAAACCAAAGCAACCAATCTCTATCCTATTCATCCGGAAACGGCTGCCAGCACGAGTTTTTCACATATTTTTCAAGGAGGTTATTCCGCGGGATATTATTCTTACAAATGGGCTGAAGTTTTGGATGCAGATGCTTTTCAGTATTTTAAGGAAAACGGAATTTTCAATGAAAATCTGGCTGCGAAGTTTAAAAATCTTCTTGCTTCAGGCGGAACACAGGATCCTATGGAATTATATAAAAATTTCCGCGGAAGCGAACCGAAAATCCAAAACCTTTTGAAAAGAGCTTTTGGATAAGAACTTTTTAGAAAAAAGTCCAAAAAAAAGAGGCTATCTTTACGGACAGCCTCTTTATTTTTTCACAGAAAGATTATTTTCTTAATCCTAATTCCGCAATGATTGCTCTGTAACGGGTGATATCTTTCTTTTTAAGATAATCCAGAAGGCTTTTTCTTTTTCCTACCAGTTTCACCAGCGATCTTTCGGTAGCATAATCTTTATGATTTGCTTTCAAATGACCTGTAAGATGATTGATTCTGAAAGTGAATAATGCAATCTGACCTTCAGCAGAACCTGTGTTTTCTGCTTTTCCTCCGTGTTTTGCGAAAATTTCCGCTTTTTTCTCTGATGTTAAGTACATGCCAATATTATTTAATGATTATTATGTAACGAGGTGCAAAAGTACAATAATAATATGAACCCGCAAAAGCATTTTTATTCTTACAAATACAGCCTTTTAAAAAATGTTAAATATTTCTTAAATTTTATATAATAAATTTCCGAATTGGCTGTAAATTTGCACATTATCATAACCATGAAAAAAACCGTTAGTATTTTTCTAAGCATGTTGATCCTTGTAACAGCATGCAAAAATCTGGATGCCCAAGTTCCACAAAAGAATTCGTTTCGTGAAAAAATGGAGGAAAGGACGATTCTTTATTTTGCTCCGGAGATTTCACCTTATGTCGAAGAAATAAAGGATGCAACTTATGATTCTTTTTTTTCGGCTGTCACCGATAGATTCGCCAAATTAAGAAATCACACGCTTCTCACGGTGAACACGCCTATTTCCTACGAAAATACAGATGCCGAACTGATTCGCGATATGTGCAAAAACAATAATGCACACTTCGCTGTAGTCCCGAAAGTTAAGTTTTTTAAAGTCGGAATCGGGCAATTTGTATTTTCCAGCCAAGTAGTAGTGAGCATGAAATTGTATGATGCCGACGGAAATATGCTTTCTGAAAATACTTATGATACATTCCGCAGAAAAGCCAGAGTTTTAGGATCTGCAGAAAATTCCATTAAAATAGGAACAAATGGAGTACTAAAAAACCTTGTAAAAGATCTGAAAAAACAGAAAACAATTCCGAATTGAATTTCAGTTGAGGAAAAACCTCAGCTCACCTCTTCTCCAGTTTAGATATTTTCAGCTATTTTTGCAACACCTAAAGAAAAACAGTGGAAGCAAAAGAAATGGTATTCAATGCGGCTGATATTGCTGAACGGCTCAGTGAACTGCGCGCCGATGAAAGACTGTTGGCTTTTCTGAAAGTTCCAAAAGAATATAAAGCAGATGTATTCACGCATTTAGATGCGAATTTTCAGGAAGAAACTATACGGAGTATCGGCAGCGAAGAAGTTTCTGAACTTTTGAATGCCATGCCGCCGGATGACAGAACCATTCTTTTTGAAGATTTTCCCGATGAACTGATTAAATATTCCATCAACCTGCTCAATCCTCAGGAACGCCGAATTGCGCTGAAACTATTGGGTTATCACGAGGACAGTATTGCGAGGATGATGACTCCTTATTACATACAGATTCGTAAAGAATGGACTGTAAAACGCTGTTTTGAACAAATCAAAAAAGTAGGCCGGAAAGTGGAAACACTCAACTATTTGTATGTTGTAGACGAACGCAACCGGCTCACTGATGATCTTGATATCCGAAATCTCTTATTGGCCGATGAAGATCAGCTTGTATCAGATCTTACCGACAGCCATTATGTTGCCATCACCACGACTACTTCAAAAGAAGATGCCGTTCAGTATTTCGAAAAATACGACCGAAACGCTCTTCCTATTGTTACGGAATCCGGCGTATTGGTAGGAATCGTAACGATAGATGATATTCTGGATCAGATTGAACTTCAGAATACCGAGGATATTCAGAAATTCGGAGGTATGGAAGCGCTGGACGAACCTTATCTTCAGACTCATTGGTTTGAGATGATAAAGAAAAGAGGGTTTTGGCTTATTGTCCTTTTTTTTCTGCAACTTATTACAGCTTCGGTGATGGGACATTATGAAGTGGAAATTGAAAAAGCCGTGGTTCTGACTCTTTTTATACCATTAATTATTTCGAGTGGCGGAAACTCCGGATCTCAGGCTGCGACCCTTATTATCCGTGCGATGGCGCTTCAGGAAGTAACGCTGAAAGACTGGTGGACGGTGATGAGGAAAGAAGTCATTACAGGTCTTTTTCTGGGAAGTTTATTAGGAATTTTCGGTTTTATGAGAATTATGGTCTGGCAGAAACTCGGCTGGTTCGACTATGGTGAATATTGGTTTTACATTGGTTTGAGTGCTGCGGTTTCCTTAGCGATGATCGTTCTCTGGGGAACGCTTTCAGGCTCTATGGTTCCTTTTATTCTGAAAAAATTCAATCTGGATCCTGCTACTTCGTCTGCACCTTTTGTTGCTACTTTGGTGGACGTTACCGGACTTATCATTTATTTTACCATTGCTGCCATGCTGCTTACCGGAAAACTTCTTTAACAAAGCTACATGAGGATTATTTCTTTAGTTCCTTCCATCACAGAAACTTTGTTTGATTTCGGCCTGAACCCCGATCAGATAGTAGGAAGAACAAAATTCTGCATTCATCCTGAAGAGAAAATAAAATCGGTGGAAATGATCGGCGGAACCAAAAATCTGAACATAGAGAAAATAAAAGCACTGAAACCCGACCTCATCATCGGCAATAAGGAAGAAAACACCAAAGAACAGGTGGAAATTTTGATGAAGGAATTCAAAGTCTGGATTACGGATATACAAAATTTAGAGGATAACAGAAACTTTATATCAGAATTAGGATATATTCTTCAGCAGCAACCCGTTGCCGAAAAAATAAATTCTGAAACGGAAGAAATATTCAGTGAATTTGAGATCGAAAATCGCAGAAAAGCAGCGTATCTTATTTGGAAAAATCCTTATATGACGGTGGGTTCAGATACCTTTATTCACGATATTATGAAGAAACTCGGATTTGAAAATATCTTTAGAAATCAATTGCGATATCCTGCTATTACTTCTGATGAACTACAAAATGCAGATTACATTTTACTTTCATCAGAACCTTTTCCTTTCAGGGAAAAACATGCTGAGGAACTCAAAAAAATACTTCCTGAAACTAAGATTATTCTGGTAGATGGCGAAGCTTTTTCCTGGTTCGGATCGCGGCCTTCAAAAAGCGGTGCTTATTACCGATCGATTCTTGAAAGTTTATAAAATTTCTGAAAGTTTATCACACAGCCATTCCATCAGATGACGGTCTTCTTCGGTAAAAGGATTGATGCTGTGAGAATCAATATCAATCTGCCCGATATTTTTCCCATTTCTAAAAATCGGAACCACCAATTCAGCTTTGGTTTCTATGGAACAGGCAAGGTAATTATCTTCCGCTCGCACATCCGGAACC
The DNA here is from genome assembly GCF_003336205.1 of Chryseobacterium lacus. Lineage (GTDB taxonomy): Bacteria > Bacteroidota > Bacteroidia > Flavobacteriales > Weeksellaceae > Chryseobacterium_A > Chryseobacterium_A lacus. The sequence goes on from NZ_QPIE01000001.1 coordinate 170,648, forward strand.
AAAAGTGTTTGCCCAGAAACTGCAACCTGACCGCAAATCCCTCTTCCATAAGGAATTACGGTATGATCGGTAGGAGCGCCAACATAAGGACCCAGAACCAACTCGTCTTTCTCTCCGTTTTTAAAATAAAATCCCACCCAATTGAAATACGGAATTTCCTGATTCAGAAGATGGCAAATTTTCTCCAGCTTCTCCTCAGTATTCATTTTCGGGCTTTCGATGAGTGTGGAAAGTCTTTTTTTAAGATGTGACATTTTTTTAAATTTAGGTGAATTCGCGCAACGATACCTCTTCTTTATATCCGAACATTCCTTTGTCTTTTATCATTTCAGCAACACCTTCAGGAACCTGATTTTCCCAGCCGGTTTCAGCGTGTACGATTTTTTTGAGGATTTCTCTGGAATATATTTCAGAATAATTCGGATTATAGAACTTAATATCTTTTATTCGTTTGTTGTGTTTGAAATATTTATAAAGTTCTTTCAGGTTGTCGTTCACTTTCAGGTTGTTGGAATCCAGCAATTCCCCCGTTTCAGGATCTTTATAAGGGTACAGATAAACGGTCATATCATTTCTGAAAAACTTACCGAAAGCCTCTAAAATTCCTCCCGATAAGTTTTTATAATAATTCTCATCGAACACCATTAGCAGGTTGTTCACTCCCATTGCAATTCCGATTTTATGCCCAGTAAAAGTGGAGAAATAATCGATAAGACGATAGTATTCTGAAAAATTTGAGATAATAACGGTGTAGCCCAACTGCGCCAGAACATCTACCCTGTCGAGAAAATCACGCTCATCAATATCGCCATCTCCTTTCAGATTAGAAATAGTAATTTCGAATAATACTTCCGTATTTTCCGGCGTACAACCGGTATCTTCCCGAAAAACTTTCAATCCGCTTTCGAACATATCGATATTCACTTTCGTAACAGGCCTAAAACTCCCTCTCACCGCAAAAATATTTTTTCGGTACAGCATATCTGCGGGCAACATATTTTTACCATCGGGATTAAAAATAACGGCATCCGTCATTCCGTTTTTCACCAGCTGCAGGCTCATCAATCTGTTATCAACATATTCAAACGCAGGACCTGTGAAATCAATCATATCAATTTCCAGATCATCCAGAGCAATATCATCGTACAGAGATTCTATCAACCTCCGTGGATTATCATTATAGAAAAAAGCTCCATAAATAAGGTTTACACCCAGATTTCCGAGCGTTTCCTGCTGTAGTGTCGTATTATTCTCTTTGAATTTGACATGAATTACCACTTCGCTGTACCCTTCATGTTCATCACGCTGGAAACGGACTCCAGCCCAGCCATGGCCTTTGAATGTTTTTTCAAAATTAATCGTAGTAACCGTATTGGCATACGAAAAAAAACGTCTTCCAGGATGATCTTCTCTCGAAAGGCGTTCTTCAATAAGTGCTACTTCATACCGAAGCATCTTTCGAAGTCGGTTCTGCGTGACATAACGGTTTTGGGTTTCCTTTCCATAAATTGCATCTGAAAATTCCTTATCATAGGCAGACATTGCTTTGGCAATTGTTTTAGAAGCGCCACCAGCACGGAAAAAATGGCGAACCGTTTCCTGTCCGGCTCCTATTTCTGCAAAAGTTCCGTAGATATTAGAATCGAGATTTATAGCTAAAGCTTTTTGCTTTGGAGTAAGTTTTTGCTTAATCAAAGACATTTTTGAAATTTTTGTAAATTTACGAAATTAACACAACATTAAAAGAATGCAGCTGAAATTTTTAGGAACCGGAACTTCCCAGGGAATCCCAGTAATAGGCTGCAACTGCAAGGTGTGCCTTTCTCAGGATCCCAAAGACACCCGTTTTCGCGCGTCGGTTCTTATTACCACAGAACAGGACAGGAAAATTCTGATCGATTGCGGCCCGGATTTCCGGCAACAAATGCTGATGAATAAGGAACAGAATGTAGATGCAATCCTGCTTACTCACGAGCATAACGATCACCTTATCGGGCTGGACGATGTGCGGCCTTTGATTTTCAAAAATAAAAAAGACATGCCGGTACATTGCAGCAAGCGCGTTGCGGATGAAATAAAACTGAGGTTTCCCTATGCTTTTGCCGAAGTGAAATATCCTGGTGCGCCTTCATTTGAACTGCATGAGATCAGCGAACGGTTTCAGATTTTAGATGCTGAAATAGAGTCGGTGGAAGTGATGCATGACCAACTGCGAATTCATGGATTTAAATTTAAAAATCTCGTGTATATAACAGACGCCAGTTTTATTTCTGAAAAAGAAAAACAGAAACTAATGAATCTAGATCACTTGATCCTGAACTGCATCAGGAAGGAAAATCCGCATCCGGCACATTTCATTTTGTCTGATATTTTGCGGCTGGACGAAGAATTGAAACCGAAGAATCTTTATTTGACGCACATCAGTCATCATTTCGGAAAGTACACTGAAGAACATAAACTGCTTCCCGATCACATTCATATTGCTTTCGACGGACAGGAAATTAATTTTTAAACCATAAAAAATTCCGATAAAAAATTAAATTTTTCTATAAAATTATTATATATTTGCACACCATTTTCAAGCCCAGATGGCGGAATTGGTAGACGCGTTGGTCTCAAACACCAATGCCGCGAGGCGTGCCGGTTCGATTCCGGCTCTGGGTACTACACCGAAAAGTAATTTATGCTTTTCGGTTTTTTTATTTTCTAAAACCAATAATTTAATCATTTTCTTTTTAATAATATACTATTTATTACTGATAGTTGTCATGTAATTATAATACTCCTCTCCAATACACTGATAAATTGATAATTAATGGGATATTTATTTTTGAAATCCTCATACAATACGATTAATCATATGAATAATTCAATATTATTCTGCTTTATTAATGCCATACTGTAACAATATACAGAAATTCAAGATATATATCATAAAAAAAAGCATCATCTAATTATTATATCTCAATGAATCAGCATACCTTTGAATAAGAAAATTAGAAACAATTAAAACCTTTTATTATGAAACCGAAAGTAAATTTAAAAAGACTGATGTTGGTATTCGTTTTCTTCGCAGGATTATTTTCCGCACAAAATATAACAGGAAAATCTGTTAAGATCACGGTATCCGGAACCTCTCCGATGCATGACTGGAGCATGACTTCTTCTTCGGGCGATTTCAGTGCTTCTGTGAACGGTAACATTATTAATAATGTTAAATTCAGTACTCCGGCAGCACAACTGAAAAGCACAAAAGGAAAAATGATGGATAATAAAGCCCACAAAGCTTTGAAATCTGATAAAAATCCCAATATCACTTTTACTGCTTCTTCCTTGAACTTCGGTAAAAGTACGTTGGCAGGAAAACTGACCATCGCCGGAGCAACCAAAGATGTAAATTTCCCGGTAACTGTAGTAAAAAATGGTAATTCTTACACGATCTCCGGTACAGAAAGCATTTTACTCTCATCTTTTAATATGGAAAGACCCGGATTTATGGGAGTGAAAACAGGAGACGGAGTTACAATCGCTGTAACCATCAACGCTAATTAATGTTTAATAAAATAAATTTAAAAATATGAAAACCTCAATGATTAAAATCTCCGCCGCAGCTTTTATTTTTGCCGCAGGATTAATGAACGCGCAGGAAGACACTCCCTCGATGAGATCATATCTTGCACCGGAAAAATACAGCAAAAACGTATTTGAAGATCCCAAAATTGAAGCTCCCGATTATAGTGGAGTGAAAGTAACCGTAGGTGGCGATTTCGCCCTTCAGTTCCAGTCTTTGAAACACAGTACAGAAGCAGCTTCTCTGGGAACCCTCAACACAACCGGAGGGACAACAGGACTTCCCCCAGTACCCAACACACTGAGAGTAATGGGATCAGATTTTAACCTTCCTACAGCGAATCTGGATGTGAATGCTTATCTTTCTAAAGGGGTAAAACTTCACCTAAGAACGTATCTTTCTGCAAGACACCATAACGAAGCCTGGGTGAAAGGTGGTTATCTGCAAATAGACAATCTGGATTTTATTCAGGAAGGATTTGCATCTGAAATCATGAAACATGCCCGTGTTAAGGTAGGTATGGATGAACTGAACTACGGTGATGCCCATTTCAGAAGAACTGACAACGGAAAAGCACTTACCAATCCTTTCGTAGGAAATTATATTATGGACAGTTTTACTACTGAAGCATTCGGTGAAGTATATGGTTTTTATAACAACTTCGTAGGGATGATTGGGGTTTCCAATGGTAAACTGAACCAAACTGCTGTGAAAGGTGTTAGTGATAACGCTCCTTCCATTTATGCAAAATTGGCGTATGACAAGCAAATTCAAAGTGATCTGAGAGTAAGACTTTCCGGATCTGTAATAAAAACAGACGGACTTTCCACAGGACAGTATCTTTATAGTGGCGACAGAGCAGGATCCAGATATTATTATGTTTTATTAACTGAAAATGACCTGATGGGAACCAATAATTACGCAACCGGAAGATTCAACCCTAATTTCAGAAAAATGCTGGCGTTCCAGATAAATCCTTTTATTAAATATCAGGGATTGGAATTCTTCGGACTTTTTGAACACGTATCCGGTAACAGGCTCGTCAACGCGACTACCGAAAGAGATACTGACGGTTCTTACACCCAACTGGGAGCAGAATTGCTGTACAGATTAGGAAATAAAGAGCAGTTTTACTTAGGCGGAAGATACAACAGCGTTACCGGTAAAGACTGGAAAGACGCTCCGGAAAGAAAAATAAACCGTTTCAATATCGGCGGCGGCTGGTATATGACTCCCAATGTCCTGGCAAAAATAGAATATGTAAACCAAGAATATAATAACAGTGATGTATGGGGACCAACCAACGCACTGAAGGGAGGAAAGTTTAACGGTGTAATGCTGGAAGCAACTATCGGTTTCTAATAAGTAGTTTTTTCATGATGAAGGGGGCATATTTCTTGTGCTCCCTTTTTTTAAAAATTATGGTGATGAAAAATTTAGCATTTCTATTGTCACTCCTTATTTCAGGGTTACTTTTTTCTCAGGGGAACAGTGTGGTTGTGAATGGAAAAACAAATGTTAACACATTCAAATGTACCCACGACAAATTCAATCAGGCCAGCAATAATTATTCTTTTAAAAAAGATCAATTACCATATTTACAGTTGGAGGTCAATCATTTCGACTGCAAAAACCGAATCATGACACAGGATCTGAGAAAAACCTTAAAAGCAGACCATTTCCCGACAATGTATGTTCGGTTTCTAAGTTTTCAGAAAGTAAGTGAAAAGCAATATACCGCGACCATAGAAGTGAAACTTACCGGAAAAATCCGGAATTATACCACCAGTTTTTATCCTGTCAATAATACTTTAGTTGGAAGAGAGTATGTTCGTTTTAGTGATTTCGGCCTGAAAGCTCCCACCAAAATGGGAGGAATGATCGTTGTGGAAGATCAGCTCAATCTCATTCTCACCCTCAATCATTTATAAAACATTTCAGGGATAATGCCTGAAGATTCCAAAATCGGAAGGCGTCCACAAAGCCGCTTTTTGTCCCGAAACTTTCAGCGCATTATTGGTCCATGTGTTACAGGTAAATAAGAAACTGTAAGATCCATTCGCTTCATAAAACGCATCATTATCGTCATATTGCGCATCGGTAGGAATAAAAATATAATTTCCGGCTGCATCTTTTTCCATAGTTTCATCTACGAAACGAATCAATTTCAGGTACTGTCTTTCCGTCATTACAAAAGATTTCACCGAATCATTTACTTCTATTTTATCGTAATACGTTGCATGCACCGCTGCATCACCAAGCCAGAAAGCCGCTTTGAACGCAGTTGAAAATTTCAAATCAGCCCACGTTGGCGTATTCAGATAAAAACCTTTGTCTCCCCAGCCGATAGAAAGGTAACGATAATGTTCGCTTTTAGACAACGTATTTTCAAAGGGAAATTTTTCACTCCAGTCGATATAGGTAGATTTCACCGGAACCACAACATCCGTGTGCATTCCATTGGTTTTTATAAATCCGCGAATTACTTTGGGTTCTGGTGTTGCTTCTGCCTGAACCGGAATAAAGGGAAGAAAATATCCCAAAAACAGATATAGTAATATAGCTGCTATGAAAACGGCAAGGCTTTTAATTATAAAAATGAATGTTTTTCTCAACTGCCTGGTTTATAAAGATTAATTTCTAAAATTACGGAATTATTAATTCTGACAAAACATTTGGACATTCTGAAATACTTTGTATATTTAATAACCAAAACATCATATTAATGCGTAAAAAATCTACAACGAAGAAGAAAATCAAAATCCGAATAAAACAGCACCTAAAAGAGTTCAAAAAAAATACTGATGAATCAGAACAACTGAATTCGAAAAAGCTAAACTATTCCAAAAATCCGATATTCCTCTTCAACCCTGAAAACTTCGTTCTTTTTACAGGAGATTTCCGGAAAATTTCTGAAAATAAATCCTGGGAAAGTTCTTTCCATTCTTTTTTTCGGTGGGTTTTCAGAAAACCATTGGGAGCAAATCTGGGTTGCTGATGAGGTAGCGAAAAACGGTTCCACGGGCAAACATCCTGACAAATATCGCAGCCGAACATCCAGTCTTCCATCTTTTCAGAGAAACTTTCAGGAATTTCATTTTTCAATTCAATGGTAGCATACGAAATACACTGGCTTCCGTTGATGATTTTCGCATCTACAATCGCATTCGTAGGACAGGCATCAATACATCTTGTACACGTTCCGCAATGATCTGTTGCCGGAGCATCTTGCTCCAACTCGAGATCGCAGATAATTTCTGCCAGAAAAAAAAACGAACCTTTATTTTTGGTAATCAGATTGGCATTCTTCCCAATCCATCCGATTCCGGAGCGGCTTCCCCAACTTCTTTCCATTATGGGAGCGGAATCCGTAAAAACCCTGCACTGAAAATCCCCGATTTCTTCTTTCAGTTCCGAAACCATTTCTCTTAATAATTCCTTAATAACATCGTGATAATCTTCACCATAAGCATATTTGGAAATTTTAAAATTATCCAGAGTTTCAATCTTTTCTTCAGGGAAATAATTATAAGACAATGAAATCACAGATTTAGAACCTTCTACCAGCTGTCGTGGATCCAGTCTTTTATCAAAATGATTTTCCATATACTGCATTTCGCCATGATAGCCTTTTTCCAGATATTCTTCTAAAAATCGGGCATCATCTTCCAAAAAATCAGCTTTTGAAATACCACAATCCTGAAATCCAAACTTTTTTGCTTTGGATTTAATAAGGTCTGAATATTTCTGAGAGTTCATCATAAACGAGATGCAAAACTAATAATTTTTATACTTTTGTCAGGTGCAATACAGAAGAGTTTTAACATAACGATTTACAAATGAACTTAGAAGAAATATTACAATCAGGAAATTATGAATTAATTGACGTTCGGGAACCGATGGAACTGATGATGGACGGCGAAATAGAAGGTGCCAAAAATATTCCTTTGGGAGAAATAGAAAACCGTGAAAGTGAAATTTTAGATCTGGAAAAACCCGTGATTCTTTTCTGCAGAAGCGGAAACAGAAGCGGAAAAGCTTTGGAATACCTGAAATCTAAGGGTTTGCAAAACGGCTATAACGGCGGTGGCTGGTTCGAATTGAAAAACACGATAAGCTCTATTTAACAGAATTTATTGAAATCATATTATAGGCAGACAAACCTTTGTTCCTGCCTTTTTTTGATTCCTTACATCAAGATATTTATTATTTCTGCTTAATTTTCCGTCCGTTCATTTGCCCAAACGAAGAATTTTTTCAAGATAATTTGCGCAATAGAAAACAATTATTAATTTTGTTAGATAAATCTAACATTATTTATAATGCATCAACATTCTCGTAAAGCCTGGCGTTCGGAAAGGAGTTCAGACTCTCTTTCGGAAGTTTTTTCTTCCATCCATGTTCCCAAAAACGCAGGCTTTTGGAGGAAATTATTGGCATTCACAGGGCCGGGCCTCATGATTGCCGTTGGATATATGGATCCCGGAAACTGGGCTACCGATATTGCCGGAGGCGCGCAGTTTGGCTACACACTTCTTTCCGTTATTCTGATTTCAAATCTTTTCGCAATGGTGCTCCAACACCTTTCGCTGAAGCTGGGAATTGTGGCCGAAAGAGATTTGGCACAAGCGTGTAAAGATCATTTTAATCCAGTTGTCAATTTTATTTTGTGGATTTTCTGTGAAATTGCCATTGCAGCAATGGATTTGGCGGAAGTGTTGGGAACCGCCATTGCGCTTAATTTACTTTTCGGAATTCCTCTTACGTGGGGCGTCGTCATTACGATTGTAGATGTATTTCTTATCCTGATGCTTCAAGCCAAAGGATTCCGGTGGATTGAAAGTATTGTCGCCGGACTTATTTTCATTATTATTTTGTGTTTTGGATATGAACTTATTATTTCTAAACCGGAAATTTTCCCCATTCTTAACGGCTTGGTTCCTCAGAAAGAAATTGTTACCAATCCTTCTATGCTTTATATTGCGATCGGGATTTTGGGAGCAACAGTCATGCCTCACAACCTGTATCTTCACAGCAGTATTGTACAAACCAGAAACTACGACAGAACTCCGGAAGGAAAAAAAGAAGCCATCCGTTTTGCCACTATTGACAGTACTGCGGCGCTTTTTATTGCGTTTTTTATTAACGCTGCCATACTTATTGTCGCCGCTGCTACATTTCATACTTCAGGAAATCACGATATTGCAGATATTCATGATGCGCATAAAATGCTGGAACCACTTTTGGGAACCAGTTTAGCGAGTATTGCTTTTGCCGTCGCATTATTAGCTTCCGGTCAAAATTCTACACTAACCGGAACGCTTTCTGGCCAGATTGTAATGGAAGGCTTCCTGAACATCCGGTTGAAACCCTGGCTCAGAAGATTAATAACCCGTCTTATCGCTGTAATACCTGCGCTCATTGTAACTATTCTCTACGGAGAAGAGGGCACCGCCGATTTGCTGATTCTCAGCCAGGTGATCCTCTCAATGCAACTAAGTTTCGCAGTAATTCCTTTAGTAATGTTCACCAATGATAAACTGAAAATGGGTGTATTGGTCAACCGCAAATGGATGAAAATCACCGCGTGGATTATCACTTTCATTATTGTAGTATTAAATTTATATCTTCTATTTATTACTTTTTTCTGAATATAAATTCTACATTTCAAATAATTCCTGATTACGTTTCCTGCCGAATTGTCCCGAAATTCCGTTTGGCAAATGTTTTGAAAAACATCAGATATTAAAAGTAAAAAGTATGTCAGACAATCACGATAATACAGAAAAACTCAATACTGAACAGGAAGAGATCATTCAGGACACGCAACAGGAAGCGGAGGAAATAATGACAGACAAGCCTTCTGTAGAGGAAGTTTTGGCAGAAGAAAAAAACCGTTATCTCCGTTTGTATGCTGAGTTTGAAAATTATAAAAAGAGAACCACAAAAGAGAAAATGGATTTCTTTCAGTTTGCCAATCAGGAAATGATGATTTCCATGCTGGGAATTCTGGACGATTTTGAAAGAGCGTTGAAAGAAATTGCCAAAAACGGAAATGAAAAGGACTTGCAGGGTGTAGAATTAATTTATCAGAAATTCAAATCTACCCTTACCGAAAAAGGACTGAAAGCGATGGAAGTAAGATCTGGAGATGATTTCAATGTTGATTTTCATGAAGCCATCACTCAGATTCCTGCACCTGCTCCGGAACTGAAGGGGAAAATTGTAGATGTTATCGAGACAGGATATACGCTTCACGATAAAGTTATTCGTTTCGCTAAAGTAGTAACCGGAAATTAAATAAAGACCGATTCTTGCAGAAATCAATCAGATTTGCGTGCAAAAATGAGTCTAAAGAAATCATAAACTATGTCGAAAAAAGACTACTATGAGGTATTGGGCGTAAACAAAGACGCTACTGCCGACGAAATAAAAAAAGCCTACAGAAAAATGGCTTTGAAATACCATCCGGATAAAAATCCGGGTGACAAGCAAGCTGAAGAAAATTTCAAAGAAGCAGCTGAAGCCTACGAAGTGCTGAGCGACAGCGACAAAAAAGCACGTTACGACCAGTTCGGGCATGCCGGAATGAGCGGCGGCGGAGGATTTGGCGGTGGCGGCGGTTTCGGTGGCGGAATGAGTATGGAAGATATTTTCTCTCAATTCGGAGATATCTTTGGTGGTCATTTCGGTGGCGGCGGTTTTGGCGGCTTCAGCAATGCCGGAGGAAGACAACAGGCTCGAGGATCCAACCTGAGAGTAAGAATCAAGTTGAATCTGGCAGAAATGGTAAACGGAACTCAAAAAACAATTAAAGTTAAAAAACTGAAAGCTGCTCCCGGCGCAACTTCCAAAACCTGCACGACCTGTAACGGAACCGGCGCTCAGGTAAAAGTGATGAATACCATGTTCGGGCAAATGCAAACCCAAACAACCTGTAGCACCTGTCAAGGATTAGGAAAAATAGCAGACAAAGTCCCAGCCGGAGCCAACGAGCACGGACTAATAAAAGAAGATGAAGAAGTCACCATCAATATTCCTGCAGGAGCGCGCGAAGGAATACAACTGAATGTTCGCGGCAAAGGGAACGATGCTCCTTTTGGCGGAACTCCAGGAGATTTGCTCGTCGTAGTAGAAGAAGAGGAAGACAAAACAATAAAGAGAGAAGGCGATAATCTTCATCAGGAACTGTACATTTCATTTCCAGAAGCAGCTTTAGGAACCTCAAAAGAAATTCCTACTGTAACAGGAAAAGTGAAAATAAAAATAGACCCCGGAACCCAATCCGGAAAAATTCTTCGTTTGGCCGGAAAAGGGCTTCCAAGTATCGACAGTTACGGAAAAGGCGATATGTTTGTCCACATCAATGTATGGACTCCGCAAAAATTGAATCCGGAACAAAAAGAATTTTTCGAGAAACAATTGAGAAGTGGTGAAATGGCACCCGAACCGTCTGGCAGAGAGAAAACTTTCTTTGATAAAGTAAAAGATATGTTCAGTTAAAATTTATGAGGCTTTTATTGAGCCTCTTTTTTCTATATTAATCAGATTCACCAATTGTTGACGTATGTTTTTCAGAACAAACAACTTGGAACATCACCCGAAATCCGTTAACTTTGTGCGGCGGATATTTCTGAAGTTCAGGATAATGTCCTTTCATTTATTTATACTTAAAAATTAAAAATATGTCAAAAGCTATTTCTCAGGTTCCGTTTGCTGTAAACGAAACAGTAAGAAGCTACGAGCCCGGATCTCCGGAAGTAAAATCTTTGATCTCCACCTATCGCGAAATGTGGAAACAAAACACAGAAATCCCAATGGTAATTGGAGGTAAAGAAGTAAGAACAGAGCAAAAGACATCTTTGTTTTCGCCACAGGATCACAGCCATGAAATAGGTTTTTACCACAAAGGAAATATGGATCATGTGGATCAGGCCATCAATGCAGCACTGGAAGCCAAGGAAAAGTGGAACGCATTGGGATGGGAACACCGCGCTGCTATTTTTCTGAAAGCGGCCGACCTTATTGCCGGACCTTATCGGGACAAACTGAATGCTGCGACGATGATTGGGCAAAGTAAAAACGTACATCAGGCGGAGATAGATGCAGCCTGCGAACTTATCGATTTCCTGAGGTTCAATGTAGAATTCATGACCGAAATGTATGCGGAACAGCCTGTTTCGGACACCGGAATCTGGAACCGCGCGGAATATCGTCCTTTGGAAGGTTTCTGTTTTGCTGTAACGCCGTTCAACTTTACGGCAATTGCCGGTAACTTGCCAAGCTGTATGGCCATGATGGGAAATGTGGTGGTTTGGAAACCTTCCCATTCACAGATTTATTCTGCTAAAGTGATCATGGATATCTTTACAGAAGCCGGACTTCCTGCAGGAGTGATTAACATGATTTTTACGGACGGAGCGCAAACTGCTGAAAAAATATTATCACATCCTGATTTTGCGGGACTTCATTTTACGGGTTCTACAGGTGTATTCCAGGGAATGTGGAAAATGATCGGGAACAATATTCATACATATAAAACGTATCCGAGAATCGTGGGTGAAACGGGCGGAAAAGACTTTGTGATGGTACATCCGTCAGCAAATGCGGCAGCCGTAGCTACTGCCTTGGTACGCGGAGCGTTTGAATATCAGGGACAGAAATGTTCTGCGGCTTCACGAGCTTATATTCCAAAATCTCTTTGGGAAGAAGTAAAAGAGATTATGGGAGCTCAACTGAAAACTGTGAAAGTAGGAACACCTGAAGATCCTTCCAATTTTGTGAATGCTGTGATTGATAAAAAATCATTTGAAAAATGTAAAAATTATATCGAAAGAGCTAAAAATTCAGGCGACAGCAAGGTGATTTTTGGGGGAACCTGCGATGATACCAAAGGCTGGTTCGTACATCCAACCGTTATTGAAACCACCAATCCCCAGTACGAAAGTATGTGTGAGGAAATTTTCGGGCCTATTCTTTCTGTCTATATTTACGAAGATGCTGATTGGCAGAAAACCCTGAAACTTGTGGATGAAACCTCTCCTTATTCTCTTACAGGCTCTATTTTCTCTCAGGATCGTTATGCGATTGCAGAAGCATATAAAGCGCTGGAAAATGCAGCGGGTAATTTCTATATTAATGACAAACCGACCGGTGCGGTAGTTGGCCAGCAACCTTTCGGCGGAGCGAGAGCTTCGGGAACCAATGATAAAGCAGGTTCTAAAATGAATCTTCTGAGATGGGTTTCAGTTCGTTCTATCAAAGAAACATTCGTGTCACCTAAAGACTATAAATATCCTTATCTGGGATAATTTTCCTAAAAGAAGAAGCCGTCTCAAAATAAATTTGAGGCGGTTTTTTTATTTTCCTTTTTGACTGATTTAATTTGCACCATTTTTGCACAATCATTTCCCATTAAAAAATCTTACATTATGAAAAGTCTGTATTTAGCTGCTGTACTATTATTTTTCGCTGCCTGTGCTGATAAAAAAGAAGATCGTGAATCTTATAAAGAAGATCACAATGCGCGACATATGAACACTGAACTAGGCGAAACCGCAGCCACAGTTTCGGATAGCGCAGGAATTAAAAATGACAGTATTTCTACGGATTAGAAAGCCGATTCTGAGGAAAGCGGCTTTGATTTTTATTATTTTGCGCGAGACTTAATATTCGAAAAGAACACTCCCCCACGTAAAGCCGCTTCCGAAGGCAGAAAGCAAAATTAAATCGCCGCGTTTTATTTTACCACTTCCAATGGCTTCGCTTAGAGCAAGCGGAATAGAGGCCGCCGTGGTATTTCCGTATTTTTGAATATTATTAAAAACCTTCTCATCCGGAAGTCCCATTTTTTGTTGTACAAATTGAGCAATTCTGAGATTGGCCTGATGCGGAATAAAAAGATCTAAATCCTCGATCGTTTTTCCGGCACCAGAAAGCGCTTCCATCATGGTTTCAGGAAAACGGGTGACAGCGTGTTTGAAAACAAAATTTCCATTCATTACAGGATACACTTCAGCATCGGTAACGTTTTCCGGTTCCAGTCTCATCCGATCGCTCCAGCCGTATTTGGATCCCGGGAATTTCGTACAAAGTTCTTCGGCAAATTTTCCTTCGGAGTGCATATTTATAGAAAGAATATCGCCATGCTCATCACCTTCCGTTGCGGAAAGCACTACTGCGCCTGCTCCGTCTCCGAAAATGACCGAAACACCTCTTCCTTCATCAGAGAAATCAAGGCCGAAAGAATGAATTTCAGCTCCTACCACCAGAATATTTTTATAAATCCCTGACTTTATAAATGCGTGCGCAACACTCATCGCATAAACAAATCCGGAACACTGATTACGCACATCCAACGCACCAATGGTTCGGCAGCCCAACATTTCCTGAAGAAGCACACCACATCCGGGAAAATAATAATCCGGAGAAAGCGTGGCAAAAATGATATAATCTAATTCTTCCGCTTTGATACCGGCATTTTGAAGAGCCATTTCCGACGCTTTAAATCCCAAATACGCTGTGGTTTCTTTCTCGTCGTTACGATTGGCACGATGATGACGTTCTTTTATTCCGGTACGTTCTGTGATCCATTCATCGTTGGTATTCATCCGTTTAGACAAGTCGTGATTGGTCACTATATTTTCCGGAACATAATGCCCGGTTCCTTTTATGGTAGTTTTAAACATGTGGTTTATTTTTTAGAATCTTGTTTTTCTCTGATTATACAGATTTATGTATGTATCTCGACAGTTTAATTCCAAGGTCTGTCCAGATAATTTTGGCATTTCCGTTGCGCTGCAAATGATAATCGGCTTCGCTGATTTCATCGAGAATACTTTCAATATTTGCTCCATGGATGAATTTTGAGAATCCTTCCCAGTTGAAACCTCCGGAATCAATTTTACGGTAAACAAGGTTGGGAAGACCATAATTCTGAAGCAAAGCCTGCCGGAACATTTCAGAACAAAACTGAAGAAAATTCTTTTGTTTTTCGCGGTTCCAGCTCGAAATATTTCTCGCCCAAAGAATAATATTTTTAAGATATTCCGGTTTTTTCTTTACCTGAAAAGCATCTCTCACCCATTGTACAAAAAGGGTTTCATATTCCGATTGGCCTTCCGGATGCAGTGATTTTATGGCATCATTCAGATTTCCCTGCACCTGATGAACGATTTCCTTACTCCTTTCTTCCGATAGGTTCGTTTTTGTCTTCAAATATTGAGCAATATCTTCATCTTTCAGCCTTGGGATTTCTGTAATCTGAGTTCGGGAAAGAATCGTTGGGAGAAAACTGTCCGTATTTTCAGCTGTCAATATAATAAGGGTTTTGGCAGGCGGTTCCTCTAAAAACTTCAACAGTTTATTGGAAGCTGAAATATTCATTTTATCTGCTCTCCAGACGATGAGGATTTTAGTGCCTCCTTCGAAGCTTTTGAGCGCAAACTTCGCATTTTGTTCATCAATTTCATCTGCAGAAATAAAAAGCTGTTTGTTTTCAGATTCCAAATAAGTACTCCAGTCATCGAAATCGGCATACGGATTGTCAAGGATCATTTCTCGGAAATTCGGAAAAAATCTCTTGCTCAGCGAATTACTTTTTTCAGTAAAAACAGGAAAACTAAAATGAAGATCAAGATGATTCAAATGCTCGGCTTTCGCACCGGAAGCTGGATTTTCTCTGCTCAAAATTTCTTTCGCATAAGCCAAAGCCAGCGGCAGCGTTCCATATCCTTCTTTTCCTGCAAACAACTGCGCATGTCCTACCCTGTTTTCATCAATACTGTTTTTCAGCCTTTCCTTTATAGTCCTTTGGCCTGCAATATGATCCCAATTCATCTTTCAAAGATACTTTTTTAGAATTATTTTAAGATACATTATTTGCAAATGTACCTTATTTTCTGATCCTTCGCATCACTCCTGCTTAACAAAACTTTACGAAACTAAATTTTCTCAATTCAGTAATAATTAAGATATTTGCCCATTATTTTAAAAAACGGGAATGAGAAAAATTTTCATCTTATCGTTCATCACAGCAGGCTTTTTTCTGCATGCGCAGAACATTGGCAATTCACCTTATGCTGCATACGGAATAGGAGATGTGAAATATGACAATACTGTAGAAAACTCTGCCATGGCGGGAATTTCTACAGCTTATATTACAGATTTCACCAGCAGTTTCAATTTTAAAAACCCTGCTGCCAATGAAAATCTGCAACTGACTTCCATTAAAATAGAAGCTACCAACGAAAATAATTATTTCAGTTCCAATTTTAATAATTACAAGGACAACAAGCATTCAACTTACTTATCCAACATTTCTATAGCATTTCCTTTATCCAACAAGGTGAAGTTCGGATTAGGATACCAACCATACAGTTCTAAAAGATATGACGTTTTAGTTTCTGAAACCTTGGCTGACGGAACCGTGAAAGCCAACCGCTACCGTGGCGAAGGAACTGTGAGCACTGTGCAAGCCGCAGTTTCATATCAAATAAGTCCGGAGTTTGCGTTAGGATTACGAACCAATTATTATTTCGGAAACCTGCATGATATTGATGAATTGGCTTACTCGAATGCTGAATTGATCAATGGATATGAAACCCGAAATGAAATCGCAAATTTCAATTTCACAGCGGGAACTACGTATCAAAAAAAATACAGTAACGACCGCAAAATGACGCTGGGGGCTACGGCAACTTTTGGAAATACTTCAAATCCTCAATCTTATTATACCAACAGTACTTACTTTTACAACGGTAATGGTGTCAAAGTAAACGAAAGTATTGTAGATCAGGTAGAAACCAAACAGGACAACCTGTTGCCGGTCGAGTTTTCTTTAGGTGCCGGATTCGGGCATACTGCAAGATGGTTTGTAGGGACTCAGGTAGATTATCGCAAAGGAGAAGACCTTCAATTCCTTGGCCATAAAGCACAATACAAAGACTCTTACCGCGTTTCCGCAGGAGGATGGATTTTGCCGGATGCCAATAATTTCAGAAACTATTTCCAGCGTGTGGTGTACAGATACGGAGCTTATTATGAAAAAGGAAACCTCAGTATCAACAATACCGATATCAATGAATTCGGAATAACTTTAGGAGCTAAATTCCCTTTCAAGAATGCGTCACTGAACAGGATGACCGGTTTGGATGTTGCCATTGAACTCGGAAAAAGAGGAACCAAAGACAACAACTTAGTCAATCAGAATTTTATCAACCTGAAAATCGGTTTCAATTTTGCTGATAAATGGTTTATGAAGAGATTGTACAACTAAAACATGAACAAAACTTCACAGATACCTTCAAAAATTATAGCATTACTTCTTAGTTGTGCTATATTTTTTATATCCTGTGATGATGATCTTACGGCGATGAATGCTGCTGATAAGAAATTAAACTTCCCGTCACAGATCATTTATGATGCCAATATTATTCAGCGGGATTCCGGCCTGATAAAAATGCGCGCTACAGCTCCTCTTATCGAGAAATTTGAGCTGATAGATACTCCGTATGTTGTGGCGAGAAAAGGTATTAATATTCAGTATTTCGATAAAAAGAACCCCAAACAACCCGGAACCATTACGGCGAAATACGCCAAGATGACGGAACTCAAAAACTTTTATGAAGCCAAAGGAAATGTGAAAGTAGTCACTTCTGAAGGACAAACTTTTCTGATGGAAACCATTTTCTGGGACCGGAAAAAGAAAGAAATTTACACTTCAGATACGGTATATGTTACCGATAAAGACGGTTCTACTTTGGTGGCAACACAGGGAATGCGGGCGAAAGATGATTTTTCTGAATACACTTTTTACAACAATTCCGGAGATATCAGCACCAAGAAAATCCCTGAAAGTGAAAAGTAATTCTATACTTTCCTGAAAATAAGTATTTTTATCCAAAATAAAACCCATGCATTTCTCCGCCATCGGACTCATGTCCGGAACCAGCCTTGACGGACTGGACATTTGCTATGCTTCTTTTGAAAAGAAAAATAATGCAGATTGGAGTTTCAAACTTTTGATTGCTGAAACTCTTCCTTACGATAGTTTTTGGGAAAATAAGCTTCGCAATGCGATGACTTTGTCTGCGGAACAACTTTGTGCTTTGCATTCTGAATATGGTTTCTATTTAGGCCAAATGGTAAAAAGATTTATTGATCAGAATCAGCTTACAAAAATAGATGTCATCGCCTCGCACGGGCACACCGTATTTCATCAGCCACAAAATAAATTTACCCTTCAAATCGGAGACGGAAGAGCCATCAAAATTCTGAATTCTCTTCCTGTGGTATATGATTTTAGGAGCCAAGATGTCTTGATGGGAGGCAATGGTGCTCCCTTAGTTCCCATCGGAGACCAGCTTTTGTTCAGCGAATATGACGCTTGTCTCAATTTGGGCGGTTTCTCCAATATTTCATTTATTCATCAAGGAAAAAGAATTGCTTTTGACATCTGTCCGGTGAATATGGTGATGAATTATTTTGCTGAGAAAAAGGGAGAAAAATTTGATAAAGACGGACAGTTAGCATCAGCCGGAACGGTGAACCAGGGAACGCTGGAAACCGTGAATAGCCTAAAGTTTTATCAGCAAGCGCCTCCAAAATCTTTGGGTGCAGAATGGGTGATTACCGAAATTCTTCCTAAACTGAATCCCTTAAATCCTGAAGATGCATTGGCTACTTTTACGGCGCATGTTGCTGAACAAATCGCAAAAGTATTGACAAGGTTTGGTTTGAAAAACACATTGGTGACTGGAGGTGGAGCTTATAATAAAAATTTAATTGAAGAAATACAAAAACTTTGCGACACTACTTTGGTCATTCCTTCTTCGGAAATTGTGAATTTTAAAGAAGCTCTTATTTTTGCACTGATGGGAGTTTTAAGAATTAATGGAGAAAACAACGTGCTGAGCACTGCTACCGGAAGTCCTGAAAATCACTGTTCCGGAATATTGGTTTAGAAATTAAAAAACCACCTGGGACGGGTGGCTTGTTATCCGAATCAAAAATGCTTTATGCGTAGCGTTTTTCAATTTTATCCGTAAGCGCATTCATGAAATTCTGAAGAGGTTTTTCCACCATCATTTTAATAAACGGGTTGAATTTTCCTTCAAAAAACATTTGGATCTCAGTTTGATTTTCAGAAACTGCGTTCATAGCTGTAGTCAGTTCAAAATCTAAACTGGAACTTGCGGATCTCAGTATCGCTTTGTTTTCATTCACTTCTCCGACTTTCAGTGCAATTTCCGGCATTCCTTTCAATGAAAATTTAAAACCATCAGCTATGGCTTCAAATTTCTGTAGTCCATCCGGCATCAATTGTTCATATTGTTGCGGATCTTTGAGGAGTTCCACAAGTTCGGCAACGGGTTTATTTAATATTATTTTTCTTCCTTCTAAATTCATTTTTATATTTTTGTAAGATTAAAGTCATGCAAATGTATAAAGTTTTTGTGAACGAGAAAAAATTAACCCTCAGTAAATATCCTGAAGAAATCGAAAAAAAGCTTCGTTACGAGGGATTTGCGACTTTAGAAATTGCTGTAGACCTTTTGCAAAACACTTCTTGTCCTGAATTGAATGTGTACAGTGAAAATCTGGCTGAACTTTGGGAAGATTTTACCCATCTTTTTACCGTTGTGGAATCTGCCGGCGGTATTGTGAGCAATCAGAATAATGAAATTCTTTTTATAAGAAGGTTGGGAAAGTGGGATTTACCGAAAGGAAAAATAGAGAAAGGTGAATCTTTAGAACAAGCCGCAGTGCGTGAAGTTCAGGAAGAAACAGGCCTTGAGGAGATTATTCTGGAAGATTTCATCAATAATACTTTTCATATTTACACCGAACGAAATGGAGATCGGATATTGAAAATTACGTATTGGTTTAAGATGAGTTATGTAGGCAACAAAAATCCGGTGCCGCAAACTGAAGAGGGAATAACTGCTGTAGAATGGAAAAATAATCATCGTATTCAGCAGGAAGTATTTCCTTCTACTTTCCACAATATCAAATTGATTCTGGACGAAGTTTGGGAGAAAAACCTTTAAATATACTCCAGGATTCTTTCCAGAGCAATTCCCCGCGACGCTTTCAAAAGGATATTTTTGGAAAGTATTGGTTGATTTTTAACTGCTGAAATCAGGGATTCAGTATTTTCATAAGATTTCTCAGAAATACCCGTTTCCGAAAAATGTTTTCCGACGGTAATAATTTCATCAAATCCGAGATCTTGAGCCATTTCCAGGATAGCAGTATGCTCGTGCAGACTCTCTTCGCCTAACTCCAGCATATCTCCGATGATGATGGTTTTAGAACCTTCAAAACTCTGAAAATTTTTCAGCGCTTCAGCCATAGAACTTGGGTTGGCATTATAGGTGTCCAGCACCAGAAGTTGATCATTTTTCTCTACGATTTGTGACCGCATATTTGTGGGCATATATTGCTCTACTGCATTCTTAATCCTGCTTACAGATACTCCGAAATACAAACCTAAACTGGCTGCTGCACAGAGATTCGAGAAATTATAATTTCCTGTAAGGTTACTTAATATTTTCTCACCTTTATATTCTATACCTACAGAATGTTCTTGAGAAAAATGTTCAAAATAATAATCAGATTCTGGGCTTCCAAAGGTTATTTTGTTATGATAACCCTCAGTTTTTTCAACCTGAATAGGATCATTTTCATTCACCAAAATGGTTTTATTATCAGCTTTCAGGAAATCATAAAGTTCAGATTTTCCTTTGATCACTCCGGAAAAACCACCAAATCCTTCTAAATGGGCTTTTCCGAAATTAGTGATGTAACCGATATCAGGTTGCGCAATTTCACACAGCAATTCTATTTCTTTTTGATGATTCGCACCCATTTCAATTACTGCCATTTCGTGTTCGGGTTTTATGGATAACAGCGTCAATGGAACCCCAATATGATTGTTCAGATTACCGAAAGTGTATTGGGTATTAAATTTCTGAGAAAGCACAGCATGAATCAGTTCCTTAGTTGTAGTTTTTCCGTTACTTCCGGTCAATGCTATTACAGGAATTTGTAACCGATTTCGGTGGTATTTTGCAATTTCCTGTAAAAACAATAAAGTAGAAGGTACATAGAAAATATTATTAGCGATATTCTCATATTCCTTTTGTTCTACAATCACTGCCAAAGCTCCATTTTCTACAGCTTCTTGTGCTGTGGCAGCCGCATTAAAACGTTCACTTGAAAAGGCAAAAAAAATATCATTTTTCTCAACTGCTCTGCTATCTATAGAGACTTTATTGCATTGAAGAACGAAAGGATAAAACGCTTCTGTATTCATGTTTCAAAAATAAAAAATCCTTCCAAAGAATGGAAGGATTCTGTTATTTAAAAGACTTTTATCTTCTTGTTCTGTTCTTATCAGCTCCTCTCGCATCCTGTGCTACGCGGAATCCGATCCATTTATATCCAGTGTGTTGATTTTTGAATCTTCTTTGTCCCGGATCTAGCCAATATGCTGTATCCTGCCAAGATCCACCTTTTACAACTCTCACCTCATTAGAGATTGCTGAAGTTCTGGAAGCAGTATCATTCTGAAGAACAACTCTACCATTCGCATCTACAAAGAAATCTCTTCTTGGTGCGTTATACATGTTGTAGCTTCCGTTAGCACTGTCTGCCTGTGTTCTGAAATCCAAAGAAGACTGTCTGTCGCCATCTCTGAAATTACTGTAGTCAGCAATGGTTTCTCTTTCAAACTGTCCTGGAAGACTTCTGTAAAGCAATTTTCCATCCGCAAGCGTATCGTATTGGATGCTTCCGTCATCTACTCTTCTGTAAGAGCCATCGCCATTTCTAACGATTCTTTGCGGCGCATTTCCTCTGTAATAATTGAAGTCACTGTAATCAGCATCTATGATAGGCCTGTAAACATCGGCTGTCCATTCCGCAACGTTTCCGAACATTCCATAAAGCCCAAGATCACTTGCTGGGTATTGTTTTACGTCTGATGTGTACGCTGATCCATCATTTTTCCATCCTGGAACTCCTGAGTAATCTCCGATTCCGTTTTTGAAATTCTCAAGAAATAACCCCTGATTTCTTCCTCTTTTACCTCGAAGGTTTTCAATTTGAGGGTTTTTACCTAAGATATTATTATACTCTCTGTTCTTTTGAGTTCCCAATGCTGCGAATTCCCATTCTACTTCTGTAGGAAGTCTGAATTTTTGAACTAAAGGTGCCGCAGGAGACCTGTTGGCAGCCAGCAATCTTTGATTTGCTGTTCTCATTCCAGATTTTTGAGCGAGTCTTTGTTCATTGATGTAAGCTGCCATATCCGGATCGTTTGCTTTAAACTTATCCATATTGAAAGCTGTACCTCCTTGGTTATTTGACTCGTTAATATAAAGATCTTTGGAAATAATTCCGGCATCCATCAGTGCTTTTTCGTTGGCTCTGTCGGTTAGCCATTCACAATACTTGTTTGCCTGGCTCCAACTTACACCTACTACCGGATAGTAATCAAATTCCGGCGATCTGAAATAGGTTTCTGAAAAATCGTTACGGGAAAGCTCGTTATCCCAAAGAAGGGTATCGGGCAAAGCTCCATTATAGATTTCGCGGTAACTTGGGTCAGACGGCGGGAAAACATATTTTAACCAGGTAAGGTATTCCCGATATTCATAATTGGTGATTTCAGTTTCTCCAAGGTAGAATGAACTCACCTGCATTCTGCGGGGAGAGTTATTCCAATCATGCATTACATCATCTTTCACTAATCCCATTGTAAACGTTCCACCTTCTACGTATACCATTCCGGGCCAGCCTTTCTGTTTCTGCATTTTTCCTGCAAAAAACCATCCTCTTGATTCGTTAGGTTTCCATCCTGTTTTACTTACAAAACTTTTGGTACCTCCTCCGGATGCTGATCCCCCACAACTGGTTAATACGAAAGCTGAACTTAATGCTATTAATGAAAACAACTTTAGTTTTTTCATAGTCAGTATAAATATTTTCAAAGTACAAAGAAATAATAAATTTATCAATTAATCAAGAATTGTTTTGATTTTTTTCAAACGATTATAAATTTATTTTATTGTATCACATTATTATTTTAAAATTTTCGTTTAATTTGTATTCCTGAAATTAAATTCAAAAATGAGACGTTATCTTTTTATTCTTTTTTTATTTCAATCCATCGCGCTTCTTTTCTCCCAGAAAATAACCATTCAGTGGGAGGGTGCAAAAATTAATGACTTTGGTCATGTAAAAATAAATCTGCCCAGCTTCCGAAATAATGGTTTTTCATTTGACCAAAATAATATATTTATTCACACCAAACAAAATATCCGTGAAAAAGATATAAAAATTACCAACTTACAATGGGAAAATGTAGCAGAAAGAGAGCTTTATGACCTGGACAGAAACAACCTTCCGGAGTTTGAAACTACCGATGTTTCCTATGTAAACGGAGAAAACGGCAGAACTGCACTGGTGAGTGTTGGCTTGTTCAAAAAAATTGACGGGAAAATCCTCAGGCTTTCTTCATTCGAGATGACCGAAACAGAAAAAGGCGGTAGTATGCTCCAGAAAATTGGCAGCACAGACAATCCGTTGGCCTCAGGTAATTTTTATAAAATTAAAGTCGACAAGTCAGGGATCTTTAAAATCACCAAAGATTTCCTACAAAGTATAGGCATAAATGCAGGCAGTGTGAATCCGAAAAATTTAAGAATTTATGGCAACGGTGGCCTTATTCTTCCGGAACACAATCAAAATAAACGATACAGTGCCCTTCAGGAGAATGCGATACAAGTAACGGGTGAGGATGATGGCGTTTGGAACGACGGCGATTATGCTCTTTTTTACGCTCAGGGGCCGGACGGATATAATCTTTATAATACCACCAACGGAAATGGCTTTAAAAGAACCGATACAAGAACCGACCGAAGCAACAATGTAAAAAATATTTACGAAGATTTTTCTTACTACTTTATTACTTTTGACAAAGGACCGGGTAAAAGGGTAACCACCATGGATGCTGCACTTCCAGCGAATCTTATTACCAGGTATGATGAATATCAGGTCATCAATGAAGAAAAGAGAAACCTTTTGAAATTAGGAAAAGTTTGGGTAGATGACCAACCGTTTACCAATTCTAAATCAGTCAGTATCAACACACTTTCTGCTCCTCTGCCGGGAGAACAAGTTCTTTACAGAACGCAGGTGATAGGCTATAAAGCGCAGGGAAATTCGCTGGCTTTTAATATTAACAATCAGAATCCTGCCACGCAAACCATATCTACCACCGCCAACACACCAGATTTTGTTCCGATGCGTTTTACCGGAACATTGAATAATGCACAGGGAACCACTTTTACTTTTAACTATGAGCCCAATATTTCTGTGAACCCTAATGGTACTTTTTATTTCGATTATTTAGAAATTCAGTATAAAGAAAATTTAGCATTTAACGGTAGTCAAATGAATTTCAGGGATTTTTCTCTGGTGAGTGGATCCGGGCAGACGTATGGATTTTCGGTTTCCAATGCATCTGCAGTGGAGCAAATATGGGATGTGACGGATATTACCAATGCGAACCGAAGAGTGAACAAAGCTTCCGGAAGCAGTATTTTTAATTTTGGATACATTACCAATAATCCTGACTTCAATAATGAATTTGTCGCTTTTCGTGCAGATGCAGCTTATCAGCCAACATTTGTAGGAAAAGTGGAAAACCAGAATCTCCAGGCGCTGCAGAATGTAGATTATCTCATCCTCACACGTCCTGAAATGATGATGCAGGCTCAAAGACTGGCCAATTATCATCAGACAAAAAATAATTTCAACACCCAGATTGTTGATATTCATAAAATATATAATGAATACAGCAGCGGCGGGCAGGATCTTACTGCCATCCGAGACTTTGTCACGCATCTCAACACTCCTGCGGGAAGCCTGAAATATGTTTTCATTTTGGGAGATGCTACTTATGATTTCAAACACAAAACACCGAACAGTTATAACATCGTACCCAGTTATCAGAGCGAGGAAAGCGGCAATTATGTAACTTCCTTTGTGACGGATGATTATTTCGTAATGACATCACCACAAACCACTACTAATTTAGGGTTTGTAATTCCGGATCTTCCGATTGGAAGAATTCCTGCCGCCAATCCTCAGGAAGCCAAAACCATGATAGACAAGACCTTAGCGTACTATAACAGTTTACCGGGGCAATCTTCCCCTTTCGGGATTTGGCGAATGAAACTGGATTTTGTAGTAGATGATGACAAAGACGGCGGAACTCCTTTTCATACTATTATGAATACTGCGTTGGAAGAAGTTTTTGAAGGAACAACAGATAAACCGGAATACAATGTCAGAAAATTATATATGGACGCTTTTCCCGCAGAAAGCACTGCTGCTGGACAAAGATATCCACAGGTGAACCAAGCGATTGCGAATGATATCGGTAACAGTTTATATTTATTTTATTTCGGACATGGCGGTATCAACGGTTGGTCTCAGGAAAGAGTTCTGACTACCAATGAAGTGCAAGGCCTCAATAATTTTTCATCCGTCTACAGCCGATTTCCGTTTGTTTCCACCATAACCTGTGAATTCACGCTCTGGGATGATCACGATACTTATTCCGTTGGTGAACAATTCATCAAGCATAAAAGCGGCGGAGCGGCTACGATGATTACTTCCAGCCGTGCCGTAAACGTAGGATATGGTGAAACTTTTTCCGGCGCTTTCACCAAATCTATTTTTACGCTGAATGCTGCTGAAGATTTTGAAACCTTAGGAAATGCTCATTTAACAGCCAAGAAAAATTATGGAGGCAGCAGCGATCACCTGAAGGTAAACTACCTCGGCGACCCTGCAATGAAACTAAGCCGCCCTAAAAAATTATTATTCATTGATAATATCGAAAGTCCGGTGCCTGGCCAGATAAGAGCTTTGGATTTTGTTAAAATTACAGGGCATATCAACCATCCAAACGGAACAGTAAACACAGGTTTCAACGGAAAAGTGATTGTCAATATTTTTGATAAAAGAGTCAATAAAAGCACTTTGAATAATGATGGAAATCTTACTCCGATTTTGCATTATACCGAAGAAGGAAGCCCTATTGTAAAAGCTTCCGGAACGGCAGTCAACGGACAATTTACTGTGGAATTTTATGTTCCGAATGATATTAATTACACGGTTGGAACCGGAAGAATTATCGCTTATGCAGATAATAATGTAGAAGATGTTTTCCAGAACCAACCGTATCAAATTGGTGATATTAACCCGAACGGTATTAATGACAATGAACCTCCGAGAGTAAAATTATATATGAATAATACCAATTTTGCTGATGGTGGAATTACCGATCAAAATCCCATGCTTTTAGCTTGTGTTACCGACGATACCGGAATCAATTCAACTGGAGCCGGAATTGGCCACGATATCATTACCTATCTTGACGGACAAATTATCAACACCACTGTACTGAATGATTTCTACAATCCGGGCGACGGAAATGGCTGCCTGAATCCTACGCTGGCCGAATACCAGAAAGGAAGTGTTACCTATCCGTTCAGAAACCTTGCTCCGGGTGAACATACATTAACCTTCAGAGTTTGGGATATTAACAATAATTCTACTACTGAAACGTTAAGGTTTATAGTAAAAGATGAAGCAAGCCAAAATCTCGTGATCAACAGGCCGCTGAACTGGCCTAATCCGTTTACGGATAAAACCTATATCCATTTTGAGCATAACTGCGACGATATCCTTGACGTCAATGTACAAATCTTTACCATCACTGGAAAACTGGTTAAAACGATCAGCCAGACCGTAATGGCAGAACCTTTCCTGCAGGGATTCAGAACTCCGCGCCATTCAATTGGCTGGGACGGAAAAGATGATTTCGGAGACGCTGTAGGAAAAGGAACCTATATTTTTAAGATATTTGCACGAAGCCAAAATCAGGAGAAATGCAAAGGAGGTGCTACAGCAATAGAAAAAATGGTATTATTACGATAATATTTTAAAATAATTTATATATTTGAAAGATTAAAAATAACTATATGGATTTTACAAAAAAACTGCTTTTAGGATTGGGTTTAGGAGCCAGTGTAACGGTTTTTGCACAAGACTTAAGCAAAATCAGGCCTGTACTTACAGGGGCGCCTTTCCTTAGAGTAGCTCCCGATGCACGTGCAGGAGGTATGGGTGACCAAGGTGTTGCTACCTCCGCTGATGTTTTTTCACAATTCTGGAATGCAGCAAAATATCCTTTCAGCAGAAGTTTATCCGGCGTTGGGGTGAACTATACACCATATATGGGCAAGCTTACTAACGATGTTTTTTTACTTTACGGTTCCTATTTCAGATTTCTGGGTCAGGAAGAACGCTCTACTATTTCTGCCAGCCTTTATTATTTCAATATGGGAGAGGTTCAATTAACAAGTTTAACTTCACCCAACGTGGTCAATGATGAAGGGGTCTCAAAACCTAACGAATTTGCAATAGACGTTGCCTATGCGTTGAGACTTGCCGATTCTTTTTCAATGGCAGTAACCGGTAGATTCATCCGTTCAGATTTTTCAGGTGGTTTCAATACCGATACTACACTGAAAGCTGCGAATTCTTTCTCTGTTGATATTTCCTCTTATTATACCAGTCCACGTTTCTCCGGTTTAGGCGGAATGGACAATAAAATAAATGCCGGATTGGCAGTACAGAATTTAGGCCCGAAACTGGATTATACCGGCGACGAAGAATCCAGAAGTTATCTTCCAACGATGGCAAGATTGGGTGTAGGATACGATGTTTTCATTGATGATGTCAATCGCATAGGATTCAGTGCAGAAGCTTCCAAACTTCTTGTTCCCGGTGCTGAACTGGTAAGAATTGACCCAAGAACTGAAAGGCCGATTTATGAAGTTCCTAATGTAGGAGTGCTGGAAGGAGTTGGGAAATCATTCAAAAATCCAAACAGCATTATGTTTTCGGGTGCATTGGAGTACGCTTATGATAACGCGTTTTTTGTAAGAGGAGGTTATTTCCATGAAAGTGAAGAACAAGGAGCAAGACAGTTTGCTACCGCCGGTGTCGGATTAAAATACAACGCTTTTTCACTGGATGTCTCTTACTTGCTCAATACGTCGAAACTGAATACAGCATTAGACAATACGTTGAGATTTGGCCTCACCTGGCATATTGGTGACGACACAATGAACGCCAACGATTATTAAAAGATAATATAAACACTTTATAAAGCTCCGTAAACGGGGCTTTTTTTGTAAAAATAAGGCTAATTTTGCATATATATCTCCCATTTTCTTGAACTACAAATCCGAAATACAGAAATTCATTACCAGCCAGTATATTTATTCCGGGGCGAGGGTTGCATTGGCGATCATTATTCCCAGCGTAATTCTGGCTTATTTCGGTTTGCTGAAAGAGTATTTCCTATTTCCGCTGGGAACCAGTTTCGTAGGGCTCACGGATATGGCAGGTCCTTTTATCCGAAGAAGAAACTCCCTTATTTTAGCCATCATTTCCTTTCTTACTGTCATCTCTGTTGCGAGTTTCATTCAGGGATACCCTGCTTTGGTTTTTTTAGGAATTGTTGTCTTCGGGATGTTTTTCACTCTTTTAGGTGTGTATGGACAAAGATTGGCTGCGGTGGGCGGATTAACTTTGGTGGTTTTCTCCATTTTTATTGATGTACATTTCTCACAGACTTGGGAATTTAAAAATATAGTCACGTTTATTGCGGGCGGAATATGGTTTTTACTAATTTTTCTGCTGGTTTCACGACTTCAGCCGTACAAGCTTGCCAGCCAGATGATTGGTGAAAATTATCTGGAGCTGGCAGAATATCTGAAAATAAAAGCGAAATTTTATCAAAAAAATGCAGATCTGGATGCACTGTATCAGGAAGTGATTTCCAAACAAATCGTGATTAAGAATCTACAGGAGGAAACAAGAGAAATGGTTTTTAAGACCAGAACCATTGTAAACGAAGCTACCACCACCAGCCGGCTCCTGATGCTGATGTTTCTGGATGCGATCGATTTTTATGAAAAACTGATGACCAGCGATCAAAACTATGCGAATTTACACGCTCATTTCGGAAAAACCCCTATCCTTCCTGCGATTCATCGCTTTCTGAATGATCTCGCAGAAGAAGTGACCCATATTGGAATTGCCTTGCAGAGCGGAACCAAAAGCCATCCTTCGCGAGACATAGATGCGGAACTTCAAAAGGTGTACAATATTTATTTCCATCTGCGCAAAAGAAAAATGTCAGCGGAAACTTTGGAAAATTTCATGGCGCTTCGGCTCATTCTTTATAGGATAAGTGAGGTGGCCGATGATGTTAAAATTATTCACAAAGTTTTCTCTCAGGATCTGAGGAATATAAAAAGTCTTTCCTCCGGTCTGGATTATGACAAATTCGTTCCGAAACAGGAACAGCTCAACTCAAGAGTGCTTCTCAATAACCTTTCTTTGAAGTCGTCCCATTTCCGGCATGCGGTACGGTTGACGACAGCCTTGCTTATCGGATATGCCGTTTCACTGTTGGGAACATCAGAAATTGGCCATTCCTACTGGATTCTCATTACTATCGTCGCCATCATGCGGCCCGCTTACAGCACTACAAAACACCGGAATCTGCTGCGGCTTTACGGAACCGCATCCGGCGCCGTAGCAGCATATCTCCTGCTTATTTTCGTAAAAAATGACACCTTGCTTCTCGGTATTTTGTTTACCTCTATGCTTCTGTGTTTCACTTTATTAAAAGAAAAATATGCCACTGCTGTTTTCTTCATGACCATCTATATTTTTATCACTTTCAATTTTCTGAATCCCGGAAATGTAAATCTTATTTTCCGTGACCGGATTCTGGATACCACCATTGCAGGTATTATCGCTGCTGCAGTTTCTTATTTTATTTTACCTGTTTGGGAACATACACAGAACAGTAAATTAATGGAGAAATCTACATTGGCTAACCTCAGATATTTCAAAAATGTGATCAAGAAAATAGAATACAAAAGCCCTGATGATGAAGAATACAGAATGAGAAGAAAAGACGCCATCATCAGTCTGGCGAACCTTTCCGACAGTTTCCAGCGACTGCTTTCCGACCCTAAGAATCAGCAGAAGAAAATGGAAAGTGTACATCAGTTTGTCACCACCTCCCATTTAATTACCGCTTACACTGCTTCGCTGGCGCAGTATTCTCAATCACCTCATCATTTTTCAGAGATTGATTTTGAAAACTGGGAGCGCAAAATCCTTGCTGAACTGAGCCACACACTGGATCTGCTGAGCGGCAGAGAAAGCCAACCGGATTCTGATCGGATTTCGATAAAAACGGACGACCGTGTTCAGCAGCTTTTGGTAAAAAGAAAAGAGGAAATTCTGGAAGAAGAATTCTTTGACCGCCGCGACCCGAGCCGGATATCAAGACTTACCGAACTTACCAGCATTCAGGAAATATTAGAACTTTTATATGATGTCGCTCTGGAACAAAGGAGAGTTACCGAGAAGTATGCGGTTATAGATGGAGTACATCCTTCGGAGGAATCTTAAAATTGATCTGATGCTGTTCTTCAATAATGGCAAAATAAAAATCCTCAATTTTAGTAACGGTGGCGTCGTAAAAGTCTTCAAAATTTTCATCAAAAACACGGCATCGAACTTTTGAAAGATCATTTAGACTGAATTGATCCACTTCATAATGCTTTTTTAAAGACCAATATTTGCTGGGGTGCAGTTTGTATAAAGCTTCTTTGATAACCCAGATTACCGTAAGAAATTCCACCTCATCTTCATTTTCAGTCCATGAAATTTCTGAAGGATGCAAAAACTTGTGTTTGATTCTCAGAATTTTGGGCATTATCCGCTCAATATCAATCCCTACCCTTTTTTTTGAAATCGCCAAAGACGCAAACGGAAACGAATGGGTGATGGAAATAAAATAATCCTTAGGAAAAAGATACGGCTGCCCGATGGTTTTATAAAGAATTTTATGTTCCGGAAGCAGCTTCTTCAGCATCTGGCGGATCATCAGATACTCCTGAAGTTTCTTGGGATGATAGTTTTCTACTTTGCCGAAATTTTCAGCTTCTATAAGTTCTTCATGATTAAACCGGTCTTGCTCATCATATTTCCAGAAAAGAATTGTCGCATTTTGATCGGTAAAATCCTGATAGAAGGGCATATTGCATTGCTTTTTAAACCCTGCAAATTTGCAAAAGTTTAAGCACAAAATCAAAATATTTAATTCATGCTGATAACGAATGATCCTGAGAATAGCTGAAAAATACTTATCATTTCTTATCCTTCATCATAACCCTGCCCAGCTTTTTTAAATCGCTGACCAGCCTTTTGAGCACTTGTACTAAATTAGAGAGATGGATGACGGATAAATCAATCTTAGAAAGTGGAAATTACATATTTATTTCCGTAGGAGGAAGGGAAATCAGTTTAAGGAATTTGTTGTATTTTTGCACAAATATTAATTCAATGGACACTACAACACAATACATTCCTTATAAAGTAAAAGATATTTCTCTGGCTGAATGGGGAAGAAAAGAAATCGAACTTGCCGAAGCAGAAATGCCGGGCCTTATGTCGATTCGTGAAGAATACGGACCTTCTCAGCCGCTGAAGGGTGCCAGAATTGCGGGATGTCTGCACATGACGATACAGACTGCTGTTCTGATTGAAACGCTGATTGCACTGGGCGCGGAAGTTACCTGGTCTTCCTGTAATATTTTCTCCACTCAGGATCACGCCGCGGCGGCTATCGCTGCTGCCGGAATTCCGGTGTATGCCTGGAAAGGGATGAATGAAGAGGAATTCGACTGGTGTATTGAGCAGACTTTATTTTTTGGAGAAGACAGAAAACCTCTTAATATGATTCTGGATGATGGCGGCGACCTTACGAATATGGTTTTTGACCGTTTTCCGGAACTAACCAAAGACATCAAAGGCCTTTCCGAAGAAACCACCACAGGTGTTCACCGCCTGTACGAAAGAATGGCCAACGGAACTTTGGTAATGCCTGCTATTAACGTAAATGATTCTGTAACCAAGTCGAAGTTTGATAACAAATACGGATGTCGCGAATCTGCAGTAGATGCAGTACGAAGAGCGACCGACGTGATGCTTGCCGGAAAAAGAGTAATTGTTTGCGGATACGGCGATGTAGGTAAAGGAACAGCCGCTTCTTTCAGAGGTGCAGGATCGATCGTTACTGTTACTGAAATCGACCCGATTTGCGCGCTTCAGGCCGCAATGGAAGGTTATGAAGTGAAAAAACTGGATACTGTTATCGAAACTGCGGATATCATTATCACGACTACCGGAAATTTCAATATCGTAAGAGGTGAGCATTTCAAAAAAATGAAAGATAAAACCATCGTTTGTAACATCGGACATTTCGATAACGAAATCGATATGAAATGGCTGAACGACAATTACGGTTCTACAAAATCTACCGTTAAACCTCAGGTTGATATTTATAACGTAGATGGAAACGACATCATTATTCTTGCAGAAGGAAGATTAGTGAATCTGGGTTGTGCAACAGGACACCCGAGTTTTGTGATGAGTAATTCATTCTCGAACCAGACTTTGGCTCAAATTGAACTTTGGACAAACAGCGACGCTTACGAAAATAAAGTTTACATGTTACCAAAGAAACTTGATGAAAAAGTAGCGATGCTTCACCTGAAAAAAATCGGTGTGGAACTTGAAACTCTTTCCGAGGATCAGGCCCAATATATCGGAGTAGAGGTTGAAGGACCTTACAAGCCGGAATATTACAGATACTAAGAATTTTCAACTTTAAACAATATTTTCTCCGGATGATGTCCGGGGAATTTTTATATCTTTAACAAAAAATATGATGAAAATTATACTTTTTCTCATCACCTTTCTGTCGTCTCTTGTATATTCTCAAAATGAATTCATTACCGTATGGAAACCGGCGAATGCACAGTCGAAAACAGTTGCCAATGTACCTGCTCAAAGCACAACACAACAAATTTGGTTTCCGGGAAGAGGCAGTAACTTTAATGTATACTGGGAAGAAATCGGATTCCCGTCTCATAACGGTGCCATGAACGGAATAAGTTCTTCGCAGCATTTTCTTGTTGATTTCGGAACTCCTTATCATCCGGATCCTGCGCTTGCAACTTATCGTATAAAAATAAGTAATGGCAATGGAAATTTTGATGCTGTCCGTTTTTATAATGAATATTTTGTTTCGCCAAATCTGGGCACTCCTATATTAATGAATCTTTTGGGAGATACCGATAAACTGCTGGAAGTCCAGCAATGGGGAAATATTAACTGGCTCAGTATGGAGACTGCTTTTACGGATTGTTCCAATTTGGATGTAAGTGCAACTGATATTCCTATACTTGCTAATGTTACGAATGCGGCGCTCATGTTTCATAACTGTACTTCTCTTTTAGGAAACCCAACTTTCAACCAGTGGAATACTTCTACTATTACGAATATGAGTCATCTGTTTTCCAATGCAGGAAACTTCAATCAACCGTTAAATAACTGGAATACCACCAATGTGACGGACATGACCTGGATGTTTCATTATTTATCATCTTTTAATCAGCCACTATCATCATGGAATGTTTCCAATGTGACTACCATGCTGCACATGTTTCATCTCTGTACCAGTTTCAATCAGGATTTGAGTAGCTGGAATGTTTCGAATGTAACAGAATTCCGTGATTTTCTGAGTGGAGCGACAAGCTTTAACCAAAGTTTGGAAACGTGGAATCTCGCCTCCGTTGTACAGGCGAACAGTATGCTCACAAACACAGCATTAACCTGCAATAACTGGGATAAAACCCTCTATGGATGGCGCACGAATCCTACAACGGCCAACAATGTAAACTTGGGTAATGTGGCTCCGCTTCAGTATAAAGATCCTTTGGCAATAGCTGCGCGAGAGCATCTTATTAATGTTAAAGGTTGGACAATAACAGGTGACGTTTTAGGCAACGAATGTGAATCGACACTTTCAGTTGCTGAAGCAAACCGCAATAATTTAATCACAATCTATCCTATCCCGGTAACGGATTTTTTGCGGATTCAATCACCTGAAAAAATAATACGTGTTACGATAACAGATTTTTCTGGCAGAATTATGTATCGAGAAAAAGATGATATCAAGATGATCCCTGTTTCACATTTCAAGGCCGGAAGCTACATGATCAGCATAGATACTGCCAAGAGAACACTCATCAGAAAGTTCATTAAAAAGTAAAATAAGATTTTTATTTTCGGGCGACGCTTTTTTATAATTCAGCGTTGATCATTTCAGAAAGTTTCTCATATCGCTCACCAAGTTTGCGCTTCAGCCTTTGACGGGACTTTTTCACGGCATCCTGCGTAATGCCTAACAATCTGGAGATTTCTACTTGGCTGAATCCCAACTTTTGCAATAGAATGACACGCAGATTCGCTGGTGTAATTTCCGGAAATTCCAGACTGAGATTCCCGTAAAATTCCGGATATTCTTTCTGGAACTGCCTGCGGAAAATCTGCCAGTTCTCTTCTGTCATGAGATGAGACTCTAATAATTGATGGAGTTTACCTTCTTTTTCCTCAAGATGAGATGAAGCTGAGAGACGGATTGTTTCAATTTCAGAATTTAGTTGTTCAATATATTGATTTTTACTTTTCAAATACTGCACCTGATCTTGGAGTGTTTGTCGTGTTTCCATGAGTGTTCTTTCGAAACCAACTTTTTCTTTTTCCAGTGCTGTAATCAAGCTGTCATATTGTGCCTTACGTTGGGCTTCATTCTTTTTCAGCCTCAGGAGATGCCACCCGAACAAAACAAATCCGATTCCTGCTACCACCACAAAAATTACAAACAGATTATTTCTGGATGATAATTTTTCATTGGCTTTCGTAATTTTCTGTTGATACAGCGTTTTTTGCGTCATCAGATGGGTCTTGTTCAGGGTCTGTTCTCCATCAGTCCACCGCAGTGAATCGTCGAGCATTTTGATCTCGCGGCGGATATCAGGTATTTCCGAAATACGATTTAAAGCTTGAAACACATCCAGTTTTATCTCCGCAATCCTGCGCCTTGAACTCATGTAATACGGTTTTGATCTGGAAATGGTCTCCGCCTTTTGAAGAAGGGTTGCCGCTTCTTCCCATTTGCCGGCTTTTATAAAGACTCTAACAAGGGCAATTTGGGCAAACATCGTATTTTGCTGTGCACCAAGCCGTTCAGAAATATCAATATCTTTTTTCAATAAAAGAGCCGCACTGTTATAATCTCCTTCATCTTTCCGTATCAGCGCAAGATTTCCAAGCGTTTTAGCATATCGAAGTTCGTCTTTTATCTGAAGAGCGGTGATGCTGGCACTTGTATAATATTTTTCAGCCTGAATATAGTTGCGGGCAAGATAGTAATACTGCCCTATATTATCAAGAAGTTCAGGAAGTTCAGAAGAATTACGATCGGCATAATGTTGTGCCCTTTTCAGAAAATTAACAGCTTCATCATAATCTCCGATCGTTCCCATATAATATCCGACAATCTTGAATGACCAACATGGAAAGAGAAGTTCATTTGCCGGTATCTTCTCTGCTGCATTCAATGCATTGAGGAAAACGGGCATTGCTCGAGTCATTTCCCTGTACCGATACAGATATTCTGCATAATTAAGTTCAGCCCAAATCGCCAAAGCAGGGTTGTTTAATTTTACAGCCGTTTCTATAGAATTTTTGAAGTGAAACTCGCTTTTTGGGTTCTTGCCGTCTAACGCCCGAAAATAGGCCTGTGCCAAAAGCGTTTCTGAAATTATCTTTTTAATTGAACTACTGTTCTGCAATTCTTTTTTTAGAATTACAGTATCGTTCATAAAGCGTTTTTTATTCGTAATGATTTGCTCCAAATTCTCTCTGGATAGTGAGGAAGAGGTCAGCCAGGGAGCAGCTGAGAAATGATGAACAGAAAACAGAAAATAAAATAAGATCAGATACCGCATTCAATAACATTAAACCCAATCATCCCATAAGACCATAAGATTGAAGGCAAATTAATAAAAAAAGATTGCTTAAAGCATCTTTCAGTCACTAATTTTTACAAGGAATGCATAAGAATTTCGTTCGTTATATCAATTTTCTGGAAAGAAATCGAAATAATAATAAAGTAAAATGAAACAAAAGTGAAAAGATATAACAGTATTAATCAAAAGGTTACATCCGAAAAGACAATGTCCCCTTTTTGTCCCTTGCTTAATTATTGTTTAAGTTCAAAATTATAATACATTCGCAGTCTCAATGTAGAAAACTACTATTAATAACCATGAAAACACAAATGGTAAGAACATTGATTAGATCTCTGGAATGATTCCGGGGATCTTTTTTTTTCGGAATACACGCAAGTAAAAGATTGAGCGATTAAAATAACATTAATTGATCAAAAATTAACAGCTATAGCGAAATGATTTATTACTTTTCAACTTTGGTTTCTTGCTTTTTTGTAACTTCATTTCATGAAAATCAGGATTATCCTGAAAGACCCAATACCTTATGCTGACAAACGATGAAAACTGAAGAAACTACCCTTGATAAAATGCGGCTGCGCCCGCGATTCAAAATGTACACGGGACTTTCTGCAGAAGAATATTCGGAAAATATAAAGAAATTCCTCAAAAAAAATGCTGAGGAATTTTCAGGAAATGTGAACACCGAAATGGCTCTTATTACGGTGAACACTGAACAGGATCATTACTGGAAACCCAATCTCTCGTTGCGGACTGAAATGGAAGACCAAAGAACCGTCATCCGCGGAATTTTCGGGCCAAGTTCAGCAGTGTGGACATTTTTCATGTTTTTGTATTTCCTGTTGGGAATTATATGGATGGTACTCATCACGCTTTGGTTTGTGGGCGAACAAATTAATATTCAGGATTACAAATGGGCACTTCCTGCTTCTATCGTTACGGTAGTATTGGGTTTAATAATGTATGCTGCCGTAAAAATCGGACAGAAAAAAGCCAAAAAAGAAATGGAAAAACTCCGGTCATTTGCTATTCTTTCAACATTGCCTTTTGAAGAAAAATAAATTATACTGCACGTTTTCCGTTGTCTGATTTACTAAGACTCAGATAAGCATGCCGGCGGATTTTCTCGCTGTTTTCCTGTTCTTTCAAAATTTTATCCAGATGCGGAACAAAAGTATCATTCATTTCTTCCACAGAAATATCATTTGCAGCCGGATCATCCGAAAGCTTCAGCCAGGGTTTCGTTTTAAAATCAGATTCTCCGAAAATGATGACAGGTGTTCCTTTGGCCTGCTCCGTTTGTCCATTATTCGTAAGCACCCACGTATCTGCCCAGGAGTACATCCATTTCGCATCTTCTTCCAGCATTCTCAGGCAGGAATGTGACGCATGAAAACCCGGCAAATCATACTGATGCCAGCCAATGCCTAAAGTATTGTGAATATTGAAATTCCAGCGGAGAATCCATTCGGAATTGGACGTGGAAATGGCCACTTCTTTTTTCCAGTTGCTGAACATCAAACCCGTTTTAGTAGGTGTCGCTTTTTTTCCCAGACTTGATGGGCCCCATTTCTTAAGATTTCCGTTTTCATATACTGCAAACGCATGAATCGCATAAGAGAAAAACACCATTTTATTCACCGGTTCCAGTTCATCCAACCGTTTTGGGAAAGGGCTGTATTTCAAAAAATCATTTTCAATTTTTTCTGGAATGACCAACGTGTCTGCACGCCATCGGTTTTTATTGTCAAGACGGTTCAGTGCCAGAATAATATATCGTTCCTCTTCCGGATATTTCTTCAAAAAAGCACTCATTACCGAATCTTTTTTATTCTTGGGAAATACAAGCGTAAAAAACCGGATTCTTTCCTGAGCTCTTTTTATAGAATCCTCACGGATGGAATCGCGTTTTTGTTTTTCAAGATCCTGTTGTGTATTGGAAGCAGTTTGAATCAACGGGGTTTCTTTGGCGCACTGCACCGTACTGAATGTGAAAATTCCAATGATCAGAATTTTAAATAATTTATTCATGAATGTGGTTCCTTTAGCGCAATCTTTCTCAATAATGATACCAAAGAACTGTTCACCATTGGAATCCTTCGTATTGAGAATCGTCCAGAATCTTTTTCAAAATAGCTTCTCCGCTTTTTATGGAATTCACTGCCCATCGGATTTTGAGTTTCAACCGTTTTTCTTCGCTCAAAAGATAATCGAGTTTTGATGAAATTAGTTTCTGCTTCATTTCGTACATACAAATTGCCGCAGCTACCGAAACATTGAAACTTTTAGTAAAACCATACATTGGAATCGCCAAAGTTTCATCCGCAAAATCGAGAATTTCCTCGGTCACTCCTTCCCATTCTGTTCCGAAGATGAGAGCAACAGGCTGAGTGATGGTATAGTCCGGAAGTAAAACAGCCTTTTTTTCCGGCGAAACGGCAACTATTTTATAACCTCTTTTTTTAACTTGCATTATGGTCTCCATTGTAGGCGGCATTTTCTCCACTTCCACCCAAGTTTCTGCACCTTTGGTTACCGTCAGATTCGGATCAAAAACATTCTGCTTTTCCAAGGCAATGACTTTATGAAAACCACACGCTTCAGCGCTTCGGAGAATTGCTGCCGCATTCCGGAACTGATAGACATCTTCCAGAACCGGAAGAATAAAATCTGAACTTTGATGTGAGTGATGATTTATTTTATCGCATCGCTCAGGCGTCAGGAATGGTTTCAAATGATGGAAAACGCGTTCTAATTGATTCATGAATTTTAAAATCTTTACAAATTAACGTATTTTTACACTTATGAAAAGAAAAGTCCTGCTCATCTATACCGGAGGCACTATCGGAATGGAAAAAGATTATGAAACCGGAAGCCTGATGCCTTTTAATTTTGAGAAAATTTTCAATAAAATCCCGGAAATGAAACTTCTGGAATGCGAGGTTACCGTTCATTCTTTCGATGAACCTTTAGATTCTTCAGATGTAGGGCCGGAGGAATGGAAGATGATCGCCAAAATTATTGGAGATTTTTATGATGACTTCGATGGATTCTTGGTCTTACATGGAACGGACACGATGTCTTACACCGCTTCAGCTCTCAGTTTTATGTTGAAAGGATTGCGTAAACCTGTAATTTTAACCGGTTCCCAGCTTCCGATTGGCGATCTGAGGACTGATGCGAAAGAAAACCTGCTTACCAGTATTTACTACGCCAGCCTTTATGAAAATGACACACCCGTGATTCAGGAAGTGGCGCTTTATTTTGAATATAAACTTCTCCGCGGAAACCGTTCTCTTAAGTATTCTGCAAAATATTTTGATGCCTATCAAAGCCCGAATTATCCGTTATTAGGACAATCGGGAGTGCATCTTAATATTGAAAAACAGCTTTTGTACAGAGCTCCTGAACATGAGGAATTCAAAGTTGATTTCCATCTTTCACAAGACATTATTTTCTGGAGAATTTTTCCCGGGATGACACTGAAACATTTTGCGGAAATTCCCAAAGTAAAAGTTTTGATCCTTCAGGTTTTCGGCAGCGGAACAATTTTCAACAATAAAGGCACAGAAAATGTCCTTCAGAAATTACGCCGGAACGGAACGGAAATCGTGGTGGTAACCCAATGCATTTCCGGAGGAATAAGTTTCGGAAAATATGAAAACAGCACTGTTTTCAATAAAATAGGAGCCATCAGCGGAAGTGATATGACTGCGGAATGCGCAATAACCAAAGCGATGCATGTATTTGAGAATCCTGCTTTTAACGGAAAATTCGCAGAACATTTCACTGAAAATTTGCGAGGAGAAATGTCTGTTTAAGAAAGAAGTTGTTTACATTTTACAGAAATCTGATTATTTTGGATCTGAAACAATAAGTGTGGAAGGCACATCGGAAAGCCATGAACTTTTACTGTCCAAAAGGTTTTTCCAGCTGCGGTTGCTGATGATCATCAGATCCTGGGATTCAAAAAAGGTTGTCTCCAACGTGCTATCGTTTTGCAAAGAAATCGTATTGGGTGCTAACTGTTCAATATCTTGAATCAGTTCCTGAATTTCAATATTTCCCTGAATTTGTCCTGCAATATCTAAAATAATTATCTTCGAATTATTGTTATTCATCAGTCTTTTTGCGTACTCCATCAGGTAAAGATCTGAAAGGTCAAAAATCGGAATGCATATTTTCTCCGCTGTTTCAAAACCTTTATCAATCATAATTCCCACGGGAATACTCGATTTTTCCAGAATGCTCATGTTGAAATCATCAAAAGGTGAAACATTGAAGATATTCATTTTTCCTTTTACTGTGTTGAGGATTTTCTCGGGATTAATGATATTGGTGGTAAAGCCCAACAATCGGCCCAAAAGGCTTCCTTCATAAATAGATTTCCCTAGCATGATGAGCAGGAAATCATAATTGCCTTTTTTTGTAGCGATAATAACATCTGTTTCAATGTCATTCGATGCTTTAAACATGGTAGTGACAGAGGTTTTGAGTATTTGCGCCGTTTCAATCACTTCAGCAAACTGTTGTTTTTCATAATCTGCAAGAGCGAAATTATGAAGATCATCCACAGGCCCGAAATTCATCGCAGTGATAGATTTTTCCTCCATTTTATGGGTCAGATTATCTGCAAGTTTCAGAAGTGTACTTCCGGTTTTAGCTTTCTCAAAAACCAGAAGAATTTTATATTTTGATTCATTTTCCTGATGGTCTTCAGCAGATTTTGACTTTTTAAATATCAAATTGATGAGGTCTAACGCCGGGCCGGTCATAAGAGTAGTTACCAACGCCATTATCACCATCATGGCAAAGATCTCAGGACTAAGAACACCCAAATCGTACCCGATATTCAGAACGATAAGTTCCATCAGTCCACGGGTATTCATCAGCGCACCAATGGAAAGACTGTCTTTCCAGTTCATTCTCAGAAATCTTGCTGTAAGTGCGCTTCCGAGAAATTTGCCGATTACAGCGACAAGAATAATAAGTCCGGCTGTTTTCCAAAGATGAAAATCATTAAGAAGCCCGAT
The DNA here is from genome assembly GCF_003336205.1 of Chryseobacterium lacus. Taxonomy (GTDB): domain Bacteria; phylum Bacteroidota; class Bacteroidia; order Flavobacteriales; family Weeksellaceae; genus Chryseobacterium_A; species Chryseobacterium_A lacus. The sequence continues at coordinate 211,303 of NZ_QPIE01000001.1, forward strand.
GTGAGTACGCAACCCGGTAAAAACAAAGAATAAAGGCAACAATAACACGAGAGCCACATCTTCGATCTTTTCGATAAAAATATTCCTGAATTTTGTATTCTCCGGCATGATAGCTCCTGCCATAAAAGCTCCAAACAGCGCATGAATTCCGATGATTTCGGTAGTGTAAGAGGAAATGATAAGAATAAGAAAGAAAATGGCAACAATAGACTTGCTGATAATTCCTCTTCCTGCCTGCAAATCTGCCACTCTTTTTACAAATGGCCGCACTACTTTTATCATTAAAATAACATAGGCGACAGCCATTGCAATAACATACACGGAACTGACGAAAGAGCCTGCTTTTACAATGGCAATAACGGCTGCCAGAATACACCAGGCTGTAATATCATCCGCAGCTGCGCAAGTAATGACTACGGAGCCAAGTTTGGTTTTCTGTAAATTTCTTTCCTGAACAATACGAGCAAGAACCGGAAAAGCGGTAATGCTCATCGCAATGGCAATAAAAAGTGCAAATGAAATGAACGGAATTCCTGCCGGAGCGAAATCCTGATAAACGTAATACGCCAATCCTGTTCCTAATGCGAAAGGAATAATAATGCTGGCATGACTGATCATAATGGCATCCTGCGCTTTTTTCCTTAACACGCTTAAGTCCAATTCCATTCCCACGATATACATGAACAATATCAAACCGATCTGGCTGAGAAATTCCAGATTGCCAAGAGATTCTTCGGGAAAAAGAAAAACGGAAACTTCAGGAAAATGCATTCCCAAAAGCGAAGGTCCCAAAATGATTCCGGCAATCATTTCACCAATAACAGAAGGTTGGCGGATTTTGATGCAAACCCAACCGAAAAGACGGGCAACCAATAATATGGCCACAATCTGAAGAAGAAGCAAGCCTAAAGGATGGTGTAAATTTTCTGAAAGTGAAGTGAGGAAATTAGTCCAAGCTGAAGCAGGATTGGTATGGGCCATCAGGATTTCTTCGCCCTGCAAGCTTTTTCCATGAACGAAAAACCAATACATAACGCCTGAAAAGACGATGATGGTTTCGATATAAAATAACAGATTTCTGTATTTCTGCATCTGCGTATCTTTATAAAAATCAAATTTCGGAAGAAATTCAAACGGAAACCTCTCTGTATCAGCAGAAACATTTCCTTTGATCCGCATCGAAATGATGGCGCAAATTAGGAATTAATTATCTTATTTCTGAGAAAAACTTCATCACATGATGATTATCACATTTTACCCAAAAATACATTTATAGGAGTACTTGGGGAGAATTTTAGTGCTCAAAATAACCAAAGTACAGACTTTAACAAGAAGCTGATATAAATTAAGAAACCTTACCGAAGCGGCAAGGTTTTTTGTCTGCAGAGAGGATGGGATTCGAACCCACGATACAGTTACCCGTATACTACCTTTCCAGGGTAGCTCCTTCAACCACTCGGACACCTCTCTAATTAGGTTGGCAAAAGTAGGTTATTTTTTCAATAAAAACAAAATTATTTGGTTTGTGTAAATCTTTCCAGACTCACTTCTTCAGGCAAAGGTTTGCCATATTCAATAAGTTGAAAGAGTTCGCCCGCAAAATAATTACCATTCAAAATACCGCGTGCTCCCAATCCGTTGAATACGAATAAATTCTTAAATTCATGATGATTCCCCAGTATCGGCCTTCTGTCTTTTACTGTCGGCCGAAATCCAAACTGAACATCCACCACTTCAAAAGGTTCCGGATAAAACTCTTCTAATCCTTTTACTAACTGATCTTTTGCCGTTTCATCTATCTCATGATGGGATTGATTTCTATCGTATGTTCCTCCATAATAATAAAGATCGTCTTCTAAAGGAAAAAGAAAATGTTTCTTTTTTAAAGTTACTTTAGTGCGAATTGGCTTGGAAATTTTCACTTTTAAATGATGCCCTTTATTGGGCTGAAGCGGAATATCTTTAAAAAAAGGATTTTCCACCACGCCCATTCCTTCACAGAAGACAATATTTTTATATTCAATCGTTTTGTATTGATTTTGAGCCGGATTTAAAGCGATATAATCAAATTGTTCAGGAATTAAACGATCATTTTCCGATAGAAATTTAAAAAAATCATGAAAAAAAAGAGAAACATTCAGCCGTGCAGATTGATCAACCGTTCCTGTCCCGAAAGGATTCAGAATGGTATCGAACGAGACAAAAGCAGTGCTAAGAAAACCGGAAAGTGTTTCATCATTCGCTTTCTTTTGCCACAATTCTCTTTCCTTTACGTTATGAAAGATGCGGTGGATAGGCTCATCAATCCAATAATTTCTTCCGGTGTACTCCGCCATTTCCGAAAGTGTTTTCTGCAAATCATGAATTTGCTCCTGAGCCAGCCAGAAGGTAGTAAATTTCTTAAGAACAACAGGATTGATAATGCCGGCTGACACCCGGGAAGCACTTTGTTTATTTTCCGAAAACAGGTAAAAGCTTTTGTTTTCCATGATCAGCCTGTGAGCAAAAAACAGCGCTGCATAACCATCTCCCACGATCAGATAATCTGCTATTTTCATTATTAGTGATAAAAAAACCTGAGCATAACTCAGGTTTTTTATTATAATTTAGAATTGATTAGTAATTCCACATTTCGTTTTCCATCGCCAGGATCTGCCCTTTGATTCTGTTGCTTTCTTCAATCTGCTCTTCAGCATTTCTCGGAACATAATCTTTGATCAATCCTTCGCCTAAACCAGCAGAAGATTTGTAGATAACAGAAGAGAATCTTCTTGCGTTCAGCAGATCATCGAAACTGAGATCAGCGGACTGATTTTTTCTGTTATACACTTCATTATTAGCCAAGATTTCTCTTGCATCGGGATAGAAAATCCAAAACAGATCTACTAATTCTTCTTCATCAGACATGATCAAACCTCTTGCTTTTTGAGCGGTAAAAGTAGGATCCGGACCCATTGCAGCTATACCAAGCGGCCTGTACTTCAGTTGTCCGTCTCTTTTATCGATAAACCACATCCCCATCATTTTGATCATTCTTACTTTATCATTGGTGGTTTCGTACACATCGGTATAACGGATGACTTCTTCAGGAGTTAGCTGACGGCCGGACTCGATGATATCGAGAGCTTCATCAGCAATTACTTCGTAGCTCAGTTTTCTTTTAATTCCGTCTGCGTCCAATTTTGTAGTGAAGTTTTCATCGTCGTACACTTCAGTAAACTCCCCGTTCAATGCGCCTTCAAGAAGAATGGTGTACAGAGATTTATTCTGGCGTGAAAATGCATTGGTATTGTTATAATAGAAAGGTTGGTTTACCTTATCATTCAGATCGATAACTTCCCAAACATAGACACTTTTTAGAACATCTCTTTCATCAACATAACCATAAGAAAGCGGCGTTACTTTATTAGAAACCACACTGTCTCCTACGATTTTCATATTGTCGTCACGCAGTTTTCTAAATTCTTCCGGGGATTTAGCGTTGAGAATTGTTTGAGAGAACATCATCCCAGAAACAACCACTAAAAGCGCGCTGATATACTTTTTCATACTGAATTTATTTTTTTACTTTATTACTGAACATTAATCACAATATGGGTAGCTTCTCTACCTGGTGTTACAGGAATTCCCTGAGCAGTGTATTTAATTCCATAAATATGAACAATATCACCTGCACGCAGATTTGATACTACTCCTCGTACAGAAGATAAATCATTTCCTGTTACCGGGATTGCGGCTCTGCCAGGTACTTTTACCAAAAAGCTTGTTACATTAAACGTTACCGGGAAATCGAAATCCGGAATTGCTGCTGTAATTTGCTGATTCGCTATAGATCCAGGAGGCAGGCCTACCGTACCTCTTCCTCTTATTTGCCCTTGTGGTGGCGGAACAGGTTTCACACGGAAATCAAACGTTTTACTTTGCGTTCCTCTTGGGCCGGTTCCGGAGATCGTTAATTTCACTATGTTAGTAGCTCCAGGAACAACAGTCCATTTGCCTGGACCTGCACTTCTTACTGTAGCACCAGAAGCACTAAGAGAAAGTCGGGAATTATCAACACCCAAGATGGAACCTGAAATCGGGTTATCCAAACCACGGTACATTACATTCATTTTATCTGCCGAAACTAAGGCTCCTGTTTCATACTGAACTTCTTTTTGCCCAGCAATAACATTATAAGTATGAGTGAAAGGAACTGTTTCGGTTTTTCCGTCAGCCATCAATACTGATATGCTTCCGCTGAATTTCTTTTCACCTAAACCACTTGTATTCAGGTTAATAAACCCTTTACCATTTTCTTCTCGTTGTACACCAGACATGCTAATCTTATTACTGTTGGAATACGAAGCGAGGAAAACCTCAGCTTCAGCTTTTTCCCCTTGAACGATATCAGTAGGTGCTTTTACAATAGCTTCATACATATTGAACTTAATGCTTGCATCCACTTTTTCCTGTAACATCAGTGCCAATGCATCTGACTGTACATTTCTTGCATCATTCTGGATAATTTCCAGATTTGACAATGCAGCAATGAGGGGCTGATGATAAAACTTAGATTGTAACCAAGTTTTATCTTCCAAAACATTTTCTTTAGGAAACTCTGTTCTTAAAGATTTATTAGCTCTATTCACCAAACTGGCCAGGTTTGCATTCTTACCGAAAGTCTGATTGATATAATTCCTGATATCACTCATCAAAACCTTCAATTCTTCTGCTTTACTGGACTGTTTGGTTTCGTCTCCATCTATGAAGAAATATCTGGTAGTAGGTTCGTTATTATTCAGCGATGCAAAACTTTCACTTAAATCTATCGGAGCTCCAGTTTCAGGATCGGTTTCAAAAAATTCTGATTCTTTCTTCAGCGTAGTCTTAATTCCATCTACATGCGAAACTAAAGCATCAATCTTTTCCTTTAGAACCTGATACTGTTGCCAAGGTTGTTGGTAAGTATCCGGAACTGCGGCAGCTTTTGCTCTCAAAGTTTCCTCAAAAATAACCGTATTCTTTTCTTCGGTCAAAGCCCTAGTCTCTTTAAGAGATTGTGTGGACTCGTAGTATGACCTGATAATTTCCGCATCAATATTGAGGGCCATCATCGCGATGAATACGAGGTACATGAGGTTAATCATTTTCTGACGCGGAGTCTGTTTTCCTTGTGCCATTATTCTCTTTTCTTTTAAATTTTGTTAAATTAGAAATGTACGGGAAATCAGGACTTCATTGCGCTCAGCATACCACCATAAACTCTGTTGAGGCTGTTTAGATTTGAAGTTAATCCTTGTAGTTCTTGATTAAATTTCTCAGATTGTTGGGCAGATTTTTCCAGATCTGCAATATATTTTCTATTATATTCAGACTGCATCTGGCTGTTTTCGATTTGCATTGCATACAGCTGATTCATACTTTCCATGTGCGATGCTGCTTTGTTGAGCTGCTCATTATATTTATGAGTAGAAGCGGATACGTCAACTGTTTGATTGATCTGATCTACAGAACTGGAAAACTTATCAATTCCAGCTCTTAGTCTTTCAAAAAGACTAACATCCAGTTTCGCATCTTCAAGCATTCTGTCCAATTTCTGAGAAAGTGAATTTTCCATTTCTATCATAAGTTCGTGAGAGTTTAATCCTGCAGATACGTTTGCATGAAGCGGGTTTGGTTTGGCATGTTTATCCAATAGTTCCGGATAAACATTTTCCCAAGCATAGTTTTCTTCAGATTTCGGAGGGTCAAAAGCAAATACCGTAAAGATGAATGCTTCTACGAGAAGTCCCACTGTAAGGGCTACGTTACCAGTAATAAAACCGAGATTGATGTGGGTAATTTTCAACCAAGCACCTAGAATTACGATGGCTGCCCCCATTGAATAAATGAAATTATATATTCCTTCTTTTGTTGCAAAAACTTTTTTTAACATATGATTAGGCTGTTTTTAATGATGATTTATTTGAGTTTAAATTAGTTGCTTCTTCTTCTTGGTTTTACTGCTGCTTCAGGAATATCTTGTACTGTTCTGAATCCGATATAACTTCTCGCAGAATCTTTACGTTCCCAGTCTCTGGAACCTGTCATCAGCATGTAACCGATATCTTTCCAAGAACCTCCTCTTACAGATTTTCTGGTATCTGTATGATTTTTAGTAGATGGATTCAATGTATTGGAGAATCCATAGGAAGAATTACTGTATTGAGAATCTGTCCATTCGGCTACGTTACCCGCCATGTCATATAATCCATATCCATTCTTTCTGAATTTCTTCACCGGAGCAGTATAGGTATAAGTTCCTAATTTATCATCTTCAATATAACTGCCTCTTTTTGGTTTGAAGTTGGCCAGATAACATCCTCTGTCATCCATTAAATAAGGTCCTCCCCAAGGAAAAGTAGCATTTTCAAGACCTCCTCTCGCTGCATATTCCCATTCTACTTCTGTAGGAAGACGGAAACTCATTGGTCTTTGTTTTTTTCTTCTTAAACTCTGGTTGTAATCTGTTTTCAGCTTGGTACGGAAATCACAGTACGCTCTTGCCTGATCCCAAGTTACTCCTACAACCGGATAATTTTTATAAGCGTTATGCCAGAAATATTGTTCAAATAAGGGTTCATTATAAGAATAATTGAAATCTTTTACCCATACTGTCGTATCAGGATAGATGGCCAAGCTTTCTCTTTTCAGGAAATTAGCACCTCTTTCGTTTTGTTGGATAGCAGTGTTGTGATCTTCCCATACATAAGAATAGGTAAGTTTGGAAGCATCAATAATTCTCTGATTGCCAATTCTTTGAGATGCAGGAAGATACATGGATTCCAATACTTCCGCATATTCTACATCCGGGTAATTTGAAGTATTCCAATGAAGCGGAATGCTCCAGTCCAATCTTCTGGAACCGTTCACACCCTCATCTCTTCCTCCCTGAGATTCAAGATATTCCTGATAAGGGCTCATTTCTTCGTCTTCTTCAAAAATCATGTAAGCATAATCTCCGATGCTTTGTCCTCTTCCGGTACCATCGCCACCTTCACCTGCAGCTTCCGCCAACAGTGTTCTTGCAATAGAATCCCTTACATAGTTTATAAAAACCCTGTACTCTGCATTGGTTGTTTCTGTTTCATCGATAAAGAAAGAAGACACTGTAACAGTTTTCAGAGCGGCTCTTTCAGGCATATTCATCATATCCTGATCTGCCATTCCTACAACAAAAGATCCAGAAGGGATTGAGACCATTCCAAAAGGCCTTTCCGCTACGAAGCTTCTTGCTCTTTCCTTGGGTATCAATTCTCCTTTTGTTCCGGGTTTTCCGGCAGAACTTCTGCCTCCTGAACAAGATACTACTACAGTTACTGACGCTGATAATAATAAAAGAAATATCCTTTTCATGTTAATTTTTATAATTAAGCGGTAAATATATAATTTTTTTAAGAAACTTTTAAGATTTATTTTGAAAAACGAAAAAAATCTTAGATTATTTTGCTCCCTCAGGCTTTTTTTACTCTACAGTAACGGATTTTGCGAGATTCCGAGGCTGATCTACATTGGCTCCCCGATACACTGCAATATAGTAAGACAGCAACTGAAGCGGGATGGCTGCTACGATGGGAGAGAAACATTCCGACGTGTCCGGAATTTCAATTACATAATCTGCGATAGCACTTACCTGAACATCTCCTTTGTTTACGACTGCAATAATTTTTCCTTTTCTTGCTTTTATTTCCTGAACATTACTTACAATCTTATCATAATGTCCTCTTTTCGGTGCGATGATCACAATCGGCATATTCTCGTCAATAAGCGCAATAGGACCATGTTTCATTTCTGCCGCGGGATAACCTTCTGCGTGAATGTAAGAAATTTCTTTCAGTTTCAGGGCGCCTTCTAAAGCTGAAGGATAATTATATCCCCGTCCAAGATACAGAAAATTCTGAGCATTGATGAAATCTTTTGAAATTTCTTTTACTTTATCGTGTGTAGATTCAAGAACTTCTTCTATTTTTTTCGGAATAGCGTCCAGTTCAGTAATCAGTTCCACGAATTTCACATTGCTGAGCGTGCCGTTGTGTTTTCCAAGTTTGATGGCAATCAAAGAAAGAATGGTAAGTTGGGCAGTAAATGCTTTAGTAGAAGCTACTCCGATTTCCGGACCTGCATGGGTATAGGATCCTGCATCCGTAATTCTGGCGATAGAGGAATCTACCACATTACAAATTCCATAAATAAAAGCACCCTTTTCTTTGGCCAATTTCAAAGCCGCCATTGTATCGGCGGTTTCTCCCGATTGTGAAATAGCAATTACAACATCTTTTTCAGTAATAATCGGATTACGATACCTGAATTCAGAAGCGTACTCTACTTCCACAGGAATCCGAGCAAATTCTTCAATAAGATATTCCCCGATGAGCCCGGCATGCCACGAAGTACCGCAAGCGATGATGATAATTCTGCCAGCATTGCTGAATTTCTCCAGATGATCCCAAATTCCGGCCATTTTGATGATTCCTTCATCTACTAAAAGCCTTCCTCTCATGGTATCCTGAATGGATTTCGGTTGCTCGAAAATTTCCTTCAGCATAAAATGCTCATACCCTCCTTTTTCAATTTGCTCAAGATTAAGCTTCAGTTCCTGAATAGCAGGTTCTATTTTTGAATTATCAGTGATAGATCTTATATCGACACCATTTTCTAACGAAATCGTTGCCATGTGTCCTTCTTCAAGGTAAATGGCATCTCTTGTAAACTCCACGAATGGGGATGCATCGGAAGCAATGAAATACTCATTCTCACCCAAACCGATGGCTAGTGGAGAACCTAATCTTCCTACTACCAAAACGCCGGGGAAATCTTCGTGCATCACAGTGATAGCGTAGGCTCCGTAGACTTCGTTCAATGCATAACGTACCGCCGTAGGAAATTCCAGCGCAGGCTGGGTATCCATGAAATATTGAATAAGATTGACAAGAACTTCCGTATCTGTTTCTGACTGAAAGGTAAATCCATGGCCTGAAAGCATGGTTTTGATGGTATCGTAGTTTTCAATAATACCATTGTGTACCAGTGCTATTTTGCCGTTGTTGGAAAGATGCGGATGCGAATTTCTATCGCTTGGCACGCCATGGGTAGCCCATCTTGTGTGTCCCATTCCTACATGAGCTCTTCCTTTCAGATGTTCTGATACTGCAACTAGATCATCAACTTTTCCTTTTGTTTTCGCCACAGCAAGGGTATCCTCATTACTGTCCAGCACAATGCCGGCACTGTCATACCCTCTATACTCAAGTCTCCTAAGGCCGTTAATTACTACAGAATACGCATCCTGAAAGCCTGTATATCCTACAATTCCACACATAGTTATTGTTTTTTTTATTTAGTTCCGTATATAACTTTTAATTGAATCTTTTTAGTATTCCCGGGATCTGTTCCTACTAAAACAACGCGATTTGGAGTATAAGAACGGCTGTCAAATCGATAGCCATAATATTTACCTGTATTGGGATCTACCCTGAATTCTCCAGCATGAATTATAAAATCTTTGTTAGGTGCTTCTGACTCTATAATTTCTTTTAAAGTCTGCGTAACAGTGAAATCGTAATAGCCGGGATTTTTATCCAGATCAAAAGCCTTTACCAAACTGAACTGAGGAAGCTGAGCAAAAGATGCGAGTTCCGGAAGAAAATCGGTTGCTCCTTTTTGGAGAAACACGAAAGATGTAGGTTTCTGAAACTTGTTGTTCCAAGCAATTTCATCAGTATATACTCTGATTTTGGCACCCATGATGCCAATTTTATCATTTTTGAATTTATCTTTTAACGTTGCAATTACTGAAGCCGGAATAGAAATACCTGCACTTGGGCCTCCCATTCCCTGTAAATACAATTTAGGATCGCCCGTTACTGTATTGCTGGAAGAAGCTGGAGGAATGGTAGCAACAGGAGTATCAATTCTATTGTAGGTATACAATCCGATGTGTGCATTCGGTGCGCCCATGGTAAATTTGAATGAACTCTGCGGACGGGTAACCGTTCCGTTTTCGGTTTTATCAGATTTATAATACATGATAATTTCCGCAGATTCAGGAGTGAATCTAAACAAATACCCATCATTTTCGTCCACGGAAAGTCTCACTCCTCTGAAATAGCGAATGAAACTGGCCGCGTCTTTCAAGTCTGCTGATCCTTGTTTGGCAATAATTTTAGTCTGAAAAAACGTTGGATTCATGGGAATTCTAAGGCTGGCTTCATGGCTCCAGATACTGCTGTTATCAGCATCTTTAGTAATAGAAGTGGAATACACTTTTCCATCGAAGAGTTTGTGGCCTATTTCTGAACCATAATTCACGGTTTTATTAGAATATGAAATATCAGAACCTGCTGCTAAAAAATCTGTTACTTCGTGCACTCTGATATTGAAATTGGTATTGCCATTTATTTTGGTTTTTCCATATTTATAAACCGGATAAGCATTCACTATTTTTTTTGCAGCGATGTTGCCATCTGGATGAATATAATTTTCATCGGTGCTTGTCGTTACTGAATCTGAAGCATACAAAGGTTTAATAACCATCACAACAGAATCTACCACTGCATTGTCCCCAAAAACGGGATCGAAAAGTGAAGGGCGAAGTTGTGACACAAACGCCGTTTTCTGCATTCCGAAAATTCCTTCTGAAAACGCACCCAGAGTGGCCAATGGAATCTCCTGTGCATCACTCCTCACGGTATCATTATTATTAATATTATAAGCGATAAGGTCATACTGCACTTCCGTTCCGTCTGCGCCGTCAAAAAACTGTTCACCTAACGCATCAGCTTCGGGTTCACAATTATATAAAAAAACACTTCCGAAAACAATTACAGAAGCGATTTGAAAAATATTTTTTATATTTTTAATCATCAATTCAAATTTAGTATAATTTTTTTATAGAATTTTCATCCAGATATTCAGATTTTTGAGCAGTCGTATTTTCAAAAGCTTTATTCAGTTCGCCTTCCAGAAACTCATCCCCTTTCACAACTACGTCTGCATAGCTCATGCTTTCTATTACAACATTTTGAAAATCTGGCGCTTCAACAGCGTTGAAATTACTGATTTTATCGAATTTTAATTTTTCTTTAATATCATCTTCCAAAAGTAAATTTTCCTCGTTGTAAAGGGACATTACAATTTTGGTGTCTTTAAAATAATAGTCGCTTTTATAATAATTCTTAAGATAAATAGGAATGAGCGACGACATCCATCCGTTTAGGTGAATAACATCCGGAACCCAATTTAGTTTCTTTATGGTTTCGATTACCCCTCTTGCGAAGAAGATTGCTCTTTCACCATTATCATCATAAGTATTCCCTTCTTCATCTTTATAAAAATATCTTCTTTTGAAATACTCTTCATTGTCGATAAAATATACCTGCAGACGCTCCCCTGGAAGTGAAGCTACTTTAATGATAAGAGGCTGATCCAGATCATTGATAATAATATTCATTCCGGACAAGCGTATAACTTCATGCAGCTGGAACCTTCTCTCGCTAATAGAGCCGAAACGAGGCATAAATACTCTCACATCATTGCCTTCACCATGCATTTGAAGAGCCATTTTGCTCACCATCGATGCAAGATTACTCTCTTCTTGATAAGGGTATAATTCGGTAGTAATGTACAATATTTTCTGATTCTGCATATGTTCTTTCTTATCGGTCTTTTAGTGTATAGACCCATTAAGTTGCAAAAATACAAAATTTTAATGTATTTAATTCTAATTAACATATTTTAATAGTAGATACTATGAACGCCGAACAAATAAAAAAAGAAAAAAGAAAGCTACGGCGTACTTAATATTTTTATAATTTTACCCACTTTAATCGTACATCATGCAGATTATAAAAAGCCGGAAAGAATTAAAAAGATTCATTCTACAGCATAAGAAATCCAAAAATACCATAGGATTCGCACCAACGATGGGAGCCCTTCATCCCGGACATATTTCCCTTTATGAAGTGGCCAGAACAGAGAACGATGTGGTTGTATCGTCCATTTTTGTCAATCCTACACAATTTAATAATCCTGATGACCTGGAAAAGTATCCACGAACTTTGGAGAACGATCTTCAGACACTCGAAACCTCCGGATTTGTAGACGCGGTTTATCTTCCAGAAATAAAGGATCTGTATCCAAACGGTGCAGTAAGTCGACAATACAATTTTGAGGGCATTGAAATGGAAATGGAAGGTGCTTCCCGCCCTGGCCATTTTGATGGTGTAGGTACGGTAGTGGAAGAGCTTTTTCGACAGGTGCAACCGGATAACGCTTACTTTGGCGAGAAAGATTTCCAACAGTTGGCCATCATCAAAAAATTAACAGAAATCACCCAGCTTTCTGTGAAAATTCATGGGGTACCTACAGCCAGAGAAACGGATGGGGTTGCTATGAGTTCCAGAAATAAAAGACTTACGGAACACGGGCGAAAAACAGCTGAAATTATTCCCAATACTTTACATAAGGTTCAACAATGGTTTGGAAAGCTCAGCATTCCGGAAATCAATCAAAAAGTAAAAGAAATATTTGAAAATGAACCGGAGATCAGGATGGAATACTTCACCATTGCTGATGAACAGACGCTCAGAAAAGTTGAAATTATACAAAAAGATCACCAGTACAGAGCCTTTCTTGTAGTGGTGATAGGCGACGTAAGATTAATTGACAATATGCAATTGAGCTATAACCTATAAAATATCAAAAGCCCTCCTGACGGAAGGCTTTTGAACACCAAATCACAAAATATTAATATGAAAAAAATTTACTTTTCAGCAAATTCGTGACCTGGCTGGGATTCGAACCCAGGACCCATACATTAAAAGTGTATTGCTCTACCAGCTGAGCTACCAGGTCTTAGAGCGTGCTCTAAATGATCGTTTTTGTGTTGTGCCTGCGACTGGACTCGAACCAGCACATCCATAGGAAACCACCCCCTCAAGATGGCGTGTCTACCAATTTCACCACACAGGCAAAAACCGTATTAAATACGGATTTTGTGGATCGTGACCTGGCTGGGATTCGAACCCAGGACCCATACATTAAAAGTGTATTGCTCTACCAGCTGAGCTACCAGGTCGGCCATTTTCCTAACAGAATTTCTTCTGTTTTTAAAAGTGGTGCAAAGATAAAGATTTTTTTAGTTTCTCAAAATTTTTTAGGTAATTTGTACAAACAAGACAAATGATTATTTCGCTACTCGGCTATATGGGCTGCGGCAAAACACACATATCCAAACGGTTGAGCCGTGAATTGAACTACAATTTTATCGATCTGGATACAGCGATTTCCCGGAAAAACAAGCTCAGCATTCCCGATATTTTCAAACAAAAGGGAGAAATATTTTTCCGACAGCAGGAAAGAGCAGTTCTGGAAGAGATTTTAGCCACTCGCAAAGATGGTATATTGAGCTTGGGCGGAGGCACTCCTGCATATTACAATAATATGGAAGTTATCAATCAAAATTCTGTGAGTTTTTATCTGCAGACTTCTGTACCGATATTGACCGAAAGACTTTTGAGACAAAAGCACAAACGCCCACTGATTGCTCGGATTCCGGATGAAGACCTTCCTGAATTTATCGCTAAACATTTGTTTGAAAGAATTCCTTTTTACAGCAAAGCTCAGTTTACAATTAACACATTAGGCAGAGAATCGGATGCTATCATCGCGGAAATTATTTCCAGAATATATTAAAGCTCATTCTCAGCACTGTTCCCTCCGAAAAAAAAATCTTCCCAATCGGTGTTATCATCATCCGGACTGTCCGAAATAAATTCGCTGAGTTCTCTGCGGTCTTTCTTGGTGGGCCTGCCTTCTCCTTTATTTCGGTAATAACTTTGCTCAGACCTACGCATTTTCAACAGTTCGTACTGGTCTTTTTCGGTGTGATCTTCGATGTACAGCGGAACAAGCTTGGCTCCCACTCTGCTTTTTGGAATCTGAACAACTTTAATCGTATACAGTATCTGGTTTTTTCTGATCCTGATAATTTCGCCTGCTTTCACCTCTTTAGAGGACTTTACAGGACTATCTCCGATGGAAACCCTGTTCTTTTTTATTTCATCTGCAGCCAAAGACCGCGTTTTATACAACCGGATACACCATAAAAATTTATCAATTCTCATATTTTTTTATACTTTTGCCTGATACAAATTTTCAGCAATTTAATTATTAATTTAAAATGAAAAAATTATTCCTATATAGTTGTTTGGTACTGGCAGCCGTTTCCTGCAGAAAAGAAGATGATGAGGAGCCCTACAAGGAGCCTGAGAACATTGAAACGCAAAATGCTTACGACGACCAGGCTATTCAAAAATATCTGGAAGGCCATTATTTGGACGATCGCGGGCTTATTGTCCCCTTCAGCGCTACCGATCCTGCGGATGACAATAACACCAAATTATCTGAAATGAATCCTCAGAAACTCAGTTCCGGTGTGGTGTATATCGTTCGTCCCAATGCACAGCCCGATCCGGGAACTGCCATCGGAAGCACCGATATCATCAGAATCATGAGCAAAACATACTCTCATCTGGCTGTTGAATCCAATGGTTCTGTATCTTTCACTTCGCCGATAGCTTTCAGAAGCAGTGTGGACGGTACCGGAGTTCCGGAAGTTGATCCTAAATATTATTTTGTGAGCGACTCTGAAGCCAGCAATGCAGGGAAAACAAAGGATTATTATGAGATTGAAGGTTTTAGGGAAGCTTTACAACATTTTCGTGCTTTCAACATGGATGATGTTGATAATTATAATATGCAGGGAATTATCATCGTTCCATCACGTGCTGTTTTCGCCAGAGACAGCTATTATCCTTACGTGAATTATTCCATGAGAAACAGAAGTCTGGTTTTTAATTTCCAAGTGTATAAAACCACTCCAAGACCATAAAAAAATAAGGCTGCTCGGTTTCGGACAGCCTTTTATTTTTTGCTTAATTCCTTCTGAATTTTTCTTTAAATTTTTGTAAGTTTTGCAAATTTCAGGATCAGATTTTTCTCTCCTTCATGCTGAAAAACCACTTTGGCTTTAATGTTTTGAGGATCGGTACCGTCTAAAAAGGTAACTTCTCCGATGCCAAAACGATCATGGCGAACCTGATCGCCCACTTCAATATCCTGTGAACTTTGTCCGCTTGGATTAATAATTCTGGCCGTAGCTACCGGTTTCAGATTCCGGGACATGGTTTTTGGTGTTTCCTCGTTCCGTTCTATTTTCTTCTTGGGATCCAGCTTTTTGAAAGAACGGGCATCTGCCGGCATTTCATCGAATATGTTTGATTTTAAACCAGAATGGTTCACAAATCTGCTTTCCATAGCAGGATTGATGAATTCCAAAAACTCACTGTTCACTTCGCTCAGGAAACGGGAAGGTTCGGCATCCGTAATTTTCCCCCATTGAAACCGCGAAATGGCATACGTGAAAAACGCCTGTTTTTCTGCGCGGGTAAGCGCAACGTAAAATAATCGCCGTTCTTCTTCCAACTCTTCGCGGGTGGAGGAACTCATAAAACTCGGAAAAAGATTTTCTTCCAATCCCACCAAATGAACCACCGGAAATTCCAATCCTTTCGAAAGGTGAATGGTCATCAGCGAAACTTTATCCCTGTCATCATCTTTAGTATTATCCTGATCTGTAGACAGGGCAATGCTTCCTAAAAAATTGCTCAGTCCCGGATCGCCATCTTCCACCTGTTGCTGTTCATCGATAAATCCGCGCATGGAATTCAGCAATTCCTGAACATTTTCTACACGCGAAATGCCTTCGGGAGTTTGATCGTCTTTCAGGAATTTTATCAGGCCGCTTCTTTTGGCCACTTCCATTGCGACGGTGTAAGCATCTTCAGTTTTCAGCATCACCTCGAAGGCTTTAATCATTGCCCAAAAATCTGCAAGTTTAGTGAGAATCCCGTTATTCAGGCCCAACTGAGGCGAATAAAAACCCAGATTATCCAAAACTTTCGATACCGAAATATTCTGAGAATCTGCAAAAACAATCAGTTTATTCTGTGAAGTTTCTCCTATTCCCCGTGCAGGATAATTGATGACTCTCGACAGCGCTTCGTTGTCATTTTCATTCACCAAGAGACGAAGATAGGCCAACAAATCTTTTACTTCTTTCCTTTGATAGAACGACAAACCGCCATAAACACGATAAGGAATATTTTTTTTTCGGAGTGAATCTTCAAAAGCTCTCGTCTGAGAATTGGTGCGGTAGAGAATCGCAAAATCACTGAATTTTCTTTGCTGAGAGTTATGAAGTTCCCAAATATTGGCGGCGACAAATCCGGCTTCATCGGCATCAGAAAGTGCACGATAGACCTTTATTTTTTCGCCGGTTTCATTTTCACTGAAAACATTTTTTTTAAACTGCTGTACATTCTTCGAAATCACCGCATTGGCCGCATCCACAATATTCTGAGTGGATCTGTAATTCTGTTCCAGCGAAACAGTGACCGCATCTGGATAATCTTTTTTAAAATTCAGAATATTATAAATATTGGCGCCCCGAAATGAATAAATAGACTGCGCATCATCGCCTACCACACAAATATTTTCAAATTTAGAAGCCAGCGCTTTTACAATGAGATATTGCGAATGGTTAGTATCCTGATACTCGTCTACCAAAATATAACGGAACCTGTCCTGATATTTCGCTAATACTTCAGGAAACCTTGTTAGCAACTCGTTGGTTCGCAACAGTAAATCATCAAAATCCATCGCTCCGTTTCGAAAACAGGATTCTACATACTTTCCGTAAATCTGTCCAAGATATTTCATGTTGGCTCTTTCATCAGCCTCCATCAGTTCGGGATTATTGAGATAGGCTCTTACGGTGATAAGATTATTTTTATATGCTGAAATCCTCGACATAACCTTTTTTGGTTTATAAAGATCAGCATCAATATTTAATTCTTTGATTACTTTTTTCAAAACATTCAGGGAGTCCTGAGTATCATAAATGGTAAAATTGGACGGAAATCCCAGAAGATGTGCTTCGCTACGCAGAATTCTTGCAAACACGGAGTGAAACGTACCCATCCAGATGCTTTTCGCATCGCTTTCTCCCACGACTTTTCCGATCCTTTCCTTCATTTCACGAGCTGCCTTGTTGGTAAATGTCAGCGCCAGAATATGAAATGGACTCACCCCATTGGTAATAAGATGGGCAATTCTCATAGTGAGAACTCTTGTTTTCCCAGAACCGGCACCGGCAAGAACCATAAGCGGCCCTTCGATCATGGTAACGGCTTGATACTGTGCTTCATTTAACCCCTGAAGATACTTCATTTAAGAACAATTTTGAAATACAAAAGTAGGCTTTTGAAAGGAGAATTCAAAGTTGAAGAACCAGCGCATGGATTGCTTAAAAAAAACAATTGCAGGATCGTAAAACCTGCAATTGATTGAGAAAAGAGAGAGAGAAATTTTAATTCATAAGCCAAGTAATGGCATCTTGCTCTTCAGATTTTTTGAAAATCTTATAATCTCCAATCATGAATTTTTGGAAATTCTTCACGTGAGTCGATAAACGGTCACAGTCGGTAATAAAAGCGGTTTTGTTCCAACAGCAGCGTTTCTGTACACGACGGATGGCATCTTCAAACCAAACTCCGAAGTCACCTTCCGGATCATTTTCAATAACGTACATGAAGTGCAGTTTCGGATTTTTTTCCGTTTTCTGAGATACTTCCGGGAGTATTTCCTTTGCAAAATCGTTTCGGGAAATTCGGGAAAATTTGAACCCAAGAACGCTTTCAGGAAGATTGATTATTCTTTTAACCATGGCAATGTGATTTGATGCCTAAAGATAGTCAATATTTTTCTACACAACGAAACAAGTAACAAAACTTAACATTGATAACTATCTATTTAACAATACGTTAACATCATAAAATATTTGCAGATTATAATAAATAATCAATATTATGTAAATTGATGAGGATTGAATTTTCTTTTTTAAGTATCAAAGACTGGGCAAATATGCAATCCGCCAAAAAACAAAAACCGCCAGATCGTGACGGTTTTGCAATTATAAATTTTAAATTTATCCTCGTGTTTTGGGAAGGAAAACCTCCGCCAACATACAGCGGGCGCTGCCACCTCCATTGGTTTCTATCGTGCTAAGATTGGAATAAATAATCTCACAATAACTCTGAATTCTATCAATCTGGTCCTGTGTTAAAGAATAATAAGCCGTTTCGCTCATGACAAGAAATTTCTTGCCTTCAGAATTGTGAACCTGCAGCATATTTCCGGCAAAATTCTGCATCTGTTCTTCTGAAATTTCGATCAATTCCTTTCCTGATCTCTTAATGGTTTCCTGCACTTTTTCACGTTCTATTTCATCATCAATAGAATCCAGGCAAATTACTACAAACCGATCCGCAACACACATCATCACATTGGTATGATAAATGGGCAATCTTTCATTCCCCGCATTTTGAAAGGAATGAAAAACAATAGGTTCATAACCGATTTTTTGGCAAAAATCCATGAAAAGTTCTTTATCCAAGCGCAATGAAACAGATCCATACGCTAACTTATAATCATGGTCGAAAATAATACTTCCCGTTGCTTCCAGAAACTTTCCGTCGGATTCCGTATGGGAAATATCAATGATTTCTTTTATTTGAAAACCGTGGCTTTGCACTTCCTCCAGAATTTCTGGCCTCCGTTCGTCCCGTCTGTTGGGTGCAAACATTGGATAAAGAAATACCTTTCCGTCGCTGCCAAAACTCACCCAATTATTAGGAAAAATGGAATCCGGAGTATGAGGTTCCAAAGTATCTTTCACGGTAATTACGTTGATTCCTTTTTCCCGGAGCTTTGAAACAAAGTTCTGAAATTCCTCTAAAGCCTTCCGTTGGGTGTTTTCGTTTTCAGTATTGATTTGGAAATAATTATTTTCTGCGGTTTGTTCATTATATCCGAACGCTATCGGCTCTATCATAAGAACAGTATCTGTTGTTTGCATATTTGATTTTATATTGAAATACAAAATTACTCATAATAAACCAGAAACAGAAACAGGGCAGCGGCTGAAATCCTAAAAAAAAACTTCCTTTTCCAAACGCAATTCATTATCTTGCATACCATAAATATTCCCGGTGAAAGGCTTTCTTGAAATTATTTGTTTTGAAATCACTTCTGCGGAAACTGCATTGCAGTCGGTGGCCGATCGAATTGTTTTCGCGGCGGAACGTTCGTGGGGAGGAATTACGCCTAATATTGACGAATTTCGCTATCTGAAAAACAAATATACAAAACCAATTTACGTACAGATTTCTCCGCAAAGTGAAGCTTTCCTATGTTCAGATGCAGAATTTCATCAAATGAAAAGCGACCTTCTCGATTTTAAAAAGTCTGGTGCCGACGGTTTTGTTTTTGGAATTCTGAATCGCGGAAACCAAATTGATTCGGAACGAAATCAGGAACTCATTTCCTTGACAAAACCTCTTCCGTGCACATTTTCGAACGCTGCCGATCATACTCCGGATTTGAAAGAAACTGTGGAACAATTGGTGCGATTAGGTTTTCACGGCGTGATTACTTCGGGCGGCAAAAAAGATGTACGTAAATCAAAAACCGAACTGAAAGATCTCATTGAACTTTATTCTCACCGCATCAACATTCTCATCAACGGAAATATTTCTTCAGAAATAATCGCTGAAATAAAAAATGAAACCGGAGCACGCTTTTTTCACTCCACAGCGATTCCTCCTTATGAAAGTTATGTAAATGAGGATGAAATTAAAAAAATGAAAATGCAGTTGTAATTATTCGCGAACCAGCGGCATGGTGGAACATCTGAGCAATCCTCCCATTTTGGAGACCTCGCGATACGGCACTTCCTCTACCGTCATTCCCCATTCATTTCGAAGGAATTCGTTCATTCTGGTAAAACTACTGTCGGAAACCACAACTTCCGGAGAGATGGAAAAAATATTCGGGTACATTTCGAACATCTCCTGATCTGTCACCTGAAAACAATTTTCTTCGCCGAAAATATCAAGAATCAGTTGATAATCGCTTTCATCAACAAAACCATCTTTGTAAATAATACATTTGTCTTTCCCGACCGGATTGAACGTACAATCCAGATGCAGAATACCCTGATAAGGAACAGTATCGTTTTTCTTCAGGTCGAAATCAATAATCCTTTTTTTAGGGAAATATTCTTTCAGGATATTGATGGCGTATTCGTTGGTACGCGCAGTTTTATAATTCCGGTAATCCTCGCTGAAGCAGGTTCCGATAAACAGAAAATCGTTCCATACAATCACGTCTCCGCCTTCTACATGGGCAGATTCCGGAAGATTAATGATATCGCGCCATTTTACTTCTTCGAAGATTTTTTTATAAGCGTCCTGCTCATCGGCTCTGTCGGCAATAACATTGGAAATGATCATTTTATCATCAATCACAAAGGCGACATCTCTGGCAAAAACCTGATTGTAATCTTCAATAATATCTGGCCGAAAAACATTGACTTCGTATTTTTTAAGCACTTTTTCAAAGGCGGTCATTTCGTTAATGATATCTTCTTCCCGGGGATAAATATTATTCTGAATAGAATGGAATGATTTTGCATCATAGCTTTCCTCCAAAGCAGGAATTCCGCCCATGGAACGGGGCTGTCCCAGTACAACTGATGATAATTTTCCTGTTTCGTTTTTGATATTAAGTTTCATAAAAATGCGCTGGTTACAAAGATACTGAAAGGTTTTTGATGGTGAAAACCGATTTTTTTTGAATTTGAGGATGAAATAAAAAGAACCTCTCAGATGTGAAAGGTTCTTTAAATAATTTTTATCTGTTTACGATATCTATATAATCGCGTTTCTGGGCACCTTGGTACACCTGTCTTGGCCTTCCGATCGGATCGCCTTTCAAGCGCATTTCCTTCCACTGAGAAATCCATCCTGGCAATCTTCCCAACGCAAACATTACGGTGAACATTTCTGTAGGAATTCCTAATGCTCTGTAGATAATTCCGGAGTAGAAGTCTACATTCGGATACAGTTTTCTGCTTACGAAATAATCGTCTTCCAACGCAACTCTTTCCAACTGCATTGCGATATCCAAAGCTTTATCATTGATTCCCATTGCATTCAGCAAGTCATCTGCTGCTTTTTTAATGATGGTCGCTCTCGGGTCAAAGCTTTTGTAAACTCTGTGGCCGAAGCCCATCAATCGGAAATTATCGTCTTTATTTTTCGCTTTTTCTACATATTTTGCAACATCGCCTCCGTCCTGTTCAATCATTTCCAGCATTTCGATCACAGCCTGATTGGCACCGCCGTGAAGCGGGCCCCAAAGTGCAGAAATTCCGGCCGATACTGAAGCGAACAATCCCGTGTGTGCAGAACCTACCATTCTCACGGTAGAAGTAGAACAATTCTGTTCATGATCAGCATGAAGTATTAATAATTTATCCAGCGCTTCGACTACAACAGGATTCATTACAAATTCCTCATTCGGGCGGCGGAAGCACATTCTGTAGAAATTCTCCACATAATTCAGGCTATTATCTCCGTGGTTGATCGGGAAGCCCATTCTTTTTCTGTACGTCCACGCACAAAGGTGAGAGAATTTGGCAATCAGCATTTCGGCAGCATGGTCTAAATCTTCTTTAGAATTTACATTGACTGCTTTTGGATTAAACGCCGTTAACGCTGAAGTCAGGGAGGATAAAACTCCCATAGGATGCGCCGAGCGAGGGAAAACATCGATAAGACGCTTCATTTCATCGGCTACAAAATTGTATTTTTTAATTCCAGTTTCGAAATTATCGAACTGCTCCTTGTTCGGCAACTCGCCGTGAAGCAGCAGATACATTACTTCTGTGAAATTTGATTTTTCTGCAATTTGCTCAATCGGATAGCCTCTGTAATACAGTTCACCCTGATCTCCATCAAGATAAGTGATTTCACTGACGGTTGCGCCTGTATTTTTATATCCTAAATCCAAAGTAATGAGGCCTGTCTGATCTCTCAGTTTTGAAATATCAATACCTCTGTCTCCGATGGTGCTTTCTACAACGGGGTATTCGAAAGATTGCCCGTCGTAATTCAATATAACTTTGTTCTGTGACATTTTGTTGAAAAATTTTTGTTAAAATTACGGAAAAACCGTTTAATAATAAAACTTCCGGACGCCATACTGATGTTTTTTTTCTATTTGCACTATTAATTTTCTTTAAAAAAATGAGCAAGAAAATAAAATACAGAATAGCTTTCTGATAATCAAACGCTTAAAATGAAAAACATCAGAATGCGGATTCTGATGTTTTAAAAAATAAATTTTGTTAATATTTATCTGCTCACTTTAAAAGTATCCATTCCGGGAAAAATGGCTGTATCACCTAAAGCTTCTTCAATTCTGAGCAGCTGATTGTACTTCGCCATTCTGTCTGAACGGGAAGCGGAACCTGTTTTGATCTGTCCGCAATTCATCGCGACGGCAAGGTCTGCAATGGTAGAATCTTCGGTCTCGCCGGATCTGTGGGACATTACAGAAGTGTAGCGGTTATGCTGTGCCATTTGTACCGCAGCCATGGTTTCAGAAAGTGAACCAATCTGATTTACTTTTACAAGAATGGAGTTCGCTACACCCTCTTTAATTCCTCTTGAAAGCCTTTCTACATTGGTAACAAATAAATCGTCGCCAACGAGTTGTACATTTTTTCCAATTTTATCGGTCAGCATTTTCCAGCCTTCCCAGTCGTCTTCGTGCATTCCGTCTTCGATGGAAATAATTGGATATTTTGAGGAAAGTTCCGCCAGATAAGAAACCTGTTCTTCCCTGCTTCTGTGTGCTCCTTTGTCTCCTTCAAATTTTCTGTAATCGTAAGATCCTTCTTTGTAAAATTCCGAAGCAGCACAGTCTAAGGCCAACATAATATCATCACCCGGTGTATAACCTGCTTTTTCGATAGCCTGCAACAGGGTATCCAACGCGTCTTCTGTCCCGTTGAAAGTTGGTGCAAAACCACCTTCATCCCCTACAGCGGTAGAAAGATTTCTGCTCTTTAAAATAGATTTCAGGCTGTGGAAAATTTCAGTTCCTTTTCTTAAAGCGTGAGAAAAAGACTCTGCTTTTACCGGCATAATCATAAATTCCTGAAAGGCGATAGGCGCATCGGAATGCGAACCTCCGTTGATAACATTCATCATGGGAACGGGCAAAGTATTAGCATTGACACCGCCGACATATTTGTAAAGCGGAAGCCTGAGTTCTGTTGCAGCAGCTTTGGCAGCAGCAAGTGAAACGCCCAAAATCGCGTTGGCTCCTAAGTTTCCTTTATTTCCCGTATTGTCCAGATCAATCATGATCTGATCAATAAGATTTTGTTCAAAAACCGGGAGACCAATAAGTTCCGGAGCGATGATTTCACGGACATTTTCTACTGCTTTTAAAACTCCCTTTCCCAGATAATCTGAACCGCCGTCGCGCAGTTCTACAGCTTCATGCTCACCTGTAGAAGCACCTGAAGGAACGGCAGCACGGCCCATTGCGCCGCTTTCGGTGAACACATCTACTTCTACTGTGGGATTTCCTCTGGAATCAAGAATCTGCCTTGCCTCAACGTACGAAATGTAACTCATGTTTAAATTGTTGTTTTTGGTTTGTAATAATTTTTAACTACTATCTAAGTTTCGCAAATTTAATGATTATTTGGCTGAAACTAAAGCTTATTGGCAGGTTTGCCCTGAAATTTTCATGATAATTTTCTTACTTTTGAAGAGTATAATCCAAAATGAATAGTATGAAAAAATCTGTTATCGTGTTCGCTGTATCTCTTGCCTTTATTGCAAGCTGTACGAAAGAATCCGGAAATTCCGGCGTGATTAAAAATAAATCTTCAGATTCCACCACCGCAGTTTTGCAGGAAGCTGCACCGGAAGTTCAGGAAGAAACCCACCGTTACGTGGCGGAAGACGGCACTAATGCGAACGTAACTTTCGGTACTGCAGAAGACGGAAATTACATCAGCATCTTGAGCAATAATAAAACGATTCGCGCAAATGAAAAAGAAAAACTGCCTTATGGTGCTGTTTATGAAACTCACGATATTGTAGTACGTTCGGAAGACAACCGAATCACCATCACTCAGGAAAATAATATTATTGAACTGAAGAAAGCAGGAACTCCTTAAATCCATCAAAAAAGCCACTCAAAAAAGGTGGCTTTTATTATTTATTTTGATTTCTTAAAATCGATAACCTACCGACAATCCGAATCGGAGTCCCGCCCATGGTCCGTCGAGTTTGGCAGTTGCACCATTTTCATTGGCTGTGGCATGAATTTTCACCAACGGAACATCCAGTTTATTTAATTCTTCCTGAAGATCAGCCTGCTCTTGTGGACTTAGTTTCAGACCTTTACTGGAAGCAACCAAATCTCCATTGGAAAACCCGTAATGGCCTCCGATAATTGAAAAGTCAATTACCCAGTTTTGTTTTGCTCCCAAAATCCATTGGTTACCAATCATCAAACCAAAACTATTGGCTGAAATATTTCCTGACATATCAACCGGTATTTTTTGTTCAAACGGAACTCCGCCAACTACAATCTCGGTAGTAAATTCATACTGGTAATTGCTCATATCAATTTTAGAAAAACGGTAATAAGGCGCAAGATAGAATCCTCTGCCAAAACCTCTTTTATTCAAGTAAATTCGGGGTTCCAAGGTAAATGAATTGTAAGACATATCAATATGTTTGATGTCTCCTAAATCTTCTCCTTTCAGAAAAGATTCAACATAAGGTACCTTTCCTTTTGGAATAAAAGTATACGTTGCGCTGACAGAAAATTTCTTATTGATAACTCTTTCATAAGTAAGATTAATGTTTCTGAAAGCATAGGCAGTAACATTCGTTTTGATGATGTTTTTGCCCATTTCCGGAGTAAGTTCGTCTAAAGAATCAACTTCTGAATTCTGAGAATACATCAGTGCACCGGACAACAGTGCGATAATCGCGATAAGTTTAAGTTTCATAGTCTTGTTTTTTTTAGCATTAATAAATTTTAACTTGAATTTTTTTTCATAACATTAGCAAAATTAATTCTTTTTATCTTATAAACAATACGCCTTTTGTATGATTTTATACAAAAAACGCCGCAAATATTTGCGGCGTTTATAATTATGTTAAATTGTCTTACTCCTTATTTTCAGGAGCATCAGCGTTTGGTTCTTCTGTTTCGGCTGTAGTTTGTGGCTCTTCAACTTCTGTTTTAGCTTCCATTGCAGCAGTTTCCGCTTCCGCGGCTGCAGCAGTTGGCATAGTAGCTACTGCTTCTTTTTTAGGCGCAGCAGATCTTCTGCTTCTTCTGGTTGCTTTTTTCTCCTCTTCATTCGGATTGTAGATTTCGTTGAAATCCACAAGTTCTATCATTGCCATATCAGCAGCATCGCCTGCTCTGAATCCGGTTTTGATGATTCTTGTATATCCACCGTTTCTTTCTGCAATCTTAGGAGCTACAGTTCTGAAAAGTTCAGCAACAGTTTCTTTACTTTGCAGGTAAGAGAAAACTGTTCTTCTATTGTGTGTTGTATCTTCTTTAGCTTTAGTTAAAAGAGGTTCAATATATACTCTCAGCGCTTTCGCTTTTGCAACAGTGGTATTGATTCTTTTATGCTCAATTAGAGAACAAGCCATATTAGAAAGCATTGCTTTTCTGTGGGGTGCAGTTCTTCCTAAGTGATTGATTTTTTTACCGTGTCTCATTGTTTATTATTTATCAGCGTCTAACTTATATTTGGCAACGTCATAACCGAAGTTAAGACCTTTTGAGTGTACTAATTCTTCTAATTCAGTCAGAGATTTTTTACCAAAATTCCTGAATTTCATGAGATCAGACTTGCTATAGGCCACCAGTTCGCCCAGAGTTTCTACCTCCGCAGCTTTCAGGCAGTTCAGAGCTCTTACGGAGAGATCCATATCTGCAAGTTTGGATTTGAGAAGTTGTCTGGTGTGGAGGGTTTCTTCATCATACTGGATGGATGCTTTCACGGCTTCTGTTTCCAGAGTAATTCTTTCGTCAGAGAACAGCATGAAATGATAGATCAGAATCTTGGAAGCTTCTGTTAAAGCATTCTGAGGAGTAATAGAGCCATCAGTTTCAATATCCAGTATTAATTTCTCGTAGTCTGTTTTTTGCTCAACACGATAGTTTTCAATCGCATACTTTACTTTCTTGATCGGAGTAAAGATGGAATCAATCGCAATAGTTCCGATAGGAGCATTGTTAGATTTATTCTGTTCTGAAGGAACATATCCTCTTCCCTGTTCAATATCTAAAGTTATTTCAAAAGTAACGTCTTTATTAAGATTACAGATTACCAGATCCGTATTTAAAACCTCGAAGCCATTCATAAATTTCCCCAGATCTCCGGCAGTGATAACTGTTTTTCCGGTGATCTTAGCAGTTACCTGCTCATTGGTTGGTTGCTCTACAGTGGCTTTCAGGCGAAGTTGTTTCAGATTAAGAATAATTTCTGTTACATCTTCTATAATACCTGGAATTGTCGAAAACTCGTGCTCTACACCCTCTATTTTAATAGAAGAAATAGCATATCCTTCAAGAGAAGAAAGTAATACTCTTCTCAAAGCATTACCGATAGTAAGTCCGAAACCTGGTTCCAGCGGCCTGAATTCGAACTGGCCTTTGAAATCATCAGAACTTAAAAGAATTACTTTATCGGGTTTTATGAATTGTAAAATTGCCATATTATTGGTTGAGCAAAGGTTGTTTAAAATTATTATTTGTTGTAAAGTTCTACGATAAGCTGTTCCTTGATGTCTTCAGGAATCTGAATTCTTTCAGGAGCAGAAAGGAAAGTTCCTTCTTTTTTCTCATCGTTGAACTGCAACCATTCGTAGTTGGATTTGGAAGCTAGGGCGTCCGCTACCACTTCGAGGGATTTTGATTTTTGTCTTACAGCCACTACATCACCAGCTTTCAGCAAATATGACGGGATGTTTACCAGCTCGCCGTTTACGGTAATATGTCTGTGAGAAACCAATTGGCGGGCACCTGCTCTGGTTTTTGCAAATCCTAATCTATATACTACGTTGTCCAATCTGGATTCACATAGTTGCAAAAGGATTTCACCAGTAACACCACTTGCTCTGGATGCTTTTTCAAAAAGATTGGCGAATTGTTTCTCCAGAATTCCGTAGGTATATTTCGCTTTTTGCTTTTCGTTCAGCTGTACTGCGTACTCTGATTTTTTAGCTCCTCTTCTTTTGTTGAGGCCGTGTTGTCCCGGTGGTTGGTTTTTTCTTTTCTCGAAGTTTTTGTCATCTCCGAAGATTGCAACACCAAATTTTCTTGCAATCTTAGTTTTTGGTCCAATATATCTTGCCATATTATTTAAAATTTAAACCTGTAGATTATACTCTTCTTCTTTTTGGTGGTCTACAACCGTTGTGAGGCATTGGAGTCACATCTACGATTTCACTTACTTCTATTCCGGAGTTGTGAATGGTTCTGATAGCAGATTCTCTACCTGCACCAGGTCCTTTTACAAAAACCTTTACTCTTCTCAAGCCTGCTTCATGCGCTACTGTAGCACAATTTTCGGCTGCCATTTGTGCAGCAAAAGGGGTATTCTTTTTAGAACCTCTGAATCCCATTTTACCAGCTGATGCCCAAGAGATTACTTCTCCGTTTTTATTCGTTAAAGAAATAATAATATTATTGAAAGATGCCTGGATATGTGCTTCTCCGATAGCTTCTACTTTTACTTTTCTTTTTTTAACTACTTTAGTTTGCTTTGCCATAATTCTAACGATTATTTACTTGCTTTTTTCTTGTTAGCAACAGTTTTTCTTCTTCCTTTACGGGTTCTAGAATTGTTTTTCGTTCTTTGGCCTCTTAAAGGTAATCCAAGTCTGTGACGTATTCCTCGTTGGCATCCTATGTCCATTAATCGCTTAATGTTCAATTGCACTTCAGAACGCAGTTCACCTTCAACTTTAATGTTGTCTGTGATGTAGTTTCTGATGGCAGCCAATTCATCGTCATTCCATTCGTTGACTTTCTTGTCTTCGCTAATACCGGCAGCTTTCAGAATTTCAGAAGATGTACTTCTTCCAATTCCGTAGATATAAGTTAAGCCGATAACGCCTCTTTTGTTTTTTGGTAAATCAATACCGGAAATTCTCGCCATAATTTAATTTTAGCCTTGTCTTTGTTTAAATTTGGGGTTTTTCTTGTTGATTACAAACAGAACGCCTTTTCTGCGAACGATTTTGCAATCAGCACTTCTTTTTTTAATAGATGCTCTAACTTTCATTTGTTTTTCTTATTGTCTTTTCAAAGGTCAAATGGAATCTCGCGATTTCATTTGATTGTGCTTTATGCTTAAGGCAATTGGCTTTTGGCTAATTGCCCTTGTTATAAAAAGTTACAAACGCCAGACACGGTTAGTATCTGAACGTGATTCTTCCCTTTGATAAATCATAGGGAGACATTTCAAGTTTAACTTTATCACCAGGGAGAAGCTTGATGTAATGCATTCTCATTTTACCAGAAATATGGGCAATAAGGACATGCCCATTTTCCAATTCTACACGAAACATGGCGTTGGAAAGTGATTCCACGATTACGCCATCCTGTTCAATATGTTTTTGTTTTGCCATTAACTTTGATTCGTTGTTCTGGACAGTTTAGACTGCATGAGACCGTCGTAATGATGATTCAACAGATAAGTGTTGATTTGCTGAACGGTATCTAATGTTACCCCCACCATAATCAACAACGAAGTTCCCCCGAAAAATAGGGCAAAATTCTGAGTTTCAACCAACCATCCATACACTAGTGCCGGAAGGACTGCAAAAATAGCTAAAAATATTGAACCGGGCAAAGTGATTTTTGATAAAATATCATCCAGATAATCAGCGGTTTCTTTACCGGGTCTGATTTTAGGAATCAATCCTCCATTTCTCTTCAGGTCATCCGCCATCTGATTTACAGGAATGGTAATGGCCGTATAGAAGAAGGTAAATATAATAATCAATAATCCAAATAATACATTGTACTGCCAGCTGAATACATTTTGGAATCCTGCAAAAAAAGTATTGCTGTCATCCACCTTGGTGAGAAGGCCTGGTACAAACATTAAAGCCTGTGCAAAGATGATTGGCATTACACCCGCTGCATTCACCTTTAGTGGAATCCACTGTCTGGCTCCCTGCATCAGATTTTTATTCACACCACCTCTTGCCTGCGCACGGCTTACATATTGAATCGGTATTTTTCTGACTGCGACAGAGAGAATAATAGCCAACAAGACTACAAACATCCAGAACAGAATTTCAATAAGAATCATGATAGCTCCTGCACCTCCAGCACCCGTTTGCGTTACATATTCCTGTACAAAAGCCTGTGGAAGTCCTGCCAAAATCCCCACCATAATGAGGATAGAGATCCCGTTTCCGATACCTTTGTCAGTAATTTTTTCACCCAGCCACATTGCGAATACAGAACCTGCTACCAAAATCACGATGCTGGGTAACCAGAACATGATTGAGTTGGGTTCTACATAATAAGCCTGTGAAAACTGTGCATACGGAAGGAACATGGTGGTAATGGAAGTAAGATAACTGGGTGCCTGTACAAGACAAACGGCAATGGTAAGCCACCTTGTAATCTGGTTCAGTGTATTTCTTCCGGATTCCCCGTCCTTCTGCAATTTCTGCAAATAAGGAATAGCCATCCCCATTAGCTGTACGATAATGGAAGCTGAAATGTAGGGCATAATTCCTAAAGCCATAATGGATGCATTAGCAAATGCACCTCCTGTAAAAGAGGAAAGCAAACCAAGAAGCCCAGCTCCTTGGTTGTTTCCACCTTGATTTTTGTAGTTCTCTAATAAATCTCCCACTTCCGAAAGGTTGATCGCAGGTAGGGAAATAAATGTTGCGAATCTATACACCAGGATCATCCCTAAGGTAAAGAGGATTTTTTCTCTAAGTTCCTTAAGACTCCAAATGTTTTTGAGTGTTTGTATAAATCCTTTCATTTCAATAATTATAGAGTGATTGCTTTACCTCCTGCTTTAGAAATAAGTTCTTCAGCAGATTTGGTGAATTTATCTGCAGAGATGGAAACACTTGATTTCAATTCTCCTCTGCCCATAATTTTCACAAGGTCATTTTTAGTTACCAAACCATTTTCCATCAATACTTCTTTTGTAATATCGCCTTTGATATCTTTAGTATCGATTAAATTTTGGATGGTATCCAGATTAATCCCTCTAAATTCTTTTCTATTCACATTATTAAAACCGAACTTTGGAAGTCTTCTTTGCAATGGCATTTGTCCTCCTTCAAAACCGATTTTCTGAGAATAACCGCTTCTGGATTTCTGGCCTTTGTGCCCTTTGGTTGAAGTACCTCCTTTTCCGCTTCCCTGTCCTCTTCCAATTCTTTTGGAATTGTGCGTAGAACCTGTTGCCGGCTGCATACTGTTTAACTTCATTTTGTTTAATTTAATTAGTTTTCCTGAACTTCTACTAAGTGTCTTACTGCTGCTACCATTCCTAAGATGGAAGGCGTAGTTTCGTGCTCTACTACCTGGTGTAGTTTTTTCAAACCTAAAGCTTCGAGAGTTCTCTTTTGCGCTTGAGTTCTACCAATAGCACTTCTTACCTGTTTTACTTTAATTGTTGCCATTTGTCTTAAAACTTTTAGTGTTTGAATACTTTATCTAATGATACACCTCTCATTCTTGCAATTTCTTCAGGAGTTCTAATATCCAATAACGCTTTGAAAGTAGCTTTCACCATGTTATGTGGGTTAGAAGATCCTTTGGATTTTGTAAGAATGTCTTTGATTCCTGCCGATTCTACTACAATACGCACAGTATTACCTGCGATTACCCCGGTACCGTGAGACGCTGGTCTCATGAATATATCTGCCCCGCCAAATCTTGCGGCGCTTTCGTGATAGATGGTTCCGTGCTTAGTAATAGGAATTTTAACTAAATTTTTCTTTGCATCTTCTACCGCTTTGGATATGGCGGTTGCAACTTCTTTAGATTTTCCCAGTCCGTAACCGATAACTCCTGCTTCGTCTCCTACAACTACTATTGCAGAAAATCCGAATGCACGGCCACCTTTAGTTACTTTTGTTACTCTGTTTACAGCTACGAGACGATCTTTAAGTTCTAATCCTCCCGGTTTTACTTTTTCGATATTATCTAGTCCTAACATTGTTATCCGAAATTTTATGATTAGAATTTTAGTCCGCCTTCTCTCGCCCCTTCAGCAAGAGCTTTCACTCTGCCGTGATATACGAAACCGTTTCTGTCGAACACTATATTTTCAATTCCTGCAGCCTTGGCTTTTTCAGCGATAGCTTTACCCACTTCTGCAGAGATTTCTACTTTGCTACCTGTTGCGTTAAGCGCTCTGGAAGAGGCTGAAGCAAGGGTTTTACCTTCTTTGTCGTCGATCAACTGAGCGTAAATTTCCTTATTACTTTTGTATACAGATAATCTTGGCAGTTCAGCAGAGCCAGAAATTTTTCCTCTAACTCTTCTTTTGATCCTGATTCTTTTTTGTACTTTATTTAGTGCCATTTTCTTAAAATTTATTAAGCAGATTTACCAGCTTTTCTTCTCACGATTTCTCCTACGAATCTCACCCCTTTTCCTTTGTATGGTTCAGGTTTTCTGAATGATCTGATTTTTGCAGACACCATTCCCAGAAGTTGTTTGTCGTGCGAAGACAAAGTAATAATTGGACTTTTACCTTTTTCAGTCAATGTATCTACTTTCACTTCGCTAGGAAGTTCCAGAACGATACCATGGGAGAATCCTAGGGCCAACTCCAGTTTTTGTCCGGAATGTGATGCTCTGTAACCTACCCCTACCAATTCTAGTTTCTTTTCGAAACCTTCGGATACACCCACAATCATGTTGTTGACTAGTGATCTGTATAATCCGTGTAGTGCTTTATGTTGCTTAGACTCAGATGGGCGGCTAAAAGTAAGTTCGCCATCGTTTTGTTCTAAAGTAATTCCGGCAGTCATTTCCTGTGAGAGTTCTCCTTTCGGGCCCTTCACGGTTACGATACCGTCTTTTTCGGTAACAGTAACTCCTGCAGGAATCGTTATAATTGCTTTACCAATTCTTGACATTTTCCTTATTTTAAAAAATTAATAAACATAGCAGATTACTTCACCGCCCACATTTTCATTTTTCGCCTGCTTCCCTGTCATCACGCCTTTGGATGTAGAGATAACAGCGATACCTAAACCGTTCAGAACTCTTGGAAGCTCTGTAGAACCTGCATAATATCTCAATCCCGGCCTGGAGGCTCTCTGGATGGACTTAATAGCTGGTTTCCCGGTTAGTTTGTCATACTTCAAAGCGATTTTTATATTCCCCTGAACAGCGTTGTCCTCAAACTTGTAGTTTGTGATATAACCCTGATCAAACAAAATTTTAGTAATCTCCTTTTTGATTTTCGATGCAGGAATGTCCACCACCTTGTGGCCTGCGCTTTGTGCGTTCCTTACTCTGGTTAGGAAATCTGAAATTGGATCTGTTACCATTTTTCTTTTTTGTTGTTATTGGTTAATGATCATCAGTTTTGAAAAGAACCAAGATCCAAGAACAAGACTTATCTTTCCTCTTTATTCTTTTTTCTTTTATCTGTAATCAACTTGATGATCTCGATTGTTCTAAATTGTTACCAACTTGCTTTTTTCACTCCCGGGATCAGGCCTGCATTGGCCATTTCTCTGAAAGTTACTCTGGAAAGACCGAATGTTCTCATGTAACCTCTTGGTCTTCCTGTTAGTTTACATCTGTTATGTAGCCTAACTGGTGAAGCGTTTTTTGGTAGTTTTTGTAATGCTTCGTAATCTCCGGCTTCTTTCAAAGCTTTTCTTTTCTCAGCATACTTAGCAACCATTGCTTCTCTTTTGCGCTCGCGCGCTTTCATTGATTCTTTAGCCATTCTTAGTTCTTTTTAAATGGTAAACCGTAATGTGTTAATAATGCTTTTGCTTCCTTATCAGTTTTAGCTGATGTTACAAAAGTAATGTCCATTCCCTGGATTTTTTTCACTTTATCGATCACGATTTCAGGGAAAATAATCTGCTCAGTAATACCGAGGTTATAGTTTCCTCTTCCGTCGAAACCGTCTGCTTTAATTCCTGAGAAATCTCTGATTCTTGGAAGTGCCGAGGAAGTCAATCTGTCTAAGAACTCGTACATTCTGTCGGCTCTTAGGGTAACTCTTGCACCTACAGGCATTCCTTTTCTGAGTTTGAAAGCAGCTTCGTCTTTCTTGGAAATAGTTCCTACTGCTTTTTGTCCGGTGATGGCTGTCAATTCTTCCACTGCATAATCTACGATTTTTTTATCGGCAGTAGCAGCTCCCAAACCTTGAGATACAACGATTTTTTCCAATCTGGGAACCTGCATTACAGATTTGTACCCAAATTCTTCCATCATTGCAGGAACAATTTTCTCTTTATATATTTTTTTAGGTCTTGCTATAAATTCCATTGTCATTTACAATTATAAAGTTTCACCGGTTGTTTTGGCAACTCTTACTTTTTTATCACCTTCTATTTTGGTTCCTGTTTTGGTTGCTTTTCCGTTTTTATCCATTAAAGCCACGTTAGAAACATGGATAGAAGCTTCTTTTTCTACAATTCCACCCTGAGGGTTAGATGCAGATGGTTTTACGTGTCTTTTCACGATGTTTACACCTGCTACAATTACTCTGGGGTCTTTTCCTTCTTTTCTGATGACTTCCAGAACTTCTCCTTTGCTACCTTTATTTTTTCCGGTGGTAACGATTACGTTATCGCCTCTTTTAATTTTAACTTTTGTCATTGTCTTAAAATTTTAAAAAATTAAAGTACTTCGGGAGCTAATGAAATCACTTTCATATATTCCTTGTCTCTCAGTTCACGTGCAACAGGGCCGAAAACACGGGTTCCTCTCATTTCTCCGGCAGCATTCAGAAGAACGCAAGCGTTATCGTCGAACTTGATGTAAGATCCATCTTTTCTGCGGATTGCTTTTTTTGTTCTTATTACTACGGCTTTAGAAACTTGCCCTTTCTTAGCATTTCCTTGCGGTGTAGAATCCTTGATCGTCACTACGATTTTATCACCAACGGAAGCATATCTTCTTCTGGTACCTCCCAGAACTCTGATTACCAAAACTTCTTTTGCTCCGGTATTATCAGCTACTTTTAATCTTGATTCTGTTTGTAACATTACTTAGCTTTTTCAATGATTCTTACTAATCTCCATCTTTTATTTTTGCTTAAAGGCCTTGTTTCCTGAATCAGGACCGTATCGCCTTCGTTGCACTCGTTGTTCTCGTCGTGTGCGGTATATTTTTTCGTCTTCAATACGAATTTACCGTACATCGGGTGTTTCATTCTCATCGTTTCGCTTACAACAATAGTTTTTTCCATTTTGTTGCTGGAAACCACTCCGATTCTTTCTTTTCTTAAATTTCTTTCCATTGTAAAAATGAATTATTGTTGTTTTGCGCTTAGTTCTGTTTCCAATCTTGCGATGGTTCTTCTCAAATCTCTGATTTGGATTGGGTTTTCTACAGGACTGATTCTGTGCGCTAATTTTGTTTTGAGGTATTCCGCTTTCAGTTCAGTAAGTTTGTTCTGTAAGTCACCTGCGTTCAATTTCTTGATATCAGCATTTTTCATAATTCAAAGATTTATTGAGGTTTTACAAAATCGTTAGCGACGATAAACTTAGTGACTACGGGTAATTTCTGTGCAGCAAGGCGGAGTGCTTCTTTGGCAACGTCATGAGGAACGCCTCCTACTTCGAACATAATTTTACCAGGCTTCACTACAGATACCCAATATTCCACGGCACCTTTACCTTTACCCATCCTTACTTCGGCTGGTTTTTTGGTAATCGGCTTATCCGGGAAAATTTTAATCCACAGTTGCCCTTCTCTTTTCATATATCTCGTAGCGGCAATACGCGCAGCTTCGATTTGTCTTGCGGTGATCCACGCTCCGTCAATGGCTTTAATTCCGAAAGTTCCATACGCGAGTTGTGCTCCTCTCTGCGCATTTCCCTTCATCTTCATCTTATGAACTTTACGGAATTTGGTTCTTCTTGGTTGTAACATTTTCTTAAATTTAGATGCTAGATTTCAGATTTTAGATTTCAGATTTTAAAAAAGTAACGGTAATTTAAAACTTAAAATTTACTATCTAAGATTTTAGTTGTTATTATTTCTTCTTGGTCTTCTATCGCCTCTGTCATCTCTTCTTTCTCTTCCTCCTCCATGTGATTTCTTCTGCTGCTGTCCTACTAGGGGTGTAAGTTCTCTTTTTCCGTACACTTCACCTTTCATGATCCAAACTTTCACACCAAGTTTTCCATATTGTGTCTGGGCTTCACCGATATGATAATCGATATCTGCTCTGAAGGTAGATAATGGAATTCTTCCTTCTTTGAAAGATTCGCTTCTTGCCATTTCAGCTCCATTCAATCGTCCTGAAATCATTACTTTGATGCCTTCTGCACCCATTCTCATCGTGGAAGCAATGGCCATTTTCACAGCTCTTCTATAGGAAATTCTATTTTCGATCTGTCTTGCAATGCTGTCTGCCACTAATACGGCATCCAGTTCAGGCCTTTTGATTTCGAAGATATTGATCTGAACATCCTTACCTGTAAGTTTTTTCAGCTCTTCTTTCAGTTTATCAACTTCCTGCCCGCCTTTCCCGATGATGAGTCCTGGTCTTGCTGTAGTGATGGTTACGGTTACTAGTTTCAGTGTTCTTTCAATATAAATTCTTGAAACTCCACCTTTAGATAATCTTGCCTCAAGGTATCTTCTGATCTTGTAGTCTTCTGCGATTCTGTCTCCATAATCGTTACCACCATACCAGTTAGAATCCCATCCTCTGATGATACCTAATCTGTTACCAATTGGATTTGTCTTCTGTCCCATACCTTGATTATTTATTATCTTTAGTTCCTAAGATTAAAGTGATGTGGTTGGATCTTTTTCTGATTCTGTAACCTCTTCCTTGCGGTGCCGGTCTCAGTCTCTTCAATTGTCTTGCACTATCAACCATAATTTCTTTTACGATTAAGTTGGCTTCTTCGATATCCGCACCTTCATTCTTCAATTGCCAGTTAGCCATCGCAGAAAGAAGTACTTTCTCTAATTTATTAGAAGCATCCTTTTTAGAATATTTAAGGATATACAATGCTTTATCTACTTCTACTCCTCTAATGATATCTGCTACTAATCTCATTTTTCTTGGCGAAGAAGGGCAGTCATTATGTAACGCTTTGGCTACATCCTGCTTTGCTAGTTTACGTGCTAATGCACTTTCTCTTTTTCTTGATCCCATGATTATCTGCTTCCTTTATTTTTGTTACCACCGTGACCTCTGAAAGATCTTGTCGGAGAAAATTCGCCTAATTTGTGTCCTACCATATTTTCAGTAACATAAACCGGGATAAAGGATTTCCCGTTGTGTACTGCGATGGTTTGCCCTACGAAGTCCGGAGAGATCATGGATGCTCTGGACCAAGTTTTAATTACTGTCTTTTTATTAGACTCTATATTTGCCTGAACCTTCTTATCTAAAGTATGATGAATGAAAGGTCCTTTTTTAAGTGATCTTGCCATAATTATTTTCTTTTAGATACGATGTAACGGTTCGATGCTTTATTTTTCTTTCTTGTTTTATATCCTTTGGCGGGTTTTCCGTTTCTGGATCTTGGGTGTCCTCCTGAAGAGCGCCCTTCACCACCACCCATTGGGTGATCGACAGGGTTCATAGCTACTGGCCTTGTTCTTGGTCTTCTTCCCAGCCATCTGCTTCTACCCGCTTTTCCGGATACCGTAAGCTGATGGTCTGAATTGGATACAGAACCTATCATAGCGATACATTCTGTAAGAATCATTCTGGATTCTCCTGAAGGCAGTCTTACAATGGCGTATTTACCATCTCTGGAAGTTAACTGAGCGGAAGATCCTGCGCTTCTTGCCATAATGGCACCTTGCCCAGGTCTCAATTCGATACATGAGATCACTGTTCCCAAAGGAACATTTTTCAATTTCATGGCGTTTCCAACGTTAGGCTCGGCGGATTCAGAAGAAATTACTTTCTGGTCTACTTTGATTCCATTAGGAGCGATGATGTATCTTTTTTCTCCGTCCGCATACTCAAGAAGTGCGATAAATGCCGTTCTGTTCGGATCGTATTCTACAGATTTTACGGTAGCTTCAACGTCAAACTTGTTTCTCTTGAAGTCGATAATTCTGTATTTCTTTTTGTGTCCACCTCCGGTGTAACGCATGGTCATTTTACCAGTTTGGTTACGTCCACCTGACTTACTAATACCAACGGTTAGAGATTTCTCTGGTTTGTTGGTAGTAATTTCCTCAAAGTTGTTTACAACTCTGAATCTCTGTCCCGGGGTGATAGGTTTTAATTTTCTAACAGACATTACTATTGTTTATATTATTTACTAAATTCTGATTATACTGAAAACACGTCGAGTACTTCTCCTTCTGCAAGGGTAATAACGGCTTTTTTCAGTTTGTTAGTTTTTCCCACCTGAAGTCCTTTTTTAGTATACTTCGAAGAAACCTTAGGAGCATAAATCATGGTTCTGACGTCTGCTACTTTTACACCGTAAGCTTCTTCTACCGCAGTTTTGATCTGGATTTTATTCGCCTTTGGGTTTACCAAGAAAGAATAAGCACTTCTGAGCTCAGTTAGGTAGTTTGCTTTTTCTGAAATTACTGGCTTAATAATAACTGACATGATTTATTTCTTTAAAATTTCTGTGAATTTTTCGATAGCATCTTCAATGAATACGATTTCACCAGCATGTACCAAATCATAAGAGCTGATCTCATTATAAGTCAACACTTTTGTTTTAGGTAAATTTCTGGAGGACAGGTATACATTTTTATTCGCTTCAGATAAAACATACAATGATTTTTTACCTTCGAAACCTAATGCATTATTCAGGTTGATAAATTCTTTCGTTTTCGGCGCATCAAAAGAGAATGATTCCAAAACTTTGATCGAATTATCTTTCATTTTCTGAGAAAGCACAGATTTTTTAGCCAATCTTTTAAGCGCTTTGTTCAGTTTGAATCTGTAATCTCTTGGTTTCGGGCCGAACACTCTACCTCCACCTTTGAATACTGGCGACTTAATATCCCCGTATCTTGCAGATCCTGAACCTTTTTGCTTCTTAAGTTTCTTTGTAGAACCAACAATTTCGTTTCTTTCTTTCGATTTATGAGTTCCCTGTCTTTGTGCAGCCAGATACTGTTTCACTTCTAAGTAAACCGCGTGCTGGTTTGGCTCGATTCCGAATACGGATTCATCAAGCGTTACTTTTCTCCCGGTTTCTTTTCCAGATATATTATATACTACTAGTTCCATCTTCTGATAATTACATAAGAATTTTTAGCTCCCGGAACAGCCCCTTTTACTACTAAAAGATTTTGTTCTTCATCTACTTTTAAAACTTCAAGGTTCTGAACAGTAACTTGCTTACCACCCATTCTTCCTGCCATTCTCATCCCTTTGAATACTCTTGAAGGGTCGGAACCTGCACCAATGGAGCCCGGAGCTCTCAGTCTGTTGTGCTGTCCGTGAGTTGCCTGCATTACTCCACCGAAGTTGTGTCTTTTCACTACTCCCTGGAATCCTTTACCTTTTGAAGTTCCTGTTACATCCACATATTCTCCTTCCGAGAACAGATTTACTTTCACTTCATCTCCTACTTTCAAATGATCGAACCCGTGGTGGAATTCTACC
This sequence comes from Chryseobacterium lacus, assembly GCF_003336205.1. Taxonomy (GTDB): domain Bacteria; phylum Bacteroidota; class Bacteroidia; order Flavobacteriales; family Weeksellaceae; genus Chryseobacterium_A; species Chryseobacterium_A lacus. The sequence continues at coordinate 250,145 of NZ_QPIE01000001.1, forward strand.
AATTTAGCTTTAGGAGCAGAACCAGCCTTTTTGAAATGGCCGGCTAACGCTTTACCAACGTTCTTTTCACTCTTGTCATCGAAACCCAACTGAAAGCCTACATAGCCGTCGTTTTCTACGGTTCTGACCTGTAAAACCGAGCATGGCCCTGCTTGAATAACGGTGCAGGGAATATTTTTCCCATTCTCGTCAAACAAAGAGGTCATACCGATTTTTTTTCCAATAATACCTGACATTATTTACTTTATAAATGTTGTTTCACTTTATTTCTTTCACGGTTTCGAAGCGATTTCTATATCTACATTAGGCACACTTCTCCCCTAAAAAGAGTGTGCAAATTTATGAATATTTTTTGAACTGACAAACAGCGACTTAAAAAAAATTAGGAATTCATAAAAAAACTTCAGCGATGTACTGAAGTTTTAAAAATAATGCAGAAATAAAAGCCTTTATTTCACGATCATTTTAAAGGTTTTTATTTTACCATTTGATTCTGCTGAAACTTCCAAAAAATAGTTGCCTTTCGTTAACTGATGCTCCAGATTAAAAATCTGTCGACTGTCTTTGGTTAATTTTTGCTGAAAAACCACCCTTCCGGAAGCGTCGTATATTTTTAGATAGCATTGCAGTTTCTGAAGCACACTTCCCGCCAAATGAAAATTCCTGCTATTGGGATTATTGTACAACACCAGATCTTTTGAGAGATCTGCTTCACTGGTATTCATGGTTTTTAAATTAAACTTAGCGACATATCCAAAAGGCTGATTTAACGACGGATTTGTCATAGTACTATAATAACCATTGCTTGTAGCAATATCTGTACTAGAATTGGTTGTTCCCCATAAATAGAGAGAACCGTCATTGTCTAAATAAGGATTTATTTCACTAGTTGTGGTGCTTATACCTCCATAATAAGAACAGAACTCTCTTTCACCATTTGTATTAAAACCTGCAAAAAACATATTGGAAAAAGAAGAAAGAGTATTATACGGAGTTGTTAAGAAAGCTCCTTCTGTTGAAATATTGTCCGTTCCGTACTGATTTCCTGTTATCACAATATGTTGTCCGTAATTTCCCATTCCCTTTCATAAGGGAAATTTTGCGCAGTGAAATACTGGGCAACTACTAAAAAAACGCCGATTCTTAACAGAGCTTTCATTCTAATAGATATTAATAAAGGTATATACTGTAGTTCCACTGGTAATTGTAAACCATTCAGCTTCGGAGTAACTTCCTAATTCATAAGTTACTGAGCTTCCCGTGCAATTTGTATTTACTCCCATTTTAAATTCCTCATAAAAATTGTGACTCGAATTTAATAAGGAAAATAAAATTTTTCATATTTTATAATATGTAAAGTGAATCGTAAAGCTAATGCTAAAATAAACAATGTGCAAACAAAACAATATATTTTTAGGTTAAGTTTGCATTATGCGCTAAGCTTTTGAGAACTTATTACCAGTAAATAAAAAAACTTCAAATGAATGAAGTTTTAAATTTAATTTCAAATCAATCTTCTATTTCGCCTTTCGGAATTTATTGAACCAGAAAATGAAACCTGTCACCGGAAGTGAAAAACCGATAAAGCAGACAATGAAATACAGAATGATGCTTTTCAAGCCTAATATTTCGCCCGTGTGCAGGGGTTTTACTAAAGTGGTAAACTGCTGATGCAAAGGTTTCTCCCAAAACAAATCCTTAGATTTTACCACTCCGGTTTTGTCCAGCGTAATCTGATCCGGAAGCATTGCGCCCAGCCAGTTGTTGGTATTAATCTTAGAAATCACAAACCTCGGATTGTCTTTATTGGGAAATTCTATGGTGGTTACGGCCTCATAAGGAAGAACCTGATCTGCATTCTGAAGAATGGTTTCCAGAGAAGCGGAAGGTTCTTCTTTCAGTTCAGCTTTCTCATTTTGCCGGTTCAGCATATCACTGAAAATAGCATCAAAAGCAGAATTGCTTTCCTGATTTTCCTGAGAAACTCCTGAAATAGAATCTCCGCCCAGAGAAACGATGAGTCCATTTTTCATCCAGGGATAGGTAACATACAAACCCGTCACTGCCATAAAAAAAAGCAAAATAAAGGCGTAAAAACCCATGGTATTGTGCAGATCATAATTGATGCGCTGAAATTTCCCTGAGAACTTCACCGTGAAAGCCTGTTTCCAATATTTCCACTTTTTGGGAATCCACAGCACCAAACCCGAAAGCAGCAAGACACAGAACATCAGTATTGCCACCCCGTTGATCTGCCTTCCCACTTCACCCATCATCAGATTCCGGTGAATATCGAGAACCACTTCAAAAAACTGATTCAAATTCGTGTCGCCCATCCCCAGTTCTTTTCCTGTATATGGATCATAGTACGTTGCCACATCCGAATTATCTTTCTGATAAGTGACTACATAACTTCGTTTCGGATCATTGGAAATGGTTAATCCTGTGAGATTTTTTCCTTCTCTTTCAAGATTTATCTGAATTTCGGCGGGGGTTTTCTTAGGCGTTTCTGTTGCTTTTACAAAAACTTTCTCTTTGTTCAGCAAATCGGTGAACTGATTTTTAAAAGCATACAAACACCCGGACAAGCATACTACCACGATGATTAGTCCGGAAAGCAGCCCGAACCAAAGATGCAGAACTCCCATGATATATTTAAACAGGGATTCCTTTTTTCTTCTTTTTCGCAGGAGTGTTTTTCTGAAACGGGACATTTTTTAAAAATAGCTATAAAATGGAAGCATTAAAACAAACGGGTTGTCTTAATGCTTCACAAAATTGAAATCAATATTTATTCTCTTCCTTTGAACTGCTGATCTTTCACCAATTCCAGAAACTTTTCATACTGCTCCGGATAAAGCGATGTTTTCATGGCTTCTTTCCTCTGCACATCAAACTTATTCCAGTATTCCCGGGCAAGATCTGTATTTCCGTGGTAAATATCATGAGCATCGTTGAAGGCTTTTTCGAAAGCATCATTGGAAGCATTCAGCATGGTAAATTGTTCGTTGGTCAGCTGTGCTTCTGTTCTTATTTTTTCCAAAAGTTCGTTGGTATATCTTGGTCTTTTTCTGGAGTTTTTCTCCACAAATTCATTGAATTTAACCAACTGGTCTGCTTTCAGAACACTACCCATTTCCAAGGATTGCTGCGCTCGAAGCTCTTCGTTTTTAATTCCTAAAGCAACGCGATCCATCTGTCCGCCCTGTGCTTTGGCTGCTTCATAATTCTGCTCCTGTTGTTTTTTGTATTTGGCCGTAATTTCGTCAAAGTTTTTTTCCTGTTCGGGAGTCAGCGTGACTTCTTTCTTGAATTCTGCGAAATCAATTCCCCTTTTTTTCTTTCCTGAACATGACATGATTGCCAATGCCACGATGACCATTAAAATTGCTTTGATATTCATTGTATAATGTTTTTAAAATTTATAATTAATTTGTGCTGCAAAATTTCTCGGTTGAATCTGATCAATATATCCGCCACGGAAATACGAATTATAGCCTACGGAATCGAAAATATTATTCAGGAAAACCCGCACTCCTAAACCATTGCTGAAAGTATATCCTGCCTGCGCATCTACGGTGGTATATTCCTGCATCATGAACGGTTGCACTCCCGGCTTTACTGCCAACTCGTGTCCGTTATTAAAGGTTTTTTTTGTAAAATCATCCACAGGCCTTTCACCAACGTAATACACTCCTGCTCCAAGATCAAAACCATTCAGGATTCCTTCACTAAATTTATAGTTGATCCAGGCATTTGCAGTATTTTTCGGTGTGTTCAACGGTGCTGAACCTTCCACAAAAGCAGGGCTGTCGTGGTATTGCGCATCAATATAAGCCCAACCTGCCATCACCTGAAGATTGGGAAGAATTCTTCCGATCAACTCCACTTCAGCTCCTCTCCTTCTCAGCTCACCCGCTAAACCGAAAAAGCCCGTTGCATTTCCCTGACTGTTCAAAACGGAATAAGAAAGATTGTCCGCCAGAATATCAAAGAGTGTAATATTAAATCTCAACTTTTGATCGAACCAATCGGATTTCACCCCCGTTTCCCATTGTGTGGAAGTAGAAGGGCCTACAGTTCCGCCATCCATCAACGGATTATTAGCAGATCGTAATGCTGTGGTAGTGGTATAAGATCCAAAAACGTTTACATTTTCCACCGGAGAAATCATCAGCCCCAAAGAAGGATTCCATGCTTCGCTTTTACCTTCCGAATTTCCATTAAGATGACTGTACCGAATTCCCAGATGTGCTTTTACATATTTGTTGAAAGTAATTACATCCTGAGCCATGAGCCCAAAAGTAGGAGCAAGCGTATTTACAAAAGGATTAGTTACGGCCAAATCAAAATGGATTCGGTCAATATGAGAAGGAACGACATTGCTAATATCCTGCAACACATTTATATCATCTACATATTTTGCTTGATACGAAACAGTAGAAACTTCAGTTTGTTTCCAATCGAAACCGAGTTGGAAAGTGTGTTTTAAAAATCCGGTTTGCACTTCCTGTCCGATAAAATCAAACTGTAAAACTTGATTTTTGTCTTCCCGATCAGATTTCGCCAATGTTCGTGCTCTTTCGGCATAACCTGTTGCTGCACTTCCTGCTCCAATAGAAGCTCCGATAAGCGTATTCTCATAACTTGAATTGATATACGCCGCCCGGATTTTAAATTTATCATTCAATCTTCTTACCGCAGTAGTAGAAAAATTATAGGTGGTAATTTCCGCGTTATCAGTAGCAAATCCGAGGAATTTGCCTTTCGGCATTTCATATAAGGCATTGGTATCTCCCGCGGCTAGATTCACGGTTCCTCTGTCGGGAGTGGTATTATTCTTCATATAATCCATTTCTACGACGATATCTGTATGCTGATCCGGACGGAAAGCAACAGAAGGGTTTACATAAATTCTGTCGGTAGAAACGTGCTTACGAAACGAATTATTGTTTTGATAAGCTGCGTTCAGACGTACTGCGAACTGCTTATTCTTATCCAAAACTTTTTGAAAGTCAAGAGTCGGACGATAAAAATCCCAGCTTCCGTAGCGGAAACCTACGGTGGTTTGATTAATAAACCGGGGTGTTTTAGTAACAATATTGATAACGCCGCCAGGAGAGCCCAATCCATCGCCGATTCCCTGCGTAACCGCTGCTGAACCTTTAATTACCTGAATACTTTCCACGCCCTGCATATCGGTCATCATGGAACCGGTTCTGAAATCGGAATCCATCATCACGCCGTTTTTGAGAACAGGAACGCCGCGATATCCACGGATTGACATGCTTTCCTTTACGCCGCCATAGCTGCCAAACTGCGTAACTCCGGGGATATTTTTCGCAACATCGGTTACCGTAAGTCCGCCAAGATCCTCGATCACTTTGTGGGAAACTATCGAAATACTCTGGATCTGATCTCTCGTTTTCAGTGGCAGTCTGGTAATGACTTCCAGACCTTCCGGCTGTTTGTTCTTTTCACCAAAGAGTTCTACTTCTTCTATCTGTTGAATTTTTGGGGAGTTGTGGGAAACCTGAGCGTCTACAAAACATGCGCCCAGAATAATAAAGGAAATGGATACCGTTCTTCTCATCGTTTATTTAATTAACGACAGCAAATTTACTATTTTTAATTATTCTAAATAGTCATTGTGTATGATTTAAATCATATTTTTTTCGGAAAAGTATGTAAGGCCCGATAAATATGGAAACAAAAACAAAAAATCCGCCCCCTTTTCGGGAACGGATTTCATTATCATAGCAAATGTAAGCTTTTGGCTAAAAGCAATTAGCGATAGGCTAAAAGCAAGCCGCCAAAATCACACTTTAATTTCTACGTCAACTCCGGAAGGGAGTTCAAGTTTCATCAGCGCATCCACAGTTTTGGAAGAAGAAGAATAGATGTCCATCAGCCTTTTGTGAGCTGAAAGTTGGAACTGTTCTCTTGCTTTCTTATTAACGTGAGGAGATCTCAACACCGTGAAGATTCTCTTGTTGGTAGGCAAAGGGATGGGCCCGTTTACTACTGCACCTGTAGCTTTTACTGTTTTTACGATTTTCTCTGCAGATTTATCCACCAAGTTGTAATCGTAAGACTTCAATTTTATTCTGATTCTTTGTGACATTTTAATCTAATTTTTAAAATTAACCTCTTGCTTTAGCGATTACCTCTTCAGCAACACTCTGCGGAGCAGGTTCGTATTTTTCAAATTCCATAGAAGAAGTTGCTCTTCCGGAAGACAGTGTTCTAAGAGAAGTTACATAACCGAACATTTCAGATAGCGGAACAAATGCCTTAATGACTTTTGCATTGTTTCTATCATCCATTCCGTTTACGGTACCTCTTCTTCTGTTCAGGTCGCCTACGATGTCTCCCATATATTCTTCAGGAGTTACCACTTCCAGTTTCATAATAGGTTCCATGATAACAGCCTTGGCTGCTTTTCCTGATTCTCTGAATCCCATTTTGGCAGCAAGTTCGAAGGAAAGCTGATCGGAGTCTACCGCATGGAAAGATCCGTCTTTCAGAACAATCTTCATTGAGTCCACTTCAAATCCTGCTAAAGGACCGTTTTTCATAGATTCTTTGAATCCTTTTTCTACAGAAGGAATAAATTCTTTTGGAATATTACCACCTTTGATTTCATTTACAAAAGTAAGGCCTGGTTTGTCATCATCTGCGGGACCGATAGTAAATACAATATCTGCAAATTTACCTCTACCACCGGATTGTTTTTTGTAAACTTCTCTGTGGTTAGCCGTTTGTGTAAGAGCTTCTTTGTATTCCACCTGAGGTTGTCCCTGGTTTACTTCTACTTTGAACTCTCTTCTCATACGGTCAACAATAATGTCGAGGTGAAGCTCACCCATACCGGAGATAATGGTTTGTCCGGAAGCTTCGTCGGTTTTTACCTGGAAAGTAGGATCTTCTTCAGCTAACTTTGCCAAAGCGTTACCCATTTTATCCTGGTCTGCCTTAGTTTTAGGTTCTACAGCAATACCAATTACCGGATCCGGGAAAATCATTGATTCAAGAACAATCGGATTTTTCTCGTCACACAGGGTATCTCCGGTTTTAATATCCTTGAATCCTACCGCTGCACCAATATCTCCAGCCTCTATATATTCAATAGGTTCCTGCTTATTTGCATGCATTTGGAAGATACGGGAAATTCTTTCACGGTTGTTCGATCTAGTATTCAAAACATAAGAACCTGCATCTAAACGCCCAGAGTAAGCTCTGAAGAAAGCTAGACGTCCCACGAATGGATCGGTTGCAATCTTAAATGCTAATGCTGCAAACGGTTCAGAAACTGAAGGTTTTCTTGAGATTGGCTCGTCAGTTTTAGGATCTGTTCCATCAATCGCTTCTTTATCTACTGGAGATGGAAGGTATCTACAAACAGCATCCAACATAAACTGAACTCCTTTATTTTTAAAAGAAGAACCACAAGTCATTGGAATGATACTCATATCCAAAGTTGCTGCTCTTAAAGCTGTATGAATTTCTTCTTCTGTAATGGAATTTTCATCCTCCATATATTTCTCTAGAAGGTTTTCATCATAGGCTGCGATTTCTTCAATTAATTGTCCTCTATACTGTTTTACTTCGTCAGCCATTTCTGCTGGTATATCAACAATATCGAATGTGGATCCATAATTATCATCATGCCAAACAATGGCGCGGTTTTTTACCAGATCCACCACTCCTTTGAAGTCGGCTTCCTCGCCAATCGGCAATACGATAGGAACTGCATTGGAACCCAACATTTCTTTTACCTGCTTACAAACATTCAGGAAATCTGCTCCCTGTCTGTCCATTTTGTTTACAAATCCCATTCTTGGAACTTTGTAATTATCCGCAAGTCTCCAGTTGGTTTCAGATTGAGGTTCAACACCATCTACTGCCGAGAAAAGGAATACAAGACCGTCAAGAACTCTTAAAGATCTGTTTACCTCTACAGTAAAGTCAACGTGACCCGGTGTATCGATAATATTAAAATGATAATCCTTCGCGTCCGGAAGAGGTTTTCCTTGTTCTGTAGGGAACTTCCAATCTACAGTTACTGCTGCAGAAGTAATGGTAATTCCTCTTTCAGCTTCCTGCTCCATCCAGTCTGTTGTAGCACCACCTTCATGAGTTTCCCCCATTTTGTGGTTTTTACCGGAATAAAATAAAATTCTTTCTGTTGTGGTAGTTTTACCGGCATCAATGTGTGCCGCAATACCAATATTTCTTGTAAGCTTAAGATCTCTTGCCATTTCAGATTAGAATTTAAAGTGCGAGAATGCTTTGTTAGCTTCTGCCATTTTATGAGTATCCGATTTTTTCTTGTAAGCAGCTCCTTCTTCTCTTGAAGCAGCGATAATTTCAGAAGCTAATTTCAAAGCCATGGACTTATCATTTCTTGCTTTTGAATATTTGATGAGCCATTTCATTGCCATAGAGATTTTTCTATCAGCACGAATAGGCATTGGGATCTGGAAGTTAGCACCACCGATTCTGCGTGAACGTACTTCTACGTGTGGCATTACGTTGGTAAGGGCATCTTTCCAGATTTCTAAGGAAGTTTTTTCGGTTTCTCCTTTCTTAGATTCTACAATATCCAATGCATCGTAGAAAATTTTGAATGCGATAGATTTTTTACCATCTAGCATCAGGTTATTTACAAATCTTGTTACCAGTTGATCATTAAACTTTGGATCCGGTAACAACGGTCTTTTTTTCGCTTTCGTTTTTCTCATTGTCTTGTTCCTTTACATTTAATGATTACTTTTTCTTACCTGTTGGTGCAGCTTGTCCTGGCTTAGGCCTTTTGGCTCCGTACTTGGATCTTCTCTGCGTTCTTCCATTTACACCAGCGGTGTCTAAGGCTCCTCTTACAATATGATAACGTACTCCCGGTAGGTCTTTCACCCTTCCTCCACGTACCAATACTATCGAGTGCTCCTGAAGATTGTGTCCTTCGCCCGGGATGTAGGCATTGACTTCTTTACCGTTAGAAAGCCTAACTCTTGCAACTTTTCTAAGTGCAGAATTTGGTTTCTTCGGCGTGGTAGTATATACTCTCGTACACACACCTCGTCTTTGTGGACAGGATTCAAGGGCAGCCGATTTGCTCTTCTTGGCAAGCGTGGCTCTTCCTTTTCTAACTAATTGTTGAATAGTAGGCATTTAATTGCTTTTTATTTTAGGGTGCAAAAGTAAGAAATATTTTCAAACTGACAAACGAACAATACTAATTATTTCTAAATAGCTCAGGGGTTTATGTCCAAATATTAGTTCTTTATCAGGAAATTTTGATTGACTTCCGGCGACAGGTTAAACTTTCGAAGGCTTTTCTGTAGCTTTCCCACTTCATTTTTATTCAAAGCGTAGAAGACAACTGTATCCCGGGCTGCACTCCGATTTTGGGAAATCGTCCATGTAGCAACAGGAATCCAGTTCTCCGGAACTCCGTCAGGAAACCAATCGGGATAAACCACGGCAATTTTATATCCACTATTCCTGATATGATTTTTCAAAAAATGATGCATCGCTTCCTCTTTTTTCTTCTTAGGAACGTTTTTTAACTCCACAACTTTTGAGGCAATTTCTGTAGATCCAAGTCCCACAATATCTAAAAGCTGCACATTTCCATAATACGCAATGGCTCCAATATCATTCGCTACAATTTTTTCTCCTTGGTAATACTTATTTAAAAAACGTGACATTTCCACCTGCTGTTCTAGGATGTTTTTAGGGGCGAACTGCAGTGTTCTATGAAAATAATAAAACCGGTAAGCCGAAATTAAAATCATTCCGAAGAAACTACAAAAGAGGATCACATTTCTGAAATTGCTGAAAAGCTGCCTTTTTTGTAACTGAGAAGTTACAGGAACCACTAAAAGCAATAAGGAGATCATCAAATAACTTTCGTATCTGTATTCTATCATTGCAAAACACGCCTGAAAAAGGGCTGTAAGAAAAATTACAATTTCAGGGGTTCGAAGGGTAATCGTTTTTTTAAGCGAGAAAGGAGGTTTAAAAATTAAAAAACCAACAATGATCAAGGGGAAAAATAAATATTTGTAAAAACTAAAATTCAGGAAAATTCCCTTCTTCAAAATCATCCACAAACTGGCAATTAAACCGCCTTCGGCAGGATAACTCCCTTTCACCATCACTGAATTGGGGAAAAATAATCCGCCATTCTCAACAGCCACCCATCCAAATAATAAAATGGGTAGAAAACCGGCCGCTACCACCGCAAAACCTTGACTCCATTTTCTTCTCAAAACCAAAACAAAAGCCAATGTAACGGTGAAAAACATACTCTCAAACCTTACCATCCCCAAAAGGAAAACCAGCAACAAAAGGTTACCAAAATATCGTCCGGAAAATTCACGCTCCTCGTTTTTCCGTATCCCATACAGCGCACATACCGTGAGAAACATATGGATAACGTGTTCCATTCCAAATATCACCATAGCATACAACAGCGTGAAAGGCAGAAACAGAAAAAGAACCCATTTCATTTCTCGAGTTCCATAAAATTCTTTGAAATAACGCCAAATCATATAGACGGTAGCGTAACCAAAAAGTAAATTAATGAGCATCGGGTAATAATCCCAGTTACCAAAAACCTTAAAACAAAAAGCCAATAAAAGTGTATAAAGAATGGATGATGAAGAACTGTCAAATCCGGTGGTGTTGACCGACCAAACGCCGTATTCAGCAAAATTCTTTGAAATAGCCAGATGGATATACGCATCATCTATAGGATATACATATCCGTGGCCTTCCGGGAGTTGAGACCAACCTAATACATAATAAAACGCAACTGTTATAGTAAAAGCGAGGAAAAAGAATAATAAATATTTCTTCATAAAGTTCACAAATATAAATGCTTTTCTAAAACTAATGGATATAATCCTTAATGGAACCGCTCCTCTGACAATTTGGCAAGAGGTACAGATTTTGCATTAAATGGTTCAAATCAAATCTTATGAAAAACACCGCTATTATTGGACTGAAAGAGTCCAAAACAAAAGAAATTGCAGAAAAACTGAATGTACTGTTAGCAAATTATTCCTTGTTTTACCAAAATACCAGAGGCGTACATTGGAACATTAAAGGAGACCAATTTTTTACGCTTCACCCGAAATTTGAAGAATTATATAACGATTTAGTTCTTAAAATTGATGAAATTGCAGAACGCATTCTGACCCTTGGAGCAACCCCGAATCACAATTATTCCGATTATCTGACGGTTTCCTCAATTCCCGAAAGCAAAGAAGTAAGTGATGCCACAAAAGCTGTAGAGAATATTTTAGCTTCATTTAAAATCGTGATCGATCTTCAACGGGAACTTCTTGATATATCCGAGGAAATCGGCGACGAAGGAACCAACTCTCAAATGAGTGACTACATTACCCAACAGGAAAAAGAAGTCTGGATGTACAATTCTTATCTAGGGAAATAATTCCCTATCCCATATCGCTCTCTATCAAGGGCGATTTTTTTTGCTTAAAAATCAGGTTTTCATTATCTGAATACTCTCATATTTAAAATTCCTTTCTTCAAAATAGAATCTTCTTTGTATTTTTGAAACATGGAAATCACCTCATTACTCATCGGCCTTCTTCTTGGCATTATAGCCGGAACTGCGATTGTGTACTTCGCCTTAAAATCGGGAAATGTTCCCCGGAAAAAATATGACGAGGTTCATCAAAATTTTATTCGAAGCGAAGCGGATTTGCAAAACTTTCAGCTTAAAAAAGATGAATTGGAAAAAATGATTCTACAGGAAAAGGAACGAAACAACCAGCAATCCGAAATACTGAAGGAAGTGCAACACAATCTAGCCCGCATCAATGCTGTGAATGAAAATCAGAATGAGCAAATCATACGGCAGACCGAAATAAATAAGAAACAAGCAAGCGAAATCGAAAATTTGCTGAATGAGAAACTGCGCCTCAGCGAACTGAAATCAGAGCTTTCTGCACAAAATGAAAATCTGAAAAAGCTTCTGGAAAATCAGAAAGATGAAATTATAAAACTTCAGGAAGCTGCAAAAAACGAATTTAAAAATATTGCCAACGAACTCTTCGAGGAAAAATCCAAAAAATTCACTGATGCAAATAAGGAAAATCTGGATACCCTTCTGAAACCGTTGGGAGAAAACCTCGAAAGTTTCAAAAAACGCGTCAATGAAGTTTATGAAAATGAAACGCGCGAAAGGTTTTCTCTCAATACTACCATCAAACTCATGATGGAACAAACCAACAAAATAAGTATGGAAGCCAATAATCTGGCGACCGCATTAAAAGGTCAGACGAAAACTCAGGGCGACTGGGGAGAGATGATATTGGAAAGAATTCTGGAAGATTCCGGGCTTTCCAAAGATCGGGAATATTTTGCCCAAATGAATATTAAAACCGAAAACGGAGAAAATCAGAGGCCGGATTTTGTTCTGAAACTTCCGGGAAATCAAATGGTAGTTATTGATTCTAAAGTTTCATTAAACGCTTATGAGCGAATGATAAGTGCGGAAAATGAAGAAACTCGTCAGCAGAATCTCGCATTACACATCGCTGCCGTAAAAAAACATATTGACGCACTTGCCCTGAAACGTTACGATAATTTAAAAGAATCTTTGGACTTCACCATTATGTTTATCCCGATAGAGCCTGCATTTCTCACAGCAGTACAAAATGATTCACAACTTTGGAATTATGCTTACCAGAAACACGTTATCATGCTGAGTCCGACCAATCTTATTGCTTACTTGAAATTGATTTCCGATGTGTGGAAAAGAGCAGATCAAAATAAAAATGCAGAAGAAATCGCAAGACAAGCCGGAGCATTGTACGATAAATTTGATGGTTTTGTTGCAGATCTTCTGAAAATCGGGAAGAAAATGGACGATGCCAAAGGCGATTATGAAAACGCGATGAAAAAACTTTCTTCAGGCCGGGGAAATCTTGTAGGAAGTGCGCAAAGACTCAAACAACTGGGTGCTTCTACAAAAAAATATCTTCCAGAAGCTCTGCTTGAGCGTGCTGGCGAAGATTTCCATACTGAATTTCCGGATCATGATGAAAATGAGAAAAACGATGATTGAAAGCCTTCAGAATGAAAAAATAAAATACCTGAACCGCCTCATTACAGACAACAGATTCAGAAAAAAAAATGGTGTTTTTGTAGTGGAAGGAAAGCAGGAAAACTCGCGGGCTTTGCAGTTTGGTTTTGAACCTTTGGAATTCTTTATTGCTGAAACCATTTATGATGGAGAAGAAATTTCAGGTAAAATTCATTCTATATCAGAGAAAATTTACGAAAAGATCGCTTATCGCGGAACTTCTGAAGGGATTATAGGTATTTATAAAATAAAAGAGAAAACTTTAAAAGATTTTATTTCAGACGAAACTTCTTCTATAATTATACTGGAAAGTGTAGAAAAACCAGGCAATTTAGGAGCAATTATGCGGAGTTGCGAAGCATTCGGAATTGATGCAATAATAGTAACCGATGCGAAAGTGGATTTCTATAATCCCAACGTGATCCGATCAAGTGTCGGTTGCATTTTCGGAATGAATTTCATCCAGACCAGCAATGAAGAACTTTATAGTTATCTTAAAGAAAACGATTACCAAATCTTCACTACAATGATGGATTCACATTCGCAACCGATATATCAAAGGAATTTTAATTCTAAATCTGCCGTTTTGTTTGGTACGGAGCATTCGGGTCTTTCAGAATTTTGGGTTGGGAAAGGCGAAAACATGTTAATTCCGATGTCCGGAACTATTGATTCTTTAAACCTCAGTAACGCCGTTGCGATTACCTGTTATGAAATCATGAAACAAAAAACCAAATAGTTTAGTTTACGTTCGATTTTGGGCATAAAAAAAGAGGCGGATTTCTAAGAAACCAGCCTCTTGTTTTTTACTACGTAAAAATTAGTTTACTTCAACAGTAGCAGAATCAGTTACGATAGTAGCAGAATCAGTTACGATAACTGCAGAATCGTCAACGATTACAGCAGAAGAATCCATAACTTCTACATCCATAGAATCAGCAGAAGTAGTGTCTACAGTTTCAGTTTTTTTACAAGCTACAAGAGCTAAAGCAGCGATACCTGCTACAAATAATGACTTTTTCATAATATTCAATTTGTTTTAATTGTTTTTTTGCGAGTGCAAAAGTAGTTAATATTTATTTTTTTGTTCACTTTTATTTTAAGATTTTTAAAATCTTTATTTTTTTGCTGCTTCAGCTGCTTCTTTTGTTGCATCGGCAGCAGCGTTGGCAGCACCTTTTGCAGCTTCAGCAGCATTTTCTGAAGCTTCTTTTGCAGCATTGGCAGCAGCGACGGAAGTAGCAGCAGCGGCATCGGCGGCTGCATCTACTGAAGCAGTAGCAGCGGAATCCACAACAGATGCGGCAGAGTCTGTAATTATTGCTGCGGAATCAATCATTGAAATTGCTGCGGAATCTTCTGAAGAAGTAGCAACAGTTTCAGATTTTTTGCAAGACACCATGGCTATAACAAGAGCACCAGCGATTAATATTGATTTATTCATTGTATTTATTATTTTGTTGGTTTGATATCGTTCAGCATTTTGAACATGACAAAGGTATCGCAACATTGTAATTTGTTTTAGAAAATTAATTGTAATACATTTGTAAAAGTGATTTACAAACTACCATTACTGATAATCAACTCAATATACATATATCTTACAATTGGCAGATCTGGAGATTTTACATTTTGAGCAACTGAAAACTGAGGTACAAGCTCAATATTTAAAGAGTCACACTCCTTCGCATGATGATATTTCAAAATGGAAGGGGATTGACATTATTTATTTTCAGGAAGATTTAAGAAAATTTGCTAAAGGAAATATTAGCGAAAAGTCGTTTTATACTTATTTTAAAAACAAACCTGTTACTAAGGTTCCTCGCATTGATATGCTTAATTTACTGAGTATTTATGCAGGTTACGCTTCTTGGTACGACTTTAAAAAGAACCATCTTTTTGCGGATGAAATTCTAAAAGAAACTGAGGAACAAACTGAATTTAATCCAGAGGAAGCTGACGAAACGGAAAGAATTTCAATTGATACAGCTATAGCTGAAAAACCGTATATAAAAGAAGCAATAAAGAGTGATATACAAATAAGCACTCCTGATAATCAAAATGTTAGCGACAAAAGCATTTTTTTGGAAACCTATGATACTTCTGAACAAAAACCATTGAAAAAATCGTTAAAGAACTTTATTTTAGGAATTACCACAGGAGTGGCAG
Organism: Chryseobacterium lacus; assembly: GCF_003336205.1. Classification (GTDB taxonomy): domain Bacteria; phylum Bacteroidota; class Bacteroidia; order Flavobacteriales; family Weeksellaceae; genus Chryseobacterium_A; species Chryseobacterium_A lacus. Next base: position 265,437 of record NZ_QPIE01000001.1, read on the forward strand.
CCATCATCGCCGTGATCTTCCTTTGGCAAAGCAAAATTTTCGACACGACTTACTCTTATTGCTTTTATGATGCTGACAGAAACGCTCCGATCCAGAATATGCTGGAGATAAAAGTATTTAAAGAGAATGAATCTCCTCTTTATTACAGAATAAAACCCGGAGAATGTTTTCACTACACTACCAAAGATGAATCGCTCCGAATGCTGATTTCTTCTCCACTACACGAAAATGTGGAAGTGAACAGAAGCCTTGAGAATGCACCACAGGAGGAAAATATAGAACTGAAACCGGACGACTATAAAATGGCCGTAGATTATTTTTCAAAAAAATCTATTCTGGGGAATCCTGAAGAATCTTCATTATTAATCAAGCAGAAACGGAGAGAACTGGAAAACAGAATCAGTGATCAAGCCGTTATTTATCAGGTGTTTGACAGTGATATTTATGGAATAGAAACTTTAGACAAACAAAAATATATTTCTTTGGTTACAACCCCCACTACTTCCCTCAAAAACCTTTCTGTCATTGAAATGAAGACAGATAAAGGGAAAATAGTCTCCATAAAATTTAAAATTACAGAAGATGATGAAAATCCATAAAATATTGTCGCTGCTTTTCTTCGTTGTATTGCTTACAGGATGTAAAAAAGAGGATCAAAATCTGTCTCTGGAACAGGTGAAATACAACTCGAACAAGACAAGTTATCCTACCAACAAAATGGACAGTGCGCAAGCCATCAATAAAATCACGAAGCAAAAAGTGCGGGAAGTGTTGGAACTTTCCATTTTATACAACTCCGGGAATAAAGATACTGATATTGATGATGCTTTGTATAAGCAGATTTTGGGATATTTTCATAAACCGGATTCTACAACAGTGAGAAATCTTCTTACCGAACTCGACAGTTTGCAGGTAAGCAATGTGAATATCAATTCATTTGAAGTAAAAGAACGGTATTTCCGGAATGACACCTTGAATTTTGCGAAGTTTAATGTTGAATATTTTGACAAAAATAAACGGTCGATAGGCAACTATGAGCGAGAAGCGCAATATATTTTGATTCCTGCGGAAATTCAGTTTAAAAAAGAATTCAAGTTTTTCTTTCTTAATTTTTATCAAAAACCTCTGAACGACAGTATTGTTTCAGGCGTCACCAGATGATCTAGGCGAGTATCCCAGTCGGAAACATCTTCAATAATTTCCTGCGGCTGGAAGAATGACAAGCCGACCTTAAGACAGGTTTCGGAAATTCCGAAAAAAAAGCGATCGTAGTATCCTTTTCCGTATCCTACCCTGTTGCCGGTATTGTCACAATATAACAAAGGGGTGATAATGTAATCAAAATCTTTAATCCCCGAATCTACATTACTTGAAGGTTCCGAAATTCCCCACGAGTTGGTTTCCATCTTTGTTTCCCTGTTATATTCCACTGCTATCAGCTGGTTATCAATCATTTTAGGAACGAAAACTTGCGCACCATTAGTCCAGAAATGCGCAATGAACGCATCTGTTTCTATTTCATTCAATTTTGAAATCGTCATAAAAACATGAATCTTCTGGCCTGTCAAAACCGGAAACTCAGACTGGAAATTGTCAAATATTTGTTCTGATAACGTACGGATTTCCATTTCCGACATTTTTTTTCTTTCTTGAAGATATTTTTTTCGCAACTCCTTTTTCGTCATTTTAAACTTCCTTTACTGAAATAATTTTAACCGGACACGCTTTCGCAGCTTTCTCACAAGGCTCCATTGCTGTAGATACCGGTGTTTTCAACGTATAAAATCCTCTCTTTTCCGCTGATCGAAGCAAAACTGATTTTCCGTCTTTTTTTGACATACGAAAATAATCCGGAGCAAATTCCGCACAATAATTACATCCAATACATTTATCGCGCTGTAGCGTTATAATGATCATATTAAATCCTTAAAAAGCTCACAATCAAGCAGGAACAATTTTATATAATTTATCTGATGGCCTTACTCTGAATGCTGTTTTAAAAGTAATAACGTCGGATTTCGATGCTTTGCTGGCTTCTGGTTTTTCATCAACTCTCATTTCATCAATCGTCATTTCCTGCGAACCTGTTGTAGGCCCTTGAATCAGAATTTTATCGCCGACGTTCAAATCATAAGCTTCTATTAAGAATTCTGCAATATTTGCTTTCGGATAAAAATGTCTTCCTTTTCCAATATAAATTTTCTTTTGAGTAGCATTAGAACCGGAGTTCGGTGACCACTCTCCCAATTCCTGCCCAAGATAGTATCCACTCCAAAAACCTCTGTTATAAACTGCTTCCAGTCGCTTCATCCATCCTTCTACTTTCTCTTGGCTGAAAGTTCCGTCATTGATAGCATCTATAGCTTCCCGATAACATTGGGTAACAGTTGCCACATATTCCGGAGCTCTTCCGCGTCCTTCAATTTTCAAAACTTTCACACCAGCGTCTGAGATTTCATCCAAAAATCCTATAGTACAAAGATCTTTTGGCGACATCATATATTCATTATCCAGTTCAATTTCAAAACCGGATTCCTGATCAATGACGGTGTATTTTTTTCTGCAATTTTGTTTGCAAGCCCCTCTGTTAGCGGAAGAATTATGAGAATGCAAACTCAGATAGCATTTCCCTGAAACCGCCATACACAATGCGCCGTGACCGAAGATCTCTATTTCCACAAGATTTCCAGACGGCCCTTTTATCTGTTCTTTCTCAATCTGATCACAAATTTTTCTGATCTGGCTAATGCTCAGCTCGCGGCTCATCACCATCGTATCGGCAAACATGGCATAGAATTTCACCGTTTCGATATTGGTAATATTAATCTGGGTAGAAATATGAATTTCCATCCCGATTTGTCTGGCATAAGCAATAACGGCCTGATCCATCGCTATCACAGCGGTTAAGTCTGCCGATTTGGCTTTATCCAATAGTGTTTTAATAATCGAAAGATCGTGATCGTAAATAATGGTATTCAATGTAAGATAGCTTCTGACACCTTTCTCTTTGCATCGTCTGGAGATTTCTGGAAGATCATCTATAGTGAAATTCATAGTAGCTCTGGCGCGCATATTGAGCTGTTCTACACCAAAATATACTGAATCTGCACCATTATCAATTGCTGCCTGAAGAGATGTAAAATCTCCGGCCGGAGACATCAATTCTATTTTTCCTGTATTTGTCATTCTAAATGAAAAAATTTGTGCAAAGATAAGATATTTAACTGAGGTCAAAATCCTTAGACATTTAGCAAGAGTGCGACAATTTGACAGTATCTTCGACAGATTCTATATATTCTCTTCATAATATAACAAAAAAACTGTTAATTTCTTTCGATATTGTTAAAGTTAAGTTAAAAATGAAACGAATCGGTTTTGAAGCGTACTTATTTAGCATTAAATTTGTTTCAGATACAAGTAAAAAAGAACTATAGATGAAAAATACAATGAAAAAATTACTACCTTATGTAGTGGTAGGTGTGCTTTCAGGTGCAACTACCTTCGGAGCTATTAAATATGTAAGCACTGAAACCGGAAATGGAGATTTCTCTTATTTCACAAAAACTGGCGATAATGCCTCATTTGCCTCCATGAATTCCGTCGCAATGAGTGATGATTTCGTGAAAGCTTCCAAAATGACTGTTCCTGCGGTAGTAACGATAAAAAATTATCAAAATAGAAACGCAGGAAGAAGTTCAGAACAGGATATTTTCGAGTGGTTTTTTGGTGATCCACGAAGAAGCCAAAGACAGCAACAACAACGCCCCGATAATATACCCTCAGGAATGGGTTCCGGTGTCATCATTTCTCCGGATGGATATATTATTTCTAACAATCACGTCGTAGCTGGAGCTAATAAATTGGAAGTAGTTCTCAACAATAAAAAAAGTTATATCGCCACTTTGGTAGGAACCGATCCTAATACGGATATTTCTTTACTAAAAATAGAAGAAAAAGGATTGCCTTATTTGAATTTTGCCAATTCGGATAATGTTCAGGTTGGACAATGGGCTATCGCAGTTGGAAACCCGTTAGGTTTGAACTCCACAGTAACTGCAGGAATTATTTCTGCTACCGGAAGAGGAATTGGGATCTTGGGAAGTCAGGGTGATGCTACGAATCCTATTGAAAGTTTCATACAAACAGATGCTGCCATTAACAGAGGAAATTCCGGAGGAGCTTTAGTAAATCTGAACGGAGATCTGATTGGAATTAATTCAGCTATCGCTTCCACAAGCGGATATTATCAAGGATACGGATTTGCAGTTCCATCCAATCTTGCAAGAAAAATAGTGGAAGACATTAAGAAATTCGGTTTGGTACAGAGAGGATTTTTAGGGGTCAGTTCTCTTGATCTTTCCAATGATCAACATATTGCGGCTTATAACAGAGAAAATAAAACAAATTTAAAAGCCGGACCCGGTATTTATGTAACAGCTGTCAGCGATAATAGTGGTGCTCAGGATGCAGGAATTCGAGTAGGCGATATCATTACGAAAGTCGACAACACCAATATTTCGAGTTTTGGAGATCTTTCCTTTGCTATCGGAAGCAAAAGGCCGGGCGATCTGGTAACAGTGACTTATCTCCGAAACGGAAAAGAAAATAATGCCAGAGTTACACTGAAAGATTTAAAAGGAAATACCACTGCCAGAACCCGCGCAGACCTGACAGTTACCGAAAAAATAGGCGCAGAATTTGAACCTTTGAGCGACCGTTTCAAAACCGATTACGGATTAACCAGCGGTGTGGTAACGAAAAACGTAGTCAGCGGTGGAGAAATGGCGAGAATAGGTGTTGTGGATAATTATATCGTAATTGAAGTCAACGGAAAACCGGTTAACTCACAGAAGGAAATTGAAAATATCCTTAAAAATCATAAAGGAAATGTACAGATCAAATTTGTGGATGAGTTTGGAAGAATCTACACCAAAGGGTTCGCAATGCCAAATTAAACTTTAAAAAATCATTCAAAAAAACGCTTCAGTTATTCTGAAGCGTTTTTTGTTTTTGAAATACTGTTTTTCTTCTTGCTTTTGTTTCGTTCATACAAAACCTCAACTATTTTACCTCCAAACCAAGCAAACGGGAAAAAGGTAAGAAAAATACTGATCTTGTAAAAAGTAGGATGATAAGGGAAAATGATAACATCCAGCATCGCAATAAAAAGCAGAATAAAACCGATTAATATCGCATACGCCACCTTTGCATATTTAACAATTATTGCAGTAATCACGCCGCCTACGACGGAGCCTATACCCGTGAAAATAAGCAGAAAACCAAAAAAGCTGCCGTCATCTTCTACACTTCTGAGAAATGTTCCCCAGTTTTCAAATGGCAGATATTCATCAAAGGTAATCCACCTCGGATTCATACGGATTCCAAGGGTTATGATGAGCAATGCTGCTGCAAGTCCTAAAATAACTGCAAATGTATTGCGAAGGAAGTTCATTAATTACTGATGGGCGATCATTGAAATTTCAACATCTACATTTTTCGGAAGGCAGGACACCTGAACAGTTTCCCGGGCCGGATAACTTCCTTCCTCCAGATACGATGCATAAATCCCGTTCATCACCGCAAAATCATCCATATTTTTAAGAAAAATAGTGGCTTTCACTACATTTTTAAAACTCATTCCGGCTTCTTCCAAGATAGCTTTTAAGTTTTTCATCACCTGATGTGTGGAATCTTCTATACCTTCCATCAGTTTTCCTGTTTCTGGATCAGCAGGAATTTGTCCTGAAACATAAAGAATACCCTTCGCCAAATTTGCCTGAGAATAAGGCCCGATAGCAGCAGGTGCGTGTGGTGTAGAAATTATTTTTTTCATAATCTTAATTCTATTGAATTTGCAAAGATAAAACTAATAATGAATACAGACTTGTTCGTTTCAAATTAAAAAGGCGCATTAGGCTGTGTAAAACTTCGGTCTTCGTATTTCAGTGCATCGCTCAGGATGTTGGCTTTGATGCCAATAAAAAAATCATACACTTTGTATTGCCCGAAAGGAACCCAATTAAAATTGATGGTGAAACTGCGCTGATCTCTGGAAATCCCGATGCGCGTATAGGCCAGCTCTTTGGTCATAATATCATAATGGGTGCTGCCGTTAATATTCCAATACGGAGTTAGTGCAATACTGCCGTCTAAACCAACGGAAGCCACTTTGTTCCCGAACTGTGTTTGGGTTCTCGTATAAGCATAATTGGCATTGATGTTCAGTGTCCATGGCTGATGAAATCTCGCGTAATAATCATCATCAAAATAATAATTCTCATTCCGAATTTCACCTTTCATTTTATATTTTTCCGAAAGTTCTTCTTTTTCGCCAAAAATAGCTTCACTCAACGGATAAGACAACTGCAGATTGAAACCCTGAACACTAAAATGTCCGAAATTTTCAGTACGAAAGTTTCTGTTCTCGTCCGGAAGGAAAAGGATCTGATAAGGATCAATCGTAAGGCTGGAATTGAGGCTCAATTTATTGTCAAAAAAAGAGGATTGTCCATTGAGGGTAATCAGAGACCAGCGGTGGTTGGGTGCTGCGAAATTATAATTTCCACTGATGTTGAGCGATTCAAAAATTTTAATTTTCTTCACTCCGGTAGAATCATTTTTAGAAGCCACTTTTATCTCGAGATTATTCCCGATATTAAAATTAACTGCACCTACCATTCCGGAAGTTGGCGAACCAATGATTCCTCCCTCAAAAATGGAATACGGCGTCAGCGCACCTACAGCATCATAATAATTATTAAAATAACCGAAAGAAGGCTTCCCGAAATCCGGCGAATAGGTAAATCCAACACTCGGCGTGACCATATGCCTGATCCCTTGAATTTTAGATCCCGCTTTGAAAATTTTGGTTCCGTACAAGGTAGTCTGAAGGCTGGTATTCGTAGAAAATGTAGAATATCCCGCAATATTATTGTATGTGATATTATCCACACGGTTGGTGATAGGATTATAGCGTTTGGTGATTGTTTTGGTAGTAAGTGCGTTGTCAATATTTGCGCCCAGCGAGAAAGTGAAATATTTGGCTATTGTAGTATTAGTACCCAAAGCTATATTATTTTTCAAACCTGTCTGCATTTTTTTCCACATCGCATCGGTGAATATTTCACCTTCATTGGTGGTCACAAAGTTATTAACATTAAATCCGGTATTCACGGTAATATTTTCCAATAATCCTTGCCTGACTCCGGTTTTGGGTTTGAAAAGGTAAAACTGATTCACCGCAACATTCAGCTCCGGAAGCCTCATATCACCTTGCCCGGTTGCGAAGTTCTGTGCATACCTTGCGGAGCCTGTAATGGTAATAGGAAGCGTCAGGAACCTTTTTGTAACGCTGATGCTGGAGTTCTGCTGACTGTTAAGGACATTCTGATTGAAAATATAATTATTATTGATGGTATTATTATAAAACTGGGAACTTACCAGATTCACAGAAGCACTGAAATTCAGTAGCGGGTTCGCCTTCGTATCCTGACTGTGTGTCCATGAAAGGCTGTAGGTATTGGTTTTACTATAATCATCCAGCCCCTGAATTCCTCTGATTGTAGAGCCAATATCGGCAGCAAAGTTTCCGGAATAACGGTATTTCTTGATATAATTCATCTGAGGGCGCAGATTCCAACTTCCTTTCGTATAGAAATCCGCCATAATTTTTAGGTCAAAATGTTCACCAATAGGTTGATAATATCCAAAATTATTAAAGAAAAAACCCACATCTTGGCGTTCACCAAAACTTGGAATCAGAATTCCCGCAGAACGTTTATCGGAAAAAGGAAGAATGGCAAATGGCAAGATAAGCGGTGTGGGAACTTGTTCCACATACATTTGAATCGGGCCTGTAACCACTTGTGAAGACTGTCTTCCTTTGATAAGTTTAATATTCGGAGCCAAAAGATGGTAATCTGCCAACGAGTCTTTTTTCGCCAGAAAATATTCATCTGTAGTATAAAGTCCTCTTCTCATGAAGAAAACAGAATCATTATATTTTTTGGTTTTCTGGGCCACAATTACTCCTTCGCTTTCTTCGGTTCGTGCGTTATAAGCAATAGCTTGGCGGGTTTTAAAATTATATTGAAAATCTCTGTATTCGTAAGGCTTTCCCCCTTGTGTTGCCACTGCAGTGCCAATGATTCTTCCGGTAGAATCCACTTCCCCGCGGGCGTAAATTTCATTCCGGCTCCAGTCGATACGAATATAATCTGCATCAATCTGCATATCTTGATACCGAACCTGGGCATTTTTATTCAGATAGGTCATTTTCATATTATTATGAAAATCTGTCCTTTCGCTGTCCGCTTTGGTACGTACAATATCATCCAACTGTTCCTGTTGAATACGTAGTGTATCTGCAGTGCGAACGGTATCATTAACCACCTTATTTTCAGACAAATTTTGAGCGTTAAGCTGTGCTAAAAAATTGTTAAAAATTAGGATAATTAAAATATGTAATATACTTTTGAAGCCGGTTTTGATTTTCTGTTATTTTTCTGTTTCAGATGCCAAAATTAAAATAATTTTTAAGATTTGAAGATGATAACGAGATTTTGTTCTAAAAAATATTTTTTCCTTTTTTGCCTCTTTATATTTCCTTTTATAACAGCACAGAAAAAATTCACGATCGTCTTGGATGCGGGACACGGCGGTAATGATCACGGTGCTGCAAGAAAGTATGACGGCTTAGGATATATTGCAGAAAAAGACATCACCCTTTCGGTAGTATTAAAAATCGGAAGAATGCTGGAAAGAGATAAAGACTTCAAAGTAATTTACACCCGTAAAACAGATGTATACCCTTCATTAACAGAGAGAACCAATCTAGCCAACAGAAGTAAAGCGGATCTTTTCATTTCCGTACATGTAAACGCCAGTCATAAAACTGCGCCTTACGGAACCGAAACTTTCGTACAAGGCCCGGACCAAAACAAAACCAATTTGGAAGTCGCTAAAGCAGAAAATGATGTGATTTTTCTGGATGCGCAGGACAGAGCTACATTTGCCTCTTATGATCCCACTTCTCCTGAATCTCTGATTGCATTGAAACTTCAGCAAAGCAAATACCTGGAAAGCAGCCTTGTTTTTGGCGGAATGGTAGAAGATAATTTCGTGAATAAGGACAAGCGGTTTTCCCGGGGAGTGAAACAACAAAATCTGCACGTTCTCCGGATGAATGCTATGCCTTCTGTATTAATAGAGCTTGGATTTGTGAGTAATTATGATGAAGCACAATACTTGGCTTCTGATAAAGGCCAAAATGAATCCGCTGAAAGTATCTACAATGCAATCCTTAGTTATAAAAAAGCGAGAGACAAAAAAAGCGGCAGTGAAATCGCTGCTAAAGAAACGGTAAAACCAAAAGAACAACCCCTGAAAAATGACTTCAGGATTTTGCTCATGAGTACTCCTATAAAGTATAATTATGGAGATCCTATTTTCAAAGGGCTTAATTATATTCTTCCAATTAAAGAAAATAATATTTACAAGTACTATTACAGCGTTTCCAATTTCGCCTCCATTCGGGATGCCAATCTGAAAACAGCCCGTGATGCAGGTTTCAAAAACGCCTATGCGGTAGGGTTTGTCCCGGATCAGGCGCTAAGCAATGGACATTATACCCTCGAACTGTATGTTGGGAAAGACAAGCTTTCCAGCGATTCTTACATCTTAAAATCCCTGAAAGACACCAAACGTGAGAAAGTAAGCGGATTATTTTACTATACTTACGGAAATGTAAAAACCTTGGAAGAAATAGTTCAAATACAGAAAGCCTTGGAAGAAAAAGGCATCAAGAACTCTGTAATTCAGAAAGTATCCAAATAAGCAAATATATTTTCGGGCTCGACAAATTATCATTAATTTTGCATTCCGAATTTTTGGCCTATTCGTCTAGTGGTTAGGACTCAAGATTTTCATTCTTGCAACAGGGGTTCGATTCCCCTATAGGCTACAAATTTTAGTAAAAATTAGAAAATAAATTTGCAGGATTAAAAATTAGTTATATCTTTGCACGCACAATTGAGAAGCAATTATGGCAAATCATAAATCAGCATTAAAGAGAATCAGACAGAACGCAGCCAAAAGACTGCGCAACAGGTATTACAATAAAACTGCAAGGACAGCTTTAAAGCAATTAAGAAATGAAGAAGATAAAAAATTGGCAACCGAACAACTGCCAAAAGTAATCTCTTTATTAGACAGGCTTGCTAAAAAGAACATTATCCACAAAAATAAGGCAGCCAACCTGAAAAGCAAACTTACAAAACGCGTTAATAAATTAGCTTAATTTATAAAGCGGCCCGTTCGTCTATCGGTTAGGACTCAAGATTTTCATTCTTGCAAGAGGGGTTCGATTCCCCTACGGGCTACTAAATCTATCAACCTTTGATCTTCGGATTGAAGGTTTTTTTTATTGACTCAAGTCCCAACCTTCAAATTTTCTTCAATGAATTTCTAGAAATCTTTCTATATCCAAACCATCCAGATATAAAGGTTTAATGAATGAATGAATTGTAAATAGAAATCCCAGCCATAAATGACCGGGATTTATCATGAATAGAGAACGCTTAAATATTAAGCATTCACATTATTATTCTGTCCAAGAACAAAAGGCTCTACTTCTTTTATTTCGCCGAATTGTTGCTCATAGTTGGCGATATTCTGCTGAAGGGCAGCCATCACTCTTTTGGCATGTAACGGAGCTAGAATCACTCTGGATCTCACGTTTGCCTGCTGTACGCCTGGCATAAGTTGGATAAAATCCAAAACAAATTCGGACGGTGAGTGGTTTACCAGCGCAAGGTTGCAATATACCCCTGCTGCCACCATTTCGTTTAGATTAATGTTGATGTTGTTTGGATCTTGGTTTTGATTGTTGTCCATTTTTTAATTATTTTAAATTATAGATTTCGATTTTTCTAAAGATAATAGACTAACAGATAATAGAAATTAGCGTAAATGCACGGTATAAAATCTATTATCTGTCTGTCTATACTCCACTATTAATTAATATCTTCAAATTCCTTCTTGGAACCAACGATCACGTTCTGATACTCTTTCAAACCTGTACCGGCAGGAATTTTATGTCCTACGATTACATTTTCTTTCAGTCCGCTCAGTTCATCTACTTTTCCGGAAACTGCTGCTTCGTTCAACACTTTTGTAGTTTCCTGGAACGATGCCGCTGACATGAAAGATTTGGTTTGAAGGGCAGCTCTTGTGATCCCTTGCAATACAGGAACCGCAGTAGCCGGAAGAGCTTCTCTCACTTCTACCAACTGCAGATCTTCCCGCTTCAACTTAGAATTTTCGTCTCTCAATTCTCTTGCTGTAATCATCTGACCTGGTTTAAATTCTTTCGAATCACCCGCGTCTACAACTACTTTCATTCCGAAAATACGGTTGTTTTCTACAAGGAAATCATATTTATGCTCCAGTGATGCTTCCAGGAATTGGGTATCTCCTCCATCCACGATTTCTACTTTGGTCATCATCTGTCTTACAATGATTTCAAAATGTTTATCGTCGATTTTCACACCTTGCAAACGGTACACTTCCTGAATTTCATTTACCAGATATTCCTGAACGGCTGTTGGGCCTTTAATTTTCAGGATATCTTCCGGCGTGATAGAGCCGTCAGAAAGTGGTGAACCTGCGCGGACAAAGTCGTTTTCCTGTACAAGAATCTGGTTGGAAAGTTTCACCAAATAGATCTTTCTTTCTCCAGTTTTTGCTTCTACAATCAATTCTCGGTTACCTCTCTTGATTTTTCCGTAAGAAACTACACCGTCAATTTCCGTAACTACAGCTGGATTTGAAGGATTTCTCGCTTCGAATAATTCGGTAACTCTCGGAAGACCTCCGGTAATATCTCCAGCTTTTGCTGATTTTCTCGGGATTTTAATCATTACCTTACCTGCCTTGATCTTCTCTCCGTCGTTTACCATCAAGTGGGCTCCGACAGGCAAGTTGTAAGATTTAAACTCTTCACCTTTCGAATCTACTACTCTTAATGTAGGTACCGCTTTTTTATTTCTTGATTCTGAAATTACTTTCTCCTCAAAACCGGTTTGTTCGTCAATTTCCAATTGGAAAGAAACACCCTGAATGATGTCTTCGTATTCTACTTTACCTGCAGATTCTGCGATGATAACCGCGTTATACGGATCCCATTTTGCGATAAGATCTCCTCTTTTAACTTTATCACCGGGCTTTACAGAAAGTGAAGCACCATAAGGAAGGTTGGCCACCATCAATGGTGTCCTGTTTTCGTTATCAGCTACCAAACGGAATTCCGTGGAGCGGGAGACGACCACTTCGTGCTTCTCACCGAATTCATTTTCTGAAGTTACGGTTCTTACTTCGTCCATTTCCACGATACCGTCTCGACGTGCAACAATGGAAGGATTTTCCGAAACGTTACCTGCAGTACCACCTTGGTGGAAGGTTCTCAGTGTCAACTGCGTTCCCGGTTCACCAATGGACTGAGCGGCAATTACCCCAACAGCTTCACCCATGTGAATAGGTTTCCCAGTGGCAAGGTTTCTACCGTAACATTTCGCACAGATTCCTTTTTTTGCTTCACAAGTTAGCGGAGAACGAACCTCAACGGTTTCAATTCCAGCCTGTTCAAGATCTTTAGCAAAGGTTTCGTTGATAATTGTATCTGCATTGACAATCAAATCATCCGTTTCTGGATGATACACGTCATGAAGAGAAACTCTCCCTAAAATTCTCTCGGAAAGTTTTTCTACAATCTCATCATTTTTCTTGAGTGCAGCTACCTCAGTTCCTCTTAGTGTTCCACAATCTTCCTCTGTAATGATAACATCCTGAGCGACATCCACCAGCCTTCTGGTCAAATAACCAGCATCGGCAGTTTTAAGAGCGGTATCCGCAAGACCTTTACGGGCACCGTGAGTAGAAATAAAGTATTCCAAAATTGACAAACCTTCTTTAAAGTTGGCCACAATCGGGTTTTCAATAATTTCAGCACCTGTAGATCCGGCTTTTTGTGGCTTTGCCATCAAACCTCTCATCCCTGATAACTGACGGATTTGTTCTTTAGAACCTCTCGCACCGGAATCCAGCATCATGTACACAGAATTGAATCCGCCTTGGTCGGTTTTCATTCTGCTCATGATCATTTCTGTCAATCCTGCGTTGGTGTTCGTCCAAACATCAATTACTTGGTTGTATCTTTCGGTGTCTGTAATGAGACCCATGTTATAGTTTGCCTTAATTTCGTCTACATTTTCAACTGCAGAGGCAATCATGGTTTTCTTTTCAGCCGGAATTACTATATCTCCCAGAGAGAAAGAAAGTCCTCCTTTGAAAGCGTTGGAATATCCCAAATCTTTCATATCATCTAGAAACTGCACCGTAGTCGGAAAATCGGTATCGGCAAGAATTCTGCCGATAACATTTCTCAACGATTTCTTGGTAAGGAGTTCATTGAAGAAACCAACTTCTTTCGGAACAATCTGGTTAAAAAGGATTCTACCTACCGTCGTTTCGATAAGTTTTGTCACCAATTCGCCTCCTTCTTTGATAGGCAAACGGCATCTTACTTTAGCATTTAATGAAACTTTTCCTTCAGCATAAGCAATTTCTGCTTCTTCTGGAGAATAGAATGCCAACCCTTCACCTTTTATCTTGTGATTTTCATCGGATGAAGAAGCTTCTTTGGTCATGAAATAAAGACCCAAAACCATGTCCTGAGAAGGTACCGTAATCGGAGAACCGTTGGCCGGGTTCAGAATGTTCTGCGAACCCAACATCAATAACTGTGCTTCCAGAATTGCTTCCGGGCCAAGTGGTAAGTGAACCGCCATTTGGTCACCATCAAAGTCGGCGTTGAAAGCCGTGGTAACCAATGGGTGAAGCTGAATTGCTTTCCCTTCGATCATCTTCGGTTGGAACGCTTGGATACCCAAACGGTGAAGTGTAGGCGCCCTGTTCAGAAGAACAGGATGTCCTTTCATCACGTTCTCAAGAATGTCATAAACAACAGGTTCTTTTCTGTCGATAATTCTCTTGGCTGATTTTACGGTTTTTACAATTCCTCTTTCGATCAATTTTCTGATGATAAACGGTTTGTAGAGTTCCGCAGCCATATCTTTAGGAATTCCGCACTCATGAAGTTTCAGGTTTGGTCCTACAACAATCACGGAACGTGCTGAATAGTCCACCCTTTTACCCAATAAGTTCTGACGGAAACGGCCTTGCTTACCTTTCAATGAATCTGAAAGTGATTTCAATGGCCTGTTGGATTCTGATTTTACAGCAGAAGATTTTCTCGTATTATCGAAGAGCGAATCTACCGCTTCCTGAAGCATCCGCTTTTCGTTTCTCAAAATAACTTCCGGAGCTTTGATTTCCAAAAGTCTCTTCAAGCGGTTGTTACGGATGATTACTCTTCTATAAAGGTCATTCAAATCGGAAGTTGCAAAACGCCCTCCATCCAATGGAACCAATGGTCTCAGTTCAGGCGGAATGATCGGAAGAACCCTCATAATCATCCATTCCGGACGGTTGATCATTCTGGTATTAGCACCTCTTAAAGCTTCAACTACGTTCAGTCTTTTAAGGGCTTCTGTTCTTCTTTGTTTAGAACCTTCATTGTGTGCTTTGTGTCTCAGATCGAAAGACAATGCATCCAGATCGATTCTTTTTAATAATTCCTCAACGGCTTCAGCACCCATTTTTGCAATAAATTTGTTTGGGTCAGCATCATCAAGATATTGATTTTCAACAGGAAGTGTTTCCAGAACGTCCAGATATTCTTCTTCTGTTAGAAACTCCATTTCATCGAAATCGGAACCGTCAGCTTTTTTAGCCATACCCTGCTGAATAACGACATATCTTTCATAATAGATAATCATATCCAGTTTTTTGGATGGCAAGCCTAAAAGATAACCGATTTTATTCGGTAAAGAACGGAAATACCATATGTGTGCAATAGGAACTACCAAGCCGATGTGGCCTATTCTTTCTCTACGTACTTTTTTCTCGGTTACTTCTACACCACAACGGTCGCACACGATACCTCTGTAACGGATACGCTTATATTTTCCGCAGGCACATTCGTAATCCTTCACAGGACCGAATATTTTCTCGCAGAACAACCCGTCTCTCTCGGGCTTGTGCGTTCTGTAGTTGATGGTTTCCGGCTTCAGAACCTCTCCTCTGGATTCCTGAAGTATAGATTCCGGTGAAGCCAAACCGATGGTGATTTTGTTAAATCTGCTTGATTTATTTTTATTTGACATATTATTCAAATGTATTTTAATATTAAAAAGTAATTTATGGTTTGTATTAAAAATTCCTTCGATAAGCTCAGGATGACATCTCTAATACTAATCGTTTTAAAATGAATGCTGTAAGGCTGAGCCTGCTGAAGCGATTCACCTTAAATTACTCTTCTAGTCTCACATCCAGACCAAGACCCTGCAGTTCGTGCAACAATACGTTGAAAGATTCAGGAATTCCAGGTTCTGGCATTGCTTCACCTTTGGCGATGGCTTCATAAGTTTTCGCTCTACCAATCACGTCATCAGACTTCACGGTTAAGATTTCTCTCAGGATGTTGGATGCACCAAATGCTTCCAGAGCCCAAACTTCCATCTCCCCGAAACGCTGTCCACCGAATTGCGCTTTACCACCGAGTGGTTGCTGCGTAATCAATGAATAAGGACCGATGGAACGTGCGTGCATCTTGTCATCCACCATGTGGCCTAATTTCAACATATAAATCACACCTACAGTTGCCGGTTGTGTGAATCTTTCACCGGTTCCACCGTCGTACAGATAGGTACTTCCGTATCTTGGCAAACCTGCTTCATCCGTATATTTCGTGATGTCATCCAATGATGCACCGTCGAAAATCGGAGTAGCAAACTTAAGACCCAGTTTTTGACCGGCCCATCCAAGAACAGTTTCATAAATCTGTCCGATGTTCATACGGGAAGGTACGCCTAGTGGATTCAAAATGATATCTACTGGTGTTCCGTCTTCCAGGAACGGCATATCTTCTTCACGAACAATACGTGAAACAATACCTTTGTTACCGTGACGCCCTGCCATTTTATCACCAACGTTCAGTTTACGTTTTTTAGCGACATAAACTTTGGCAAGTTTCATGATTCCTGCAGGAAGTTCATCCCCGATGGAAACAGCAAATTTCTCTCTGTTTTTCACACCGGCAATGTCATTATACTTGATTTTATAGTTATGAATCAATTGTTTGATAAGATTATTCTTGTCATTATCAACCGTCCAGTCGGAACCGCTAACATTCACATAATCTTCAACACTTTGTAACAATTTGGTAGAAAATTTAACTCCTTTTCCAATGATTTCTTCACTCAAATCGTTATTCACGCCTTGTGAAGTTTTCCCATTAACCAAAGTTCCAAGTTTTTCGATCAGCGTATTTCTTAAATCATCGAATTTTGCTTTGTAGTCGTTTTCGATTTCTTCCAATTTAAGTTTTTCTTCCGCTCTTTTCTTTTTATCCTTGATATTTCTAGAGAACAGCTTTTTGTTGATCACCACTCCTCTTAATGAAGAATCTGCTTTCAGGGAAGCATCTTTCACATCGCCGGCTTTATCACCAAAGATCGCTCTCAGTAATTTTTCTTCCGGTGTAGGATCAGATTCACCTTTAGGCGTAATTTTACCGATCATAATGTCGCCAGGCTTCACGTCGGCTCCAATTCTAATCATACCGTTTTCATCAAGGTCTTTGGTAGCCTCTTCAGAGATATTCGGGATATCTGCTGTGAGTTCTTCCATTCCTAATTTGGTATCACGAACTTCAAGAGAATATTCATCTACGTGAATCGACGTAAACCAGTCCTCACGAACCACTTTTTCGTTAATTACGATGGCATCCTCAAAGTTATATCCTTTCCAAGGCATGAATGCTACGGTAAGGTTTCTACCCAACGCCAACTCTCCATCTTCAGTTGCATAACCGTCGCAAAGTACCTGCCCTTCATGAACTTTATTGCCTACTCTTACGTTTGGCCTCAAAGTGATGGTTGTACCTTGGTTGGTTTTTCTGAATTTGGTTAGATTATAAGTTTTAGTTGCTGATTCGAAGCTTACAATGTCTTCATCTTCACTTCTGTCATATTTAATAACAATTTTATCAGCATCTACATATTCTACAATTCCGGATCCTTCTGCATTAATCAGAATTCTGGAATCTTTTGCTACTTGTTTTTCAAGACCTGTTCCTACAATCGGCGCATCCGGCATCAATAATGGCACTGCCTGACGCATCATGTTGGATCCCATCAAGGCACGGTTCGCATCGTCATGTTCCAAAAACGGAATCAAGGATGCAGAAATACCGGAAATCTGATTTGGAGCAATATCGATAAGGTCTACCTGCTGAGGTTCAACTACAGGATAATCACCATCCAAACGGGCAATAATTCTGTCTGTTACGAACACTCCGTCTTCGTTCAGGTCAACGTTAGCTTGTGCGATAACCTTATCCTCTTCATCTTCTGCATTCAGATATATCGGTTTCGCCTTCAGATCTACTTTTCCGTTCTCTACTTTTCTGTAGGGTGTTTCAATAAACCCTAAGTTGTTGATTTTCGCATAGATACCTAACGAGGAAATCAAACCGATGTTCGGTCCTTCCGGAGTTTCAATCGGACAGATTCTTCCGTAGTGCGTATGGTGAACATCTCGAACCTCGAAACCTGCTCTTTCTCTTGAAAGGCCACCAGGCCCTAAAGCCGACAATCTTCTCTTATGTGTGATTTCCGACAAGGGGTTCGTTTGGTCCATAAACTGAGAAAGCTGATTGGTACCAAAGAAAGAGTTGATTACGGAGGTTAATGTCTTCGCATTCACCAAATCAACTGGCGTAAAGATCTCGTTATCACGCACATTCATTCTCTCGCGAATTGTTCTTGCAATTCTGGAAAGACCTACGCCGAATTGTCCTGCCAACTGCTCACCAACTGTTTTAATCCTTCTGTTAGAAAGATGGTCAATATCGTCCACCTCCGCTTTAGAGTTGGCCAACTCAATAAGGTGGCGAACAATAGCGATGATGTCGTCCTTGGTTAGAACTTCTGTGGTTTCAGGGATATTTAATCCTAATTTTTTGTTCAGACGGTAACGCCCAACCTCACCTAATGAATATCTTTGTTCAGAAAAGAATAATTTCTCAATAATTCCTCTTGCCGTTTCCTCATCTGGCGGATCTGCATTTCTCAGCTGACGGTAGATATATTCCACAGCCTCTTTTTCAGAGTTTGTAGGATCTTTTTGTAATGTATTCTGGATAATAGAAAATTCATTTGAGTTTTCTTTATGAATCAAGATTGACTTCACGCCAGCTTCCAAAATGATATCAATATGTTCTTTCTCAAGAACCGTTTCTCTTTCAAGGATAATTTCATTTCTTTCGATAGAAACAACTTCTCCTGTATCTTCGTCTACGAAATCTTCAAACCAAGTGTTCAAAACTCGCGCAGCCAAAGTTCTGCCTTCTACTTTTTTAAGAGCAGCTTTAGAAACTTTCACTTCTTCTGCAAGATCGAAAATCTGAAGAATATCCTTATCAGATTCAAAACCGATGGCTCTCAGTAAAGTAGTAAGAGGTAATTTTTTCTTACGGTCAATATACGCATACATTACGTTGTTGATATCCGTAGTAAATTCCATCCAGGAACCTTTGAAAGGGATAATTCTTGAATAATAAAGTTTGGTACCGTTGGCGTGGTAAGTCTGTCCGAAGAATACCCCCGGCGACCTGTGCAACTGTGTTACGATAACACGCTCTGCTCCGTTGATAATGAACGAACCTGAAGGCGTCATATACGGAACCGGGCCTAAATAAACATCCTGAATCACGGTTTGGAAATCCTCGTGCTCAGGGTCTGTACAATACAGCTTTAGTCTCGCTTTCAATGGAACGGAGTAGGTTAATCCTCTTTCCACACACTCATCGATTGAGTAACGAGGGGAATCTACCAGATAATCCAAAAACTCTAATACAAATTGATTTCTGGAATCGGTAATCGGAAAATTTTCCTGAAAGGTTTTGTAAAGCCCTTCATTCACTCTATCTTCCGGAAGGGTATCCAGCTGAAAGAAATCTGTGAAAGAGGCCAACTGCACATCCAGAAAATCCGGTGCTACAATACGTCCTTTGGCAGAGGAAAAGTTGATCCTTTCCTTAGCCGAAAGTTCTGCAGTGTTTTTTGTTGCTTTAGATTTACTCATAAAGTAATAAAAAAATTGTTGGGGTTAAAAAATATTTTGTTCACACAAAAAATATCAGAAAAGACGGGAGAAAAAGAGGAAACAGAAAAGACTGAACTGAAGTTATCCGTTTGCAGAAAAATAGTCTTTGATCTTGTTTCTTTATTCTAAAATCTCATTCTTACTGCAACGCCGGTATATCTTTTCACGGGGTAATGCAAAATATTTTTTATTTCCTGATGAAAAAATCCGAAACTCTAAAAGTATCAAAAAGCAAAAATCTCCTTCCCAATAAGGAAAGAGTGAATCTGAAAATATGTTTTTAAAACTTTTGGAACAATGGATAACTTCAAAAGGAGTGCAAATGTACGATTTAATTCTTTATTCCACAAGTTATTATAAATCCAACACCAACTTTATTCAATCAGATAAAAAAACTCATCGTTAGCGATTAAGGTTTATAATTTTTATTTAAAGTGATTTTTAATCTTCGTAATAGTTTCTCACCAAGCCTTTCACAATTTTAATGACGTTCGGCATGGCTTTATCGGCTGCTGCCAACACTTCTTCATGGGAAACGGTAAAAGCAATTTCAGGGCCCCCCAGATCGGTGATTATTGAAATCCCGAAACAGTTCATTCCCTGATGTTTCGCAACGATCACTTCCGGGACGGTACTCATTCCTACAGCGTCACCACCCATGGCGCGTACCATTCCGTATTCTGCTGGTGTTTCAAAAGTAGGACCTTGCAGAGCGAGATAAACCCCGGAATGCATTTTAATATTCTCTTCTGATGCTACTGATTGTGCGGTTTCAATCATTTTTTTATTGTACGGCTCGCTCATATCCACAAACCTTGGCCCCAATTCATCTATATTTTTCCCGCGAAGTGGATGCTCAGGCATCATGTTGATATGATCCCGAATCACCATAATGTCGCCAACATTAAAATAAGGATTCACGCCACCAGAAGCATTGGAAAGTATCAAATTTTTAATTCCTAACGAATGAAAAACCCGAAAAGGGAAAGTAACGGTTTGCATATCATGTCCTTCATAATAATGAAATCGGCCGCTCATCATCAGTACTTTTCTCCCTTCCAGCATTCCGTAAATGAGCTTGCCTCCATGTCCTACGACGGTTGTTTGTGGAAAATGTGGAATTTCATGATACTCCAAAATATGTTCCGCCTCTACTTCATGTTTCAAAGCTCCTAAACCAGAACCCAAAACAATCGCAAATTCAGGAGTTTCACGAATAATATTTTTGATGAAAGTAGCGGTTTCTTTAATTTTTTCTAACATAATTCATAATAATTTGGTTGAATTCCTGATGTTGGTCGATATTGACATTTATAGGCCAATAGAAAACCAAATCTCTAAGGTAATCAAAAGTTTTTAAACGCACATAGTCCTTTTCAGTCGTAAGAATGATTCGGTATTCACCCATTTTTTTATACTCGTTGAGAATATTTTTTACATCATTATCTGAAAAATGGTGATGATCTTTAAATTTAAGATGCTTCACGCGGTCAGAAAACCGTGAGAGATGTTGCAAAAGCGGTTTTGGATTGGCAATTCCTGTGATGAGGAGAATATCATAGTACGCCAAATTATTATCCGGCAACTTTTTATCAACGGAATAAATATGTTCATCATAAGAAATAGAAGAGAAAAACACACGCTGATTCTCTCGTGGCCTGATTCTGGAAATAAAATACTGTTTCTTTTCATCCGTCAAATCCGGAGGACATTTTGAAACCATAATGATTTGTGCTCTTTTTGAGTTTCTTCTGCTTTCCCGAAGATCGCCTGCGGGCAAAACAAAATCTTTGAAATACGGATCATTATAATCAGTCATCAGAATATTCAGTCCAGCTCTTATGGCACGATGCTGATACGCGTCATCCAATACCAGAACATCCAGCTCCATATCTTCGATGATTTTTCTGGCACCGGGAACTCTCTCTTCCGAAACTCCGATGACGAAACGGTTTTTGTATCGCTCAAAAAGCTGCATCGCCTCGTCGCCAACTATTTTGTAATGACTGTCATAATTAACAATTCCGTAGCCTTTTGTAACTCTTCCATAACCGCGGGAAAGCACACCAGTGCGATAATTTTTTGAAAGAAAATCGGCCAGATACATTACCATAGGCGATTTTCCACTGCCTCCTACAGAAAGATTTCCGACATTGATAATCGGTGTTCTGAACTTTGTGCTTTTAAAAATTCCAAGATTATAAAAGATATTCCGGAAAGTGGTGATCAAATTATAAACTAAGGAAAACGGGTAGAGATACCATCTTTTCATTACGAATGCAAAAGTAATGATTTTCATGTTTTCTAAAAATTAATCTAAACTGAGTTTTCAACAAAAGCGGACTTTAACTGATGAAATTAAATTATTTTTGCAGCATAAAAATCATAAGGTTTACTGTTTTGCGTTATTTTATTGAATTTTCATACCACGGCAAAAATTATTTTGGCTATCAGATTCAACCCAGGGAAGTATCTGTACAAGAAGAATTGGAAAAAGCACTATCCACAATTTTGAGAGAAAACATCAAAATTACAGGAGCCGGAAGAACCGATACAGGCGTTCATGCCCGGAAAATGTTTGCGCATTTCGATACATCACTTCTGCTTTCTGAAAAATTGCCATCTCAACTCAACAGTTTTTTGCCGCCGGATATTGCCGTCAAAAAAATTTTTAATGTAAAAGCGGATTTACACGCGAGATTTGATGCAACTTACCGAACATATGAGTATTATATTTCTCTGGAAAAAAACCCTTTCACACAGGATTCCGCATGGCAACACTGGAAAAGGAATATTGACATGGATCGAATGAACGAGGCTTGCAAAATACTTTTTGAATATGACGATTTCGAAAGTTTTGCTAAAACCGGTGGCGACAATACAACCCATCTTTGCAAAATATACAAAGCGTATTGGGAAAAAAATGAAGCTGAATTGAAATTCACCATTTCAGCCAATCGGTTTCTCCGGAATATGGTGCGCTCGATAGTGGGAACTATGGTAGAAATTGGAACAGGAAAAACAGAACCTGAGGAACTTAGAAAAATTATAGAAAGTAAAAACAGAAGCAATGCAGGCACTTCAGCTCCCGCACACGGGCTTTTTCTGGCCGATGTAGGTTACGATTTTTGACTTTTACAGAAATTATTTCCCGATCCGCTTCCGTCTAAATTGCTTATTTTTGCGCTACCTTTTTAGATACTCGGCTTTTTATAGCTATTCCCGGTTTTAAAAATGAAAAAACAAAGTACCTGGCAAATCATCAAAAGACTCTTTACGATTGGGATGAAATTCCGTTCGTGGTTCATCATCGCATTGCTGATTTCAGTGGTTTTATCCATCGTTTCCACGTACAGACCCTATCTTACGATGCAAATTGTAGATACCGACATCATTCAACTTCGCGACAAATCGCTGATGATGAAACACATCTACTGGCTCATCGGACTGGTAGTATTAGAGACTTTTTTGAATTTTTTCCTGGTTTGGTTTTCCAATTTTATTTCTCAAAATGTTATTCGAGATATCCGGGAACGGTTGTATCATAAACTCATCTATTTTAAAACTTCTTTTTTTGATAAAACACCAATCGGACAATTGGTAACGCGGGCTGTAGGTGACGTAGAGACCATTGCCACAGTATATACCGACGGTTTCCTGATGGTTTTCGGAGATATTCTCAGGATTTTATTTGTATTGGTCATGATGTATCAAACCAATGAAAACCTTACGTACATTTCCCTGATTATTCTTCCGCTCATGGTATTCAGTACCCGATTTTTTCAAAAACGGCTGAAAAAAGCTTTCGGTGATGAACGAACCTGGACTGCGCATCAGAATTCATTCGTACAGGAACGTTTGACGGGAATGCAGATTATTCAGGTATTTAACCGTGAAGAGCAGGAATTTAAAAAATTTGAGGAAATTAATAAAACTCTGAAGTCGGCATTGCTAAGAACCGTCTTTATTTTCTCGCTGTTTTTTCCGGTAGTAGAACTTATTTCATCGGTTTTCATCGGCTTTATTCTGTTTTATGGCGGTTATATCACCATTAGCGCAGGAGTTGTGATTGCATTTATTCAGTATATTTCAATGTTGATTCGCCCGTTGCGGCAGATTGCTGACCGTTTTAACAATATCCAGCGAGGTATTGTAGGTGCAGAAAGAGTGTTGGGATTAATAGATGAAGATTTTGCGCTTCCAAATAATGGAACAGTAACCAAAAATCATTTCGAAGGGAAAATAGAATTTAAAAACGTCCATTTTTCTTATGATGAAAAACAGGAAGTACTGAAGGGAATTAGTTTTACTGTAAATCCTGGGGAAAACGTAGCGATCGTTGGTGCAACCGGTGCGGGAAAATCAACCATTATCAGCCTGATTACCAGATTATATGACATTAATTCCGGAAAAATTCTGATTGACAATGTTGATCTGAAAGATTATGAACTCTATAACCTTCGGAGCCATATTGGCGTGGTGCTTCAGGATGTATTTTTGTTTCACGGAAGTATTGCTGAAAATCTTGCTTTTGGCGACGATACCATTAGTTTAGACAAAATAAAAAAAGCAGCGGAAGAAATTGAGGTAGATGAATTTATTCAACAACTTCCCGGCGGTTATGATTATGTAGTAAGCGAACGCGGAAGCTCCATTTCACTTGGACAAAGGCAACTCCTCTCCTTTTTACGAGCGTATCTTTCTGATCCTAAGATTCTTATTTTAGATGAAGCCACTTCTTCTGTAGATCTGGAAAGTGAAAAATTAATCCAAAAAGCGACGGAAAAAATCACGAAAGACCGAACGTCCATTATCATTGCGCACCGCCTTTCTACGATCGAGAAGGCAGATAAAATCATTGTGATGGATCAGGGAATTATTGTGGAAGAAGGACCACACACTGAACTTTTGCAAAAAAACGGATATTATGCCGCTTTATACAGCGCACAGTTGAGGACAGCTTCTGCTGAGAATCAGGAACAGTAAAATAACCTCCTGCTTTTACACAAGACTTATTTTATATCGTCGTTAATCTCAAAGTATTGGTTTTGCCGCTGTCTTCTACCGGAGTAGCATTTAAATTAATCACAAAATCACCTTCCTCAACGAAGCCCAAATCTCTGACCATCTGATTCACCTGAATAATGGTTTCATCGGTAGATTTTGTTCCGTCGTAATAATAAGCGTGAACACCCCAAAGCAGGTTGAGCATTGTGGTGACCCTTTTGTTGGAACTGAAGACAATAATGTGGGAATTCGGGCGGTGTGCAGCAATTTGAAACGCAGTATATCCTGAATGGGTTAAAGTGATGATGGCTTCCACATCGGTAGTTTTGGCAATTCTTACCGCAGCAAGACAAATTCTGTTGGTGATGAAGCGGCTGTCAATGCAATTGAATTCTTTCTCGATGGGCGCGTTTTTCTGAACATAGAAACTGGTGCTTTCGATATTCTTCACAATTTTGGCCATATTTCTCACTACTTCTACGGGATATCTTCCGACAGAGGTTTCTCCGGAAAGCATGACTGCATCAGCGCCATCCAGAACGGAATTGGCTACATCATTCACCTCGGCTCGCGTGGGCGTAAGGCTTTTGATCATCGTTTCCATCATTTGTGTGGCAATAATAACCGGCTTGGAATGGTGTCGGGCTTTTTCTACCAAAATTTTCTGAATAGCCGGAACTTCTTCCATAGGAACTTCCACTCCAAGATCGCCTCTGGCCACCATCAGTCCGTCACATTCCATCAATATTTCATCAATATTTTTGACACCTTCAGGTTTTTCAATTTTAGCGATGATGGGTGTTCTCTGTTGATTAGGATGCTTTTCAATCAGTTTTTTGAGATCAATAATATCCTGCGCATGGCGAACAAATGACAAAGCAATCCAATCGATTTCTAGATCAAGCATCAGTTGAACATCCTGAATATCTTTTTCGGTAAGTGCTGGAAGTGAAACATTGGTATTGGGTAAATTAACTCCTTTTTTAGAGCTCAAAGGGCCTCCCTGAATGGTCACTGCTTTTACGGTATCCAATTCGTTGGTTTCTGTGACCTGCAATACCAGCTTTCCGTCGTCAATCAGAATTCTTTCGCCTGCTTTTACGTCTCTGGGAAATTCCGTATACGTCATATATACTTTGGTGGAATCGCCTTCTATTTTCTCATTGGTAAAAGTTAGGATGTCGCCCGGATTCAGATAGGAACCTTCTTCCACTACCCCAACCCGGAGTTTGGGGCCTTGCAGATCGCCCAATATCGCTACCGAAGTTCCCAATTCCTGATTGAGTTGGCGGATCATGTTTACATTCGCATGAACTATCTCGTAATCGGCATGTGAAAAATTGATTCTGAAAATATCAACTCCGGACTTAATGAGCTCTGTCATCATTTCTTTTGATGAAGAAGCCGGGCCCAGGGTTGCTATTATTTTTGTTCTTTTTAAATATTTATTCATAATACTGAAGGATATGATAAAGCTCCTCGTCAGATGTCAAAAGAATTTCCTGAATCTGAAAAGTAAGATTTTCAGGCAGCAAAATTACGGAAAATTCATTTAAGCTGTCTGAGCTGCTGATAATATAATCTGTATCGTGAAAATTATTTAATAAATACTTAACATTCTGTTCCTCAATAAAAAGCTCATTGATTTCTTTTTTCTGAAAACTTTCGGAAGATTTATTGGAAATAAAACGGTAGCAAGTTTGGGTTTCTTTACTATATCCTTCAAAGACTGGAAAGAAATACCGGAAGTAATCGCCTTCTACAATAACATCATTAATCCTTTGAAAAGAAAAAGTATTGATTTTGTTGACATGAAAAAAAAACTCAAAATCTGGCATCTCTTTGGCCATCCTCACCAGAGCTATTGTGACTTCTTCTGTATCCGTATCATCCAGAATGATTCTTTGAATTTCCAATGATATTTTCTTTTTTATTTAAAACATAAAATGCTCTCTGTGCCGCTTTTTCTTCAGCTTTCTTTTTGGAAGTTTCTGTTGCGTTGGCTGTTTTTTCATCGGCAATCCAAACCGTACAGCGAAAGACCGTATTTTTACTTGGACGGGATTCTTCGCAAGTTTCATACTGAATGCTGACTTTATTTTTCTGTGCCCATTCCAAAAGCAACCCTTTGTAACTGACAATTTTATTTTCCAGCTTGGTCATTTCCGAGGGTGTAAGAAGTCGTTCCAACACAATTCTTTCACAAGCACTATAGCCAAGATCGAGATAAACGGCACCTATAAGTGATTCAAAAAGGTTTCCTGAAATATTCTCGCTGAGTGTACAGGTGTTTCCTGTTTGGATGTATTTTGTGATTTTAAGATCGTCGCCGACTTTATTGAGGTTTTTCCGGTTGACAATTTTAGATTTCATCTGAGTCAGATACCCTTCATTAGCTTCCGGATAAGTAGTGAAAAGATGACAGGAAATAATAGAACCCAAAATGGAATCGCCTAAAAACTCCAAACGTTCATAATTATTGAATTCCTGATCTTTCTGAGGAGATTTCAAAGAGAAAGCTTCGCGGTAGAGACTGATATTCTGAATTTCACAACCAATGATTCTACCGATTTCAGAACTCAGATAATAATCCTTCTCCGATAATACTTTTTTTCTTTGTTTCAGGAATTTAGGAAAGTACTTCTGCAACTCCATCGTACTGATTTACAGTTTTTTAAACAGAACACATGCATTATGGCCACCAAAACCAAAGGTGTTGCTCATCGCCACATTTACTTCTTTTTTTACAGCTTCATTAAAGGTAAAATTCAAACGGCTGTCAATATTTTCATCATCTGTAAAATGATTGATCGTAGGCGGCACGATTCCGTGGATAATGGTACCCAGCGCGGCAATGGCTTCTATGACACCAGCTGCGCCTAATAAGTGGCCCGTCATGGATTTTGTGGAATTGATCTGAATATCAAACGCATGTTCTCCCAACAATTTGGAAATGGCATTTGATTCTGCAATATCGCCTAACGGAGTAGAAGTACCGTGCATATTAATATGATCTACCTCGTCGGCAGTAACTTCTGCATCATCCAGACAGTTTTTCATCACCATATACGCACCCAATCCTTCGGGATGAGGAGCGGTCATATGATAAGCATCTGCACTCATACCTCCTCCTTTCAGTTCTGCATAGATGGTAGCACCCCTTTTTTTGGCATGTTCATACTCTTCTAAAATGATACTTCCCGCTCCTTCGCCCAGTACAAAACCATCCCGGTCCTTATCAAAAGGCCTGGAAGCTGTTTGAGGATCATCATTTCGGGTTGAAAGTGCCATCATGGCATTGAATCCTCCTACACCACTTGCTGCAACAGCTGCTTCTGATCCACCACAAACAATGACATCAGCTTTGCCCAGTTGGATGAGCATTTTCGCATCAATAATAGCGTTGGCAGATGAGGCACAGGCAGAAACGGTGGTATAATTGGGTCCGTGAAAGCCGTATTCCATGGAGATATGTCCTGGAGTAATATCAGCAATCATTTTCGGAATAAAAAAAGGATTGAATCTCGGCATTCCTTCTGAAGCAGCAAAACCAAGAACTTCTTGTTCAAAAGTTGCAAGGCCGCCAATTCCGGATCCCCAGATAACGCCTACCCGGTTTTTGTCTACATTGTCTTCCATAATACGGGAGTGGGAAACAGCTTCCTTAGCAGCTACCATTCCCAACTGGGTATTACGGTCCATTTTTTTTGATTCTTTCTTATCAAAATGGTTTAACGGATCGAAACCTTTTACTTCGCAGGCGAATTTTGTTTTAAAATTTGAGGCATCGAAAAGAGTAATAGGAGCGGCTCCGCTCTTGCCTTTCACAAGGTTTTCCCAGTATTCTTTTGTGTTGTTGCCAATAGGCGTTACAGCACCAAACCCGGTAACTACTACTCTTTTCAATTCCATAAATTATTGTTTTCTGTTAAAGAAATATTACTTGTTTACTACTTCTTCGATGTAAGCGATAGCGTGACCTACAGTAGTAATTTTTTCTGCCTGATCATCAGGGATCTGGATGTTGAATTCTTTTTCAAACTCCATAATTAGTTCTACAGTATCCAAAGAATCTGCTCCTAAATCGTTGGTGAAGCTCGCTTCTGGAGTCACTTCTGTTTCTTCAACGTCAAGCTTATCAGCGATGATAGCTTTTACTCTTGATGCAATGTCTGACATAGTAATTTATATTTTTAATTGTTGATAATTGCTGCAAATATATAAAATTCTTTAAGAATTCATGTTTTTTTATTCTGATTTAAGGAAATATTGAGGAGTGTTATTAGTTCCAAAGCCGGATTTTTCACGTTATGAATGAGATAAGAAAGTGAATTTAATTATTCTTCTCTGCGATCGAAAATATTTTGCTTTTCTGTTGTCTTCCTTATAAAAAAAGAAGCCCTCCAAGAAGAGGGCCTCAAACAATTAAAGTTTAAAACTGTTATTCTTTAATGAATTTCCGCTGAGCAGATTGACCATTTTTAGCTTCAATATTGATGATAAAAATACCATTAATTAATCTGCTAACATCAATCTTGTTGCTGAAAATACCTCCAGATTGAACCAACTGGCCAATGGCACTGTAAATGGTATATTTAGAACCATCTTCAACTCTGGTAATATTCAGAACATTTTTCACAGGGTTTGGATAAATTTGAATTTGAGTCAGATCCAGAATATTGGTAGCTAATGGTTTTACAATTCTTACGTTGTAGTCTTCCACTTCTCCAAATTCAAACACGGAACACATTTCTGGCGAGCTGGTTCTGCTCATCGCTACTCTCATCACAACAAATTTATCTAATGTGAGGCTGGCGTAGGCGCTTGCAGGGACACTAAAGGTTCCGGATACATTCGCTTCTGTATTTGGCGGCGTCATCAATATTCTTTCGTCATTGGTAAATAATCCATCTCTGTTAAAATCAATCCAGACAGTTACTGCGGCATTTCGCGGTGTTCCATTCCATGATTTCGTTATAGAAATCTGATTATTATTAGATCCTTGTAGTAAAACGATAGATCTGGTTATATCTCCTACATAAGAAGTATAATTGGATGCACCCGAGTTACTGTTCATTTCTGCATTTCCAAAAGGTTTAACATTAACATTGGAAATATGTTCCGCTGAACTGTCGGTGGAGCCCATTCCACAATAGTTTAATCCTGGAGTAGTGAATACATAAGGATCTGTAAAGATCTGAGTTCCTCCATTACACACATTCGCAATCTGGACTTCATATTGGGTTTCTTCTGTTAATCCGGTGATGATGTAATTATTAACCGACACAGGAGCAGAAGTCCATCCTGCGGAAGATCCTACTTTTCTCCATCTGACAATGTAAGTAGCACCGGGAACTGCATTCCAGTTTACCTGAGCCTGAGTCATGGTAAGATTGGTAATGGATAATCCGACCGGAGCCATTTCACAAGTGGAAAGCGTTGTAAATACTTTCGGGGTTGTATAAATATTATAGGTAATGGAACAAGCAGAAGCTATTCTCACTTCATAATTCGTATACGGCAATAGCCCTGAAATCGTATAAGAGTTTGTATTTACATTGACAACTGTCCATGTGGTTCCACCTACTTCTCTGTACTCTAATGTGTAGGTAAAAGGAATCATCGGATCCCAGGTTACAAGCGCTGAAGATGAAGTAATATTATTAACTGTTAATCCACTTGGCGGGACAGGGTTACATTCTGTGGTAAACTCAATATGCGCATACGTTCCTTCTACTCCCTGACATACTGCAGCAACTTCAACCTCATACAATTGAGATGAAATAAGGTTACTCAAATCAATGGAATTAGTAGTTGCCGGCCACGGTGCAGCAGGAACCGGAATAACAGAAACCCAACCTGTTGTTCCTACAGGACGGTATCTTACTACATAAGAAGCGCCGCCAATATCCTGAGGCCAGGTAATAGTAGCCGTGTTATGCGTAATAGCAGAAGCAACCGGTAATGGTGCTGTATTATTACAAATTACAATCATCACATTATCTACAGCCGCTGGAGGATTAGTTCCTGCGGAAGCATTATTTCTCCATTCAAAAACAACCCGCATAGTTTCTCCAGCAAAACTGCTTACGTCTAATGCCGGATCTTCATATGTCTGCCAGGTATTCTGCAGTTGGAAATTACCGGCAATAGGAATTCTTCCCGGTGCAGCAGCAGTTTGTGTTCCGGCAACCGGCATATAATCAATCGGCACCAGCCATACTCTCATATAATCATTATTGTTTTCTCCATCTGACTTCCAGTCGAATTTAAAAGTAACGGTAGTAGTTCCTGGAGGTATGATAATATCTCTGTACGCCTGTACTACACTTGGTGCAGTGATGGTATACTCATTAGCTGCTCCGTTATTATTGGAGATATAGATCGCATTGGCAGGATTTCCCGTTGCTGAACCGTATGCCCATTTATTTGGCTGCGACCCGTTAATAAAACCAAAATCATTAGGTCCCGTAAAATTCTGAATATACGGAATAGTAGCCGGAATCTGGTCTGTTGTAAAATATCCTCCCGAGACCCAGAAACTCGTATCGCCCGGACCACAATTGGAACGCACCCACCAGTAATAAGTGGTGTTAGGAGTAAGCCCAGTGACGTTGTGTGGCGAACTTGCCGCAGAACCTGTAGGAGCGGTAGTTGGCGTAGGCGGAATATTAGATGGTGATAGATAGTAATGATAACCTTGAGCAGGTGCAGGTACTGCTGCCGTCCATGATAGTGTTGCTGAAGTGGAGGTTATATTTGAAGATGCTAAGTTGGATGGTGGCACTCTACAGGCATTTACCGAAAAATTAATATTATCGATCGCCGCAGGAGGCTGGGTTCCAGTTGTTGCATTATTTCTCCATTCAAAGACCAAACGCATGACACCAGTAGTAGTTGCAAAGCTGAAAACAGGCACGTTAGTATTCAGATAGGTCTGCCAGGTATCTTCCAATTGGAAATTTCCTCCAATTTGAATTTTACCACCCCCCGCTGTCAATGCTGCACCTGGAACAATAGTATGAGAAACCGGCACCATCCATACCTTGAAATAATCCTGTCCGCTCTGTCCTTCAGATTTCCAGTCGAACATCAGTGAGCCAAGGGTAGATCCGGTAGGAATTATAATATCACGGTAAGCATGCGCATAACTTGTGGAAGTAATCGTATAAGCATTGGATACTCCATCGTCATTTGAAATATAAATTGAGTTTGGCGGATTTCCTTCTGCGGCACCGTACGCCCATTTATTTACTTGATTCCCAACAAAAGTAAAATCGTTAGGACCTGTAAAGCTTTGATGATAAGGCACAGGAGCCGGTATCTGTCCGGTAGTAAAACTTGGTCCCGGTATCCAGATGCTTCTGTTTGTTGTGCTACATGCTGCGCGAACCCACCAATAATAAGTTGTATTTGGTGTTAAACCAGACACTGCGGCAGGTGAAGACGGAGAAGTACCTGAAGGAACCGTGGCTGCAGTTGGCGGCACATTGGAAGTTGAAATATAATATTGGAATCCGTTGGCCGGTGCTGGACTTGGTCCGCTCCATGGCAAACTAACAGAGTTCGCAGTAATAGCAGTTGGAGATGAAGTAGTCGGTGCCAAACAAGTATGCACTAAGAAATTAATATTATCAATAGCTGCTGGTGGATCGTTAAAAACCGAAGTATCATTTCTCCACTCAAATACCAAACGGACAATACTTCCTGCAAACGAACTGAGATTGACTGATTGGTTAATATAGGTTTGCCAGTTCGCCTGTTGATTAAAATTAGAACCTATTTGAGTTCTGCCTGTGCCGGAAGTTATCTGGGTGCCTGCAGTTGGTGTAAATGTGGTTGGTACCAACCATACTCTAAAATAATCATAGGTACTTTCTCCTACAGCTTTCCAATCAAACATCAACGTAGCAAGATTAGTTCCTGCAGGGACGGCAATATCTCTATACGCCTGTACAACTGATGTCGTATTGGAATACGTGTTAGTCAATCCATCATTATCCGAGATATAAATAGAGTTGGCCGGATTACCAGCTGCTGATCCATAAGCCCATTTATTGGGTTGTGTTCCGTTTATAAAACCAAAATCGTTAGATCCGGTAAAAGACTGCACATACGGCATAGTAGCAGGAATCTGGCTGGTACTAAAACTGTCACCTTGTATCCAAGCAGTTTTATCTGTTGCTGAACACACAGAACGCACCCACCAGAAATATGTGGTACTGGGCGCTAACGCCAGCACTGCTGAGGTAGCCGTTGTGGCTGTTCCTGCTGTAGTTGGCAATGGAGGTGTATTGGTAGTAGTAAAATAATACTCATAACCCTGGGCCGGAGCAATCGCTGGTGCGTTCCAACTGATTGTCGCAGCAGTAGCAGTTATATTGGTAGGAGTCTGAGGAGTGGGAACAAAACAAGTAGGCGCTTGCAAAACCTGAACTTCATCCAATAAAACATTATCATAAAAATACCCATTACCTGCAACATCTTTGTCAACCGTAAACCTTAATTGAATCGTTGATCCAACATAGGACGCAGCTAAAGGTATTCCTACCGTTCTCCATTCATTTGAGTTGGTACTATTGGCCCATATCTGTACCCATCCACTACCGTCATTCACATGAACTTTCAATTCATTATTATCATAGCTCGGAGGTGTTGTACCTGTTGATGACGAAAGATGATTTTTAAACCATTCAAACTGAACATAAGGTACAGTTAAGCCCGTCAAATTTATTTGGGGAGAAACAAGTTCAACATTGTGAATATTAGCGTAAGGTGAAGAAGCATCTACCCAAGCATATGTTCCTGCTGGTTTGCCATTGTTCGTAGTACCATAATCGGGAGCTCCTGAAAACCTCCATAACGCATAAGTAGATGTAGAAACGGGATTCTGGTTCGTCCAGCATGGAGGCAAAACTCCCGTACTAAAGGACTGTTGAAACGGCACCGTAACAGGAGGGCAAGCTTGTCCTGATACGTGAGCCATGAATCCCATAAATAGCATTAATAAAAATTTCTTCATAATAACTTTTTTTAAGTTGACACTAAAGATTAACGTATTACACCAGTACTGAACGATTTCCTGAATACAATAAGTCCATACTAGATACTTTATCCTACAAATCTAAATAATTTTTATGATTAACTGAATAATAATGAATAAAAAATTAAAGTATTCAACAATGATTAGGAAATGGATAAAAAAAATCCTCTGATCAAATCAAAGGATTTCAATAGTGTGTAACATTAAAAATTTATTTCTTTACAAACTTGAGTGATTTAATAAACTCACCCTTCATATAGGCTCGTACATAATAAACTCCCGCTGGTAATTCACTTACTTCTATTTTTGTAGTTTCATCTTTTCTCAGAGATTTTTTCACTAAACGTCCTTCGGAATTAAAAATATGAAGTTCATCGATCTTCACCTGTCCTGAAACTGAAATATATTGTGTAGTAGGATTCGGAAAAACAATCACGCTGTTCATCATCTCCACATCGCTTACCGACAAAACAGTACAGGCATTACTATTGAGTAAACTTGCCCTTGGCCCCATAAGCGCATTTCGAGTAATTGTTTTTTGATTATTGGTAAACATGGCCATTGCTCTGTCATCTACATAATCCATATAATTCATGAACATGGCTCCATGTGCAGTGGGAGTACACATATAAGTATTATTCGGATACGTGGGTGCCCCGTAATAAGGATTAAACGTTGCTGGAGTATCGGCACAATAATCAGTATTTGCCGGACTTCCACAGGTAGAGTTATCATCGCCCCAGATATGATCCAGTCCAAAATAATGGCCAATCTCATGGGTAGCTGTTCTTCCCTTATTATAAGGATATTGTGCTGTACCTGTGGTTCCGAAACAAAAATATCCAATGGCTAAACCGTCAAATGGATATCCTGCAGCACCGGGCTGATATGCCCAACCCAAAAGGCCTCCCGTAACATTTCCCACCCAGATATTCAGATAACGCGTTGGATCCCAAGCGGCAAGTCCTGAAGCAGTGTAATAATTATTATTGAAGTTGAAACTAGCGGCTACAGATTTCCTTTGTACCCCTGTGGTCGGGTTCCCATTAGGATCTACCGTTGCCAAACAAAAAACCAGTTCCATATCGGATGCAAATGATTGGAAATAAGGAGGAACTGCTGTGGAGAAATCAGTATTTAATTTTCGGAAATCAGCATTCAGGACCGCCAATTGTGAATCAATCTGAGCCTGTGAAATATTCATCGTTGTATTGGAATACAAAACATGTACAACTACTGGAATGGTAACAACCGTTTTCTTGGCCTGGAATTGATGCTCTGTATTCAAAAAGTTCCTGAGATCCTGACGCTTAGCCTTTTCTGTGGGGTTTGCATTATAAAATTCTTCCATTTTTTGCGGAGTTACACATACTCTCTGCGCCGCTACCGACACCACTAAGGTAGAAAACAAACCAATTAATATTTTCTTCATAAATTTTTTTTCAAAGATAAATTTTTCTTCTTTCAGTTTATAATATTCTTCGATTTTTAAGCCTATCATATTTTTAAAATAAAATATCACAAAGAAACACATTTGAAAAAAATAGCTATTCCTGTCTAAATTCATCCCTTTTATACTTACTTTTATAGCTTGATAAATGAAGAAAACATGAGAAAGCTATTTGTAACACTACTGCTTTTTGGGCTGGCATTCAGTTCCTGTAATTCTCAAAAAAATGAAAAAAACGCCCAGCAGTATTCTAAAAACACACCTGCAATTGTGAAAATTGAACTATCGGAGCGTACCAGAGGACACTCACGATCCATTTCCGTCACTCCAGAGATGACGAAAATAACAGTCAATCGTCAGGAAAATAACAGCCGTCAGGATAAAGAATTATGGGACAAAATAACAGCCGAAACCCAAAAAATTGACGTGAAAAACATTGCGAGTTTCCCTGCGCCTTCGGAAAAGCGCCGTGTGGATGCTGCCTTAGCGTCATGGATTGTCATCACCACCAAAAATGAAACGTATTCATCAGTTTCGTTTGATTCCGGAAACCCTCCTTTAGAACTGAAAGCATTGTATAAAATACTGTCCGCCCAATTCAGTTCAAACGAAAAGGAATAACATTACATTCAAAAATCACTGATCAAAAAAGCCGCTCCACAATCGTGAAACGGCTTTTATCTTAAAGATTAATTCTTATTTTTTAATAAACTTCACACTTCCATTGAAGTCTTTATCCGCAATGGTAATAATATAATTACCTACAGTAAGCCTGGAAACATTCACTTTATTATCTTTCACTGTGCCGGTATCCACGATCTGGCCTATGGCATTATGAATCTGATAAACCGCTTTATCGGACACTTTGGTAATATTCAAAATATCAGAAACAGGGTTCGGATAAACTCTGAAATCATCTTTTCCAACTTCCTGTGTGGACAAACCTGTGGTAACCATCACAGTATAATCTTCTACTTCTCCATAAGCACCTAGTGCCGAAGTCATACAAGGATAAAGCTGATAAGTGGCACCCGCCTGACCGTAAAAAGAAATCACTCTCATTCGGTAAGGGATATTCTCTACAGCAATTGTAGGAACAGAGAATGTTACCGAGGCAACCCCTGTACTGGATGGGCTATTCATAATAACTTCCTCAGGAATATCTCCGAAAGTACCATTAGCATTATAATCAATATAAGCCTGCACTGCATTCGGATAAGGTGTTCCGCCCAGCCATCCTTTGGTTACAGCTAAGGTGTATTGCTGGCCAGCTCCTTTCACAAGATTAATTTGTAATGCAGGATCATTAGTGTAATTAGAATAGGTACTGGCACCAGAACTGTTATTAACGTTAGCCAATGTTACATTTGCAATATGATCATCTGTTGCATTTGCTGAAGAAGCACTACAGTATACAAGAGTTTTAAACGTCTTTGGCGTTGAGTATGCTCCTGTAACTCCGGAGCAAATGGCTGCAACTTCAACTTCATACATGGTATTATTGGTCAGTGCAGATAAAGTAACCGGTGAATTACTAAAAGAGCCTGTTTGCCAAGCTGTTTGTCCCACCACCCTGTATCGCACAATATACGTAGCACCTAACATTGGATTCCAAGAAACCGTTGCTTCAGAACCTGTAACACCTGAAATCATCACGTTCTGAGGAGCAGAACCATCACAGTTAGAATAGGTCACAACGTTCACGGATTGCACAGCATAGAACACATTATTAATTGCTGAAATTCTTAATTTAATAGTTTGCCCATTTAGAGACGCTGGGAAAGATAATGCCTCTGAACCATCATTTGGAGTAGATGCCGCCAAAACTGTCCAGGTAGCACCATTATCCGTCGTATAATCTATTTTCACATTGGCAACATTGTAAGGAGCCACATTGGTTCCTACCACATCCCATGAAATCACCGTCGGCGCATTGGTGTTTGCATTTTGGGTGTTTATTTTAAAGGGGCCGTTATTTCCAACATTAATAATCTGCTCCGCACTGTTAGTCTGCTGTTGTGCGGGATTAGGATGATTGTCTCTTACCGTAACAACAAAATTAAGAGTTCTGGCTACATTGGATACCGTTTCCCAATTCGCTTGAGAAGTTAAGTTTCCATTCAGCACTTCACTCAGTCTCGGGAAATACCTTGTAGGAGATGTGGAAGGCAAAACAGATCTGAAAATAGGTTTTGTGGTACTGGTTGGATCAACATTCGTGGATGGAGATGTGGCGCTGTTAAACTGTTCCCATGTATAGGTTAACGGATTATTTTCCGGATCTGTAGCTACAGCCGTCAGCGCAAACGCAGTCCCTTTAGGAATCGTGTAGGTAGGCAATGCTTGAATACTTGGAGGATTGTTTGCTATCGGTGTTTCTACATCGCAAGCTTTGGCATTCAGATTCTGCTGAACCTGTATGATACTTGCCACGTGAAAATATGCATCTGCATGGTTCTGTACATTCGAAGTAGTAATTCCGGCATAACTCATAATGGTTGAACCAGAACCTGGCTCCATATTAGTACCCGTACCTTCCAAATTCATGGAAAAAGTGTGGGTTGCTCCCAACTGATGTCCCATTTCGTGGGCAACATAATCAATATCAAATGCATCTCCTTGAGGCACAGTACTGCTGGTAAAAGCCGAACCTTTAGCTGTAGAATTGGCATTTGCAGGATTAACACAAATACATCCAATACATCCTGCATTCCCGTTTCCTCCAGATTGCCCGAATAAATGTCCAATGTCATAATTTGCATTACCTACCACGTTGGTCAGGGTTTGCTGCAGCTGTACATTCCAGTTATTTTGGCTGGTATAAGGATCCGTACCGGGATTCAAATAAATGATCGCAGGGAAATTCTGCAGATTAAGATGCAATGCGAAATCTTTTTCAAAAATCCCGTTCACGCGTGTTAACGTAGCATTGATTGCAGATAAAGCACCTGCAACGGTTCCGCCATGATACTGCGTATATTCTCCTGTAACGGATACCGCCAGCCTCAGCGTTCTGTATTTTTTATCGGAGCTTTTTGCAAAATCGGTCGGATTATGAGAAAAAGTACTTCCATTCTGATATAAAGCATTCATTTGAGCCTGAGCAGCTGAACCTTCTTCGGTAGAACACACGAAGCTGCCTTTTTCCGGATCTATCGTTTTGTAATGCACTCCATAAACAGTTTTATCAGCGTTCATCGGAGAAATAAATTCATACTTGCCGTTTTTGATAATCATCGACTGAAAATCTACCGGGGAAGTGCTGAATCTGATATATTTGGAAGGATCATCCAACCCCACTCCTACATAAGATCCTAAATCATACTGAACCGCAAGTTCTTTGTCAACAACAGGGAAACTGTATACGGTGAAACGCTCCACTTTGCCGTCCATTGTAGGTATAGAAACCTGTACGCCTATCGATCCTCTGCCCATTTCGGGAGCATTTTGAAGTTGCGATTTCAGCGTATTCATGTCTAATGTGTAAAATTGCCGTACATTAGAGTCTTCGATTTTAGTTTTTTCTCTGTGATTGGTTTTTGTCCATTGTGCATTGGTAAGTCCAAAACTTAATGCCATAAACAAAAATGCAAACCTTTTTTTCATTTTTTTATTTTAATGGGTAATTTTGCAAATATATATAAATTTACAGAATGGAATAAATTTGATGATGTTTATATTTTTGATTTAATTTTGCTCCATAATTATTAAAGTTTCTATTCTATGTATATAAAATCTTTTTTTCTTGCGTTTTTTACGCTGCTGCTGTTGCATTGTAATGCACAAAAAAATAATGATTCATCAAATGCAATAACTGAAAAATCATCGGATCGCCCTTTTCAAAAAATAGAACTGGAAGAAATGACCCGCGGATCGAGAAGGATGATTGTGATAACACCAAACTTTAAAGAGGTTGAAATTAACCGGAAAATTACCACTCTTAAAACAACGGAAACGGAATGGAAAAACCTTCAAAAGTTAATTACCCAACTGAATCCGGATAAAATAGAATCCTTTACTCCTCCCACCAACAAAAGGTTTTATGACGGAGCGATGGCTGCAACTATAAGGGTAAACATTGATGGTACAGTTTATTCTTCACAAACTTTCGATGCCGGAAATCCTCCCGAACAACTGGCCACTTTATATCGCAAATTGGTTTCGTCTTTTAAAGAATAAGTTAGAAATGATACGCCAGATTCCACATAAATCCGAAGTTGAATTTCCCTGAGCTCTGCCCAAAACCCGGAACCACCATAGGCTGGATATCCTCCTGCTTCGTAGAGAATATCAGGTATTTCGGCTGCACATTCACATCGATGTAGAAATTGCTGGAAAAAAGTTGTACCCTTCCACCAATTACCGCTTCTGCCCAATACGAAGATTGCGAAGACGATGGAAAAGATTCAAATGAACTGCTGCCGCCAAATCCACGGATCGGAACCGCACGATATTCCTGATGATAAAAAGAGGCCGCCAATTTAGCACCGGCATAGAAACCATTTTGCGCATGTTCAGGATCTCTCATCAGCATATAAAACCCGCCTATTTTCACAAAAGGGCCATTTACCTCCGCATCATATCCGTTTTTCTGATAAATATTCTTCTCAAATCCTGCATCTGCAACAGCGTGCAGTCTTTCTTTCAACCTAGTGGAAACAAATCCCTGATACACCTTTCTTTCCGAAAAAAAGGAAATTCCGGCATTCAGCACATCAATGCCAACCATGAAATTAGGATCGTATCGCCATTTTTCTTTCTGCTGTGTTTCATTTTCCTGCGAAAAGCCCAATGCAAAAAGAAAGCTAAAAAAGAAGAAAAAGATGCGTTTTGTTCTCATTTATAATTTCATTTTGAGCATTTTCAATCCCCGGAACGGGGCCAACAGTTATGATTTCCGAAGAAACATTTTCATACAGTTTTCTGATACCACACGCTGGCGACACATATTCTGTTTTATCGTTATATTTTACTCGGATCTGAGATTTAATCCCTTGTTGCGACGTACTGATATAAAGGTCTGTAAAACCATGATCATCTACCCGCAACGGGACAAAAACCGAGTCCGTTGCCGTTCTTCTTTCAATCACCGGAACCACTCCGTTACCATAATCTACACTTACGAAAAGAGAATCCATTGTTTTGGGTTTTCCGGTAGTATAGGTTTTAAATTTAATCTTCATTCGAGGCGTCCCTTCACCTCCGGCACAAATATCATCATCCGTACTGCAGGAAAACAGAAAAAGAAAAACAGCAAAAAACAGAACGGCGGTTCTCATCTTTTTAATTATCAGGATCCAAAGCTTTTTCCAGCCTGTACACGAGATCTTCATAATGGTATGTCGTAATTGCATTATCGGCCGGCATAGATTTCAATTCATTTTGCAGGGTGTTCAAAGTACCACGAACTACTGCCTTAACATCCGAATTATCGGAGATGCTTACCGATCTGAAAAAACGGGAAGAAGCTGCTGCGGTTGGCTTCGCATTCAATAAATCTATCATAGAACCAACATAGTTCCGCTGAAGATTTCTTCTGAAAAGATCAGGTTCAGCAGTGAACATCATCTGTTTCAAATCACTCATATATTCAATAACAGGATAGGCATTTGGGTCTGCCGTGGAAGAGAGATACATCATCTGCACGACGGACGGACTCAGAATTCGGTTCAAGACACTGTTCTGAAGTCTTTCCACCACCTCAACAGATGACTTTCCTGTCTTCTCAAAAATTTCATTCCTCAAAAGCCATTCCGGGGTTTGAAAAATATTTTCGTTCAGAAACTGCAATGCTTCTTTCTGTTCAGACTTTGGAACCACTTCGTACACCGCGCCTTCCTGTTCAATATTCTTAGGCGTTTCTGTCTGTCCGCCGATATATTTTGAAACATGGCCTAGATATCTCCCGAACTGTCCTGTAACCTGATCATACATTAAGGAAAGGTTTTCGTAATCTTCGTTGGGCTTGGCAGTCCATTTCTTCAGATTATCCATAATTCTGTCTAGGTTTTTGATTCCATATCTTCCAGCGATCATCGGGTTATCGCCCACCTGTTCGCTTTGCAGGCGCGGATCAAACTGATTGCTTTCGGTACCGAAATGCAACCTTGGATCTTTCAGTTTATTGATCACCCATTTATTTAGGTGCGCTTTTTCCTTTTCAGGTGAAGAGTATTGATAGAATCTTCTGTATCCCCATTCTATTGCCCAATCATCATAATCTCCAACTCTGGGCATAATTCCCTTATCTCCTACTTTATCTTCCGGCTGTGCAACGTAATTAAATCTCGCATAATCCATAATAGAAGGCGTGTGTCCGTTCTTTTCCAGCCATTTTCTGTCTCTGAGTTTCTCTACAGGAACAGCGTTGCTGGCGATGAAATTATGTCTCAACCCTAAAGTATGTCCCACTTCATGAGCGGAAACAAAACGAATAAGTTCGCCCATCAGTTTTTCATCGAAATCTAACCTTTGTGCTCTTGGATCATTAGGAGATGCCTGAACGAAATACCAGTTTCTAAGCAGCATCATCACATTGTGATACCAATTAATGTGGCTTTCCAGAATTTCTCCGGTTCGCGGATCGGAAATGGACGGTCCCGAAGCATTGGGAACATCGGATGGTTTATAAACAATAGCCGAATATCTCGCATCTTCCAGGCTCCATTCCGGTTCATCCTTCGCGTTGGGAATTTTAGCATAAATGGCATTTTTAAATCCGGCCTTCTCAAAAGCTTTCTGCCAATCATTGACACCCTGCATCAGATAAGGAACCCATTTCTTAGGTGTGGCAGGATCAATATAGAAAACAATCGGTTTCGCAGGTTCTACCAGTTCGCCTCTTTTATATTTTTCCAAATCCTGAGGTTTCGGTTCCAAGCGCCATCTTTTAATTAAAGAAACTCTTTTCACGCCCTGAGGATCGAGATCAAAATCCGTATAGCTTACGGTAAAATAGCCCACTCTCGGGTCATAATATCGTGGCTGCATTTTATTTTCCGGCAAAAGCACCAGCGAGGAATTGATTTCCACTGTATAATTTCCACTTACTTCCGGCTTTTCCGTTCCGGGAGGAAAAGTCATGTTGCCTAAGGTTCGTGCGAAGGTTTTGGTAGTATTGAGCTCAATATTGGTTGAAAACGACCGGATGAAATTCACATAAGATTTGTCCTTTTGGAAGGCTCCGACTTTATATCTTTTCTTCACCGTCGGGGAAAAGGAAACCAGTTCATTATCGGCATTGATTAAATCTGTAATATCTACAACGGAAGATTTCTTGTCCTTTCCGAAAGCTTTGATATCGAATGCATGAATAATTGCGTGGGTATTGTTCCGCATCACCGAATTGTACATCTGCGAAGTAGAATCGCTGGCGTAATCTGCATAGGAAACGGAGCGGATAAAGATCTTATCGTTCGGGCCTTTTTCAAAGGAAATAAGGTTTTGTCCTATCTGGTCGCCGGCGTAACCTGTTGTTCCGGATCTCATGCCTGCCGCAGCTTTGGTAAGGCGGCTCACCAGAAGAAATTCTTTTCTCAGAACGGTATCGGGAATTTCAAAATAATACTTATCTTCTACTTTATGTACCGTGATGATGCCCTCGTCCGTAGTTGCTTTCTCAGTGATGACTTCCTTATACGGTTTTATCTTCTCTGGTTTTTTATCTTTTGCCGCAGCGGCAGATTTCTTTACGGCAGCGGTATCGGTTTTGGCCTTTAAGGTATCTTTTTCCTGCGCCGGCGCAAAGGTTACCAAAGAGAATAAAGACAATAAAAG
Source organism: Chryseobacterium lacus (assembly GCF_003336205.1). GTDB lineage: Bacteria > Bacteroidota > Bacteroidia > Flavobacteriales > Weeksellaceae > Chryseobacterium_A > Chryseobacterium_A lacus. Next base: position 307,997 of record NZ_QPIE01000001.1, read on the forward strand.
TATTCGTTTGAAATTCATTATATCATTTTTTTGCTAAAGATAAACAATCTGTATTATTTCCTCAAAAGAAGTGCAATGTTCTCCACATGATGGGTTTGCGGGAACATATCCACAGGAAGGATTTTCACCACGTCGTAATGCTCTTTCATCAAAGCAATATCCCTTGCCTGCGTAGCGGAGTTACAACTTACATACACGATTCTTTCCGGGGCGAGTTTTAATATTTGTTCCACCACCTTCTGATGCATGCCATCTCGTGGCGGATCTGTGATCAGCACATCTGCTTTCGGGTGCTGGCTGAGGAATTCCTCTGTGAAAACCTCTTTCATATCGCCACAGTAGAAGGTGCAATTGTCCAGGCCGTTCAGCAGGGCATGCTCTTCCGCGGCATTGATGGCTTCCTGAACCGACTCGATGCCGATGACCTGTTTGGCATTCCGTGCGACATATTGAGCGATGGTGCCGGTTCCGGTGTAGAGATCGTACACGACTTCATGACCTTTTAAATCGGCAAATTCCAAAGTTTTCCTGTAGAGTTCCAACGCCTGGGCATAGTTGGTTTGGAAAAAAGATTTCGGGCCTATTTTAAATTTGAGCCCATCCATTTCTTCCATCAGATAGCCTTCGCCGAAATAGGTCTGCACTTCCAGATCATAAATTGAGTCGTTCCCCTTTGGATTAATGGCGAAAAGCAATGTTCTGATCTGAGGAAAATTTTCCAAAAGAAAGGCAAAAAGTTTCTCACGGTTCTCCTTTTCTTCGCGAAACAACTGGAAAAGCACCATCCATTCGCCCTTTGAATTTTGACGTAACATCATGGTTCGCAGGAAACCTTCCTGGTTTCTTACATCGAAAAAATCGAGGTTATTCTCCACAGCGTACTGCTTCACGGCAAGGCGAAGCGCGTTGGAAGGATCTTCCTGAAGGTGGCATTCTTTCAAATCCAATATCTTGCTCCACATCCCGGGAATATGGAATCCCAGGGCATTCTTATCATGAATTTCAGCATCGGAATTCACCTCATCCAAAGTGAGCCAGCGTGCATCGGAAAAAGAAAACTCCATTTTGTTGCGGTAGTAATATTGTTTTTCTGCACCTAAGATGGGCTGGGTCTCAAACTGATCCACCCCTCCGATTCTCAGGATATTGTTCACCACCTCATCCTGCTTGAACTCCAGCTGTTTTTCATAGCTCAGGTTTTGCCATTTGCACCCGCCGCACACGCCGAAGTGTATGCATCTTGGCAGCACGCGAAACGGCGAAGCTTCCACAAGGTCGGCTATTTCTGCTTCAAAGTATTTGGATTTGGATTTCTTCACCCTTGCGTTCACCACATCTCCCGGAACTGCGCCGGATACAAGGACGGTTTTGCCTTCTTCCGTTCTGCCTACGGCCACGCCTTTCGCCCCTGCTGAGACGAGCGTGATGTTCTCGAGAATCTGGTTTTTCCTTTTGTTTTTTGCCATGCTGCAAAAGTACGATTTTGAAATAAAAATCATACTGCACCCTCAAAGTTTAGGGAGTTATAGCACACCCAGCAAAAGGCGATGAAATCCGGGGTTAGCAGGCCCACTTTAAAACGTCCTGACGTTTTGCTGAAAACGTCCTGATCTTTTTATTAAAACGTCCTGACGTTTTGCAGACAACACCCGTATCTTTTTATCAACTCGTAGGAATGAGTGGGAATATTGGGTTTGATAAATATCAGAAAAGACATGATACGCTCTTGAAGTTTGTTGAATAAAAAAAACCCTGTTTATTAAAACAAGGTTTAAAATATATTGATGTAATATTATTTCTTTTCAGTTGCATCCGGGGTTTCCTGCGGCGGAGGCGGCATCAGAAGATCGTTCTGTAGTGTGGCTTCGGGGGCTACCTGAGGTGCTTTGAGCCCGGAAAGTTGATCCATCACTTGTACAAATTCCGGCTCTCCCATGTTGTAAAAGAATTTACTGGCTATTTTCCCGTCTTTATCCAACACCATGAAACTTGGCGCCAGTTTGAATCCGTATACGCCATACTGCTCAGCAAATTTGGAATTCAGGCCGCCGTCTGCATAAACATTGGTGCCCGGAATGCCTTTCAGCAAGGCTGCGCTGGTTTTCCCGAACTGTTCTTTGGTATCATCGAAGTTCACAAAAACAAAATTTACCTTTTGCTTGTAGAAATCAACCACCTCTTTCAGGACAGGAACGGTAGATTCGGCGATGTAAGGCGACCAGGATGCGTAGAACATCATGACGGTTGGTTTGCCTTTGCTTTCAGAGATGTTATAGGCTTTTCCGTCCTGTTTTACGAGCGTAGCTTCGGGAGCTACTTCGCCTCTCTTCAATCCTGAAAGAACAAAATGAATCTTTTTAAGGTCTTTTTTTATCGTAGCATCTTTGATTTCGGCATCGATAATTTTAGCAATTTTATCGTTGTTTTCTTTGGATTGATCAGGACTGATGTCAGACTGAGCCATGACGAATGCCAATAAATAATCCTTTGCTGTTTGAGATAAATCTTTTCTTTGTTTCATGAAATCGCTGAACACCTGCGAGGTAAGAACGTCTATTTTCCCCTGCGTATTGGCATTAGCATACTTCTTATAATCTTCCGTGAGTTTACTTAGAAGGTAGTTTCTGTACAGCGGATGCTCTTTTATCAGCTGTTCTTTATTCTCCTGAAGTTTCTCTTCATAGTCTTTTAAAGCTTTAGGCAACGCAAAAGAAGGATTGGCAGCCATCTGCTTTTGATACATTTCGTACTGGGGAATAAGCGACATGATGCCGGTGCGGATATCGTTTTTTTTCCATGTTACCACTTCGCTGTCGGCTTTGGTTTTTTCAGCAACCTGATCAATATTCTTTTCCAGATCAGTTTGAATTTTCTGAAGATCCTTTAGAAACGCATTACCTTCCTTCGCGATACTGGCCTGCATATCCAGCTTTTGGGAATAGTCGGACATGTATTTTTGAGTTTCTGCCAAGAAATCGTTGTTGGCTTTAGCATCTCCTGTAACCGTGTATTGTGCGGGGAAAGACTCACTGGCTCCTGAAATTTCAAGAGTCTGACCTTTTTTCAGATAAATCAGGTTCTGTTTTCCGGCGTAGGAAATGACGTACATTCCGTTTTTCGGAGCATCAAATTTTCCGTTGAAATTCCCGTCTTTATCCACTCCGGTATTCATCAGCGGCAGTGTGGCAACCCCTGAAGCTTCCACGAGTTCAATACGCTCCAACGGAGAACCGCCGGTCACTTTTCCTTTGATCTCTACGGTTTTGGAACATGATATGGCAACGAGGGCCATCATCAGCAATACAAAATATTTTTTCATTATTCTATTTTAGAAACTGGGCAAAAATAAGATATTGAACGGTTTAAAAGAAATTAATCTACGATTTTTATAAGATAATGTGACAAGATCGCTGCTTCTCATTATAAAACCCCGACCTACTTTGATTTCTTCTCTGATTCTTGCTGATCTTTAACAAAAATCGCTCTCCGTTCTGGAAAGCGATTGTTATACTAAGATTGAGAGATTTCTATCCTCTATCCAGATGAGCAGTCATATACTCACGGTTCATTCTGGCGATGACTTCAAGGGAAATTCCTTTCGGGCATTCCACTTCGCAGGCACCGGTATTGGAACAGTTCCCGAAACCTTCTTCATCCATGGCTTTCACCATGTTCAGAACTCTTCGTTTCGCTTCTACTTTCCCTTGCGGAAGCAGCGCAAACTGAGAAACCTTCGCTCCTACAAATAACGCAGCAGAACCATTTTTACAGGTTGCAACACACGCTCCACAAGCGATACACGCCGCTGCATCCATGGCTTTGTCCGCATCATCTTTCGGCACAGGAATCGCGTTGGCATCCAAAGTATTTCCTGAAGTATTTACGGAAACAAAACCTCCGGCCGCCATGATTCTGTCGAACGCGGAACGGTCCACCACTAAATCCTTAATGACCGGAAAAGCCACACTTCTCCAAGGCTCAATGGTAATAGTTTCGCCATCTTTAAACATTCTCATGTGAAGCTGGCACGTTGTAATTCCTGTATCGGGGCCATGCGGACGGCCATTGATATAAAGGGAACACATTCCGCAGATTCCTTCACGACAATCATGATCGAAAGCGATCGGCTCTTTTCCGTCGTTGATGAGGGTTTCGTTTAAAATATCAAGCATTTCAAGGAAAGAAGAATCCGTAGAAACATCAGAAATCTTATAAACCTCAAATTGCCCTTTTGTTTTATTATTTTTCTGTCTCCAAATTTTCAGAGTCAGATTAAGTCCTTTTTTTGCACTCATTTTCTTTACTGTTTTGGAGATTATTTATAACTTCTTTGTTTCACTTCGATGTTTTCATAGATCAACGGTTCCTTGTGCATTACTTCTGCATTGATGTTGTCACCCTGATATTCCCACACCGCAGCGTACATATAGTTGGCATCATCTCTTTCTGCCTCACCTTCTTCTGTCGCATGATCCCATCTGAAATGTCCTCCACAGGATTCGTTTCTTTCCAGAGCGTCTTTTGCCATCAGTTGTCCCAGTTCAAGGAAATCGGCTACACGAAATGCTTTTTCGAGTTCCATGTTCATTTCATTGGCTTCGCCGGGAACTCTTACGTCTTTCCAGAATTCATTTCTTACTTCTTCAATCTCCTTGATTGCTTCTCTGAGGCCTTCCGGAGTTCTTCCCATTCCAACCTTGTTCCACATGATGTGGCCCAGTTTCTTATGGAAATAATCTACAGAATGTTTACCGTTATTATTTAAGAAGAAATTAACTTTATCTCTTATTTCTTTTTCAGCCTTTTCAAAAGCTTCAGAATCTGTAGGAATGGTTCCTGTTCTGATATCCGCTGAAAGATAATCAGCAATTGTATAAGGAAGCACGAAATAACCGTCTGCAAGTCCCTGCATCAAAGCAGAAGCACCCAGTCTGTTCGCACCGTGGTCGGAGAAATTCGCTTCACCAATCACGAAACATCCCGGAATTGTGGACTGTAAGTTATAATCAACCCAAATACCGCCCATCGTATAGTGAACTGCAGGATAGATCTTCATCGGCGTCACATAAGGATTGTCTGCGGTAATTTTTTCGTACATCACGAAAAGGTTTCCGTATTTTTCTTCAACCCATGCCTTTCCTAAATCATAAATCTGCTGCTGCGACGGATTGTGAATATTCTTTTCAATAGCGGCTTCTTTCCCTTTTTTCAGGATTTCAGTAGAGAAATCGAGGAAAACGCCTTCTTTGGTATCGTTATTTTCGATTCCGTATCCGGCATCGCATCTTTCTTTTGCAGCTCTGGAAGCTACGTCACGCGGAACCAGGTTTCCAAATGCAGGATATCTTCTTTCCAGATAATAATCTCGGTCTTCTTCTTTAATATTCTCGGGACGCAGCCTTCCTTCGCGAATGGCAACAGCATCTTCTATTTTCTTGGGAACCCAAATTCTTCCGGAATTTCTTAAGGATTCCGACATTAAAGTCAGTTTAGACTGCTGAGTTCCGTGAACGGGAATACAAGTCGGGTGAATTTGCACAAAGCAAGGATTGGCAAAGTATGCTCCTTTTTTGTGAATTTTCCATGCTGCAGAAACATTAGAACCCATCGCATTGGTGGAAAGGAAATAAACATTTCCATAACCCCCGGAAGCGATAACCACGGCATGCGCAGAATGTCTTTCAATTTCGCCGGTTACCAAGTTTCTGGCGATAATACCTCTGGCTTTGCCGTCGACAATAACCAGATCCAGCATTTCATGGCGGTTGTACATTTTAATTCTTCCTTTACCAATCTGTCGGCTCATTGCTGAATAGGCACCCAATAACAATTGTTGCCCGGTCTGACCTTTCGCATAGAAAGTTCTTTTTACCTGAACCCCGCCGAATGAACGGTTATCAAGTTGTCCGCCATATTCTCTACCGAACGGAACGCCCTGTGCCACACATTGGTCGATAATATTGGCAGAAACTTCAGCCAAACGATAAACGTTCGCTTCTCTTGCGCGATAGTCGCCTCCTTTTATGGTATCGTAGAATAATCTGTACGTCGAATCTCCATCGCCCTGATAGTTTTTAGCAGCATTAATACCGCCTTGCGCAGCGATAGAGTGTGCTCTTCTTGGGGAGTCCTGATAACAGAATGCTTTCACATTATATCCCTGCTCTGCCAATGTAGCAGCTGCAGAACCTCCTGCTAAACCTGTTCCTACAACAATAATATCAATCTTATCACGGTTGTTAGGTGCTACCAGATTCATATGGTTTTTATGATTGGTCCACTTTTCGGCTAAAGGGCCGTGCGGAATTTTTGGATCTAACTTGCTCATATTAATAAGGATATTATTGAGTTACAAAATGATAAACTGCGATGAAAATGAAACCAGCAGGAATAAGGATAGAATACCAATTCCCGAAAGCTTTAACCATCGGCATATATTTAGGATGTCTAGCTCCCAAAGACTGGAATGAAGACTGAAATCCGTGTGCGAGGTGCAGTCCCAACAGGATAAAAGAAATAATGTATGCACCAACGCGGAAAGGATCGGCAAACTTGGCATGAAGATCATCCCAAAATCTGTTTTGCTCCGCTGGAAGACTTTCCACATATTTATAATTCATCTCGTGTACCCAGAAATCATACATGTGAAGCCCCAAAAAAGCCAAGATCACCGCACCGGTAATCAGCATGTTTCTTGACATCCAGGTAGAGTTGGCCGCTCCATTATGAATTGCGTATTTCACAGGTCTTGCTTTGTTATTTCTGTATTCCAGAACTAATCCCATGATGAAATGAAAAAAAACGGCGAACACCAGCACCGGCTGCATCAGGAACTGGATCATAGGATTGTATCCCATAAAATAAGATGCATTATTATATGCTGTTTCTCCAAAAACGGAAAGCATATTCACTGCAAGATGCATCACAAGAAATATCAGCAAAAAAATTGCCGATAATGCCATTGCGTATTTTCTACCAACGGTAGAAGTCATTAAACCTGCCATATAAATTGATTGTTTGAATTGTTACAAAGTTAGAAAAATGTTAAAGGGATGAAAGTGAGATTTATCAGAATTGATTAGTTTGTAATCTTTCTAAATAATTTTCTCCAGATTTTCAACGGTTTATTACTTTTTTTCGTGTACTGATAAGTGCAGCTCATCCAGCTGTTCATCAGCAATATGGCTTGGTGCATCAATCATCACATCTCTTCCGGAGTTGTTTTTTGGGAATGCAATATAATCGCGGATCACTTCATTGCCATCTAAAATAGCGACCAATCTGTCGAAACCAAAAGCCAATCCTGCGTGTGGCGGAGCACCGTATTTAAAGGCATTCATCAGGAATCCGAATTGTGCTTCGGCTTCTTCCTGAGTAAATCCGAGCAACTGGAACATTTTGCTTTGTAAGTTTTTATCATAAATTCTTACAGAACCGCCGCCGATTTCATTTCCGTTCAATACTAAATCGTATGCATTTGCTCTCGCTTTTCCGGGATCAGTTTCCAACCAATGAATATCGTCGGGCTTTGGCGAAGTGAAAGGATGGTGCATTGCGTGGTAACGTCCTGTTTCCTCGTCCCATTCCAAAAGCGGGAAATCTGTTACCCAAAGCGGGGAAAATTCGTTTCCTTTTCTTAATCCGAGTTGATTGCCGAGTTCCATTCTCAATGCAGAAAGCTGGGTTCGTACTTTGTTGGCTTCACCACTCATGAGGAGCATCAAATCGCCTTCTTTCGCACCAAACTTTTCGGTAATTTTCTTTAATGAATCTTCATCATAAAATTTATTGACAGATGAAGCGATGACACCATCGTTCTGGAATTTAATCCAAATCATTCCTGAAGCGCCTATTTGCGGGCGTTTCACCCAATCGATCAGTGCGTCGATCTGCTTTCTTGTATATTCAGCACAGCCTTCTACATTGATTCCGACTACTAATTCGGCATCGTCAAATATTTTAAAATCTTTTCCCTTTACCAGTTCGTTCAGTTCCACGAATTCCATTCCGAAACGGATGTCCGGTTTATCATTTCCGTACCGTTTCATGGCTTCATCGTAAGTCATTCTTGGGAATTTTCCGGTTTCTTTTCCTGAAATTTCATGGATTAATGAAGCCGTCATTCCTTCAAAAATCTCAAGAACATCTTCCTGCTCTACAAACGCCATTTCACAATCGATCTGGGTGAATTCAGGTTGTCTGTCCGCACGCAAATCCTCGTCCCGGAAACATTTTACAATCTGGAAATAGCGATCGATACCACCAATCATCAGCAATTGTTTGAATGTTTGTGGTGATTGTGGAAGCGCATAAAACTGTCCGGGATTCATACGGCTTGGCACCACAAAATCTCTTGCACCTTCAGGAGTAGATTTGATCAAAACCGGGGTTTCAACCTCGATAAACCCTTTGTCGGAAAGATAGTTTCTCACTTTCTGCGCCATTTTGTGACGGAAAATTAGTTTGTCTTTCACCGGATTTCTGCGAATATCAAGATAGCGATATTTCATTCGTTGCTCTTCGCCACCGTCGGTTTCATCTTCAATGGTGAAAGGCGGAAGTTCAGAAGCATTTAGAAGAGTTAGTTTTGCTACAAGAATTTCAATTTCTCCGGTCGGAATTTTCGGGTTTTTGGACGTTCTTTCAATCACTTTTCCGCTGATTTGAATCACAAATTCACGTCCCAGTTTTTTTGCCTGTTCTAGAAGTTCGGCGGAAGAACGGTCTTCATCGAACACCAATTGTGTAATTCCGTAGCGGTCGCGCAAATCGATCCATATCATAAAACCTTTGTCGCGGATGGTTTGTACCCAGCCTGAAAGCGTTACTTCTTCATTAAGATTTTTTAGCGACAACTCGCCATTGGTGTGCGTTCTGAACATTATATTGAATTGAAAATTTCTGTGGGCAAAGATAGGGGTTTTTGGTTTTAGTAAGTTTATGATTAATTGAATCGTAGAAAATAAATTAAATACAAAACTGCAAAAGGTATTAGAAAAAACATTCAAGCATGTAAGTATTCAGCAGTAGAAACGAAAGTCATATAAAAAAAGCAGGTTTACGGAAAATCCAATACGTACAACTAAGGATTTGGCTCAAAACAAAACGGCAAATATTTGAAATCAGAAATAATAGAAGTTCATCTTAAAAACTTTTCATAAATTTGTTAGGAATCAAAAAAATATTATTTATGGGAAAAGGCGATAAAAAAACAAAACGCGGCAAGATCATTTCGGGAAGTTACGGTGTCACCAGACCGAGAAGAAGAACTTCTGCAAGGGAAGTTCCTGTAAAAGTTTTGGACGAAGATGAAAAGAAAGCTCCGAAAGCCAAAGTGAGGAAACAGGTAGGCGAGCAAACCGAACCTACGGAAAACGCTGAAGTGAGCAAGAAAACCAAAGCAACAAAAGCAGAATCCCCGGAAGAAAAACCAAAAGCAACAAGAAAGAAAAAAACCGAAGAATAACCTTCGGTTCTAATGATTGAAATCCTTCGAAACATTGAATTTTGAGGGATTTTTTAATTTTATTTTCCGCCAAACAAAGAACCCAGCAAACCACCGAGCCCGCCTTGCTGCTGATTTCCGCCACCTAAAACCTGGCCCAGAATATCGTTCAAGGGATTGGAAGGTTCTGCCTGTGCATCTTTTTGTGCACCGCCCAAAATTCCGCCCAGTAAATCTCCCAAACCGCCGGAATTAACATCTTTGCTCTTTTTCTCTTTCCCGATGTATCCCATAATCAGCGGAGCCAACATCGCTAGAATGGGACCAACTTTGCTCATAGAAATTCCTGTATTTTCAGAAAGTGAATTTTCAACTTGTGATTTTTGTCCGCCAAAAATATGATCAAGAATAGAAGCGCCTTCTTCCTGTCTGTCTTCCACTTTCGTTGGATCATTTAGGATAGAGCCATCGTGATCTTTTTCCAGCGCATTATTTAAAGCTTCCGCTTCATTGCTGTCTTCAGACTTTTTTCTTAAATAAGAAATAATCAGCGGTGCAGCTACTGCCATCAGCGCGATAATTTGATTCTTAGAAACACCAAATTTATTTTCTGCCTTTTCGGCGACTTGTGTTCCTGCATTTCCCGTAAGTAAATCCATTAGATTCATAATATAATTTATTTTCCGACGGAAGGATCAAAAAATATTCCGAAACTCTTTTTTAATTTTTAAAGACCGGAACATTGGAACAAGCTTCCCCGAACATCAGCGATTTCACTATGGGTTTCAGTTTTTCCACAAGTTCTACATACGCATTTTCGGGGATACTTTCGTCGCTGCAGCCTTTCACAAGGACTCTTTTTCCTTCGAGTTCAGAAAAGTCATACGTTTGCAAAGCCTCATGCATCAAAATAATCTCGAGATCTTTCTGCATTCCGAAAACCATTTTTTTTGCATGTCCTGTCAGTTTTGCCGTAAGTAGAAAATACGCCCAAAGCGGAACAATCGCATCGGCAGAGTTGTAAATATGAACATAACTTCCCGTATAATCTTCGGGTAAAACGGCGGCCACTTTTTCCCTGAAATCTTTTTCCTTTAAAATCATTCCTTCCCAAAGAAAATCTTTTAGATCAATACCTTTCCTTTCCCCTTTTGGGATGAGTGAGGAAAGGTCAAAATTCACCAATCCACTTTGTGCTACTTTATTTTTTATTTCGAAACTTTCGGACATTTTATTTTTATCTTTGAAGCAAAATTAAGGTAAAAAAATCATTTGGCTTTTCCAACTCAACGGATTCCACTTTTAAAAACACAAACTCAATTGAAGTACTACATCATCGCCGGCGAAGCATCTGGAGATTTACACGGAAGCAATCTGATAAAAGCTTTGAAACATAAGGATTCCAAGGCGGAATTCCGTTTTTGGGGTGGCGATTTGATGGCGGAAAATGCAGGAAACGAACCTGTAAAACATTACCGGGATCTTGCGTTTATGGGTTTTCTGGAAGTTGCGAAAAATCTGAAAACCATTCTGGGAAATATCAAGTTTTGCAAACAAGATCTTAAAAAGTATCAACCTGATGTTCTGATTCTGATCGATTATCCTGGTTTTAATCTCAGAATTGCAAAGTACGCAAAATCACTGGGAATCAGAGTTGTATATTACATTTCGCCACAACTTTGGGCATGGAAAGAAGGTCGTGTGAAAACCATCAAAAAATATGTGGACGACCTACTTGTAATCCTGCCTTTTGAAAAAGATTTTTATAAAAAACATGGAGTGGAAGCTCATTTTGTGGGACATCCGTTATTGGATGCCATTTCAGATCTGCCCGAGATTGACCTTCAGAAATTCAAATCCGAACACCATCTTAACGAAAAGGAAATCATCGCACTTTTGCCTGGTTCACGGGAACAGGAAGTAGAAAAAATGCTGAAACTCATGCTTTCAGTTCGCCCTCATTTTCCGGAATATCAATTTGTGATCGCAGGTGCGCCCAGTTTACCGAAAGATTTCTACGAGAAATATGTGGATGAAAACGTCCATTTTGTTTCCAATAAAACCTATGATTTGCTTCGGTGTTCGAAAGCTGCACTTGTGACTTCGGGAACGGCAACTTTGGAAACGGCTTTGCTGAACGTGCCGGAAGTCGTATGCTATCGCGGAAGTAAAATTTCCTACGCCATTGCGAAACGACTGGTAAAGCATATTAAATATATTTCACTGGTTAATTTGATCATGGATCGGGAAACGGTAAAGGAACTGATACAGGATGAACTGACTACCAAAAATTTAGCGACAGAACTCCGTCTTATCCTGAATGAAAACAGAAATAAAATTCTAAGCGACTATGAGCAGTTGCTGAAAAAGCTGGGCGGAAAAGGAGCCAGCGCGAACGCTGCAAAGATTATTGTGAATCCCTAATTTTAATTTTGTAAGTAACTGAGGTTTATTATCTTTGAGTAAATTACTACATTGAGAAAGCAACCTCACGCTATTTTCTGTTTTTGCTTTATTCTCGGAATTCTGATTCGGGAATATTTTCCATTCTTATTCAATTTTATCCCTGTTTTTCTCTTTGTATTGAGCGTTACAATGATTTCGTATTTTTCAAAATCTTTAGAAATTGTAAAACTGAGAAAGATTTTTACAGGCTTTTCTTTCCTACTGCTCGGAGTGGTGATTCATCAACTCAACACGAGACAACAGCAAATTCCGAAAGTTGATCAGAAAGAAACGATCATTTTTAAATTGGAAAAAAAGCTGAATTCCAACGAGAGAAACCGTCGCTATGAAATCGTTGCCAAAACTCAAAATGAAGAATTTAAAAGCATTTTATCTGTTCCGAAAACGGATCCAGAATTGGACTTCAAAAATTATTATCAGGCGCAAGCCTACATCAACCAGGTAGAGCCGCCAAAAAATGATTATCAGTTTAACTATGCGAAATATCTGCAGCGAAAGAACATTTATTTCCAAAGTTATCTTCCAAATGGGTATAAAAGCCAAGAAAGGAATGACCTGAACTGGCCTGAAAAAGTAAAGCAAAAACGAACAGAGATTTTACAAAAGATTGACAATAGCAACATGTCGCCAAAAAGTCGCGAATTTCTGAAAGGAATTATTCTGGCAGACCGGACTGAAATGGACAAAGAAACGGTTTCAAATTTTTCCAGAACCGGATTAGCCCATATTCTGGCTATTTCGGGTTCACATATTGTGGTGATTTACATGATTTTGTTCTGGATTTTCGGACAAATTTATTCTGCCAGATTCCGGAAGGCAGCCATCATAACGAGCCTTTTATTCATCTGGCTTTTCGCAATTTTTATAGATTATGGAAATCCAGTAATCCGTTCCTGCATCATGCTTACGATTTATTACGTGTATGTTCTGCTACAACGAAAGCCGGATCTGCTACATGCGATGGCGCTCGCAGCGTTCCTCATTCTGATCGTGGATTCGCAACAGATTTTTGATGTCGGTTTTCAACTCAGCTTCATTGCAGTTTTGGGAATTTACTGGCTCAATTTGCCGATCCTGAACCGCTTCCCGAAATACAGGAATAAGGCGCAACTTTATATGTACAGCATCGGTTCGATTACTTTGGCAGCGCAATTTGCTACCTTGCCTTTGGTGCTTTTTTATTTTCATCAGTTCTCGCTTATTTCATTTGTTGCCAATCTTGTGATTATTCCGATTGCTGAAATCATCATTATTTACAGTATGTTTCTCGCTCCTATGGCCGGAATGGGAATAAAGTTCAGTTGGATTTTTGAATTATATGATTTTCTGGTGTCGAATGTTTTGGTACTTATTCGATGGTTTGCTGGTTTTGAAAGCGTTTTCAGCAAAAACATACCCTTTTCTCTGGCTGAAGTTGCGGTTTCCATTGTTGCCCTCTATTATCTCCGCTTTTTAATTCTGAAAGTGGAATGGAAAAGCATTCTCCGTTTTGCCTCGGCTTTCGGAGTTCTTCTGGTGTTGCATTTCGGATTGAACCAATATTACAGCACGAAGGACGAGGTCATAGTTCATCATCATTTTAAAGAAAAATATATTTCTGTAAAAGAAAACAAACAGGTAACGTTCTGGCTTCCTGAACATTCAGATTTGGAGAAAATAGAAAAATATGTGATTGATCCTTATTTAACTTCCCGAAGAACAAGGAAATATACGGTGAAAAAACTTCCGCCTAACCAAACTTCATTTCGGTATGGCGGAAAAACATATTATTTGGATGTAAAACAATAAAAAAGCATTCCTGAATTGGGAATGCTGATGTTTATTTTAAACTTCGTCGTCTGAATCAATTGTGAACTGACGGGATTTGAAGTCTTTTTCATGTCGTTCAGAAATGACATCTTCTCCTTTTTCATTGATGATGAAATCTGTACTTTCCATGAACATTTCCTGAAAAGCCTTGAAGTCTTCTTTGTAAAGATAGATTTTATGCTTCTCAAATGTTGCATCTCCGTTTTCCGAATAGTTCTTTTTACTTTCGGTAATCGTAAGGTAATAATCTCCTGCTTTTGTCTCGCGCACGTCAAAGAAATAAGTTCTTCTGCCTGCTTTTAACACCTTGGTGAAAATTTCGTTTTCGTGGCGTTCCTTGTAATCACTCATTGTACGATAATTTTTGAAATCTTGAAAACAAATATAAAAGAATTCCGCCAATTGCAAAATTTTTTTTAGGAATTTGTAATCAAATCTTTATATTGATAAAAAATCTCTAATACTACTCGTGAAAAATCACTGCTATTTAGGTGAGATTCAATATTTTATCCGCTTTTTTAGCAGTACTTTCCCGATGCGTGATGATGATGGAAGTACAGTTCCGGAGATCGTTTTCAATATTATTCAGGATATTTTCCTCCGTTTCCGTATCCAAAGCAGAAAGCGAATCATCAAAAATTAAAATCTGTGGCTGCCGAATCAGTGCTCTCGCAATGCAAAGCCGCTGCTTCTGTCCGCCGGAAAGCATCACACCACGCTCTCCTACCATGGTTTGATATTGCTCTTTGAATTTTACAATATTTTTATGAACATCCGCCTTTTTAGCATACTTTATAATTTCCTGCTCAGTAGGATGATCCATAGGAAAACCGATATTATTAGCAATCGTGTCAGAGAAAAGATAACTTTCCTGAGGAATATAACCGATCGCCTGTCTGTAATTCTCCAGGTTATGTTCTTCCAAATCTTTTCCGTCAATCAGAATAACGCCTTCTGTCGGTTGTATCATTCTGCACAAAAGCAAAGCAATCGTAGACTTTCCGCTGCCAGTTTTTCCCATAATGGCGAGACTTTCACCAGCTTTCACTTTGAAACTTAGATTTTTAACAGCCTTAATTCCGGTGTTGGGATAAACATAACTCACGTTCCGGAATTCAATTTCGCCGCGAATCGGATAGACGGAATGATTGGTATTTATGATTTCAGGAACCTGCTCCAGAAATTCATTAATTCGAGACATGGAAGCTTCAGCACGCTGATTGACGGATGTAACCCAACCTACCATAGAAAAAGGCCATATCAGAATATTGATGTACATGAAAAAATCTGCAATTTTCCCGACAGATATTTCATTGGCCAGATATTTTTGTCCGCCAATCCAAAGAATTGCAACATTTAATATTCCGATAACAAATAAAATAATCGTGAAGAAATACGCTTCGGTTTTAGCAAGATCCAGTGCTTTTTCCTGATAATCTTTTACTTTTATTCCGTAATTTTTCTCGATATATTTTTCTTTTGCAAAAAACTTCACCACCCGAATTCCCGAAAAACTATCCTGAACAAAAGTAGAAATCGCAGATTGGCTTTTCTGCATTATTTTCGATTTTGCATTGATGATGGAACTTACTTTATAAATTACAAAAGACAAAATCGGAAGTGGAATAAGCGTCCATAAAGTCATCTCCGCATCTGTATTCACCATGTAAATACTGGTGACAATCAATAAAACAACGAGATTGACAACATACATTACGCCCGGCCCGAGATACATTCTTACGGCCACTACATCTTCACTCAGCCTGTTCATCAGATCTCCTATCGTCGTGCTTTTGTATTGCGAGAGAGTCATTTCCTGATAATGGCGATAGATTTTATTTTTCAATTCATATTCTATCTTTCTGGACGTTACAATAATCGTCTGCCGCATCATAAACGTAAAAAAACCTGTGAGCAGCGAAGATCCGACAATAATTCCCACGTAAATAAGCACTTGCTGATTAAACCCAAAAGTATCATTATTGGCGATCTCATCCACCGATTTCCCTACAAACTGAACCTTGAAAATATTGAAGAAATTGCTGGCAACGATGAACAGAAAACCCCAAAACAACAGAATTCTGTGTTTCCAGAAATAGGGATTGAGGGTTTTCAGCGCTTTCATCTTGGAAAAAAATTTATGCAAAAATACGGTTTTGAAAATAGATAGCGTAGCTACTGCCTGCGGTTTTGCGGGACTCTTTTCCAAAAAAATACTATCTTTGCACCCATAAAAGTTCTTTGAAATGTTAGGAAGAAGACAGATTCGTGAAAAAGTGGTGAAAACCCTTTATTCTTATTACCAAAACCCTCTAAAATATGATATTCTGGAAAAAAATATGCTGACGGAAATTGATAAAATTTACCATCTTTATATTTACCAACTCAATTTTATGGTGGCTTTAAAGGAATTGGCAGAAAAGCAGATCGAAATTGGAAAAAACAAATATTTGAAAACCGATGCGGAACTGAATCCTAATCAGAAATTCATCAGCAACCAAGTTTTAAAGAAAATTGAGGAAAACAGAGAAAGGATTTCCTTCACATCGAAACATAAAGAACTTCAGTGGGAAATGCACGATGATCTTTTGGTGAAAACTTTTCAGCGGATTATATCCGGGAAACGTTACAAGGATTTTATGCAGGAAGACAACCTCTCCTACGAAGAAGATCAGAAATTCATCGGCAAACTTTTCCTAAGATACATTGCTGAAAATGAGGACTTTCATGAGCATATCGAAGAAAAAGAACTGAGCTGGTCTGATGATTTTCATATTTCCAATTCCATGGTTCAGAAAACCATCGGCTACTTCAAGGAACACGAAGAATCTCATACGCTGATCCGAATGATCAAGGATCGTGAAGATGAAGAATTTGCCAGAAAACTCCTTCGGGAAACGCATCACAACTGGGAAGAGAACGAGGAAAAGCTGGAAAAAAGACTGGAAAACTGGGATTTGGAAAGGATTTCTTTGATGGATAAAATTATCCTCATTACTGGTATTACTGAAATCGATCGTTTTCCACTAACGCCTTCAAGAGTTATTATTAATGAATACATTGAAGTTTCAAAAGTGTATGCGAACGAAAAATCCAATATTTTTGTGAACGGAATTTTAGATAAATATACCAAAGAGTTAAATAGAATTTAAATTATGAAAAAATCAATCATTATGCTTTCTTTTGGAATGATGGCGGCTGCTTTCAATTCCTGCGGAAAAAACGAAAAGCCTGACGTTTTAATAGAAGAAAACACCACGGAAACAGCCCTCACCGAAATGCCGGCAGAAATGGCTACTGCAAATCCACAGGACGAAATGCTGAAAAAAGCACAGTCTCATCCTTTGACCAATCTCGTACTATCCGAAAATCACTTTGATTTCAAAGAAGTGAAGAAAGGAGAAAGTGTAGAACATATCTACGAAGTAACCAATACCGGAGAAAATCCATTGATCATTTCTGAAGTAAAACCGGGCTGCGGATGTACGGCACCGAACTTTACCAAAACGCCGATTCTTCCCGGTCAAAAAGGACAGATTACGCTGAAATTTGACTCAGCGAGTTTTGACGGGCCACAAAATAAACAGGCAGAAGTGTATGCTAACGTAGAAAATGCACCGATCATTCTATCGTTCTCCGCCAATGTAATCAATTAAAATAATTTATAATGATCACTATATTTTTACAAGCTCCGGCTGGCGACGGCGGAGGAATGACCATGATGCTGATGATGGCATTAATGTTTGTAGGTTTTTATTTCCTGATGATTCGTCCTCAAATGAGAAAACAAAAGCAGGAGAAAAACTTTCAGGCAGAACTGAAAATCGGACAAAGAATAGTAACTACCTCTGGTATGCACGGAAGAGTTGCCCAAATAATGGAAGATGGAATTGTTATTGAAACACTTTCTGGAAAACTAAAATTTGAGAAATCTGCTATTTCGAGAGATTACACCCAAGGAAGATTTCCTGCTAATGCTCCGGATGATAAGAAATAAATCTAAAAAAATTACAACCAAAAAACGCACTGAAAATCAGTGCGTTTTTATTTTTTTGGGTGGATGAGGGGTCTCGAACCCCCGACCTTCGGAACCACAATCCGACGCTCTAACCAACTGAGCTACAACCACCGTTTTGTGGGTGCAAATATAATATTTTTGTCTGAATTAAAAAACTAAACTATCGAAATTTTTGAAGGCAAGTATTCTTTCGGTTGTAAAACCTTCAGCGTAAACACATCCTGACAATCTTCCCAAATCCTGGGCTCTATAGGTAAGGCTTTCCAGGAAATCTTTTGTAGCAATCGGGGTCATGGGTTCTTTGGAATCAGGATCATAAAACTGGGTTTTATATGCCAAACACGCTTCCAGTTTTTGATCCATGAAATTGGAAATATCTACCACAAAATCGGGTTCGATATTTCTCCACTGGATATAATGGAAAATATGCTTTGGCCGCCATGCTTCCTGTTCCTGCCCGTCTAATTCGGTTTCAATTTTTATCAATCCGGAAAGAAAACAAGCATCTGAAATCAATTTAGCTGCTTTTGCATGATCGGGATGCCGGTCTTCAATAGCATTCGCCAATACCATTTCGGGACGGTATTTTCGGATTATTTTTACAATTTTCAATTGGGATTCCTCTGAATTAATCAGAAATCCATCTTTTAATCCCAAATTTTCACGAGCTGAAATTTTCAAAATTCGGGATGCTTCTTCCGCTTCTTGTTTTCGGGTTTCATCTGTTCCCCTTGTTCCCAATTCACCACGGGTTAAATCTAAAACAGCGACTTTTTTCCCTTCAGAAATCATTTTAGCAATGGTTCCCCCGCATCCCAATTCCACATCATCAGGATGAGCTCCTATAGCGAGAATATCAATTTTCATATTTCAAATTTACAATAATAAAAAATCCCGGCATTATTACCGGGAATATTTGAGTTACTATATCAGATTAGCTGTCTGAGTTCAGCTGTTTGTTCAGTTCAATTGCATCCTGATAATCCGGTTTCAGTTGTACTGCTTTCGCAGCATATTCCTTCGCTTTCGCAGGATTTTTTTCCAGGTTATAAAAGGCAACCGCATAATATGCATAGGAAAGAGTTTCCTTTTGCTGCTCTTGTTCTTCAGGTTTTTGTGCAAGAACAGTATTTATAAATTTCTGGTATGAAGTTTCAGCCATCTCAGGATTGGAAAGTTGCTGATATGCAGATCCTTTCGCATAATAAGAATACGCCCAAGTGGGTGATATAGCAATCATTTTATCCCAAGTCAAGATGGCTGCGTCCCAGTTCTGTACTTCTTGATATGCTGCTCCTAATTTTACAATTGCATCTACATCATTCGGATTGGCCGCGATTTGCTTTTTCAAAGCTTCAATCGCAGGACTAGTCGGTCCTGCATTCGCAGCTGCAACGTTGGCACCTCCGCCTTTAATTTTAATTATTTCTGCATCCCAATCTAATGTTTGATCTTTTGCATTTTTTGCAATGGTAATTTTCTGTTCAGCTTCTTGCATCATAGCAGATTTTTTCGCTTCATCTTTTTCATCTTTCGCCAAACCAGCGATAATCAATCCTTCCAAACCTCTGTCTGCCGGGTAAATTCTCGCTTTATCAGTCACTGTTGTGATGAATGTATTAAGATCTGCCTGAGCTTGGGTGTAATTTTTATCGGCATAATCCAGATATGCTCTCAGTTTGTACTTAATAGGATCCTGAACTACAGGAAAAACTTTGTTTAACGTAGCTCTGGCGTTTGCATAATTCTGATTTGTGAAATAAAGTTTTGCGATCTCCAGTTGAGTATCAGGATCTTCATCTGCGTATTTAGCATAGTTTTCCAAGGCTTTTGTAGCGTTCGCCGCTTGCTGGAATCTGATTTCATAGTTCGCTAAAGCTTTGTACGCTGGAGCATACGTTGGATCTGCTGCGATGGCTTTTGTAATTTCCTGTCTGGCTTTTTGCCACTGCTGAGCCTGCATCCATAATGTTCCCATTCTGGTATAAACAGATGCTTTATTAGCAGCAACAGGCAAAGCTTTATCGTAAGCCGTCATAGCATCACCCGCCACCTGAGGACTGTTCGTCAATTTCAACCGAAATGCATCTCCCAAAGTGTAGTAATAATGTGCAGGAACGCCTTTTCGGGATTTCTCTATGGCTTTATCAAGAAACTGTACTGCCAAATCAGCATCATTATTTTTTTCAAAAAGTGTCAAAGCTTGTCCTGCTCTGAAAAGAACTTCCGGATCTCTCTCTCTGGAATCTTTTACAATTTTCTGGATTTCTGCAATGGCTGCAGCTTTATTTCCTTTTCCTAATTTTATAGTAGCCAAACCGATTTTATTCAGATAATCCTTGCTGTCGGCAGCCAATCCTTTTCTGAAATATTCTTCCGCTTTTGTAAAATCAGGTTCAGTTTGGGTGAGGTATGTATTTCCTAAATAAAAATAGTTTTCGGCGGAGGCAGATTTGCTGATCATTTCCTCAAAATTCTTTTTTGCTTGAGCATATTTATGACTGTCGATACTGGTAATTCCTTCCTGTAAAGACTGGGCAAAAGTAAAATTAGCAAAAAATCCGACTGCAACTCCAAGTACTACTTTTTTAGATATGTTCATTACATTTTTCATTTTAAATCTTATATTTTTTCATTATTTGTCTAATAGTACACAATATTTATTCCAAATTTATATCGATGGGGATAATTAATACATTTTAACCTCCCGTTGATAGAGATTATATTTCTGCAAACCTTCCTTCTGAACAATCATTTGTCCGATATGAGTACAGGAAAATCTGATAAATCCGTTAGCCATATTAAAATTGGCTTCACTGGTAAGAAAATAAAGGGTTCTGGTAAACGGGTAAGACATATTGGCAAGATTCAGAATTTCCGGCGATATTGATTTTCCCTTGACTGTTACAGGCAAGATTTTCACTTTATTTCTCAATTCTTCTGCTTCTTTGGAATAGGGCCTGCTGAAGCTATTCAGTGCGACCACGCCAATTTTACCTGGATATTTCTCCAGATTTTGGATAACATTCTCATTACCGCTTAAAATAGAAAACTTCAGATCTGATGGTTTTTTATTGATTTTCTGTGCCACGAAATTCAAATTACTAGAATTGGTACCGTCGAAAATCAGTTTTTTTTCTTCAGAATGTAACGCATCAATAATTTCATCCATAGAAATACTCTGAAGTGGAGAATCCTTAGGAACTACAAAAACCACTGCATCTGCTGCAAACCTGTCTGGCCTGTATTCCAGATCCATCACTCTTTCGTATTCTTTTATTTCTTCTCCATTCAAATCTCTGGACATGACGATAATTTTCGCTTTTCTCTGCAAAAGATCCATAAAAGCATGGTCTTCTTTTTTAGTTTCAACGTTTATTTTCGTATCAGGATAGGTCATCATATATCCATCAGCAAGTGCCTGTGTTACACTTTCAAAAGACGCATCTGTTAGAATAGTAAGATTTCCTTTATGATACTCTTCAATAGGCAGACTTTTTTTGCACGATAATGCGGCCATCAAAATAAGAAAGCCAAAAACTTTAATTCTCATTTCTGAATTGCTTTATTCTTTTTGCACCGCGAAAGATCCTGAACGATCCATAGAGAATCATCAGTGTTCCCAACATATAGGCAATGGTAGCTTCCAAAGGAACAAAGAACCAAAGTTTAAGAATGATAAAAAACCCAAGGAGAATATAAAAAAATCCTGCTAAGATCGAAAGCCAATTGAACATCATACGATTACAAAAATAAGAAAAATTAAAAAAAAGAGAAGCGTTTGCTTCTCTTTGATTTCATTACAACTAAAGTGCCATTTATTCGAAATTCATCGTAATCGGGAATCTGAACCTTGCTCTAACGGTTTGTCCGTTTACCTTAGCAGGTGTCCATTTATTTCTGATGGACTTCACCGTACGGATCGCTTCGGCATTCATGTCTCTGTTTGGGCCATTGGCTTTAATATCAGTAAGACTTCCATCGCGTTCTACTACGAACGTCACCTCAGTTTTTACTGACCCTTCACCTTCCATAACAGAGCCGTCAAAATTACTAACAAACCTGTTTCTAAATGAGTTGATACCTCCAGGAAAAGCAGCGCCTTGCTCTACATCATCATAAATTTTATTGACATCCACTTTTGGCGCTTCAATCGTTGCAGCCTTAGTTCCTGTAGAAGGCGGCGGCGGCGGAGGTGTGTAGGTAGGCGTTTTCACTCCTTCCTGAGCTACAACTCCGGTGGTAGTTTCCAACTGTTGAGAAATTGGTGGCGGCGGTGTTTCTACCACAGGTGCTTTTTTAGGTTCCGGAACTACATTCTGAATAATCTCAATTTGTTCCTCTTCTACCGGAGGTGGAGGTGGAGGTGGCGGAAGATCTTCTTCCGGCTGTTCAATAATGGTTTCTTCCGGCAAAATTTCAATCAGATTGGCCTCAACTTCCGTTTTTTCCTTGGCAGTCATTTGTTGGATCTGCATGATCACAAACGGTGTGATTGCAACTACACAAAACAAAACTGTACCCAGGATAAACGATCTTGTAAGAATTTTCCGGTAGGAACTTCTCAGATCATAAGCACCATAGCTCTTATTTCTGTTTTCGAATACAATTTCATCCAAGCTCAGATTTTCATTGTATGTATTTTCGTTTGCCATTTTACTTTTAAATTTTAACTGTCAACTTACTGACCGGAGGTAGCAGCAGGTGCTGCCGCAACTCCTATTTTTCTATCATAGATTTCCTGTTCCCAAGGCCGGATTTCGGTAATACCGTAACGCTCGTTCTTGGTGATGGCCATCTCATCCAACATATCAACAAAGTTCTTGTACAAAGCTTCATCTGTAGGTTTAATAATTACAGTGAATTTTTCCTTATCCTCTGCTCTGGCTTTCGCTTGCTGAACTACTGCTCTGATTCCTTCTCTATCGAAAGTGGTCTCGGTAAAGTTTTGGTCATTCAGAGAAGTTTGATCCTGCTGATGGTAAAAAACCCGGTTATCTTTTCCGATAATAATTGAAATTGAATTACTTAATTTAATTTCAGTATCGGGAGCTTTTTGATCATCTTTCGGTTTTGCAGGCAATCCCAGGTCCATCACATTTGGTTTGTTGAAAGTGGTAACCAACATAAAAAATGTAATCAAAAGAAAGGCCAAATCCACCATGGGAGTAAGGTCCACATGAGGAGGCTGCTTTTTGGAGCGAACCTTTTTACCTTTTCCACTATTATCATTAACTTGTATATCTGCCATTTTCTTATTAGTTAGTAGGACCTACTTCCTGATTTGTAATTAACCAAAATTTAAGGAAATCAATATCTCTTAATCCTTCAAAAAGGCCTTTCACCCTGTTGTATTTGGTATCTGTATCTCCTTTTATCGCCATTTTGTAATCGGGATTTACTGCCAAACTTTGCTCTACCCAGTCGATTAACTCTTTGCTGTTTTCATCCATAGGAACACCAGGAGCTTTAAAATTTTCCTGGTCCTCTTCTGAAAGATTTAAAAAGCCTTTCAGCTGATTCATCGGCACTCCTATCGCAGTCACTCTTGTGAATGCTGCTTTTTCCTCATCGGAGAAGGTGGTTCCGTATTTCTTTGCCATATTGTCTAAAAGCTGCATTCTTTCAGTTCCATTTTCTACGGGCGTGAAATAGAATCTTCCGTCTGTTGTGCTCAAGATCGTCATCAGACTTCCATCCGGAAGCAACTTTTCAGAAATTGAAGATGGCGTCGTAATATTCTCCACATCCGGTTTTGCAAACTGGGCGGTGAGGATAAAGAACGTGAGCAACAGGAAGGACACGTCGGTCATCGCTGTCATATCTACACGTATATTATGTCGTTTAGGTTTAACTCTCGCCATTATCTTAATATTATTATTTTAACTACTAATTTTTACGGGCTTTCATCCAAGATGAATGGCCCTCACCTATTAATGGTGTTCTGCAAAGGATTGCTGAATAGACATTGCAATCTCATCAATTTTGAAGGTCATGCTGTCGATCTTAGAGGTAAAATAATTATAAAAGATAATCGCAACTGCTGAAGTACCAATACCTAAAGCGGTATTAATTAATGCTTCAGAAATACCGATTGAAAGTGCTGCAGAGTCTGGAGTACCTCCGCCGGAACCCAAAGCGTTAAATGCTTTAATCATCCCAATTACTGTACCTAAAAGTGCTACAAGCGTTGCTACGGTACCAAGAGTAGAGAGAATCATCATATTTTTCTCAAGCATTGGCATTTCCAAAGTGGTAGCCTCTTCAATCGCCTTGTTAAGGGCTGCCATTTTTTGTTCTTTATTCATGGTGGTATCATGAGCCAGAGCTTTGTAAGACACCAATCCTTCTTTAATTACATTTCCTACTGTACCTCTTTGTCTGTCGCATTCTTCGATGGCTTCATCAATTTTGTTTTCATTAAGAAGTCTTCTGATTGACAAAACGAACTGATCCAAGTTTCCTTGTCCCTGAGCTCTGTTAAGCATAAGAGCACGCTCAATAGAGAAAACGATTACAATTATCATAAAGGTAATCAAGATCGGTACGATTGGGCCTCCCATATAAATAATACCCATAAATCCGTCCGGATGCAATTCTTTCGTCTCCACACCCGAGAATCCTACAGACATTCCGGTAAGTCTTGGGTCATCCTTAAAGTTGGAAGGATTTCCTAACACAAAGTAATAAATTAAATACCCAATAGCGAGAAGAATAGGCAATATTAATGTAGGATTTAACCCACCTGCTTTTCTTGCAACAACTTGTTCGTCGTTTGAAACATTCATTTCCATATTAAACTAAATTATAATTATTATTTTAAATTTTCGCGCCGTAAAATAACCACAAATATTTCTTACCCACAAGATTTCTATTGCATTTTTCTCAACATGAACAAGTGTTAATATTGGAAAATCCGCAAATAATGTTGGATTTTTTACGTGATACTTTCAATTCCGGCCAAAATGCTATAAACTCGAGAAAAAAGAATTATTTTTTTACGAATTCATCAATTGTGTTTTCCTTTTTTTTGGAACTAAACGACAATATTAATGATTTTTTTCGGAACAATTATCACTTTCTTTGGCAAATTTCCAACCAACTGTTTAACGGTTTTTTCATCCTGCAACACCCTTTCTTCAATTTTCTTGACATCTAAATCCGCAGGAAGTGTTATTTTAAACTTCATTTTTCCGTTAAAACTTACAGGATATTCAAACTCATCCTCCAAAATGTATGCCTCAATAAAAGAAGGGAATTCCGCAAACTCTATCGAAGTTTTGTGTCCCAATATCATCCAAAGCTCTTCACAAATATGTGGCGCATAAGGTGAAATGACTACAGCTAACGGTTCCAGAATTTTTCTTTTGTTACATTTCAGCTTCTGCAGTTCATTCACCGAAATCATAAATGATGAAACGGAAGTATTGAATGAAAAATTGTCCAGATCGTAAATAACTTTCTTGATTAAAGTATGCAGAACCTTGTATTCCTGCTTTGTAGGTTCTTCCTCAGAAATGGAAACCACATCTCCATCATAATATAAATTATAAAACTTCTTCAGGAAACCGTAAACACCGGAAAGTCCTTGTGTATTCCAGGGTTTACTCTGTTCCAGCGGACCGAGAAACATTTCGTAAAGACGCAGACAATCGGCACCGTATTCATCACAAATATCATCAGGATTTACGACATTGTATTTGGATTTAGACATTTTTTCTACTTCCCGTCCAACAATATATTTTCCGTCTTCCAGAATAAATTCCGCATCAGCAAACTCTGGCCTCCATTTTTTAAAAGCTTCCGTATCCAGTTCATCAGTTGCTCCTTTTAATAAGGAAACATCAACGTGGATTTTTTGAACATCATATTCCTGAACGAGATTTTTGGAAACAAATTTATTCGTACCATTCATTCTATAAACAAACGCACTCATCCCCAAGATCATTCCCTGATTGATCAGTTTTTTAAAAGGCTCTTCCTGAGAAATAAAACCTCTGTCTTTCAAAAACATATTCCAAAAACGGGAATACAACAAATGTCCTGTAGCGTGCTCGCTTCCTCCAATGTACAAATCAACCTGTCCCCAATAATCCGAAAGTTTTTTATCAGTAAAAACCTCATCATTATTCGGATCCATATATCTCAGGAAATACCATGAACTCCCGGCCCAACCAGGCATTGTAGATAATTCCAAAGGAAAAACATGTTCACTTTCCTTGTCCAAAGCAGAAGGTGCTGCAACAATTTTTTCATTTCGTTCATCCCAATACCATTCTTTGGCGTTTCCTAATGGCGGATCGCCGTCCTCGGTAGGAAGGTATTTTTCAACTTCCGGCAATTCTAAAGGCAAGGCTGAAACTGGCAATGTATATGGCATTCCGTCTTTATAATAGACCGGAACAGGTTCGCCCCAATACCGCTGTCTGGAGAAAATGGCATCGCGCTGGCGGTAATTGGTCGTTCCGTGACCAAGATCTCGGTCTTCAATTTCCGCAATAATTTTATTTTTAGCTTCTGTATAATTCAGTCCGTTCAGAAAATCAGAATTCACACAGACAGAATCTTTAGAATCGTAGGATTCTTCCTGGACATCCACCTCATTTTTGATTACATTCACGATTTCCAATCCGAATTTTTTCGCAAAACGATGATCGCGTTCATCATGCGCGGGAACTGCCATCACTGCACCGGTTCCGTAACCCATCAAGACATAATCGGAAATATAAACCGGCATTTTTTTCTTTGTAAAAGGATTCAAAGCGTAACTTCCTGTGAAGGCTCCGGAAACGTTTTTCACATCAGACATTCTGTCGCGTTCGGTTTTTTTGGAGGTTTCTTCAATATAATTTTGCACTTCGATTTTCTGCTCCGCTGTCGTGAGCTTTTCTACCAAAGGATTTTCGGGAGCGAGAACCATGAAGGTAGCACCAAAAATAGTATCGGGACGCGTAGTAAAAACTTCTATAATTTCTTCACTTTCTGTTGCAAACTTGACCGCTGCTCCCTGGGATTTACCGATCCAGTATTCCTGTGCGTCTTTCAGCGGTTGCGGCCAGTCAATATGTTGTAATCCTTGAAGTAATCTTTCAGAATAAGCCGTAATT
This sequence comes from Chryseobacterium lacus, assembly GCF_003336205.1. Taxonomy (GTDB): domain Bacteria; phylum Bacteroidota; class Bacteroidia; order Flavobacteriales; family Weeksellaceae; genus Chryseobacterium_A; species Chryseobacterium_A lacus. The sequence goes on from NZ_QPIE01000001.1 coordinate 334,842, forward strand.
CTCATGCTCCACTGCATCATTTTCTTTTGGAATACCGGAAAACCGCCGCGTTCAGATTTGCCGTCTTTCACTTCATCATTAGCAAGAACGGTTCCTAAAGCCGGACACCAGTTCACAGTAGTTTCAGCACGAAATGCCATGCGATAATTCAGAAGAATATCTTCTTTATCCATTTCCGAAGCGGCATTCCACTCTTCTGCAGTGAAACTGAGGTGTTCAGTTTGCTGTGCATTTAAATTTTCTGTTCCGTACGATTCAAAATGTCTGACCAGAGATGAAATGGGTTCCGCCTTATCAGTAGATTTATTGTACCACGAATGAAAAAGTTCGATAAAAATCCATTGGGTCCATTTATAATACGATGGATCCGAAGTTCTCAATTCGCGACTCCAATCGAAAGAAAAACCGATTCTGCGAAGTTGTTCTTCATATCTTGTAATATTCTGCTCGGTAGTTACGGCAGGATGCTGTCCTGTCTGAATTGCATATTGCTCTGCAGGAAGCCCGAAAGAATCATAACCTATCGGATGAAGCACATTAAAACCGTGATATCTTTTATATCTAGCATAAATATCTGAAGCAATATAACCCAACGGATGGCCTACGTGAAGCCCTGCTCCGGATGGATAGGGGAACATATCCAAAACGTAAAATTTCGGTTTGGAAGTATCATTGGAAGCGTTATAGGTTTGATTTTCTTTCCAATACTGTTGCCATTTTTTTTCTATCTGCTGGTGATCGTAAAACATGTTATCCGATTTTCAATAATCAGCAAATTTAAGGTTTTGAAATGACAATTTTAAGGAAAAACCACCAATGTATTTTAACAAAAAAGGTTGTCTCACTGCTGAAACAACCTGTCTAATTTTGATTTAACAATTTACTTGATAAACCCTTTATTCCTCAATAACGGTTTAATATCCGGGTCTTTTCCGGTATAGTCTTTAAACGCCTGATTCAAATCCTGGGAATTCCCTACTGAAAGAATATATTCCCGGAAACGGTCTCCGTTTGCACGTGTCATTCCGCCGTTTTTGACAATATAATCCCAGGCTGATGCATTCAAAACATCACTCCACATATAAGCATAGTAACCTGCTGAATAGCCACCACCCCAAATATGGGCAAAATAAGGAGAATGATATCTTGGCGGAACTTCTGAAAGTGTAAATCCGGTTTTCTTCAAAACTTCTTTTTCAAATTCCAGAGTAGGTTTCAGTTGGCTTTCATCCGTAATTGAATGCCAAGACATATCCAGCATTGCTGCAGAAACCAATTCAGTGGTTGAATATCCTTGATTGAATGAATCCGCATTTTTTATTTTATCAACAAGATCCTGTGGCATCGGTTTTCCGGTCTCATAATGAAGTGCATAATTTTTGAGAACTGAAGGTTCTAATGCGAAAAATTCATTGATTTGCGACGGAAACTCTACAAAATCGCGCGGTGTATTGGTTCCCGAAAGCGAAACATATTTTTGATTGGCAAACAATCCGTGCAAAGTATGACCGAATTCATGAAACATAGTCGTCACATCATCATAAGAAATAAGAGAAGGCTTTCCAGCTGCCGGTTTCTGATAATTAAAAACATTGGTAATCACTGGCTTTTGACCTAATAAGTGAGATTGATCCACGTAATTATTCATCCAGGCTCCTCCACTTTTGTTGCTTCTTGTGTAGAAATCTAAATAATAAATGGCCATAGAAGTTCCATCTTTATCGAAAATTTCATACGTAATTACATCGGGATGGTAGACCGGAAGATCTGTTCTTTTCTTGAAAGTGATTCCAAAGAATTTTTCTGCAGCATAGAAAACTCCTTTTTCCAAAACAGTATTAACTTCAAAATAAGGTTTTATTTGATTTTCGTCCAAATCATACTTTGCTTTCCGCACCTGTTCTGCGTAGAAATTCCAATCCCACGGAGCGAGTTCAAAACCTCCCTTTTGTTTATCAATGAGCGATTGAATTTCGTTTCTTTCCCGTTTTGCGGTTTCTACAGCTGGCTGAGCAAGTCGCATGAGAAGCTCTCTCGCTTTCTCGGGCTTTTGCGCCATCTGATCTTGCAGTTTCCATTCAGCAAAAGATTTTTTCCCTAACAACTGTGCTTTTTTCAGGCGTAATTTTGCTTGTTGTTCCAAAACCTTTCTTGTATCATTAGCATCGCCTTTTTCGGCACGTGTCCAAGAAGCATGGAAGAGTTTTTCTCTCGTATTTCTGTTTTTCAGATTTTGCAAAAGAGGCTGCTGCGTTGTATTTTGCAAAGCCAAAAGATATTTTCCGGAATGTCCTGCTGTTTTTGCATTCGCTGCAGCTGAAGCAATTTCATCAGCCGAAAGCCCTTCCAATTCTTTTACATCGGAAATCAGCACCCCCCCCTCTTTCCGGGCTTCCAGAAGCTTATTGCTGAATTGCGTGGAAAGGCTTGCCAGTTCTTCGTTTACTTTTTTCAGCTGTTCTTTTTTATCTGCGGAAAGATTGGCACCAGCGATTTCAAATTTCTGAAGATAGTATTCTGCAAGCCTTCGGTCTTCTCCGGTGAGAGACTGAATATCAATAGCTTTCACCCGCTGATATAATTGGTCGTTCAAATAAATTTCATCCTGTTGGGCAGCGAATTTAGGCGCAAATTCCACTTGCAATTTCTGAAGTTCAGGATTTGTATTGGCACTTGTAAAATTAAAGAAAACACTTTGTGCTCTTTTTAGTACTTCACCACTGTTTTCTAAAGCAAGAATGGTGTTATCAAAAGTAGGAGCTGCTTTATTACCTGTAATTTCAGAGAGTTCAAAAAGTTGTTGTTGCAATCCGTATTCAAAAGCCGGCCGAAAATGCTCGTCTTTTATTTTGTCAAATTCCGGAGCCTGATATTGCAGGGAGCTTTTTTTCATAAAAGGGTTCGATGCCAAGGTAGCATTGACCACAGGCTTGGAAGCGGCTGAATTTGTCTTCATAGTATTACATCCAGTATTGAGAAGTAAAGTGGAAATTAAAAATAAACTTAAAACATTTTTTTTCATGTGAAAATATTTATATTCAGGTTGAAAGGTACGAATTTTTAGAATGGCGAAAGCGCCTCAGCGACTAATTTAAGGCTTTCCGGAAAATACTTTAACCTAACTTTAACGCACTCGCGGAATCTAAATCCTTGGCTGAAGAGAATTTCTGTTTATTTTTGCGAATCTATGCGTAGTGTTGTAATATTGTTTACCTGTTTGCTGATGTCAAATCTGAATGCTCAGGTGTTTTCTGGTGAAATTCTTCTTCGCGACCGATCGTCTTATTATCTGAATCAGGTGTATGTTACGAATCTGAATGAACAACGCACCGTTCTTACCAATTTCAACGGAAATTTCAGCATCGACGCCAAACCTGGAGATGTAGTGCGTTTTACGTCTATTGTTACAGATCGGAAAGATGTGGTGATTACGGAAAAAATGCTTCAAACTTCCTTGAATATTGTAGAACTGAAAATTGCTTATTACGAAATACAGGAAGTAGTGATTAACAAATTCAAACCTTCCGGAAATTTAAAGAAAGATGTTCTGTCACTGAAAACAGGTGAAAAGGAAATGAAACTGAAAACCATTATTGGATTGCCCGAACCAAAAGGCGATGGCACACCTCAACAAGCGCCGGTTTTATCATTGGCGGATGGTGGACTTTCTTTTAGTATCGACACTATTTACGATTTGATCAGCGGTGATCATAAAAAGAAACAACGCCTGCAAAACTATGAAAAGATGAATGCTGCCATAAACAATATTAAACAATATTATGGCGAAGAATATTTTTTAAAACTTAAAATTCCGAAGCAATTTATAGATAATTTCCTCCAGTTTGTGTACAGTTCCGATGACCTGAGACCTCTGATAGCATCCGGAAATTATGAAGCAGTTGCCATTTATATTGAACGTTATCTTCCAATTTATCAGCGAAGGCTCCAAAACTCAAAACTGATGGAAACTGTAACGGAATGATAACATTTCCCGAAAAATCCCGTTATTTCTAATAATTTTTAAACTATAGAGAATGTACAAATTCCTTTTTTTCATATTCGCGCTGTTTGCGTTTACGATTGTTCCGGCACAGCAGAAAATGAAAAACTACAATAATATTATAAAAAGCCACAACATTTATGAACTGGATGCATTTCTGCGCGATGCGCATCCTGATGATCCGCGGAGATCTGTTTTGAAACCCCGGCTCATGGATCTTTTGGCCGATTATATTAAAAAAGCACATCCGGACGATCAGCGCGTTGCAGATATGCAGGGAAAACTCGCTATGCTGAAAAGACGGCCTTCTACCAAAATATCTTTTGACGAGATGAATGAAATCATCCGTCAGAAACAAATCCGTTACTACCAGGAACAGCTTGCCAAAGCCCAACGTGAATTGGCCAATCCTACACCGAGAACCATCGTTAAAAAAACAACCGTTCCCACACCTGAGCGTGAAACTACACCTAAAAGAAGTTCTATATTTACTAAGAAATCTTCATCTTCCACTTCTTCAGCCACTGAAATCAAATCTGTAACAAACAAGTCCTCTTCAGTTGCAGTGAATTACGAAAATCCTGAGCAAGCCGAATTTGAAATGCTGATGAATCCTTCCGCCGAAGAACATAAAAATAAAACGGTAAAAGTTTTAAATTCACTTTTTGACAATGACCCAACCAGCAAAGACACCACCGTTCTGATTGAAAATCTGTCTGATTGCGATATGATTATGCGGATAGAAGGAACAGGTTACACCAAATACAGGCTCGCTGTTCCCGCTAAAGGCCAGAATACTATTGTCATTTTGAAGGGCCAGTATCTGTTCTCAAGTTTGGTATGTGGCGCACAGTATGCTTCACAGAAAACTGTAAGTAAAGCAATTATGGTGTCTCTTGGAAATCCTCCAAAATAATTTGTAGCTTTCTTTTTCACCAGTTACATTGGGTTTCATTACCTTTGCACGCATTAATTTTACCAATGGGGAAGAAAAATAAACAGGCGAGATTTGCTGAAAACAAACTCCTTACGAATGTGATGCAGCCTACTCGCGAAGAAGCCATCAGCGGTTATCACCTGAAAGGGAAATGGCGGTCAGAAATTTTTAAAAATGAAAATCCTGTTATTCTGGAATTAGGTTGCGGAAAAGGGGAATATTCGGTGGGATTGGCGCAGGCTTTTCCTAAGAAAAATTTTATAGGAATCGATATTAAAGGAGCCAGATTCTGGTTTGGAGCGAAAGAAGCAGATGAAAAAAACCTTAAAAATGTTTGTTTTCTAAGAACACAAATTGAACTGATTGATCATTTTTTTGATACTGACGAAGTAGATGAAATTTGGATTACTTTTCCGGATCCGCAAATAAAATACAGGCGTACCAAACACCGGATGACCCATCCCGATTTTCTGGATCGATATAAAAAAGTCCTGAAACCCGACGGAATTATTCATTTAAAAACAGATTCAGAATTTCTTCACGGATATACACTTGGGCTCTTGCAAGGATTGGGACATGAAATCATCTCTGCGCATCACGATATTTATGGTGCTCCGGAATATGATCCCGAAACCCCTTTGCTGAGAGAAATTAAAACCTATTATGAAGAACTTTTTTCATCAAAAGGAAAAACCATTACCTATATCAAGTTTCGAATAAAAAGGTAATTCAACACCTTAAACGAAAAATAAGAATCCCGCTAAGACTATTCAAAGCGGGATTTTTTATGGATGAAAAGGAAGATATTAAGTAAGGCTTACTCTTACAAATCCTACCACTTTCAAATCGTCATTGATTGATTTTACGTAATCTGCGACAGAAATATTTCCGTCTTTGATGAACGCCTGGTGCACCAATGTGTTATCTTTATAAAAACGCTGCATTTTCCCTTTCAGGATGTTTTCGATAATATTTGCAGGCTTTCCTTCTTTAGTTAAAAGTTCTCTTTCGATATCCAATTCTTTATTGATTGTTTCTTCAGAAACTTTCGTTTCATCCAAAGCCATCGGGTTCATAGCTGCAACCTGCATCGATACAGATTTTGCAACTTCTTCAGCACCGGAAACATCAGCAGACAGTGAAGTAATGGCTGCAATTCTATTTCCTGCATGAATATATGCTCCCAAATAAGGACCTTCAATAGTTTCAAAAGAACCAACTTCGATTTTCTCTCCGATAACGCCGGTTTGTTCGGTCAGTTTATCCGCAACAGTGATTCCTTTATAATCAGAAGCCAGAAATTCTTCTTTTGTTTTTCCCAAAGCCAGTTCAGCCAGATCGTGAGCTAATTTCACGAAATCTTCATTTTTCGCAACAAAATCAGTCTCACAATTCAGTGCAATAATGACACCTCTTGTTTTGTCATTATTTACTTTTGCAATTACAGCACCTTCTGTAGATTCTCTGTCAGCTCTGTTCGCAGCAACTTTCTGTCCTTTTTTTCTAAGGATTTCTATTGCTTTGTCAAAATCTCCTTCCGCTTCAGTTAGCGCTTTTTTGCAGTCCATCATTCCTGCTCCTGTTGTGTTTCTTAGTTTCGCTACATCTGCAGCAACTGGTGTGTACATATTATCTGATTTTTTTATTAAAAATTTCGTTAGATTGAGTTGGTTTTTTAGCCATGCAAAGATAATAATTATTATGCAAACTAAAATATAGTTTTCAGCGTTATGGTAAAGTGTTATTATTTTTTTAATGTAGCTCAATTATTGATATGAAAAAGATATTTATGTTGGCTTTTTTCTTTTGTCTGATTATAGTATTAGGGCAAAAAAAGAAGTCTGCAGCCAAACTTCCGGCTGAAAAACTTACTGCGCAACAAGCTCAAATGAGCAATAACCCTCAGGTTATTGCCGCTTTTATAAAAGCCAATCCAAATGATCCTAACATGAGATCATTACGAATAAAACTCATAGAACTCGTGACTCCGGCAAAAGATCTGGAAGCCAAACCGAAAGTAGAACGGTTATCAAAAAGCAAACTTCGGAAAGAAGTGAGAAATGACCCGAAAGGTGGACAGCAAACTGCAAAAGTGCTGAATCATCTTTTCAATGATTCACCCAATAAAAAAGAAGCGTATGTTCAGATTGTGAATAAATCGAAGTGTAATCTGGTGGTAAAATTCAGTGGTAAAAATAATTATTACAACCTGAATGTTCCTGCGAACAATGATAATTTCATCATGATCAACAAAGGACAATATGTAGTAACCACCGGTATTTGCGATGCTAAATACTCGTCATCGAAAAATATCACAAAAGATATTGCGATTACCCTGGCGAATTAAAATATTCAACAATAAAAAAGCGAAGAATCTTGTGAATTCTTCGCTTTTTTTATCGATACAAGTTACTTATTCCTATAAAATTTTATCCTTTAAATTGTCCCATCGAAATGAATTTTTCCTGGCGCTGTTGCTCCAGTTCTTTCCCGGAAAATTTGGAAAAACCTTTGATATTCTGAATGATGGATTGCTTCAGGTGATCATAAGCTACTTTCGGTTCGTAATGCGCACCACCAAGCGGCTCTTCAATAATTCCATCGATAAATTTATGTTCCAGTGCATCTTTCGGAGTCAGTTTCAGTGCGTTGGCTGCATCTTCTTTATGATTCCAATTTCTCCATAAAATAGAAGAGCAACTTTCCGGGGCAATAACAGTGTACCAAGTATTTTCCAGCATATAAACTTTGTTCCCGACACCGATTCCCAAAGCGCCTCCACTCGCGCCTTCGCCGATGATATAACAGAAAATCGGGGTTTTCAGCATCGTCATTTCAAAAATATTTCTGGCAATCGCTTCGCCCTGGCCTCTTTCTTCAGCTTCCAAACCAGGGTAAGCTCCTGGAGTATCAATTAAAGTAACCACAGGGATTTTAAATTTCTCTGCAAGTTTCATCAGTCTCAGTGCCTTTCTGTATCCTTCAGGATTGCTCATTCCGAATCTTCTGTGCTGTCTTTCTTTGGTAGTTCTTCCTTTTTGAGTTCCAATCAGCATCACTCTATGGCCGTCTATCGTGGCAAGTCCGCCAATCATTGCAGGATCGTCAGCAAAATTACGATCGCCGTGAAGCTCCAGAAAACTGTCTTTATCTACAATGCCGTTTATAAAGTCTAAAGTATAAGGACGATTCGGATGTCTGGAGAGCTGAACGCGCTGCCATGGCGTCAGATTTCCATAAATTTCTTTCTTTTTTTCAATTATCTTATCTTCGATTTGAGAACAGGCAAGCTTTACATCTACACCGGCGTCTTCGCCTACTAGCGAACAGGTTTGATACTGCTCCATTAATTCTTCAATCGGTTTTTCAAATTCTAAATATTCCATTCTGCTGAGAAATTATTGTTCAAATTTACTAAAAATTGAAGAATTCTATTGAATATTGTTTATCGCATTCTGAATGCGGACTATAGTTTCTTCGGAACCAAGGATTTCCATAATATCAGGAACATCCGGACCTTTCAGTTCACCCACCAAAGCTAAACGCAGCGGCATCATGATTTTTCCCATTCCCAGAGATTTATTTTGAGCGAAATCCTGAATGTATTGTTTCAATACTTCGCGGTTGAAAGTGACAGATTGCAGTTCTGAAGCAAATTCTTTCATATTTTCGACAGCATCTTTGTTCCAGGCTTTTGCAACTGCTTTTTCATCATAAGATGCAGGGCTTTGGAAAAAGAATTTTCCGTCTTCATAAATATCTCTTGCGAACGTTGCCCTTTCTTTCATCAAAGCAATAATCTTCAAAATATTTTCTTTGGAAAGCGCAGAATCTTTAACCTGATCAATACTCATCAACATTTCCAAAACTTCTTCGTCTGTTTTTTTCTGAAGATACTGATGATTGAACCATTCGGCTTTTTCTTTGCTAAAACGTGCTCCTGCCTTGTGAAGTTTGTGTAAATCGAATTCCTGAGTCATTTCCTGGAGGCTCAAAATTTCTTTATCATCTGCCGGCGACCAGCCTAAAAGTGCCAGAAAATTCACAAAAGCTTCCGGAAGATAGCCTTGTTCGCGATATCCCGGATAAGTTTCACCTGAGGTTTTATCATGAAAATCCAGCGGGAACACCGGGAAACCGAATTTGGCACCGTCTCTTTTGCTGAGTTTTCCTTTTCCTTCAGGCTTTAAAATAAGTGATAAATGAGCAAACTCGGGAGCTTGCCATCCCATCGCTTCATATAACAGGACATGTAATCCCAAGGAAGGAAGCCACTCTTCGCCGCGAATAACGTGGCTGATTTTCATTTCGTAATCATCAATAATATTAGCAAAATGATAGGTAGGCATGCCGTCGTTTTTTACCAGAACTTTATCATCTAATGTATTGGTATTCACGGTAAATTTTCCACGAATAATATCTTCTAAATTCAAAGTTCTGTCAACAGGCATTTTAAACCTGACTACGTGAGGCGTTTGCTGATCAATAAGCTTTTGCACCTCTTCTTCAGAAAGGGACAAGCTGTTTCTCAAAGTATTCCTTGTGATATAATTATAAGAAAAAACCTCACCTCGAGATTCAAATTCTGCACGGATTTGATCCAATTCTTCAGGCGTATCAAAGGCGATATAGGCAAAATCTGTTTTCAGGATTTCTGCAGTATATCGATCATAAATTTTCCTGCGTTCACTTTGTCTGTAAGGGCCATAATTGCCGCCGTGTTTCGGGCTTTCGTCCGGGATAATTCCTGCCCATTCCAAGGCTTCCATGATGTATTCTTCGGCTCCTTCCACATATCTTGCGGTATCCGTATCTTCAATTCTCAGGATAAAGTCGCCACCCTGATTTTTGGCAAAAAGATAATCATACAAAGCTGTTCTCATGCCTCCCAAGTGCAACGGTCCGGTAGGACTTGGCGCAAAACGCACTCTTACTCTGTTCATTTAATTTTATAATTTGCTGCAAATTTACTTAAAGTAAATGTATTTCTTTCCCGTGAATGGTATTCAAAATCGTAGTATGGACAATTAAATAGTTTGATGTATTTTTGAACAATTTTAGCAAAATGGCGAAAGTTTACAGAAACAATAAATTACTCCTTTACATTCAGGGCTTTACGAGAGCATTGCTTCCTTCAAAAACTGCTGATAAAAAAATAAGTGAGCTTTACAAAACATTGTCAAAGGAAGAAAAAGAAATTGTAGAAAGAAGGGTAAATTATTATAATAAAATTCACAAACCCACTGAAGTTCCACATCATGGAACGCTTGTGAAAGACCTCACTAAGCCAAAAACTCCGAAAGCTTATTATTTCGACACTTATGAATTTGCGCGGCATTTCTCTCCTCATCTTCCGATAGATTATGCTTTTGGAGATGTAAATACCATTTTGGATTCTCCGATGATTACGAAAAGCCGGCCCATTCATGGAAATAATGAAAATAATATTCTGTTGAATCTGGATAAAGGAAGGCATTTTGTTTCTGTAAAAGACGAGTTCCATTTTACAAATAAAAAAGACTTAATGATAGGCAGAGCAGCGGTCTATCAACAACACAGGATAGCGTTTTTTGAGAAATATTTTGAAAATCCGATGTGTGACTTGGGACAGGTAAATAAGAAAGGAGGAAATCCAAAATGGATTAAACCAAAAATTTCGGTTTCTGAGCATTTGCGCCACAAGTTTATCCTAAGCCTGGAGGGAAATGATGTTGCTACTAATCTGAAATGGATCATGTCTTCCAATTCCATCGCTGTTTCGCCTCCTTTGAAAATGGAGACTTGGTATATGGAAGGGACGCTGCGACCCGATGAACATTTTATCGGAATTAAGGAGAATTATGAAGATCTCGAAGACAAATTACAGTATTACATAGATCATCCGAAAGACGCTGATGACATCATTGCCAATGCAAAAAAACACAGAGCTCAATTTGAAAATAAAAGTGTTGAAAATTTAGTTTCTATATTGGTTTTGAAAAAATATTTTGAGTACATTCGTTAACTGAAAAATCGTGTTATGTTAGAAATAGGAGAACGACCGTGGGGGAAATATTATGTTCTGGCAGATGAAAAGAATTATAAAGTAAAAAGAGTCGAAGTATATCCAGGCCAAAAGTTATCATACCAATATCATCATCAAAGACAGGAACAATGGACTATTGTAGAAGGAAATGCCATCGTTATTCTGGATGATAAAGAAATTTCACTTTCCTACGGACATAGCATTTCGATTCCCTTGGGTGCAAAGCACAGGATTATGAATCTTACTGATAAGCCTTTAATATTCATTGAAGTACAAACCGGAAGTTATTTCGGGGAAGATGATATTGTGCGTCTGGAGGATGAGTATGACCGTCAATGATATAGTCTTTAGTTTTGCGCTGCAAAAAGATTTAGTCCAGTTGAGTAATGATGGATTGCCAAGCTTTTTTCGTAGAAAGTTCTTCGTTAAGCATTGAATATTTTTCTAATACAAAATTAGAAGCTTTTTTTCCTTTTTGTAATATTTCGGCTTCATTTTCTTCAAATTGCAAGGCATACGCTTCTATTGTTTTTACAAATGTAATAATGTCGCCATCTGGTATCACTGCAGAAAATTCCTCATGAAAATACTCTTTTCCAGCTTGTCCAGCATATCCAATAACAAAACACCCACAAGCCATGGCTTCGACTGGAGGCAAACCAAAACCTTCACGATGATTAAAACTCAGAAAAAAAACTGACTCCTTCATATGGGATGCCACTTCTCTTTCAGAAAGATTATCAATTGGGAAAAACTCCCAGCTTTTTAAATTTTTCCTAGCTTTCAAAATGTTAATAACCTGTACAGAATCTTCCTCTAACTTTCTAGGCATATAAGCAATTTTCTTTTTTTTGAATTGACCCGGGAAAAAAAAATTATCATCTATTCCCAAAGTTATCTGGAAAATTTTCAAATCTGGAAAGGTATAAGATAAATAAGAATGAGCATCATCAGAAGCAACGATTACCCCTAAGCATCGTGAATTTGTATATGGGTTTTCTTCGGGAAAATTGGCACTATAATGTTGAAAAGTATAATAACAATTTTGATTGAAAATAACATATGGATTCTCAGGCAAAGCTTTATGCATATTGCTTCCATAAATTTCAGGAAGAACTACTATTGAATCTCTCCCAATAATTTCGTCATTACGCGAAGCTACAAAAGATTTTATCCGATTATAAAAAGTAATATTATTTTTTGAAATACTTCCTAAAATTCTCTTAAAAATGTGGTAATTATAAACTACATTTTCCGCATGATACCACTTGTTTTTTGATTTATCTTTTTTTTTAATTAAAAGATAGGATTCAAATCCCACCCGCCGCAGGATGGTAACCTGACGATAAATCTGTTTTATTCCACCTGTAGGCTCTGCATTAGATGGAGAAAGAAAATATATCTTTTTACCCATTGTTATTTTTAATAATATTTTTAATCCAGCTCTCAAGGCTATACTTGTATAAAATATGCTCAGGTAATTCACGATAAGGCGTATTTAGAAAATCTGAATCTAAATGCGGGTTGTCAGGATCAATTACGAGAATATTCTGAGGATCGTAGAAATCATAATTTTTAATCATCTCATTTGTTGTGATGAGTTTCTTTCTTAAACCCATAGCTTCAAAAGGTCTGAATGATAAACCAGTTTGATTTTGATGCGCAATATCCAAAATTATTTTTGTTCTAGAACTTACCTTATAGGATTCAGAAAAAGGAATGAGTTCGTACGTCGATGTTATATGTTGGGACTTCCCATGAGTTTCAATATTTTTAGCAAGATGCCGATAAAGTATAGAATGAGCATGAAGCGAATTAGCATTCAGAAAGTCAAGTATTTTTATCAGATTATATATCCTGCCATCTTCTGTACCCCAAAACAACACATCATATAAAGGTTCGGTATCTGCAGATCTATCACAAAAATAAAAGTTATGATTTTTACTAAATCCGTATTTTATACAATCTAAGGAATCAAAACTGAAGCATTGATCAAAATATTGAATGGTTTCTTCTTGACCTTTAATTTTATTAATGCTGTCCCAAAAGATAGCTTTCATGATACTTGTTTTATTCTTCAATTTCTGAAGATTTTCTATAGATATGACATCAGGGCGGTTAATTATAATTTGCTCATAACGATCTTTTTTCTCCAAAACCCTAAAGAAGTCCATCTGTTGCTTTTCATCCTTCAAATTACGATTAAGAAACAGTTTCATAAAAAAGTTCTGCAATTTCTCTCCAAAATGACGATATTTATATCTTTTAGTGTATGCACTTACCACATGTTTTACCTCATAATTACTGTATTTCTTTAAGCCTTCAAAGATGACTTCATTAAATCCAAAATAATCAGGAGCAATGAACAAAATTTTCTTTTTCATTAGGTAAGAGTTTTAGTAATCCAAGCAGTGAAGCTATAGTTACTCGCCGTGCTATTAATCTCACAATAAGGTTCTTCTAAAAACTGTTCCAAAGACATTGAGCTTTCATTGATAATATATATGTTTCTTTCATTGTAAAAGTCGAATTCTTTTACCAGCTTGTTATTTGTAATCAGTTTTCTTTTATATCCAACAGCTTCAAATGCCCTAAAAGACAGCCCAGCGTGAATCTTATTTTCTACATCCAACACAATCTCTGAGGATTTACATTCAATCATACTCTCTTCAAACGTCAATCCTTTTTTTATAAAATTGATTGGATACTTTCGGTATTTCTCTATTTTCTTTTCATTGTTATAAACAATATTGATATTGATATTTAGTCCTAGATGTTGTAATTCTGATGCGATAAAAGCAATATCTTCAATCCGGTCTTTCATAAATGTTCCCACAAAGAAAACATCCTGTTTTATTATTGAAAACTCAGGAAGATAATCAAAATAGAAATTGGTAGTAAATTCCACACCCTGATATTTTTCTTCGTCATTCTTATCAAAAACAAAAAAACGGTCAAAAAACTGCACCCTTGTTTCAGCCAAGGGAAAACGTTTCATTCCATCCCACTGATAGGCAACTGAAAATTTTGATTTATTCTTAATTTCTTTCAGAACTGATTCAGAAAATAAATCCGGTCTTATGACTAATGCAAAATCAGATTGGCGTATGTTGCTTAGAATTTCCAGCTGTGGCTTTTCTTTTAGCACAGTCAGCTTCTCAGTTTTATAGCTTTTATCTTTTAAAAATATTTTTTTCAAAAAATGTATAAAAGAATTTATATGGGAAATTCTTATTTTTTTTGAGGCATCATGAGGAACAGAATACACGGTAAAACCTAATAATTCCAGATTTTTACGAAAACAGACGGGAAGCCCAAAGTGGTCGGGAACTGCTAATATGATAGTCTTGTTCTTATAAAGTTCCATTTTATAAAATATATCCTTTTTTTTCAAAATATGGTCTCCAGAAATGACGTTCTTTATCCCACCTGTGGCACCCGAAAGGTAAAATCCCATTATTAAAATCAATTGCTTTTTTCTGCTTGTTTTCAATAGCAAAAAGGCAGGCTTGCTTATAATCCGGTTTATAAAATTCAATGTTATTTCTTTTAGGTTCTATGCTAAAGAAAACATCTTCAGCATAAAATTCACCTCTATTTTCAGGCTTCAGATAAACTTTCACCACTTCATCCAACTGCTTGAGAATTTCTATGAATTTTTCTCGTTTCCGTAGAGATAGTCCGCCGTTTCCGACTTCATTATACAAAAGAGTTTTGTCTTTTTGCCATTTTCCATTGCCGTTATAATTTACCAACGATTTTAATTTGTATAGCCCTTTATCCCATAATCCTTTTAAAAAAGGTATGTCTTCGAAAGAGCGGATCCAAGGGGCACCAATGTAATCAAAGTTTTTTCTACACCAATCCATCAGATGATCCTCAAAAACAAAACAGTCAGTTTGGTAGATTAAAATGTATTTTTCATTAAAAGACCGATAAAAATCCAAGTTCAGCATCAATTGATTATAACCATAGATTCCATCAAAAAAATAATCATCAAACGCCAGAGAATTGAATGAGAACTGTTGATATGGAATAATGTCTAATGATTTAGGATGAATAAATGTAATCTTGTAATTTCTTAATATTTCAGTAGCCCGATTCAATGAAATTAAATCGTCACTTCCAGGCACATCTTTATAAATAGGAATGACAACATCTACCATTACTTCTTATATTCCAAAACCGTCTTCTCAATAATCTGAACGCAATCCAATAGTTGTTCTTCGGTGATGACCAATGGCGGAGCCAAGCGAATGATGTTGCCGTGTGTTGGCTTGGCCAGAAGTCCGTTGTCCCGAAGTGTCAGGCAGAGATTCCAAGCCGTAGAACTTTCGGGTGTGTCATTGATGAGGATGGCGTTCAAAAGTCCTTTCCCACGCACTCTGGTGATAAGATCTGTTTTCTCAATTAATTTTTCCATTTCAGAACGGAAAATTTTGCCCAGACTTTCTGCTTTTTCGGAAAGATTTTCCTCTTCAACTACATCCAGAGCTGCCATTGCTACTGCACAGGCTAACGGATTTCCTCCAAAAGTGGAACCGTGTTGTCCGGGCTGGATTACATTCATAATGTGATCGTCCGCCAATACGGCAGAAACAGGATACATTCCTCCGGAAAGTGCTTTTCCTAAAATCAAAATATCCGGCTGTACATTTTCATGATGGCAGGCAATTAATTTCCCTGTTCTTGCAATTCCGGTTTGAACTTCATCGGCAATAAACAGAACATTGTGTTTTTTACAAAGTTCAGATGCGCTTTTCAGATAACCTTCATCCGGAACATAAACACCGGCTTCTCCTTGAATAGGTTCCACCAAAAAAGCAGCAACATTTTCTGAATCATTTTCCAAAACAGTTCGGAGCGATTCTAAATCATTATAAGGAATTTTTACAAATCCCGGCGTGTACGGACCGTAATTCTCATTGGCGTCAGGGTCGTTTGAAAAGGAAATAATGGTAGTAGTTCGGCCATGAAAATTATTTTCGCAAACAATAATTTTAGCAGCATTTTCCGTAATTCCTTTCACTTCATAGCTCCATTTTCTGGCAATTTTCAAAGCAGTTTCTACGGCTTCCGCACCGGAATTCATAGGCAACACTTTATCAAAACCGAAAAGTTCCGTAATTTTTTTCTCGTATTCCCCCAATTTTGAACTGTAAAAAGCTCTGGATGTTAGCGCAAGTTTTTGTGCCTGATCCACAAGTGCATTGACAATCTTTGGATGCGAATGACCCTGATTAACAGCAGAATATGCTGAAAGAAAATCGTAATATTTTTTTCCTTCTACATCCCAGACATAAACACCTTCGCCACGATCCAGCACTACCGGAAGCGGATGATAATTGTGGGCGCCATATTTTTCTTCGAGTTCTATGAAAGTTGATGAAATATTGGTAGGAGTTTGCATGTTTCTTTTTAAATTTAAAGAAGCAAAATTAATGATTTATTTTCAAGTGTATAAATGAAGACCTGAGTATCATTATTAATATTCTCATTCTGAGATCTGGTTTGTCATTATTAACAAAAAATCCGTCTCATTTTAAACTGAAACGGATCTTTTTATTCTTGGAATATTGATGATTAATTCTCGAAACTCTTATCCATCACAAAATCCTCCATGAATTTTGTCGTGTAATTTCCTGCCAGATAATCTTCGTTTTCCATCAATTGTCTGTGGAAAGGAATGGTGGTTTTCACGCCTTCAATATAGAATTCCTCCAAGGCGCGTCTCATTTTTGCAATCGCTTCATCTCGCGTTTGTGCCGTGGTAATCAGCTTTGCAATCATGGAATCATAATTGGACGGGATGGTATATCCTGAATAAACGTGAGTATCAACACGAATTCCATGTCCGCCTGGAATATTCAAACTAGTAATCTTTCCGGGACTTGGTCTGAAATCATTGAATGGATCTTCAGCATTAATCCGGCATTCTATAGAATGAAGTTTCGGGTAATGATTTATCCCTGAAATCGGCGTTCCGGCTGCAAGCATAATTTGCTCACGAATCAGGTCGTAATCAATTACCTGTTCAGTAATCGGATGTTCCACCTGAATTCTGGTGTTCATTTCCATAAAATAGAAGTTTCTGTGTTTATCCACTAAAAATTCTATCGTTCCAACCCCTTCATAGCCAATATATTCAGCAGCCTTCACGGCAGCATCTCCCATTTTTTTACGAAGTTCATCCGTCATAAACGGGGATGGCGTTTCTTCGGTAAGTTTTTGATTTCGTCTTTGTACAGAACAGTCTCTTTCCGAAAGGTGACATGCTTTTCCATACTGATCTCCGGCGATCTGAATTTCAATATGCCTTGGCTCTTCAATCAGCTTTTCCATGTACATTCCGCCATTTCCGAATGCGGCTACAGCTTCCTGAATCGCAGATTCCCAATGTTCTTTAAGTTCCGACGCATTCCATACCCGGCGCATTCCTTTTCCTCCACCGCCAGCTGTTG
Organism: Chryseobacterium lacus; assembly: GCF_003336205.1. Taxonomy (GTDB): domain Bacteria; phylum Bacteroidota; class Bacteroidia; order Flavobacteriales; family Weeksellaceae; genus Chryseobacterium_A; species Chryseobacterium_A lacus. The sequence continues at coordinate 352,265 of NZ_QPIE01000001.1, forward strand.
CTTTGATCATTACAGGATAACCGATTTCTTCAGCTATCTTTGCGGCATCTTCGTAAGAACCGATCAAACCTTCAGATCCGGGTACGCAGGGAACACCCGCTTCTTTCATCGTAGCTTTAGCATTTGCTTTATCGCCCATTCTGTCGATTTGCTCTGGGGTGGCACCGATAAATTTAATACCATTCTTCTGACAAATTCTGGAAAAATTGGAATTTTCTGAAAGAAATCCGTAGCCGGGATGTATTGCATCGGCATTGGTAATTTCTGCTGCTGAAATAATATTAGGAATTTTCAGATAGGAATCTTTGCTCATGGCCGGGCCAATGCAAACGGCTTCATCTGCAAACCGGACATGGAGGCTGTCCTTATCCGCAGTGGAATATACTGCAACCGTCTTTATTCCCATTTCTTTGCAGGTGCGCAGGATACGCATTGCAATTTCGCCACGGTTGGCGATCAGTATTTTTTTGAACATCTTAATTAATTTGAAAAAGAGAAAATTTGAAAATTTGAAAAATGAGGTTTAGTACTCATTACTAAATATTATCAATTAAGAAGGATCAACTAAAAATAAAGGCTGATCGTACTCTACAGGAGTAGCATCATCTACCAAAATCTTCACGATTTTTCCTGAAACTTCAGATTCAATTTGGTTGAAAAGCTTCATCGCTTCGATAACACAGACCACTTTTCCGTTAGACACTTCATCTCCTACGTTCACGAAAACATCTTTATCCGGAGCGGGTTTTCTGTAAAAAGTTCCGATCATAGGGGATTTAATCGTAAGATATTTGCTGTCGTCGTCTGCTTTTTCTTTTGCAGGCTGTTCAGCAGATGGTGCTGGTGCTGCCGCAGGAGCCGGAGCCGGAGTTGCAGCTGGGTACATTTGGGGCTGTGCAATATAACTTACATTTTCGTTTCCTCCCAATGGTGTTTTAATGGTGATTTCAAAATCTTTGGTCTTATATTTCACTTCTGAAACTTCAGATTTGGAAACGAATTTAATAAGATTTTGTATTTCTCTGATGTCCATAATTTGATTTTTTAATAAGGCATCAAAGATACCAAAAAAACGTAAAAAACAACAAAAAACCACCCGAAATTACTGAAAATCGAGTGGTTTTTATATTAAATCGAGCTTTTCTAAGATATTCTCCTAGTTCTCTTCAGTAGTTTCAATTTCTTTTTCCATTACTATTTTTCCTCTGTAGTAGAGTTTTCCTTCGTGCCAGTGTGCTCTGTGGTAAAGGTGCAACTCACCGCTGGCGGCGTCTTTTGCCAATTGAGGAACCTCAGCTTTGTAGTGAGTTCTTCTCTTATCTCTTCTTGTAGACGATTGTCTTCTCTTTGGATGTGCCATTGTAATAATTTTTTTTGATGAGCGATGAGACTCATCATCTCATCATATTAAACTATTTATTTAATTATTGTCTTTTAATTTTCTTAAAGCGTCCCAACGCGGATCGCTCTCTTTTTGCTGTTCTTCTTCAACTTTAGGTTGATATTTCTTCAGTATTTCCAAATCTTTTTCGTCCAGATTCGGAGAAATTTTCTTCATCGGAACAGAGAGTACGATATTCTCATAAATCAGCTGTGCCACATTGAACACATAATCGTTTGCCGGAATTATAATAACTTCTTCATTGCTGTCATCATATTCCTCACCGAATTTTACCAAAACATTCACTTCGGATGCTATTGCAGCATCGAAAGATTCAGTACTGATGTCACAAAGCAATTCTACCGTACCGCTCGTATTAATCCAAAATTCCAGAAAAGTAGAATGCTTTTCCATCAAAACCTTGGCCTCTATTCTCGGATTGGTAAATTCCTGCTCTGTTTCAAAAAGTTGAAAGAACGCATTATCTATCTCAAATCGGAACTGATGTTTTCCGTCTTTCAGACCGGAAAAAGCTACATCATAATTTCTAAGCTTGTCCATAAAATGAGTGTGCAAAAATATGCATTTTTTTTGAATTAGCAAATAAATTTTCCTGAGGCTTTTTAATGAAGAGAATTTACGCAAAAACTTCTACCCTTCTGAATCGTCCGGCAGATCTTCATCAACTCCGCTGTCGGCATAAGCTTTTTTTGGCCGCAGCCTGTCCTGCATCAGTTCATTATACTCTTGGCGGTTTTTAAAAATTTTAATTCCCGTGAAAATGGCTTCGGTAATGCTGCGTTCATCAGCAACATTTTGCCCGGCAATATCATAAGCTACACCGTGATCCGGCGAAGTCCGTACTACAGGCAGTCCCGCGGTGAAATTGACACCGTCCGCATACGCTAATGTTTTAAAAGGAGCCAAGCCCTGATCGTGATACATGGCCAAAACGGCATCATAATTTTTATATTTTTCCGGCTGAAAAAAACTGTCAGCAGGAAAAGGCCCGAATGCCATAATTCCATTTTCGAAAATTTCACGAATGACGGGTTGTATGATTTCTATTTCTTCGTTCCCAATCTGGCCGCCATCACCCGCATGCGGATTAAGGCCTAACACAGCAATTTTCGGTTTCTGAATACAAAAATCCTCAATAAGACATTGATTCAAAAGTTTAATTTGTTTTTTTAATTTCTCCTTTGAAATATTTTCGGGGATTTGCCATACGGGAATATGATGGGTGGAAACCGCAACTTTCAGTTCGTCGGTAACTAAAAACATCAGTCCCTTTTTTTCAAATTTTTCTTCCAGATAACCGGTGTGTCCTGCATGTTTAAATCCGTGTTTCAGCATTTCATCTTTGTTAATGGGTGCTGTTACCAGAACATCGATGTCACCATTTTTTAAAGCTTGTGAAGCTGCTTCCAGCGAATCAATCGCCATTTTTGTCGATTCTTCAGTAGGTGTGCCCAAATCTACTTTTACATTGTCTTTCCACAGATTCACCATGTTTATTTTTCCGTTCTGAGCCTGAGCGGTCTCTTCAACATAATGGAAATTCTGCTGAATTTTAAAAATGTTTTTTTGGTAAGTGAAAAGTTTTCCTGATCCAAAAATAATGGGTGTAAAAAAATCGGTAATGCTTTTATCTTTCAGAGATTTCATGATAATTTCGGGGCCTATCCCATTGTAATCGCCTATGGAAAATCCTACTTTTATCTTATAGTTTTTTGAACTCATATTATTATCTTTGAAGATTATTAGAGAATGACAAATTTATAAATTAAAAGGGAAACTTTTATTTTTATTTGGATTCTCTCCAATCTGAACTTAGAAACTATGTTTACAGGAATTATAGAAGCAACAGGAATTGTTGAAAAAAAAGAAATACAAGGCTCCAATATTCACTTCACACTCAGCTGTCCTTTCACCGATGAACTGAAAATAGACCAGAGCTTGGCACACGACGGATGCTGCCTTACTGTGGTGAATATTTCCGGTACTGAATACACGGTTACGGCAATTGACGAAACTTTGGCCAAAACAAATTTATTTAGCTGGGAACCTGGAACCGAAGTGAATCTTGAACGCTGCACGAAAGTGGGTGGCCGATTGGACGGGCATATTGTACAGGGACATGTTGATAAAACTGGCGAGATAATTGCAATCCGGAACAAGGAAGGAAGTTACCTCATCACGGTCAGCTACAGTGCTGAAGGCGATTTTGTAACCGTTCCTCAAGGATCTGTTACAGTAAACGGAATAAGCCTCACCGTTGCTGAAAGTGATGAAAACCGGTTTTCAGTTGCCATTATTCCCTACACCTGGGAGCATACCAATCTTAGAAACTTAAAAATCGGAGATCGAGTGAATATAGAATTTGATATTATTGGAAAATATATTGCAAAATTATTAGCAAAAAATGCCGCTGAGTAGATATCGAGGATACAGTCTCCGAAACCGCGTATTCTGGGGATTTTTATTGGTCTGCATCCTCAGTATGGCAGGCTCTTCCGTGTTGTCTTTTTATCTCCTGAAAAATAATGCCGAAGAACAGAGCCGCAGCGATTTGCAGGAAGAAACCAATGCGCTGATGGCCGCTCTGGATTACGCTGTAAGCCAGACTCCGATTACTACTGAAGATATTCCCGGGGTTTTGAAAAATAAAATCATGGAAATCGCAGATATCAACAAACACGATATCGTTATTTATGACTTGAACGGCGATTTTCTTATTTCCAATAAACTCGATAATCTGGTTTCCCAAAAGAAAGTTCCACAAAATATCCTTACCCAAGTCGTCACCCAAGACCGAAGAGTGGACGTAAAAGAATTTGATCAGAAAGTAAAAGCCAATAAAACTTCGTCCTACGCCATCTTAAAAAACAACTTCTTGGAACCTATCGGAATTGTCTACCTTCCCTATTATCATAATGAAGATGTGTATCTGGATGTTCTCAATAAATATCTGAAATACATGGTTTTGGTGAACTTACTTATTGTCATTTTCAGCATTTGGCTCAGTTGGATCATCTCGAATAATCTTACCAAAGCCATCACGAATTTCTCTGATCTTATTACCAAAATTACGCTATTCGAAAAAGAAATGCAGCCGATAAAGTATTATCATAACGACGAATTGGGCGCATTGGTAATGGCATACAACAAGATGATTCTTCAAATTCAGGATCAAAAAGAAAGGCTGGCCTTCAGTGAAAAAGAAAAAGCCTGGCGAGAAATGGCTAAACAGGTAGCTCACGAAGTGAAAAATCCATTAACACCGATGAAACTAAATATTCAAAATTTTGAAAGAAAATTTGATCCGGAAGATCCCGACATCCGGGAAAAAGTAAAGCAATTGTCCAGCACAATGATAGAACAAATTGATCTAGTAGCCAAAGTTTCGAGTGCCTTTTCACAATTTGCACAGTTGCCGGAAAAAGTTAACGAAACGTTCAATCTGAATAAACAAGTGCATTCCATCCTCAGGATTTTCAATAACGACAGAATTTTTGTTCATGCCAACAAAGAGAATATCATGATCCACATGGACAAAATTTACCTCAATCGTATTATTACCAACTTGGTAACTAACGCCAAACAAGCTTTGGAAGACACAAAGGACCCTATCATTAATATTGACATTGAACTTATTCAAAAGAAAATAATGATTTCCGTGGAAGATAACGGAATAGGAATTCCGTCCGAAATGCAGGAACGGATCTTTGAGCCCAATTTCACTTCCAAAAATTCAGGAATGGGCCTCGGACTGACGATGGTGCGTAAAATGGTGGAAGATTATGGTGGGACAATAACCGTAAAATCTGAAATTGGAAAAGGATCAAAATTTACCATCAGCCTTCCCGCTAATTTATAATGAAACCCTTTGTTTTTCAAAAATTTTTGGTTCAGCAGTCTTCCACAGTATTTCGTGTGGGAACCGATGGCGTGCTGTTGGGCGCATTGTGCGATGTTTCGGAATCTGAAAACATTCTGGAAATAGGAACAGGAACGGGAATTATTTCATTAATGCTGGCACAAAGAAATCCGAAAGCAAAAATCACAGGTATCGATTTGAATGAAGATGCGGCAAATCTCGCTCTAAAAAACTTTGAACAATCCGAATTTCGGGAAAGACTGCAGGCGAAACATCAGGATATTAAAACTTTCAGTTCAGAAAAATTCGATGCAATTGTTTCCAATCCTCCTTATTTCTTGGAAAATCTTTCGTCCAAAGACAAACTGGCAAGGCAACACACCGGACTGGATTTTAATACTTTGATTTCACAATCCTCCAAACTGCTTTCGGAAAACGGTGTATTTGGTGTGATTATTCCTTCAGATTCCGAAGCGGAATTCTGCAAAACGGCCTTCGATTTTTCTTTACATTTAAAAAGAAAAATCAATATTTTTGGAATAAAAGACGGCGTTGCCAGAAGATGTATTCTGGAATTCTCATTTCAGGAAACTACTTTTTCCGAAGAAAATTTCATCATCGAAGAAAGTCCCAGAAAATACTCCGAACAATATCTAGAGGCAACCCGGGATTTTCATGTGTTTCAAAAAAATAAAGTGTAAAATCGATTTATTCGAACAATTCTGAAGTGTCCAGAACCGAAACTTTTCCGTCTTCACAACGGATGGCCTCTCCGGGAAAATTCTGAATCATGTGGTAATCATGTGTAGCCATCACCACTGCAGCGTGATTTTCAATCGCAACTCTTTTCATCAGCGTCATAATCTCGTTCGATGTTTCAGGATCCAGGTTTCCTGTAGGTTCGTCTGCAAGAATGAGTTCAGGTTGATTCAAAAGTGCACGCGCAATCGCCACGCGCTGTTGTTCTCCGCCGGAAAGCTCGTGTGGCATTTTGTGTTTTTTGGTTTTCATTCCCACACTTTCCAATACATCATTGATTCTTTCGTCTATTTTTTCTTTCTCTTTCCAACCCGTCGCTGCCAGAACAAATCTGAGATTTTTCTCAACCGTTCTGTCCGGCAATAATTGAAAATCCTGAAACACGATTCCCAGTTTTCTCCGAAGATTTGGAATATCCGAAGTCCGCAGTTTTGCCAGATCGAATCCTGCCACACTTCCCTGTCCTCCGGAAAGCGGAATATGTCCGTAGAGTGTTTTCAGCAATGAGCTTTTTCCCGAACCTGTTTTTCCGATCAGGTAGCAAAATTTTCCTTTTTGAATGTAGAGATCTACGTTGCTGAGTACAGTGAAATTTTTCTGTGCAATAGTAGCATTACTGAGGTTGATGATATTATCTCCCGTTTCGTTTCTGTGCGGCATTATAAAAAAATAAAGCTGATAAATTGATTGATGAATGTGAACTTTCAAAAGTAAATAAAGTTCTGTGGATCTCCTAAATTTTGGCAAATTTTAACAACAAAAAATGCCTGAAAAATTTCTCTTTCAAGCATTCTCTTAATATGATAATAAAAGAATTATCTCTTAGCGCGCATTGCACTAACGGTTAAACTCTTTCTGCCTTTTGCTCTTCTTGCAGCCAACACTCTTCTACCGTTTGGCGTGGACATTCTTTCTCTGAAACCGTGTTTGTTTCTTCTCTTTCTTTCTGACGGCTGGAAGGTTCTCTTGCTCATTTCTAATATCTTTAGTGTATAACTATATCTGATTTTAAGACTGCAAAAATACAAAATTTTTTAAACCCGACAAATAAATTTTATAAATGTTCAATCCGGAATGGGCTTTTTAATTTTATTCACAGAATGAATTGATCTTTTCCACAAAAATGGAGACTTTAAAATCTAAAAGGTAACTTTGCAAAAACCGAAATTTTATGTTTACAGCGTCCGAACTTTTAGATATCAACCAGCTTTTAATCCCAGAAAATAAGATCGTCATTATTACGCATTACAATCCTGACGGTGATGCTATTGGTTCTTCGCTGGGTCTGAAGCATTATCTGAATATCAAAGGTTTGAATGCAGAAGTGGTAGTTCCCAACGATTTTCCAAAATTTCTGAAATGGATGCCGGAAGCTAAAAAAATCACCATTGCCGATTACAAACGCAAAAAAGCCTGGGAAATGATTGATCAGGCGGATGTTATTTTCATTCTTGATTTTAATGCAGCACACCGTTGCGGGAATTTGGTTGGTCCGTGGATTGAAAAAGCGAAAGGCATAAAAATTCTTATCGACCACCATCAGCAGCCAGAGGATTTTGATTTCGTGTATTCCGACACATCTGTACCTGCAACTTCGCAAATGGTGTATCATTTTATAGAAGCAATGGAAGAAGAAAATATTGTTAATCAGGATATTGCGGAATGTTTGTATTGCGGAATTATGACTGATACCGGAGGTTTTCGATTCCGTTCCACATCGGCAACTACGCATCGGATTATTGCCAATCTCATTGAAAAAGGTGCAGATCCGGCGATTATTACTTCCAATACCTGGGATACCAATACGGTTTCCAGACTTCATCTTCTGTCTCTTATTTTGTCCAGAATTGAGATTGTGAAGGACGGTAAAGTTGCGATACTTTATCTAAAACGCGATGAATTGAAAGAATTCGGTTTCGATAAAGGCGATACGGAAGGTTTTGTGAATTATGGCTTAAGTATCTTGGGAACCCGAATGTCCGCTTTTTTCATGGAAGATTTGTATGAAGATTTTATCAAAATTTCTTTCCGCTCGAAGGATGATGTGGATGTAAACCAGTTTTCAAGAAAGCATTTTCAGGGCGGCGGACACATCAATGCAGCGGGCGGAAAATATTATAAAGACATCTACGAAACCATCGAAGATTTCAAAGAGAAAATTGAAGAAGAAGATTTTTAACCCTTAAAACACAAGCTTTTTCGGCAGATTGTGCAATAATTCGGTATTGATGATGGCAGCACAAACTTCCGGTTTTTCCCAATGTCCGTTATGTCCGCAATCCAGAACGTAGGATTTGATATTGGTTTTATCGGGAATATTTTTAATGAGCAAATCAGTTTTCACGGCACCATCGTGTTTTCCTGCGATAATCAGAATTTTAGCTTCCAAATCCTGTATCACATGCGTTCGGTCGGGTCGTTCTATCATCCCTTTTACACAGGCTAACGCACCTTCAGGTTTCGTGGAAAGTGCAATTTCTTTAGCCAGTTCTATTTTTCCTTCCAGAATATCTTTTTCATTCGGATTGAAAAGATTGGGAATTCCAGCTGAAACGTAAGCTCTGAAATTTTCGAGAATAATTCTGAAGCTTTTTCTGCGCTGTTCTTTTTTTTCCTCATCATCAGGGAAATAAGTGGAGAAAAACAGCGTAAGACTTTTTAGAAACTGAGGATAATTTTCTGCGAAAGCCAGTGAAACATAGCCTCCCATAGAATGTCCCAGCAAATGAAATTTCTCTAAATTCAGGAAATCCGTTACTTCCTTCACTTTCATTGCCATTTGCTCCATCGTGTGAATTTCGTCTAAAACCGGAGATTTGCCATGACCGGGAAGGTCAATTTTAATAAACCGGAATTTCTCGGACAATAAAGCTTCCATCTCTTCCCAAATGAGAAGATTTTCCATGAAACCGTGCAGCAGCACAAGGTTTTGGGTTCCGTTGCCGGATATTTCGTAGTTCAGCATGATGATCTTTTTATAACTTCGAAGATACCAAAAACCAAACAGTTGATTTTACATTCTTCTTATTTATTGTTTTTAAAATACTGAATCCCACACTCCAGGAATTTTTTAAAATCTTCTTTCGGCATATATCCCGAAACAGGTGTATTAATCACTTCTCCGTCAGGGGTTACCAACACATAATGCGGTTGGGAATTATTGTTAAAATTAACCTGCTGAAACATGCTCCATCTGTCGCCGATGGTTTTTATCCGTTTCATTTTACCATTTCCCATATCAATTCTGGTTTGCTGATCTTCAGGAAGTTCCTCTTTATCATCTACATACAGCGATGCCAAAACCACCTCATTTTGTAATAACGGCAGAATATCGGGTTCGCTCCAGATAAATTCTTCCATTTTACGGCAGTTTTCACAACCGTAACCTGTGAAGTCAATCAGCAACGGTTTATTTTCCTTCTTCGCCTGTTCGATGGCTTTGAAATAATCATGTTCAGGATGCAGCCCGAGAATTCCTTCTCCTTCTTTATGAAAATAACTGACATTCAATGGCGGAAGAATTCCTGAAAGCATTTGCAAACGAGGCCTTTCTGAAGGAAATAATCCCTGAATAAGATACATTAAAAAACCGATACTTAAGATCCCAAATACTTTTCTGCCAGATGAAATTTTGGCCTTTTTATCATCGTGAGGAAATCGGATCAATCCAAATAAATAAAGTACCAATCCCAAAGTAATCACAATCCAGAGCACGATGAAAAGTTCTCTTTTCAGTAAAAAGGTTTTAGAAACCAGATCTGCTTTTGAAAGGAATTTCAGTGCCAGACCTAATTCTATAAATCCTAAAACCACCTTCACAGTATTCATCCATCCGCCGGATTTTGGCAAACTTTGTAATGCCTGAGGAAACAGTGCCAGCAAACCGAAGATAATGGCCCACGAAAGACCAAAACCGGCCAAAGCAAAAGTGAGAAGCATCGGAATATTGCTGGAACCCGTTACCGCGCTTCCCAATAAAGTTCCTAAAATAGGGCCTGTACATGAAAAAGATACGATAACCAGCGTGAGTGCCATAAAGAAAATGCCAACCATTCCTCCCGCTTCTTCCGCCCGTGAAGATTTATTAGCAATAGAACTCGGCAGCGTGATATCGTAATACCCGAAAAAGCTTCCTGCAAAAAACAGAAATACAACAAAAAAGAAAATATTTAGCCCGACCGAAGTGGAAATCTGATTAAAAATATTCCCGGCAATACCGTCTATAACATGAAACGGGACACTCAGCAGAATAAAAATGAGCAGAATAAAAAATCCGTAAATAAAAGCATCTTTTCTTCCTTTGGCCTTATCTTTTGTGCCTTTGGTAAAGAAAGACACTGTAAGTGGAATCATAGGGAAAACGCAAGGCGTCAGCAAAGCAATCAAACCACCTAAAAAACCAAGGATGAGATACGTAAGATAACTGTCACTTTTCTCCACCGGATCGGTGCCACAATCGGTCAGAGGATTATTGAAATCCAGTGAATTAATTTTTAAATTCTTTGGATCTAACGGTGCTGCCTGAACGATTGTCGCCACATCAGGCGGCGAAAGTACAGCTTCATTCTGCGGATTTGTTTCTTCTGAAGTTTCCTGATTTTCTGAACCTGAACCTGAACCTGCGCTCACAGGTGTTATTTTCTTTTCAAATTCCAGAGTATTAGGAGCAAGGCAAACGCGGTCGTCACAGGTTTGATAAGTAAACTCAACGGAAATAACAGCTGGTTTCTCAGGATTTTTAAACCTGAATTTCTGCTTAAACTGCGCATTATTGGAAAAATACACAATTTGAACCCCAAACGCTTCGGAAAACTCGTCATGTTTTTTTCCAACTTCTGTAATTCCTCCAATCAGTTCGATGCCCTCTTTTGAAGTCACGATCATTTCGGTTGGAATTCCGCTATCCGGAGGCAAATCTTTGGAATAAATATGCCAGCCTTTTTCCAATGTTGCCGAAATCACGGCTTCATACACATTGTTCCCAGCCGGATTTACATCAAATTTTAATTTTACGGGATCTTTTATTTGGGCAGAAATTCCTGTATATAAAAAAGCTAAAACAAGAATAAACCAATTTTTAACATTCATTTTTTAATCTGTATTGATATTTTCAAAAAAGCGTTTGTGGCACTGTCAGCGGCATATCTTCTGTCCTGCCTGAACGGAATTACGCCCAGAACTTCATCATCACCATTGCACAGCAGCCAGATTTTTTCACGGGCTAAAATAGGTATTTTCTCATCCCTAAAAAACTTTGACAGTTTCTTTTTGCCAATCATCCCGATAGGAAAAATAAGATCCCTTTCATTCGCTTTTCGAATTTTCAAAGGAAAGTTCAGTTTTTCAAAATCAAAGAGCCATTCGTTCTTATCTCTTAAGGATGTCGGACGATCTGTTAACTGCATTTTCAGCTGAAAGTCATCATTCTGAAAAGTGAAGATTTCATTTTCCGAAATATTCCCGGCACGAAAAAACGCGATGTCTTGGATGGATTCCATCTTCTCCACACTTTTTTTTTCGGTAATTACCAAAGTATCGTGATCTACTAATAAACGGTATTTGTTGGAAAAAAATATTTTCCCGTTTTCCGCTTTCATAATTTTCTGAATTTCATCTGAATACAAAAACCCATACTTTCGCAAAATTTCGGATTGTACAAAGAGAGACTGTCCAGAAAATAAAGATTTATTCAGAAGGATATTTTCGTCCGAAAAAGTTGTCATTTCGTCCGCAATTTCTTCCAGTTTATTTTCCATTAGTTGCCGGGAATCAGAGAGCAACGACAGTGAAGTTTGAAAATTTTCCAAAAAGTTCGGGTTGGTTCCGATTAATAAAGGAACGATTTGATTTCGGATTTCATTTCTGAGGTAATCATTTTTTTGGTTCGAAAGATCTTCCCGATAAGGAACCTGTTTTTCTTTTGCAAAACGGTAAATTTCCTCCTTGGGAAACTGCAACAATGGCCGGAGAATTCCGTTGTCACTTTGTGGAATTCCGGAAAGCCCACGAATACCGCTTCCCCGGGAAAGATTGATTATAAAAGTTTCAAGCTGATCGTTCAGATGATGCGCCGTCATGAGAAAATCCAGCTGATTATCATTCATTATTTTCCTGAAAAAATCATAGCGCAATGCTCTTGCCCACAACTGAACAGAACCGGAAGGCTTCGTTTCTGCATCTGAAACGGTGTACAAATGAAACGGAACCGAATATTTTTTACAAAAATCCTCAGCTATTTTCTGATCAAGGTCAGAATCTTCTCCTCGCAGTTTATAATTTACATGAGCAGCGTGAAAATCGTATTCCAGTTCTTTCATCAGATGAAGCAAAAGCATAGAATCTGCACCTCCGCTGACGGCAATAAGATAGGTCTTATTTCTGCCGTTTTCGGTAATTGAAACGAGCGAATTTTCAAACGCAGAAAGTGTTAAAGTCTTCATAAATATAAGGAATACAAAGATAAGTCATCTTTTACAAAGAGAAATTTTGCCTATATTTGAAATTCTTAAAATCGACAATTTTTAAAAAATAAACATAATGAAATTAAAAAGTTTTTTAGGTATTTCAGCCGTCGCAATTTTATTGACAAGCTGTGTCAGCAAAAAGCAATTTGACGCTTTGAATTCGAACTACAAACAGAGCATTGAAAACTTGGCAGAAAGACAGCGTGAAATTCAGGATTTACGATCAGTAAATTCCGGTTTAGTAAGCGAAAACACTTTGCTGAAAAGCCAGAATGATGCTCTGAAAACCTCGCTGGACGCCTGCTTGAACAATACAACACAAGGTTCTACGAACATTACCAAATTGATTAACGAAATCAATGCGTCGAATGCGTACATCAAACAGTTGATTTCCACCAATGCTAAAAATGACAGCCTGAACCTGGCGCTTTCCAACAAGCTAAAGCGTTCTCTGGACAATATTGCTGACGACGATGTACAGGTAAAAGTGCTGAAAGGCGTGGTCATGATTTCATTATCAGACAAAATGCTTTACAAAACTGGAGAATTTGCAGTATTGCCACAAGCGAGAGAAATATTAGGGAAAGTAGCTTCTGTAATCAATGATTACGATACTTATTCTGTACTTATTGAAGGAAATACAGATAATGTACCTTTGAATTCCGCGAATGTTCCGCGTGACAACTGGGATCTTTCCGCACTTAGAGGAACATCGGTTGCGAAAATTCTACAGAATGAATTTGGAGTAAATCCTAACAGAATTACTGCAGGAGGAAGAAGTGAATACAACCCGAAAACCACCAACGCTTCTGTATCCGGAAGGTCTGAAAATAGAAGAACCGAAATCATCATCATGCCAAAACTGGACGAGTTCATGAAGCTGATGGATATTGCACCTAAGAAGTAATTTATTTTATAAATAATCTTTTATACTACCTCGCCTGAACCATCGGGCGAGGTTTTTTGTTTCATTTTTTATACATTTGAAAAAAAGTAAAGATGAGTTATTTTGACGAACAACTCCCCGAAATGGACCGGTATCTGGAGCAGCACGCTTCTTCGGAACCTGAAATTCTGAAAAGCCTGCGAAAAGAAACCTATCAGAAAACTACGCAACCTCACATGATTTCAGGTTATCAGCAAGGAAGATTTCTAACCATCATTTCCAAAATACTTCGGCCTGAAAAAATTCTGGAAATAGGAACATTCACAGGATATGCTACGCTTTGCTTAGCTGAAGGATTGCCTAAAGGAGGCGTCATTACCACACTGGACATCAACGAAGAACTGGCTTATCTTCCAAAAAAATATTTTGCTGAAAGTGAATTTTCGCAACAAATTGATTTTAGAATTCAGGATGCGAAAGATTTCCTGAAAGAAACCAACGAAACTTTCGATCTTGTTTTCATAGATGCGGACAAAGAAAATTACGTGGAATATTTTCATTCAATAAAACCAAAACTGAAATCCGGATCTGTTGTGATGTTCGATAATGTGCTGTGGTACGGGAAAGTACTGCAAGAAAATCCGAAGCAAAAATCCACGCAGGTTATCCGCCAGTTGAATGAACTGATCGCCGCAGACGAGGATTTTGAAAATCTTATTTTACCTTTGCGTGACGGGGTTAATTTGCTCCGGAAGATATAAAAAATCCATGGGAAAAGTGTATTGCAATGTGGCATTTACAGCCATTCTGGAAGATCATCATCAAGAATCTGTCATGATTTCTCAATTGCTTTTTAATGAAACTGCGGAGATTCTGGAAGAAAAAGACGGATTCTACAGAATTGCTTCAGATGATGACGAAACAGAAGGCTGGATTGATCACAAAAACGTAATAAAAATTTCCGGTGCGGAGACTTTAGAAAACATAAAAGAAAAATTCCGAAACCGTTCAGAATTTTTACCCAGTTTTTGGTCGGATTTGCCTGAAAAAATATTATCAATTTCGAGAGAAAATATTGCAAAAACTGCAAAAAGCCTTGTTAATACCCCTTATATGTACGGAGGCAGGAGCGGTTTTGGCCTCGATGCAAGCGGCTTTGTCCAATTCGTATTCCGGCAATATGGAATAAAACTCCCGAGAACGCTTTCCAAACAAGCTGAACAGGGAGAAGCTTTGTTTTTTGCCGGTGAAAGCAACGCTGGCGATCTCGCATTTTTTGAAGACGAAAATGGGGAAATAGTTCACTCCGGCATTATGCTGAATATGTATGAAATTATTCATTGTTACGGCAAAGTACGGATTGATTCAGTAGATTCTTCCGGAATTTTCAATAAAGAGCTAGGACGTCATTCGCACCGACTTCGTTTTATTAGAAATATTTTGGACTAAAATGGAATTTCTGATTGTTTTTGATATTGTAAATGCTGCGCTGCTTCTGTGGTTGTGGTACATTACATTAAAAAAATACCCTTCACTTCCCGACCAGATTCCTACAAAAATTGATTTTGAAGGCAAACCTTACCGGTTCGGAAACAAGAAATTGGTTTTTGCTCTTCCGGTGATGGCACTGCTTATTTTTGGATTATTCATCTATTTTTTTCAGTTTCCCGAAAAATTCAATTATCCTGTAGAAATAACCCATGAAAACCAAGGCAGACAAACCCTAATTGCAGTTCTGGGCCTGCGGTTGCTCCAGTTTTCAGCTTCACTGATTTTTTTGAACTTGCAGGATTTCACCCTTCGTAAAGCTGTCAATACAGAAGCCAAACCCAAAGTCAGCATGGTGGCTATTTTGCTTAGCTGGATCGCCGTAGTACTTGTGTTCATCACCATTGCCGTGGTTATAAAATAGAATATAATGCAGAGGATTTATAATATTTTCATCAGTTTAATGATTTTCGGAATGAAAATCGGAGCATCATTTAATTATAAACTGAAACGCGGACTTGCCGGCAGAAGGCAAAGCTGCGATATTCTTAAATCAGTTTTCTCAGAAACCGACCGTGTCATCTGGATGCATGCGGCCAGCCTTGGCGAGTATGAACAAGGACTTCCGGTATTGGAAAGTTTGAAAAATAAATATCCCGATTATAAAATTCTCATCACTTTTTTTTCACCTTCAGGATATGAAGTCGTGGCTAAAAAAAATACCATTGCAACTGCGGTGTGTTATCTTCCTTTCGACAAACCGGTTTGGATTAATGAATTTATTTCGAATTTCAAGCCCGTTATTTTTTTCACCGTAAAATATGAATATTGGTACAATCTGTTGCAGAAACTTAACAGAGATCAGGTAAAAATCTATGTGATTTCTTCGCTTTTTTATGAAAGACAAATCTTTTTCAAACCTTATGGTAAATGGTTTGTGCGCCAACTGAGGAAAAATGTGGACTGGTTTTTTCATCAGACCAATACTTCCTATGCTTTAGCGAAAACCATCAAACTTGATCAGTCGTCCATTTCCGGAGACACCAGATACGACAGGGTTCGACAGATAAAAGAACGAGATCCTCATGTTGATTTTATTTCTGAATTTAAAGGGAAAAAACCATTGTTGGTCTTCGGCAGTTCGTGGGAAACGGAGGAAGAAATTGCCGTGATCGTTTCTGCAAAATTACCAGAATTGAAAATTATCATCGCCCCTCATGACCTGAAAAGAGTGGAACATCTTCAACATCTTTTTCCGAATGCGGTTTTATATAGTGAAACAACCTTTGATCAACTGGACGTTCAGGTGATGATTATTGACAGTGTCGGTTTGCTTTCTAAAATATATGCTTATGCTGATCTTGCGTTCGTAGGCGGAGGTTTTCATTCGGCCGGACTTCACAACATTCTGGAAGCGGCCACCTTTGGAACTCCCGTCCTTTTCGGAAACCGATACCAAAAAAATCCGGAAGCTGATGACCTCATCAGGAATAAAGGAGGTGCTTCGTTTATCGATGAAAACTATGCTGCCGATTTTATTCTAAAAATTATGAACGACAAACAATTATTGGAAGAAATGGGAAAGAATGCCGGTGAATTTATAAATGCGCAACCCAATTCTACTGAACTTATCATGAAAAAAATCACTTCAGATTTGGGATAAAAGGTGAAAAGGCTATTATTCTTTGGAAAAAAGCAAAAAGTTTCAGAAAACGCTCTTGTTACGTCGGGAAAAATTTTAACTTTACCATCTTATTCAATTTAACATGAAAAAAATATTATTTTTTACAATGATGGCGGGAATGCTGATGACAGTTTCTTGCAGAAATGACGAAAAGGAGGAGGAAGTAACCTCAGTAATCGGAAACTGGAAAGTTCAGAAGATGACTGCGAAAGGAACCTTTACCTCCGGAGGTTTTCCAATTCCCGTTCCTAATACATCATCGGAATCCGCATGCGTAAGAGATTCAAAACTAGATCTGAATGCAGATAAAACCGGATTTGTCCTCCTGAAACAGGATATTACCGGTCCTTGTGAGGAAATTGGAAATGACAACTTTACATACGCCTACGATCCTGATACTAAAACTATTACTGCAAAATACAATGGATCTATCGAAGAATTCACCGTATCCCATCTTACCAATAACGAAATGACTCTTAAACAAGTGACTGCCATAAGTACGCCTCAGGGAATTTTTAATGGAGAAATAACGCTTAATATGAAAAAATAATTGTATTTAAAAATGAAAAAGATAATTTTATTTTTTGCAGGAATGTTGTTGCTTACAACACTGAGCTGTGACAATGAAGACCCGATTGTATATCCTGAAGTTACCGGCGTATGGAAACCCGTACAAATGGTAAAAACAGTAGTGAATAATGTGAACGCACCTACTTCCGAAACTTTCTTGTACGGCGACTGCCAGCAGGAATCCCGATGGGAATTCCGGGAAGACGGAACCGGTAAAATATTGTGGAGAGTACAATTGAATCCAACTTCCTGCACCACGGCTTTTGAGCAGAATCTGCAATACGATTATAATAACAGCAATGGTGATATTGTTATCAATTACATTACGCACCAGGAAAGAGGCAAAGCGATGGACATTACTGAAACCAGCATGAATTTGAAAATAGAAACGATAAATGCTGACACTCAGGTGTATGAATCTCAGGTGTATACACTTGTAAAGGTTCAGTAAATTTACTTAATAAAAACAAACAAAAGCTCTGTCGTATTGGCAGAGTTTTTTGTTTTTGAAACTAAACATTTAATATTAATGAATCGTCTTTTTGTATAATTTTAAGTACGCTTATTCATTAATTTTCTGATTTACAATGTATTCCTTTGATTCAATCATTCTCCACATCATCTTCTGTGACTTCTTCTCTGTCATATCCTTTATCTTCAACAAAAGGGGTGTTGACCATTTTGATTCCGCTAACAAAAGCTGTTCGGGAGATCATAAAAGCGGCTACCGGCGAAGTGATAAACAAAAAGAAAATAATGGCAAAAACCTTAGTCGAAACCGCAAAATCATAAAAATAAAATGCAACTGCACCAAGAATGCATCCCACACCTAAGGTACCAGCCTTCACTGTGACAGTGAGACGCATATAAAAGTCCGGCATCCGATAAATTCCTAAAGCGGCTATCAATATAAAAATAGCTCCCAGCGTACATAAAATTATTATTACCCACTCACTCATTTGTTCTTTGTTTTATTACTTTCTCCTTTATCCAGATAATAAGAAAAGGCGATTGTACTTAAAAAGGCTATTAGCGCCAAAATCATCGCGACATCCAGAAAGGATTCATTGTCATATAGAATACCAAATATTCCTATCAATCCTACGCCTGAAGTGATGATCAGATCAATCGCCACTACTCGATCCACCACTTGTGGACCCTTCAAAAAACGCAGGAATATAATGAAGAATGCCAGACAAATAATCGGCAAGGGCACATACAGCAAATATTCATGAACAGACATATTATCGTATTACTTCAATTAATTTTTTCTCCAGTCCGTTTCTCATTTTTTCTGCAAATTTCTCTTTATCCTTCAGATTGAAACTATGGATGTAGAGATATTTTTTGTCCGGACTTATATTCAGAACCATCGTTCCTGGCGTTAAGGCAATAAGATTTGAAATCATCGTAATTTCAAAATCAGATTTCAGGCTATGCTCAAAAATTACCACCGCCGGATTCAATTTAAATCTGGGGGTCAAAATTTCTTTTGTCACTTCTAAATTAGCTCTGATCATATCATAAAAGAAGTAGATGCAAAATAATAAAAGTTTGGGTACTTTGTAAAAATATCCTTTTTCTTCAATGGTTCCGGTTCTTGTTAGCATCCACAAAATCGCAAACCCCAGCAGAAATCCGAAAAGAGAGTTGACATAGTTCAAATGGCCGGTGAGCGCAACCCAAACCAGGGAAAGTAATAAGTTAAGTAAAAAATTCTTTATCATTTTCCGTAATTTCCGTTTAGTACCGCATCTATATAAAGATTCGGATTCATGAGTTCAACTGCTGTTCTTTGTGACAGATCATAAAAATATCCTGCATTCAATCCTAGTGATAAAGATACCAAAGAAAGTGCAGCTACCGGTGCAACCAGTGCCGCTTTTTCATAAATGGAAAGCCGTGCAAACCGGTCGATTTCCTTGGTCAAAGGCTTGGGAGATTCTTTCCAGAATACTTCAGACCACATCTTGGCTAAGGCATATAAAGTGACAAAACTAGCAAAAATAAAAGCACCCAAAAGTATATAATGCTGGCTACGTAAAGATTCTCCGAAGAACTGTATTTTTGGCCAGAATCCCGACAAAGGTGGAATTCCGATCAGTGAAAACATGGCAATTGCAATGACCAAAGACAATTTCGGATAATCCTTATACAGTCCGCCCAACCTTGTCATATCAATTGTTTCCCGTATTTTTTGAATAATTCCAGTTATCATCAGCAAATTACTTTTGACAATGACATCGTGCATCAAGTAAAATATAACTCCCACAATGGCGATTTCGGTATAAAGTCCGATTCCCGCAATCAAATATCCGATGTGACAAACAATCAGATAAGAAATAAGTCTACGGATACTGCGTTTGTTGATAGCACCCAAAGCTCCGGTAATCATCGTCAAAATGGCAATAACGATGAAAACATTCTGCATAAATTCATCAAGCTGAAATATCAGCGTAAAAGTTCTCAGCATCGCATAAATCCCCATTTTGGTAAGCAACCCGCCAAAAATAGCGGCAATGGCCGAGGGTGGTGTATGATATGAAGAAGGCAGCCAGAAATACAAAGGAAAAATGGCAGATTTAATTCCAAAACCTGCGAAAAACAATAAAGCCGTCACCGACACCAACCCTTGGTTTACGTTATTTATTTTTACAGCAAGATCAGCCATGTTCAGCGTTCCGGTAATTCCATAGAGGATACCAATAGCTGTCAGGAAAATAATGGATGCCAGCATATTCATGGTCACGTATTTGATCGCGCCTTCCATCTGAAGTCTCTTTCCACCCAGTGTCAAAAGTACGAAAGACGATATAATGACCACTTCAAACCAAACATAAAGATTGAAAATATCGCCTGTCAGGAACGAACCCAGAAGTCCCATGACCAAAAAGTGAAATATCACGAAATATCCGTATTTGATACGGCTCGGATTAATGGCGACTGTCGAATAAATTCCAACCGCCAAACTGATGATGGCCGTCAAAACTACCATAATCGAACTTAATGCGTCTGATACGAAAATAATCCCGAACGGCGCTTCCCAGCTTCCCACCTGCACAATCAAATAGCTAAATTCCTCTGTAGCCCAGAACAACCGCAGACAGAGAAGGAAGGCCAAAAAATTTCCGATGACACTGATTACTTTTTGCGCAGCAATGTTTCGCCAGAAAAAAAGCAGAACAATTGCCGTCAACATGTGCAATAATATGGGGGCAAGTATGAAGTTCGTAATCATATGTCTAAATCCTGAATATTTAGCGAATCCAAATCATCGGATCCTGTTGTGGCGTACACTTTTTTCAGTAAAATGACCGCAAATGAATTCAAAGCAAAACTGATGACAATTGCCGTCAAAATCAATGCCTGAGGAACCGGGTCGGCATAGGCACTCGTAAATGTCTTTTCTGCTTCGTCAATAATCGGTGGTTTTCCTTTTGTAAGGCCTCCCGTCAGGAAAATCAGAATATTAGCTCCGTTGCCTAATAATAAAAGTCCCAGAAGGAGTTTTACCATAC
This sequence comes from Chryseobacterium lacus, assembly GCF_003336205.1. Classification (GTDB taxonomy): domain Bacteria; phylum Bacteroidota; class Bacteroidia; order Flavobacteriales; family Weeksellaceae; genus Chryseobacterium_A; species Chryseobacterium_A lacus. The sequence goes on from NZ_QPIE01000001.1 coordinate 372,895, forward strand.
TTCTGCGGAGCATCAGGAAAATTCCGGAGGCATAAAAGATACCCACAAGTAAAATCAGCAATAACTCCATCTAAACATTATCTTTAATTGTAAACAAAATCGTAAGTGTAACACCCAATACCACTGTATACACACCGATATCAAAAAACAACGCGGTTCCCACCGAACCAATAACCGCGATGGGTTCTTCTAGCCATAATCCTGTAAAAAAAGGTGCGCCGGTAAAAACGGGAATCAAAGCGCTCACCAAGCAAATTGACAATCCGACCGGAATAAGGGTTTTAGGCGAAAACCGGAACAAGGCCAGCGTAACTTTAGTCGTATGGGCAAAAGAATGCAACACGAAGGCAATCGAAGCAATCAATCCACCCACAAATCCACCACCCGAAAGGTAATGGCCTCGCAATAAAACAAATATAGAAAACATCAGCAACAACGGTATCAAATAATTTGTCGCCGTTTTCAAAATAATTAAGTCAAATGTTTTTGACTTCTGTCGGTTAGTCGGCCTCTTCATTGATTCCTCTGTATTTTAAAATTCCATAAACACCTAATGCAGCAATAGACAAAACAACGGATTCGATTAAAGTATCAAATCCCCTAAAATCCACCAAAATCACATTAACCACGTTCTTCCCCTTTGCCAAGATATAAGCGTTTTCTGCATAAAAATGACTGATTTCCTTGCTGGCTGGATACACCAGCGACTGCAAAGTAATGAGCATAATTAAAGTACCAAAACTCAATGAAATCACGGCATCACGGAAAATAATTTTTTTATTTCTGAATGGAAGAAATCCTGGTAGTTTGAACAAAACCAAAACAAATAAAACCACCGTCAGCGTATCGATGGCGAACTGTGTCATCGCCAGATCGGGCGCACCATAAAACACAAAAATCAGACAGAGACAGTATCCGATAACACCCAGACTCGCAATTGCGGTCAACCTAGAAGTCGTTTTGAGCGTGTAAAAAATAGAAACCAGAATAATGATAAAAAACGTTAATTCGTAAATACTGAAACCCGATAAATCTTCTGTAATCAATTGTAAAGGAACCGTAGTAATCAAACGGTAGCCCACCAATCCGGTTATGAATAGAATAATCACAATCAGATAGTTACGCAGATAACCATTGTGCATCAATCGAGTATAATTAAATGCAAATTTTTTGAAAAACTCACCAAACGATTCCGTGAGACTTTGTGGAGAAACGGGTTCGAGCTTGAGAACATTTTGTAGTGGCGTACGCAAATAGCGATTGAACACAAATAAAAACAAACCGAAAATAATGGTAAAGATCGAAAGTATCAGCACCGTGTTGAATCCGTGCCAAAGCTTAAGATAAAGTTCAGTTTCTCTGACTGCAATTGATGTAAACGCATGATTCAGAATACCATCGTCTGCCAGAAAAGGGAAAATCCCAAAAATCAAAGTCAACAAACTTAAAATCACAACCGGCAACCAAAGAAAAACTGAAGGTTTGTGCAGGCGTGAAGGTTTTTGTATCGGTTCTCCCAAAAAGGGTTTTACACCTGCCAGAAATCCTGAACCAGCCAATAAAACATTGGTAGTAACTGCGAAAATAGTTAGGTAGACGCCCCATTGAGGGAAATTCAATGTAGATTCATAAATTAAATCTTTGCTGATGAATCCAAAGGTAAGCGGTACGCCGGCGCTCGACAAAGCTGCAATAAAAGCTGCAATCGCTACCACAGGCATATATTTTCCTAAGCCCGTAAGTTTTGTGATATCACGTGTGTGAACAGCGTGATCAATTATCCCCGCCGTGAGAAACAAAGTCGCTTTGTAAAGGGCGTGTACCAATATAAAAGTTACGGCCGCATAAAGGGCGTAATCGGTTCCGATGCCCAATAAAAAAACAATGATTCCTAATGCGGAAACCGTGGAATAAGCCAAAATCTCTTTGAGATCTGTTCGGAAAATACTGTGAAACGCGCCGTAAATCATGGTAATTCCGCCAACGATCATCAGTGTATTATTCCAAATATATCCATCACTCAAAATGGGTGAAAACCGGGCCAGAATATAAATCCCGGCTTTTACCATGGTCGCCGAGTGTAGATAAGCTGAAACAGGTGTTGGAGCTGCCATCGCGCCGGGTAACCAGAAATGAAAAGGAAACTGAGCAGATTTTGTAAAAGCGCCTCCAAAAATAAAAATCAGAATCAGGATATACATTGAATTATTCTGCAATATTTCGCGCGAACTCATCAACTCCTGAATCGAAAAACTGCCGGTGATATTGGCGATCAGCAAGAATCCGGCAAGCAACAAAAAACCACCCAGCCCTGTAATGGCAAAAGCCGTCATGGCACTTTTCCGTGAGCTTTCTTCTTCGTTGTTAAATCCAATCAGGAAAAAGGACGTGATGCTGGTCAGTTCCCAGAACATGAACACCGTCATCAGATTGTCCGACAAAACCAAACCGAGCATAGAGCCCATAAACAGCGTCAGATAACAATAAAACCGGTTGAGGTAGTGCGCATTTTTGAGGTAATCCGAAGCATAGAAATAAATCAATGTTCCAATTCCTGTAATGAGCAGGGAAAAAAGCATGGACAGCCCGTCCAGTTTAAAGTCCAGATTGATTCCCAGCGAGGGAATCCACTTGTAATGCAGGAGCAAACTGCTTTCCTCCTGGAGATTCATCATAAAATATCCAAAATATAAAAACAATATCAGCGGAAAAATCGCCAAAAGCCTGTAATATTTGGGACGGAATGAATTCCCCGAAAAAAGAATCAGAAATGCGACGACAAAAACGGTTATTAAGATACCTATCATAAAGGTTTTTGTTTCAGTGTTCGTAAAAATACGAAAATCGACCAAATCTAACGCTCTTCATAACACTAAAATCAGAGAAAATTTCAGAAAATAATTAGAACAATTATCTTTTTATTTCTAGATATTTTTCTTTTGGCACTAGTTTCCAAAATGTTGTAGCACCTGAAGCACTTGAATTTAGATTTTTGAAATTAAATAAAATAAACAAAAGCTCTGTCGAATGGCAGAGCTTTGTGTTTTAAAGCTAAACAGCAATTATCAAACTTTTAAAAAATTTTCGTCCAAATAAAGAAAATAAAAAGAATAGAACCTAAGTTGAAAGCTAAGCCTAAAATATATTTCCTGCTTGCCTTTTTCCTATTTTGTGTCGAATCATTTTTCTTAAAAAGCATGAAACAAAGCAATACAATATTAGCAGTGAACGGCAATACAGACAAGATCTTAAAATCTGCATTTAAAAACCCTCTTCTGAAGAGAAATTCCAAAATATAACCTAAGAGAAAAAGAAAAAAGATAATTTCATTGATATTGTTTTCAATCTTAGTTTTATTTAAAATTGACTTAACCATAAACACAAGTTGTGAATTCGTAAATCATAATAGCAAGACCTACTCATGATAATAGAATTAAATCTCACCAAACATATCAAATTTAATTCACTTTTACAAATATGGCTAGTAATAATATTAATTTGTTTCCTATTATTTTAGATGTTCATTAAAATAATCCGTCACTTTCTGCATCAAATGTACTCTGTCTTTTCCTAAAACATTATGTGCATGGCCGGGATACACTGCATAATCCACCTGAACACCGGAATCGACAGCTGCTTTCAGAAACTTTATGGAATGCTGCCAAACGACTACATCATCCTGAGCACCATGAATCAGCAATAATTTTCCTTTCAAATTCTGAACTTTATCCAACAGATTGCTCCGGGAATATCCTTCAGAGTTTTCTTCCGGTGTATCCATATATCTTTCGGTGTACATAATTTCGTACATATTCCAATCGATAACAGGTCCACCTGCAACTCCAGCTTTGAAAACATCAGGATGACGAAGCATCAAACTTGTGGCCATGAATCCGCCATAGCTCCAACCATGAACGCCCATCCGTAGCGAATCCACATAAGGTAAAGATTTAAGATATTCTACTCCTTTCAACTGATCTTGCATTTCAACCGTTCCCATATCCCGGAACACCGCTTGCTCGAATTTCATACCGCGGTTGCTTGATCCTCTTCCATCCATCGTGAAAACGATGTAGCCGTTTTGCGCCATATATTCATACCAAAGATTGCCTGAAGCCGGAAATGCATTGGTAATCAACTGTAAATGAGGTCCGTTATAGAGGTAAACGATAACCGGGTATTTTTGGTTCGGATCAAAATCAGTAGGAAGAATCAATTTTCCATAAAGCGGCGTACCGTCATCTGCAGAGAGTACAATATTTTTCACTTCCGGCCGCTGATAGTTTTTCAGGGTGTTTTCTGAAGTCAGAATATTGGTGCTTTTCAGTGTTTGGGTATTAATAAGGTTAACAACTCGTGGTGAATTTGCATTGCTATAACTGTCATAAAGCCAGTTGCCATCTTTACTTAGAACGCCCGTGTGTACGCCTTCCGCTTGATCCAAACGCTGTATTTTGTAATTATTCCAGTTCACGCGATACAAATGTTTTTCCAGAGGAGTTTCTTTAGTCGCTGTGAAATAAATATCTTTTTTCTTTTCATTAAAACCTAAGAAATCCGTCACCAGCCATTCTCCTTTTGTGAGTTGCGAGACCAGTCCTTTTTCTAAATGATAATGAAAAAGATGATTGAAACCGGTTCTCTGACTTTGCCAGATGAAATCTACCGATGAATTTGGGAAAAATATCAACGGATGCTGAGGTTCCACATATTTATCATTTTTTTCTTCAAAAACAGTTCTCATTAAATTTCCGGAAACGGCATCATACTGATTCATCTGAAGGTGATTCTGCGCACGGTTCAGCACTCCTACAAAAATCGACTTGTTATCCGGATTCCAGGTAACTGCGGTTAAATATTGTTCCGGATCGCCTTCTATATTGAGAAATTTCGTTGATGCAGTTTTAATATCATAAACACCAAGAGTCACTTCATGGGATTTGGAACCGGCCATCGGATACTTAATATTAACATTTTTTGCCGGCGTCACACTCCAGTCAATCACGGGATAATCCGCTACCATGGTTTGATCCATTCTATAAAAAGCAATTTTCTGATAATCCGGAGAAATAAAAATGCCTTCACTGATGCCAAATTCCTGTCTGTGTACCGCTTGTCCGTTCACTATATTTTCATCCTGATCGGAAGTAATCGCAACAGATTTTCCATTTCTGTTCAGATAAAGATTATTATTTACGGTATAAACCCACGTTTCTTGATCGCCGAGTAACTGAATATTGGCGGCATCTTCAGGAAGTTCTATCGTTTTTTTTAAGTTCCAGATTTTTCCAGATTTCTCCCACCAGAAGAGATTATTTTTTTGTTGATAATATCCTTTGTTTCCCGAAATAAATTTCATGGGTGGAAGCGCGCGGAGTTTTTGATCCTGACTCAATTTGCCGTTGATCTGATACAATGAGATCAATGTATCCGGTTTTCCTGTTTTTAAATCTGTAATTATATAGCCGTTTCTGACACTCTGAAGATGTGATTTTCCGTCTTCTGACCAAGAGAATTGTGTAATATTTTTTACCGCAAGATTGCTCCGGAGCCCGTTAACGGCTTCAGCCATTGTGAATTTCTGATTTTGAGCCAAGATCCAGCTGCTGGCTAACAGAAATAATAAAGTAAATTTTGAGAATTTCATTTGAGAAAAAAATTTCCTCAAAAATAAGAAATAAATGTTAAAGAATGTTAATTTAAAACTGAATATTAACGCCAACCGTTTGGTAACCATAGACCGAAGAAGCGGCAACACTGATTTTGTACTGGCTTTTTTGTGCCATATTTTTTCCGGATTTGGTAATGCGTGACGCTGCAATATTTTTCCCGATGAGATATCCGATGAAAATAGCGATCGGATAATCCGCAGCCCAATGCACCCTGCTTTGCATCATTTCAAAACTCATCAATCCTAACAAAGTATATCCGACAGGTTTCAACCACTTTTTTTCGGGATAATTTTCCGTTAAAACCGTAAGTGCTGCCATCGCCGTAGTAAGATGTCCGGAGGGCATGGCATCATACCGCGAAGTATCTTTTTGATAGGCAGAAAAGCTCGGTGCAAATTTCCAGTAACTGTGTTCCCTGCCGTCACCAAAAGTGATAAAAGGACTTTCTCTTCCGGTAATTCTTTTCAGCGGCTGAACAAATAAACCGGCCTGTGCAATACTTTCCAACAATTGTAAAGCGGTACTTTGAGAACGGTAATCGTTCTTCAAAAAACCATAAGTTCCCAAACCGGCACTGATCAGAATCACCGTCGTTCCGTTTCCAATAAAATAAAGAGCAGAAGCTGCATCTGCAGGAACAATTTCCAGAAATCCGAGTTTATTGTATTGGTGATCTTCATTTAAGCCAAGCGATTCACCAAAATTTCTGCTTTCTTTTATCAGCCAAGGATCTGCGGGAATCAACGCCAAAGTGGCTCCTACTGCTGCCAAGCCGAATGGATAATAAGGCTTTGAAACAAAATCGGTAGCCGTTGCAACAAAATTTCTTGGAATTTTATTTACAGCATCCCAAACCCTTGGTTTTTTATAAACGAAAGTTTCAGTTTCCGAAATCTTATATTCCTGAGTATCAACTATTGCTTGTGTTGAATCGATAGATTGTTGACTATAGAAAAAAGCAACAGCGAAAGAAAACAGAAAAAAGTAGAGTTTTTTAATCATGTTCAGGAGACAAAGTGTTTGAATGATATACCACACCATCAAATGGATCGGTGGTAGATTTCGGTTTATTCCATTTGTATTGGTGAGTCCAATAGGCGAGTCTGGCAGAAAGAATTCCTAATCCTGCTCCAAAAAGCACATCGGAAATATAATGTTTGTTATTAATCATCCTCATCACACCGACACCGGAAGCAACTCCGTAAGCTGCATAAGGAACCCAGGGATGATGCTGTCCATATTCGATGGAAACCAATGCCGCACCTGCGAACGCATTGGCGGTATGCCCGGAAGGAAAAGAATAAGCAGAACCATCGGGCCGCTGATGATTCAACGTGCTTTTCAATAGATGAATCATCCCTAAATTCATAATCTGTGCTTTAATGATAATGGCGGTTCTGTTCTTCCAGTCCGTTCTCGGCGTCATTCCGATCCATTCAAAAGCATACAATCCGGCAAAAGGTAAAAATTGGGCATAATCGTCTACGGAATTCTGATATTCTGAAAATCGCCTTGCACCGTTGGCCATTGTCTCCTTTACATCTTTTTTCCCATTTCCGTCTGATACGGCACCGGCGAACATCAGAAGTACAGGAAGATAGGTTTTATTCTTATCAAATTTATAGCGAATATCTTTCGGAATATGGACTGAATCTGACAGGGATTGTCCGAACGTTTTGCTAAAGAGGAGCAAGCCCAAACAACAGAGTATGAGAGTTTTCATAGTTTTTTTGCAAATCTAATGAAAATTAATAAATTCCATAATCTTATAAGGGTTTTATGCATTTATTATCTTAGATCAATGGAAATCATTGATGAAGGCTTTACTTTTGCATCAGTTAATTAATCAATTTAAAACAAAATATTATGGCAACAAAATGGAATTTAGACCCTGCACACAGTGAAATTACTTTCAAAGTAAGACACATGATGATTTCAAATGTAAAAGGTGAATTCACCGACTTTGACGTACAGTTGGAAAGCGAAGACGACAATTTTAAAAACGTCACAGCAAAAGCTGAAATAAAAACCGATTCTATCAACACAAAAAGTGCAGACAGAGATACTCACCTGAAAAGTGCAGATTTCTTCAATGCCGAAAAGCATCCGCTCATTACTTTTACTACCAACTCCATGAATGATCATGTTTCCGGAAACATTACCATGAACGGAATCACCAAACCTATTGATCTAGATATAAGCTACGGCGGAACTAGCGTAGATCCTTGGGGAAATACAAAAGCAGGTTTTTCTTTTGAAGGAAAAATCAAAAGAAGTGATTTCGGGCTGAACTGGAATGCAGCGCTAGAAACAGGAGGTGTAATGGTGTCGGATGAAGTGAAAATTGCGGGCGATCTGCAGTTTGTAAAAGCGTAACACATCATAAAAGGCCATTTCACCAATGTCCTTTTATTTCACATCACAAATATTAACTTGATCATCAGACAAAGTGCATTTCATTTTGTCTGATTTTTTTTGAAAAATGGCCAGATTAGTTGTTTCTGAAAGCAGCCATATCCAGTTTCAGAGAGAAAAAATTGGAGTAAAAATTACTGCTCCCAATTCCTGAATTGGTAATCGCATAATCCAGCGTTAGTCCGCGGTATTTTATCCCAATCCCGGCGCTGGGCTGAAACGAAACTTTCCGCTGTAAATCTTCAATATCCGTTACCGTCTGAAAACGATTGACGCCCAATCTCACAAAAATGAGGTCGTCGTAAACCATTTCTGCACCGGCATACGGCGTAATACTCGCAAAATCTGTAGAAACCAACGCAGCAGTTTTCGCAAAATCTACATTAATTCCGGCTTCCGGAAGAATAGAAATATATTGGGTAATGTCAAAATTTTTGCTGGCTCCGATGTTGAGTTTAGGCATCGTAAGTTCCATTTTGTCTTTCGGTGCAGGGTTGAATTCTTCACCATTTACGATGGCGGAAAGTTCTTTCTGATCTACATTCCAGAAGTTAACGGTAGTTGTCGCATCCCGAAGCATCGCTCCGTAATTCCAACCGCTGTCTGAGTGATAAATAGCCCCCACATCGAACCCGAATCCAAAAGCATTGGCGAATTTTCCGACATTTCTGTACACGAGTTTAGCATTCACACCGGCGGAGATTTTCTGATTTCCTCCCGGATTAAAAGCGTAGGAAACCAGCGCAGCATAATCTGCCTGAGAAAATTTGGTGATTCTGTCGTAATCAATATTTCCTTCCGTATCTATCATTTGAGTAGTATTCAGAATGTTATCCACACCCAACCGAACTACAGAAACAGCGAAAACACCGCCGCTGTCTTCAAGTGTTTTTGCATAGGCGATATAATCGTATTTGGCGATACTTTCGAAATATTCTGCGTGCATGGCCGCTCCCTGCCAGTCTTTTTCTATTCCAAGCAAACCTGCAGGATTCCACATGGGGGAATACACATCATTCTGGCTGCTGATCACAGCACCACCCATTGCGAGACCTCTGGCTCCGGCACCGATATTTAGAAATTCATTGGAATATTTACGAACGATCTGAGCATCAGCCAATACTCCTGTAAATATGAATAATGCTAGTAATTTTTTCATTGGATTTCGGAGTTTAGTTTCTTTTTGATTCTTTTCGATTTTAAAATTCCATTGATAATAATTGCCAAAATCATAACAAATGACGCTATATAAAATAAAGTACTCATCTGTTCCGATTCTCCAAAGATAAAAAAAGCAAGGATAATTCCGTATACGGGTTCTAAATTTACTGTAAGAACAAGTGTAAACGGCGAAATATACTTCATCAGGTTAACAGATTCCAGCATGGGAAATGCAGTGAAAACTCCGGCCAACAATACTACCAGTGCGAGGTCTCTCCCACTGAGATCCACTACCTCAGCGAGTTGTCCGGATAAGACTGAAAATAACGCAACAATAAGAAAACCACCGAAAATTTCATAAAAAATAATATTTCCCGAACTGGTTCTGCCATACAGTTTGCCATTGAACACGGAAAAAACGGTACCGAAAAGTGCTGCCAGAATTCCATAGAAAATCCCCTCTTTGTATCGGAATTCTACATTGAAGATCAGGGAAATACAAAGTACAATGACCACTCCGATAATAACCTCGGGAAGATCTATTTTTCGTTTAAAAACAATCGGTTCGAGAATAGCTGCAAACAGGGTGGAAAGCGAAAGGCAACTTAATGCGATGGAAACATTGGATATTTTAATCGAATAAAAAAAACAAAGCCAGTGAAACGCCATGAATCCACCAATAGTTACCAACTGGTACATGAGCTTCGTTGGAACATGAAGCGATTTTTTCTGTATAAATCTGATAAAAACAAACAAAATTGCTGCGGCAAAGAGCATCCGGTAAAACACCAGAGTTTGCGCATCTGCTGTAATCAGTTTTCCAATAATCGCCGTAAATCCCCAAAGAAATACGATCAGATGCAATCTGAACAGTGCTGCATTTTTCATATAATTTGCAAAGCTACGGTTTTTACCAGCCTCCGGATGCACCACCGCCACCAAAACTTCCGCCGCCACCAAATCCGCCGAAACCACCGCCACCAAAACCACCACCGCGACTCATACCGCCACCAAAACTACCACCCATCGGAAATGGAAAAAATCCGCCGGGATAGGATCTTCTTCCGCGTCGGGAAAGGATCACATCATCGTCATCATTACCTCCACCGCCACCACGGTTCCCAAAAATACTGCTCAGAATGATAATGACGATAACAGCAATTAAAAGAATTTTTAAAAAACCGATTCCGCCGCCCTCGGAAGAATCTTTTGAAACAATCGGTTTATATTTTCCCTGCACGGTTTCCATCAACGCCGTTGTTCCGCGGTTAATTCCTTCATACCAAAGTCCCTGTTTGAAATTCGGGGCGACGATATAATCGATGATTTGTCCAGCAACCGAAGCTGTCAGATATTTCTCCACATCCCGACCCTGTTGTATGGACATTTTTCTGTCTTCAGAAGCAACAAGAAAAACAATACCGTTGTCTTTTTCTTTCTTTCCGATTTTCCATTGTTCACCAAACTGCCATGCTACGAAATTGACATCTTCACCCTCGGTAGTCGGGATGATGATTACCATAATTTCCGTAGAAGTAGAATCCTCAAATTTAATTAGTTTCTGATTTAGCAATTCTTTTTCAGAGTCCGTCAGAAGCCCGGCTTCATCATACACGGGATAAAGAATCGCCGGTTTCTCGGGTATTTTATACTGTGCCGCTGCGCTGACAAAGAAAGTGGCAATGGCAAATAAAAAGAATAATTTAAGAAAAACTGATCTCATTGGAGAGTTCATTAGGATTGTTTCCGTTGATGGGAAAATGTTTTTTCAGTTCGGTTCCTGTTTTCAGAATAGCTTCCTCCAAGGCTTCAAAATAATTTCCACGGGCAAATGCTGAGGTTATTTCATCGTGCATCCGATCCCAGAAATGCTGATGCACTTTTTTGTGAATACCTTCGTCACCGACAATGGTAAGGTATCTTTTATCAAAATTAATATGAAAAAGTACTGCATTTCTTTCTTCCGTTTTGTGCATATTCAGGCTTCGGAAGATTTCAAAAGCGGTCTTTGCATTATCATCCTCAGAATTGGAATCAATATGAACCCTGATTTCTCCGGAAGAATGATTTTCGGCAGTTTGAATGGCTTCCACGAGAGAAGCCATTTGCCTGTGTGTAAGGAAATTACTCATGATTTTTTATTCAGTGAAAACTTCAGGCGCATTTTCTGCACCAGCAGCAGCTTTGAATAAAGGTTTTTCTTTAAAATTAGTAAAATTGGCAAAAATATTAGTCGGGAACGATTTGATAGTCGTATTGTATTCCTGCACCGATCCGTTGTAGGTTACCGTTTCCGCGCGGATACTGTTTTCAATCGCGGTATATTCTCTTTGAAAATTCGTGTATTGCTGATCTGCTTTCAGGTTAGGATACTGCTCCACAACAGCCATCAAACGGCTTAACGCACCGCTGAGTTCTCCCTGTGCAGCCTGGAATTTTGCCATATCGGCTTCAGTCATATTGGTAGGATCGATGGTGACAGAAGTAGCTTTTGATCGGGCTTCAACGACACCAGTAAGGGTTTCCTGCTCAAATTGCGCATACGATTTCACCGTTCTTTCCAGATTCGGAATCAGATTCGCTCTTTTTTGATACACCGTTTCTACATTACTCCATTTGGTGTTCACATTTTGTTCCTGTTTTACGAGATTATTATACTTGGGAACTCCCCAAACGAGCAATAGCCCAAGAATAACGAGAAGCGCAATACCTAAGGTTCCTGCACTTAAACAACCTTTGTTTTTCATAGTTTATTTTATAAAATGTTGTGAAAATTAGCTGATCAAATATACAAATTATTTGCTAATTTTGTAAAAAATACATAAAAATGACAACAGCTGTAGTGGCCATGGGACTGGGAAACGAAATAGGATATGATAATCAACTTATTTGGCACCTGCCCCGAGACCTCAAACATTTTAAAAATATTACAGAGGGACACCCTATCATCATGGGCAGAAAAACGTACGAAAGCATCGGAAAACCTTTGCCCAACCGTACGAATATTGTGGTGAGCAGAAGAACAGACTGGTTTCAGGAAGGAATTCTGATTGTTGGAAGCGTGAAGGAAGCCCTTAAATTCGCTAAAAAAATTGATGAAGAAGTTTTCATCCTTGGTGGTGCCGAACTGTTCAAAAGCACCATGGAAATCATAGATAAACTGGAAGTAACGGTAATTGATGCCCATTTTGAAGCGCATACTTTTTTTCCTGAAATTGACGAGAAAATATGGAAAAAAACGCATGAAGAATTTATCGAAAGAGATGAAAAGAATGCTTACAACATGTATTTTCAAACGTACGAAAGACGATAACGGAATGAAAAATCCACTGCTCAGAATCAGGGCTGTCCGTCCCAAAATTCTTATCTTTGCACTTCTAAAATTTTAACTGATGAATAAGTATATAAAACTGGTTATTGCAGCTCTGCTCATAGCACTTGGAATTTACATGATGTTTTTTACCCGAGAGACAGGTTGGGGAGTCGTTGTTTTTTTGCTTTCCGCTTTTCCTATATTTCTTTTTTTCAAAAACGAATTTATATTGCTGGCGTTCTGGCAGATCAGAAAACAAAATATGGCGAAGGCTGTGCAATGGCTTTCTAAGATTCAGAATTATCAATCGGTATTACACCGGTCACAATATGGGTATTTTCAATACCTCTCCGGACTTACGCTGGCTCAGGATAATCCCGCGAAAGTAGAACCTTACATGAAAAAAGCTTTGGAATACGGACTGAACATGAAACAGGACCGGGCGATGGCCACGCTGAATCTTGCTGCTTCAGCCATCTCAAAAGGGAGAAAACAGGAAGGACAAAAGCTATTGGAAGAAGCACGCAAACTGGATTCTGCGGGAATAATGACCGATCAGATTAAAATGATGAAGGAACAGTTGAAAATGCCTTCCATGCAAAAACACATGCACAATCCTCACATGAGACAGCGCGGAAAGTTTTTCTAAAAAAGAATTTGTTTAAATTTTACCGAAAAAATAGCGCAGTGAAATTGATCTTCGCTGCCTTTTTTTGGTCTATTTTACGCTTCCATCAAATTCAAGAGCATCTTTCGATGCTCTTGTTGATTTCTATTTTGATACATTTTTCACCAAAAGGAAACTGGTGTGTTTGGTTACGGTAACTGTGCCCAATTCGCGCCACTGAAGAATGTACCAATATGTAGCTGTAGGAACGCGTCTTCCCTGAAATATGCCATCCCAAGTATATTTGTTTGCGGGAGTTCCCACAAAAACTTCTTTTCCGTAACGGTCATAAATTTTAAAAACCAGATCCTTTTTAGACATCAGAGATGAATAATCAATCGTTTCATTCAGGCCATCTTCATTAGGCGTAATGGCATTAATAAGATTGATAATGGAGAAATCCATGGTGATGACTCCACATCTGCTGGAATCTCTTACGTACAGCGTATATTCTCCTCTTGGAAGACCCAGAAAAACATTGGAAGTCTGCCATTGAAAGCCATCTATCGAATATTCGTAAGGTGGATAACCGCCGGTTACTGTTACCGTAATATTTCCTTTCTGAATGTCTATCGCAGTAATGACCGGAACTTCCAACTCTGAAACGGTAACCGATTGGCGATAAACACAGCCATCAAAAGTAAGATCAACCCAATAAGTTCCTGCGCCTGCAAGAATGGTTTGGGTGGTTTCACCTGTACTCCAGAGATAACTTTCAAAATTATCGCCTGCATCCAGAAGTGCTTTTGTATCCGGACAAACTTCCTGATCTGCAAGCGTATCAGATTTTTTAGGCACTTTAATATAAATAGATAAAATTCCGACAACTGAACAAAAGTTTGGTCTTTCAAAGCGGATGTAAAATGTTTCCAGAACATTCACCGTTACCGCTGATGAAATTGGATTTACTCCTTGTTGTGCATCGGACTGAGAGGCGTAGTAAGTAGCCGTCACCAAAGGATCTGTCGTAAAATGGAATAAAAATGTTGAGAGATTTACCTGTTGTATTCCGTCTAAATCGACATCACATACACTCTGATTCATGTTGTCTGAAAGCAACAGAACTTTCGTTCCTGCAAGGAAATTCAAAGGTTTTATTACTGCAGGGCAACCGTCCGGAGAATCTACACGAATGTAAATGATAGTATCCGCAGTATAACTCCATAACAACGGCAGCACATTGGCATTTCCTGCAGTGGCGTCAGATACATTAGCATAATACCGAACAGTAAAATATCCAGCGTTCGGCAATATCTGCGGAGTAATGGTGGACAGATCTACATTGATATTCCCATCCAGATCGTCATCACAAAAACTCCCTGTAAAATCAGCCACTACCGCCAAAGGAAATAATTCTAAAGTGATTTGCGCAATACTTTTGCAACCTTCCGGCGATTTCACAACGGCAAACGCAGTTCCGGGAGCAGCAACATATGATGTAGAATTAGTAATGAGCGCTGCAGGATTTTCATTTTGAGCATCTGCAAGCGTTGGATAATAGGTAATAGTAACGGGGGATTGCGTCGTTACATTAGCGGTAGTCAGATTAAAAGTTCCCTGTCCCTGGATTTCACAGCCTTTTACCGTCGCATTGTTTACCAATACCTGAGCAATATTAAGTGTAACCGTAACCGTTTCACATTCGGGAAAATCCGGATGATTGCCACAGAACGTATAGGTAAAAGTATCTACACCTACACTCTGAGCGTTAGCAGTATATACAATTTGCCCGGTTGTGGGATTTATCGTAACCGTTCCCAATGTAGGTTGTGAAATAATTGCAATGGTTGAAATGTCAATAGCTTGAGGAATACTCACCGATGAAAAAGCGGGCGTAATTTCTTGATTGGTACAAAGGGTATATTGTTCAGAAGAATTCACCATACATTTTTCAACTTTATGAGGCTCAGTAACTAATGGTGCACAGCTTCCCATGGTAACTGAAGCGGTATAAAAACCAGGAAGTGTAGGTGTAAATGAAGGATTGGTAGCATTGGGAATTAATGACCCGTTAAGATACCACTGATAACTGTCATAAATAATAGGATCTACTGTAAGCGTAATTCCCGGAATACAGGTTCCTGTGGCGATAATTACCGGTTGTGTCGGAAATCCGGCAAAGAATCCTCCGTATCCTACAGCATCGGTTCCTGCATTAATTCCTGCTGTAATAGCCTTGCTCGAATTGACGGTGATATGGCCAGAAACATTGGGAATTCCATACGTAACCCAATTAGTAGTTCCCGACATGTTGAAAGGGCCTGTTCCGGCCGGAGGTGGCACTCCATTGACGGTAACTACAGCACCTACTTCCGTGATAAGGTTGAGTTTGGTAGGAATATTCAAAACACCCGTAGGATTTGCATTGGAATGAACCTGATTCTCATCAATAAATCCGAGTTCATCAATTTGTTTCGGAAGATAGCAGTTCAGGGCTGGAATAAAATTAAAACCGCCGGTTGCTACTGACACGCCGGCCCCGTCAAAACCAGCCAAAAGCTGATAAACATACGCATTATGAGAGGTGGAAATGTATAAATTATAGTGATTATTCCCCTGAAGAATATATTTTGATTCGGGTACGCGATAATATTCACCTTCGTTAATAGTCGCAATCAAACCCTCATTGTTCACAAATATTTGCGTGTTATCTTGGGTAGCGATGATGAGGGCGCCTTCCATATTATTCCCGATACTGCCATTTCCTTTTACCAATGCAAAAGTATTTCCTAACCTGCTGACGGGCACCGACTGGTCCATCAGAATATCAGAGCTTGTAGCGATAGCTCCCGCATATTGTCCGTTAAAATTCCCATTCGTCACATTCACAGGCTTATCTGAAACAATTTTACTTCCAATGAAACCTGTACCGTTGGCTGCCATAGAACCAGAACCTTCTATGATATAAGACTGCCCTTTATTCAGAACAAAAGTCAGGGATGGAACCGCAGCTCCTGTAGTTCCGTTGGAAAACTGTATCCCGGGTGCGTAATCTGAAACGGTGACGGTAGTATTGTTTTCTGTAGCGAGAATACTCGTCATAAAATTCAGAATAGGATTCTGCACCATAATAGGTGCTACTGCTGTATAAAACAGTGTTCCCGTAGAAGCAATTCCCTTTGAAGTAACGATTTCCGCATGATTAAAAACCGAAAATCGGAGATTGGCATAGAAAGGAAATTCCGCCTGCACATGAAGCCCTTTTGTTATCGGAGTGAACAGATCACTTTGTTGTGTTGTAATAATATGCTGCCGCGGAACATCAAATTTTTGTGGATTCCCTTTGCTGATGATCACCGTTCCGATAAGGGTATTATTGTTATAAATACTTACTGGAAACGGAGTCGTCCGGTTCGTAGAAAGATAAAGTTTCTGATAAGGATTAGGATTACCAGTCCGGTCAACCATGGGAGCAAACCAATGCTCTCTGTCCAGCTGTGCCAGAAGGCCGTTATATAAAAAAAGAAATAGTAAAAAAGGTAGAAGTTTTTTCATAATTGAGAATGAGTGACTTACAAAGTTAAAAATTATTTAATCAAATTAAAGATTTTCTCAATAAAAAAGCACGACAATTTGCCGTGCTTCATAATTAAATTATAATTGATGATTATTCAATATTCTTCACCATTACCCATCCTGTGTGTTTTACAGGGGTTTTGGCTGCATCCGGCTCGTTCCATGAAATGTGATACCAGTACGTTCCGGTAGATACTCTTTTATTTCCGAATCTTCCGTCCCACATGTAGTTGTTGTTCTTATCTGCAACGTGAACACGGTTTCCATATCGGTCATAGATAGATAACGTAAGGTTTTCCTTGTATCTGAGTGCGGAATAATCCAGCACATCGTTCACACCATCTTCATTAGGAGTGATGGCATTCACCAAGTTTGGAACCGTTACTTCCACCATTACCGGAGTACAGTTGAAAGAATCTTTCACGTAGAAAATATTTTGTCCTCTTGGAAGCTCGGTAAACACATTCGAATCTTGCCAGGTAACTCCATCCAGAGAATACTGATACGGCTGTTCTCCACCTAATACAGTAAGGGTTACCGTATTGTTATTGATTTCAATATTACTAATCACCACTTCAGGTGCTTTGTGAACTTTTACGGTTTGAATCGTTGGACAACCTTCAGAATAAAGAATTACCCAATATTCACCAACGCCTACTCCTGTAATTTCCTGCGTGGTAGCTCCTGTACTCCAAAGATAAGACTGGAATCCAGGACCGGCATCTAAGGTAGTTCTGCCTTCAATACAGATAATTTTATCTACTAATACTGTTGAATAATTCGGTTGAATAACGTTCAAAGAAATTTTAGCGATAGAATAACATCCATTTTCTGTGAAGACGCGTACATAAGCTGCCGATGTGGGAGAAACATATACAAATGGATTTTGAATTTCATTGGTATTATTTTCTGCATCTGCCATCGATGGATAATATTTCACCGGTACGCCAGGGAGTGCTCCAACGTTTGCCGTAGTGAGATCAAACTCCGCTGTCGTTGGATTCTCAGGAATAAAGCAAGAACTCAGAACTGCATCATTTACAACAGGCTGGTCGTAGAAAAATAAATTTATTTTTGCAAATTCGAAACAGCCTTCGGGCGTTGTTACCCTTACAAATGCGCTTCCAGAGGCAGACACATAAGCATTAGGATATACAATTTCGTTTGTCTGGTTTTCCGCATCCGTCAATGTTGGATAAAACTGAAATGTCGGATTCGTAGCAAATGCAGTAACATCTACTGTTGTAAGATCGTAGGTTGCAACTCCATTGTACGGACATGCAGTAAGGCTGTCTTCATAAGTTTCCAGGAGAACAACATTAACATCAACTTTTACAATTTCTTTATCAAAAAATATAGGGACATCACTATTGAACTCATAAGTGAAAGTATCTGGCCCTAAATATCCAACATTTGGAGTATAAGTAATCGTGTTGGTAGCCGTATCGATCATCGCAGTTCCGTTTGCTGGCGGTATAGTGATGGTAATAGACGCCGGGTCTAATGTTTGCGTCGAGTTGGTAAACTCAACCTGATATGTTTTAGAACCACAAACATTCCCCGTTATGGTAGTATTTGTATAACAAGGAAACACTTTAAATATCTCTGTCGTTACAGGATTACATCCCTGAATACTTACCGTTAAGGTATATTCTCCTGGTGTAGTTGGGGTAAGGGTATGGGTATTCGCTCCTGGAATTGGAGTACCATTTAAGAACCACTGATAAGTTTCGTAAATATCATCCACACCTATAACCACTCCCGGGATACATTCGCCCGTTTGCTTCTCAATGATCGGCCTTGATGAGAAACCGGCAAAATAACCACCCCATCCTCCGGTGCTCCATCCCCCGTTAATTCCGGCGGTTACAGCTTTAGTAGAAGTAATCGCGAGATTACCAGTAATACCAGGGACTTCATAAGTTACCCAAGTAGGGTTGCCTGAAACAGCATACGGACCTTGCGGAATAATGGGATTATTATTGCTGGTCACTGTAACTACAGCACCAGCTTCGGTAATAATATTTAATTTGAGATCAGCTGTGCCCGTCATCCCAGGCATCTGATGAATATTTCCGATTTCATCTATTGATCGTGGCAGATAACAGCTCAATGGTGGAATGTAGTTATATCCACCCGTATTACTTCCCGACGTGGTTGAACCTGTACCTAACAATTGATATAAATACACATCTTTAGTGGTACTAATGTACATATTGTAATGTCCACTACCTCCCTGGTTTACATAATGATTACTTAAGATCCGGTAATGTTCTCCGGCATTAATAGTTGCTACTGCAGCTACACCATCGTTCAAAAAGATTTGTGTATTATCTTCGGTGGCTACGATAAGTCCACCTTCCATATTGTTCGGGTCTCCCAAATACGTTAAACTTCTTACCATAGCGAACGTTTTCCCTAACTTTTCTTTTGGTACTGACTGATCCATGATCAGGTCACTACCTGAAGTGGTATTGGAAGTACCAAACATTCCGTTGGCATTCCCGTTGGTAACATTTACAGGTTTATCAGCAAGAATTTTGGCCCCGATAAAACCTTGTTGGTTGGGAGCATGGTTTGCCTGCCCTGAAAACAAAACAGATTGTCCCTTGTTCATCGTAAATGTATAGCTTGGAGGAGAAGTTGTAGGCCCATTAGTAAATCTAACACCCGGATTATAGCCATCAACTGTTATTGTGGTATTGTCTTCTGTAGCCATTATACCCGTGGTAAAATTCATGCTGGAACTATTATAGGTAAGAGGTGCAGGAGCCGCATAAAACAGGGTTCCAATTCCTGCCTTACCTTTAGATGTTAAAAATTCAGAGTGTGCACCTTGATACATTCTTAAAGAAAGAAAGAACGGAATATCATTCTGAGCCTTGATGTATAACCCTTTATTAATTACCGTTAATGCTTCAGCAGCTGTGTTAGAATATAAATACTGATTAGCCAAAGTGGTAGAAAGTTGCCAAACTTGTGGATTACCTTTTGTCAGGTTATTAATCGTATGAACCACAGCATTGTTGTGGTATACCTCCACGGTAATCGGTACCGTTGAATCTGTAGAAAAATACAGACCATGATTATAACCAGTAGTATTGGCATAATAAGGAGCAATCCAGTGCTCAGTATCGCGCTGCGCCTGTAGATTGGCACTGAACAGCACGAAAGTCATTAAGTAAAGTAAAAGTTTTCTCATAATAATTGTTTTAAGTAAAAAAATCAATGTTCACAAATTTATAATAATTTCTCAATAAATGAAGAATATACCCAATAAATTTTTCGTTACTCCCTGTTTTTCAGCAAAACCCAACCATGATATTCCACTTTTTCAACAGTTCCGGGCTCTCTCCATTTCAAAATATACCAATACGTTCCGGTACTGAGCGGATACCCGTTCAGGGTGCCATTCCAAATATAGTTATTAGAATCTGAACTGAATATACGTTTCCCATAACGGTCGTAGATTGCGATAGAAACATCGCTTTTCGACTTGAGATCTGAATAATCCAGCACATCATTGATGCCGTCACTATTAGGAGTAATGGCATTAATGAGATTTAAAATCAGAAATTTCTGTGTCACCGGAATACATTTCTCCGCAGAGATGACGTAAACCGTATGCGGCCCTTTCGGCAGATTGTTAAAAACATTGGAAGACTGATACGTAATCCCGTCCAGTGAATACTGATAAGGTGCGGTAGCTCCAGAGACAAAAACAGTAGCCGTAGTTCCTTTTATTTCAATTTTATCAATTACAGGAGCAACGGAAGGTGAAACAGTAACATACTGGCGATAAACACAGCCATCGAAATTCAAATCTACATAATAATTTCCTACTCCTACATTAATAGAAGGCGTAACGGCTCCGGTACTCCACAAGTATTTTGAAAAACCGGGTCCTGCATCAAGAATGGTTGTTCCGCCCGGACAAATAATTTGATCTGTAAGCGTTGCTGACTCCTTTGGAACTTTCAGTTTCAGGCTTAATTTTGCTGTGTTCGGACATCCTGAATTGCCTTCAAAACGAACATAAAATTCGTTAAGGCCTGTCAGTGTTTGTGTAGAACTGATAGCATTAGCGGCATTTTGCGCATCTGCAAGGGTGAGATAAAAAGTCATCGCAACAGCGGGATTGGCCGTAAATAAATTTTTATAACTGTTCAAATTTACCTGCAATACACCATCCAGATTGTCATCGCACAATTCTGAATAGCCGTCCCGGATTAGCAAAGGAATCTTTTCACCAATACCAAAACTGATCTGTCCGAAAACTGCCGTACAGTTACCTGAAATTGCATCTACCCGAACATAAACCGTTGTGGGTGAGCTGTAACTCCAGTTTGCCGGAAGCGTATTGTTATTTCCTGCATTGGCATCGGCCTGACTTAAATAATATCTTACGGTAAAAAGATTGGCATTATTTACAATCTGAGGCGTGACGGAATTAAAATTCACTTCTATATTTCCATCAAAATTATTGTCACAAAGAAGGCCATTAAAATTTCCGGTATTTATATTCGGTGAAGGAATCACAGAAAGCGCAATCGTTGTAACCGCTGAACAGCTATTCGGAGAAGTCACCTGAACATAAACAGTGGCATTCGCCGAAGTATAATTTGTCGGATTATTGATCACATTCGTAAGGGCAGCATTGGAAAAATACGAATAAGTTACACCTGTATTTGTAGTTATATTGGCAGAAGTAAGATTAAAAATTCCATTTCCTGCGGTGGTTTCACAGGAAGTCAAAGTCGCTGCAGTCATTTGAATGGTTTCAAGATTCAGGTTCAATTGTACTACATTGACACATTCTGTCGGATGCTGAAGCCTGATAAAATAGGTTGCTGTTCCGGTGATGGTTTGCGTAGCGGGAAGAGCGTTCACGTTATTCTGCGCATTCGCAAGAGAATTATGATAGCTAAAAGTGACCGCAGGATCTGCAGTAAAAGCATTCTGATATGTAGAAAGATTCACGGATTCTGAACCGTTTCCATCCGCATCGCAAACGATGGCAGAATGATTAGAAACAATCGTTGTAATTCTGTTTCCAAAACTAAAATTAATTTGATCCAATGCAGGCGGACAATTTCCTGCTGCACTTTCTACCCTTACATACACTGTTGTAGCTGCAGTAAAGCTCCAGTTGTTGGGTAAATTATTATTATTTCCCGCATTGGCATCTGCCTGATTGGTATAATATTTCACATTGAACAAATTGGCATTCGTTACAATCTGAGGCGTAATGGTTTGAAAATCGACCGAGATCGTTCCATCAAAATCATTATCACATAAAATTCCGTTGAAATTGGAAGCGGTAATATTCGGAGACGGATTTACAGTAAGCTGAATCTCAGCCATTTTTGAACATCCGAAAGAGGAAGTGACATTTGCATATACAATACCCGCAGTCCCTTGATAAGAGGTCGGATTCGAAATAGCTCCTGTTAAATTGGAATTAGTAAAATAGGTAACTGTTGCTGCAGGATCCGGAGTTACGCTGACCGAAGTAAGATCGAAAAGACCACTTCCGCTCGCATCACCACAGGAAGTGATTGACGCATTTGTGGTTTGAAGCACATCAATATCAATATTGACACGGATATATTCAAAATCCGCATTGGTTCCGGCTGCCTGAATATAATACACAAAAGTGGTTTGCGCATCGGCAGTAAGTCCTGCAGGAGGTGTATACGTAATTACTCCTGAAGTGGAGTTGACAGAAACATTTCCTATCGCTGGCGGAGCTATAATCTGAGTAAGTGACGGCACTATTGTCTGTGAAGAATTGGTAAAAACAGGAAGAATCTGAAGTGAGTTACACGATCCCATAGTCTGTTGATGAACCGCAAGAGGAGGACAAAGAGTATATTGATAAACTTCAGTAAGTTTAGATTCACAATTGTTTTTTGTGATCAGCACGGTATAATTTCCGGCACCGTAAAGCTCCGGATTAATCGTGTAATTGTTCGCTCCCGGAATCGGATTTCCGTTCAGATACCACTGGTAAGCATCGTAACTGTTATCTACCTGAAGTAAAATTCCCGCATAACAATCGCCGGTTTTCACAATCACAGGAACGGATGAAAATCCCGCAAAATAGCCACCATATCCCACCGCTCCACTTCCGCCGGCAATTCCTGCAGTCACCGATTTGGTGGACTGAACCGTAACAGTTCCGGTAACATTCGGCACAGAATAAGTCACCCAATCTGTATTTCCGGCTACAGGATAAGGCCCGTTCACCGTAGGAATGGGCGTTCCGTTGAGTGTAACGCTTGCTCCGGTTTGGGTAATGATGTTCAGCTTGGTATTATAAGTTGTAATTCCGATATTGTTGATAAATCCGATTTCATCCACTTTATTAGGTAGAAAACAGCTGAGCGGCGGAATATAATTAAATCCTCCGGCTGCATGAACACTTCCTGAAGATGTACCGCCAAGCAACTGATACACATACGCATTTTTGGAAGTGCTGACGCTCATGTTATAATTATTGTTTCCCTGAAGAATATAATTATTCCCGTCAATCATGGTGTAATCCCCTTCATTAAGCGTAACTCCTGTGGGATTTCCATTAACGGTAATCTGAGTATTATCCTGTGTTGCCACCACCAATAAGGTTTCCATTCCGGAACTTATCGGCGCATTTCCTTTTACCACCACAAAGTTGTTTCCGAGTCTTTCCACCGGAACAGCCTGATCCATCAGAATATCATTATTGCTGAAATTCTGATTGGTATAAATCCCGTTAAAATTCCCGTTGGTTACAGAAATGGGTTTGGTTGCAGATATTTTCGCTCCTATCAATCCGTCTAGGTTATAAAAACTTGTTGAGCTGATAGCATCCAGAATATACGATTGACCTTTATTTAACGTAAAAACTTTCGTTGGCTAAGAGGTTCCGTCGGAAAAAATAACATTGGGATTATATCCCGAAACCGTCACCACGGTATTGTCTTCTGTAGCAATAACACCTATAGTGGAATTTACATAAGCAGCTGTTCCTGTGTTGGCCGCCATCGCAGCATAAAAAGTGGTTCCTAATCCCGCCAGGCCTTTCGAAATAATAATTTCAGCGTGATTCGGTATTGAAAAACGATAATTGGCAAAAAATTTCTTCGGCCCTTTTACATTCAATCCTTTCTGCGACGGAATAAACAGCTCACTTTGATAAATCCCCATCATTAGACCTGCAGGAATATATACCTGGGCGGGATTTCCTTTGCTGATCTGTATAGTAGTGTACAGGGAATTGTCATTATAAATACTGACCGTAAACGGAGTTACTTCATTGGTGGAAAGATAAAGATAACTTGTAAATCCGCCAGTTCCGGCTTTAGCCGCCATGGGTGCAAACCAGTGATCGGTATCTAATTGTGCAGAGAAAAGACTCCACAGGAATGTAAAAATGAGAATAAAATTTCTTTTCATCATGATTCAAAAAAGGGAAACAAAAGTAAACATTAATTGTGATATAAATAAAAAAATCTCCCTGGCTTTCAGGGAGATGAATATTAATTATTTTTAAAGCAAATTACTCTGCATCGAAATCAGCATCTGCATCAGCAGTCACTTTTTCTCCTTCTTCTTTTGCTTTTTCTTTGTCTGCTTTTCTTTGAGAAAGCCCTTCTTTGATGGATTCAGATACTACCGAAAGAATCATGTCGATCGATTTGGAAGCATCATCATTTCCTGGAATAACGTAATCCACTTTTCTCGGGTCAGAGTTGGTATCTACGATCGCAAATACAGGTATTCCCAATTTCTTTGCTTCCGTTACCGCGATGTGCTCATTCATGATATCTACCACGAAAAGAGCCGAAGGCAAACGCACCATGTCAGCGATGGAACCCAGATTTTTCTCAAGATTAGCTCTTTGTCTGTCAACCTGAAGTCTTTCTTTTTTTGATAAAGTTTCGAAAGTTCCGTCTTTCTTCATTTTATCGATATGGTTCATTTTCTTAACAGCCTTTCTGATGGTTACGAAATTCGTAAGCATTCCTCCGGGCCATCTTTCAGTAATGTAAGGCATATTCAGTTCAGCAGCGTGTTTTGCCACTATTTCTTTCGCCTGCTTTTTAGTCGCTACGAAAAGAACTTTTTTACCTGAAGAAGTAATTTTTTCTAAAGCGTTGCACGCTTCGTCCAGTTTTACTGCTGTTTTATGTAAATCGATAATGTGAATACCGTTTTTCTCCATAAAAATGTATGGAGCCATATTTGGGTTCCACTTTCTGGTCATGTGACCGAAGTGTACCCCCGCCTCTAAAAGGTCTTTAACATTTGCTTTTGCCATGTCTCTTTTTTGTTTTTAGTTTACGTTCCGCTTTTTTGCAATCAACTTTTCTTTAGATGGGAGAAGAGTTTGGATGCTAAACTAAACGGGGCATTTTTTTGATTAGATAATAGAACCAAGAGCCGAAAACCAAGATTTTTGAAAGTCTCGAATCTCGTGTCTCGAATCTGCTTGATTAACGTTTTGAGAATTGGAATCTCTTTCTTGCTTTCTTCTGACCTGGTTTCTTTCTTTCCACCATTCTTGCATCTCTGGTTAATAAACCATGAGGCTTCAAAAGTGGTCTGAATTCTGCGTTTATTTCGCAAAGCGCTCTGGAAATCCCCAGTCTGATAGCTTCAGCCTGTCCTGTATTACCCCCTCCGAAAACGTTTACGGTAATATCATACTGGCCTGCAGTTTCAGTAAGAATAAAAGGCTGGTTTACTTTATAAACCATCACGTCTGTAGAAAAATAATCCTTAGCATCTTTTCCGTTTACTACGAAGTTTCCCGTTCCCGGCTTCACATAAACTCTGGCTACTGATGTTTTTCTTCTTCCGATTTTATGAACTGTAGACATACTTGTTATTTAAATTCGTTAACATTAATAGTTTTTGGCTGCTGAGCTTCGTGCTTATGCTCTGTACCTTCATATAAATAAAGGTTTTTAAAGATAGCAGATCCCAGTTTATTTTTCGGAAGCATTCCTTTTACAGATTTTTCCAAAACCTTCATCGGGTCTTTTTTCAATAGCTCTTCTGCAGTCTGCGACTTCTGACCACCAGGGTATCCTGTATGCCAGATGTACGTTTTATCTGCCCACTTGTTTCCTGAAAGAGTAATCTTCCCAGCATTCAAAACGATTACGTTATCACCACAATCAACATGAGGCGTAAAGTTCGTTTTGTGCTTTCCTCTCAAAATCTTCGCAACCGTGGAAGCTAATCTTCCTAATGGTTGCCCTTCAGCGTCTACCACAACCCATTCTTTATTAGCGGTAGCTTTGTTAGCTGAAACGGTTTTGTAACTTAATGTATTCACACTTTTTTGTTTACGGTTAAACATAATTTTCCCAATAAGGGTGTGCAAAGGTAGAAATTTTTTTTCAATCTGAAAACCTTTTTGTAATCTTTAAATAAAGTTGGGAAGCCAAATCTATTTGCTACTCAATAAATAAGGAAATACCTTTAATTCCGGAGCGATTTGGAGCTTTTGAAACTTGCGATGAGATAATATCCTACAAATACTGTAGAAAACTTAATGACCGACGGAACGGCAGTTTGAAAATCGAAAAAGAGAAATCCGGTAAGCAAAAGCACAGCAATTCCGATAAAAGAAATTCCCATTTTCTTACTCAATGGCCATTCCGGTTTGTCTACAAAATAAGCCATTCCCCAACCCAACCCGAAGGCGGTGCCATTGTACAAATCTATCATCCAGCCCTGGCTGCCTAACACATAATGATTGAGCAAGAAACTCAGTACAGTTCCAATAAGAAAATAAAGAAGGGCTTTCGGCATATTCAAATTATTTTTTTCAACTTCACAAGAGGGCAAAATTATGACATTTTATGAGAAATTAAAAAAAGATTTTGCCTGCATATTCTATTTCTGTTTCTTTGTTTTTTTTTAAATAAATTGTATATAATGAAAAAATATTTGTTTATTGTAGTGGTATTGCTATCCGTGCTTTCCTGTGATGCTTATTGGGAAAGACAAAACATGAAGAATTATGACTCTCCTTATAAAGGAAATTGGAAGGCCACTTATTCCGGAGAAGAAAACGGTTTTTTTACTTTGGATATAAATAAAAGTGGAAATGTTTTTGGTTTAAGAAATAATACAGACCATTTAGGTGGGAAGGTATATGAAGGTGGAGTTTTGATGAACTTACATTCACCCACTTCTGGTTTCGTTATTAATGGCAATTTGGAAACAAAAAGTGGCACGTGGAAAATGGGATCTATATCTGGAACATGGACAATAATAAAACAATGAAAAATTAATTATAACAGCTTTATCCTTTTTTAGTGTTTTTACATTTGCTCAGGATTCAGGTAGTGTAAAAAAATCCATTACAGGAACGCAAATCGGATTGTTTGGTGCAGAAGTATATAACGAGGCAAAACTTTCAGAAAAACTTGCACTCCGAAGCCAGCTTGCTTTATATCCTTCGCTTTGGGGTGGCAATATTTACAATAAAACGGGTTTCGCACTTACTCCTGCAATTTCGTTAACACCAAAATACTACTACAATTTGCGAAAAAGAGCAGATGCAGGGAAAAACCAAAACAATAATGCGGGTAATTATATTTCTCTAAAAGTAGAATACCTCCCGAATTGGTTCGTCATTTCCAATGTTGAAGACATATATGTAACCCCAATGATTTCTTTTGTTCCGACATGGGGATTAAGAAGAAACTTAGCAATTAAATTGGGATTAGGAGTAGGGAAAATCTTGGGAAAAGAAAATCACACGCAAATAGTTCCCGATATAAGTTTTAAAATCGGATACGATTTTTAGAAAAAAATCCGCCAAAAAAAACCTTCTCATGAGCATTTGAGAAGGTTTTATTTATTTTTGACAATCACCTTAAAACTAATGAAATCCTCATTTTTTAATTATTTTTCCCGTGGAAACATTTATTCCGGAATCATTGGTGATCCGGTAAACATAAATTCCGGGCTCCAATACGTCTTTATTTAACCGGTTTTCTCCTTTTTCTAATCTGTGTCTGCCTGTCATTTTGCCCGACAGATCAAAGAAATCAACCCACCCTTTTTCTTCTGCCATAATACTTAACACATCATAGAAAGGGTTCGGATATACAGAAAATTTTGAATGGAAAGATTCCACAGTTGCCAACGCACCGAAATTCATGATACCAAACGGTGAAAAACTGGAAATTCCTGATGCTGTAATCGAAAAGGGACCGCTGCCAGTTACACTGCCGCTGTTTTCTTGGTTCCACTGCCCGTTGTAGTAATGTCCTACCATTGCACCGGCCGCACTGAAGTTCACGTTCTGTTGCGCCGCATTCCAGCCGAAGGTGAGGTTTACGTTGCTGCCGCCGGCCGTGGCCTCAGAAATATCCCACGTAGCGTTTACGGCACCGTTTGTCGTATTCGCAATTCCTTCGGAGACTCTGGCCGAAAATGTATCTGGAGTACCGGAGTTGGAAACGGTGATGGGATTGTAGTGGTTTGCCGTTCCTATGGGCAAGGAAACCGCTCCACGTGCGGCGTTCAGATGCTGCACATTTACCGTGCCGGTGCCGTTGGTCACCATATACTGCGACGGACCGCCATTGGCCACTTGCGCAGCAGGCCCCAGATTTACGGAGTTGGCATTGAGGGTAATGTTTGCACCCAGGTTAAGGTTGCCGCCGATGTTCAGATTACCGGAAGAAAGATTCAGTGGCGAATTCAAACTCAGGTTGCCGGCATAGGCGGGGGCATCTGCAACAACGGTAAACCCTGTAGGTATATTTACAGGATCCGTAAAGCCCGGCACGGCGCCCGCACTCCAGTTGGAAGGGTTGCTCCAGTTACTGTTCACGGAGTTATTAAAGGTGTAGTCTCCCTTGAATTTATACAGATTCTTCGGGCTTTCTGTCACGAAATAAAGGCTGTCGCCCAGGGTGAAGAAATTCGTAGGTTTTGAAGAGTTGGAGATGGTATATGAGGAAACCGTAGTTGTACCCGGCAGCACGTCTAGAAGTCGCGCCGTATTTCCCACCGTACCGTCGCTGCGCCAGACTTCCATATTGTCGGCCACCTGATTAGAAAAATAAGGCACCATCTGGTCAAAGTCCTTATAATAGGCCGCTCCCTGATACAAAGCAAAACTGGGACGGTTGGTATTTTTGGTGGATACCACCGTGGTGCCTGAAGCAGTACCGTCGGAGTGAACCAATCTGAAGGTTGATGGCGACTGTATGAACTCTTCGAAAAAAACGTGCCCGTTGGATACTATGGTATAGTCAACCAGATAGTTGGTGGCATCCCGGATCTTTTTGGTATTCGACAGCGTTCCGTCCGTTGTCCACACTTCATTCTGCTCATTATTGGCAGGATCCTGTTTCAGCATAAAATAAAACTTCTGGCCATCGTTCACAAAATCGAGTACATTACCATAATAAGGTTTTTTGGAATCTGCGCCACTGGCCGTCTCATAGAAAAGCTGTGTCCCGGCGGCAGTTCCGTCGGATTTCCAGATTTCGTAATTCTGCTGGTTCCAGGATGGGCCCAGATTATCCGTAGCCCAGAACAGGAATTGTCCGTTGAGGGGTTTACTGAAGTGAGAACCCACAAACCAGTTGACAGCAGCTGGATTCACCTTCACCGTACCGGCAGCCGTTCCGTTGGTCTTATACAGAAACCCGCCCTGATCTGTGGTGACCTGACTACGGCCTGCGAAAAAATACTCACCATTGACTTTGGTACCACCTGTACCACCACCGTAGATTTTCTCTCCGCCAGCGGTAAGAAGCGGCTGTGTTCCCGCTACGGTACCGTCGGTCACCCATGCGATCTGATTTCCGTTGGAAACGGTGGTACTTGCGGGATCGTACGCCGTGAAAATCAGCTTGTTCCCGGCAAAATTATCGTTCAATTCCTGTACTCTGCCGCGTCCAAATAAAGAAATGGGCGATACTGCACTGTAATTGACCACCGGTGTGATTTTGTTCATGAGCTTCAGGGTTCCCGCCGCGGTGCCGTCTGTCACCCACAGTTCCGTAGTCATTTCCGTGGGGGCACCCCCGGCAGAAGGGTTAAGGTGTTGTGAGCGAAGAAAATAGAGCCGGTCTGCTGTCTGATTAAAAGATCCTATGGTACTGTAGTTTCCGTTTCCGGTGGTGTAAATAGTTCCCAGGTCTTTTAACAGCTGGGTACCTGCTGAGGTTCCGTCGGTTACATAAAGTTTACATTCCTGCGGGTTGGCCGGCTTCCCGATATAATACATTTTATTGTTAAAGATCTGTGGTAGTTCCACATCTTCATATTTGGGAACTTCAGCATTCGAAAGTTGTTTCACTAATGTAAGCTGCGCGTTTGTGGCAGTGAATACGCCCAGGGCGATCAGTATATATATGTTTTTCATGGTTTTAGTTTTTAAGCAGTTTGCCGGAAGCTATGGTTCCTCCTTTCAGATTTTTCAAAGCATAATAATAGAGTCCTGCTGGCAGCACGCCCACCTCCAGCCTGTTGGTGCCTTCTTTCAGCATTGCAGTTTGTACCATCTTTCCAGAAACATCAAAAAGGGTTATTGTTCCATTTTCTTCCGCTTCCACCTGAAGGTAATTACTAAACGGATTGGGATAAACGTGTACTGATGAATTGCGGACCTCCGCCGTCGCCAGCGCTCCGAAATTCATCACACCAAATGGAGAGAAGGTGTTGATGCCCGTCGCAGTTATATCAAACGGTCCGCTGCCGGTTACACTGCCGCTGTTTTCTTGGTTCCACTGTCCGTTGTAGTAATGTCCGACCTTCGCACCTGCCGCACTGAAGTTCACGTTCTGTTGCGCCGCATTCCAGCCGAAGGTGAGGTTTACATTACTGCCGCCGGCCGTACCTTCAGAAATATCCCACGTTGCGTTTACAGCACCGTTTGTCGTATTCGCAATTCCTTCGGAGACTCTGGCCGAAAATGTATCCGGAGTTCCCGAGTTGGAAATCGTAATGGGATTGTAATTTGTTGCAGTTCCTATTGGCAGCGTTACTGCACTGCGTGCGGCGTTCAGATTTTCAACATTTACGGTGCCTGTTCCATTCGTGACAACGTAATTGGAGGCATTTCCGTTTATAACTTGCGAAAATGAGCCCTTCAGATTGAGATTATTTTCGTTTAACGTTATTTTTGCGCCGAGATTAAGGTTTCCGCCAATATTTAGATTTCCATTTGATAAGTTGATCGGGGAGTCTTGCAATACATTGTTTGCATAAGCTTCAGCATCAATATTGACATTGGTACCGGCAGGTATGATTGCGTTTTCAGTTGAAAGAGGTGTTGCTGCCGAATTCCAGTTTGCATTGTTGCTCCAGTTATTATTCACGGAACCATTAAAAGTAAAATCTCCCACAAATTTATACAGTTTGTTTCCGCTTCCGTCATTTGCGAAAAAGAAAAGATTATTGTTTATCTCAAAATAACCGAAAGGTAAAGAAGGTAATAATCCTGGACGAATATCGAATGTTTTTACTGCCTGGGTCCCATCGCTGCGCCAAGGTTCTTTTTGATCTTGTGTATAATTAATAAATCCGGAACTAAACCACAACGTATTTTTAAAATTAAAGAACGACTCTACTGCAGGATTGGTATGGGGTAGAATTTGATAACCGTTCTCCTGATAATTGGTTTTAAAGATCGTTTGCATCGTTCCGCCATTGTAAGTGTAAAGACTTTCATTATTCATAGCAAAAGTGTCCGATGTAGATCCTTGAATAGCATCGGTGGGAGAAAGCTGGACAGTGCCGGCATCCGTGCCATCTGTTTTCCAAAGCGTTAGCATAGTATTGGAGGTGTCCCCGGTGGTCTGTATAGGAATGAGGATACCACCGGGGATTTTTCTAAATGCGAAATTTTTCCAAGTGTAATAATAGCTTGTTTGGGGTGAAATGTTTTTTATTATATGAGTCCCTGAAGTAGTTCCATCCGTAATCCAAGGTTCCATACCATTTGTAGCATCATAACCAAGAAAAATTAATTTACCATTAAATTCCACCATCGTATTATACATATAAACGATTAATCCTGCAGGGAGGGGAATATTGACGGTTCCGGCGTTGGTTCCGTCAGATTTCCAAAGTTGACCAGTACCTGTAAAGAAATACACATCCGTGCCCAATCTCGTAAATGCGTCCATTGGAGTATTTCCTGCTCCTGTCGTAATATCTTTTACCAATACTGTCCCCGCAACGGTTCCGTCGGATTTCCATAACTCTTTTCCGCTTGCCGTAGTATATCCGGAAAAAAACATTTCATTGCCAAGAATGGAATAATTGTAATAATCTGATAAATCACTTCCTATATCCAAAGGATAAGATGTGGTATTACTAAATTCTTTCAGTAAAAAAGTTCCTGCCGCTGTCCCGTCGGATCTCCAAAGTTCGTCATGCATTGCAAATGAAGGCGAAAAAACCATAACATTTATTTGAAAATAAAAGAAATCCTGTGCTGGAATAATCTTAGTGATGGTTCCGCCAGTAATACCTAAATCTTTAATCATCATAGTACCAGCATCAGTACCATCTGTGACCACTAATTTAACGGTAGTCCCGGCTTCAAAATAATATTTGCCGTTCCATTTATTATTTTGCCAGAAAGCTTGTTTGTTTGACGTAGGACTTAATCCAGCTAAAGTCACATCCTTTACTATACTGAGTTGCGCATTGGCAAATACCGACAAGACTATTGTCAGAAGATAGAATTGTTTCATTTTTTTAATATTTTTCGGATTAAAGCTGTAACCTTATTTTTTATCTATTTTCTGCCCTCGGTAAGTTAATTTTATTAGAAATCTCTAGACAATTTATTATTTTAGAAGTAAAAATTTACAATCAAAAAATTGGGCTTTTGATGAAGCCCTTCACCAGGCATGTTTGATAGAAAAAAAGCCGGCCAAAATGAAACCGACTCTTCCGCGTTTTTCATCAAATTTAATAGGTTATTACGCTTGTAGTGGTGTTTGTTCCTTTTGTTTCTACTCTTTTTGTGGGATAACCTTCACTATTGTATTCGTAGGTATAAGTAGTATTCATAGTACCTTGGTTATAAGTCAATCTGTTATTGGCATCTGCCTGAATCAAATCCCAGAAAAGTCCTTCCAAATTGAAAATTTTGCTAAGTCCTGTGATGTTTTTATGAATATTATTTTTTGCATCAAAAGTTGCGGTATCTGTTGAAACTACGTTGCCATTGTTGTCTAAATATTCTGTTTTGGCAATGTTCCCAGAACTCAACGTATATTTTTTGTTGGAATTATAGGCGCCGGTTGTTACTTCTGTCACCGTTCCATCTGTATTGTATGTATAATTGCGAACCGTGGTATTGCTGTTATAAATAGAAGTAACTTTTGAAAGTTTGTCATTTGCATATTCAAATGTACTTACAGTATAAGGCGTAAAATTTGGCCCGCTAAAAACTTCTAGTTTGGTGATGTTGTCGCCGGTATAAGTAAACTTTCCTTTGCTTACGTCGACTTGTGGATTGATGTTGATTTCTTTAATCTTATTTCCATCATAGGTGTAAGTAACCGTGGAAGTTGGCCATCCTTGCGAATAACTTCTTTCAATTGTTTTGGGAACTAAACCTCCTGTGGGAACTATTGGTAAAGGATCATTATCATTGGTACATGAGATAACACTTGTGACGGAAGCAATCACAAATGCTTTCATAATAAAATTTTTCATATTGACATATTTTTGGGGTTAGACAGATTATTGGGCAATTTTAGTTGTAGCGAATAAAAAAATCAAAAATGCCTTTATCGAACATATTAATTTTGATAACTACTCAACAAATTTGCGTCATAATATCCTATCAGTCAATGGGCTGTTCAGCCCAAAAATTTTTTCTTGTTTGCTTTATGAAGCAATTCTACACGATTATGAGCATGTAGTTTTTTGTAAATATTTTCGATGTGCCTCTTTACAGTAAATGGAGATATAAAAAGATTGTCTGCAATGGCTTTGTTTGTGAGTCCTTTCATGATCTGCTCCAGAATTTCTGATTCTCGGTCTGAGAGCTGGGGACTCTCGTCTTCAGAAACATGTCCGGAAAAAGAAGAACCGCGAAGAAAACTAAGCGTTTTCTGCGCGATAGAAGGAGACATTACTGCGCCACCGTTTTGTGTATCCAAGATGGTTTCGAATACTTTATCAGCTTTGGTGTCCTTTAAAATATAACTGTCCGCACCCGCTTTTATTGCATCAAATACATAATGGTCAGCATCATGCATGGTAATGATGATAATTTTAATCTGCGGATATTTTTGTTTAATGATTTCCGTGGCCCGTATTCCGTTCATTACGGGCATTTCAATATCCATGAGAACAATGTCTATCCTATGGTTTTTTGAAAGAAAATCCAGCGCTTCCTGTCCATTGTTAACAGTTCCTTTTATTACCACTTCGGGAAATTCTGAAAGTTTTATTTCCAGTGCCCGCAATGCGGTTATACTGTCTTCTGTAATGAGGGTTCTGATTGACATT
This sequence comes from Chryseobacterium lacus, assembly GCF_003336205.1. GTDB lineage: Bacteria > Bacteroidota > Bacteroidia > Flavobacteriales > Weeksellaceae > Chryseobacterium_A > Chryseobacterium_A lacus. Next base: position 407,138 of record NZ_QPIE01000001.1, read on the forward strand.
ATAATTTTACAGTAATTTCAAATTGAGTTCCTTTTCCCGCCGAAGTTTCAATGCCCAATTGCCCGCCTAATTCCATTATGCGTTGCTGAATATTCGCTAAACCTAGTGATTTATTTTTTTCGGTTTCCCAATTAAAACCAATTCCGTTATCTCTGATTTTTATGTAAAGATGATTTGCCGCTTGTTCTACGACTACAAAAATATCTTCCGCTTGTGAATATTTGATGGCATTATTCAGAATTTCCTGAAAAATTCGGTACAAATTGATAGCCTGCTTGGAATTCAGCTGAACATCATGTTGAATATCAAATGAAAAATGAAATTTTACTTTCTCCTGTGCTTCAGACGCCTGACTAATAAAATTGAGGAGTTTCACCTTTAGCTCGTGAAGCTTCAGCTCAGAACTGTTCAGAACCCAAATGGTATTTTTCAATTCATTAACGGTATTTTCGGAGAACTCGGACAATGTGTTGATTTTTTTACTAATGCTTTCATCCAAAATTATTGCGGAATTCTTCAGACTATCTGAAATAGAACTGATTAAAGTAAGCTGCGAACCTAAACTATCGTGCAATTCCCGTGATATTTCGAGCTGTAGTTTTTTCTGTTTTAATCTTGATTTAATCTGCAAATAACGCACGATGCCCAAAGTAATCACAATAAGACTGCCAAGCAAAAGCAGCCAGATGTTTTTTCTTTGTGAACGAAATTCTTCTTCTCGCAACTGAAGCTGAGTTTCCGAAAGTTCTTTTTCTTTCTTTTTGGTCTCGAAAAGTGCGTTGTATTCAGCAAAAGATTTCTCGCTTTCTTCGTTCAGATGCTTTTTATATTTCTCCAGATAAATTTCGTTTGTTTCCAGCGCTTTTTTAAAATTATCCTGTTTTTCATATATTCTCTTTAGAGCTGCATATGCTTTCAGGGAGTTATTAAATTGTTGGGTTTCTGAAAAAATATTGATTGCTTCCTGAAGATATTCGTGTGCCTTTTCATAATTTTCCCTCGCCGTTTCTACCTCTGCAAGATTGATATACGTATCTGCAATCCAAGTGGGATTGTTTAACTTTTTATCAATGATGAGATTTTGTTTGAAATAAAAAACAGCTTTGTCATAATCCTTCAGATAATTAAAGTAACATCTTGCCAGATTGTCCTGAAACGTGATTTTCACGGCATCATTCCCAGCTTTATCTGCAAGTATCATCCCTTTTCTGTCCAGATCCATGGCAATGAGATAGTTCCCTTTTTTCGCTTCCATATTGGCCAGAGTATGCAAAGCAATAAAATAAGGCTTTCCTATTTCTTTATTTTTTTGAAGTTGAAAAACCTGTTCAATATATTTTCTGGCTTCATTTTCTTGTTCTTTTTCAAAATGAAGCTGCGCCAGCGAAGCATAGGTTCCCGCCAGACGCAAAGTGTCTTTTTGGTTTTCACCATATTCAACTGACTTCTGGAACCAGCCTAATGCTTTGGGAAAATTTCCCAAATGTCTATAACAGACTCCCATTCCCACAAATGCATAATCAGTTGCGCTATCATTTTCAGGCAGTCCCTCCAGGGCTTTTTCATAATGAGTTATAGCTGACAGATATGCACCCTCTTTTCTAAAATAAGTGGCTTTACTCAATTCATTTAGCGCTGTAAAATAAGGTTTTTTTGATTGCAATACTTCCAGTTTCTGAAAATACCACAACAGACTATCTTTCGGTAAGTCAGCCTGCAAAACGATTTGGGTGTAGGCGTCTTTTATTTTTTTCTCATCATCATGGAGTACTTCCACGCTGTCTCCCGCACTCTTTTCCTTGCTGCAGGAAACAACCGCGAATAAAAAAAAGAAAATTAAAACCCTAAATTTTCCCATAAATGTGATTTGGCTGCACGAAATCAGCGTTATAACGCAGTAAACTTTACAATATGAAGATTCTCAATAACGCCTGCACCCTTACATCAAAACTACAAATTTTTCTCTTTCACTGTAAAAAATATACATGATTCTTAATATTTTTTTGAGCGGGGTCTGCCTACCCAGTCCAGAGTAAAGACATATTATCATTTTTATATATATCTTCATTTGTTATTCCCTTTTTTACTTTTTGCGGAATTGCCTATCTTTGAAGACTTTCAAATTTTCTACATTTTTTTATGGAAAACCAAAAATATACTCCTAAAAACAAGGTGAGAATCGTAACTGCTGCATCCTTATTCGACGGGCACGATGCTGCTATCAATATCATGCGCCGCGTGATTCAGGGAACAGGCTGCGAGGTAATTCACCTCGGACATGATAAATCTGCGGAAGAAGTGGTCAACACTGCTATTCAGGAAGATGCAAATGCTATTGCCCTCACTTCCTACCAAGGCGGACATAATGAATATTTTAAATATATCTACGATCTTCTGAGAGAAAAAGGTGCTCCGCAAATCAAGATTTTCGGCGGCGGCGGCGGCGTAATTCTGCCCGAAGAAATTAAAGATCTGATGTCGTACGGTATCGACCGGATTTATGCTCCCGATGATGGCCGCGAATTAGGATTGCAAGGAATGATCGACGATTTGGTGCAAAAATCCGACTTTGCTACCGGCGAACACATCACCGTTTCCGATTTGGACAAAATTTCTTTTGAAGATTCAAAATCTATCGCGCAGGTCATTTCTGCAGTGGAAAACTTCTCTGAAGAAAAGCCCGAGTTGGTACAGGAAATCAATGATCGTATTGCTGCATTATCTTCTGAAGAAGGGATGAAGAAAATTCCCATCATTGGCATCACCGGAACCGGCGGGGCTGGAAAATCCTCACTCACAGATGAACTCGTACGGAGGTTTCTTCGTTCCAATCCAGAAAGAAAAATCGCTATTATTTCTGTTGATCCTTCCAAAAAGAAAACCGGCGGTGCGCTGTTGGGCGACAGGATCCGGATGAATTCCATTAACGATAAACGGGTTTACATGCGTTCCATGGCGACTCGGGAAAATAATGTTTCGGTTTCCCCATACATCCATTCCGCGATTAATATTTTAAAAATCGCAAATCCAGATTTAATTATTCTGGAAACTTCAGGAATCGGACAGAGCGGTTCGGAAATCACTGAAATTGCAGACGTTTCTATGTACGTAATGACTCCTGAATACGGAGCTTCTACACAATTGGAGAAAATCGATATGCTGGATTATGCAGATCTTATCGTGCTTAATAAATCTGACAAGCGCGGCGCTTTGGATGCACTGCAGGCTGTTAGAAAACAATACCAGAGAAACCACGTTCTTTTCGATAAAAACCTTGAAGAAATGCCGGTATTTTCTACCAAGGCAAGCCAGTTCAATGATTGGGGAACCACCGAGGTTTTCAATGCGTTGGTAGGAAAAATAAACGAAAAATTTGAAAGCCTGAACCTGGATGAATATCAAGAACAGAACGTGTCCGAAGACAGTACCGTCATTCCCCCAAAACGGGTTCGCTATCTTTCAGAAATTGTGGAAAACAACCGCGGTTACGATAAAAATGTAGAGGAACAAGCACTTATCGCCAAGCAAATGTACTTGATAGACGGAGCCAAAAAATTCATTACTGATGATCCGCACACCCACGATAAGTTGGAAAAAATCTTTCTGAAAACCAAAAAAGATTTGCTGGAAGAAAACAGCGCATTTCTTCGGGGTTGGCATCATTTCAAGGAAGACCTGAAAGCCGACAGCTATTCTTATTTTGTTCGTGGAAAAGAAATAAAAGTAGAAACCACTTCTGAAAGTTTATCCGGGCTAAAAATTCCAAAGATTTCTCTGCCGAAATTCCAGGACTGGGGCGACCTCATCCGATGGAAAGGCCAGGAAAACGTACCGGGACAATTTCCGTTCACCGCAGGAATTTATCCTTTCAAAAGAACTGGTGAAGACCCTACAAGAATGTTTGCCGGCGAAGGCGGACCGGAAAGAACCAACCGCAGATTTCACTATGTATCTGCCGAAATGCCTGCCAAAAGGCTTTCCACAGCTTTCGACTCTGTGACACTATATGGACAGGATCCCGCATTTCCACCGGATATTTATGGGAAAATTGGAAATGCCGGCGTTTCTATCGCCACTCTGGATGATGCCAAAAAACTCTATTCCGGTTTTGATCTGGTGAATGCTTTAACATCGGTTTCCATGACGATCAACGGGCCGGCTCCCATGCTGTTGTCATTCTTCATGAATGCTGCCATTGATCAGAATTGTGAAAAATATATTGAAGAAAATAACCTTTGGGATATCGTTGAAGAGAAATTAAAAGCAAAATTCGATGATAAAGGCCTGAAAAGACCAACCTACAGCGGTGAACTTCCGCCTTCAAATAACGGTCTCGGATTAAAACTTTTGGGAATAACCGGCGATGAAGTTCTGGACAAAGAAGTGTATGAAAAAATAAAAGCTGATACCATTGCTACCGTTCGCGGAACTGTTCAGGCAGATATTCTGAAGGAAGATCAGGCACAGAACACCTGTATTTTCTCTACAGAGTTTGCATTAAGGCTGATGGGCGATGTTCAGGAATATTTCATTGAAAATAAAGTCAGGAATTTCTACTCAGTTTCTATTTCCGGATACCATATTGCCGAAGCCGGTGCTAATCCTGTTTCACAATTAGCTTTTACGCTTGCCAACGGCTTTACGTATGTGGAATATTACCTTTCCCGCGGAATGGACATCAATGCATTTGCACCGAATCTTTCTTTCTTTTTCTCCAACGGAGTGGATCCTGAATATGCCGTTATTGGTCGTGTAGCAAGAAGAATTTGGGCAAAAGCCATGAAATATAAATACGGAGCCGATGAACGTTCGCAAATGCTGAAATACCACATCCAGACTTCGGGAAGATCGCTGCATGCTCAGGAAATTGATTTTAACGATATCCGGACAACGCTTCAGGCACTTTATGCTATTTATGACAATTGTAATTCATTACATACCAATGCTTACGATGAAGCCATCACAACGCCAACGGAAGAATCTGTAAGAAGAGCAATGGCCATTCAATTGATCATCAACAAAGAATTAGGCTTGGCTAAAAATGAAAATCCGTTGCAGGGTTCTTTCATTATTGAAGAGTTAACAGATCTGGTAGAAGAAGCGGTGTATGCTGAATTTGACAGAATTACGGAAAGAGGTGGTGTTCTGGGTGCGATGGAAACAATGTACCAACGTTCGAAGATTCAAGAGGAATCCATGCATTATGAATGGCTGAAACATACGGGTGAATATCCGATTATCGGGGTAAATACTTTTCTGGGGAAAGATGGTTCGCCAACAGTTCTTCCGGGAGAGGTAATCCGTTCCACTGAAGAGGAAAAGCAACTGCAGATTCAGAATCTGGAAAATTTCCAGAAAGCACATGCGGACAAGTCTGAACAAATGCTGGAGAAACTTCAGAAAGCTGCCATCAATCAACAAAATTTATTTGAAGTAATGATGGAAGCCGGAAAACACTGTTCACTTGGGCAAATTACAACTGCACTATTCGAAGTAGGCGGAAGATACAGACGAAATATGTAATATCGTTGATTCAAATGATTATATTAAATTAAAAGTAAAGCTTCCGGAAATTTTCAGGAAGCTTTACTTATTTTTAAAGGTCTAAGTTTATTATAATTTATCGATCAATCCAAAAATCAATTATCTTTTATAAAATAATGAATAGGTTTAAAAGTGCCACCATTACTGTCTTCAGCAGAGCACGCGGTAAGACCAACCAGCAGATCCATCAGGGCTTCAAACTCCACATAATCGCCAGGTTTGGAAGTAGGAGGTAGAACGGAAATCTTTCCGCTTACATCGAACTGAACATTCATGAATATATTAAAAGCTGTGGGAACATCATCCTGTGTAATCCCAAAAGGTTCGAGATTTTTCGTCAAATTCTCCAGACAACTGGGATGATAATCATGATAATCATACATAATTTCAAAAGTCTCTTTACTGCACGGAGCGAGAAGAAAATCGTTCCGTCCATTGGTGTCGGCCGAAATTCGAACCATTTTCCGAGAACGATTACTCCACAATGTATTTCCTGCTGTGAGCAATATTGATTCTTCGAAGTCCAACGTTTTTCCAGATGAAATCCTTTCCCCATAGTCATGTAAATTAAACAAAACCATGTCGCTCACCTGCTTTCCCTGAGGGTCCATTACGGTAAGAATCTGTCCTTTTTTCATGGTGAAGGCCTTCCCTGTCTGCGGAGGTATAATAGTATAGTTTTCCATTCTGATTTATTTGTGATGAAACGGACACTTCCAGTTGCTTTCCACGTGTCTGCCGCTGTATTGCCGGGTTTCTGAATCTTCTCCGAAATCCCGTAGCACCGGATTGATACTTCCTTGTAGTTTTTCGTCGTTTTTTCGAACCAAATCCCGTATTTTTTCATACTTTCCGATTTCCCGGAGTTTCTCAAACTGGCAATGAAGATTGAACACCAAAGTTGTAGAGGGTGCTTGCCGTGCTTTTCTGGAACTTTTCGGATGAAGGCCAATAATATAGAATGCTTTGCCGAGAAGGCTAAAACTGAAATCGGCATCTTCAGGATCTCGACTCACAGTAGAATCCCAAGGTTTAGGATCATGATGATGTAAGTTTTGTAAAAGTTGCCATAAAGATTTTTCAAAAGTGATTTCATCTTCAAAATGATTGTCAGGGAAAATGGCGGCAAATGAGCGATATTCCGTAGAATTTAAGTTAGTATTTTCCAGAAAAGTCTGTAAATCCTGTAAAATAGCATGAGCTGTGGCATCACTTTTCATTTCATCATACACTCGTATATCGTAACGTTCCATTTTAAAAACGGAGCGCGCCATCATACAAGGATGATTTCCTTCTAAAATAAAAGATTTAAAGTTTTTCTCTATTGTATTCCTTAAATATTCAGGTTGAATACTGCTCATTATCTTTTGTTTATTGGTTGGCGTCGAATCTTATGGGTTCAGTTGGCTTTTAGTGCAAGTATAATACCACGAGACGACATCGCTCTTTTGAGAGGTTGAACAATAAAACAGACTTTGCGATAAGAATTAGAAAAATATTTGTTTGGGACTATCCATAGAGTTATGGAAGTGTGATTTCTCATCAGCCTACCAAAATAAAAGAGGAATTTACCTTACAACTTATTTTAGAATCGGGATGAATTCTAATTATTTTTACAGTAACAAAACATGACGATAAGGAAATTTACCCATGTTGCGATTTAAATAAAAAAAACTTCAAGGTTCCGGTGTTCACCCTTGCTTCAGATACTTCAAAAAAGGTTTTACTTTCTGAATCTGCCGGAGATAACGTTGTTGCGATAAAAATATCAAAATGCTCGCTGAATATAATAAAAAGCATCCGAAAGCAATCACCACACTGCGGTTGATATCATATCGAATTTCCGAATGAAAAGTGTTGTACCAATAGGAAGAAATGTCATTCATCCGCAGCAAGAACTGTAGAGAAACTATAGGAAAGCTGATAAAAGTAAAAACATACATCTGATATTCTGTCAGAACATAATTGCTGTACTTTTTTGCCAATGCGAAATCTTTACGATTCATAAAATAAAACAACACCGGCCCGAAGACAAACACGATATAAGCTGCGATCATCAGATATAGAAAATGACTTTCTGATAAAAATGCCATCGAAACATACATCATTCCCGTCAACAGCAAACCGAATAGTGCAGCTTTGAAAAAAATACCTCTAAAACTTTCCCTGCGAATTCTTCGCATTAAATCGCTTTTATCTTCAATATCTAATCCGCCGCTCCAATAGGGTTTCAGGTCTTTTCTCCATGTATTTTTAGTTTTGGTGAACGCTTCTTCAAAAGTCTGACCTTCTTTCTGCAGCTCCATCATTTGGGAAATAAAATGATCATTCACTTCTATCAGAACGTCTATCGGAAGTTTCTTTGTGAGAAGATAATTTCGGATTTCAGAGAGTTGTTCTTCGGTGATCATAAAACTAATTTTTTATTCTTTTGAAACCTCAGCAAAAGGATGAAAACAATCAAAGTATAAGTGATGCCAAATGTTCGGATGAAAGCTGTATAATCTTTTTCAAAAAAATCTTTGGAAAAAAATTCTCCAAACAGAAATACCCCAAAAACTAAAGCATGCCCTCTTGTCGCCATTGGATGGAAAAACAAACGGAAGACTTGCAGAACATCGATATTCCTTGAAATGAGTGAATGTAAAAAAAACAAAACAAAAATAAAGGAAAGCCCTACTATAATGTAAGACTGCATAGGTGGATACAAAAGCTGAAAAAGCAGAAATACACCTGCAATAATAAAGCTATTTTTAAAAATTGCTTTATAGTAACTTTGTCTTATTCTGGCCTCAATTCGGGGAATTCTGCCGATGGATAAAATATCCGGCGAAACCATTTTAAATTCATCATGCCATTTTAATTTAACTTGGATGAACGCTTCGTGAAAACCCATTCCTTCCGACATTTTTTTGTCAATATCCAAGAAGAAATGATCCAATACTTCTTTATACAAAGGATAGGACAGTTTTTTACTTTTCAGAAAATCAATTACAGTGTTTTTTTCAGCAAGATTCATACGCTAAATATTAAAAATCGTGTTTAGATTTCCGATATAACTTTTCATTTCCTGCTCCTGTTTCGCCTGTTGTTTTTTTCCTTTCTCAGTAAGCAGATAATATTTTCTGTCGCGCCCATTTACATTCTGAATTTCGGAATAAATAACGCCTTCGTTTTCTAATTTATGAAGAATGGGATACAATGCACCTTCCGTCATTTCCAGTTCGCCTTGGGTGAGTTCTTTCGCTCGCTGCGTCATTTGATAACCATACATTTTCACCTCGGCTGAGAGCAACTTGAGGATAATATTCTGTAACGTTCCTTTGTATAATGCATTTCTCTTCATGTTGAATATAAATGATGTAGGACAAATTTATACATAATTTTCTTATGCATGCAAATGATTGAACAAAAAATTTTTAATCATTACATTTGTCTTGTGGAAAATGATAAAATAATTCTGGGCATCGATCCCGGAACTACCATTATGGGATATGGATTGATTTTGGTTAAAAAAAACAAAATGGAACTCCTTTCCCTTCATGAACTTATTCTGAAAAAATACCCGAATCATGAAACCAAACTGAAGTATATTTTTGATAAAACCTTGGCACTGATTGATGAATATCATCCGGACGAAGTGGCTTTGGAAGCACCTTTTTTTGGAAAAAATGTACAGAGCATGTTGAAATTGGGACGTGCACAAGGCGTTGCGATGGCGGCCTCGCTTTACCGAAATATTCCCATCACCGAATATTCCCCGAAAAAAGTAAAAATGGCCATCACAGGAAATGGAAATGCAAGCAAAGAACAAGTCGCAGGAATGCTGCAAAACTTGTTGAATCTGAAAGAATTTCCCACAAAATATTTGGATGCTACAGACGGATTAGCCGTTGCAGTGTGTCATCATTTCAATTCAGGAAATGCTGTAGGTGAGAAATCCTATTCCAGTTGGGCAAGTTTCCTGAAACAAAATCCTGATCGTATCAAATAATTTAATGATCGAAATTAATTTATCCTGTGTAAAGAACTTGCACAGAATTTACTTGGTTAAACATAATACTGTCTGTAACATTGTTCCGTTTTGTAAGACTTATCTTTAAATAAATTTTAAAATGATTCACACAAATTCTCCGATGTCCCGGCACAAAATGAACTGGTTTCAAAAATTCATGCTGATTTGTTCCGGAGGAAATCTTCATATCCTTAGAAAAACACCTTCCGAATGGAACAAGTTTTCCGGAATTGGCGGTGTGATTCTATTCACAGCAGTTTTCGCTTCGCTTTCCGGTGGTTATGCACTGTACACAATTTTTGATAACCTTTGGTATGCGATAGGTTTTGGAATATTATGGGGATTGATGATTTTCAACCTAGACCGGTATATTGTTTCATCTATCAAGAAAACAGGAACTTGGGGAAACCAACTGATAATGGCGATTCCCAGACTTATTCTGGCTACTTTTTTGGGAATTATTATTTCGAAACCGCTGGAACTTAAGATTTTTGAAAAAGAAGTGAATAAACAATTAAACACCATTATCCAGCGTAACAAAACGCAACTTCAGGCTGAAATGAACGCCAGAATTATGCAACAAAGCGGACCTTTTGAACAGGAAAAAAAACAAATCAACACAAAAATTCAGGAATATCAGAAAGCATTTGATTCCGCAGCAACTGAACTTGAAAAAGAAATTTTAGGAACTAAAACCCATCTTACTTCTGGAAAAACCGGATATGGGACCAATGCAAAAAGAAAGGAAATTCTGAAGCAACAGAGACGCACAGATTTGGAAAACTATCAAAAACAAATAGCGCCCCGTCTCCATTATCTGGACAAAGAAATTTCAAAAGTGTACAACAATATTGAAACCGAGAGAGCTAAGACCGAAACCGCCGAAGACCGTTTTAATGGTTTTGCAGCAAGGCTTCAGGCTTTGGATGAACTTGGGAAAAATTCTTCTGTCATTGCAGCGGCTTCAATGTTCATTATGGGATTGTTTATTTGTTTGGAAATATCCCCGGTTTTGGTAAAACTGATTTCTTCAGTAGGACCTTATGACCATCTTTTGGACAAAACCGAAAATGATTTCCGGCTTTATGCCAAAGAAAAAATGGAAAAGGGCAACACTGCTACTGATTTTCGCATTTCCAAATTCCGGAAAGACATTGAAAGCAATTCTGATTAATTCTTCATAAAAAACCTGCAGAAAGACTACGCTTCCTGCAGGTTTCAAAAAAACACAAATTGACTATAATTTATTAACGGTTTCTGCGATGCCGGAAGCATTTACGGTTCCTTCTGCCTGGCTCACCATTTCGCCGTTTTTGTTAAAAACAGTAATAATGTTGGAATGTGAAAAAACAACCGGTGAGATTTTCTTGTATTTTACGGCTAAAACATTGGCAAGTTCGCGGGTAGATTCCTTATCACTCCTCAAATAAATCCAAGGTTCTCCGTAGATATTTCTGGCTTTTGCATATTCTTTCAGAACTTCCGGTGTGTCATTTTCCGGATCAATAGTGACCATCACCAACGATGTTTCCTTCAGTTTCTTTTTATCAATCTTGGCATAAATATTCTGCATATCCGCTACCAACATCGGACACGCTGTTTGACAACTGGTGAAGATCAGTACTACAACAAGGTTTTTACCCTTCAAATCTCTGAGTTGTAATTCTTTTCCTTCTTCATTCTGCCATTTGGAATCCAGCAAAAATATAGAATCTGCGGAAATTTCTTCTTCAGGAGCAGGTTTGTCCTGACATGAAAATAATAAAACCGAGAAAAATAAAAGAATGATTAACTGTTTCATTTCAGAAATTATTGATTAATATCTTTCGCACATCTGAAACCCAGATTAGCGACTGTATAATTCGCTTTCAAGCTGGATCTGAACGCATACCGCATAAAGGCAGCATAGTTCAGAACATCCGTTACACTGGTTGCTGACGCTGCACAAAACAGACCTTTATCGTCCACTTTTCCGTTTCGGGAATCGGAAGTCGACATGATGGAATTAAAATCATCCGTCCATTCCCAAACCAAATCGAACATATTGTAAACGCCCCAATAATTGGGAGCCGACTGTTTCACGGGATTTTTCTCCCGGAATTTAACATGATACAGATTAATGATATTTTCGGAATAAGACACTTTATCTCGGGCGTTTGCCAACTCTTCATCGGCCATCGCCACAAATTCCCACTCATCTAAAGTAGGGAGTCTTTTACCTGCACTTTTCGCATAAGCCTTGGCTGCAAACCAAGAAACATAGGTAACAGGAGCATCAGGGTTTGCATTTTTCGGAAGCGTTTCATCATCCTGCCAATCCTGAAGATAGGTTTCATCTGCAAAAATGGCTTTCACATTGCTGCGTTTCCATTGCGGATTTTTCTTTACAAATTCCAGAAATTCTTTGTTCGTTACCTGCCTTTCGTCCAAAAGAAAATTGTTTACTTCCACCAGCGTGCTGTCTTCTCCATAAAAAGGTTGATATTTTCCGCCTTTTATAGAAACCATGTTTACATCTGTTTGAATTTTAACTAATTCCGAATCTTCTGTAACGGAAGTAATTTCTTGTTGCGAACTGGAATTTTCACATGAAAAAAGAAAAAAGAAACCACCAGCAATCAAAAATATTTTCAAAAGTTTAATCATAGTTGCTTCTTTTTTCTAAACACAAATGAAGATTTATTTATTTTACTTTATTATAAACTTTAGGATTTTTTTCACCTGTAACCACCAGTTTTCCGATGGCACCTTTGTGGAATGCTCTGAAAATGGAATGGTCAACAAGGATATATTCTCCAGGTTCTTCTACTTTAAATTCTACGATCACGGCTCCTCCGGCTGGAATAAGCGTGGTTTGTACATTTTCATTTATTTTGCTTCCTCCTTCTACATACACACGGTCAAAAATTTCTCCGATAACGTGGAATGATGATGCGAGATTCGGGCCTCCGTTTCCAACAAATAGACGTACTGTTTCGCCCACTTTTGCCTGAAGTGCGTTTTCGCCCATCAAAGCATTCTTTTTCCCGTTGAATACAACATAGGTTGGTTTTTCATCTACCCCTTTATCCTGATCAAATTCCTGAAATCCTTTTTCATCAGTTTTTCCTTTGGTATAGAAATCACCCTGCATAATGTAATATTCGCGATCCACTTTTGGAAGTCCTCCTTCTGGTTCTACGAGAATCATTCCATACATCCCGTTGGCAATATGCAAAGCAACAGGAGCTGCCGCACAGTGATAAACATACAGACCCGGATTCAGGGCTTTAAAGGTGAAAATCGCTTCTTTTCCAGGAGCTACATTGGTTGCTTCGGCACCACCACCAGGACCATTCACAGCGTGAAGATCAATATTGTGCGGCATTACGCTGTTGCTGGCATTTTTAAGTCGTAACTCAACTTCATCGCCCACTCTTATTCTGATAAAAGTTCCGGGAACGGTATTATTAAAAGTCCAGAATTTATACGTTACACCATCTGCCAGTTCTTGCTCGATTTCGGTTGCTTCAAGATTGACAATAATTTTCTTGGCACCACGATTTCCTACCGGTTCCTGAACGAATGGCGGAGCGAGAGCTTTCTGGGTTTCAGGTTCGCCACTTACCTGAATATCCATGGTATTGGTATTTGAGGACGATGCTTCCGAATTTGTTGTGTTTTGCTTGCACGCCTGAAATGTTAATAATACAACAGCCAGTGCACCTAAGATTTTTTTCATATTAATTTAATTTTTTTATTACGATTTTTAAACAGGACAAAGCTATCCTAATTAATTTATTTCGCGAAAATTTTGGGTATGAGATATGTCATTCACGTTGACCGCGATCTGTGCCGTACAATTCGGTTGAAAGAACCACTACATTTAAATAAAACCAATTAGTTTGATAAAATAAATGGTTTGTGAGAAACAGAAACCTGGTTTTTACATCTGAATTGGTTCCGTCAAAAGCTAAAATGAATAATTCGGAGCCTCTTGTGTAATGATAACATCATGAGGATGACTTTCTTTCAGCCCATTTCCGGTGATCATTACCATTTTGGAATCATTTTGCAAAGCGATAATATCTTTAGCTCCACAATATCCCATTCCTGCACGGATTCCTCCAGTAAGTTGGAAAATCACATCTTCAAGTTTACCTTTGTGTGGAACTCTTCCTTCGATACCTTCCGGAACAAATTTCTTCGCTTCACTTTGGAAATACCTTTCTTTGCCGCCTCTTTTCATGGCAGCGAGGCTTCCCATTCCCTGATAAGATTTGAATTTTCTTCCCTGAAAAATAATTTCGTCGCCCGGCGCTTCGTCTGTTCCGGCCAAAAGCGATCCCAACATCACTGCACCTGCGCCGCTTGCGATGGCTTTTACAATATCTCCTGAAAGTTTGATGCCGCCATCTGCGATTACAGCAACATTCTTGGTATTTGCATATTCAAAAACATTATAAATGGCTGAAAGCTGAGGAACACCTACACCGGCAACTACTCTCGTAGTACAAATAGAACCTGGACCAACACCTACTTTCAGAACATTGGCACCCGCATTAATCAGATCTTTGGCTCCTTCAGCAGTAACAATATTCCCTCCAACAATATCGAGATCAGGAAATGAATTTCTTATTTCTTTCACTTTTTCCAGAACTCCTTTGGAATGCCCATGAGCAGAATCTACTGCTATAATATCGACGCCGGCTTCTACCAGTGCGGCAACCCTTTCCATCGTATCTTCGCCCACGCCTACTCCTGCTCCAACAAAAAGACGCCCGTTTTGGTCCTTATTGGCATTCGGATATTCCAGTTGATTATCAATATCTTTAATGGTAATAAGCCCTACCAAACGATAATCCGCATCTACAATCGGCAGTTTTTCTACGCGGTTTTCCAGAAGGATTTTCTTGGCATCTTCGAGTGTGGTATTTTTCCCGGAAGTGATCAAATGATCTTTTGTCATCAGTTCTTCTACCTTCATTTCGAGATTTTCCTGATATTTCACATCGCGGTTGGTAATAATTCCGATCAGTTTATTGTCAGGATTTACCACGGGCAGCCCGGAAATTTTAAAACGGGACATCAGCTCTTTTGCTTCTGCCAGCGTATGATCTTTAGACAACGTCACCGGATCTGCAATCATTCCATTTTCGGAGCGTTTCACTTTATTAACATGAGAAGCTTGCTCCTCTATCGACATATTTTTATGAATAAAACCCAAACCGCCAACTCGTGCGAGAGCAATAGCCATATCTGCTTCGGTGACGGTATCCATAGCCGCCGAAACGATGGGAACGTTCAAAGTAATTTTATCGGTAAGTCGGGATTTTAAAGAAACCTGATTGGGTAAAACTTCAGAATATGAAGGAATAAGAAGAACATCATCGAAAGTGATGGCCTGCTCCGTAATTTTGTTGTGAATAGACATCTTTACTTTCTTGACAAAATTACTGCATTTATTTTGATTTTGAAAATTTTTAATGAAATGCTTTTATCAAAATATGTTAGCAAAAACCATTTTTAATACTGATTAAAAATATATTCCAGTATTTTTTTGTCCGCTTCCGAGAGTATAATTTTTCTTCTGATCATCGCTTTTTCTGCTACTTCAATGGCTTTTTCCAATTTAAATTTCTCATCGCCTTTCATGCCGCCCCAACTGAAGTTCTCCACCAGATTCGGAGGAAATCCACTTTTAAAAATATTGGCAGCAAGGCCTACTACTGTCCCGGTATTCAGTTGTGTATTGATGGCTGTTTTCGCATGATCTCCCATGATCAGTCCGGCAAACTGAAGTCCGGTATCGGTAAATTTTTTCGATTTATAATTCCAGAGTTTTACTGTAGCGTAATTATTTTTCAGGTTGGATGAATTGGTATCAGCACCCAAATTGCACCATTCGCCAATGACAGAATTCCCGATAAACCCATCATGACCTTTATTAGAGTACCCAAATATCACAACATTATTCACTTCGCCACCCACTTTGGAATGTGGGCCCACCGTTGTTGCGCCATAAATTTTCGCACCCAAATTAAATTTTGAATCTTCGCAAAGTGCAATCGGGCCGCGAAGATGGCAACCCTCCATAATTTCAGCGTTTTTTCCGATATAGATTTTTCCAGTTTTCGTATTTAAAGTTGAAAATTCAATTTGAGCACCTTCTTCAATAAAAAGATCTTCCGGATTTCCCAAAAATCCGTTGGTCGAAGATAACGGCTGAGAGGTTCTGCCCTTGGTTAATAATTCAAAATCAAAATCAATCGCTTTATGATTGTATGAAAACAAATCGGTAGGTTGTTTGAAAAACAGAAGTTCTTCGGTAATATCCGTCATTTTTTCAATCTGGCTCAGTTTGAAATTTTCCATATTTACTTTTGCTGCCAGCAATTCATCCTGATACACCAAAGCTTCTCCTTTGCGAAGGTTTTTTATTTGCTGAAGAACATCCGGTGTTGGCAGAAAATTCGGAACAAGAAACAGGCTTTCTCTTTTTTCAGGTTTCTGAAATTTTTCCTGCAAGAAATCTTCAGTGAGATAAGAAACTTCATCGATTGTCAACAATTTTTTCCAACGTTCGGAAAAAGTTAAAATTCCGCAGCGCATTTCGGCGATTGGGCGGGTAAAAGTAAGTGGAAGAAAATCTTCCCAATACTGAGCGTCTGAAAATACAAGCTGCATCCTTCTGAATTTTAAAAATAAAGTATCTGAAAATAACATTCAAAAATACAACAAAAAAGCCTTTCCTGATTTGGAAAAGGCTTTTAATTATTCCTGAATACGAAATTTATTTCGCGAATTTCTTGTATTTGTTCATGAATTTATCTACTCTACCTGCAGTATCTACCAGTTTTAGTTTTCCGGTATAGAATGGGTGAGAAGTGGATGAAATCTCCATTTTGATTAATGGATACGTTTCTCCTTCGTATTCGATAGTGTCTTTTGTTTCTGCAGTGGATTTGCAAAGAAACATCTCGTCGTTACTCATGTCTTTGAAAACAACAAGTCTATAGTTTTCTGGGTGAATTCCTTTTTTCATAATAAAAATTTTTAAAAATAAAAGTTTTGCTTCAGAAATAGTAATGGATATTCCTCTGCTAAATTTCAGATGGCAAAATTAATAATTTTTTTTAATATAACAACATGATTTTTAAATTTAAAAACTGAAGGTTACAGCTTTTTTCGTTACATTTGAATTCTGTTTAAATTTTTACTCGCAATGAAATACAAAATACTTCTGGCAGTGCTGTTTTGGGCAGGAATCCTGACTATTTCCTGCAATCGCGATGACATTGATTTTGATACGCCTTCGCAGGAGCTCAGATTTTCCACCGATACTGTTTTTTGTGATACCGTTTACCACCAAGTGCGTTCAGAAACGTACGCCGTAAAGGTATATAATGACGAAGACAAGGATATTATGATCCCAAAGATTGAACTGGGCCGAGGCGGAGCGTCTTTATATAGAATTAATATTGACGGTACTTCAGGATTTTCTTTTACCAATGTTCCCTTGAGAAAAAAAGACAGTCTGTATATTTTTGTAGAAATTGCACCTACAGCTTCCGGCCCGGAAATGATAGCTGAAGACAGAATTACCTTCACCACACCAGCGGCTTCACAACAAGTTACCTTATTTTCAGTAGTTCAGGATGCAGAATTTTTTGTTCAAACCAACACTCCCGGGTCCAATATTTTGACCGGAAATCACACTTGGAATAACAATAAAGTAAAGCTCATTTACGGAGATCTTTCCCTGGCTCCCGGTGCTACACTGAATGTACAGGCAGGGACGAAAGTTTATTTTTTCCGAAACAGCGGAATGAAATTACAGAACGGATCAGCATTGAATATTAACGGAGACCTGAACAGTGAAGTTATTTTTCGCGGAGACAGAAATGATCCGCGATATGATACGATTCCTAAAAACTGGAATTCAATCCGAATGGAAGCCGGTTCCATGCTGAATATGAATTATGTCAAAGTATATGGCGGAACTACGGGAATTGAAATGAAAGAAGCGCAGGCAAACATAAAAAATTCCATTATCCACACCTTTGATGAACATGGAATTATGGCCATCAATTCTGTTATAAATGCTGAAAACCTGGTGATGAATAATTGTCGATTCTCGGATTTTGGCATCTATAAAGGAGGCTCTTACCATCTCACCCATGTTACTTTAGCCAATTATTGGAATCTCGGCACCTTAGGAAACGGACAAGCATTATACGCCACCAATGAGTGGACAAATCCTAATGGACAAACGGAAACAGCACCGCTTACATTGAACATCCGGAATTCTATTCTGTATTCCCGATATCCAAATGCGGTGGATTTCAAGCCTGTTTCCGGACAGTCTTTTCAATATTTAATTCAAAATTCCCTGTTGAAATATGACGCTTCGGCCGGATTTAATTTTGACGGAAACCCGAATATTGTTGCTTCCCATCAGAATTTGGATCCGGAATTTGAAAATTATTATACCGAGAAACTCAATATGAGAGTAAAATCTACATCTCCGGCGAGAGGAAAAGGAAATACTTCTGTTGCGGCCACAGTACCTTTGGATCTTCAGAAAATTTCCCGAACTACTAATCCTACATTAGGAGCTTATCAATAAGTTTTTGACTCATGGAAATAACCAGCCTTCAGAAACAAGTAGATGAATGGATAGAAAAAGTGGGTGTCAGGTATTTTAATGAACTGACCAATATGGCGATGCTTACAGAAGAAGTAGGAGAAGTCGCTCGCATTATTGCCAGAAGATATGGCGAACAAAGCGAAAAAGAAAATGACAAAACGAGGGATTTAGGTGAAGAACTGGCGGATGTGCTTTTTGTTACGCTGTGCTTGGCCAACCAAACGGGAATCGATCTGCAAAAATCTTTTGACCATAAAATGAAAATAAAAACCCAACGCGACGCCGAACGTCACAAGAACAATATAAAACTGAAATAAAAGTAAATGCTTTTAAAAAAATCCAATTTACTTCATAATAAAACAATACAGATCTGCGGTTCGAAAAGTATTTCGAACCGTTTGCTGATCTTGCATTCTCTTTTCAGAAATATTAAAATTGAAAATACTTCCGATGCGCAGGATACTTTCCTGCTTCAACAGGCCTTGGAAAGTGAAAAAGATGTTATAGATGTTCATCATGCCGGAACTGCCATGCGTTTCCTGACCGCCTATTTTGCGCAAAAAGAAGGTCGAAACGTAGTTCTTACGGGTTCCGAAAGAATGTTACAACGCCCCATTAAAGATCTTGTGGAAGCATTGTTGGCCTTAGGAGCTGACATTCAGTATCTTGGCGTGGAAGGCTATCCTCCGTTGAAAATAACAGGGAAAAAGCTGAATCGGGACGAAGTTGTCATTCCTTCTGGGATTTCCAGTCAGTTTATCACCGCATTAATGTTGATTGCACCAAAACTCGAAAATGGCTTAACTATTCATTTAGAAGGGAAAATTACTTCTCGGCCTTACCTCGAAATGACACTGAAAACTTTGACCAGCATCGGGGTCTCGTATGAATTTGACGGAAGAAGCATTAAAATATCCCCATTGGATTTTGATCAAAAATTATCGAATATTTTTTATTTTGAGGTGGAGAGCGACTGGTCATCCGCTTCATATTATTACGCAATGGCCGCTATCGGCAGAGGAATTATTAATTTAAGAAACTTTCAGGCGCATTCTTATCAGGCTGACTCGAGAATCAAAGAAATTTACTGGGATTTTTTTGGTATCAATACGATTTCTGACGCTCAGGAACATCGGATTTCTATATGCCCGGAACCATTTGTTTTTCCAGAGATTATTAAAATAGATATGAACGACTGCCCGGATATTGTTCAAACGGTGTGTGTAACTGCGGCAGCTTTGCAAATTCCTTTTGAAATTACTGGACTCGAAACGTTAAAAATAAAGGAAACTGACAGGCTTCAGGCACTGCACAAAGAACTTCAGAAGATCGGTTGCGAAACGCAAATTACCGAAAACTCCATTGCTTCAGTACGATTTTTTGAGCCTGAAGAACCTATTTTTATTAAAACTTACAACGATCATCGCATGGCTATGAGCTTTGCGCCTTATTGCCTCAAGAAAGAAATTACCATTGAGGATGAAAATGTCGTTGAGAAATCTTATCCGAAATTTTGGGAAGATTTAAAGGAGATTCTTGATCCCATAAATTGATTCAAATTGAAAAAAACAATCATTATCACAGGAACATCGTCCGGAATTGGGAAACATCTGGCTGAATATTTTGGCCAAAAGGGGCACCGCGTGTATGGACTTAGCCGGAAAAATACGGAAAGTGATTATTTTAAAACGATTCCGACAGATATTACCGATGAAAAAGCTGTAGAAAATGCACTTTCTGAAATTTTGCTGTCAGAAAAAAGAATCGATTTTCTTATCAATAATGCAGGAATGGGGATGGTAGGAGCGGTAGAAGATGCCACGAAAGAAGATATCCGCAAGCTTTTTGATCTGAATCTTATAGGAGCTGTGCAGGTAATGAATGCTGTTTTGCCAAAAATGCGCGATCAAAAAGCCGGCAAAATCATTAATATATCCAGTATCGGAAGCGAAATGGGATTGCCTTTTCGGGGATTTTATTCCGCTTCCAAAGCTGCTTTAGACAAGGTAACAGAAGCGATTCGATATGAAGTTTCGCCTTGGAATATTGATGTTTGTTCGCTTCATTTAGGCGATATTAAAACAAAAATTGCCGATCATCGTGTGATGAGTACTGTTTCGGAACCATACAGAAGTACTTTTAATAAAGTATTCGCTTTGATGAACTCTCACGTTGACCAAGGAACGGAAACCGCTGAAGTGGCTGAATATATTGAGCGTCTTCTGAATAAAGAAAATTGGAAAGCGCATTATTATTTCGGGAAGTTTGGGCAACGAATCGGGGTTCCGCTGAAATGGATTTTACCTCAAAAAACATTTGAAAAACTGATGAGAAAATACAATCAATTTTCTTCATGAATTTTGAAACAGAATATTACCGTAATCGTTGCGTTTATAATCAATATCGCTAAATTGAAATCTGCTGTCGTCTTCCTCATTTTCCTTACAAGTGTTTTATTTCAGGCACAGGAAAGGGAATTTTGGTTGATTGATACAGAAACACAACAGAAGAAAATCGTTAAAGATTCTGTTTCCGCAGTGAAATTTCTGGATTCTCTTTCTAAAAATCATTTCATTTTTACCGAATTAAAAAATGTAAAAAAAGTAGGCTTACGCACTGAAATCTATTATGATAAAGGGCAAAATTTCAATGAAGCTTTTGTTCAGCTTTCCGACAGTTTGTCATCGGAACTGAAAATAGAAAAACAATTTTACACCAAAAACCTTGATTCTTTAAAAAAAGAAATCAACAAAAAGTACATCGATCAGGGCTTTGCGTTCAGCCGAATTCAATCGAAATATCTCGGAAAACAAAATGGGAAACAAAAGGTAGAACTTACTGTAGTGAAGGATCAGAAACGGTTGATAGATGGATTTGTCATCAAAGGATATGAAAAAGTACCTTCCAGATTTGTCAAAAATATAGAAAAAGAATTTCGAGGAAAAAAGTATGATGAGAAAAACCTTCTGGCCATCAACCGAAGTTTGCAAAACCATACTTTTGTTTCGCTGGAACGCCCTCCACAAACGCTTTTTACCCGAGATTCCACCAATATTTATCTTTTTCTTCAAAAGAAAAAAGTCAATTCTTTTGATGGAATTGTCGGTTTTGGGAATGATAAATCAGAAAAATTCACCTTCAACGGAACCCTGAACCTGAATTTTAAAAACATTTTCAATGGTTTTGAAAGCATTTCGCTATTCTGGCAAAGAAATCCGGACAGAGGCCAGACTTTCGATTTGCAAACCGATATTCCTTACCTTTTTAAATCCAACGTTGGTGTTAATATGAACCTGAATATTTATCGCCAGGATTCTACTTATGCAAATGTAAAAATACTTCCAGCAGTTTATTATCACCTGAATAATCGGCAGAAAATAGGGCTTCGCGGTACTTTTGAAACTTCCACGGTGATGGATTCTCTTTATATTCAGGGAAAAGATTACAGCAAAAAAGGAATTGGGATTTGGTATGATTATACTGAACCGACGGAAATAGAGCTTTTTTTATATAAAACAAGGATTCGTGCGGAGGCAGATTTACTTTCTACACATTATTCCAAAGAAGAAATTACTGCCGGACAAACCCGTTATTTTCTTCTTGCCGAAAGAAATTTTTATTTGGGCGGTCGTCATTATCTAAATATAAAAGGAGAATCTGCCTTGTTAAATTCCGAAAACGAACTCAGCACCAACGAGCTTTTAAGATTTGGCGGCTGGAATTCTATGCGGGGTTTCAACGAAGAATCTCTATTTGCGGATTTTTATTATTATGGCAAAGCAGAATATCGTTATTTAGTGAGTAATCAAGCGTTTTTTGACACTTTTCTACAGTATGGTGAACTGAGCAGCAAAGCACTTGGTTTGAGACCTAAGCTCTACAGTTTCGGGCTTGGATTTAATTTCTTTCTGCCCATCGGACTCATGAGTTTCCAGATTTCCAACGGAAGCGAATTCGGCAACGAAATCCGTTTCAGTGATACAAAGATTCATTGGGGAATTTTGACGAGGTTTTGATTTAAGAAACATTAGCTGACCCTCTATTTTCAATCAGTTTGTTTAAAAAATTCCTCCTTATGAGAATAAAGATGATTATTTTTTGATAAACTTTTCTGTCTTCCACTTATTTCCGCTTAAAAACTTAATAAAATAAATTCCAGGTTTCAGAACTGTAAATCAAATTTCTGTTTGCTTTCAAGAAAGATAAAGGCAACTAAAAACAAAAAAAGCTCACCAAAGCAAATTGGTGAGCTTTAAAAAAACTGGCGGCGACCTACTCTCCCGCGTTAGCAGTACCATCGGCGCTAGAGGGCTTAACTTCTGTGTTCGGAATGGGAACAGGTGAGCCCCTCTGCTAAAA
>NZ_QPIE01000010.1 GCF_003336205.1 Chryseobacterium lacus
TAGTCCTTAACTCCTCCGGAGATTTTTTTTTGTAGCCATTTTATATGTTTTTTAGGGTTTAATAAAAACAAAATTACTAAAACGGTGAATGGGAAAAGCTACCGGAGGTTTAGTTCAACATGGTATTGGCAAAATGCGGGGTTAAATGCAAGTTGAAAGAGTTGTAATTTTAATCCGCTTATGCTTTTCAATTCCACATTTTTTTGTAATTTAGTTTCATTGAAAAAGCATTCGCTACGTTTGTGAATTCTTGAACGTTTAGTTCTTCGAAATCCCGCACTTCGCCAATACTTTTCCCGTTAGCTGCAACCCATAAAGAGACGACAACAAAACAAGAATGAGACTGATAAATACTAAAAATCAACTTATCAAGAACATTGACACCTTAGAAGGATATTTAACCGAAGGTGACGACTATGCAGAAAATGAAGCAAAGTCATTAGTTAAACGTGGGACTTGTTTTGTGGCGTATATAATTGACAGAGAACTGCGATTTGCACCAAGTAGGTTTATTGGTTACATAGACAACAAACTTGACAAACATTCGGCTTCAGACGAAAAAGACGGCAGAGAAACCAACAAAGCAATCATTAAAATTTTAGAAGCAAAGCCCCTACCTAACGACAAGTTAAATGAGAAGTATTTGGAGTATTGTAACCGACTTGGCATCCAACCAAGCGAAAAAGGCTCATTTGGTGCTCCAAGAAAATTTTGGCAATTAGAAATTGACCAGGACTTTGAAGACAATGAAGACCTGACAGGCGAATTCCCAGAAGGCAAAATTGTTGAAAGGACACATAAAGCGAGAGAGAGAAATAGCCAAGTAATTTCCCTTGCAAAAGAGAAGTTTAAGAAACTAAACGGGCGACTATTTTGCCAAGTTTGTGGATTTGACTTTGAAAAAACATACGGACAGATTGGCAAAGACTTCATTGAAGGACACCACACAATTGCAGTAAGTGAAATGTCAAGTGACCATAAAACCAAAGTTGAAGACATTGCAATGTTGTGTGCTAATTGCCACAGAATGGTTCATAAAAAAAGACCTTGGCTGACAATGAAAGATTTAGACAAACTAATAAAGACGAAGAAGAATGGCAGCAGCTAACAGGCGTTTGGCTCAATGGCGGGTGAAGTGGTTAATTGAACATTCTACCTCGCATCAACTTTTGTGGTGTGTTGACAGTTTTGTGCTCCGAAATCCGCCACTGCGCCAAGCGCCAAAACGTTATGCCTCACCCTATTAGACGACATTTGAACAAGATAAAATGACTGATATAAAAACAAAATATTTATTCTTTACTGGAAAAGGCGGAGTTGGAAAAACATCTCTTGCTTGTGCGACAGCAGTGGAAATGGCCGATGCAGGAAAAGTAGTTCTACTCGTGAGCACCGACCCAGCCTCCAACTTAAAAGACGTATTAGAAAGCCAAGTTGACGAACAGATAAAACCAGTAAAAGGTACTGACCGACTATTTGCTATTAATATCAACCCTGAAAATTCAGCTGAAGAATATCGAAATAGAGTCACACAACCCTTAGAAGGAATTGCATCAAAAGCTGAAATTAAAAAAATCAGGGAAGACCTTTCAGGAGCATGTACTACTGAAATTGCATCGTTTGATGAGTTTTCCCGTTTTGTTTCGGGTGAAACCGAAGGAACAAAATTTGATGTGATTATTTTCGACACCGCACCGACAGGTCACACCTTGCGACTGCTTGAACTACCCGCTGCTTGGTCAAGTTTCACAGATGAAAATCCTGAGGGCGCTTCCTGCCTTGGACCTACTTCCGCCCTCAAAAGTGGTAAAGAAAGATATCACACCGTGGTAAACAGACTAAGAGATGCTTCATTGACTAGTTTTTATATCGTAGCCAGAGCAGATAAGGCTTCATTAAAAGAAGCATCGAGAACGAGCAATGAATTGAAAGAACTAGGAATGAGCAATCAACTATTGTACATCAATGGTGTTTTCAAAGCAATAGACAAAAATGACTTGCTTGCTCAAAAAATTGAAGCGATAGGCAATGAGCAACTCAATTCTATTCCAGACAATTTGAAGACCTTGCCATTAAAGACTTTTCCGCTTTTGCCTTACAATGTTTTGGGAATTTTAAAACTACGTTCACTATTTAACTCAGAACTTCAGAAATCCATTTCAGAAAATAATCTACTGAAATCAGAAACACACATTCAGGTATTAAAGGGAATAGACCAACTCGTTGATGAACTTTCCGCAAATCAACAATATGGACTTATTATGACAATGGGCAAAGGTGGCGTAGGCAAAACTATTGCCGCTTCTGCTATTGCTGTTTTATTGGCAAAAAAAGGCTTTGAAGTACTTTTAACAACCACTGACCCTGCTGCACATATTCAAGATTTTATTGAACAGTTGGGTGAGCTGCCTTCAACATTAACTGTGGAACGCATTGACCCCAAAGTAGAAACACAACGGTACACAGAAAAAATATTGGAACATAAAGGACAAGGACAGTCTGAAGATGCTAAAAAACTAATCCTAGAAGATTTAAAATCGCCCTGCACAGAAGAAGTTGCTGTTTTTCACGCCTTCTCTAAAGCCATTAGTATGGCAAAAAGAAAATTTGTTGTAATGGACACAGCCCCTACTGGTCATACTCTTTTGTTATTAGACACGGCTGGTAGCTATCACCGCGACATTATGAGAAACAATATTAATGCAGGTCGACTACGAACTCCGTATATGTCGTTGCAAGACCAGACATTATCAAAAATAATTTTAGTTTCCTTGCCAGAAACAACGCCAATGCGTGAAGCAGGAGACTTACAAAACGATTTAAAAAGAGCGAGTATTAAACCTTACGCTTGGTTAATAAACCAAAGTCTTTCAATGCTTTCAGGAATTAGTGACCCTTTACTTAAAAGTCGTGCAAATGCTGAAATAGAAGTAATCAAAACAATAAAAACAGAATATGCTGACAGGACTTTTGGGATTCCATTTATTGCAGAAAAAAAATTACTTCCAGCATTGATAGACGAACATTTAAACAAAGTAATAATTTGACATGCTGAAAGAAGGGCGAAGGCATAACACACGTTTGGCCTCATGCGGGGTGACGTGCTTACATTCAAGTTCAGTTTTTCAATTGGGCTTTAGTGCTGAGCTGACAGTTTTGTGCCCTGAAATCCCGCACGAAGCCAAGCGTGGGAACGTTATATGCAACCCTACCAGACCTACAGTGCAATAATTTGACAATAGAAAAAGACGAAATTGAAATTAACGAGTAACATAGACAAATTTGGGACGGCAGGACTTTTCTTGACCGCAATATTTTCACCTTGCTGCTTTCCACTCTTTGCATTTGTAGCTTCTGCACTTGGACTTGGAAGTTTTGAACTTTTCGGTGGGTGGACAATGTGGATTTTTCAAGCAATGGTTTTAATATCAGTTGGCGGACTTTACATTTCATACCGCAGACACCGTTGTATGTATCCATTATTGACGGCTATTCCGAGCGGACTTTTAATTTTTTACGCTTATCACTTTAACGACAGCGATTACTGGACATATTTTCTTTACGCAGGTATGTTCGGACTTCTCATAGCGACAATTTGGAATTACAGACGAAATAAAATGCACGGCACTTGTGACACTTGCACAACCTACAGCGGCAAGACAGTTGAAACGCAATCAATATTGACCTGCCCGAACTGCGGACACAAGAAAACTGAAATTATGCCGACAAATGCTTGTGTATATTTTTACGAATGTGAACAATTTAAAACAAGACTTAAACCATTGAAGGGCGACTGTTGTGTTTATTGTAGTTATGGGACAGTAAAATGTCCACCTATTCAAGTAGGAGAAAATTGTTGTTAATGGGCACGAAAAAAAGAAGGGCTGCATATAACACGGGTTTTGCGTCAGGCGGGGTGACGTGCAAACTTGGAGCTTTATGCTTCTAATGAACTTTAGTAATAAATTGAAACTTTGTGCTCCTAAACCCGCCCGAACGCAAAGCCCGAAAACGTTATATGCCACTTTATGACGACAGAACAACACGACATAAAAACTAATATCAAAATCGGACAACAGATTTTTGAGAACTTGCCTAACGACATCAGACCGGGTTGGGCAAGACTTGTTTTATCTCGTTTTGACAATTACATAAAAGATATTCCGACTTCTATAATTGAGCTCTATCCAATCATTGACAACAAAGACCGTTGGGAAGAAGCACACGAACAGTTTAGTAAAATCAGAGTGTTTGGACTTGAAAACAAAAGCTATAAACCCGAAGACTATTTGAGACTTGCGGAACTTGTTGCAAAAGTTACTTACAACGCTTCGGGACAACCAGCACCCTTTGACAGCGACAGCGGACATTATATTGCAAGTTTGGCTCTTAAAGCAACTGAACATTTTGACGACAATAGACTTGAAGAAGAAGTAAAATCTGCAATTCTGCTTTTCAACCGTAATAAAAAAATCAAAGACAATCTAACAGCAGCCAAAGACTTTCTGCTGTATAAAAAAATTGACGACATACTTTGGTTTGATTGGGACCCAATTGGAGTAAACGACATTGCACCAAGAGACGAATACCAAAGTTATGTTCCTGAAATCTTCGGACTTGTAAAAGCAAAAGCAGACAAACAAGAAATTGCAAACAGACTTCACAAACTTGAAACCGAAAATATGGGAATGGGTGGAACAATTGAAAACTGTTTAACTATTGCCGACAAAATATTGAAAGCACAATGAAGCAAACAGATGAAATAACAATTAAGCTTGGCAAGGATGAAGCTCTTGTGCTTTTTGAATTTCTTTCACGAATAAACGATAAAGATTCAAAAGAAATATTTGAAGACCAAGCTGAACAAAAAACTTTATGGATTTTGGAAGGACAATTAGAAAAACAATTAGTTGAGCCTTTCAAACCTGATTACAAAGACATAATTAAGGAAGCAAGAAACAAAATACGTGACGAAGAATGACAAGAAAAGCGGCATATAACACGGGTTTTGCGTCAGGCGGGCTGACGTGCAAACTTGGAGCTTTGTGCTTCTATTCGAGTTCAGTGCTTATTGACAGTTTTGTACTCCGAAGCCCGCCCGAACGCAAAGCCCGAAACCGTTGAGTGCAATTATAAAAAACGACAGGTTTATCTAAAATGGATATTATGAAACTAAACAACTTAACTAAACTAAAGGACAACAGAACAAACTGTTATTCTTTAATCTTCGAAATGACCATCAAAGATTATTTGAATCTTGTTGAAGAAATTTATAAAGATAAAGGCGGACTCAAAGAACAACGAGAGCCGCTTAAATCGAGCTCAGCGATGAGAATTCGTAAACAAATGGTTAAGGATATAAAAGCAGGAACTGTCTTGCCACCAATTGTTTTAGGACTTATTGTTCCGGAAAAGGAATTTGATGTAATTCCAGAAAAAGAAAATCAACAATTCGCAGAACTGATAAGTGATGTTAAAAACGGAAATCTAACCATCATTGATGGAATGCAGAGAACTACTGCCTTGACAGAAGCGATTGAAGAAGGAGCATCATCTGACACTCAAATAAGAGTGGAATTTTGGATATCGATAAAACTCAATAGTCTGATTTATAGAATGCTAGTTTTGAACACGGGACAAGTGCCTTGGAATTTAAGGAGACAGGTTGAAACCGTTTTCAGCACTATGATTAACGAGATGAAAACTGCAATTCCTGAAATGGAAGTTTATAAAGTAGACGATGGAAACAGAAGAACTCAAGGCGGACAATATCACGCTAATGATTTAATTGAACTATATCTTGCCTTTGGTGGTAGAAAAGAAAAAGTCGACACCAAGGAACGGTTAGCAGATGAATTTAC
The DNA here is from genome assembly GCF_003336205.1 of Chryseobacterium lacus. GTDB lineage: Bacteria > Bacteroidota > Bacteroidia > Flavobacteriales > Weeksellaceae > Chryseobacterium_A > Chryseobacterium_A lacus. The sequence continues at coordinate 5,862 of NZ_QPIE01000010.1, forward strand.
ACGATTGGATTTTATTGAAGCAACAGAAAACAAGGACTTTGCTGACATCTTCTATAAAAGCTTAAGAACCTTAGCTATTGTTGATATTGAATTTAGCAAATATCAAGCCCCAGAGAATGAGAATAGATTTAGTAACGGAAAAGATCTATTTAAAAGTCAACCAGCTAGAGTTGGTTTTATTACTGCTATTTCGAAAAAAATTTACGGGCGACCAGGGATTGAAAAATCCGAAGGTGAAATTCTTAAGAGTATTGAAAAGGTAGAAGAAACATCATCATCACTTATCGAAAGATTAAGTAAGATGAACAACGATGAGCTTGGAGATTTTCTTTCTCTCGGTACATTGAGTGAGAAGCTATCAGTAAAGTCATCTAGAGTTGGTGACTTTGAGCGGGAGTTTTTCACTAAGGCGTTTGATACATTACTAGATGTTGGCACTGATGTACCCAATATGGAAGTTTGTTGGCAATCATATTAATTCAACTTTATGAGAAATATGATTGATGTTAACAAAAGGGCATTTTCTCTTCTTATCGAGCAATTTCTTCAACTTAATAAAAAAGATGTTGAAGAAGGGACAAGATTTATTTCAACAAACGATGAAGAGAAGGAATGGATAAAATCAGCGAAAATCAATGACTTTGTTTACATAACGCCAACACTACGTATCATTCAAATTCAATTTGAAGGTACTTCGCAGTGATTGGCAGCCAGTTAGACACCACATTACTAGATGTTTCTGTATTAAAGGAGTTGGACCTTAATGCCGGAGTTATTTCAATTCTTCTTTCAGAAGGCTTAATAAAGCTTGATAAAAAGTCAAACAATCTTGAATTTTATGATAATATATTATTTCAGCATCAAGAAAGTGGATATAAAGGCCACAACTTTACAGATTTAATTGCTTACCTAGAAGATATTTACTTTTTCGAAGTGCCAGAATACTCAATAGTTAAGTCGGATTGGACAAGCAGGGTAGCCTGTTACATATATTCGAAAAACTCGTCACAACTAATTCTTGATTTCGAGGAAAATGTAACAGATTTCATTTCTGAACTATCATTAGTTGGATCAGATAATATTTCGTACAAAATTGTTCTGAGTTGCTTGTTTTCAAATACATATAAACACGCATTTTTAGAACTATATCGACTTATTGAAAGACTATTCCCTATAAGTTACTTGAAGGAATTTCATAGTGTAACAGATACTAAATTGAAATTTTTAGATTTCGTGACAGAATTAGAAACTATAACCAAATGGCGTCCAAGAGAAGATGAAGCAATTGAAAAAATATTCATCAATTCAAAGGCTTCTACACGGAACTACTTCAAAGCATTTCATAGTACTTCTGCATCACTTCAAAGCCAAAATGATTACACATTTTTCTATAGTTTAAGAAATTCAATAGTTCATTTCAGGGCAAATCATTTGGAACTAGAATTAACAAATAAACAATGGAATCTACTTTTGAATGCCACATTATTTCTAATTGACGAACAGTATAGTGCCAATAATGAAATGCTAAAATAGAATAACTGCACTCAACATCACCTATACGCAAGCAGGGGTTTTGTGCTTCGTAGGACAGGTACTTAATGAAATTAAAGTTCAGTTCTTCGTAGGGAAGTGCAGTGGTAAAAATCCCTGCCTGCGTATAGCTGAGAAACGTTATCTGCTATGTTATCGGAGCGTTCCCAAAAACAAAGAAAACACAAAATTTGAATGTTTAATTAAAAAATAAATTATTATGTCTTTAAATTGGTATCAGTGTAAGAAATGTGAAACATTAGTGAAAAAAGATTCTTCACCAAGTAGCCTTGGTTGTCCAAAAGGTTCAATGCACGATTGGAAAAAATTAGGCGAAGTTGGCGATAAAGATTATTTATGTAAAAAATGTGGGACTCATATTCAAACAAAATCAAGTCCAAGTAGTTTGGGCTGTCCTCAAGGTTCAATGCACGATTGGAAAAAGTTGTAAAAATGAATTACACAATAAATATCTATGAAACCGACAGTGAAAATACGGCTCGGTTTATTTTAGGCAACAAACTAGAAAAACCACTTTTCGTTGTTGGTTTAAATCCAAGCACAGCAAATGAAAAAGTTCCTGACCCAACAATCAGGAAAGTAATGGGTTTTGCGGAAAGAAAGGGATTTGATAGTTTTGTAATGCTAAATCTTTATCCACAAAGAGCAACGAATCCAAATGATTTGCATCAAGATATTGACAACAACTTACTTTCCGAAAATTTAAAATATATTTCAAATCTTTTAGAGAATGAGCAGGAATTTGTAATGTTGGCAAGTTGGAGTGAAAAAGTCAAATTGAGAAAATATTTTGGGGAATGTATTAAATCAATCCATTCTATTACAAAAAAGCCAAATGTTTCTTGGGTAAAACTTGGAGAATTAACAAAAAGAGGACATCCAAGACATCCACTATATTCAAGATATAATTTAGAATTTACGGATTTTGATTTTGACAATTATATATCAAAACTTTAAGAAAACACAGCAGATAATAACTAAGCTTTCGTCTTGTCCGCAGGACACAAGATGAAAGCCTGTTGAACGGAACCTTCGGGAGCTTTTTTGGCAGTCTATGGAGTTATCGTTTTTAGAATTTAGATACACAAAGC
>NZ_QPIE01000011.1 GCF_003336205.1 Chryseobacterium lacus
CAAATTGGTGAGCTTTAAAAAAACTGGCGGCGACCTACTCTCCCGCGTTAGCAGTACCATCGGCGCTAGAGGGCTTAACTTCTGTGTTCGGAATGGGAACAGGTGAGCCCCTCTGCTAAAACCACCATAAAAAGGTATTAATATAGATTCAAGACGCAAAAGTCAAAATTTTTCATTTTGGTTCTTGGTTGATTATCTTGTTTCTATTTTATCGATAAAAACGTTCACAAAGAAAAAACCTTCTCACACTTTCGAGTGCCGGAAAAATAGGCTATAAATCTACGGGTAATTAGTATTACTCGGCTATGCTGTTGCCAGCTTTACACCTATAACCTATCAACGTGGTCATCTCCCACGACCCTTAAAAGATGTCTCATCTTGAGGCTGGTTTCGCACTTATATGCTTTCAGTGCTTATCCTAACCAAACGTAGCTACTCAGCGGTGCACCTGGCGGTACAACTGATACACCAGAGGTTTGTTCAAATCGGTCCTCTCGTACTAAATTCAAGCCCTCTCAAACATCTAACGCCCGCAATAGATAGAGACCGAACTGTCTCACGACGTTCTGAACCCAGCTCGCGTGCCACTTTAATGGGCGAACAGCCCAACCCTTGGGACCTTCTCCAGCCCCAGGATGTGACGAGCCGACATCGAGGTGCCGAACCTCCCCGTCGATGTGAGCTCTTGGGGGAGACTAGCCTGTTATCCCCGGAGTACCTTTTATCCTATGAGCGATGGCCCTTCCATGCGGAACCACCGGATCACTATGTCCTGCTTTCGCACCTGATCGACTTGTAGGTCTCACAGTCAAGCACCCTTATGCCATTACACTCTACGCACGGTTACCAAGCGTGCTGAGGGTACCTTTGAAAGCCTCCGTTACTCTTTTGGAGGCGACCACCCCAGTCAAACTACCCACCACGCAATGTCTCTCGTCTGAGACGAGATTAGGCTCCAAGTAAGGAAAGGGTGGTATTTCAACGTTGACTCCACCGATACTGGCGTACCGGCTTCAAAGTCTCCCACCTATCCTACACATTGCTTACTCAGAGTCAATACGAAGTTATAGTAAAGGTTCACAGGGTCTTTTCGTCCCATTGCGGGTAATCGGCATCTTCACCGATACTACAATTTCACCGAGCTCGTGGCTGAGACAGTGCCCAGATCGTTACACCATTCGTGCAGGTCGGAACTTACCCGACAAGGAATTTCGCTACCTTAGGACCGTTATAGTTACGGCCGCCGTTTACTGGGGCTTCAGTCAATTGCTTCGCATTGCTGCTAACAACCTTCTTTAACCTTCCAGCACCGGGCAGGTGTCAGACCCTATACAGCATCTTTCGATTTAGCAGAGTCCTGTGTTTTTGATAAACAGTCGCCTGGGCCTCTTTACTGAGGCCCCCGTTATTGCTAACGGGGGCGTCCCTTCTTCCGAAGTTACGAGACTATTTTGCCTAGTTCCTTAGCCACGACTCACTCGAGCACCTTAGGATTCTCTCCTCGACTACCTGTGTCGGTTTTGGTACGGGTTGCTTCACTTCGGCTTTTCTTGGAATCTATTTCCCTGCAGCAGCTTCGCCCGAAGGCTAGGCCTTGACTATTCCGTCAGTCTCCAGCAAGTACGTAAATCCGTCCCCTTTTTAGTGTGAGCAAGTTAGGGAATATTAACCCTATGTCCATCCACTTCCCCTTTCGGGTACGCGTTAGGCCCCGACTAACCCTCAGCTGATTAGCATGGCTGAGGAAACCTTAGTCTTTCGGTGAGGGGGTTTCTCGCCCCCTTTATCGTTACTTATGCCTACATTTTCTTTTCTATCCGCTCCACAATACCTCACGATACTGCTTCGGCGCAAATAGAATGCTCCCCTACCAGATATAATAAATTATAAATCCATAGCTTCGGTAATATGCTTATGCCCGATTATTATCCATGCCGGACCGCTCGACTAGTGAGCTGTTACGCACTCTTTAAATGAATGGCTGCTTCCAAGCCAACATCCTAGCTGTCAATGCAGTCCAACCGCGTTGTTTCAACTTAGCATATATTTGGGGACCTTAGCTGTTGGTCCGGGTTCTTTCCCTCTCGGACATGGACCTTAGCACCCATGCCCTCACTGCTGCGCAACATTTATTAGCATTCGGAGTTTGTCAGGAATTGGTAGGCGATGAAACCCCCGCATCCAATCAGTAGCTCTACCTCTAATAAACTAACGCAACGCTGCACCTAAATGCATTTCGGGGAGTACGAGCTATCTCCCAGTTTGATTGGCCTTTCACCCCTACCCACAGGTCATCCGAAGACTTTTCAACGTCAACCGGTTCGGTCCTCCACTTTGTGTTACCAAAGCTTCAACCTGCCCATGGGTAGATCACAAGGTTTCGCGTCTAATCCTACTAACTATGCGCCCTATTCAGACTCGCTTTCGCTTCGGCTCCGGACCTTAAGTCCTTAACCTCGCTAGTAAAATTAACTCGTAGGCTCATTATGCAAAAGGCACGCCGTCACCCCGATAAATCGGAGCTCCGACCGCTTGTAGGCGTACGGTTTCAGGTTCTCTTTCACCCTTCTATTCGAAGTGCTTTTCACCTTTCCTTCACAGTACTTGTTCACTATCGGTCTTTCAGGAGTATTTAGCCTTGGAGGATGGTCCCCCCATATTCAGACAGGATTTCACGTGTCCCGCCCTACTCATTTATCACTTAAATATGCCTTTCATGTACGGGGCTATCACCCTCTATGGCTACACTTTCCAGTGTATTCTATTAAACATATAAAAGCTTTTGGGCTAATCCGCGTTCGCTCGCCACTACTTACGGAATCTCTTCGATTTCTTTTCCTCCGGGTACTTAGATGTTTCAGTTCTCCGGGTTTGCTTCTCGTCATAAATGACAAGATAATACATCTTCAATGTATTGGGTTGCCCCATTCGGACATCTGCGGATCAACTCGTGTGTGCCAATCCCCGCAGCTTTTCGCAGCTTACCACGTCCTTCTTCGCCTCTGAAAGCCTAGGCATCCGCCATACGCCCTTAACGATTTCTTTCCTATTTTTTTAGTTATCCTAAAGCACTCAAAAGTGCTCGGTTTTTTCTTTGTGATGTCTTTACCGTTAATGTCAATGATCTTATGTCTTATTAGTCCCCTGATGAACAGATATTGTTTTTGGCTCTATCCGTAACTTTTAAATCAGATTCATAATACTGTGGAGAATAAGGGAGTCGAACCCTTGACCTCCTGCGTGCAAGGCAGGCGCTCTAGCCAGCTGAGCTAATTCCCCTCTAGTGGCTTCCGGCTTGAGGCTTCTTGCTTTTGGCTTTTTTGCCATAAGCTATAAGCTAGTTGCCATCCGCTTAAATTAGTAGTCTCGGGCAGGCTCGAACTGCCGACCTCTACATTATCAGTGTAGCGCTCTAACCAGCTGAGCTACGAGACTGTCTTCTTAGACTATTAGATTCAAGATGCTAGATACAAAACTTCTTATGTCTTGATTCTTGGCTCTTGGCTCTTGTATCTCTTCCCTTGTACTAATTTCTAGTGGGTATATTGTTAATAGCAACCAAAGTAAAAAAACCAAAACGATACTTTGAGCAAGGTCAGTACTTTAAGTACTTAATTATTTATTCTCGCTTTTGAAACGAGACTCTAAAATGAGATGTTCCAGCCGCACCTTCCGGTACGGCTACCTTGTTACGACTTAGCCCTAGTTACCAGTTTTACCCTAGGCAGCTCCTTTTACGGTCACCGACTTCAGGTACCCCCAGCTTCCATGGCTTGACGGGCGGTGTGTACAAGGCCCGGGAACGTATTCACCGCGCCATGGCTGATGCGCGATTACTAGCGATTCCAGCTTCATAGAGTCGAGTTGCAGACTCCAATCCGAACTGAGACCGGCTTTCGAGATTCGCATCACATCGCTGTGTAGCTGCCCTCTGTACCGGCCATTGTATTACGTGTGTGGCCCAAGACGTAAGGGCCGTGATGATTTGACGTCATCCCCACCTTCCTCTCTACTTGCGTAGGCAGTCTCACTAGAGTCCTCAACTGAATGGTAGCAACTAGTGACAGGGGTTGCGCTCGTTGCAGGACTTAACCTAACACCTCACGGCACGAGCTGACGACAACCATGCAGCACCTTGAAAATTGCCCGAAGGAGGATCTATTTCTAAATCTGTCAATTCCCATTTAAGTCTTGGTAAGGTTCCTCGCGTATCATCGAATTAAACCACATAATCCACCGCTTGTGCGGGCCCCCGTCAATTCCTTTGAGTTTCAATCTTGCGATCGTACTCCCCAGGTGGCTAACTTATCACTTTCGCTTGGTCTCTGAGCACAAGTGCCCAAAAACGAGTTAGCATCGTTTACGGCGTGGACTACCAGGGTATCTAATCCTGTTCGCTACCCACGCTTTCGTCCATCAGCGTCAGTTAAATCTTAGTGACCTGCCTTCGCAATTGGTGTTCTAAGTAATATCTATGCATTTCACCGCTACACTACTTATTCCAGCCACTTCAAATTTACTCAAGACCAACAGTATCAATGGCAGTTTCACAGTTAAGCTGCGAGATTTCACCACTGACTTATCGGCCCGCCTACGGACCCTTTAAACCCAATAAATCCGGATAACGCTTGCACCCTCCGTATTACCGCGGCTGCTGGCACGGAGTTAGCCGGTGCTTATTCATACAGTACCTTCAGCTCTCCTCACGAGGAGAGGTTTATCCCTGTATAAAAGAAGTTTACAATCCATAGGACCTTAATCCTTCACGCGGGATGGCTGGATCAGGCTTGCACCCATTGTCCAATATTCCTCACTGCTGCCTCCCGTAGGAGTCTGGTCCGTGTCTCAGTACCAGTGTGGGGGATCACCCTCTCAGGCCCCCTAAAGATCGCAGACTTGGTGAGCCGTTACCTCACCAACTATCTAATCTTGCGCGTGCCCATCTCTATCCGCCGGAGCTTTCAATATCAATTGATGCCAATTAATATATTATGGAATATTAATCCCCCTTTCGGAGGGCTATCTCCCAGATAAAGGCAGGTTGCACACGTGTTACGCACCCGTACGCCGCTCTCTCTATTCCGAAGAATAAATACCGCTCGGCTTGCATGTGTTAGGCCTCCCGCTAGCGTTCATCCTGAGCCAGGATCAAACTCTCCATTGTATGTTTGTTTGACTTAGACTCAAAGTTTTTGACTTCGCTTTGGTTTTTTTTCCTTACTTGGTTGTTATTTATATTTCAAAGATCTCTTCTCTTTTCGCTTGTATCAGGATTCTCTTTCTGTCGTTAACCCCGATTTGCGAGTGCAAAAGTATAAACTATTTTTGAACTGACCAAATGTT
>NZ_QPIE01000012.1 GCF_003336205.1 Chryseobacterium lacus
ATAGTTCTCACAGATTTCACAGATTTTCACAGATGAATTTAAAGGAAAAAGGTAAAAGTAAAAGGCAAAAGGTAAAAGTTTAAAAGGGAAACTGGTTAGTTGTTTAAGGAGCAAATTTGCTGATTTGCGAATTTGCTGATGGCTGATGGCTGATTGCAGATAGCTGATGGCTGATGGCTGATAGCTGATAGCTGATGGCTTACAAAGTGAATTTTTCCCTCCGGTACAAAAGAGGCTGAAATATTCCCCTCCTCCGGAGGGGTGGCATCCGACGACAGGAGGATGACGGGGTGGTTTTTTGCGAATTTGCTGATTTGCGAATTTGCTGAATCGCTTGTTAATTGTTTAATCGGTTAGTTGTTTAGAAAAGTGAATTTGCTGATTTGCGAATTTGCTGATTGCTGGTTAATTGGTTAATCGGTTAATTGGTTAATTGTTTAGAAAGAGTGAGTATTGAGATCTGTTCTTGGTAGACGAAAAAATCCCGGGACATCTCCTTTAGGGTTGGGGTAAAACGGTTAATCGGTTAATTGTTTAGAAAGAGCGAATTTGCAAATTTGCAAATTTGCTGATAAAAGGTTTAATCGTTTAGCCAGAGTGAATTTTTCCCTCAGTACAAGAGAGGTTGAAATATTCCCCTCCTCCGGAGGGGTGGCATCCGACGAAGGAGGATGACGGGGTGGTTTTTGCTTAGTGACAAAAAACTTCGTTTGTCATTCCGTAGGAAGCTCAACGGTTAACGGCCATCTGAATGGCGAATTGATTACTCGATTAAGCGATTAATTGGTTAATCGTTTGGACAGAGTGATTTTGCTGATTTGCGAATTTGCTGATTTGCGAATTTGCTGATTAAAGGTTTAATCGGTTAATTGTTTAATCGGTTAGGGTTTAGCGTTTTACTTTCGTTTTATTATAAAGCTGATTTGCAAATTTGCGAATTTGCTTATTCGCTTATTAACTCATTTACTCTTCAATTCTTCCCAAACTTATTGTATAAGCTGTTCAGCATATTGGATATTTCTTCTAAATCTGCTCTCAGCCTGACATATACTTCTTCGCCTGTCCATTCCAGATCATGGGCAATAACGAGTAAACTGATTACTTCCATTGCTGACCCAAACGCAAGGGCTATAAATCTTGCTTTATCTTTTTCAGTGGGTCTCGAAATTCCTTCCGCAATGTTGGCGACAATACTTATTGAGGCTCTTCGTATTTGAGAAGTCATTCCGAATTTCTCTTCGGCGGGAAAACTTGCGGTCATCCGATACATTTCAGTGGTTAGTTTTCTTGACTTTTGCCACACCTCCAGTTTTTCAAAATAAAATAGTTTCATGGTTTAGTTATTTGTTAATTAATCTGCGAATTTGCAAATTTGCTTATTAGCTTTTTCGCTTTTTCGCTTATCAGCAAATTCGCTCATCATATTTTCATCCGGGAAAGCCACGATTTTTTATTAGAGCGGGATTCGGTGTAATAGCCGTAACCGTATTTGTTGCCGTAGCTGAGATGCATGTCCTGAACGTCGTTGAGGACGATGCCCATTTTTCCTTTGGCTTTGTCGTGCATCAGCTGGTCTGCAAACTCCAGCATTTCCTTGTCGGTATGTTCGGCACGCATCACGAAGAGGAGGAGGTCGGCATGCTCCATGAGGCTGTAGCTGTCGCTCACCATCATCACCGGTGCGGTATCGATGACGATATAATCGTACTGGGTTTTGAGCTCTTCCAGCATGGTGCCGAATTTCGGGCTGTCGAGCAGTTCGGTCGGGTTCGGCGGAATGGTACCGCTGTGCAGGATGTCCAGTTTTTCAGAAAACGGCGACACGGCGATCACCTGCTGCACCGGCATGGACACATCTGCCAGGAAATCGGACAATCCAATGCGTGTCACTTCCATGAAACGCTTCAGCTGCGGATTCCGGATGTCGGCCCCGATCAGGAGCACTTTGCGGTTCTGTGCCAGCGTGAGGGCGGTATTGATGCTGATCGTGGTTTTTCCCTCCCCTTTCACCGAGGAAGTGACGAGGATGACGGGCGCCTGACCCTGAGGCACTTTCTTCAGCATGAACTTCATGTTGGTGAACATGATGCGGAAAGCTTCAGCAAAAGAAGAGAAATCGTTGTATTGGATGAGGGCATCGCTGTCCTTTCCGGCATTGGGAATTTCACCCAGAATCACGGCATCAGGAATCGCCTGCCGGATCTGTTTGCGGTTGTGTACATAGGTATCGAGTGCAAAACGGGTATACAATATAGCACCGGGAACCAGTAATCCTAAAAGGAATGCGGCAAGATACACAATATTCTTTTTCGGCGCTACAGGCGCACCCTGAGTATAGGCCGGGTTCACCACTTTGGCTTTGGGAGCGGTGACGGCCATAGCAAGGGATGTTTCCTCTCTTTTCTGGAGAAGATAGAGGAAGAGGGCTTCCTTCAGGTTCTGCTGTCTTTCGATGTTTCTGAACATTCTTTCCTGCTGCGGAAAGCGGCTGAGGTCGCCGGAGGACTTGTTGATCTGCCCCTGGATCTGGCCAATGGCCTGCTGCAGGCCGGCTTTGGATTTTCGTAGATTGTCGCGGATCAGGTCGCGCATCGACGCGATGTCCTTGTTAAACTGCTGAATGGAAGGGTTGGCACCCGTGGCCTGCTTGGCCGTCCGGTTGCGGGTGATGACCAATTGATTGTACTCGTTGATGATGGGATCCAGCCCTGAAGGCATACCTACGTTGGTGGGCAGAAGTTGTTCATTGGACGAAGAGCTTGCTGCCTGAAGGACGGCATCCACCATTTCCAGCTGGGTACTGAGATCCATGAGTTTTTTGGTATTGTCGCTCGCATTCTGCAGGCTGAGTTGCGCCTGCGCCTGAAGATCGGCAATGCGGTTGGCTTCTTTGAAATTTTCTTTCTGGGATTCGATCCCCCCCAGTTCTTTGGTGATCAGATCCAGCCTCTCATCTACAAATTTCGCTGTGGCAACGGCTTCGGCATTCCGGTCGCGGATGCCTTCCGCATTGTACTGAGCCATGATCTCATTGAGAATGTCTTCGGAACGCACAGGATCGACCCCTACCCGTGAAAGCTCGAGGATGGAGGATTTCATTTGCGGAATCACTACGGTGATGGAAGCCTCTAAGCGGTCGGCGACGATCCTGGGATTGGTGACCACCATTTTCACCGGTTCGGTGAACGGAATGCCGGAAATGCGGTACAGGACAAAAGATCCGAAATCATCTTTTACCGGCGTACCGTAATAGCCGGAGATTTCTTTTTTACCCCCGCTGAGTTTAAAGGCATTGCCCTTCAACGGAGTAAGAGTATATTCTTTAGAACCGAAGTTTCTCGGATTATTCAATTCCAATACCGAACCTTTGACCGGCGCATCGACATACCAGTCCACTTCGCGGATGTTTCCTTCTTTCACCAGTTTGACGTCGAGGTTTAGTTTTTTTACCACATTGAGCATGAGGGGCTTGCTCTGGATGATAGAAATCTCATTGTCCACCTCATTGGTTCCGAAGCCTGAAGGCAGTGCCATGGCCTGCATATCGGAAAGACCGGTGAAATCTCCTTTTTTTCCTCCCGTGGTCGTCTGTACATAAAGGGAAGATTTGGATAGATACTGGGGAGTAGAATACCTCAGGTAAATATAAGCGATCGTAAGCGCCAGAAGGACGGTGCCCAGAAACCAGGGCCAGTAGCGCAGGTAGCGCTGAATCTGCCTTTTAAGATCGCCTGCATTTTTTTCCTGTGCCGGGGTTGAATCTAAATATTCCATGGAGTTTTTATCGGGTCAGGGTGATGATTAAAGTTGCGACACTGATGGCGATGCCTCCGATCTGGAAATACAGGTTCCGGTTGGGATCTACATTGGCAGACCGTTTTTTAATCTCATCGGGCTGCACATAAAGGACATCGTTCTGTCTTAGATAATAGTAGGGAGAAGACACCAGGTTTTTATCGGTGAAATCAAGAACATGGGTCTGCTCTACCCCGTCTTCATTGCGGATGAGAGTAACTTTGGTTCTTTCTGCGAAATCGGTCATGTCGCCTGCCAGGCCTATGGCCTGAAAGAGGGTAACCTTTTCAGTGGGGCTGGTATATTGCCCCGGCTGCTTCACCTCACCCAATACGGTCACGTTAAAATTCAGCTGGCGGATGGTGACGAGGGGGTCGGTAAGGTATTGCAACAACCGCTTTTCGAGGTCGGCCCGAAGCTGTTCCTTGGTCATTCCTTTCACGAAAATGGTTCCGATCACGGGAAACACAATATTTCCGTCTCTGTCCACCAGATACCCCTGCGGGGCAGTTTGCGCTGCCTGGTTGTTGATGGCGTTGCCGGAACTGGTGGCCATGTTCATGGAGTGTAAGTTGAAGGGACGGACGGCATATTCGTCGTAGGCGGTAACTTTGATATCGAGGAGGTCGCCTTCCTGAAGGCGGGAACCCTGATACACGGCCTGTTGTACCTGTTGCTCGTACTGCTGGCGCTGGTGTTCAAGATACACCATGTTTTCCTTAGGCTTGCATGAAAACAGGAGTAAAGCCGATGAAAAGGCTATAACAAAGAGTGAGATGTAGTGTTTCATAGTTAATTTGTGCAAATATAGAGAATTTATTT
>NZ_QPIE01000013.1 GCF_003336205.1 Chryseobacterium lacus
GTCCTTAACTCCTCCGGAGATTTTTTTTTGTAGCCATTTTATATGTTTTTTAGGGTTTAATAAAAACAAAATTACTAAAACGGTGAATGGGAAAAGCTACCGGAGGTTTAGTTCAACATGGGTTTTGCAAGATGCGGGGTTGAAGGAAATCTTAGAAATATTCTAGAAAATACCCGCAAAAAACCATTTCATTTTTTTTTGTTAATTTGAAAAAATGAAAATGGTTTTTGCTAGAGATTGGTTCTCCTCCCGACTTTCGGTTTACAGTAGCCCGCACCTCGCAAAGCCCTTTCCCGTTAGCAGTAATGGTAGGACGACCCAACAGACAATGAAGTGATATGCAAAAAACGACATTTAAGATAACAAAAATGGACTGTCCATCCGAAGAACAAATGATTCGGATGAAACTTGACGATTTGACAAATATTCAATCGTTAGAATTTGACATACCCAACCGACTTTTACACGTTTTTCATATAGACAATAATGAACAAATTTTTCAGCGACTTGACACATTAAAATTTGACACTTCAATTCTCTCGACTGTTTCGGTTGACAATTTTACAGCAACTGACAATCAAAATGACGAAAGAAAAACCTTATGGACTGTTTTAATAATAAATTTTTTGTTTTTCGCCATTGAAATTGTAACAGGACTTATATCAAACTCAATGGGCTTGGTTGCCGACAGTTTAGATATGCTGGCTGACAGTATTGTTTATGGACTTGCATTAATTGCTGTTGGCGGAACAGTAGTCAGAAAAAAGAATATCGCAAAATTTGCAGGATACTTTCAAATCCTTCTTGCTGTAATTGGTTTTATAGAAGTAGTCAGACGATTTATTGGAGTCGAGAAAATGCCTGACTTTCAAACAATGATTTTCGTTTCGATTGTAGCGTTAATAGCTAATGTTATTTGTCTGTATTTATTGCAAAAGAGAAAAAGCAAAGAAGCTCATATGCAAGCAAGTATGATTTTTACTTCAAATGACATAATCATAAATTCGGGAGTAATTACAGCAGGACTTTTGGTTAATTGGCTCAATTCAGGTTATCCCGACTTAATTATTGGAGCAATTGTATTTGTCATTGTAGCGAGAGGAGCTTACAGAATTTTACAGCTATCAAAATGACGACTAACAAGACAACGGAAGAAACCACTACTGCTAACAGCGGTTTTGCGTCAGGCGGGGGAAACGGCTTCGTATGACAGTTTTTCGTAACTTTGAAGTTTACGGCTTCGTAAGGAAGTTTTGTGCTAAAAACCCGCCCGAACGCAAAGCCGCAAACCGTTAGGCGTCATTTTAACAAGACACATAAATGGAAATAGAAAGTATCACATTAAAGAATAACCAAACAATTAACTTAGGAAAAATTTCAATTCTAGTTGGTGCAAATAATGTTGGCAAATCTCAAACTTTAAGAGATATTCAGCAAAGAATGCAAATTGGTTTAGCAAGCAAGTTTGTTTTACTAAAAGAAATTAATTTCCGAAAGCCACATAATTTTGAAGACTTATTCACAAACCTAAAAGTTTCAGATAGCCAGCATAGTATTGGACAGAAAAGAATAGTTGGAATCAATAACAATATGACTGGTCAAGACAGTTTTGAAATAAACTTCGAACATTCAAAATATCAATTCGAACAACAGCCAAATCTTGATTGGGTTTTGGGGAACATTAGTAAATTTAAAGTTTCACATTTAGATTCTTCTTCAAGATTAAACCTCATTAGAACTACAAACTCATTTAATCCTGACACAGAAGAGCCAGCTAATATTCTTCAAAATCTATTTTTACAAAAAGAAAATGAAGAATTATTGAAAATAGCATTTAATGAAGCATTCGGAATGGAAGTAATGCTTGATTATAGCGGTCTTAAGGACTTTTGCTTAAGAGTTGCAAAAGAGTTTCCAGAAATTCCAGAAGACCCTCGTAAAGCGTATCTAATTACCAAAGATTTTAATAAAATAGACAATCAAGGAGATGGTTTTAGAAGTTTTGTAGGAATAGTTTTAAGTCTACTATTCTCAAAAGATAGAATAGTACTCTTAGATGAACCAGAGGCTTTCTTACATCCAGCACAAGCAAGATATTTAGGGAAATGGATTGCCGACAATTCAGATAAATTATCAGGTCAATTAATAATCTCAACGCATAACTCAAACTTTCTAAGTGGATTATTGCAGAGTGATAAAAAGGTCGACATCTATAGGTTAAACAGAAATGAAGATGATACAACTTTCAAACTTATTCCCCCCGAAGCCACTGAAAATCTATCAAAGTCTCCGATGCTTTCAAGTCAGAGGGTTTTAGAAGCCATATTTCATAAGGCTGTAATTGTTTGTGAAGCTGATGCAGATAGAATTGTTTATCAAACTGTTTCAACGTTGCATCACAATAACCAAGAAATTCTTTTTGTATATTCACATAACAAGCAGACTTTAAAGGATGTAGCTTCGTTGTTAATTGCTACACAAATTCCTGTCGGTGTCATTTCCGATATTGATTTACTAAATGATGAGACTGACTTCAAAAATTTATTTCTTGCCGTTGCACAAACTGAGATTTCGCCAGAGCTATTAGCTAAACGAACTGAAATTGCGAAATCGGTTGACAATACATCGGAACAACAAGCATTAGATAAACTAAAAGAGAATGTTACTGAGTTTCTTGAGCAATTAAATAAAAGTGAGCACTCCTTTGGAGGAGCAAAAGGGGCACTAAATAGAATTAGAAAAGAAACTTCAAAATGGACTTTTCCTAAAAAAAATGGACTTGAAGGATTTGAAGATGCAATAAAACCAAGAGTTGTAGAACTTATAGCAGAACTTAACGAAAAAAATATTTTTATAATTCCCGTTGGCGAACTTGAAGGATGGATGGATTTAGGAACATCAAGAAAAAACAACTGGATTGTATTAGCTCTCAACGAAATATTTGCTAAAAAAACTTCAGAAAGACTAATTGAATTTGTGGGAATGATTTTAAACAAAGTAACAAAAAACGTCGCCTAATAACTAAGCTTTCGTCTTGTCCGCAGGACACAAGATGAAAGCCTGTTGAACGGAACCTTCGGGAGCTTTTTTGGCAGTCTATGGAGTTATCGTTTTTAGAATTTAGATACACAAAGC
>NZ_QPIE01000014.1 GCF_003336205.1 Chryseobacterium lacus
TGCTTTGTGTATCTAAATTCTAAAAACGATAACTCCATAGACTGCCAAAAAAGCTCCCGAAGGTTCCGTTCAACAGGCTTTCATCTTGTGTCCTGCGGACAAGACGAAAGCTTAGTTATTAGCGGCTGTATTTTTGTCAAAGTCCAACTGTCCGTTCTATGTTTATTTGCTCTAAAAATGTTTCATCGTGCGACACAACAATTAATGTTCCTTGATATTCATTTATGGCTGTCGTCAAAATTTCTACATTTTGAATATCTAAATTGTTTGTCGGCTCGTCAAAAATAATAATATCGGGTGATTTACTGTTTATTGTCAAGCAACAAAGTAACAAACGCATTCTTTCGCCACCGCTCAACTCACCACAAGATTTGTCCCAATCTTCTTTTGTAAATAAAAAGCGGTTGAGCCGAGTTTTTATTTCGTGTTCTTGTAATGCAGATACATTGAATTGTTGGGCTTGTTCGTAAACTTTTAGTTTGTTGTCAAGCAAAGAATAGTCTTGGTCGATGTAAACCGATTTGTTGTCTGCTCGATAAATTGTTCCTGTTTGTGTTTCAATGTCGCCCAAAATGAGTTTTATCAAAGTCGTTTTTCCCGAACCATTTTGTCCTTTCAATGCAATGCGTTCGCCACTTGTAATTTGGAAATTCAAGTTTTCTGTCCAAAGTGATTGCGTGTTGTATGCGAAATTTATGTTCGTTGCTGTAAACAAAATTTTCCCTTTGTGTAATGCTGAATTGTCAAAGCCAAATTTCATTTTGTCAATGTCGGGCAATGAAGAACGAATTTCTTGCAAGTCTTGTGAAATTCCAATGATTTTTTCAGCGTGAACACTTTTGAGTTTTGATGTGCTGTTTTCGGCATTGTTTCGCAAAGTGTTCATCATTATTCTGGCAACACCTGCTTTTTCTTGTTTGCCTTTTCCACGATTGTCTAACTTTTGCTGTCGTTCCAAAGTTTCCCGTTCTTTTTCTTTGGCTTTTCGTAACGCTTTTTCCTTGCTTTGAATGTCTTGGCTCAAAGCATTGTTTTCAATTTGCTTTTGTTCTTTGTAAAAGTCGTAATTACCGCCATAAACTTTAATTCCGTGTTTACTCAATTCGCAAACAGTGTCTAACAGATTGAGTAATTTTCTATCGTGGCTTACAACAACCATAGTGCTTTTTGTGGTTTGAATGAAGTCATACAAAAGTTGTCGGCTTGCGATGTCCAAATGATTGCTTGGCTCGTCCAATAAAATCAATTCGGGTTGATGAATGGAAATTCCTGCCAAAAAAACTTTTGTTTTTTGCCCGCCACTCAACGCTTCCATTTTTTGCGACAAGTCTAAATCGGTCAGTTGCCAATCTTGTAAAGCGTCATTACAACGGTCTTCAATTGTCCAATCGTCATTGAGTAAATTGAAATTTTCTTCACTTGTATTTCCGTTCAAAATTTCTTTTAGAGCGTTTAATTTTTTGTCAATCTTCAATGCTTCTGCAATGGTCAGATGATTAAACTGGCCGAAAATTTGTGGAACAAAATACGGCTCAGTTTCAACGCTTATTTGTCCGTTGGATGGTTGCAATTCTTTGGCGATAATTTTGAGCAAAGTTGATTTTCCTGCTCCGTTGTTGCCGATTAACGCTGTCTTTTCGTGATTGTTTACTGTCAAATTGATGTCGCTAAACAGTAAATCCTTGTTTGGGTGTGTATATGAAATGTTTTGTAGAATAAGCATAATTTCTTTCGTTAAAAATGAAACAATACGACAACCACTTTGCAGTTGCTGTTATGATTTGTCTGAAAGAAATTATTTTTTACATTTCGTCTTACTTAAATTTTCGTGTCGGCAAATATACGATTTTTCTGTTTAGCACGGTTGGTCGTAATATAGCCGCTAACGTCCGGCGGCTTTGCGTTATGGGGGATTTTTAGCACTACTGTACATACGAAGCTCAAATATTGAACCTTGCACAAATGTTTCTACGAAGCACGTCAGCCCCCATAACGCAAAACTGCTGTTACCTGCTGGGCTTTCTCCGTTCGTCAATTTACTCGCCATATTCTTCTGCGTCTAATTCAATGTCTAACCGCTCAATTGTCGCCTTAAATATTTTTACCGCTTTTTCGTGGTCGTCAAAATAGTCTTCCCAAAATGAATACTCAACTGCTGCATATGTCTTGTCTACAAACTCCATTGGGTCAAGTTGTAGAGTATTGTCTTTAACAGTAATTGAATAGTTTGGTGGAACTATTTTGCCGTTAATTTCAAAGAGTTCTGCGGGTATAAAATATGGAGTTGTCTCGCTGTAAGAAGGGTCGAATATTTGAAAGCCGATTTGATTTGCTGATTTTTTCAAGTCAACAGAAATTCCTAAAATGTAATATTCATTACCAACTTTCAATTCCCAATTCCGTTCGCTTTTTCCGTTATAGTCAATCCCAACTGTCTTAATACAAGTCGCTTTTATTGCTTTTTGATTTGTCCTGATATAAGTTTTGAATTCTTCTTTTAGTCTTGGGCTTAAATTATCAAAAACAAGCTGTTTCAATTGTCTTATCGTCAAGCCGGAAAAATTTTCGCTAATAATTTCAAGATATGATTTTTCACCTACACATTCTTCAAAGTCAATAGCGTTTGAATTGTAAATCCAATGCTCAAAAGTCGTCTTGTCTTTTTCCTTCCAGAGTCTGTAAAATAGTTGTTCTTTAAAGTTCATTGTCTATACGTTGGTGTCGTCACAGCCTTGCAGGTAACGTGCCGCGTATTGGCGATGGGCGGGATTTTTAGCACTGAACTTTAATCGAAGAACAGAAGTTGAATTTTGCACTTCCGTTGATACGAAGCCGTTCAGCCCGCCTATTGCCAATACGA
>NZ_QPIE01000015.1 GCF_003336205.1 Chryseobacterium lacus
TTAGTCCTTAACTCCTCCGGAGATTTTTTTTTGTAGCCATTTTATATGTTTTTTAGGGTTTAATAAAAACAAAATTACTAAAACGGTGAATGGGAAAAGCTACCGGAGGTTTAGTTCAACAAGGGTTTTGCGATAGTGGGGCGAAACTGCAAAGTTCAACGGCAGTTCTTCGGTTCAACTTTTGTGGAAAATTGAAGATTTGCGCTTCGATTGCCCCACCATCGCAAAGCCCCGAAACGTTATGGGTAAATGTTCCCCGACAGAAATTCATCGGTTAAGGAACGTTTCCGACTTCGCAAACGAACAAATTTGAACCGACAAAAAACATTTAATATTTACCAACCGACAACACGACGAGCAAAATCAAACGGACTACAAAATCGACTTAAGGTTCTTTAAAAATCAGGCTTCTTACCGACCTAAACGCCCAACTGAAAACTGAACTGAAGGACAATTTCTATTTCGGTTTTGCCGACCAAAATGCTTAGCCGACCGAGCTGTTTTTTTGCTTTTAAGAACAAACTAAAAGGAAAAAACTATTTTTACTACTGACCGAACAGACCAAGATCAAAATGAAAATAATACTGAAAAAAACACATCTACCCATAACCACAGGTTTGCAAAATTGCGGGCGACGTGCTTACATTTTCTTCATCACTTTTTACTAAATTTAGTGCTGGCTGACAGAGGTTCTGCAAGTAAAACCGCAATTTCGCAAACCTGCCAACCGTTGTAGCCAATTTTAAAAAATGAAAATACGAACCAAATTTATAATATTGACTTTTATGGGTTTATTAACTTCTTGCTTTGGACAAAAAGAGGAACAGCATATTTATTTGGCTGGCTGGGAAGCAGAATTTAACGGAGATGAACAATGCCAAAAATTTCTTGAAACACAAATTATTGATAAGGAAACAGCTAATACTATTTGGAGTTCAATTGACCTTGTATTTAGCAATGGTAAATTAGTTAAAGCATATAATATTGAAGAAGGAGATAAAACTGACAGGAAATTAAAACCAAGCGAAATCGGTTTTGAATTTCAAAAATTAAAAGTCAATCAGATTTATAACCTTAACCAAGTAACTAATTCTGAAAGCTATTTGGGCGGGGAAATACCAAAAGAATTCAATATACCTAAATTTGAATTCAATGCACCATTTCAATACTTAGGTAAATTTTCTAAATCTGAGGAAGCTTTTAATTGGCTACCGTTCGACTTGCATATTGCAGCACCAATTTACTTGAATTTTGACAAGTTGTTTATAGATTATTCTGACCCATTAAATCCTAAAGTATTAAACATTGAGAAATTAAAGCAAACTGACAATTCGTATGATGATTTAAAACCAGATTCTGAAATAGTGTTTGAGAAAGTATTTATTACTTCAGAAAAATCTACAGATTTTGGTGGAATTGGACATACCTCAGTTCCAAATTGGATTCAATATCCCGACATTCCTACTTGCCCAAAGTCAAAGAAAACAATGAAATTACTTTGTCAGCTAACGTATGATGGAATTGACATAAAAACAAAACGTACAAACGTAAAACCAAAAGATGAATGGTATAAACAGTATTTTGAAAAAATGAACTTTTGGGGCGATGGGGATTTATATATTTTCTTTGAACCCGAAAGTAAAATAATGTGCTTTATTATTCAACATACCTAAACAAAAACTGGCTACAACACAGGTTTTGCAAGATTGCGGGTTTTGGGCTTAATTTAAAGTTTGTTTTGTATCTTTGAGTTCAGTCTTCAACCGAAAGTTTCGGCTTATTTAGTCTGCAACCTCGCAAAGCCTGGGAACGTTAGCCACAATTTTATGAAATCTACACTCAAACTAATAACATTTTTAATATTTGCATGTTTTTTATTTTTTAATTGCAAAAGCGTAAGTAGAGATTTAAAATGCAAAGATTTTGAAAACGGAACTTTCGAATTTCAAGATGAAATTTTAGACAAAAAATATGTTATAATTCGGAAGAATGAAAATCAAATTGAACAAGTCTATGATTTAAAGACCAACAAAATGGAATCAGAATCGGGCAGAGTCATGAAAATTTCTTGGGTAAATAATTGCGAATATAGTGCAATGCTTGATACAATTAAAAGCACCAAATATGATGATTTAGACTTACAAATGATTTCAGCTGGAGGATTAAATAACAAAATCATTAAAATTGAAAAAAACTGTGCAACAACGGAGACAAGTATTGGAAACTTTAAGAAGAATTTTGTAATCTGTAAAAAACCGGAATAAAAAACTAAAATGAAAAACTGCGGCTAATAACTAAGCTTTCGTCTTGTCCGCAGGACACAAGATGAAAGCCTGTTGAACGGAACCTTCGGGAGCTTTTTTGGCAGTCTATGGAGTTATCGTTTTTAGAATTTAGATACACAAAG
>NZ_QPIE01000016.1 GCF_003336205.1 Chryseobacterium lacus
TCTGATTCTCCGCAAACACACCTAATATTTTTAGTATATTAGCGCTCAAAAAGCAGGGATTATGAACATATTCAGTTTTACGGCTCATTTCGGTTCGGAGGAAGATTGTCGTTTGCATTTCAAGGAGCAGCGTGATAAGGAAGGGGTTGTCTGCAAGCGATGCGGGGGCACTTCCCATTATTGGTTACAGGGTAAATGGAGTTATGAATGCAAAGGTTGCCGTTTCCGCACCTCGTTGCGCAGCGGTACGATCATGGAGAGCTCCAAGCTGCCGTTTCTGGTGTGGTACAAAACGATGTTCCTGATGAGTTGCACAAAAAAGGGATTCTCCACCAACGAACTCCAGAAGCAATTAGGATTGAAGCGTTACGAACCGGTATGGGCGATGGTACACAAACTCCGCAGGGCGATGGGCAACCGGGATGCAAGGTATACACTGGAAGGGATGATAGAACTGGATGAGGGTTACTTTTCGGTGGCCAGTAAGGAAATCGAGCGAGGCAAGGGTACACGTGGCCGGGGAGCCGAGGGAAAGCAGAACGTTGCGGTGATGGCCGAAAGCACCCCGTTGGAAGATATCGAAACGGGCAAAAAGGAGAAGCATGTGCGTTATTTCAAGGCCAGGGTACTGGATAGCCATCAAAGTGAAGGAATCAACGGCGTGGTCAGGGACTGCATGGAGGATGATGCCATCGTATTTTCGGACAAAAGCACTTCTTACGTTGACATCTCCGATCTGGTGGAATTGCACGTCACCGAGAAATCAGACGCCAAAACCACCAAGGAAACACTCAAATGGGTGCATATCGCAATCAGTAATGCAAAACGGACATTGCTGGGCAACTACCATAAAATCAAAAGGAAATACTTACAGTTGTATCTCAACGAGTTTATTTACAAATTAAACAGACGGTATTTTGGAGACAAACTCTTTGACAGACTAGTAATTGCGAATATAACAGGTGCATAAACGGATAATCAGAATCTTTAAACATCCTAATTAACTACCTGCGGATTTTAGGTATTATTATAGAAGCCCCCATGAATAAATCGCTCATCATTTTCGGCATCGTCAACATAACCTCGGACAGTTTCTCCGATGGAGGCCGGTATCTGGCGCCAGACGCAGCCATTGCGCAGGCGCGTAAGCTGATGGCCGAGGGGGCAGATGTGATCGACCTCGGTCCGGCATCCAGCAATCCCGACGCCGCGCCTGTTTCGTCCGACACAGAAATCGCGCGTATCGCGCCGGTGCTGGACGCGCTCAAGGCAGATGGCATTCCCGTCTCGCTCGACAGTTATCAACCCGCGACGCAAGCCTATGCCTTGTCGCGTGGTGTGGCCTATCTCAATGATATTCGCGGTTTTCCAGACGCTGCGTTCTATCCGCAATTGGCGAAATCATCTGCCAAACTCGTCGTTATGCATTCGGTGCAAGACGGGCAGGCAGATCGGCGCGAGGCACCCGCTGGCGACATCATGGATCACATTGCGGCGTTCTTTGACGCGCGCATCGCGGCGCTGACGGGTGCCGGTATCAAACGCAACCGCCTTGTCCTTGATCCCGGCATGGGGTTTTTTCTGGGGGCTGCTCCCGAAACCTCGCTCTCGGTGCTGGCGCGGTTCGATGAATTGCGGCTGCGCTTCGATTTGCCGGTGCTTCTGTCTGTTTCGCGCAAATCCTTTCTGCGCGCGCTCACAGGCCGTGGTCCGGGGGATGTCGGGGCCGCGACACTCGCTGCAGAGCTTGCCGCCGCCGCAGGTGGAGCTGACTTCATCCGCACACACGAGCCGCGCCCCTTGCGCGACGGGCTGGCGGTATTGGCGGCGCTGAAAGAAACCGCAAGAATTCGTTAACTTTTCGGTGGCCAGTAAGGAAATCGAGCGAGGCAAGGGTACACGTGGCCGGGGAGCCGAGGGAAAGCAGAACGTTGCGGTGATGGCCGAAAGCACCCCGTTGGAAGATATCGAAACGGGCAAAAAGGAGAAGCATGTGCGTTATTTCAAGGCCAGGGTACTGGATAGCCATCAAAGTGAAGGAATCAACGGCGTGGTCAGGGACTGCATGGAGGATGATGCCATCGTATTTTCGGACAAAAGCACTTCTTACGTTGACATCTCCGATCTGGTGGAATTGCACGTCACCGAGAAATCAGACGCCAAAACCACCAAGGAAACACTCAAATGGGTGCATATCGCAATCAGTAATGCAAAACGGACATTGCTGGGCAACTACCATAAAATCAAAAGGAAATACTTACAGTTGTATCTCAACGAGTTTATTTACAAATTAAACAGACGGTATTTTGGAGACAAACTCTTTGACAGACTAGTAATTGCGAATATAACAGGTGCATAAACGGATAATCAGTAAAT
>NZ_QPIE01000017.1 GCF_003336205.1 Chryseobacterium lacus
TTAGTCCTTAACTCCTCCGGAGATTTTTTTTTGTAGCCATTTTATATGTTTTTTAGGGTTTAATAAAAACAAAATTACTAAAACGGTGAATGGGAAAAGCTACCGGAGGTTTAGTTCAACATCGCATTGGCAAAATGGCGGGTTAAGTTCAAAATTCAACTTTTGTGCTTTTTATTCCGCCGAATGTGTCCCACATTCAGCTTTTTTTTAATAATTTAGCTTCTGTGGAAACACATCGGCTACGTCACTGCTAAATTGAACTTTCGGTTCAATTTATCCGCCACTTCGCCAATGCGTTTCCCGTTGGCAGAAATTTAAAACGACATACACAATGAAACAGATTATCACGACATTTTTACTTTTTATTTGTTCATTAACTTTTGGACAGACTTACAAATCTATTGTTGCTGAAGCAGATGCTTTTTACAACAACAAAGAATATAAGAAATCAGTTGAAAAGTATAAGGAAGCCTTTAAACTTGAACAAAAGAGTGGTAACGATTTTTATAATGCAGGTTGTTCTGCCTCATTATTGGGAGACAAAAAATTAGCATTTAAGTGGTTAAATCTTGCATTAAAAAATGGTTGGTCTAATGTTAGACATTTAAAATCGGATGCAGATTTAACTACATTGCATACAAACAAAAAATGGGAAAAACTTGTTTCTGAAATGCAATTAATCGTTGATAAACGAGAAGCAAATTATGACAAACCCCTTCAAGCAAAACTAATTGCAATATTTGAAGATGACCAACAAATACGAAGAGAATATATTTCCGCAGAAAAAGAATTTGGACGTGAAAGTAGACAAGTTGATAGTTTGGGCAAAATTATGATGTATAAAGACAGTATTAACTTGATAAAAGTAACGGAAATTTTAGACAAGTATGGTTGGGTTGGTGCAGACAAGGTTGGTGGACAGGCTAATCAAACATTGTTTTTAGTAATCCAACACTCAGACCTGAAAACTCAACAAAAATATCTTCCAATGATGAGAGAAGCGGTTAAGAATAAAAATGCAAGCGGAAGTGCATTAGCATTATTGGAAGACAGAGTAGCACTTGGCGAAGGAAAAAGACAAATATATGGTAGCCAAATTGGTTATGACAATGTTACAAATAAAAGTTACGTTTTGCCACTTGACGACCCAGACAATGTTGACAAGCGAAGAGCAGAAGTAGGACTTGGTTTACTTGCTGACTATGTCAAACGTTGGGACATAATTTGGAATGTTGAAGAATATAAAAAGCAACTTCCAGAACTTGAAGAAAAACAGAAACGACAAAAATAAACTTCTGCCAACAACAGTTTGGCAAAATGGCGGGTTCAGTGCTAAATTGAACATTCGGATTTCTAATAAACTTTAGTGCTTAATTGAAAATAAGTGCTTCTAAATCCGCCACTTCGCCAAGCTGCAAAACGTTGTACGACATAGTAAAACCGAACCAAACAAAATGAAAGTCAGAGAAGAAAAGTTAAGAACAATTATAGAATGGTCGGAGAAAAACGAAGATGTAAGAGTTCTTCTTCTGACAAGTTCACT
>NZ_QPIE01000018.1 GCF_003336205.1 Chryseobacterium lacus
TGCTTTGTGTATCTAAATTCTAAAAACGATAACTCCATAGACTGCCAAAAAAGCTCCCGAAGGTTCCGTTCAACAGGCTTTCATCTTGTGTCCTGCGGACAAGACGAAAGCTTAGTTATTACCAGCAGCTTTTCTTTTGTCAATATTCAGCTCGTATATTTCCATTTATCATCCAGTGTTCGTAAACTTTCCTATTCCGTCCATTCAGTAGTTGTCGGGCTATGTCATTACACTTTTTGCTTGCATATAGACCTTCATATATTCCAACAACAAGTAAGTTGTCAATGTTTTCGTCTTGTCTGTCGCCAAGTAAGTTGAAGAACTGAAAACACTTTTTTGCAAAGTCTGTCGGCTCATTATTTGTTGTAATGTCGTCAAATAGCCTGAGACTAAGTTCGCCATATACTGCATATTGTAATTCGTCATCTGAATGGTCTGTCATTTTGCTGAACTCAGGAACATTATCATATAACTCTTTAACCAAAAGGTCTTTAAATGTTTCAAGTTCTCCAGTTGTTTTATTGAGCATAACCACTTGTCCGTAACAACGGCAATTATTCAAATTTGTTCCGTCAATTTTTGCATTGTTAAATTCAGTGCCTTCAAGAGAACAGTTTTCAAAAATGGTATTTGTCAAATTGCACTGTGAGAAGTCGCTACATTTTAAATTACAATTGGCAAACCTTGCATTTGTGAAGTCTGTTTGCGAAAAGTCAACCGAAAAGCAACAATTCTCAAATATCGTGTCGGAAAGTAATAGTCCGGTCATTTTCTCGCCCTTGTCAAAATCAAGGTTTATAAAAAAACGATGTCCTGTATTATACTTTTCTAAGATGTTCATTATGTCAGTTGCAGTCGTCATAAAGTTGCTGGTAACGGTTGGGTATTTCTGTTGGCGGGGATTATGATAACTTGTTTCTATAAATATCACAAAAAGAACAACTAGCGAAAATCTTGATGATGTAAACTTCAACCCCGCTAATAGAAATACCGTGTTGAACTAAACCTCCGGTAGCTTTTCCCATTCACCGTTTTAGTAATTTTGTTTTTATTAAACCCTAAAAAACATATAAAATGGCTACAAAAAAAAATCTCCGGAGGAGTTAAGGACTAACAAGTTTCTCAATCGTGCCTCTAG
>NZ_QPIE01000019.1 GCF_003336205.1 Chryseobacterium lacus
CTACTTCGGTATTATGGAGTACCAATGATCCTTCGGTACAGTTGTCCTATACCCCTCACCGAAATGAGATTATGGTGAAGGCATCGCAATCCGGCACATTTGAGATCAGAGCGGAGTACGTGAATACTTTGCTGGGGTGTGGAGGCTCTGCGCGATTTGAAATTAATGTGACCTCCCCTGTCATCGTTACCGGAGGAGCGGATACTGTATGTACGGGCAGCAGCCTGACTTTCAGCAGCATCCCGGGAGGTGTTAACAACTGGACGGTAGTGTATAACAATACGACCCAAAATTATAATAATGTCAACGGGCCGTTTACTCATACGTTCAATACTGCAGGCACCTATGCCATTTATGCCAGCAAGCCAGGCGGCTGCATGGGAGATGCCAAGATTGTAAAAGCCGTTAAGGTGCCTGACGCTCCTACCGGCAGCATCACAGGGCCCGACAAGGTATGCCAGTTAATTCCACAAACGTACAGCCTCAGCAGTCTTGACAGCGGAGCCATTCCCGTATGGGAAGTGACAGGAGGTACCATCCAGGGAAGCAATACCGGGCAAAGCATTACGGTGATTTTTACCGGTGCTGGCCCTTTCAGTGTCTCCGTACGAAACCGCAGCCTTGATCCGATAGGGTGTCTTTCCCCACCGGTTACCTTACCTGTAGAGGCTTTCAACATGGGAACCATCACCGTTACGCCACCTTCAGGAGGCCTGTACTGCCCGAGTTCCAGCCAGACATTCACCGCCAATCTGAACGGCATCGTCCCCGATTCCATGGAATGGATTTTTTCGCCGTCCAATTTCGGAAGCTTCGTCAGCGGACAGGGAACTTCATCCGTCACGGTGAATTTTAATGAAATCTCTACCAACCCTAACGGAGTTTTGCAGCTGAAAATCGTAAAATGTGGCAAGATCCATTATATTCCTGTTCAGGTGCAGCTGAGGACGACTCCGATGATTGCTTTTGCCAATGCCGCTCCCATCTGTCCCGGCAGCGACCTTTCATTCACCGTTACTGTTTCCAACCTTCCGGCGGGCCAAAGTGCCCATGTGCTTTTTGAATTTGCCAATGGCAGTACCCATCCGGCAGGTAGTGTTACGGGAAGCGGAACCTACACTT
>NZ_QPIE01000002.1 GCF_003336205.1 Chryseobacterium lacus
GTACCGGAAGTACCTTCCAGCCTTACACCTTGCAAGCCAATTTCTCCACCGGCCTTACCGCCTCCAGTTTCTTTAAATGGATGAAGAACGGCAACGTGGTGGCACAAGGCACCAATATGACGTCCTTTACCATCACCGGCCCTAATCCTTTTGGCACGTACTGGGTAGAAGTGATTGATGTGAACGGATGCCTTGTGAAGTCCAATGCCGTTTCGGTAATACAGGACTGCGGTTCTACCGGCGGATGTACTGTAACTCCCAGTCCGAATCTATCAGTAACCGCTTCATTGGGTTCCTGTAATACCATCAATGCACAGGTTACCTTCACTACCGCCCCAAGCAACATTGTCTGGAAGCTGAACGGCAATGTAGTACCGGGCACCGGAGCCACCAATTCCATGACCACTACCCTTGCGGGAGTCAATGTGGTGCAGGTGGAAGCCACTTACGGCAGTTGTGTGCTGATCAGGACTGCACAGGTAATCAAGCCTTACCAGCCTAAGCTGAAATATGTGATCGGATGCGGTGGCGTGAACCCAAGTGCCTATACACTAACCGCGCATAACATCTCCTCGCTTTTCGGAGTCTCAGCCAATGCGGTGACGTACAGTTACCAACTGACCGGAGGCGGACAGCCACCACAGAACGGCAGCGGGCAAAGTGCGACGTTTAGTGGCCTGACACCGGGACAAACCTATCAGCTGACCCTGACGCTCACTTCGCCGGGATTGTTGCCCTGCAGCATTACGGAGAACATTACAATGCCGGCAATGCCTGACATGAACTTTACCCTTTCCCCGGATCCAACGGGAGGAACGGTGTGTTCAGAGAGTGTCATCACCGTGAATATCCCGGGATATGATCCTGCGAATTCCTACTATATTGGATTTAGCGGAACGGGTGTGTATGCGACAAGTGGAAGTCATCCTATCACCATAAATAGCATTTACCCATCCTTATTTTCATTAACAGTAACCACTCCGTTAAAATGTAAATTTACTTCAAAGACAAATTTAGTTGCTGTGCAGAAAGCAAAGTACGAGGGTCTACTTAACCCGATAAATGGTTACAGTGTAGATGAATCGAGCTCCGTAAAACCCCTGATTACGTTCAGAAATTTAATTCCTGGAACTCCTTCACCGTCCAGTTATATCTGGATGAATGATGACCAACCGGTACCGGGTGCACCCAATACCCAGAGTTTTACCCCTACGCAATCGGGGAATTACTGGCCGATACTGTTGAATGCCAATGGATGCAGAGATATAGGTATGGCTAAAAAAATTATCCCAATTATTATCAAACGCGAATCTTTACAGTAATTTTTCTATAAGATGACGCCAAGTATAAGTCTTGAAGTGGAACCCAAATTTGCCAAAGTTATTAAGCCGGAATTTGTTATATGTATGTTTTTGATTGTTAAGCATATTTTCTTTTTATGTTTCCCATTAAATGATTAATTTTAACTGAAAATTTTTACTTATGAAAAAAATAGTATACTTTTTTACAATCTTTATATTTCTGCCCGCTTTGTTGCCTGCACAAACGTATAACTGGCAATGGGCAAAGCCCGGCGGGGGTTATGTTGGATCTTACGGAAGCGGAATTAATATGGGCAAAGATGAAATGATTAGAGATATAGTGGTGGACAATAACAACAACAGCTATTACCTGACCTCACTGTATCCCAATAATCCTCAGGTGGGAGGGGTACCCGTTACCCACTATCACGACAAAGATTTATTGCTCTATTCTTTAGACTGTAACGGAAACCTAAGATGGACAAAAACCATCGGAGGGTATCAGGATTACGAGCAGGCGTGGAAAATAAGCGTGGACAATAACGGCGGATTGTACATGATGTTTTATGTAATCAATAGAGTAAATATAAATGCTCCCCCTCATTTTCCCCAAGTTCATCTGGACGATAATGTGGTGCTGCCTAAAATACAACTGAGCTATCCTTACGGAAACACACCGGATGAGGGCTTCCGGTCGGCATTTCTACTGAAATACAGCACTTCCAACGGTGCTCTGGAATGGAGTAAGCCTCTACAGGGAATACCCACTTCTGATACTCTTTATGCAGACAATCAGGTGTGGACGATGGACAGCAACCATAATATTCATGCAATATTAGGATTTCAGGAAGGTACCCATTTGGACGGTTTAATTACCGTGCCGCCCAACTATGCTGATGTTTTCAAATATTATTTAGTTAAGTTTGAATACCAAAACGGCACTATGGTGCCGCAACAAAATCCAATCCCACTACCGATGACTGGTAACATTACCACTGGCTGGAGGGCCGGGGAAGTTAAGTTGTTATATAATGAGACATTAAGCATCTATTATTTAGCAGGTACAAGAATGACTCCTGGCTTTAATTATAATCCTTTAACTTACGGAACGACAACATTTCAGAATGACGCTTTCCTTATTGCTTTCAGCGAGACCAACGGTCAATTGTTATGGAGTAAAGAATTCAGTAGCCCTACAACCGCAGATCCTTTTCATAAAATTTACGACATAAAAAAAGACAATTTATCTAATGATTTATACATCACAGGCTGGTATTTAAATTACGGGAATAATCTCAATACGTACTTTGGTACTACTCCTATGACTGCTAATTTACATCTCCAAAATCCCTACGTAATGAAACTTACGCAGGATGGTACTATTCTTTGGACAAAGTCGGCCACTTCTTTAGATCATGGTTTCACGTGGCTAAGTTATACAGGAGAAAAGATTAAAATAGCCCAAAACGGGAACGAAATCGCCATGGTCAAAGGGGCTTTTTTGGAGAAATGGGATAACCATTCCATGAATATGCCTCTGAATGATCAGAACAGCCCACTGCTGATCCGCCTCAATAAGGATAACGGCAATATCGTAGGTTTTCATAAAATAAGTTCCGGCTACGGTTATCAGGATGAGTTTACCGCCATTGCAGTGGATAATGACGGGAATTATCTGTTAGGAGGGTTTTTCCAACATGAGTTATTTACAGATCCCAATGATGGGATTCCTACCATCACCAGCCCTATTGTAGATAAAACCAACTTTTTCGTAACCAAGCTGGCTAAATCTGCCTGCTCCCAAATGAACACAACAGAAACCCCGGTAAAGCAAACGGATGTGGTGTTTTACCCGAATCCTGTAAGTGATGTTCTTCATATTAAAACTAAAGAAAAGCTGGTTTCTTACGAAGTGATCACTGCAGACGGCAGGTTGATGAAGCAGGGTATATTCAGCGGGAATTTTACGATAGACATGAGTGGTGTTGCCACCGGAGTGTATTATGTGAAAGTGCAGGGTGAGAACTTTGCTACGGCAGGGAAAGTAGTGAAGAAATAGGTTAATTGGTTAATCGGTTAATTGGTTAAAAAGCGAATTTGCGGATTTGCTGATTGCTGGTTAATTGATTAATCGGTTAATTGTTTAGTAATAGCGAATTTGCTGATTTGCAAATTTGCTGATTTGCTTAAAAGACGGAAGGCTTCGACGGACTCAGCCTGAAAGAAGGTTTGTTTTTTCACAGTGGTTTCTTCAGTAGGAGGAAAAAATCCCGGAACAGCTCCTTTTAGGGTCGGGGTAAAATGTTCCGGGATTTTTTGTGTGAATTTGCTTAATAGTGGAGATGCCTACAGCAGAAACAAAAGATAAGTGGCTGACCTTTTCTGTTGCTTTTTTTACCTACAATGCTCCTGAAACGCCAAGCCCAAACAAGGCAAAATCATACTTTGCAGGATCGGCAGCATCCATTTTTCGGAGGATTACATCTAGTTCTTCTACGGTTTTCCAATCGTTTTGCTTCCGAATCACCAAACCCAAAGATCTGGAAACATTTCCCGTATGAACGTCCAGCGGCACAGAAAGATGAGCCGGACTGTGCAGCTTCCAGATTCCAAAATCCACTTTTTTGTTGTCCTGGCGTACCATCCATCGCAGAAACATCATCAGCCGTTTTGCGGAAGAATTTTTATAGGTAGAACTCACATGTTTTCGGCTGCGGTGATCTGCATTTCCCAAAAACACATTTCTGAATCGGTCCAAAGCATGATAATAACTGGATTCATTTTCCTGAGGAAAGAACAAAGGTTCCATGCTGCCATATTCTGCATAAATTCTTTTCAGGTTTCTGATAAATTCTGCAAAATCCTCACCGTTGAAGGTGCGGTGCACAGGCTTTCCCTCAAGGCTTTTTAAATATTTTTCGGAAACATTTAAAACAAAATCATAAGGAGAATGATTCATAAAGCCGAGCATTTTTTCTGCAGAATTTAATATCGATTTCCGGTTTCCCCAAGAAATCGTAGCGGTCAGAAAACCACTGATTTCAATATCCTGTTTCAGCACGAAACGATGTGGAATGCTGATGGGATCTTTTTCAATAAAACCAGAATGATTGTATTGATCAGCTTTTTCGTCCAGAAAGGTTTTTAATTCCTCAAACTTCATTTGAACATGCTCTTAACGAATAGCTTTTGCATCATACTCCGATTCATTTCCCAAACGGTCGACCGCTTTCACGGCTACCGCATTCAGTTTCTTCCCTGATTGTGAAAACTCAAGGTTTTTTGAAACTTCGGAACGTTCCAGAATTTCATACTGCCAGTCGTTTCCATATTTTGAATATAAAATCCACTTGAAAACCTCCGATGTTTCCGAAGAACTCCATCGAATATGAACTTCATTTCCTGCTTGCTGAAGTGTCAGTTGGGGTTTTGTCAAAGGTTTTGTTTTGATCCACGGACTTGCCGGAACCAGCGCTTTTTCCTTATAAATTTCTTTCAGGGCTTTCAGCATTGCCGGGCTTTTGGAGATGCCGTCCATGCTGTAATGAATGACACCTTTACTTTCAGGAAGCACATTTCGGGTAATTTTTATTTGCTTTATAATTTCAGCTGGCCTGTCAGGAACATTTTTAATTCCAACGGTGTTGAGTCCGGGCCAGAGATGAATATTTTTTACATTTTCAGATTCCCACCATTTCAGTAATGCACTGAAACTTTGGGGCCCCTCTTCCTTCCAGTAGAGTTGCGGCGCATAATAATCGCACCAGCCTTCATTCAGCCATAATTTTGCATCGGCGTACAGTTCGTCATATTGGGAACTCCCTGTAATACCGGCAGGAAATCCGGGCTTCCAGATTCCAAAAGGAGAAATCCCAAATTTCACCTGTGGCTTTTCTGCTTTTATTTCTTCATGAATTCTCTTAATGAACTTATTCACATTAGCTCTGCGCCAGTCGGCCTTGGAAAGTGTCCCACCTACTTTCAGATAAGCATTCCAGGTGCGCTGGTCCGGAAAATCGCGCCCACCGTTGTACTCTTTATACGGATAAAAATAATCATCAATATGAATGGCATCGATATCATACCGCTTCACAATATCCTTGATGACGCTGGAAACATGATCCTGTACCTTATCATCGGAAGGATCCATCCAATACATTCCGTTGCGAAGTTTATAAGTAGCTTCAGACATCTTTTTGGCCATACTTTCTCCCGTTACGGCACCACCTGTAGTGTGATGTGCCCGATAAGGATTCAGCCACACATGCAGTTGCATTCCACGTTTATGTGCTTCGGAAATCCAGAATTCCAACGGATCATAAAAATGATTCGGAGCTTTTCCGATATTTCCCGTCAGAAAATACGACCAAGGTTCCAGTTCGCTTTTATAGAATGCATCGGCAGATGGCCGGGCCTGAAAAACAACCGCATTGAAATGGGCTTCCTGCAACATATCCAGAATAGTAATTGCTTCCTGTTTTTGCTGCGCCGTGGTCAAATTATTGCGCGAAGGCCAGTTGATATTGGCAACTGTAGCAATCCAGGCTGCACGGAATTCACGCTCTGCCTTTGGTAACTGAACCTTGGACAAAGTGTTATCCTGAAGTATTTTTGTTTGCTGAGCCGGTTGTGCAATAATTTTTCTTTCACGAACAGTTTCCTGAGCAGCACACGAACTGAACAGTATGGCTGATAAAATAATCGCAATATGAATGTTATATGGGAATTTCATGAAGGCAAAAGTAAAGAATTTTGTTTTGTATCCTGAACTCCTGAAAATTTAATGAAACGGTATTTTAGAAAAAGAGAACAATGCCTTTTAACAATTATCAAAAGAGTCATGTCACAAAGAATATAGACGTAACAATTTCCCGATTCACTTTCAGAATTGGCAAAACTCATTAAAGGTTAAGAAAATTTCGTGTACTTAAAGCTCCAATGCCGGCTCCAGAATCCTTTCCATTCTGTTTTTAACCTGATCCACAGAACCCGCATAATTGTTGATCAACAGAGAGAAAGCAAGGGTTCGGCCGGTGTTGGTTTTTATATATCCGGCAAGCGTTTTCACTTTGTTGAGCGTTCCTGTTTTGGCAAATACCTGTCCGTTCCCGATGGTTAAAAACGATCTTTTCAGCGTTCCGGTTTGTCCTGCAATTGGCAAAGAATCGAAATAGGTTTGGTAGTATTTTTGATCCATAATAGAGGTCAGATATTTCACCTGAGAAATGGGAGTCACCATATTATTTCTGGACAATCCGCTTCCATCGGAATAACTGAGTCCATTCATATCAAAACCTACTTCCGCAAGGTGAGAAGTCACTGTGTTTTTACCGGATTCCAAAGTCTGATCCCCATTTTTATAGAATCCTGATGTTCTTAAAAGTGCTTCTGAAAGCGCATTATCGCTGCGGTGATTGATATCGTACACCAAATCTGCAAGTGCAGGAGATTTGTAGGCGGTGATATAATGCCGGAGTTCAGGTTCTTTATCGGTGATTCTGGATTCCACTTTTCCAGAAACCGGAATTCCGTTTTTCACCAATGTTGTTCTCAAACTGTTCGCCAATGAATAGGGAGCATCTGCAATTTTGGTAGTTAACGAACCGCCGTCGAACTGCTCGGCGTATACCATTTTGTTGATATAGGGAGAAATATAAAAGTATCTTTTGGTCTTTTCTTCAAATGGATTAAATTTCTTGGCAATAACTCGCTCGTTGGCTGGATTAATGCTCAAAGTAGTTCCTACGGGAAGGTAATAATTATGATGTTCCATCCAAACCACATTGGCAGGGAGCACCGCCAGTTTATTTTCTTTAAAAATTGCTGTTTGAACAATAATATTTCCATTGATTTTTTTGATCCCTCTTTCCTGCAGAGCGTACATAAAATCTTTTGAAATAGTACTATATGTGCTCGATCCAGCTTTTCCTGTTCCAATAAAAGGATCGCCGCTGCCAATTACATAAAGGTTCCCGTTCAGATTTCCTGCATCATCCACTTCACCCGAAAACTCAAGTTGGGTAGTCCATCGAAATTTCTCGCCCAACATGCTCAATGCTGTTTCTGTAGTCAAAAGTTTGGTGGTAGAAGCGGGAATAAAAGCTGAATTTTCGTTGTAAGAAGAAACTATTTTCTTTGTTTTCGGATCATAAACTACAAATCCCCAATCGGCATTTCGCAATACGGGATCGCTCATCATGGTATTGATATTGATATCTACCAGTTCTTTTGCAGAAAGCGTAATTTTTTCAGGGGTAGCAGAAGGAGAAGGCAATTGTCTGGTCTGATTTTCATACATGGCCGGATAATGTTTCTCTGCTATTGTGTGCAGTTGCGCCATTCCCCATGCAGAAACCATCAGGGCGGCTCCTGTGATATAATTTTTCAGTGTGTTCATCATTATCTTTTTCTTCATTTGAATCTTTTGGATGATTCAGAGAGCATTATGTTAAACAGAGCATCGTCAAATGCAAAACGTTGCTCCACGGTTCAAATGTAAAAATTATAATTGAAAACCAGCATTTTAACATGCTTAAAAGACGCAAAATACTGTTAAAGTTTGTTAAAAATCGACAAAAATATTCTTTTTCACGCTGTGATAACCAGTGATTTCGTCGAATTCTTCCAGACTGAGCATTACAAAATTCTTGAAATCTTTATATTTTTTTCCACGGGGAAGCTTGAGTAAAATCTGATACTGATACAGCAGGTTGATTTTCCCGACAGGTGATTTTTCAGGGCCAAAAATACATTCCTGAGGTAAATATTTTTTCAGAACCGAGCCCAAAAACTGCGAGGCGCGATCTGCTTTATCCTCTTTTCGGTGTTTCAATTCTATGAGAATGGTTTTTGTAAATGGCGGATAATTGAATTTTCTGCGCTCTTCCAGAAAATAATGGTAAATATTTCCCGGATCTTCTTCCTGAATAAGCTTAAACACAGGATGTTCCGGATGATAAGTCTGAATCAGCACTTCACCCGCACCCGACACTCTGCCTGCTCTTCCGGAAACCTGATGAATCAGCTGATATGCTTTTTCTTCAGCACGAAAATCCTGAATATACAGCAACTGATCCGCTCTGGGAATGACCACGAGTTCGATATGATCGAAATCCAATCCTTTGGAGATCATTTGTGTTCCGACAATAATATCAGTTTCTCCTTCTTCTATTTTTTCGTACAGTTGCTCATACGCAAACTTTCTGCGCATCGAATCGACATCCATTCTTTCCACCGAGGCATCGGGAAAAAGCCGGGCTGCTTCTTCGTAAATCTGCTCCACTCCCACTCCGCGAGCGGTAATATGTTCCGAAAAACACTTTGGACACGTGGAAGGTTTTGATGCTTTATGACCGCAATAATGGCACTTCAGCTCGTTCGAAAACTTGTGATATGTCATCACCACATCACAATTGGAGCAATACGCTGCATATCCACAACTGCTGCATTCCACTACATTTGCATACCCTCTTCGGTTGTGCAGAATCATGATCTGTTTTTTTTCTTCCAGAGTTTCCCGAATGGCTTCAATACTTCTCAGAGAAAAATTCCCTTTCACATGCTTTGTATCCCGGTCTTCTTTAAAATTTAATAACTTGAATTTCGGAAGTGCCACATTACCGAAACGTTTTGCCAGAAAAATATACTTCAATTTATCTCTCGCCGCCAGCCAATAGCTTTCCACAGAAGGTGTTGCAGATCCGAGAATGACTCTTGCCTGATAAAATTCCGCCAGAATCAGGCTCGCATCTTTTGCATTAAAATAAGGACTGACTTCCTTCGGTTTATACGCCGCATCGTGCTCTTCGTCCACAATGATAAGGCCTAAATTCTGAAAAGGGAGAAAAAGTGCATTCCGGGTTCCGATAAGAATGCTGAGGTCGTTATTCCGGACTTTCCTCCAGACTTCCACTTTTTCAAAATCGGTGAGTTTCTGATGGTAAAATCCAAGTCTTTTTCCATACTTTTTCTCTAATCTTTGGATCATTTGTTTTGTTAAAGAAATTTCCGGCAACAACAGCAAAGCATTTTTACCTTCTGAAATCGTTTCTTCAATTTTATCCAAATAAAGATGTGTTTTCCCTGAAGAAGTCACTCCATGCAGGAGCACATTTTTCCCGACATTAAAAGCCAAATCCATCTGCAATTTTGCCTGTTGCTGAACTTCTGTGAGTTGTTCCACTGCTTCCGTTTCTCCTTCATACGCTTCCAGCCGGTCTTTCTGAAGATAAAATTCTTCCACGAAACCTTTCTCGATCAATGACTTCAATGGTGCGTTCGCAAAGTTTCCTGATTCAAAAACTTCGGATTTCCGGAGCGGTTTTTCAGAATTGGCGGTATCATGTTCCAAAATGAGGAGCAAAAGTTCTTTCTGTTTCGGCGAACGTTTTAGCTGGAGTAAAACTTCCGGCAGTTGACTAACCAATGTTTCCTTATTTTTCAGCCTCAGATAAGCAATTTCTTTCGCCCTGTATTTTTCGGAAACTTTTTCATCGATTTCAATATACTGAAGATCGATTAACGAATGAATGGTTTTTACGATTTCCTTTTTGGGTATAAAAGCTTCAATTTCGGAAAGACTGATGAGCTGCCGGACTTCCAAAGCCTGAATAAGATACAATTCATTCACATCCAAATGCTGAAGATCGATAACCGCACCGGGTTTCAATTTCAAGTACGTTTCACTTTCCAGTTTTAGCGAACCCGGAAAAGAAAAGCGGTAAATTTCACCTTTATTGCAGAGATAATATTCCGAGAGCCACTTCCAGAATTTCAATTGTTGTGGCGGCACAATAGGCGCATCATCCAGAATATTGATGATGGGTTTTGGAATAAAAGCTTCGGGAATATTGGAATGAAGTTCTTCTACGATTCCCGTATAGATTTTCTTACCCCGAAAAGGCACCAATACCCTCATCCCGATTTGGATTACAGAAACGAGTTCCTCTGGTACCGAATACGTAAAGGTTCCTTTCAGGTTGAGCGGCAAAATGATTTGGGCAAAATTCAAAATCGGGCGGCAATTAATCGTACTTACAAAAGTAGCAAAATAAATGCGGAACATAATCCTGGTATTAACAGGTCGCAGCTACCCTGCCTTAATTGCGCGGGGAATGATAGTAATGCCAAGAGTAACAGCAGCGATTTTTCGCAGCTACGTTACTATCAATTATCAAATTGCAAACTTATCGCACAAACTTTTAGATTCCGTTTTTCCGGCGTTTGATTTCTTTATCAATCAACATCAGTTCACGGCCGGTTTGCCCGGCAACAGAAGTGTTTTCCTGTGCTCTTCTGGTAAGATACGGCACCACATCTTTCACAGGACCGTAAGGAAGATATTTGGAAGCGTTGTATTTTTTTTCACCAAGATAATACGTAATATTATCGCTCATTCCGTACAATTGGCCGAAATAAATATTAGGATGATCGTTCGCTAAACCTTTTTCCCTCATTCTGTCCATCACGAGTTCCGTGGATTTCTCATTATGAGTTCCGAAATACCCTGAAACTTTTCCCAAATGACGGATAACAAAGTTGATGGCGGCATTATAATTATCATCGGTGGCCTCTTTTGTAGGCTGTATTGGATCCGGATAGTTTAGTTCTGCGGCCCGCTCTCTTTCTTTTTCCATATAGGCACCCCGCACGAATTTATATCCCAGAAAATAGCCTTTTTCAGAAGCGCGTTTTAAATCCTGCTCCAGATACTCGATGCGGCCGGTTCTGTACATTTGAACCGTATTCCAGATGATTGCTTTTTCTTTATTAAATTTTTCCATCAGGCCATTCACCAGTTCATCTACAGCATCCTGAGCCCAGGTTTCTTCGGCATCGATCATGAGGACAACATTTCTGTCATAAGCCATCTGCCCTACGTCTTCATACCGTTTTTTTACCTTTTCCCATTCTTCTTTCTCACTACTGGTAAGTGTTTTTCCGGCTTGTACTTCTGCATAAAGATTCAGTCGCCCAAAACCGGACGGCTTGAATACCACAAAAGGAATGGCAGGATTTCCCTCGGCAAATTTGATGTTTTGTTTTATTTCTTCGCAGGTATGATCAAATGCGGATTCTTCTTCCTTGCCTTCAATAGCATAATCAAAAATACTCCCAACATGGCTTTTAAAAAGTTTTTTCACCACTTCCATGCTTTTTTCCCGGGTTTCGCCGCCCACAAACTGATCGAATAAAGTTTTGCGAACCACGGTTTCCACAAAAGGAAAGTTGTTTTTTATGGTAAAATTTAACGCCGCAATTCCAATATTGGTGACTGCCGGATTTTCGATGGCTTTGAACATCCAGTACGCTTTTCTGAGCTGGTCTGTAGACTTATGCTGAAAAGCGATTTGAGTATCGTTGAAGATTGACATAAAGATTCAAAAAATTAATGTCAAATTTAACAATAGTTTGCAGGATAAAAAAAGGAAATTAATATTTCTGAACGATGCCGTCAGCAAGCATGGCCAATATTCCGATAAAAATCCACAATCTGAGAAGGTTCAAAGTAATAAATCTGGCGTTTCTGGTGTTGCGAAACATCTGGAAAACTGCTGTTAAAATTACAGCAAATCCGGCTACAAAATACCAACCCATTATTCTGTAAAAGCCGATTCCGTAAAGAATAACGGCCGATACCAGAAGTGTTGAAATCAACAGAAAAACAGCAATCACACTTGCAGTTTTTCTTCCGAAATAAATGGGAATGGTAGTATATCCGAAAATTCTGTCAACTTTCGCAGTAAGGGTATCTTTTATGATATCTATCATAAGAAGCATCAGAAAAAGGAACGCCGCCATCATCATAACTTTACCCGAAAAGGTTCTGTAATACACCAACATTCCGAAAAAAGGATATAAGGTGAGTGCGACGAAAGTCAGATTATTGAGAATCAGCAATCTGCTGAGTTTATGGCTGTAAAACCACATCAGGAACTGGTACAGCAGATAAAAAAGAAAAACCCGATAGGAAATAAAAAATGCAACGCCCAGGGAAACGGTGTTCAGAATAATATAGGCGTACAGAAAATATTTCTGTTTCAGGAAACTTTGAAGCCTTGTCCGAAAGGGTTTGATGAGATGGTCTTTTTCCACATCATAAAACTGATTGATAATTCCTCCTGCAAGAATACTGAGTACAGCACAGAAAATAATCCCATGAACCCTGAAATCAAATACAAACTGACGCAGATTTTCTTCCTGATTGAACAGAAAAAAAGTGGAAACATACAGTGCAAAAGTGAGGAGTAAAGCCATGAAAAAACGAGCTCCCACCAGAAATCCAATCAACTGTGAAATCCGGTATGAAAACGTTCTGGGAGCAGAAGCAGGAGCCGCTGAGGTTCTGTTTTCTGTGCCCATTTTTTTCTTAGAAACGGTAGATTACTTCCTTATTAAAACCTTCAAGCATTTCCTCCGCTTTCTCGTAATCGCGGGTAAAACCAAGAATGTATCCTCCGCCACCGCTTCCGCAGAGTTTCAGATAATAAGCATTGGTATCAATACCTTTTTTCCAGGCTTTATAGAGGCTTTCCGGAATCATGGGTTTAAAATGTTCAAAAGCCCAAACGGATAGATTTTTAAGATTCCTGAAAAAAGGATTCATTTCTTTACTCAGAAAATACTCGATGCAGGCGTTGTTGTAGCGGATAAATTCTTCCTTCAGTGTTTTGCGGAAACCTTCGGTTTTCATTTTTTCAAAAAAGATTTGTACCATAGGTCCGGTTTCTCCGGCAGTACCACTATCGATCAGAAAGATGGCGCCTTTTTTTCCTTCTTCACTTTGGGGAATCGCTACTTTGTCAACATTCTCTTTATTTTCAATCAGAATCGGAAGATTCATGTAACAGATGAGTGGATCAATTCCCGAACTGGTGCCGTGAAAATAACTTTCCAGTAAACCAAACACTTTTTTCAGAGCTTTCAGATCGTCTTTGGAAATGGTTTCAGCATCGTATTTTTTCAAGGAATATTTCTCAAAAACTGCAGCCACCAAAGCACCGGAACTTCCGATACCGTATCCTTGCGGAATATTGCTGTCAAAAAATAATCCGGAATTGATGTCTTTGATGAAACTTTCAGTATCCACTTCAAAACCGGCAGGCAAAGTCAGAACCTTCAGATATTCTGCATAATTCCTGAGATGTTCGTTAGATTTTTTCTCGAAATCTGACTGAAGTTCTGAAAATTTAAGCGTTCCTTTATAAAAGCTGAAAGGCAGCGTGAGTCCTCTGGAATCTTCAATGATTCCGTACTCGCCGAACAGCAGGATTTTTGCATAAAATAAAGGATTGGTCATCGTTGGTTTTTAAAACACTGATATACAGTGGCAAATATACAAAATATTTTTAACAGATTACAAAATCTGCAATTTTCAGGCCGTTTTATTCTTAATTTTCAAAAAAGAAAACCTGACTCTACAGTTTGAAGAGAGTCAGGTTGATGATTTTTAATGATTGCTGACCAACTTTTCAATTTTATCCAAAGCAATCTGAATTTCTTCCTGCGACACATTCAGATGTGGGCGAAAACGAAGCGATTGGTCGCCACACGGCAGAATGATAAGATGATCTTCGTACAACATTTCGCGCATCCGGTCGCGTTGTGCTCCGTCCGGTAAATCAAAAGCACACATCAGGCCTCTTCCTCTCGGATTGGAAATAACGTCAGGATATTTTTTTGCCAATTGCTGAAGTCCGTTCAACAGATAACTACCGACGGTTTCTGCGTTCTGACAAAGATTTTCTTTTTCAATTACTTCCAGAATCAGTTTAAACCTCATCATATCAATGAAGTTTCCTCCAAAAGTGGAATTAATTCTGGAGCTTTCACGGAATACATTATTCGGGATCTCGTCAAACTTCTCTTTGTTGGCAAGGACTCCGCACACCTGAGTTTTCTTTCCGAAAGCAATGATGTCCGGCTTTGCTGTAAAATGTTCAAAAGCCCACATTTTCCCTGTGATTCCGATGCCGGTTTGCACTTCGTCAAAAATCAGCAATACTTCATTCTGATCACAGAGATCGCGCAATCCTCGGAAAAATTCATCCCGGAAATGATGATCGCCACCTTCTGCCTGAATGGGCTCAATGATGATGCACGCCACTCTGTTCGGGCTGGAAAGGATGGCCTCCTCAATATTCAGCAATGCTAACTGCTCATTCTTAATGGTTTCTTCCAGATTTTCTTCTGTAATCGGGAACGTGAGATGCGGATTGATGATTCTTGGCCAATCGAATTTCGGGAAATACTGATATTTTCTGGGATCTGACGTATTGGTAAGGCTCAAAGTATATCCGCTTCTGCCATGAAAAGCCTGGCGGAAATGAATACAGATATCGCCTTCTACGTTGATATCTTTCTCAAAGTTTTTACGGGTTTTCCAGTCAAAACATGCTTTCATCGCATTTTCTACAGCCAGCGTTCCTCCGGAAATAAAAAACGCATACTGAAGATGTTCCGGGATGGCTACCCTTTCAAAAACCTCCATAAATTCTGCATATTCTTCAGAGTATACATCGGCAAGCGTTGGTTTGTTAATGGCCATTTTCCCAAGCCAGTTTTGATGTTGTACGAGATACGGATGATTGTATCCGATGGAAGCGGAGCCGAACATGGAAAACATATCCAGATAATTTTTCCCAGTGAGAGAATCATGAATCCATGATCCCTGCGATTTTTCAATATCCATTACGAAATCGAATCCGTCGGCAAGAATATGACGGGAAAGGGTTTGTTTTACTTTGTTGATTACTTCGGGTTGCGAAGCAGTTGTGTTGTTCATACTATTATTTTTGGATTTAATTCTTTTTAATGACGATATTTTATTAATGGGTTTGTCGGTGTCAGGCTGGGCTTTCGGTCGTCGAAGCCTCATTGATATGATTTGTTGTTAGATAACCAGGTAATAATTCCCATTGGTTATTGATGATTTGTAATCCCTGTAATAAGAATTATCAGAACATTGAACAATATAAACAAAATAGGTTTTCATGTTTTAATGCTTCGACAGGCTCAGCATGATCATCGTTTGCCTTCGTGATGTTTTACACCGCATCAATTTCTTTTTTTTCATTACCGCTCAAATCGAACTTAATGCCCTGAGCAAGAGGCAATGTTGTAGAATAATTGATGGTATTGGTTTGTCTTCTCATATAGTATTTCCATACATCGGACCCAGATTCGCGGCCGCCGCCGGTTTCTTTTTCACCACCAAAAGCACCCCCGATTTCTGCTCCTGAAGTTCCGATATTCACGTTTGCAATCCCGCAGTCTGAACCAGCATGGGAAAGGAAAAGTTCGGCTTCACGCAGATTCTGAGTCATTATTGCAGAAGACAACCCTTGCGGAACATCATTCTGAATGGCAATTGCTTCGTCCAATGTGTTATATTTCATGATATATAAAATAGGAGCGAAAGTTTCATGCTGCACTATTTCGTAGGAATTCTCCACTTCAGCAATACATGGTTTTACATAACATCCGGAAGCGTACTGATTGCCGGAAAGCACTTCACCTTCTACGATGAACCTGCCTCCTTCTTTTTTACATTTTTCAATAGAAGCTTCATACTGTTTCACTGCATCGGTATCAATCAGCGGCCCTACGTGATTATTTTCATCCAGCGGATTTCCAATTTTCAACTGGCCGTATGCCTGAACTAGTCGGTTTTTCATTTCATCATAAACGGATTCGTGAATAATAAGCCTTCTGGTAGAAGTACATCTTTGGCCGGCCGTTCCTACTGCGCCGAAAACTGCGCCGATAATGGCCATATCCAAGTCTGCATGTTCAGAAATAATAATGGCGTTATTACCTCCCAATTCCAAAATGGATTTTCCGAAACGTTCTGCCACTTTCGCTCCTACCATTCTGCCCACTTTGGTGGAACCGGTAAAGGAAACCAGCGCAATATTTTTATCGTCCACTATTTTTTGGCCAATGGTGTGATCTGCGACAATCATTCCTGAAATACCTTCAGGCATATCATTTTCTTTTAAAACTTCGGCAATGATGTTCTGACAGGCAATGGCGCATAAACCAACTTTCTCAGACGGTTTCCAAACGGTCACATTTCCACAGATCCATGAAAGCGCGGTGTTCCAGCTCCATACGGCAACAGGAAAATTGAAAGCGGAAATAACGCCCACAATACCAAGTGGATGGTACTGCTCATACATCCGGTGCGAAGGCCTTTCTGAATGCATGGTAAACCCGTGAAGTTGCCTGGAAAGCCCGACAGCGAAATCACAAATGTCTATCATTTCCTGAACTTCACCCAAGCCTTCCTGAAGTGATTTTCCCATTTCATAGGAAACGAGTTTTCCGAGATCGTCTTTTTTTTCTCTTAATTTATTTCCAAATTGCCGCACCAACTCTCCTCTTTTGGGAGCGGGCATCATTCTGAATTCCTGAAAAGCCTTTTTTGATTTTTTGATAATTTGTGCATAATCGGCTTCATTTCCCGACTTTATTTTGGCAATCAGTTTTCCGTCTGTAGGAGAAAAGCTTTCGATAACTGCGCCATTTCCGAAGGAAGTTCCGCCGGCAGATACGCCGTAGTTTTCTGAAGTAATACCTAAATTTTTAAGGGATTTTTCGATTCCGAAATCGTTTGTATTCTTTGTCATTTCACATATTTCATTGGTGCTTAAAGGTAGGGAGATTTTACAGAATAGCAAAAAAGCACGAGCTTAAAAAAATAAAATTTTTATTAAAAACCTGCAATGAGGAGCGTTAAGGAAGCAGCTTAATGATATAACAATCGCCTGATTTGGACAAAAAAAAGCACCATTAATTTAAGCTTGATTTACCTGGAAATCATCTGGCATTGAAACA
Source organism: Chryseobacterium lacus (assembly GCF_003336205.1). Lineage (GTDB taxonomy): Bacteria > Bacteroidota > Bacteroidia > Flavobacteriales > Weeksellaceae > Chryseobacterium_A > Chryseobacterium_A lacus. Next base: position 17,139 of record NZ_QPIE01000002.1, read on the forward strand.
AATGTTCTTTCCAAAGGAATAGAGAATTTCTCACCGGGGATTCCCGTAATGCAGTAATAGTGGGCAAGAGGTTCCCCAATCTGATCTCGTATTTTTTTGTTGAGCCTCGATTTGTTATAGGAGAAATTGCCATCAATATTATCTACCAATTTTTGAATATTTTCCCGTGCGGTTCTTATTTTCATCAACTGATATAAGGAAAAAATTTCCATCTCATATTCATCTAATTCAGCAAGACGTATCCCTTCCGGATGTGAAAGAAAGAAAACCCAAATCGTTTTCTCTAAGGGTGTTAAACGAAGTTCCAATTCTCCAATCTGAATTTTTCCTTTGTCAGTAATGGTCAGTTTTTTAGGCTTTGCATTTCTGGATAAACCTTGCGAGAATTTTAACTGCGACCTGATTTTCTCAAAAATGGCAAGCGACCGCATAATTATTCCGGAAGCAACGCCATTGTCATCCAAACGCTGAAGACAGGAAAGACACAGATCAGCGGTTCTTAATTTCAGGATAATCTGGCTTTTGTTTTCACAGAAATCGTTCATGCATCCAATAGAATCCATATGAAAATTAACTTCCATATTCTCAGAGAGATCAAATTTCATCAAGATTCTCAGGAGATTGGCCACCACTTCATATGCAACCGGAAAACACTCTGAAGCCTTCAGGAAAACATCCCAGTCTGAAGATTGAACAAAAGCATTTTTTTTTCCACCAGTATCGAACATACTGAAGTAATTCATCGAATTTCTGCGGTTGGTAATCAGAATTACAAAATCTTCCGGAGAGAATTCCTCAGACATTCGCGCTTGCTCACAAAGAAAAAACAACTCCCGCCAACTTAACGGATAACCAAGTGCTTCCCGATAAGGCTGAATCTTATCCTCAGATGCTAATAAAAATCTGAAATCAGAACGATAGTGTTGCTGATTTACCTGCTGGAGTTGCACGGCTTTCCATTTCACGTCCCTCACGCCAAACACTATAGGTCCTGAAACACTTTTCAGAATTTCCTCTACTTCATCTATTAGCTGAGGATGAACATCAGGGGTGTAAATAAGATGAACTTTCAAGATAGATAAATGTTTTAGGGAATTGTCTACTGAATTTCAAGATTCTGTCGTGATGACCATGTTAATATCATATATATATATATATTGGAAGCCGGTATTTCAGATATAAATCCTTTTTGACTTACATCATTAACCGGGCAAATTATTTAATTAATTTGAAACATTTATAATAATTTTCATTACGCTTCACAACAAAACTAACGAAATATTTATAATTTTCAACAAATTATAAACTCTGCTTTTTAAAAATAATTCTGTGCGTTTTACTAATTCAATACAAACCGTTCCTGAAACTGCAGCGCAATTTCAACAAAGGACATCGGCAAGCGCATCAGGGTAAATTCCGCTATCTCCTGAGGCATCTCCTGATAATAGGCCATGGCAAAGGCTGCGGATAGCGAAGCTAAAGCTTCAGGACTGACCCCAATTTCAAGTGCATTTCGGATGGCGTGTTCATAAGAATCACTTTCCATAAATGCTTGGAAAGCCAGAGGCGCAATAAACTGAGCATGAAGCGGATGTCTGAAGCATTTTCTTAGTTTTTCAAGAGTCTGTGTATGACGGTATCCGGGAATGTATTGATCCAGCGTATTCTTGATATCGTTCTTTCTGTAACCACAGATACAAAGATAGAGAGCCGTTGTAATGAAACGGGACGCCTGAAGTGAACCTCCGTCGTTTTTTGTGGCATCCAGCACCGTTTGGGAAATCTCCGGGAGGCTGCAAAAACTATTAGCTATATAAGGAATGGGGATAAATCGCAACAACACAGGTTTGCTGTATAGATTCATTGCATAAGGATCTCCTCCAATCAGAAAATCTAAAAAAGGAGAAGTGAACTTTTTAGTGGCATAGGTGCCAAAATAGTGGCAAATACGCTTTATAACACATTTTTCAGTGAGCAGAGCATCTGCAAAAAGAGTCTCATCTGAAAATGTAGCGTCTGGATTTAAAAGATTTTCATCCCCTATTTCATACGGACGGTGCGCATAGGAGGAACCCAATAAATCTCCAGCTATGCAACCCAATAAAATGTTTTTTCTAAAGTGCATCATTATTTTTTTTTATCATAAATGCTTAAGCATCAAATGTGCCTCTCTCAGTTTTTGCAAGGTTGCAGACAGCCGAGAGATTTCCTCTCCCAGCCTTCACGAAAATACCTCTAAAATATTTTGCATTATCCACGAAGAGTTTTATATTTGCACCACTGAAAACGGAACATCTGTTTTTTTGGAGAAATGGCAGAGTGGTCGATTGCGGCAGTCTTGAAAACTGTTGACTGTAACAGGTCCGGGGGTTCGAATCCCTCTTTCTCCGCCACTTTTTAAAATCCCGCACACGCGGGATTTTTTTTGTATTTTTGCCGCATGGAATTGATTCACCGAAACTTACTGATAGGAATCCACGATGCCCTGCAGGAAACCTTTTTTGAGAAAAATAAATATGCAGATAAAGTCATCGAACGCCTGCTGAAAGCCCATAAAAAATGGGGTAGCCAAGACAGAGCTGTGGTTTCTGAAATATTTTACAACATCATCCGGTGGAAAAAACGCCTAGAATATTACATGGGCGAAGGGGTAAAACCCGGCAATATCTATAAACTCATCCTCGCCTACCTGCTGTGGAGCAAAACAAAATATAAAAAATTTGAAGAATTCGACGGGATCAAAACGGCTGATATTCTGAAAAAATTAGAGAAAACATCCTTCCCTTCCAAGGCCATTCAGCATTCTGTACCGGAATGGCTGGCAGAGACCATGGAAAAAGAACTGGGCTCGGACTGGGAGAAAGAAATGATTGCCCTAAACGAACAGGCTCCCACAGTACTTCGGGCGAATACATTGAAAACCTCTGTTCACGAGCTAGTCAATGAACTGCGCGAAGAACAGGTGGAAAGTTTCCCTCTGAAAAAATATCCTGACGCTGTACAACTGGAAGAGAAAAAAAATGTGTTTCTGACTTCAGCTTTCAAGGACGGACTTTTTGAAGTTCAGGATGCCAGTTCCCAGAAAATAGGGGAAATGCTGGATGTACAGGACGGAATGCGCGTGGTGGATGCCTGTGCAGGAGCCGGAGGAAAGACACTTCATCTGGCTGCATTAATGAAAAATAAGGGACAGATCATTGCGCTGGACATCTACAATTGGAAACTGGCCGAGCTGAAGCGCCGGGCCAAAAGAGCCGGAGCACACAATATTGAAACCCGCGTTATAGAAGACAATAAAGTCATCAAAAGGCTGCACGGCAAAGCCGATCGTGTGTTGATAGATGCACCTTGTTCCGGGCTGGGTGTTCTGAAAAGAAATCCGGACAGCAAATGGAAAATCGATCAGGATTTCATCGACAGAATAAAAAATGAGCAGCAGCAGATTCTTCAGGATTATTCAAAAATGCTGAAAATAGGAGGCAAAATGGTATACGCCACCTGCTCCGTGCTTCCTTCAGAAAATAATGAACAGGTAGCCTCATTTCTGAAAAACAATCCGGAATACACCCTTATCCGTGAAGAAAACATCATGCCCAGCGAAGGCTACGACGGGTTTTACATGGCTTTGATACAACGAATGGAATAGCGAGTGGCTGATTTAATGTTGTAATTACAAAACAAAAGAAGAATCTTATAGGCTTAAACATATTTTCTTTCAGGAGACCCGTCTCAATGAATAATAATTTCAATTTTAACATTTCGCTTTTAAAAATATCCAATAAATAACTATATTTGAACAATGATAAAATATTCATAAAAGATGAAAAGAAACCTATCTCTACTTATTGCTGTACTATTCGCCTTTAATTTTTCTTTTGCACAGAAGAATAAGTTTGAAAATGTAATGAATTCCAGAAAACTGGGTGTTTCTTATAAAAATGTAAAATCTAAGGATAAAGAAGATTTCTATCAGCAATATTACTGGCTCACTAAAATGGAACAACTGAAAGCGTATCCGCATCTGGATGGCATCAAGCCGAAGGTGCTGTATTCTTTTGTGAAAGAAATTACGCCACAGATTCCTACCAAAAACTTATCTGAAGAAAATAAAAAATTCAGAGCTGAAGCCGAATTGTCACTGGATCAGTACCTTAAAAACAAAGACTGGAGTAATCCTATCATGGCTCTCAACCTGGAAACCTATGTGGATCCTCAGAATGAAAAGTATTTCGACGTCATCAAACCGGAAAGAATAGTCACCCTGCTGCCAAAGAAGCTTTATTCTTTCACATCTGAAAATGTGAAAACTGCGGAACAGAAAATCTATTACTTGTGGATTAATGAAAGAGACCATAAAATTGTAAGCATTATTCCGGACGAAAAAAAGAATCCTGATTTCTACAGACTGCTTCACGAGATTTTGCCGGAATACAAGTTCCCGAATTATGTGCCCGAAGAGGCCAGAATGGGCGACAGAAAAGTGAAGAGTGATGCCGATTATATTTATATCCGAGCATTTCAGATAGGTTCCGATAATATTGAATACAAAACCTTAGATTTCGAAAACTTCATCTTTGTGAGGTACAAAAAAGACGGCGGTCCGTGGACGGACGTGGAACACCGACCAAGAAAATATTAATTTCAAAACCTGCTTCTGGCAGGTTTTTTTCTGCTTATTAATATCTCTTTATTTTCCGTTCATGAAATGCGTACAGATACAAATCAGATAAACGACAAAATCAAAAAAATTCTTCCGATCATCATGGCAACATCTATTTTCATGCAGATGTTGGATTCCACGATTCTGAATACCGCTCTACCATCTATTGCAGAAAGCCTGAACGAATCTCCGCTAAACATGCAGAACGCCATCATAAGCTATGTACTCACCTTGGCTCTGTTCATGCCGGCCAGCGGATTTTTGGCGGACAAATTCGGAACCAGAAAAACTTTCATTCTTTCGCTGGTACTTTTCAGTCTGGGTTCCGTGTTCTGCTCCCTTTCACAGGATCTTACACAACTGGTCGTTTCCAGAGTCATTCAGGGACTTGGCGGTGCGCTGATGACACCAGTAGGCAAACTGGCCATGATCAAAACCTATAAAAAAAATGAATTGGTAAAAGCCCTGAACTACGCTATTATTCCTGCTCTTATCGGGCCTGTTCTCGGGCCTTTGTTGGGCGGTTATCTCGTAGATTACCTGTCCTGGCATTGGATTTTTATCATCAATATTCCTTTTGGAATTGCCGGAATTATTTTGGGAATGAAATACATGCCGGACTACCATTCGGGAGAAACACATTTTGATCTTAAAGGATTTCTCATTTTCGCCGCAGCATCGCTTCTGCTTTCGGTTTCCCTCGAATTGTTTGGTAATACGCAGAACATCACTCCTATTCTGATGATTTTTATTCTGGGTTTCCTACTATTTTATTTTTATTACCGTCATGCTAAAAAAGCGACCAACCCCTTGTTTCCGCTGAATCTTTTTCAGGTGCGCACTTTCCGGGTAGGCATTGTGGGAAATATGGTGACCCGTCTTGGCATCAGTTCCGTTCCACTCCTGTTACCGTTGATGATACAGATAGCCTACGGTGGATCTGCTGTTATTTCAGGGTGGATTGTCGCACCGATGGCTTTAACGGCCATGTTTGGAAAGAATTATGTGATCCAGATTCTGAACAGATTTGGTTATCGGAAAACCTTGTATTACAACACTATTATTTTGGGCATACTCATTATATTCCTGGCCGTACCTGGAATTGCGGATTCTCTCTATTGGTTTGTGCCTATTATCGCATTAATGGGATTTTTCAATTCTATTCAGTTTACGTCTATGAACACTATTTCCATTGCAGACCTGAGAAGTTTCCATACCAGCAGCGGCAACTCTCTTTTATCCGTCAATCAGCAGCTTGCGGTAGGATTCGGAATTTCGCTAGGTTTATTAATTCTTAACATCTTCGAAACACAGACCAATCTGATCTCCGGTGAAATCCACAATGCCTTCCGATATACTTTTCTCACCATCGGATTGCTGACGATATTGTCCAGTAATGTATTTAAAAGGCTTCATTTCGCTGACGGAAATAATATGAAAACTGTAGAGTAAACCATACGCCGGTAACTAATTTTTCATAACTTTATACGTAATATAGCACTGCTGTTATTCTTAATATCTATAACAGTTTAGTTCCTATTAGCAAAAATCTGAATAATTTAGCTTCACCAATTTAACAAAATATGACTATGGACAAGAAAAAACTGACACGGCAAACCGGTGCTCCTGTACCTGACAATCAAAATGCAATGACCGCTGGACCGCGAGGCCCCTTGTTGATGCAGGATTTTTGGTTTCTGGAAAAAATGGCTAACTTCGACAGAGAGGTTATCCCAGAAAGAAGAATGCACGCCAAAGGTTCCGGTGCTTTTGGGACGTTTACCGTTACCCACGACATTACCCCTTTCACGAAAGCCCATATCTTCAGTGAAATCGGGAAAAAGACAGAAATGTTTGCCCGTTTCTCTACAGTTGCTGGCGAAAGAGGGGCTGCCGACGCTGAGCGTGATATCAGGGGTTTTGCTCTGAAATTTTATACTGATGAAGGCATCTGGGATCTGGTAGGAAACAATACTCCCGTTTTCTTCTTCCGAGATCCCATGAAATTTCCAGACTTAAATCACGCTGTAAAACGTGATCCCAAAACCAATATGAGAAGTGCCAACAACAATTGGGATTTCTGGACTTTGTTGCCCGAAGCATTACATCAAGTCACCATTGTGATGAGCGACCGCGGAATTCCAAACGGATACCGGCACATGCACGGTTTCGGAAGTCATACCTACAGTTTTATAAACACGGATAACGTGCGGCATTGGGTGAAGTTTCATTTCCGCACACAACAGGGAATAGAAAACCTGAGCAACGAAGAGGCAGCTTCTATTATCGGACACGACAGAGAATCTGCACAGCGAGACCTTTTCGACGCCATTGAAAGAGGCGATTTCCCAAAGTGGAAACTGTACGTTCAGATTATGACAGAAGAGCAGGCTAAAACGTACCGCTTTCATCCTTTTGATCTTACCAAAGTCTGGTCGAAAAAGGACTTTCCGCTGATTCCGGTGGGGGAATTTGAACTGAACAAAAACCCTGAAAATTACCATGCTGATGTGGAACAAGCAGCTTTTAATCCCACCAATATTGTTCCCGGCATCGGCTTCTCGCCGGATAAGATGCTTCAGGGTCGTCTTTTTTCCTATGGTGATGCTCAGCGTTACCGTTTGGGCGTGAATCATTTCCAGATTCCCGTAAACAAGCCGAGATGTCCGTATCATGCGTTCCACAGGGATGGTGCGATGCGCGTCGATGGAAATTATGGCGATACCTTACATTATAATCCGAACAGTTACGGAGAATGGCAGGAACAGCCGGAAACAAAAGAACCGCCCTTGGAACTGGAAGGAACTGCGTATGCACATAATTTCCGTGATGATGACGAAGATTATTATACCCAGCCGGGCGATCTTTTCAGAATCATAAAAGCCGACGGCAAAGCGGAAATTCTTTTCAGCAATACCGCAGCGGAAGTGGGTGCGGCAGAAAAATTCATCCAAATCCGGCATATCAGAAACTGCTACAAGGCAGATGCTGAATATGGCGAAGGTTTGGCGAGAGCACTCGGGATGACGATGGAAGAAGTGAAAAGTTTTGATATGAGTCCGTACGACAGATGGGCACCGAAACCGACTCACGGTTAATTTATTTCATTACTAATACATACAAAACCCCGGAATATTCGGGGTTTTTTGTTATGGTTCCGCAAGAATTCGGATGTGATCATACTTTTGAAATCCGTTGAGAAAATCTTTGATCAACATTCTTTTCTTTCCTTCCAGCTGTACTTCTTCGGGATAATAAATGCCATCCTGGGTATAAATCTTAAAAGTAGATTTGTCTACTTCCACAGTTGCCGGAGCATGTGAATGAGAAAAAAGCTCTTTTCTTCCGGAATAAATTTTAAGTTGCTTTTCCTCTTCCCCAATCTTCAAAGTGGTAAAAGCACAGGGATAAGGAGACATACCGCGGATGAAATTATACACCCGATCCGTTTCCTGATCCCAGTTGATTTTGGTGTCTTCCTTAAATATTTTAAATGCGTTTTTAGGCTGCTCAACTTCGGGTTGTGGTTTCGGCGTCAGCGTATCTTCGGACAGTCCGTCAAGGGTTTTTACGACCAGAGCAGCACCTACTTCCATCATTCTATCGTGAAGAGAACCGGCATTTTCATCAGGAAAAATAGAAACTTTTTCCTGAAGGAGGATATTTCCTTCGTCAATCTTTTCATTGATAAAAAAAGTAGTGAGTCCTGTAGTTTCTTCGCCGTTAATCACTGCATAATTAATAGGTGCAGCACCACGGTAATCCGGAAGCAAGGAAGCGTGAAGATTAAACGTTCCCAGCGCAGGAATTTCAAAAAGTACTTTGGGCATCATCCGAAAGGCTACGACGACGAACACGTCTGCATTCAGCGATTTCATCTGTTGCAGAAATTCCGGATCTCTTAATTTTTCAGGCTGAAAAACAGGCAATTGTTGTTGTTCCGCAAAAACTTTCACCGGCGACTGATGAATTTCCAGTCCTCTACCGCTTGCTCTGTCAGGCACTGTAACCACGCCTGCGATCTTATGTGGGGAATTTTGAATCGCTTCCAAGGATGTTTTTGCAAATTCAGGAGTTCCGAAAAATACGATATTTAATGGCTTCATGATGCAAAGATAACATCATTTTAAGAATTTCTAAGCCAAAGTATAGGTTCTGAAATTCAGCATTTTTATTTTTCCTACATCCAAAAGAAGAATAATATTTTCAAGGATTTTTTCTTTTTTGCAATAAGCCAGTTGCATAAAAATTTCATCCGCAGTGGCAGGCTGTGCCGTCAGAATTTTTATAATTTCTTCACTTATACTTGTTGAAGAACGGCTTTTCTTGGTTTCACATACATCACAGGTTCCGCAGTTTCCGGTATTTTTTTCGCCAAAATAAGTGAGAATCATTTTCATTCTGCAATGGTCTTTATTCGCAGCAAAAAATTTCATTTCTTCCCATTTCCTGATTTTATTTTTTTGAATCTGCTCAAAAAGATGCCAATATTTTCCTTCAAACGACCGGTCGTCCCGCGGTTTAATAAAAGTAATGCTCGATAGCGCACCGTCAATGTATTCCAGATGGCCCGCTTCGCGAAGTTCACGAATTCTTTCTTTAATCAACGGCATTTCAGCTCCTATTTTAACGCTCAGATTTTGTTCACTGAACATCACTTTATGCGTTGAAATCCCTGGAATACTGCGCAGTAATAGTTCGATAAAATAAGCGTCTTTCTTCGGAAGAAGATCTATTTCATGAGGCTCAAGTTTGAGTTCAAGAGAAGAAAGGCTTTTATGATTATTCAAAAAAATAAGTTCCTGATTGTGAAGAAAATTCAGCACATTTTTGATCTTTGCTGCCGAACATTTCGTCGTATTCTGAAGGTGATGCAGAAAGAGTTGATGCGCTCTTTCCGGCCTTTCGCTGTCTGCAATCTGAAAAATGGAATAAAGGTGTGAAATGATTTTCAAAAATTCTTTTTTATCGGGAATTTGATTTTTCAGAATTTGATCGAACTGAAGGAATTCCTGCTCATTCCAGATCATGAAAGCGAAACTTTCCTTACCATCGCGGCCGGCTCTACCGATTTCCTGATAATAATTTTCCAAACTGGCAGGAGCAGAAAAATGGATGATAAAACGGACATTTTCTTTGTCAATTCCCATCCCGAAAGCATTAGTAGAAACCAACACTTCGTTTTCACCGGCAGTCCAGCGCTGCTGTTTCTGATGTTTTTCCCGGGAAGACAAACCTGCATGGAAAAAATCCACCCTGCTCTTATCACGGTTCTTTAGAAATTGGGTAAGCTCCTCAGCCTCTTTTCTGGTTTTGGTATAAATGATCCCTGAACCCTGGTGATAGCGCAGAAGATCATAAACCCATTGGTATTTATCAGAAATGGTTTCAGAAAAGATTCTGATGTTATCTCGCTGAAAACTTTTTTTAAAAACAGCGGGAGCTTTCAGTTCCAGTTTCGCTATAATTTCACTGAGCACTTTTGGGGTGGCGGTAGCGGTAAGCGCAAGGCAGGCAAGTTCGGGATGATCGTTCCGAAATGTTTTAATGTTCTGATATCCGGGTCTGAAATCCTGGCCCCATTCTGAGATACAGTGTGCCTCATCCACAGCGATAAAGGAAAGTTGAATATCCAGAAGATGTTCCAGAAAAGCAGGACTGGCAAGCCGTTCCGGAGAGACATACAAGAGTTTTGTAATCCCTTCCCTGCATCGGGAGTAAATTTCTTCAGCTTCAGCTTCATCGAGTTCTGCAGAAAGATATTCCGCTTCGATATTTCTGAATTTCAATTGCATCACCTGGTCTTTCATTAAAGCAATGAGCGGCGATACCACCATACAGGTACCCTCCATAATCAACGCCGGAAGCTGATAACACAAAGATTTTCCGCCACCGGTAGGCAATAGCGCAAGAGTATCTTTTCCGGAGGCGATACTGTCTGTAATTTCGTCCTGTAAATCCCTGAAATGTTGGTAGCCCCAGAAATGTTGGAGCGTCTCATTTTTTAATTTCTTGAACTCTTGCAGCGTAATCATGAAGTAAAAATACAAGAAAACAAAAAGCTGCGCAAATATGCGCAGCCTCTCATATCAAAAGATGAGTTTTGATTTATTTTGCTTCGAAGTATACTCTTCTGTTAGCTCTGTTTTTCCATTCAGGACATTTTGTAGCCGGATCACACTCAGGATATTTAAGGTCTTTTTCACCTCTTCCCACAGCTTCCAGTTTCCCTGAACTTACTCCCTGTTGTACCAAATAATTTTTAACATTATTTGCTCTTCTTTCAGAAAGTCTTTGGTTATAAGCATCTGAAGCTCTTGTATCTGTAGCACCCACTACTCTGTACGCTCCTGTTGAAGAGTTGATATAGTTTACTGCATTGTTCAGGATCGGGGTGTTGGAAGGCAGAATTCTGTCAGAATCAAGGTCAAATTCGATTCCTTCTAAAGTTCTTGTGTTGTCAGTAATAATTCCTCCTGTAGAAGGCATCGTTGTAGGACATCCGTCATTTTCAACAGGCCCGGGAACGGTTACACACTTGTCATAAAGGTCAATCACTCCATCCAAATCAGTATCTAAAGCGACTCCAGCTCCGTCAACTCTTGCTCCTGCAGGTGTATCAAGCTGTCTGTCCCAATCGTCACAAACGCCGTCATTGTCGTTGTCTCCCGATTTGCACACTTCAATATCCTGGTTTCTTTGCTCCAGTACATCCAGTTTATAATAAACTTCCTGTAACGGATCATGCCAGAAAAGGTGTGACTGATGTCTTCCTAAGTTGAAAGTAAGACCTAAAGTCGTATTGAAGAAATTGTCAGAAGTTCTTGCTGTTGTTGTCAATCCGTCGAAAGCATCATCTCCGGTATAAACGTACATTACTCTACCTTCAAGGTCGATGGTATTGTTAATTTTATATTTTAAACCGGCACCACCCTGTCCGAACCAAGAGAATCCTGGTTTGAAAGCTTTCACTTCATGAGCCAGCCTTTGTCCTGCCATGTCTTCAACATACGCTCTGTAAGCTAAAGTACCGATACCGGCATATCCGTGCAATGCCCATCTGTAAGGTGATTTGTTATCTACTCTTCTCAAAAGATTCGAGAAGTTAATATCTCCCAAGATAGAGATGGCATCGTACTGTGTTCTGGCTCCTATAGGCATTGTTGGAGAAGCATCATCATTTTTCGTATTGAAGAATCCTTGTCTGGTTTCCCCTCTGTCATACTGTAATTTCAGGCCAAACGCATGAGTAATAGCCTTATCAACACTGATGTAAGCAGAGTATCCGAACACATCTTTACCCATACCGTCACCATCCTTGATGGAGGTAAGAGTAGCGGTTTGCATTAAAGGAATTCCAGCTCCTACAGAGATAGACCAGTCGTTGAATCTCTTTGATTCCTGAGTGAATGGGTAAACGTTAGCAGAACCGGAAGAGTACGTATTAGGGTACTGATCCGAATAAACCGCAACTGAATCTTGTGCAAAGAAAGCAGCCGGCATTGCCAGTGCTAACGCAGCAATTGTTGAACTTAGTTTCATAATTTAATTATTTAAAGTTTATAAATGATCTTTTAATTCGGCTTATATTGAGGGCAAACCTATCTGTTTTTTTTAGAAACACCTGTGCCAGTACAAATACTGTACCTTAGGTCAATTTGCTGAATATTTTTTTTATTTTGAAAAAAAAACTGAAAAACATATAACAATTTCTGCTCCGTGACTTTAAATTTCTAATACTACTCAACCGTTTGATTCAATTCAGAAATCAGTACCTGTGAAAACGCTCTTTCAAAGAGATGTTTCTTATGTGGAATCTGAAGTAGCTCAGAATGAAACACTAAGTTACGAAATTTTACAATATCAATATCAATAATTCGGTCTTCATATTTTCCGGCTGCCAAACTGTCATTAGTTCTTCCCATTTCAGTTTCTATCTTTTTAATGAGTTCGAGCAATTTCAAAGGAGATAATACCGTATTCACGTACACTGCTACATTGCAGAATTCATGAGAACTTGAAAATTCTACAGGCGCAGAAAAATGAAATCCCGTCTTCTTTATGATTTGGCATCCGGAGTCTTCAAGCCGCTTCAGCGCACAATTCAAATTCTTTTCAGTATCTCCCAGATTACTTCCGAGTAACAAAAGGGCATTATGTTGCGACATATAGTAAAATTTAGATTCAGCTATGAAAAGTTTCTTTAAAAGTGTATTAGCAAATATAGTGGCTATATTCATTATCGGAGTTATCTTCTTCGTGTTTTTTGTTTTCATGATTGCCATGAGTGCTGCGATGGGAGACCCAAAAGTAAATGTGAAAAGTGATTCCATCCTTACTTTAGACTATAAAACCAATATTATCGACAGCCCGACTGAAGATCAGCAGGGAATTTTTGATTTTAACAATAAAAACCAAAATATTCTGGTGTATGATTTCGTGGAAGCGATTCAGAATGCCAAAAATGATGATAAAATAAAAGGAATCAGCATAGAAACCGATTTCATAAGTGCGGGCTTCACCCAACTGGATGCTGTGAGAGCTGCTCTCGAAGATTTTAAAAAATCAGGAAAGTTCGTATATGCTTATGGAAATATGGTATCGCAGCCTGCTTATTATTTAGGATCGGTTGCGGATCAGTATTACCTGCATCCATCGGGCGGTATCGAACTGAAAGGAATGGCCACAGAAGTTATTTACTGGAAAAGTTTCGCTGAAAAATACGGAATTGGCCTCGAGGTTATTCGTCATGGAAAATATAAAGCAGCCGTTGAGCCTTACCTGAGAGATGATATGTCCGAAGAAAACCGCGAACAACTTTCTACACTCTTGAATGATATTTGGAGTACTGTGTCCACCAAAATTGCTGCTTCAAGAAAAATAGAACCTGCCGTTTTTAAAACTGCGGTAGACAGCCTGTATGGAATTATCCCGGAATTGAGCGTACAACATAAACTCGCTGACAAACTGATTCAAAAAAGTGAGTATGACCAACTTCTGAAACAAAAGCTTAAAGTAAAAAAAGAGAAAGACCTGAACAGAATCTCGGTTTCAAAATATATTGCTGCCAATAGCGACCGCAAATCTTCCGGAAAGGACGGACAGGTTGCTGTTTTATACGCTTCCGGACAGATATTTAACGGCGAAGGCTATCAGAATATATACGCTAAAAATTTCGTAGAAGAAATTCAGAAAATTGCGGATAACGATAAAATAAAAGCAGTAGTATTCCGCATCAATTCTCCAGGAGGAAGTGCAAACGCGTCCGACGAGATCCTGTTTGAACTGCAGGAACTGAAAAAGAAAAAACCTTTGGTCGTTTCTTTTGGTGATTATGCTGCTTCAGGCGGATATTATATGGCGATGGCCGCAGATAAAATTTATTCTGAACCCAACACGATTACCGGTTCCATCGGTGTTTTCGGAATGATCACTTATTTTAAAGACCTGGCCAACCGCAACGGAATCAACTCCTATGATGTGACCACTAATTCCAATTCCAACTACTACTCTATTATTAACGGAGTTTCACCGTCAGCCGTGGATATGTTTACCAAAAGTGTAGAAGGAACTTATAAAAGGTTTGTGTATTTTGTTACTCAAAATCGCAAAAAGTCCTTTGAACAGATTGATGAAGTGGGTGGAGGAAGAGTATGGAGTGGAACCCGTGCGAAGCAAATTGGCCTGGTGGACGAACTGGGAAGCCTGCATGATGCGGTGAATTTTGCTGCACAGAAAGCCAAGCTAAAGGAATACAAAGTATCGGCGTATCCTAAAAAACTCACTCAGTTTGAGCAAATCTTTAAAGATTTTGAGGAAGATAAAATCTCTGCAAGATACTTGCGCAAAAAAATGGGTGATGAACAGTATAAAATTTTTGAACAGGTAACCAACCCTAAACTTCAGTCTGGCGTTATAATGGGAATGCCTTACACCATCACCCTCAAATAAAAAGAACATTCTTTCAACTTTCATATTAACTGAAATCCCCCGCTGAGTTGTTCAGCGGGGGATTTTGTTGTGTTAAAATAGGTAATTTTGTTAACCTTTTCTGGTGGCCATTCCGTATAGCCAGAGGACAATTAATGCTCCTACAACTGCAAGAAGGATACTTTTAAAGTCAAATTCATCGACTGTTCCCCAGCCAAGAAGTGTTCCGATCCAGCCTCCAACAAACGCACCTACAATTCCTAGAATGATGGTCATCAGCCATCCCATATTTTGGTTTCCTGGCATAATGAGTTTTGCCAGTGCACCGGCGATAAGGCCGAAAATAATCCATGCTAAAATGCTCATAGTTTAAAATTTTAATTGTTAATAATTGATGATTTGCATTTTGCACAGCGAAAGTTGTACCCTTTGCGAGACCAAAACTCCTCTCATTAAAATTTTATAACATTTAGCCTGAATTCTAAAATCACCTCTTTTTGAAGAAGGAATCTACAAATACTTCTCCGTTAAAGAGCTGCAAATCCTGCATTTTTTCGCCAACACCGATGTACTTCACCGGTATCTGAAACTGATCTGAAATACCGATGACCACGCCGCCTTTTGCTGTGCCGTCCAGCTTGGTTACAGCCAGCGCATTCACTTCCGTAGCCGCTGTAAACTGTTTGGCCTGTTCGAAAGCATTCTGTCCTGTAGAGCCATCCAGCACCAGAAGGATTTCGTGAGGCGCATCCGGAATGACCTTTTGCATCACTCTTTTTATTTTTGTCAGCTCATTCATCAGGTTTACTTTATTATGCAACCTACCGGCAGTATCAATAATGGCGACATCCGCATGCTGAGCCAACGCACTTTGCACGGTATCGAAGGCAACGGAAGCCGGATCCGAACCCATTCCCTGCTTCACGATAGGCACTCCTACCCTTTCGCTCCAGATCACCAGTTGATCCACGGCAGCAGCGCGAAAAGTATCCGCAGCACCCAACACAACACTTTTTCCTTCAGATTTGAATTGATGCGCCAGCTTTCCAATGGTGGTGGTTTTTCCCACACCATTGACGCCGACCACCATGATCACATATGGCTTTTTGGAAGCATCGATGTTTCCGGTTCCGGCATGGGGATTTTCCAGAAGTAATCCGGTGATTTCTTCGCGAAGGATGGTATCGAGCTCATCGGTGCCCACATATTTATCGCGGGCCACTCTTTCTTCGATCCTGTCAATAATTTTGATGGTGGTGGCAGCACCCACATCGGAAGCGATCAGGATTTCTTCCAGGTCATCCAGCACTTCTTCATCTACCTTGTTTTTCCCAACAACGGCTTTTGATATTTTCTCAAAAAAACCCTTACTGGATTTTTCCAGGCCTTGGTCTAAAGTTTCTTTCTCCTGTTTGTTGAATATTTTTTTGAACCAGCTCATCCCTTGTCTTTAGTTAATAATGTCGGTATTTATTAGTTGTTACGCCGTACAAAGATAAATAAAAAACTACCCAAAAAATTTGAGTAGTTTCATATTGTTATGTAGAAGTAGATTATTTCTTCAGGAAAGCATCCACTTCGTCAGCATTCATTACTTTTTCATCGAAAAAATAAGCTCCCGTTTTTGGGGATTTTACCATTTTCACGACTTTAGTCATCTTCTTAGATGTACCGTCTTTCAGGGTTGCTACTACTTTTTTTGCCATTGTAAATATCTTTAAAGAGGGTTACTTAATTTCTTTGTGAACCGTGTATTTCTTCAAAACCGGATTGAATTTTTTCAGCTCCAGTCTTTCAGTGGTGTTCTTTTTATTTTTCGTAGTGATATAACGGCTCATGCCGGCTACACCGCTTTCTTTATGCTCTGTACATTCCAGGATTACCTGTACTCTGTTTCCTTTTTTTGCCATGATCTGATTGGTTATTTAATGAATCCGTTTCTTTTCGCTCTTTCCACTGCTTCTTCGATCCCCACTTTGTTGATTACTCTCAATCCATGAGCAGAAACCTTCAGTGTGATGTTCTTTTCAGTTTCCGGAAGGAAAAATTTCTTTTCTAATAAGTTAATTTCAAAACGTCTTTTCGTTTTGTTATTAGCGTGGGAAACGTTGTTACCAACCATTGCACGCTTTCCTGTTATTTGGCAAATTCTTGACATATCTCGATGTTCTTTTTTACTACTAATATTTGAGTGTGCAAAATTATAAAGAATTTTCCAGTCTTACAAATGTTTTCTCTTTTATTTTGAAAAAGTTACCTGCCTACGGGACGGCGCTTTGGGGTTCTCTTTTGGATCTGTTTGATCAAGGTATAAAAAATTAAAAAACCGAGGACAAAGATAGAGATTCTTGAGAGCAAGTCCCCTACCTGTGTATAAAGAGTCTGGCCTTCGTACAACTGTATTTTTGCAAACAAAGCTGTTTCATCTCCGTATAAAGTATCTGCCTCTATCTCGCCTTTCGCATTAATATGAGCGGATATTCCACTGTTCGCTGCCCGAGCAATTTCCCTTCTCGTTTCTATAGCGCGAAGCCTCGCATACGACAGCAGTTGCTGATGTCCCTGAGTAACACCCCACCAACTGTCATTGGTCATGATTGCAAGAAAATTAGCGCCTTTTTTCACATACTCGGTGGTGAATTCCCCATAGATACTTTCATAACAAATAATGGGAGCCATTTTTCCATTATTAAACGGATTGCTGAATACTTTTCTTTCCTCATCGCTTCCTAAAGACGCAATAGTCCCGCCCAGATTCAGCATCGCATCACCCAAAACAGGTTTTAAAATATTGATATATGGGAAAATCTCTACGCCAGGAACCAGCTTTCCTTTGTGATAGGCCTCCACTTCATGTCCCGGAATAATTTGAACCCCCGTGTTATAACCTTCTACCCAACCCTGAGAAACGGGATAGGCATTATCTGGCGCTTCACTTTCACTCGTGAACAGCGTATGCGACGAGATTCCCGTTGCAAATATAGCACCCGGCTTTGTAGCTAAAAATGACTTGACCCCATTCAAAATCATGCTTTCTTCAAATCCGGATTCCGAAATGGAACCTCTTCCGGGAAGCGATGTTTCCGGGCCGATATAATAATCAATATCTCCTTTTTTAAAGTCTTTCGGTGAATGTTGTTCTGCCAGAGTCAGGAGTTCCTGCAATACCTGAATACTGTCTTTCTGATACTTTTCGGTATAAGGATCCAACTCCGGCTGCAACAGCAAAACACTGACCTGCCCAGAAGGCTTTTCGTTGAAGTTTTCGTATTTCCACACAGAAATGAGCATCGGCAGAGAAATTCCCAGAACCAGAATAATGGAATTGAGGATCAGCGGTTTTCTCTTTCTTCCGGCTTCCCAAATGCGCAGTGTGTAGAATGCATACACATTCACGAGCAATATCCAGAAACTGCCTCCGGTTGCGCCCAAAGTATCATACCATTGGATAATCACCGGATATTCTGAAAAGACATTCCCGAGGTTCAGCCATGGCCAGGTGAGTTCCCAGCCCAGATGAAATTTCTCGAAAGCCATCCAAATGGCAACAAAAAAAGTAAGCCCCCAATAGGTTCCCTGAATTTTCTTGTACCAGTGATACAGCATAAAAATGGTGCTGTACAGCAACGAATTCACCAGCACCGGAAACACCACTGCCATCAGCGCCGGGCTTCCGTCAGGATTTTGAGAACCGTACAGCCAACCCGTGGTGACAATGTTCCAGATGATGAAGGTAAGATAGGAAAGTCCGAAAATAAGACCGCTTTTCCGGCGGAAATTAGAGAATTTTGTAATTTCATGTTCCGCCATGAGCAGCGGTACCAACGCAAAAAAAATGAAGAACGGCAAGCCGTAGGTTGGCCAGGAAATACTTAGCAGAACAGCACTGATAAGGCACAGAAAAAGGTATTTCATTTCGGAATTTTAAGCAACAAATTTACTATTATTAATTCATTTCTTTCTTCTAGCGTTCCGCGGTTTTTCTTTTGCCTCAAATAATTCTATCTTTGTAAAAAGAATGAACATGAGCGAAACTGTGCTTTGCCCGAAATGTACTTCGGAATTTACGTATGAGCAGGATGGCCTGCAGGTATGTTCCCAATGTTTCTATGAATGGAATCCTTCGGAAACGCCCTCAGAAGGTAAAATCCTGGACAGCAACGGAAATGAACTTCAGAACGGAGACAGCGTTGTAGTGATCAAAGATCTGCCGGTGAAAGGGGCTCCGAAACCGGTAAAAGCGGGCACAAAAGTGAAAAATATCAGACTAAGGCCGGACAGCGATCATAATATTGACTGCAAAATTGACGGATTCGGCTCGATGGCGCTGAAATCGGAATTTGTGAAAAAGGCATAAAAAAAGGAAATAATTGGACAGGGTTCCTATTCTAAGACTTTCATTGCACAATGCTAATTTCCAGTCCCAAGGCAGAAAGAGAATTAACCAAAAATTTCCTTATTCGTTTGGAACTGCTAAATTACACATTATTTTCAATATATCATGGTTATCATCACATAACTTACTAACATACTAACAATAACGAAATGCCGTTCCGCACGTTTCAACAGGCCAGGAAGAGTAAAATTACTTTTGGAAAAATCCTGATAACCCTCGTGATCCTTGATATTCTGGCGATCATCACCCTACTTATTCTGGCTTTTCTGCCTCAATATTACAGAATGAAGGATGATTTTCTCTACCAGACGTTCACCCTGAATCTGGTTTTGGTGGCTCTTCTCATCATTTCCGCAATATATTACATCGGCTTTCGGGGAAAGAAAAAAGAAAAGGTTTCGGGCTTGCTGGAACTGAAAGAAAATGAAATCGTCCTGAACGGAACCTCTATTCCTTTGGCTGATATTCAAAAAGTCAGGATCATCGGTAATGATATTAAAGGAGAATTTCGCGGCTTTGTTTCAAAAGGCTCTCAAAATCAGATCATCATCACCAAAATCAACAGTGAAGAACTGAGTTCTTTTTTTGAACAAACCATAGAAAACCCGCTTCGCAACTCAAAAAACATATTGAATCTTTATCACGACAAGGGCATTCTGTCCGAATCTAACTTTACCAATATTATGAACAATACCAATTATTTCTGATTCAGCGCATCAGCAGCCTCGCGGATAATTTCGTATGATTTCTTCCGGGCTTCATGATCAAAAATATGCGAAGCCACCATCAGTTCGTCTACCTGAAACCGTTCCTGAAAGTCGGTCATCTGCTGCTGTACGGAACCTTTACTCCCTTTAAAACTG
Organism: Chryseobacterium lacus; assembly: GCF_003336205.1. Lineage (GTDB taxonomy): Bacteria > Bacteroidota > Bacteroidia > Flavobacteriales > Weeksellaceae > Chryseobacterium_A > Chryseobacterium_A lacus. The sequence continues at coordinate 36,988 of NZ_QPIE01000002.1, forward strand.
TATTTCAATTTCTGTAATAAATGGGCTTTTTCGGCCGGATTCCAGATTGCATCCATATCGTCCACAGGCGGAGAATAAGGCTCTCTGACATTACGGATCAGATTTAAAAAGGTAATATACAGCGTTGAAGAAATCCTTTCAGCTTCCTCGTCCGTATCTGCTGCCATACCGTTTACACAGGCAATGGTGTAGGGATTTGGGAATTTCTCACTCGGCTGATAATGTTCGTGATAAATCTTAAAGGCGGATTCCATCATTTCCGGAGCAAAATGGGCCGCAAAGGCGTACGGCAAACCGAGATCCGCAGCCAGCCAGGCACTGTCGGTGGACGATCCTAAAATATAAATCGGAATATCACAGCCCTCACCCGGAATAGCGCGTACCAGAGCGTCGCTGTTTTTAGATGAAAAATATCTTTGAAGTTCTACAATCTGCCGGGGAAACTGTTCATTGATGGTCATTGGATTTCTGCCTAACGCTTTCGCAGTATAACCATCGGTTCCCGGAGCACGGCCTACTCCTAAATCGATTCTGCCGGGATAGAGCGTTTCCAAAGTCCCAAATTGTTCGGCAATCACCAGCGAACTATGATTAGGAAGCATGACACCGCCCGATCCTACCCGGATCTTTTGGGTTCCGGAGGCGATATAACCTATCAGTACCGAGGTGGCCGAACTGGCAATTCCTTCGAAATTATGATGTTCTGCCAGCCAATATCTTGTGTAGCCCAGATTCTCTACAAACTGCGCCAGATCCATACTTTCATGCAAAGCCTGCTGTATAGTGCTTCCCTGCTTCACAGGTGCGAGATCCAAAACGGAAAGTTCAAAATTCTTCATGTTCGCAAATTACAAAACATAAAGAACCTTTCCCAAATCTTTCCATTTAAAATAAAAATAAGGCTGTTCAGGAAAAACTATTTCGGTGAATCACCCTATCGAGGAACCCACTACTAGAGAACGAACCCTCTGTCAGGCTCAGCCCGTCGAAGCCTTCTGTCTTATAAGCAAATCTGCTGATTTGCAAATTTGCAAATTCGCTAATAAGCGAAAAAGCAAATAAGCAAATCCGCTCCTTCTAAACAATTAATGAGATGGGTTACCTTTTATGATCAAAAAAAGACCACAGCAGCCGAATTTCATTATACTCAAAATCAGCCGGAAGCTGCTTCTTCCAATCGGTTAAATTCTCGAATCTTTCCTTTTGAAAAAGCTGTTCAAATACTTCTATTTTCTCTTTGGGCAAAATTCTTAAAAGATCTTCTTTGTTGAGAATTCCGGTTTCCGCAAATTTCGAAAGATGCCCCATGACAGTAGCCGGCAAAACGCCGCGCTCTTTGGCAATTCCAGATATGGAACCTCCTTTTTCAAAAAGCTGCCACGTAAGGATGTGCGCCGGTATTTTCGCTACTTTTGTGGATATAGTTTTTATTTCTTTCCCGGCGTACAACGGGGTATCAAACAAGCGCAGCGTTTGTATATTTTGAAGATAATCGTGGACATCATCCAGAAAAACACGCGCATCTTCATTGTACGCTTTCAGTCCAGTAACACCTTTGGTTTCGGCATAAAAGTCCTTGAAAGGTTCAAAAATATTTTCATGAACGGCCTTGAAAAAAAATGCTGTCGCGCCTTTGCATTTACTTTCTATCTCTGCCCATTCGGTTTTGGTGTCCAGAAAACTTTTCGTCATCGAAAGAAGAACTCTCGAGAATTTCTCATATACCCCCGACAGGTTTTGAACATCTTTGTTGATGTGAACATACAGCTCCTTCGCCTTTTTATGATCCAGTTTTTTACTTTCGGAGGCAGATTTGTACCAATTTACCAGTTCGGGCAGCATCCAACGGCAATCGATGCGCTGCAGAATTTTTCCGATGCTGTAATCGAACTTCTCCGCACCCAGAATCTGTTCAATTTTGTCATTAGCCATCGTGGCATTTTGAAATCCGGAAACCCTGTGGTCATTAAAAATAATTTCCGGCGTAATCCTGGATTTTAAAACAATCCCTTCCAGGGTTCTGCAGCGGGAAAGCGCTACATACACCTGTCCGGAGGCAAAAGAATTTCCGGCATCGATAATCACCCGGTCAAAAGTAAGTCCCTGACTTTTATGAATGGTCACCGCCCACGCAAGTCGAATAGGATACTGTTCAAAACTGCCCAGAACGTTTTCCTGTATGTTTTTATTTGCGTCCAGCGCATATACTTTCTGTTCCCAGATTTCTTTTTTCAGTTTATATTCCTCATCATCTCCTTCGATCTGCACATAAATCTCGTCTTCATCCAGACGCACGACTTCTGCCAGTTTGCCGTTGAAATAACGCTTTTCGCTGGAAGCATCGTTGCGGATAAACATGATTTGTGTCCCTGCTTTCAATTCCAGGCTCACTTCGTTGGGATATGAACTTTCTTTAAAATCACCAACAATTTTCGCGTCATAAAAATGGGAATTCCCAGGCAAAGCCCGCAGTTTCTTCTGATTAATAGCATCGGCAATCCGGTTATGGGAAGTCAGATAAATATAGGCTTCCTCTTCAGGTTCAAAATCCGGATCGTAGCGTTCATTTAAAGCGCCAAAATCAATGTCCTCGCTCTTTCCTTCGCGAATAGCATTCAGAATAGTAAGGAAATCCTCATCTTTCTGACGATAGACTTTTGTCAGCTCAATGGTTACCAGACTGAGCTCCTGCAAAGCTTTGGCACTGAAAAAAAAGGGCGATTCATAATATTGCTGAAGAAGATTCTCGTCCCGAACCACGGGAGGCAGTTGATACAGATCGCCGATAAAAAGCATCTGTACTCCGCCAAATTTCTGTGGATTTCTTCGTATGTGACGAAGCGAAAAATCCATCATATCCAGAACATCTGCCCGCAGCATGGACACCTCATCGATAATGATAATCTCCACCTCGCGCAACAGTTTTATTTTTTCTTTCCGGTATCTGAAATGCTGCATCAAATCGGCAATATTGTTCGCAAGACTACCGTCAATTCTCTCGGTTGTAGGGATAAAAGTGCGCAATGGCAGTCCGAACATGGAATGAATGGTAACACCGCCTGCATTGATGGCGGCAATTCCCGTGGGTGCTACCACGATGTGTTTTTTCTGGGTTTCACTGACGAAACGGTTCAGGAAAGTCGTTTTTCCGGTACCTGCCTTTCCGGTAAGAAAAATACTGCGACTGGTATGTTCTACCAACTCAAAAAGCGGCTCATTCATTTTGTAAAAATACTTAAAATAACAACGGGCTTATCATAAAGGCAGAATTTTTGCAGAAGGAAATTACTTCTAGTTTTAACCAAATGTTTCTTTCATGAAAAAAGTTTTGTTGCTGATGATAGGCTTTTTAACATTCTCCTCTTGTAAAACCAAACAAGTGGATCCGGAAAAGCTTCCCAAAGATATTGCCCTAAAGCCTGAGCGTGAGAATGGGAATCTGGAGCAGGAACTGGCTTTGGAAGCAGAACGCTTGCGAAGCCTTCGCGCCACTATCGATTCCTTAGCTAATTCCAGAAATTGTACCCATGCTGAGGAATGGCGCATTTCACCGTTGGGCTCCAAACCTTGCGGCGGACCCGCTTCTTACATCGCTTATCATAAAGAAAATGAAGAAGAAATCATTCCCAAAATTCAGGAATTTACCAAAAGACAGGCAGACTACAACCGGAAAAGAAATCTGTTTTCTGATTGTGCTATCGAGCCCCAACCCTCCGGATTGCGTTGTGAATCAGGAAAAGCTGTATTGATAAAAGACGGTTCGACTTTGCAGATAGACTAACCGGGTTTTTCAGATTCCTGATACCACGAAGAATATTTTACATAATTCTGTGCAATACGCTGCACTTCTCCTTCCAGAAGTTCAGAAGAAATATCCTTGATTTTTCTGGCTGGAATTCCTCCCCAAACCTCGCCGGATTTGATATGCGTTCCCTGCGTCACTACTGCGCCAGCTCCTACAATGGAGTTGCTTTCTACTACACAGTCGTCCATCACAATGGCACCCATCCCAATCAGAACATTATCATAAAGCGTACAGCCGTGGACAATGGCGTTGTGGCCAATAGAAACATTATTTCCAATCTGCAACGGATATTTCTCATAGGTGCAGTGCAGCATCGCATTATCCTGAACATTTACCCTGTCGCCCATTCTGATGAAATGCACATCGCCCCGGATCACCGCATTATACCAAATACTGCACTCTTTTCCCATTACCACATCCCCGATGATCGTGGCCGTTTCTGCCAGAAAAGTGCCTTCTCCAATGCTGGGCATTTTACCCAAAAGTTCTTTTACGATTGCCATAATTCTTAAAATCTTAATCCGGATCTCACTTCATAATCCTGAAATAGAAAATATCTAACTCCATACCTTCGGCTTCTGATATCTTATCCGTATTTTTGCAGTTCAAATGTAATAAAAAATGAGACAAGTCACGATAGAACCTACCGCCAACGAAAAAGTAATGAAATTCGTTGCTGAATATACCCTTGTTCCGGGATCATTGGAATTCGACCGATCTTCGGATGTGGCAGATATTCCCTTGGCACAGGAACTTTTCAAATATCCTTTTGTAGATAAAATCTTCATCACCGCCAATTTTATCGCTGTAGCCAAGCAGGACAGCGTGGAATGGGAGCATATTGCCGAAAGCCTGAGAGAAGTCATTCAGGATCAGCTGCTGGAACATCCCAGAATCTATAAAGAGAAAAAGCGAGAACTGTTCCCGATTTACGCAGAAATGACCCCGAATCCTGCTGTGATGAAGTTCGTATCGCAGCGGTACATTGTTGAAGGATTTCTGGAAATAAAATCAAAAGACCAAGCGGCTCAGATTCCTCTGGCTCAGGCACTTTTTGATGAGTTTACCTTTGTAAAAGAAGTTTTCATTTCTGATAATTTTGTAGCGGTTACCAAGGATCATTCGGTGGAGTGGCATGAGGTAATGGTTCCTGTAAGAAGTTTCATCGCAGACTTCCTTCAGGCTGGAAATAAGGTTTCCCTCATCGCTCCTCAGAAGCACGAAAGTCCGGTGGAGCAGCTCATCAACAGAGACTATACCGAAAACGAACAGAAAATTTCAGAGATTCTGACCGAATACGTGTCGCCGGCGGTAGAAAATGATGGGGGTAAAATTTCTCTTTTGGAATATAATGCAGAAACCAAAACCGCCAAAATGCTTCTTCAGGGCGCTTGTTCCGGTTGCCCAAGTTCCACTGCCACGTTAAAAGGAGGTATTGAAAACATCCTGAAACAGTTTCTCCCCGATATGGTAGAAAAAGTAGAAGCAGTGAACGGCTAATCCGTAGATCTAAAAATTTAAAAAAAAAGGCTTTGCAAACGAATAATACGGCTGAATTTCAGAAACCGAAAAAAGGAATTCTTTTGGTGAATCTCGGATCTCCAAAATCCACCAATGTAAAAGATGTGAAAGAATATCTGGATGAATTCCTGATGGACGAAAAAGTGATCGACTACCGCTGGATGTTCCGGGCATTGCTGATTCGTGGTATTATCCTCAGAAAAAGGCCGGCCAAATCTGCGGAAGCGTACCGTACCGTGTGGACGGATGAAGGGTCGCCGCTCATCGTAATTACCGAGAAAATAAAAGAGAAACTTCAGAAAATGGTAGATGTTCCCGTCGAAATCGGAATGCGGTATGCCGAGCCGTCCATCAAAACAGGAATCGAAAAACTGGTCGCACAGGGAGTGACAGAAATTGTGCTTTTTCCACTATATCCGCAATATGCCATGAGCACCACAGAAACCGTGGTAGAAAAAGCAGAGGAAGTGAGAAAAGAACATTTTCCGGGCATCAGAATCAATTACGTTCAGCCTTTCTACAACCGCGAAAACTATATCAGCTGCCTCGCAGAAAGCATCCGTGAAAAACTACCCGCGCAGTTTGATGCGCTGCAGTTCTCCTATCACGGAGTTCCGGAACGCCATATTTTCAAAACCGATCCTACCAATACCTGTAACCTGAACGACTGTTGCTCGCGCGACAGCAATCCGAGTCATACATTCTGCTACCGCCACCAGTGTTATAAAACTACGGAACTGGTGCTGGAAAAACTGAACATTCCAAGAGAGAAAGCCATCGTGACTTTTCAGTCTCGCCTCGGAAATGACAAATGGATTGAACCGTACACCGATGAAACGTTGGAAAACCTTCCTGCAAAAGGCATTAAAAACCTCGCCATCGTTTGTCCGGCTTTCGTTTCCGACTGTCTGGAAACCCTGGAAGAAATCGCCATGGAAGGCAAAGAGGAGTTTCTGCACGCCGGCGGCGAACAGTTTCATTACATCCCCTGTCTCAACGATGAAGACCGGTGGATTCAGGTCCTGAAAGACCTTTGTGATGAAAAATTAAACGAGTTTTATCTGGTTTAATGGACAGATTTCTTAGCCGGTCTTAACTTAAAGAGAGAGAAGGCATCATCAAGCTCAGCCTGACATAGAATACACACCTCGGTAAACAGAAAATTTCAAAAACAGCTCATAAGATGGGGTAAAGTTTGAAAACCGTTAACCATGTAAGGACCCGTTTGGTTTCGGATATTTCAGATGTCTGTCATCTCATTCTTTTTCTATTCTATCCAATAAATAGATCTGTAACTTTGTTCCCTTTGGTCTAGCCCCCTCGCACAGGCGTCCTGAATTCCCCATACCCAATCAGGCCGTCATAATTTCTGCCGAAAGGTCGATAATACAAAAACGCCTGATACAGGTTTTCCGTCTGCCAGAAGTTTCCGTTTACTTCACCCAGATTAACATTTCCAGCGGAATCTTTTGTGCCGATGATATAGTTGTAAAACCCCTGTTTCAGATAGATTCTGGCGATGTACTGCTTCCTGTCTTCATCATAATGCATTTGGCTTTCTTCGGTAGGCAAATATTGGTTAAAACCGCCTAAAATGTACAGTTCGCGGGCTGTTTTTTCGGAATCAAGAATGAAATGAACCCAGGAATAATCCGCCTCCCGGTCTGCATTTCTTTCAATTCCCAGATCGCTCCTTCTGAAATAAAAGGCCCCGTTTACATCCGGCTGATACTGATAGTTCAGCGGAAAGGCCCATACCGGATGAAGGTAGGTGTAGTTTCTATTGTCAATAATTTCACCGCCGGCCACCATATCAAATCCCTGAATGATATTTTTATTGTCGAAATAATAAAATTCATTGTTGCCCGGAAATGCGAGATCCAGCTGCTGAAAAAGCATCCTGCTTCCCAGAGTGGAAGTCGGGCGCATATTATTCAGCGACAGGTTCCAGTTGTTGTTCTGCATCACGTTCAGCGATATCGAACTGGCATTAGAAATCAGGCTTTGTTGCGTGGCTACAGCCTGCACTTCCACCCTTTGGTTCAGCTCCGGATGCCGTGCATCGGCATGTCTGGAGATATTCACCCCCAGTTGCACCCCGTCTTCCACCACACAGAATCTTCTTGTAAAAAGCGGCTGCTCTGGCCGGTCTTTATAAACAATAATCTCAAAATTCCCTGAAATTTTAGGCTTTATCTTTTCATTCGGAAACGACAAGGTATAATGGGTATAAGGCTGCAAAGTATTAAACGAATACTGAAACTGATCCAGAAGCGCCGTCATGCTTCCCGTGGCATATTCGGTAAAAAACAATCCGTCTTCCTGCCAGTTGCGGTCGTAATGCTTAATGGTATATCGGTAAATATCCGACCGGTTAGAGAGGTCGTCAAATCTCAGAATGAGCTGCTGCCCGAAACTGATCACCGGCGTCTGGTCGTTGGTCTGTGGATTATGCAGCTGGATACCTCTAATATCTTGCGCCGCAACGAACACACCGAAAAACAATAATAGAAAGGTTAGTCTTTTCATCTTCACGAAGATAGCGATTTTCAGGAGAATGAGAAATAAAATTTCCCTCGGAAACCGTATATTTGTTAAAAACCAGTCAATGATTTCGATACAGTCTTTTACTTTCAACCCTTTTTCAGAAAACACCTATGTGGTGTACAACGAACACCGCAACGGATTTATCATCGATCCGGGAAACATGCAGGATTCGGAGACCCGTACCTTAGAACGTTTTATTTCGGACAACCAATTAAACATCCGGAATATTCTTCTTACACATGCCCACATCGATCATGTTTTAGGCTTGCAATGGGCGTTTGACCAATATCAGGTTCCCGTGCTGCTTCACGAAATAGAACAAGAAATTCTGGACCGCAATCCGATGTCAGCACAAAGATTTGGCTTCTCTATGCCGCCTTTTCAGGGAAATACTGAATTTGTTTCTGAACATCAGATTCTGAAACTGGATAACGATGAACTCATTGTGTATCACGTTCCGGGACATTCGCCCGGGCATGTGGCCTTTCATTGCAAAGCTCAGAAAATAATTATTTCCGGCGACGTGCTTTTTCAGGGAAGTATTGGCAGAACAGATTTATACAAAGGAAATCACGAACAGCTGCTCACCAGTATTCGTGAAAAATTATTCATTCTGGACGACGATACCGAAGTGCTCAGCGGACACGGGAATCCTACCACCATCGGCGTTGAAAAGAATTTCAATCCGTTTTTTAAATAAAAAAGAGGAAAACCAATTCCTCTTTTTTTAACTTTTAATGTTGCATTTTTATTCTTTCCACTTGATGTTGCAGCCCATGCTTGGTTTCTGGAGCTCTTCCTGTGGTTCGCCTGCCAGAAGGTTTTCAAAAGCAACAATCAGATCTTCGCCGGTAATTTCTTTGGTGTTTCCTGGCCGCGAATCGTCCATCTGTCCGCGGTAGACGAGGTCTAATTTTTCGTCGAAGAAATAAAAATCGGGAGTGCAGGCAGCATCATACGCTCTGGCAATGCTCTGGCTCTCATCATAAAGATACGGAAAATCGAATTTCCTTTCTATCTGAAATTCAATCATTTTCTCCGGTGAATCGGCAGGATATTTTTCCACATCATTGGCATTAATGGCGATAAATTCAATGCCTCTTTCCTGATAATCCTCGTACAGTTCGGTAAGGGTATCGATCACGTGCAACACAAAAGGACAGTGATTGCACATGAAAATAACGAGCGTCCCTTTCTCGCCTTTCAGGTCGTGCAACGTCTGTACTTCGCTGTTGGCAGCCGGATTGGGGAGTTCAAAATACGGAGCTTTCGTGCCCAGTGGAAGCATATTCGAAGGAGTATTGGCCATGATAGTATAAATTTAAATATTATTAAAAAGTAAAAGAACGTACTCTTTTTACCCTACAATTTTCTCCAACAAAGATAAGGCTTCTTCGTGAGAATGTTCAAAATTCACCCAATGGATATCATCCTCTTTGCGGTACCACGTCAGCTGCCGTTTGGCAAAACGTCTCGAGTTTTTTTTAATTTCTGAAACCGCCGTTTCCAGATCCCATTCTCCGGAAAAATACCAGAAAAGCTCCGTGTATCCGACGGTTTTTAAGGGAACCAAATCCTGATAAGGCAATAAAGATCGGGCTTCTTCCACCAGGCCGGATTCCATCATCACCTCCACTCTTCTGTTGATTCTGTCGTAAATAATTTCCCTTGGTGCAGTAATGCCGATTCGGATTACCTGAAAATCCCGTTGTTTTCTTGGTACCGAAATCAGTTCAGAATAAGGCCTGCCTGTTTGCCAGATCACGTCGATCGCTCTCAGCAGCCGCCTCGGATTGTCCAGATCTACCTGCTGAAAATAGATTTCATCCAACTGCTTCAAAAGTTGCTGCAACCCTTCGATCCCTGAATTCTTCCAGATCTCATTCAGCTTTTCCTGATGGATTGCGCTGGCTTCAGGAAGGTCGTTCAGTCCTTCAGTTACGGCTTTTTCGTACATCATGCTTCCGCCCACCATCACCACCACCTCATGAATCGCAAACAATTCTTCCAGTTTCTGAAGCGCATCCACCTCATACTGGCCGATGGAATAAGAATCCGTCACCGACAGATGCCCGATAAAATGATGTGGAACCTCAGCGAGTTCTTCCGCAGACGGAGCCGCAGTGCCGATCTTCATCTCTTTGAAAAACTGACGCGAATCACAGGAAATAATCTCGGTTTGGTAATGCTTCGCAACCGCTATGGCCAGCCGCGTTTTACCGATTCCCGTAGTGCCTGCAATAGAAATTAATTTTTTCACATTGCGAATTTAAATTTTTATCTTTGTAAGACAATACCGTTTTATGATATTATCCATGACAGGCTTCGGCAGATCCGAAGGAGTTTTTGAAGGAAAAAAAATTACAATAGACCTTAAGTCTCTCAACAGCAAGAGCTTCGACCTCAACACCAAAGTACCTTCCCGATACCGCGAAAAGGAATTCGACATCCGGAAAATCCTGACCGACCGCATTGGGAGAGGAAAAGTGGACTGTTATATCAATATGGAAAATCTGGAATTGAACACGGATATAAAAATCAATAAGGAACTGGTGAAGTCCTACGTGGAAGAACTTCGAGGCGTGGCAGATGATGCGCCGGATTTTGAATACCTGAAAATGGCCATCCGGTTTCCTGACGCTCTTTCTACCCGAAGCGAAGCCTTGGAAGAAAATGAATGGTTTTTTCTGGTCGGCCTTTTGGAAAATGCGATCGCAAAGTTTGACGAATTCAGAAATACGGAAGGAAAAATATTGAAAAGAGAACTCACAAAAAACCTCAACAGCATCGAAGAAAACCTTCAGAAAGTGATTCCATTCGAAGAAACAAGAATCACCGCAGTCCGGGAACGGTATCAGAATATTTTGAAGGAATTTGAAAACGTAGACGAAACCCGGTTTTATCAGGAACTGGCGTATTATACTGAAAAACTCGACATCTCTGAAGAGAAAGTAAGGCTGACCCAGCACCTCAAATATTATGAAGAAGTGATGAACAAAGAGCATTTTAACGGAAAAAAACTCGGCTTCATCATTCAGGAAATAGGCCGCGAAATCAATACCCTCGGCTCCAAAGCGAACCACGCTGAAATCCAGAAACTCGTCGTGATGATGAAGGACGATTTGGAGAAAATGAAAGAACAGACTTTAAATGTACTGTAACGGTATGGAAAAAGTAATTATCTTTTCGGCACCTTCAGGAAGCGGCAAAACAACATTGGTAAAATACGCGCTGTCGAGATTTCCCGCCATGGCCTTTTCCGTATCTTGCACCACAAGAGCGCCTCGCGGAACAGAAAAAAACGGGGTAGATTATCACTTTCTGACGCCAGAAGAGTTCAGAACCAAAATAGCCGAAGACGCTTTTGTAGAGTATGAAGAAGTATACAGCGGCCTATATTACGGAACCCTGAAAAGCGAAGTAGAAAGAATATGGAACGCGGGGAAAACAGTTATCTTCGATGTGGATGTAAAAGGCGGCATTTCGCTTAAAAATTATTTTGGAGACAAAGCCCTTTCACTGTTTATCATGGCGCCTTCAGTAAAGGAACTGGAAAACCGGCTGAAAAACCGGGGAACCGAGGATGCCGAAACCATCAAAATGCGCGTAGCCAAAGCAGAAGAGGAACTGAGTTTCAGGTCCGGTTTTGATAAAACCATTATTAATGCCGACCTTGCAACTGCTGAAAAGGATATTGAAATGAGTATTAAAGATTTTTTAAAACACTGAAATGAGTACAGAAACATTAGATAAAGCAAAAGCAAACCTGCCGATTAGAGGATATCTGAAACTGGATGATATCATGATTCCCCAAGGCGACGATTTGGTACAGGCCATTCTCGACCTTAAAAAAGAAAAAAATGCGGTGATTCTCGCCCATTATTATCAGATTCCTGCCATTCAGGATATCGCTGATTTCCTTGGAGATTCGTTGCAGTTGGCAAGGCAAGCGAAAGATACGGATGCAGATATGATCGCCTTCTGCGGCGTTCATTTCATGGCGGAAGCGGCTAAGATCCTGAACCCTACCAAAAAAGTGGTTCTTCCTGACTTACAGGCCGGTTGCTCTCTGGCAGACGGCTGCAGCGGAGAAGGCCTGAGAAAAATGAGAGAACAGCATCCCGGTGCTTTAATCGCCACCTACATCAACTGTAATGCGGAAACAAAAGCCGAAAGCGATATTATTGTGACGAGTTCCAACGCAGAAGTCATCATCAACTCCATGCCGAAAGACCGGCCACTCATTTTCGCGCCGGATAAAAACCTGGGCCGTTATCTGATGAAGAAAACCGGCCGCGACATGATTTTGTGGGATGGAAGCTGTATCGTACACGAAGCGTTCTCTATGGAACGAATTGCTGCACAGCTGGCACAGCATCCCGATGCCAAGCTGATTGCCCATCCGGAAAGTGAAACGCCAGTGTTGGATCTGGCCCATTTTATAGGCTCCACCTCCGCACTGCTAAATTATGTAGAGAAGGATGAAGCTCAGAAATTCATTGTGGCAACAGAAGAAGGGATTCTGCATGAAATGAAAAAACGCGCACCGCACAAGGAACTGCTTCCGGCTTTGGTGTTCGACGAGAGCTGCAACTGTTCGGAATGTTTTTTCATGAAAAGAAATACCATGGAAAAACTATATTTGTGCATGAAATACGAACTGCCGGAAATCACCATGGATGAAGAACTTCGCCTGAAAGCGCTGGTGCCGATTGAGAAAATGCTGGAACTTTCCAAATCTGTTAAATAACAAATTTCGTTGCTGACTGTGGGTATGAATTCTAAAATTATCATCGAAGATCTGAGGATTTATGCCTACCATGGCGTGCTTCCGGAAGAAAAGATCATTGGCACCTGGTATCTGGTCAATCTGGAAATCACGACAGACCTGTGGAATGCCGTGGAAAGCGATGCCCTCAGCAGTACACTGAACTACGCTGAAGTTAATGAAATTATTCACCGCGAAATGGCCATACCGTCCAAATTGATGGAACACGTGGGAGGCAGAATCCTAAATACGGTTTATCAGAACTACCCCGGAATTACTTTTTTGAAAATCAAAATCACCAAAACCAATCCGCCCATGAAAGGAGAAATGAAAGGCGTAAGCATCGAATTGGAAAAAAAGATTACCCGCAATACTTCAAAATAATTTTTTATTTTCGCAGAAATCACTATATTTGCCAACCTCAACAAGGTACTTTGGCCGAGTGGTTAGGCAGTGGTCTGCAACACCATCTACAGCGGTTCGAATCCGCTAGGTACCTCACAAAAAATCCCTTCTTAGAAAAGGGATTTTTTTATTGCCTGTTTTTAATAAAAACTTACAGAATCTCAATTTTAACAGTCGTTAACACCCACTTGGTTTCTTTCTTGCGAATCCTTAGCTAAAATTGTTAAAAAGAATCGTCATGAAAAATATAATTACAGCAGGAATGGTTGCTACTTTAATGCTGACCGCCTGTACTAAAAACGACCAGGTAGCCGAAAAGAGCCTGGAACAGCAGAAGATGGAATTTCAACAGCGACAGATTGAAATAGAAAAGCAGCGACTTGCCATTGAAAAGGAAAAAATCGCTTACGAAACCCAAAGAAAAGCTGATAGCATCGAAACGGTGGCAAAAGCCAGACAGGCATCCGCCGCACCGGTGCGAACCAATGTGGTAAGGGAAACCGTTTACGTGAACAATACACCCTCCGGGAATTCAGGAAATACAGGAACTGCTTCTTCCGGAACCACTCAGGCGCAGCAAAAACAGGGAATGAGCAAAGCGGCTAAAGGTGCAATCATCGGTACCGTAGGAGGTGCCGCAGCCGGAGCCATCATCAATAAAAGAAACCGTGGAGCCGGAGCCGTAATTGGCGGTATTGTCGGCGGTGCGACAGGATACACCATCGGCCGGGCACAGGATCGTAAAGACGGCCGCGTTCAGTAACCAAAATAAAAGACCAACATTCATATTAGCAGGCAGACTTCCGAAAGGGGGTCTGCTTTTTTATTGTGTTTTGGGGCAACATGATTTGCCGGTTTTATTAGCCAGAAAAATTAACGCCTGTCATTACAATAACTGCCTTTAAATGATCAGACACAGATATTCAACGCAAGGTTCTTATCCATATAAATTGAAGATGCAGGATTTATCGGTTGTTTTTGATTTGAATTTTATCCCAGTTTCCGGGATTATTGATAATGTAATTTGAAATATTTTCAAATGACCGTGCATCCCGAATGATATGATCATGAAAATGGGTTTCCCACGCCCTTTTGTACTCTTTAATTCTATTTTATTTCTGCTCCATAATCAAATCAATCACTTCTTCGGGGTCGGTATTGTTGTTAATCCAAATGCTTTCTATTGTTGTGGCTCCGTCAATTGAAATTCCGTTTGTTTCTAATCTTTTAACGGCTTCGGAATAATCAACCTCCAGCGCTTTGAAAGCATTATCAATAGGGGCTTTTACTATTTTGTTAATAATGATTGTGTCCACTGGAGGATACATACTTTCTCCAATAATAAGTATAACCGATATTGCCAATACACCCAATAAAGCAGGAATAAAAACACCTTTTTTGAAGTGAACCCGTAATCCTTTCCAATTGAGTATGATGTGAAAAACGGCACAAACCACGAAAAATACACTTAAAAACTCGTGAACGACTTCTGTATAGCCGTCAAATAAATGGAAAAACATCAGTAAGCCCGAAAGACCTACAACAAAGAAAACCAATGATATAAAAGGAGTAACATAATTTCTGTTCAGTTTCATAATAAAAGGATTTAGTTAAATTTTGAAAATCTGTTTTCAAGATTGGATAACCATTCTGCCCTTTTTTCCTGACTGACAGATTTTACAGAAGTAAAACTTATCCAATTCAGATTTTTGTAGCCCATAGTTTTAAAAACACTTCTTAACATTGCTTTTCTGATTAAATTTCCGATGAGCAGGGAATACATTATTTTGGGTTTGTTCATTGTGGTAATGATGGTAATACTTTTCAGTTTTTTTAAAAGCGGAACTAATCCAAAACCTCTCGGATGATGGTCATACACAACTCCCGGACTTAAAACACGGTCAATAAACCCTTTGGTCATTGCAGGCATTAAATCCCACCAAATCGGAAAAATAAAAATCAGATGGTCTGCTTTTTCCAAGCGGTTATTATAATCTGTTACTTGCGGGTCAATAGGTTTGTGGTTTACAAATGCCTTTAAATCTGCCTTGGACATTACAGGATTAAATCCGTCATTGTCAAGGTGCATAAGATCAATTTCGTGATTTGCTTTTTGAAGCCCTGTGGTTACTGCATTCAGAATTGCGTTGCAATAACTTCCTTCGTTAGGATGATTAAATACGATTGCTGTTCTCATTTTCTACTTTGTCAAATTTTATGTTGCAAAGTTGAGAAGTAGCCAATAGTTGGACGATAACAATTGTAAAGAAATCTGTGTGTAAAAAAGATTTTATCGTCTGTTTCGTATTCGGCTTAATGAAACAGAGGTAATTCCTAAATAGGATGCGATATAATGTTGAGGAATACGCTGGACAATATGCGGATATTCTTCGATAAGCTCTTGGTAGCGTTGTTGAGGATTGTTTTTAAGATAGGAATAAAAAGTTTTTTGAGATTGCAAAAGCCGTCTGAATAAATGTTCCTGCATCTCCTCTTTGATTTCGGGAAAGTCCTCCAAAATATTTTGAAAGTCATGTTGCGAAATTGTCTGCAAAATGCAAGGTTCTAAACTTTCGATGCTGTATAAACTCGGTTGGTTCGTTCTAAAACTTTCGATAGATGCAACCTTGTCGCCCTCAAAGAAAAATTGGGTGGTAATTTCTTTACCGTCATTATTTACCCAAGTCCGCAAACAGCCTTTTTCAACAAAAAACATTGTTCTCGAAATATGCCCCTCCTGCAAGAGTATTGTTTTGGCAGGAATTTCCTGTCGTTTAAAAAGATGGCGGAACTTGCTCCACTTGCTTGTATTCGTAGTTGTCTGTTTGTTCATTACGCTGTCGCTTTAGGATTCTGACTAACGTTAAATTTAAATATTGATAATCAAATAGTTATATGTTCTCGTTTTTTGACTATTTGATTATCCAAAATAGTAAAAATTCTTCGTTAGCGGCTAAAAACAACTTCGTTTTCGAGTAGGGGAATTGCAGATAACGGGATTCAGCTATACGAAGGCAGGGCTTTTATCACTGAACTTCCTACGAAGAACTGAACTTTAAATCTACTACTTACCTGTCCTACGAAGCACGAAACCCCTGCTTGCGTATAGGTGATGTTGTCGCTTCGGTGTTCTTTTTCGTCCACTAGTTTGTAGTTCGTTTTGGTTGTGCGGTTGGACAGACACACTCTTTGCCAAACTTGGGTTTGAGCGTTGGTTGGTGTGTATTGGCAATGTGTGTCGCTGCTATGCGATGAAACCGGCATCTATTAATCTAGATAAATGTCTCTTTATATTATTTTGGTGAAAATCGTTTAGAGTTTTAAGACCGTAAGCAAAATCAGCAATGTACTGTAATTCTTTGGTTGACAATACTTTTGCTTTTGTGTCCCATACCACCATTTTTGTTAGTAAATCAGTACTTATTTTATGATTCGAATTAAATTCTGGTATTTTTGAATTTTCTGAAACTTCATCAAAGAAATTTGGAGCGCTTGTCAAAATGTTTTCAATGATTTTTATAGCATCCTTTCTTTGGCTTTCAGATAATACTTTATTTAAGCGTAGCGAGGACTGGATATTAATGGCTCTGTCTTTTAGATGTTGTGTCATATTTTCAATATCTGACCCCATTTTGCTTATTTCAACCCATTTTGCAATTGGTATAGATTTTATAAAATCTAATTCAGCCTGAATTAAATGATTGTCAATGTCATCTTCACTTAACTTTTTCCGCTTTTCAGACGATTTACTTTCCAGCTCTCCTTTTAAACTTTCCAAATCAATACCGAAATCCTCATTTTTTATAGCATTCCAACATTCTTCTTTTTTTGCCCATTCTCCATACAAAGAGCCTGGGGCTTTAGTTTTGATGTAATCCTCTATTTTAGACATTACCTCGTGTAATTTAGACTTTAAAGTATCGCCAAGCGATTGCTGTTTCCATATTTTGTATAAATCAAGTTTGTAGTTCAATTTATTACCTAACCAAGCTAATGAATAAGGAACTGTTATATAACGCATATCTCCAATTGCGTTTGGTTTTACACCATATACCTTTTCAGCAGATGAAAATAAAATAGCTTTTGCAATAGCATCTTCAAACCAAATATTGTCTGGCTTAAAACTAAAATTATAATTCAGAAATTGAGCGTAATTTTTCTGACTTCCTCTAACAACAATATGAGGTCCAATTACTAACTTTTTACCATTATATACTTCCTCGTATGAGTTGATAAACTTTGCCAAAGATTCTTTAGTGAACATCTGACTTCTTGGATTCTGCTTGTCAAATTGTTTTCGCTTTGATGGTGTAATACCAAATCGAATTCGCTCATTTTTATATTGACCTCTTGAACGCTCAAAAAACCAACGTGTTTGAGTAGTTTCTCCTGAAATTGGCGGTGCCCAAATAGTCCGTGAAAGTTTTTCAATTAAAACGTGATTTTCTTTGTTAGAACTTAAATCAGAAGCAGAAACTCTATTTTGAGTGTTAGCATATTCTGCAATACGACCAACTATTTCAGAAAAATTCTCTCTGTTTTTTACAATAGTAAGTTTAACAGGAACAAACACATTACTTATCTCGACTTTATCTTTTTTCCAAGTATGATAAACTGACGCTGTAGTTTGACCACCATTTACAATTTGAAAATCCTTTACTTTGGCAATAGCTTTACCTTGATTGTTTGGCAAATCTGTAATGGTAACTTCTTCGGCAGTAGCTGCGATACCATTATTAAATGCCATAAACATATGTTGCTCTTTCAGAATAGTATTTCGAATTCCTTTATTTATTTTACCTGTGAATTGAAGAAATGAACGAACATTTTGCTCCAGAAGTCTAGCCCCATATTGTTCATAAATATCAGCTAAGGCAAGACCCGGAATAATCGCAAGCCAAGATTGATAATCAGAATTTGCGCTTTCATTGACAATACAAGGCACTTTATATCCAGCTAGTTCAAAGTTGATTTCAATAGGCACTCTGGATTTATCTGAAAGGTTAAAAAGGTAGTTTATATCAATTGTTCTGTAAAAAATAGTATAACCAGCTATTGTATCAGAAATTTTCACATCTGATTTTACCTCACCATTCGTTATTAAAAATATATTTACTCTGGTTAGATATTCTTTAACCTCTGGAACATTTGCTAGAGTCTGAGCAAGATCAAATATTTCAGAACTTTCCTCTATTTCGTTCACATAATCTTTGTAAATAGCATTTCTGAAGAATTTTACTGCTCTTTCAATTGTTTTGTCTGCATCACCCTTTGTAACACTTTGAATGGTGGAGTCACCATTGTATATAGTTACAAACAAATCGAGTGTTTCGTAATTTTCATAAAGTGAGTAACCATTAATTTTATGTTCAACACCTCTTTTACTAATCTTTTCGTCAAAGCAAACTCGATAATTTTCTGTTTCTCCTGCTTCGGATAAATACGATAGGGCTAACTCTGTAAAAATCTGTTCTGGATTTGTTCCTTCTTCTTCCGAGATTAGACTTGAGTTAATTTCTTCTTGAAGGTCTATATAGAACTTTTGTAATTCTTTGTTTTCCATAAAAATGTTATTGTATTTCTCCCAAAAGAGTTTGGTGGTTAATTCTCCATTCCTCTGATTCAGAAAGGACAATAGAATATCTCACATCTCCAACACCTATAGGGATTTGATTTTCAGTTATCCTTGGGAAATTACCCGTAACTCGGTATATATTTTCTTGACGAAGAGTGTAACCTCTCTCATCATAAAGAGGTTTGTGAATATCATAATATCCAGATTCCAATAATTTCAGCTTAAATAGGTTGGAAGCCATTGTGTTATCATTCAATAATTCCGAAACTTCGTCAATTAGTATATTCAATGATTCACCGTTTCCCACTCTTACATCTAGCGAAAGATGAAATAAAAATATTTTTTCAATGATGGAATCGTCTAACTGTCTTTCACTCGTGATATGAATTTTTTGATGATTGTTACCGTGTGTAGTTTTTACTTCAACTGCCCAGTTTGAGTATTGAAAATCTTGAATAGACTTTTCTGGGCCAAGCCAAGATTTAATACAATAGTTTTTATCAGAATTATTAGTCAAGAAAAATCGTAAAAAATAAATTTCACCGTAAAGCCCCCTTTGTGCTTCGTCTGATAAACCTTTTTTACCAACTTTTTCAAACAAAGACTGCCATTTAGCCAACCGCTCCAATAGTTTTTCTACCAAGGTTTGTTCTGTTGACACGTCTGATACTCCGAATATCAAATCTTCGCAAAGCGTAGAGAAAATATCTTTGTGCTGTTTGTTTAGTAAGAGAATTAGTAAAAATTTCTTCGATTTATCTCTTTCATCTAGTAGCGTTTCAATCTTGATGTCTTTGAGTTTATTCCATTGGTTTTCATCAAATGGGAATGTAGCACTTATTTTAAATGCTATGCACCGTAATTTTTCTGGAGCTTTTAATGCGATAAAAACATCCGGCAGTACTTCTGCCGAATACCTCTTATAAAGTAAGCCTGAATGATTGGAAGTCTCACTCTCTAATCCAATCCAAATATTTTCAATCTTCGTCATCTCCATATTCTTCGAATTCTTCTTCAACCACATCAAATCTGTCGAGTAACTCCTCATTTACAGCGTAAGATACTGGTGCGTTAAAATTACTTTTTGGGAAACTTATTGCATAGCCTACAAAAGGGCTGGTTCCTTTTGGCAGGGGATATTTTTCAAGACTTTCTTCTGGGTCAAGTAAATAGATTATTAATAATGGCCTTCTTGGGTCTCTTAATTCATTTCTAACTATTTGTCCATTTGGATACATTGCTTCACCTTCTTTTTTTCTATGAAGATTGGTCAATTCCATCGCTCGTGATTTCTCAGCATCCGTAAAATCAATAAATTCGTCAGATGGACTTATTATATGAGACTTTCTTAAATAGTAAAGTTGTTCGCTAGAATTCTTATCATCTTCTGTCCTTTTCCATTGACCGATTGAAACAGTATTACCACTAACAACAAAATAAGAGGTGTTTTTGGCGTTTGGCTTAGTCATTAGGGCGACTCTCCAATCGGTTAGTTCTCCATTTCGCAATTGAGTAGTAATGAACTGAATTATTTTCCTAGGTTCTGCTTTTTTAAGGTTTTCCACGGATTGAATTCCCTCAAAAAAGTTGATGACTTGTTCAGCTGGGATATCATACCAAACAAAAGCATTTGGTTTAGAAACAAAATTAGCTGGTAACCCTGATATAAATTTTTGAGTGTTACTAAGGTTGTTGTCTATAGTCGAAATATCTTTTTTAAACTCGTAAGATTCGACCAATCTACCTGCCCAAGATATTTGAACCGTAGTTGCTGAACGCATTTTGTTCGTTGCAGAAATTTGAAGAACACCAGGGTGAGTTCTCACTCTTAAAGCATATTGTTCTGGCGTTGAACCTGCAATATCCGACATATAGTCAAACTCTTCTCTTAGCTCCTCAGAGGCTTGTGTTATATGGCAGAACCACTCATTCAATTCTCTACTTGTAAAAAGTCTGCATAAGTCAACATAACCACCCCTATAACCAAACCAACGCCCCATTTGCATAAGTGTATCATACATTCTTGATGCTCTTAAATAGTAGCTAACGGAAAGTCCTTCTAAAGTCAAACCTCTGGATAGCTTGTTTCCCCCAACTGCAATTACTGAAAGTCCGTCTTTGTGGTCATAATAGTCAAGTGCTTCACCAGACCCACCGTGAATAGCTTTTACTTTTATTCGTTGAACAGCGTCATTTAAATGCTCTAGTACATCACTCCATTTATGCACAGTAATTTGTGAATCAATTTCTTTTAAAGGTGAGTTGAGAATTTGTTCTGAAATGGAAACATAAGATTTATATCCATTTAAATCTGTTTCAAAAGTATTTCTGAACAGTTCTAATGTTGTCTTATCATTTTGATCTATTCGATTTCTGTAGTCGACTAATTGGTTAGAAATTAAATCAGTAATAAAATCTTGCCACCGTTGGAATCTGGAAACGTGGATTAACATTGAATTATGAACTGCTGTTTGCCCTCTTAATCTTCTAATCGCACAAGTGATGATAAAACAACGAATAGCCCTTTTCAAGGACTCTGGTAATGATGAAGGTAGTTGGTCATCTTTTTTATGTCTGTCCGGAACAAATCCACTGTAATCATTTATTCTGTTTACAATTGGCAAAACAGTATTTGAAGCCTCGTCTTCCTCTAATGGACTGAATCCGAATACTTTTTCGGGTCCAATATAGTTTGAAGGAGCTGGAATATTTTTTATGAAGTTTCTAGGAAATAAATTTTGGTCATCCAGCGGAATGAAAATATTGGCAAAAGGTGTAGCTGTGTAGCCAACATAAGCACTTTTATTAAATAGATTAAGAATATCTCGTATTTGCCCATTTATTCTTGTTGGTTCTCGTTCTTTTTTATTGGTATTGATTGAGGCGTTATCGGCTTCGTCATCAATAACCAAAATTGCTTTTTCGCGAATGGCCTTTCTCAAATCAGAATCTTCTTTGGCGTTTGCTGATAGCCATCCATACAAATGTCTCAATGGACTTGGATTCTTCTTCATTACTGCTATTAAGGTATCCGAAGTATCAAAATTTAAACCTAGGGAATTTGCTACAGCCTGTTTAAAATCCCCATTTTCTTCACTTGAAGTAAGGGAATGGGCCACATTTTTATTTGAGTAACTTGGTTGACCTACTCCAATTCTAATATTCTTCGTTATTAATGCACGTTTATGTTTTGTGTCAAAACCTAAAAAACTTTCGTCAATTCTAAGCTGGGTTTGGCTTCTTAAATTATTATGTATTCCTGCCAGCACTATAATTAACCCAAAACCGGCATCAGCTGCTTTGCAAATTAGACCTGTATAATTTGCAGTTTTTCCTGATTGTACTTGACCAACTACAAGACCTTTTTTGTTTACTTTTATTTTTTCTGTTGGGTCAAATAAATTATCTAGAATACTATCCGTGAGCCTATCGAGTTTGTTAATAACATCTGGAGCAAAGTTTTTTTCTTCTTCAAGGTGCTGCTTATAATTACCCCAAAAACCATTTGCAAAATCAATTTTAGCTCTTTTTTCACTTAACCAAGGTAAATTTTCATCTGCTTTTTCTATCGACCTGAATTCATCTTGACGGATGGTAAAAAGCTCCTCAACTTTTCTGATTAACATTTCTCTTGAATCAGGAATTGGGAGGTTCATTTTCATAAAAGTATCAACTGCCGTTTCCACTTCCTGAACAGTAACGGAAGACTTTCCGAAAAGTAGTTGCCTAATTATTTTTATTGGATCTATGTTGCTCATTCGGTTATAAATTCTATGTATTCGGGATAAAAATTAAAAGGTTCAGTGTTAAGAATTCGTGCTTTTGCTTTTTCAACAGAAAGTCCACTTGCTACAAATCCGTTAAAAAGTTTTTGCATTGTTTCCTTAATTGCGTTGTGGTCTATTCCTTCAAATGGTTGCCCGTGTGGTTTTTCATTTTCGCTTTCTTGAAGCGCGATTAAAGGCACAGGTATTGTTTCCTCAATGAACTGAATTACTTTTTCAATTTCTTTTTTTAAATCGCCTGATTTAGAAAGTAATTCATTTAAAAGCGGGTGATTCCGATTTATTTTATAGAATCTTTTACCGTGTCTGGCTCTTTCTTCCCAAAACGGAAAATATTCATCCGATGCCAATTTTCTTTTAAGCACCTTGCCCTTGTGTCTATAAACCTCTACAGCTTGATTTCTAACATCTTTTGTTAGTGCAAGAATTTGTTCACGGTAAATTGAAGGAGGTCTAGCGATAGATTTCTTGATGTCAATTTGCCAGTCATCATCAAAATTATTTGGTAAGTCAATTTGAATTCTACAAAGGTCATAATGTCCCTCTTTTTTAAAAAGACCAAGCCAATCGCCAGCAACTAACAATCTGCGATTTCTATAAACATAGAAACCTTGATGAGCTGTCCAACTATCTTTTGGACCTTTTCCATAATTATATTGTTCTGCTGAAAGTTTCGACCGGTGTGGAAGCACAAAACCTTTAATCTTTATTGAACCACCTTCTAATCTTGTTTCGGGTTTGCTTTGTAAATTATCTATTCCAATCATAAATGGATCCCAAGATTTTATTTCCCTCTCACGTAAATAGATTTTTAAACCTTCGTCCATATACCTATGAAAAACCATAGATAAGTGAGATTTTACAGAATCCATTATTCCAAAAAACTTACTTTTTGCTTCTTCATTATCTTCTGAAGTATCTTTTGTAAGTCTATCCAAATCCCACCAAATTACACAAGTGCCTGTCTCAACAGTTTCTATTTTCTTAGTCCAGTTTTCTACGTTAGGAATGTATCTAATTAATTTCCATACTTTTTCTTGATTGACAAAGTCCAAATCCCAAGTCCAAAATACAGGCTTGTAACCCTTAGCTTTAGAGAAAACAGTAAATTTTCTTGATTGCGAAAATGAAGCAGTTTTTAATCCTAAACCAAAACGACCTAAATCATCTCGATTTCTTTCATCTAATGGATTTTTGCTTCCAGGACGCATAGCTTGAATGAGTTGTTCATTATTCATCCCAGTGCCATCATCTAAAATAGACAATGTTGTGTTTGAACCTTTCCAATCGTAATCAATCCATATATTTTTCGCTCCAGCAGTAATCGAATTATCAATAATATCAGCGATTGCAGTTTCAATAGAATAACCAATCGCTCGAAAGGTTTCAATCATTGAGCTTGCCTCTGGTTCTGCGGAAGTGGATGGTATGTTGGTGTAGTCAATCATTTATTCCTTGTAATTCGTTATTTGAAACACTCCACTGCACTTGGACTGTTTGGATTATATTCTTTTTGGGATTTAATTTTGAAAATGGGTCATTTATGAAGGAAATTTCAGGAGAATCATTAATGTTTGACACAATACAAACTGTATATCGTGACCTTTCTCGTTTTGCAGTTTCCCATTCTTTATTTGTAAAGAGAAGTCCGCCTATATTACTAGCCAGTCCTTTAACTTCAATGAAATGTTGATATGATTTAGATTTGATTTCAAAATCATATCCACATCCTAAATCTCGCGAATCAATTAACTCGCCTGCAACAGGCAAATTATTTAATCTATGATATTCAATAAAAAACTGTTCAGCTTTTTTTCCTGTTGGACCTCTTAGTATAAAAATCGGATTAGTAATGACTTCATTTTCTGAGTTATCTATTTCAGGCAAATCAATCTTATTCCCATTTATAATTTCCACTGCTATTTGTCTTATATCAAATTCCTCCAACTGCTCAAATTGGGAAATAATATTTGAAATTGTTTTTCTTGGTTGTCTCTGATGCCAACCTGCTCTATGTCCGTGAAATGGATCAAACTCATCTCTCCAATTTTTTATAGTATGTTTGTTAATTTGAAGCTTGTCAGATAAATCATCAAAAGCATCTTTCCAAGTTTTGTATCCTAAATTATTAACAGCATCATCATTGAAACGTGACAAATAGTAAGAGACAACAATAGCTTGTTCTTTATTTTTCATTCTTCAAAACTTTAAACAATTCTTCAGCTATTTTTTTTGCCATTAAAGGTGGTACTGCATTCCCAATTTGTTTAAAAGCAGCTGTTCTATTAGCTCCTTCCTTTTCTCCTTCAAAATAATAGTCATCTGGAAAAGATTGTAGTCGTGCTGCTTCTCTTACGCTGATTGATCTATTTTGCTTAATATCAGGGTGAATATAGTAATGTCCATCTTTGGCAATATGGGCGACTACTGTTTGCGAGTAGGGTAAGTCAGAAGCAACCACCTTAAATCTGTCAAAAAATGAAGTGCGATTTTGATGGGTCTTTAATCTTTCTGGTAAATCATTGTAGTTTAATCGTTCTTGCTTTTTATCCCATTTCTGTACAGCAATTCTGTATATTTCTTTATCTTGCTCTCTATGTGGTCTTGCAATATGTTGGGTTAAAATATCAATACCATTCCGTAAAGCGTGAGATTTTAAGTATTCCGTTGCTTTAGTTTTGTATTTTAAAAATCTGTCTACACCTTCACCAGCTTTTATCACAGGCAAATCTTCCAACAAATCTTTAACTAAATAATTATTTTCAATTGCAATTTCTTCCAGATTTGGTATACTAATCTTTTTGTTTTTTTGCCAACCTAGTATGATAATTCGTTTTCTGTTTTGCAATACTCCAAAGTTTTTTGCTTCAAGCGTATGCAGTTTTATTTGATAGCCTTTTTTGTTAAAAATCTTTTCCATCTCTTCGAGATAGTGTCCACCTTTAGCAGACTTTAATCCCAAAACATTTTCAAAAACAAACATATTAGGCTTATATCTTTCTAAGTATTTAGCATATTGAATAAAGAGGTAATTTCTTGGGTCACCTACCATTTTGGTTTTGGACCGTGAGCGTCCAACTAATGAATATGCTTGGCACGGAGGACCACCAATAATTAAATCAACCTTTCTTTTTCCTAGGCTTTTCTTTATTTGCTGGTGTATAGTTTCATTGTGCTCATCTCCAATTGGAAGGTTAATAACAGAGTCCAAAATGTCTTTTGGCACACTTAAATATAATTGCTCACGAGTTATTTCTCCTTTAAGATAAGAAATGTAAATTTTATAGTTGTTGGTAGCTTTTAAGTAATGGTAAGCTGCTCTTGTTCTCAGAGTATTACATGCAGAATTTTCAATTTCAACGTGAGCAATAGGCTCAAAACCAGCTTGGATAAATCCTTCTGAAAGTCCTCCTGCTCCTGCAAATAAGTCTATGAAATTGTATGTCATTATTATCTTCTCTAATTATTTTTTTCTGTTCAACAGCTTGAAATTAAGCTTATTTCTGACAAGGAATTACTTATAAATAATGCGTCGGAAAACACCTGAAAATGTCTGCCATTTTTTGTATTGCCCAACATTCAAATATAGTAATTGTCACTAATATAACCACAATCGCTTATGAAGTAATCCAATATTTATTGAGTATGGTTCATTAACTGACAATTAATTAGAGTAGATTTTGCAAATCAGCTTCTCACACTCCATCCATCATCTTCCTCATCAGCGATATCTGCTCCAAATGATAATAACCGTGCTCGATAACGCCTTCTATATTTTCAGAAAAGTTCCGTATCGCTCATCGATAAACGTCTTGTCATTTGCTCAACCAATCGTCAAACTTTTAAACGTTTTCAAAAAAGCCTGCAACGCTCGACGCCTGTTTTCGCAAACAAAAACTTGTTTTTTTTATAAGAAAAATCTCTTTTCCTTCTTCCTTTTGTTCGGGTACGGTTCGGGTCTCCTTCGGATCGTGTTCGGTAAAATGGGGGTTTTACCGAAGGTTTACCGAACACGACCCGAACAACATCCGAACAAAACCACTTTTCTGTTACCCGTGTTCTTTTTCACTACCGGACAGTATTCGGACAGTTACAGGACCTCTTCGGGCATTACCCGGTAAAATGACGTCAACCCGCTCTACAAGCTTGTTTACATGGATTTGCGTGCGTATGTTTGTAACTCATTTTAAACACTTTTTGCAATGGCAGAGATTAAAAAAGGAATCCTGGGAGGATTCAGTGGTACCGTAGGTACCGTAGTAGGAACCAATTGGCGCGGCAAGGACATTATCAAAAGCCGCCCCAGAGCGTCCAGGAAAGCTCCAACTGCAAAGCAGCTGGAGCAGAGGGTTAAATTTTCAGCAGCGGTAGGTTTTCTTACGCCGCTGAAAGAAGTGCAGAATGCCTATTTTGGCAGCAACTCAGGAGCCAGGTCGCGCCTGAACCTTTCGGTATCACAGATGATACGGGAAGCGATGGAAATGACGGGGGATGTACCTCAGATTATTTTCAACAAGGTGCAGGTGACCAAAGGAGAACTAACCGGATTGATGAACCCCGAAGTGGCTCCCGGTACAGGCAATGTTCTGGAGTTTACGTGGGAGGACAATTCGGATCAGGCGAAATCCAGTGCAGACGATGTATTCTCCACGGTGTGTTACTGTTCAGACCTGAAGGAGTTTCACCTCACGGATGGTCCGGCAACCAGAAGCACGATGACTGAACAGGTCAGCATGCCTGCTGCCTTTGCAGGAAAAGAGGTACAGGTGTATGCCTTCCTTCACGCTGCTGACGGCGGCATCGCCTGCAATTCGGTGTATCTGGGTGCGGTTACCCTTCAGTAACCCGCAGGATGCCACAAGTAAGGCCGTTTCACGAATTGTGAAACGGCCTTCTTCTTCAGAATAAAAAGTAAAAATCAGCTTCTCCCTCTCATTCTTTTGCGGATGCTTCTGAGGGTAGATTTGGGATAGTAAAACTTCCCGTTCATCTTGGCATATCTTACCAGACCCTGTTGTCTCCAGCGATAAAGTGTTCTATCACTGATATGCAGCATACTTTTCAGATCCGCATTGTCATAAAACCCTTCATCTTCCTCCTCAACCTTTTGCAATAATGCTTTTAAAGTCTGTGCAAGATCAAGAAGCATCTGCTCCATGTTGTCGTTTTCATTCATCATTAAAATGTTATGAATTTGAACCCCTGCTTACTCGTTCCGGGCAGGACTCGGATGGAAGATTGGGCCGTACTCTGTAAGGCAGGAACATAAAAAAAAGTGTTAAATTAAAGCAAAAGGCTGCTTCTAAATGAACTTTTTTGTAGTTTCGCGTTTACAAAGCAGGAGGTTGATGTATCTTCCAGACATCGCTTCCTCTCTTGGTGAATAAGAAGTCCATTACTTTTCGAGGGTGCAGGGCTTCTTTTTTTTTTTTATTTTTTGATCACTCTCTTGACCAGTTGGTAATGGTTTTCTTCATCCATTCGCCTGATGTCAAAAATAGTGGTGTCTTCTGAAGTATAATCAATATCCAAATCCTGCAGCAGGCTTTTAGCATTTATATAATAATACGCTCCCGCCTTGGCTATATTAAAGGTCTCATCGTCCGCCTGGCTGAACATCAGTATCACCAGCTGATCGTTCTCATCAAACCCGAATTTAGCAAACTTGTATTTATTCAGGTTTAAAAGCTCCATCGCTCCTTTTGAGAATCCTAATTTCCCTGTCTTGTGCACCGTAATTTTCGCCGGTGCATGACTTTCTTTTGGCTTCAGTATTCTTATTTTCATACCATTTCTTTTAGTTTAATATCACAAAAATATACTTTTGATTCCAATTTACAAAATTACTTTGCAAAATATTTATCCACAATCTTCTGATCTGTAATGTTATATATGTACATGTGCAAGTTTAAAACCCTTGTTACAAGCATTTAATCACCATTAAATCTCTTGTATTGTTCTCTCATTTTTTAATTAATGTTTCTTTTTGTGTTTACTTTTTTAATTACTTGCATATTTGCAAATAACCTCTGGAGTGCATCGCCTTTCAAGACAATCAGCAAGCAATCATACCAGTCCCTACACAATAAACCGATTAACCAGCGTACTAAGTGAATAAGTTAGCAAGTGAATAAGCAAATAAGCGAATAAGCGAATAAGCGAATAAGCGAATAAGCAAAATTACAACAAAACAGATATCCGCTGTGGCTTCGAGTACCTCAGCCACCCGAGGCGACTAACCATATAAACGATTAATCACTTAACCGAAAAGCAAATTCGCAAATTTGCTGATTTGCAAATTTGCCCATTAAACAACTAACCGATTAACCAATTAAACCAATATTCACCATTCCCTTTTTGCGTTTTATAATCGTGAAATCCGTGAGAACTAAAATCCACTTTGGTTTCGAGAGCCTCAGCCACCCGAACCGATTAACCATCTAACTATCTAAACGATTAATCACTTAACCCAAAAGCAAATTCGCAAATTTGCTGATTTGCAAATTTTCCCACTAAACAACTAACCGATTAACCAAATAACCTTCTCAAAACAATTAACTAATTAACCGATGAATCCATTCCGCAAATTGCTTATCTTTGTCCTATGTTCAGTTTTGGAAATTTTCTGACTTTATCTACTTTCGGCGAGAGCCACGGTGAAGCCTATGGTGGCATCATCCAGAATGTCCCTGCCGGACTGACCATTGATTTCAAAGCCATTCAGCACCAACTGAACCGCCGGAGACCGGGACAAAGTTCTCTGGTGACCCAAAGAAAGGAAAGCGATACCGTTACTTTTCTGTCCGGAATTTTCGAAGGAAGAACCACTGGCACCCCCATCGGTTTTCACATCAGAAATGAAGATCAGAAGCCCAAAGATTATCAGCACCTCGCAGACACCTACCGTCCCAGCCATGCCGATTTCACCTACGAGCAGAAGTACGGCATCCGCGATTACCGTGGTGGCGGAAGATCATCTGCCCGGGAAACCCTCAACTGGGTAGCGGCAGGAGCTTTGGCGAAACAGCTCATCCCTGAGGTGCAGATTCAGGCCTATGTTTCCTCTGTAGGGGAAATATTTTGTGAGAAACCGTATCAGAAGCTGGACTTATCAAAAACAGACGACAGTGAAATCCGTTGTCCGGATCCTCACACCGCTGCCAGGATGACAGCAGAAGTAAAAAGAATAAAAAAAGAAGGCAACACCATTGGAGGAACCATCACCTGCGTGGTAAGAAACCTTCCGGCCGGAATTGGAGAACCCGTGTTCGGGAAATTACAGGCCGAACTGGCCAAAGCCATGATGAACATCAATGCCGCAAAAGGCTTCGAATACGGAAGCGGTTTCTGCGGTGCAAAAATGACCGGAGCCGAACACAACGATATTTTCAATCCTGATTTTACCACCAAAACCAACCTTTCAGGAGGCATACAGGGCGGGATCTCCAACGGAATGGACGTGTATTTCCGGGTCGCATTCAAGCCGGTCGCCACCCTGCTGCGGCCGCAGCCCAGCGTAGATAGGGACGGCCAACCGGTAACGCTGGAAGGGAGAGGACGGCACGACGCCTGTGTAGTTCCCCGGGCAGTACCCATAGTAGAAAATCTCGCCGCATTTGTCCTGGCAGATTTGATGCTGATCAACAAATTAAGAACTTTCTGATAACATGTCGGATGAGGATAAAGAATTAAAAACACAGTAATACAATGAAAACATATTGGGAGAAATCCATCACCTTCGACGAATATATGAAGGTGGCCAAAGAAAGAGTAAGCCATCCAAGAAATGAGGCTGATGAAGAAATGAAGGAATACTACGACCTCGGGTTGCAGCGGATGGAACGCACCCTGAAAACCTTCAGAAAGGAAGAGGAGCAGCTGGAAACCCTGAAGAAGAAAAACTTCAAAGGAAAAATTCTTATCGTTACCGAACCCTGGTGCGGCGATGCGAGTGCTACAGTACCCGCAGTCAGCCAATTTTTTGAAGGCCATAACGAAGTCCGCATCTTCCTTCGCGATGAGGATACTTCCCTCATTGACCAATTTCTCACCAACGGAACCCAGTCCATCCCTATCGTGATTCTTCTGAATGAAAATTATGAACTGATCGCCCATTGGGGACCGCGTCCGGCCTTCGGAACGGAGCTTCTGGCAAAATTCAAGGCGGATCCTGAAGCCTATCCGAGAGAAGAGTTTTACAATGACCTGCAAGTCTATTACGCAAAAAACCGCGGCAAAGATGCCATAACAGAAATATTAGAATTAATGTAAAACCATGAAGTTCTTCAGAAAAAATATCATTTACCTCCTCCTGCTGGGTGTGCTGGCAGCCATATTTTTAATTCCCGGTGCCAAAGATTTCCTGAAAGACCGTTTTTTTCCCGTCGCCGCCATTGAAGAAGCGGTTCATGTGGAAGATACGGCCTACGATATTGTGCTGAAAGGCATTAATGTTCCGGATGCCAATTTCAAAGATTTTAAAGGGAAGAAGACGGTATTCCTGAATTTTTGGGGAACCTGGTGTGCGCCGTGCCGGGAAGAATGGCCCACCATTGAAGCCCTCTACGAATCCCGGAAAGACAAGATGGATTTCGTGCTTATTGCGATGATGGACAAGGAAGAAGATGTCCGTAAATTTGTAGAAGAAAAAGGGTATACCGCACCGGTGTATCTCGCGGAAAGCCCCATCAGCGGAAAAATTCTGCCTAAGGTATTTCCGACTACTTTTATTCTGGACAAAAACGGAAGAATCCTGCTGAAGGAAACCTCCTCCAAAGACTGGAATACAGATGCTGTTCATCAGTTTATCGACAGGATTGCCCCTTAGACACCTGGATAAAGTAGAGCAGCTTTTGGCAAGTAAATTGATAAAGTATGGACATTGAAATGACTCGAACAAAAAACATTTCCATACCAAACACAAAAATGAAATATTCAAAAATAGAACTTGCAAAACAGGCCATCAAACACAAAGGCCTGATGAGGAAAATCCCCGACATCTACAGGATGATAAAGTACTGGAGAAAAGGAATTTATCCTGTGAACTCCATCGATATGATTCTGCCGATCCTCGGAATTCTCTATATCATCTCTCCTATCGACCTGCTGCCGGAAATTGCGGTGCCTGTTCTGGGAATAGCGGATGATTTGGCTGTACTTTCCTTAACTTTGCCTAAATTGCTGAAGGAAGTGGACAAGTTTCTCCTCTGGGAAGCAAAGCAAAAAGGCAATTTACAAAACATATCCGATGCCAAAATCATCGGGTAAGTGACCATAGAGGTGATCCTGATGAGCATGTATCCGGGTTTTTTTATCCTTTTTAAAATTTATTGGTTGAAGTAGAATACTTTATTTCTGCCTGAAATACACTTCGATGGGAACACCGGTAAAACCAAAATGTTTCCGAAGCTGATTTTCCGTATACCTTTTATAAGGCTCCTTCACATACTGCGGAAGATTGCAGAAAAACACAAACTGCGGCGAGGGAGTTCCCAGCTGAACGCAGTATTTAATCTTAATATATTTTCCTTTCAAAGCAGGCGGCGGATTGTTTTCAAACACCGGAAGCATCACTTCATTCAGTTGAGAAGTCTTGATTTTCTTCTTGCGGTTTTCGAACACTTCCATCGCGGTATCGACGGCTTTCAGAATTCTCTGTTTCGTTAATGCAGAAACGAACAGTACCGGAATATCTGTAAACTGCCCGATTTTATTTTTGATGGTTGCTTCAAAATCCCGCATCGTGTTGGTGTGTTTGTCTTCTACAAGATCCCATTTGTTCACCAGAATCACGATTCCTTTTCTGTTTTTCTGTGCAATGCCGAAAATATTCATGTCCTGGCTTTCCCAGCCTTGAGTGGCATCCACCATAATGATGACTACATCGGAATTTTCAATAGCTCGCACGGAGCGCATCACGGAATAAAACTCGAGATTTTCGCTTACCTTGGCTTTCCTCCGCATTCCGGCAGTATCTACCAATACAAACTCGTGCCCGAATTTATTGTACAGGGTTTCAATACTGTCGCGCGTGGTTCCGGCAATATCGGTCACAATATTTCTATCGTGATCCAGCAGCGCATTGATCAGAGTGGATTTCCCTACATTCGGACGGCCGGCAATGGTGATTTTAGGAAGGCCTTCAAAAGGATCTTTATAATCTTTAGTCGGAAAATCTTTTACGATATCATCCAGCAGCTCTCCGGAACCCGAACCTGTTGCAGAAGACATGGTGTAATATTTATCAATTCCCAAAGAATAAAACTCGGTGGCAGGAAGCTCTTCTTTGGCAGAATCTACCTTGTTGATCACGATATACACAGGTTTTCCGGAACGACGGAGCATTTCATTAATTTCTCTGTCTGTATCGGTTAGGCCTTCCTCCACGTTCATCATAAAGATAATGGAAGTAGCTTCATCGATGGCCAACTGCACCTGTCTTGCGATTTCTTCCTGGAAAATATCTTCGGTATTCACTTCATATCCACCGGTATCGATGACGGTAAATTCAATTCCATTCCAGTCGGATTTCCCGTAATGACGGTCACGGGTAACGCCTGCGGTAGCATCCACGATGGCTTCCCTGCGTTCCAGAAGACGGTTAAAAAGTGTTGATTTCCCTACATTGGGACGGCCTACAATGGCGACAATGTTGCTCATAAAATTTTGTTTAATAATTCTTCTTGAGAAAGAATGTTGATTATTAATGGGTTACCCGGACTTTCCGAGCCCAAAAATTTCGGCAAAGATAATGTTTTCTCCCTTAGCATGGGCAAATACATCATTTTACAAAATCAATGGGAATTTTGTACATTTAAACACTAAAATCCAGCGTATGAAAAAAATACTAATTGTATTGGTTGTCCTTCTGATCCTGATTCAGTTTTTCAGAATTGACAAGGCTAATCCGCCCGTAAATCCCGGGATGGATTTTCTGACTATAAAAGAAACTCCGCAGAATACTGCCTCTCTGATTCGCAACGCATGTTACGATTGCCACAGCAATGAAACCAAATATCCGTGGTATTCCAATTTCCAGCCCGTCGGTTGGTTTTTGAAAGATCATATTGATGAAGGCCGCAAAAAACTCAATTTTTCCCTGTTCGCTACCTATGAGCCCAAAAGGCAGGCACACAAATTGCATGAAGCAGCCGAAGTAACAGAAAATGGTGAAATGCCGATGGATTCTTATCTTATCGGTCATCCTGAAGCGCAGATTACCGATGAAGAACGAAAAATACTGGCTGATTATTTCAGGAAAATAGAAACGGATATCAGAATCAGTCACCGGCTTCCGGCAGAGGAAGAATAATTATGAACAAACACCCCGACTCTTCCAAATACTATATTTTTTATGACGGAGCATGTAGCTTCTGCAATTATTGGATTCAATGGATTCTGAAAAACGACCGTAAGGACCAGTTTCTTTTTTCTCCGCTGCAGTCCGCATTTGGACAAAAATTCCTTCAGGAA
The DNA here is from genome assembly GCF_003336205.1 of Chryseobacterium lacus. GTDB lineage: Bacteria > Bacteroidota > Bacteroidia > Flavobacteriales > Weeksellaceae > Chryseobacterium_A > Chryseobacterium_A lacus. The sequence continues at coordinate 70,866 of NZ_QPIE01000002.1, forward strand.
AGAAATCTGCCGCGACAGCAACTCAACACCCTGTATCTCTGGAGGCCGAATTCTTTTTATTATGTTAAATCTGAAGCTGTCTTGGAAATCGCAAAACTTTTGGGCGGGAAATACCAGTTGATGACTGCTTTCAAACTCTTCCCGAAGTTCTTTTCGGACTGGGTATATGACAGAATTGCCAGAAACAGAAGCAAACTTCCGGGAGCACAATGCCATGTTCCTACGGCACAGCAGAAAGAAAAATTTATTGAATAAAAGACCTTCAAATCCTTATATTTGCATTTATGGAATACAATACCGACAGAACCCATTTATATATGCCAGAGTATGGAAGAATTGTCCAAAGCTTGGTAGAACGCTGCAAAACTCTTGAAGACAGAGACGAGCGCAATACAATGGCCAAAGCCATCATTGATTTTATGGGGCAAAGAAATCCGCAACTTCGCGACGAAGAAAACTACAAACATAAACTCTGGGATCATCTTTTTATCATGGCTGATTTCGATCTGGATGTAGATTCTCCGTATCCCATTCCGCCCAAAGGGGAAAGAATGAAAAAACCTGCGAAAATGGAATATCCTGCCCTTCAGGGCGACTTCAAATTCTATGGGAAAAGTATTCTTCAGCTTATTGAAAAAGCTATTGCACTGGAAGAAGGCGATGAAAAAGATGCTCTTATTGAAGTGATTGCCAATAACATGAAAAAATCCTACAACATTTATAATAAAGAACATGTGACGGATGATGTGATCTTCAGGCATTTAAAAGAACTCTCCGAAAACCGTCTGGATCTTACGGGAATCGACAGTCTGGAGAAAAGTAAAATTTACTACAGTGCCACCAAGAATAAAAATCAGCAAAATAAAAACCAGGGACAAAGTCAAAGTCAAAACGGTAACCGCAACAAGCAGAGAAATCAGCAAAACCAGCAAAATAAAACCCGGCGAAAATAATGAACGGAACATTTGAGATCAAAGGAGGAAAACAACTGAAGGGAGAAATTACGCCGCAAGGAGCCAAAAATGAAGCTTTGCAGATTCTTTGTGCAGTGTTGTTGACAGATGAAGAAGTACGGATCAACAATATTCCGGATATTCATGACGTGAACAGGCTGATCGAAATTTTAGGTGCGATGGGCGTGGAAATTCAGAAACATGGCAAAGGCGATTATTCCTTCAAAGCCGAAACGCTGGATTTTAATTACATCCAATCGCCGGAGTTCAAAAAAGAAAGTGCCAGACTGCGGGGTTCCATTATGCTGCTGGGCCCGATGCTCGCCCGCTTTGGAAAAGCTTCCATGCCTACTCCCGGCGGCGATAAAATTGGGAGAAGACGATTGGATACCCATTTCCAAGGCTTCACAGAATTAGGAGCCGAATTCCGGTATGATGAAAAAGAAGGATGTTATAGCCTGAAGGCCAAAGAATTGCAAGGAAAGTTTATCCTTTTGGAAGAAGCTTCGGTTACCGGTACCGCGAATATCATCATGGCGGCCGTTCTGGCCAAAGGAAAAACGAGAATTTACAACGCGGCTTGCGAACCTTATATTCAACAGCTTTGCCGAATGCTCAACAGAATGGGCGCGGTAATTTCCGGAGTCGGATCCAATCTGCTCACCATAGAGGGCGTTCCCCACCTACGCGGAACGGAACACACGATGCTTCCCGATATGATAGAAATCGGTTCGTGGATCGGCATGGCAGCCATGACGAAATCAGAAATCACCATCAAAAATGTAAGTTGGAATCATTTGGGCGTTATTCCGGGAGTTTTCAGAAAACTGGGAATTGCCATGGAACGTCACAATGACGATATTTATATTCCGGCACAGGAACAATATACCATTCAGAAATTCATTGACGGTTCGATCCTTACCGTAACAGATGCGCCCTGGCCGGGCTTCACGCCAGATCTGCTTTCCATTATTCTGGTGGTGGCAACACAGGCTCGGGGAACTGTTCTGATCCATCAGAAAATGTTTGAATCCCGATTGTTTTTTGTTGATAAACTGATTGATATGGGTGCGCAGATCATCCTTTGCGATCCTCATAGAGCTACGGTGGTGGGCCTGAATCATGAATTCCCGTTGCGGGGTACTACCATGATTTCCCCTGACATCCGAGCCGGGAATGCACTGCTGATTGCCGCTCTCTCTGCGGAAGGAACATCTGTCATTCATAACATTGAGCAAATTGATCGTGGTTACGAAAATATTGATGGAAGATTGAAGGCATTAGGCGCAGAGATCACAAGAATATAAAAAAAAGTGACATTCCATTTCTCTCGCAAGTGCTTCTGATACTACTACACTAAAAGCGATTTATCCCGGTAAAAACAGCTTTTTAAAATTCATATTGGGTTAATACGTGTTTGTTTACATTTGAAAAAAAATTGGGAATAATGAGAAGACGTGATTTCTTGAAAGGCGGCTCACTAGCATTTGGAGGATTGCTTTTAACACCTATTGGCACTAAAGCCAATATCATAAAAGAAGAATTTGGCAAAAAAAAAGCCAAGAACATCATCTTTATGGTGAGCGACGGAATGAGCGCAGGAACCCTGAACATGGCAGATATCTACAGCAGAAGAAAGTTGGGAAGGCCGTCGCACTGGATTTCCCTATATGAAGATAATTTGGCACAAAGAGGACTGATGGATATGGCTTCTGCCAACTCTATTGTCACCGATTCTGCAGCAGCCAGCTCTTCGTGGGGAGGAGGACATCGGGTAAACAACGGCAGTATCAATATCGGCGCGAATGGCGAAGAGTACCTTCCCATCCTTCAAAAATTTAAAAAAGCAGGGAAGAAAGTAGGATGTGTCACCACGGTTCCGATTACCCATGCTACACCAGCCGGATTTTCCGTGTTTACCAAAAACAGAAATTCTCAGGAGGAAATTGCCTCCCTGTATTCAGAACTGGGATTTGATGTGATGATGGGCGGGGGACATAAATATTTTGATGCAGCACAACGAAAAGACAAAAAAGATCTCTATTCCGTTTTCAGAAACAAAGGCTATGCTGTAGCACGAAATAAAGCGGAAATGAATGCCGCACCTCAAAACAAACCGTTGCTGGCTACTTTTGATGAAGATGGACTTCCTTATTCTACAGATCAGTTCAGCAGCAGTTTTATAAAAAATAATATTCCGACTTTGGCAGAAATGACTTCGAAAGCCATCAACCTGATGAAAGACCATAAAGAAGGTTTTGTAATGCAGGTGGAAGCCGGAAAAGTGGACTGGGCAGCGCACGGAAATGACATCGCCGGACTTCTTTATGATCAGCTCGCTTTTGATGATGCCTTGAAAGTGGCACTTGATTTCGCAAAAAAAGACGGAAATACTCTGGTGGTTATCACTTCTGATCATGGAAATGCAAATCCGGGACTGATTTATGGTAAAGAAGTCAACAATAATTTTGACCGGATTCAGAAATTTTCGCAAACCAATGAATGGATTCTTCAGGGAATTCAGGCGTCTGACAGCATCAGCACCATAAAAGACAGAATTGCGCAGGCGAATGCCGGAATTAAAATCACCGATGAACAAGCCAAAGAAATCCTCTCTTTTTATTCTAAAGCCAAGAGAGAAGACGGGATTTACAACCCGAGACATCTCCCTTTCAAACTGCTTTCGCAGATTCAGCAGGAATTTACTTCCGTAGGCTGGATCAGTATGGATCACTCAGCGGATTATACCGAACTTGCAATGTACGGCCCGGGTAGCGATCAAATGAAGCCTTTCATGAAGAATACCGACATACATACTTTCCTGCTGAAAGCAGCACAGGTGGAAAATAAATTTTAAACAGAACAAAACGCTTCGGAAAACCGAAGCGTTATTGATTTAGATGAATAAAAGAATTTTATTGAATCCAGAACTTGATTAAGCCCACGGATCCAGAACTACTTTCACACAACCGTCTTCTTTTTTATCGAAAATTTCATACGCTTTAGAAACTTCTGAGAGCGGCATCCGATGGGTGATAATATCCTCCAGCGTTACTTTTCCTTGTTCCACATAGCCCAAAAGCCTGTCTATAATGTTGTGCACCGGAACTTGCCCGGCTTTTACGGTAAGCCCTTTATCAAAAATCTGTCCCAATCTGAAATTATCATAATGGACAGGATAAACTCCTAAAATAGAAATCCTTCCTCCCCTTCTTACAGCGCTGAAACAGGCATCCAGAACCTTAATAGAACCTTTTTCAAAATTCACGGTAGCTTTCAGACGATCGATTATATTTCTTTCCGGCTCAAATCCAACGGCGTCAATACATACATCGGCACCCCGTCCTTTGGTCAGTTCCCGGATTTGGGTAATGGTATCGCGGTCGTTTTTCCAAAGTACAGTTTCGCAACCGGTGAGTTGCTGCACTTTTTCCAAGCGGTAAGAAAGCGTATCGATGACGATCACCTTGCCTGCATTGTGGAGCACGGCACTTTTCGCTGCCATCACTCCTACGGGTCCAGCGCCGAATATGGCTACTGTTTCGCCGGGTTTCAGTTCTCCCCATAAAACTCCCATATATCCGGTCGGGAAAATATCCGTTAAAAAAAGTACTTGTTCATCCGTAAGGTTATCCGGAACTTTCCGCGGGCCGTGATTCGCATAAGGAACCCGTACATATTGCGCCTGGCCACCATCATGTGCGCCATACAAATCGCCGTAACCGAAAAGTCCGCCTCCTTTTTCTGTCAGGATACCGCCTTCCGGGCCATAATTTTTGGGGTTGGAATTTTCGCAAGCAACGGGAAGCTCGTGCTGGCAGAAAAAACAACCGCCACAGGCGACGGGAAACGGAACGACCACACGGTCTCCTCTCTTCAGATGGTGCACGTCCGGGCCGGTTTCTTCTACAATACCCATAAATTCATGGCCTAAAACCATAGGACGGGCTTGTGGAACGCCGCCGGAATAAAGATGGAGATCACTGCCGCAGATCGCAGTGGCCGTCACTTTTAAAATAACATCTTCAGGAGATTGTATGTTCGGGTCTTCAGTTTCGTCACAGGTTACTGAACCGGGACGGTGGAATACGGCTGCTTTCATATGGAATGTTTTTGAATATTTTAGATGATTACCTCATCAAGAAATATACTGATACACAGCCAAACCCTGAATTTTAAAAACAATAAAGAAAATATTGTACAATGCTTTCGTACTGAAAACGAGTTCGACACAAGAGGACATTATGTATTCCTGAAGTGTTCTCTATGACAAACTATCAATAAAAATATGCGTCCGGAGTAACCCATTTTCACCTGCACATACTACCCGTTCATTTCATTCGTAAAACTGATTCGCCCATTATCTGTATAAGAGAAAGTTTATTTCCCGCCACCTTCATTTTTCTCTGCATTCACTTTAGAATTCTCTTTTACTTTTTGATTTCCAAATCGCTTGACCAAAGTAAATGAAGCACCGTACCAGTCAGACCGGCTTATGGTGTGGAAAGTTCCCACCTGGCTGTACGTAGTTTGATCAAACACCGGCTTCATAAAGATATTATTGAAACGGAGACTCGCCTCAAGTCCCGCTTTTTCAAAGATTTTGGTTACCGAAAAGTTGTGATAGAAATTAAAAGTATTGCCCTGCGTATTTCCGTTATTCTGTTTGTACAGACCTCCCCATCCGGAAAGATTGATGTTTTTACCAAATAGATTCGTGTAAGAGAAATTAACTGATCCCCCGAAATTGGTTAGATAATCCTTCGCTTCAATACCGTTTCTCGCATTAAAATCACTGTTATCGATATAGTTGAGACCCAGATTCAGATTCACATTCAGTTTGTTTTGAAAGAAGGTCTGGTTCGTATTGAAATTGGCTGAATACCGCTCCGATCTTCCCGGGAAGTTGGCCGGATAAGAGATCAGCCGGTCTCCGTCCTGAATATAATCGTCCCAGTAATCCTGATTCGTAAATCCGTAATTCAGGGAAAGGAAATATTTTTTATAAATGCCGGCTTTCAGCGTAAAACGATGGTTGGGATTGGGCTCCAGATCCATATTCCCTTTAGTATAATTGCCGTCTCCGGATGGAAGCTCAAAAGGATTGAACTCCGAATACCACGGTCTCCAGATGCTGTAATTATACGATGTAGAAAGATTGAAATTTGGGGTGAAGGTATATTTCAACAACACATTGGGCATCAAAATACCATAAGAATCTTCTCTTTGAATATTGTCCGTTTCCTGATGCAGTTTCAAGGTCATGTATTCGTAGCGCAGACCTATTCTTACATCCAGATAATCAAAAAACTTACTGCTGTAATTGGCATAAACAGAATTGAGATTATCCCGATACCTGAATCTGTTTTTCAATATTTGCGAAGTGAATCCGTAATAGTCCGTCGGAACATGATTATTGTTAAAATCCAGTTTCATTCCTGCTTCAAAAGTGCTTCCAGCTGAATCCAACAGCTGCGAGTAATCCAGTTTCAGGTAATAATTCCGCATTTGGGTATGGCTCATCACCTGCTGGAATTCCATGAACGGTAGAAGAGTCTGGTATCTCAGGAAATTCCGGTCGCTCTCGTGTGTATTATAATTAACGCCGGCATTCACATCAAAAATCTTATTTTTCTGCTTATCGTAATATTTGTAGAATATATTAGAACTCAGAACTCTGTAATTGGAGTTTTCTTGCTGCTCTACTGAATACTGATTGTAAGGCAATCCGTTTCGCAGAATTTCACCTGTAGAATTTCCTTCAGAACTACTGTTGTTCTGAAAAAACTCCCCAATGATTCCGATATTGTTTTTATCGTTCAACTCCCACTCTGAAGTGCTGGAAAAAGACGGCATTCTGCTATGATACAGCGCGTTGCTTTCTGTACGACGGCTTTCATTGTTCAGATATAGCAGACTTTCGGTAGTATCAGACTGAAAACTGGAGTAGTCGTTATAACTGCCGGTGATGGTTTGGGTGAATTTTCCTTTGTGATAATTCAAATTCAGGCCGGAATACTGATTGTTTTTGCGGTTCTGCGTATTGGTCATGGATATACTTCCTTTCACGCCCTCATCTTCCCTTTTTTTCAACACAATGTTGATAACCTGTCCGCTTGTTTCATAACGAGAAGACGGATTCGTGATGACTTCAATTTTCATCAGATTATCTGCGGGAATGGATTTCAGATATTCTTTCAGTTCTTTGCCTGTGAATACTGATTTTCTATCGTTAATATAAACAGTTACGTTCTCGCCCTCAGATTTTACCACATCATTATTATCAATGCTTACCAATGGCGTCATGCGCAACACATCCCACGTGGTATTTCCTGCAAGAATGGAAGAATTCTCCACGTTGAAAACGGTACGGTCCACCTTACTTTCAACGGTAGGCTTCCGGGCAGTAATGACGACACCTTCTATTTCACTTTGCTTCAAGGTATCTTGAGTTGACTGCGCAGAAAGCAACGTACAGAAACATAAAAAAGCGAGAGTAATGCTGATTCTCATAATGGTATTTAGCTGGATAATAAGACAGCGAAATTCCTGTTTTGTTACACCGCTTAAGTTATTTCTGTTTTAGATTTATTTTAATTTTTTTTGCGGCGGCTGCGCCGCCGCAAAAAAAGCGCGCCCAACTGGACGCGCTTCCCCAATATATTATTCGGTTATTCTTAGAACTTCAAATCCCCATTCACTTCTCTTACCGCCTGTGCAGCAGTTGCGAATTTTTCTTTTTCAGCATCTGTTAAAGAGATTTCCACGATTTCCTCCACACCGTTTCTTCCGATAATGGCCGGAACGCCAAGACAAATATCCTGTTGTCCATACTCACCATCCAGCATTAATGAACAGGGAATCATCTTTTTATGATCGCAAAGAATCGCCTGAACCATCACAGAAACAGCTGCTCCTGGAGCATACCAGGCTGAAGTTCCCAGAAGTTTGGTAAGCGTAGCACCTCCTACTTTGGTTTCTTCGATAACGTAGTTTTGTTTTTCTTCATTCAGGAATTCGGTAACAGGAACGCCATTTCTGGTTGCTTTGCTCAGCAATGGAAGCATTCCTGTATCGCTGTGTGCGGCGATTACCATTCCGTCTACATCAGAAATCGGAGCTTCCAGGGCTTCAGCCAATCTGTATTTGAATCTTGCACTGTCCAGAGCACCGCCCATTCCGATGATTCTGTTTTTTGGCAATCCGGAAGTTTTATGAACCAAATAAGCCATCGTATCCATCGGATTCGATACTACAATGATGATGACATCCGGCGAATGTTTTACCAGATTGGCAGTAACTTCTTTCACGATCCCGGCATTAATTCCGATGAGTTCCTCTCTTGTCATTCCCGGTTTCCGTGGAATTCCGGAAGTGATAACGGCTACATCTGAACCTGCTGTTTTGGAGTAATCTCCTGTTGTTCCTGTAATTTGGGTATCGAACCCGTTCAGCGAAGCGGTTTGCATCAGATCCATGGCTTTTCCCTCAGCAAAACCTTCTTTGATGTCTACTAACACAACTTCTGCACAGAAGTTTTTCATGGCAATATACTCAGCACAACTTGCTCCTACTGCTCCTGCTCCTACTACGGTAACTTTCATATTTTTTATGTTTTTTAATATTGTTTTCAGCACCTTCCTCTGTACCAGAGGCAGCCTGTAATTCAAGCATTCAAATTTACAAATTATTGAAAGCCTGACCAAGAGATGGGAACAGGTTTTCTGTTTCAGGTTGTCAGGTTATTTTTCTTCATCAAAATAAAGACGATAATATTTCCCTTTTTCGTCCTGTCCGGTTTCTATTTTCTGACGGTCGCCATGTACATAAATATGGAAATTCTTATCCAGTTTGATGACACTTTTGAAATACCGGGAATTCTTTTTAACCGCTGTGGCATTGATGGGAAATTCCTCTGCAATGGAAACCTGCATATCTTGTTCGTAATCTGTTTTATAGTTCACAAAACTTTCGATCACATTTTCATCCTGAAGAACTTCCTTGGAGAATTCCTGCAAATCGAATTGTTCTTTTTCTTTAAAGAAAGTAATGGATTTATTCAGAAAATCAGCCTGATCTGCTTTTGACACTTCAAACTCCTGCGGAAGCTGTTTGGTAATGAAATCCTTATAAACAGAAAGGGTTTCGCCGGTATGGAAATAATCGTCACTGCGGGGTTGTACTTTCAGGAAATCCTCGAACCAGTAATATTCGTCGCCGTTTTTATTTTGATCAATCACCGAAACGGCATATCCTGTTTCCCGGGAATGATTATAAATGATGCAGCCCTTATCCAGTTTTGAAAGCCCGATTCCCCAATCCTGTTGTAGATCGAAGCTTTCCTCTTCTCCTTTAATTTTCAGGAAAGGCAGTTTATTTTCAGTTTTAAAAATCCCGATTTTATCTATTTTACCTTCGTCCGTTTCTTCTCCTTCAAAATAACAGACGAACATTTCACCGCTCTGAATTCTTGGATTTTCCGCTACTTCATACAAATGTTTTGCGATGGCTTTACTTTCTTCGGTAAAGTTTTTTTTATCATCAAAAATTTCAGAAACAGCGTGATAGACGGGATTATTGACCAGATAAGAATCGCTGTAAAACTGAAACTGTTCTTCCGATTTGAACGCTTTCAGAAAAAAATCTGAGAGCAGTTCCTTCATCTCATCTTCCAGTTGAAGAGTATCGTGAGAAAGATGAAGGTTTTCCTGGCGTACTTTATTTCCGACCCGGTGTACGATAATATCCGTGAACATAAGTAAAAATTTATCGGCTGCAAAAATACCTTTTTATCTTCACAATAAGTTTGCTGAAAAAACTTTCTATGATCGCTTTAGCAATGTCTTTACTTTACGAAAGGTTATAATTCTGTGCGTTGGTTGATGTTCAGGATATTGTAGATAACTTTCAGATGGTATTTGACGGTGTTTTCAGAAATAAATAAAAGTTCTGCGATTTGTCGGTTGTTTTTCCCCTGCTTTACAAGCTCAATGATCTCTCTTTGTCTTTCAGTAAGGTTGAAGGAGGCCAGATCAGTTTTAGAACCATCTTTTTTGCTTGCAGAATTGGTTAGAATTTCTATTTCATGCAGAATGCGCCGGTTTTCATCTTCAGTTAAAATCCGTTTCTGTTTGTTCACGAGATAGAGTTTGATGAATATCAGAATGAGAAAAATGAGAAGTCCGGATAAAATAACAAAAAAGAACTGTTCATTTCGTTTTTCCTTCATTTTATATTCGTATTCCCGGGCTTTCATTTGTTGTTCCAGAAGTTCTATTTTGCTGCTGTTGCTGTTGGAATTGTATAGAAAAAATACAGAATCACAGATCTGCTGAAACTCGAACGCTTTGTGGTAATCCTGATTTTTACGGAATACATTTTTCATGATTTCGTGCAGATAGAATTCGTATTTCAAATTTCCAAATTTTTGAGCAATTTTCAGCCCCTCTTTGTACATTTCATCACGCTTTTCCGTGTCGTTCGTTTCATTATACAGTTCTATTTTTTTCCCGTAAACGATGGGAAGATCTTGCAAATAGAATTTCTTGGCAATCTGAATCGCCTGATCCAGGCTTTTTTCAGCCTCATCATATTTCTTATCTTTCATCAGAAAATATCCTTCCTGAGTGTAAAGGAAAACGCGTTGTTTTGCGGAAAGATATTGGTATCCTGTAGCTTCCAGCTCTTTCATGAACTGTTTCGCTCTTTCAAACTGCTGCAGATCAAAATATACAAAAGATTTTTCGGCTTTTATTTCCTGCTGCACCATTTCCTTTCTGTTGCTTTTCATTCCTTCCTGAAGGGCGAGATCCAGATTATGCAACGTCTGATCATAATTGAACAGTTTCTTGTAAATCATGGCTTTCAGCAAAAAAGCAGTGTAGCGTTCATGATGTGAAGCGTGACCATCGGCTAAAAAGTCCGATATAAGCTGCATAGAAGTTTTATATTCTGCGAAATCGTTGTAATGAGAGATTTGGTTTCTAAGCGAATCGATATGAATTTCTTTTGCAGTAAATGCAAGCGAGTAGAGAATAACCCATAAAATCATCAGGCGTTTCCAGAACATTTATATGTTTTTTTCAAAATTAGGAAAATTACAGAACACATTAAGTTTTTTATCACTTTTTTCATCACTATCTCATTCAAAAAATAAACGTAAACTGAATATGAAAGAACTATCCCATTCTACTGGCGAAAGCTGAGATTAATAATAAGATTTATCTGCAAAAAGCTTTACCAGACGATTTTTATGTGTCTGTAGAAATGTTAAGAGCAAATAATAGATTATAAATTTTTAATTTCCATAACCATAACTACTTGCATTTTCTATAAAGCTTTTTTCTTATTTAAGAGATATTCTATATTAATAAGAAAAGCCTGATATTTTTTTATTGCGAATATTAAAATTAGTTATACCTTTGTCACAAACACAAATGATGGATACTATAAAATTTTATTTATATTATCTTGATTCACTATTTATCGGTTATCCTTTTGTCATCAGAATGACGGTCAGCCTTATCACGTTATTGATAAGCTTGTATGTCATTGCGATGGTCAGAATTGTCGTCACCGTTAGGAAGCGAAAACGAGATAATGCACGACGCGAAAACATCTCCGAACGATTTGGAGAAAAACTGCGAACCGTATTGCTCACTGAGCAGGAAATGTCTTTTTTTGAAATAAAAGACCTCCTGAATCCCAATGACACTGTTTTTAAAAACTGGGAAAAAAGGTACATCACCGATCTGGTTATTCAATTAAAAGAAAAACCTTCTTTTAACGATCACAACTATACACACCTGTTAGAGATTTTTCCGCTCCTGGAATTTTGGGAAAAAAAACTGCAGAAAGATAATCTTGGTGAAAGTAAAAATGCTATACGTATCCTGGATCAGATCAAGCAAGGGATTACGGGAAGTTTATTTTCAAAGAAAATTAATTCTAATGAAGCCTCACTCCGCAAACACATCAAAAGCGAGTATCTGAAATATGCTTCTAATGATGCTTTCAAATTCTTGGAAAATAATTTTGACAAAGATTTTAATGGACTGGATGGCGTTCGGCTTCATGATTCCCTGAAAGAACGGGATGCAGCACGTCCATTGCCTTTGCTTACCAAATGGCTGAAAAACTCCGGAAATGAATTTTACCAAAGTTTCATTATCAAAGAAATCGGCTATTTTGAACAGAGAGCTGCTGCACCCTATTTAGTAGAATTCTTCAAAGAGACCGACAGCGTCGAGGTAAAATCCGAAATTGCCAATACTTTGGGAGTTTTGAAGTATGAAGATGCAATATCTCTGTTGGCACAGGAATACCCTTACCAAAACACAGTAGTACAGGAAGCCATCATCGATATGATGGGAGAACTGCGTACCAAAAAAGCCTTTGATTTCCTGAAAGAAATCTATCCTGAGACCCAAAACAATGAAACAGTAATTAAGATCATAAAAAATCTGTATAAAATTGATAAACGTAAGACCAATACTTTTATACAGAAATCTGCTCCTACATCCTTTGAGAAGGAAACCCTTGCTTATATTAAGCATAATGCAGTAACTTCTGTATAAGATATCCCATGGAACAAATCCTGTATTTTTATCAGTACCTTATTTACTTTTACAGTTTTGCGATCACTATTTTCTATTTATTTTTGATGATCTGCTCTTATTTCATGATTGAAAAGAAAAAGATCAAATACACACATATAGAAAGCGAACTGTTGGTAAGCCTACCAGAATATGCGCCATATATTTCCATCATTGCACCTGCCTTTAACGAGGAAGTTATAATCATCGACAATGTGAAATCATTGATGAGCCTTAATTATCCCAATTATGAGGTGATTATTGTGAATGACGGCAGCGAGGACAAAACATTAGAGCTTCTGATCGAGAATTTTGATCTGGAAGAAATCGCTTTTCCTTATATTGAAAAAGTACGGTGCCGTCCTGTAAAAAGGGTTTTTAAATCAACTAATATTGAGTTTCAGAAACTTATAGTGGTGGATAAAATCAACGGAGGAACCAAGGCCGATGCGATGAATGCAGGGGTGAATGTCGCCAATTACGATTATTTTATTAACACAGATGTGGATTGCCTTTTGGCACCAGATACGCTTACGAAAGTCATTCTTCCCGTATTGGATTCCAAGGTAGAAGTTATTGCAGTAGGTGCAACCATGCGAATGTCGAATGGCTGCGAAGTGAAGCATGGTGTGATGACAAGAGTGCGCCCGCCAAAAGGAATTATCCCGACTTTTCAGGAAACAGAATACCTGCGATCCTATCTTTTGGCGAAAATGGGATGGTCCATGTTTAATCTTATTCCTAATGTATCCGGAGGTTTTGGGCTCTTCAGTAGAACAATCGTTATTGAAGCCGGAGGTTTTGATCCGCTTTCTCATGCCGAAGATATGGATATGACGATGCGGATGGTGGCATACATGCGGGAAAATAACAGAAAATATAGAATTGTACAGATTCCTGATACCTGCTGCTGGACACAAGGACCACCGAATCTTAAAGTTCTGAACCGACAGCGTACACGTTGGGGACGAGGCCTTCTGCAGATTTTTGTGGTACACCGTAAATTTCTTTTTAACCGAAAATACGGAAGAATGGGCCTCGTGATCATGCCTTATGCATTGATATTTGAATTTTTGGCCCCCATCATCGAGCTTACCGGATTGGTGACCATAATATATCTTCTGTTTACCAGCCAGATAAATTTCAACACCTTCTGGCTTATGCTTCTCTATGTTTATCTGATTGGTATCACCATGTCATTGATGACCATTTCTTATGACGTGCGTGTGAAAAGACAATATAAAACCTATCCCGAATATCTTCGCCTGATTTTATTTTCATCTATGGAAGCATTTGTCTATCACCCTCTTGTTGTGTTTTTCAGCTTGAAAGGATACTGGCAGTTTTTAACGCGGAAAAACTTCAGCTGGGGTGCAATGACGAGACAAGGATTCTCCCAACAAAATCCGCCATCCAAAACGGCCGCATAATTTTTCAATAAATACATCTATTTCTATGAACTGGATTTTAAAAAACAAAGCCTCTATCGCCGCCAAACAGTTCTTAACCCTTGTGGCGCTTTTTGGTTTTATGGTAATGAGCCACGCCCAAACTCTGGAAGATCCTGACGGAAGTGTGGAACTTGCTACTCAGGTTAAAAATCATTACCAGAGCGGAAACTGGGAAACCGGCAAAAAAATCCTGGACGAAGGACTGAAGAAATACCCGAAAGATTCTGACCTGAAAATGCTTTCAGGAAGATATTTTCATCAAAAAAAGCAATATGACAAAGCACGATACGAACTAAAGAAAGCTTTGGATTTCAATGCTAAAAACGTAGATGCCAAGCAAATTCTTGTAAATGTGGAAAGCGAATCAAAAAGATACTCCAGCGCGATCTGTTATGTAAATGAATTATTAGAAGTAAATCCATACTGGAAAGGCCTTTGGCAAAAAAAAATTGAACTGTATGAGCAGCAGGGAAACAATGTAGAAGCCAACAGACTGAGGAAAAGGCTGAGTCAAATTTATCCGAAAGATGTCAAAATACAGCAAGATTATACTTATACTACCGAAATGAGAGCCAATGCACTTCGCAAATCCGGAAGAATAGATGAAGCTATTGCCCTCAGTACAGAACTTGTAAAAAAACAACCCGACAATCCGAATCATTACCTCACCCTGATTAACGATCACCTGAAAGCCGGAGATCCTTATACTGCGATGACGTACGCTGAGCGCGGACTAAACCAGTTTTCAGGAAATATCCAGCTTGTCAATAAAAAATCAGGAATATTGGCCGATCAGAAAAGGTATGATGAACTCCTTCCTTTTCTTCAGGAACAAATGAAATATGGAAACCGCGGTGTTCTTCAGGAACAGTACAACTACTATCTTCTGGAAGCAGCCCGTCATGCTAAAGATCGAGATCCTTCTACTCTTTATGGGAAAATATTTGAAAGCAGCCCGGGAAATGAGGAAGCATTCAATTATGTTTTTAACAACGCCGTTGGAAACCAACAATATGAGGAAGCACTGCACATTCTTACCCGCTACCGAAGAGCGCGGGGTGGTTCCAAAAACCTTTCTTTGAAAGAACTGATGGTATACAGCAGAATGGGAAACATCAGCCGTGCTGAATCTCTCACCAAGCAGCTTTTTACTCAATATCCAGGAGATGCTGACCTGAAAAGTGCCTATGTGAAAATTCTCATCAATGAGGCTAAAGATTTGATGGCAGATCAAAGATTTGATGAAGCCATTCCTGTGTGGGATTTGGTAAAAAGATATGGTGACAATGAAAGTTTCAAAACTGCAGACAACGCACTCTACAATGCTTTCGTGGAACTTAAAGATTATAATAATGCATTGAATACCCTGAACAGCATCCAACTAGACGATCCTGATAATCCTTCTTTAAACATCCGAAAAGCAGATCTTTATTTTCAACTGAAGCGTTATGAGATGGCCCTCACTTCTTACGAGCAAGCTTTCACACAAGTTACAGAAGAACAAAGGGTGAAATATCTGTCAGGATATGGAGAAATGCTCACCATTATCGTAAAAGAACTGAATGAGCAATTCCGTTATGATGAATCAATGACGTACGTACAGCGCTGGCTTCAGCATGATCCGGTGAATCTTACGGCATTAAAATATGCGGTGAATCTTGCTTTCCAGAGAAAAAACCCTCAGGAAATGAAAATGTATGCCCAGAAGGGGAATGATGCTCATCCTGATGAACTTTATTTCAAATTGAAACTGATGGAAATCGATACATTGGATGCAGAAAACTATGCGCAGGTTTATAATGGACTTCAAAATGAACTTTTGGAAAACCCTTATCATCAGGAAACCATTAAAGCATTTGCCGATGTATCAGAAAAATACAGCATTTATCTTATTAAAAACAGCCGTAGCGAGGAAGCCGTTGCCGTAGCAGATGCGGCTCTGAAATATATGCCGAATCAAAAAAGCCTTCTCTATACGAAAGGAATGGCTTTTGAAAAACTGAAAAAGTTTGATTCTGCTTATGCGTATCAAAAAACCTTTGAGCCTTCCCTTCTGGAACTTCAGGAGTTCAAACAGCATCTTCATTATTTAAAATACAAAAGTTTTCGAAATGAAATTGCCGTCTATCATTTGAGAAGCAGATTCGGAGATCAGGATATTCTCAGTACTATTTCCACTTTGGAATACAATCGTTTCGGGGCAAAAGATACGTATACCGGCCGGATTAATTATGCAGGAAGAGATGCCGGAAAGGGACTTCAATTCCAGGCGGAATGGTTCCGGAACTGGGATGAAAAAACCCGCACCAAAATAGACGCAGCTTGGGCGAGCCAGTTTTTCCCTTCCATCGCTGTGAATGCTTCGGTTTATCGGGATTTTCCGGTACTGGAAGGAATCGAAGCAGAGCTGGGAGCCGGTTTCAGAAAGTTGCCGGAAGGAGAAAGCCTCCCGAATGCGGTTGTAGGTGCCACCAAAGTACTGGATCCGTGGCGCCTGAACCTCAGGTTAAACAATTTCTTTCTGAACGGACAGTGGTTGTATAATGCTTCTACTAATGTGCGGTATTACCTGTCTTCTCCTAAAAATTATTTAACAGCGATAGGAAGTATTGGTTCTTCACCAGATGTGGATCTGATTAATTATCAGTTTTATAACGGATTTTCTGTGCTCAACTCTATGGTAGGAGCCGGATTCAGCCATTTGATTACCGATTCTGTTTCCACAGGAGTTCTGGGAACCTGGTATCATTACAAATCGAATGATGTGAGCTACCGCAATCTGTATAACATTTATATGAACCTCAATGTTTCTTTCTAAAATTTTAAAAAGAAATTTATTACTCATTATTTTGGCATTTGTGAGTTGTTCGTCAGGGAAATCACCTGCGCTAAAAGCGGACGGATACGTCATTTCTTCAGAAGAAGACGCCGCCAGTGAGCGTTGGGCAGAATATCTTTTCCGTCATTTAAAGAAAAGAGCCAAAGATCCATCGACTGTTGTTCTGGTAAAAGGCACTCAACAGGGACCGGAGAATTTCAAGAAAATCCATATTGAAGTCGCTGCTGACTTGAAACACAGCTATTGTATAAAACATGATGAAAAACGCCTGCACATCCGGACAAAAGATGAAGCTACTGCGCTTTGGATGGCGTATCAGGTAATCGAAAGCATTTCTAATGAAGATTCCAAAATCAGCACTCCGGATCTTCCTCCACCCGTTATTGCGCTCAACAGCTCGTGTTTTACTTTTGATTTTTCGTATCGAGGCCCTCATTATTCTCCAAATCTGGAAGAAGACATGGCTCCGGTTTATGGAAATGACATGGTAGAAACAGCTTGGGGATTGTGGGGGCATCAGTTGTCAAAAATCGCAGCTAAACTGCCATCAAAAAACGTTTACGCATTGGTTAATAATAAACGAAATTCTAACCAGCTTTGTTTTTCATCTCCGGAACTTTATGATGGAGTCCGGAATTTTATCATTGATGAATACGGAAAAGGAGAAAAAAATTCCCATCGTTTCATGTTGATGCCGAACGACAATACTATGGTATGCACCTGTCCGCTTTGCCTCCAGGCCGGAAATACGGATAAGAATGCTACACCAGCTGTGGCAGAATTTATGCGAAAATTGGCAGACGAATTTCCCCGTCATCAGTTTTTCATGACCGCTTATCTCACTACTCATACTGCTCCGGAATATGAGCTTTCAGAGAATTCAGGGGTGTTTTTCAGCACCATAGAACTTAAAAAAGGAGTTGCTCTGAATATGGATCAAAAAGAAACCAAGAAATTTATTCAAGACCTTCGTCAATGGCGCATTGCCACGCCAAATCTTTACATCTGGGATTATGGAGCCAATTTCGATGATTACCTGACACCGAGCCCGCTGTTGTACGGTTTACAGAAACAGCTTATTTTCTTTAAAGAAAACCAGATACGGGGTATTTTCCTGAACGGAAGCGGTTACGATTATATGCCATTTGATGATATTAAAACCTATGTTTCTGGTGCCCTAATGATGAATACAGATGCTGATATCGATGCGTTGACCCGGAATTTTTTCAAAAAGAAATATCCCGTCAGCGGAACTCTTTTGGCTAATTATTATCTTGGTTTAGAAGCTGAATACGATAGCAAAAACAAACCATACAACCTTTACGGAGGTATGCGCGAGAACCTGAAAACCTATTTCAATCCAGAAACTTTTACTGAATTTTACACTCAGCTTCAATTCATCATTCCCAAAACTTCAGGAGAAGAACGGGTGAAACTGGAAAAGCTGTTTACGGCTCTTACTTACCCCCGAATGCAAATCGCCTATACCCAAGGACACCGACAATGGGGATACGCGACCTTAAACGGGAAAAAACTAATTCCAAAGCCGGAAGTCCGGACATGGCTGGCGGCATTGAAGAATTATGAAAACTATGAAAATTTAAATTCTTATAAAGAAACCGAAGGAAATCTTGCAGAATATATTGGGGAATGGAAAGAACTGTTGGCAGGAGACAGTTATGAAAACCAACTGCTGGAAGGTGCGGTTTCAGTACTTTCAGAAAAGGATGAAGGTTTCGAGAAAACGCAGCTTTTAAATGACGGCACTCGTGGATTTACACAGGATTATCATCAGGGTTGGTATCTTAACAGCAGTAAAAATTTCAGGGTAGCATTTTCTACTGAAACCTTGAAGCAAGGCGGAAAAATACGCATGCGGTTCCTTCGCAATGAAAGACACCGAATTCTTCCTCCGGAAAAAATCACGGTGATTGCAGATGGAAACACTGTCAGGACATTCACAAAAAACGACTTTACCGTTTCAGAAAATACCGCTATGGTAGAGATGGCTCTTCCCTTATTGCAATTCAAAAATATTGAACTTCATTTCGACCAGGATCCCGACACCAAAAGCATCATTGCCTGTGATGAGATTCAGGTTTTAAATTAAAATAAAATGAGAAAACTATTTTTCATGACCACTGCGGTATTATTATTACTTAGCGGTACTGCCTGCGACGATATTAAAGGCAAGAAAACAACCATTCAAATTACTGACAATAACCGCCATTACTATCCTATCCTCATGGGCCAGGAGCTGAATATTGTTTTTCCTATCAAAAATACTGGGAAAAATCCGTTCATTCTGGAAGATATCATTACCTCGTGCGGATGCATAACGCTTGAGAAATCTTCCATCGGCACTATTCCGCCTGGTAAAGAGGCCAAGCTTGTCCTGACTTATAATTCTGCTAAAAACATCGGGGAAGTACAGCACTACATTACGCTGTACGGTAATTTTGCTACAACTCAGAAAATGGAACTCATGTTTGATGTGCATGTGGTGCCCCAGTCATTGTACACTAAGGATTATGAAGAAATGTTTCAGGAAGAGAAAGACCGTGCCGGAAATATAGAAGATTTGGCAGACGGCAATGAAAATAATAAAGGGTATTATCTGGACTAAAGAAATCGGAAATAGCCGATCCATCTTTACAAATTCTCCCGACTTCTCGGTCTCCGTGAAAATTAGGAATTAATATTAGTTCTAAAATAATTTGTTTACTCACCTTTAAGAGTCGGCGCTCATTTCTGATTTAAATGGGAACAGTTTTCATGAGTTTTAATCCTGTATTTTAAATACTTAGCAAGCAATCGACAAATCAAGAACAAAAAGAAGCGGCCCTAAAGCCGCTTCAATACTATATATGAGGATCAGAATATTATTTCTTGATCACTTTTACAGATTTCACTGAACCATCTTTATACTGTAATTTCAGAAGGTACAATCCTGAGGTCAAGCCACCAAGGTTGATCTGTTTTTCAGGAGAAGTTATTGTTTTCACAGTTCTTCCGGAAGCATCAATCACGGTTACCGTTCTCAAATCCTTAACATCAGAAATATAAATGACTTCTGTAAACGGATTCGGATAAACGGTCACCTCCTTAGTGTTCTTCACGGTTTCATTTGTAGAAAGAGATCCTGATATTGCAAAATTATCTACAAAAAATTCGAAGTCCTCTGGATCATCTACAGTTCCATCTGTTCCAAAAAATGCAAACCTTGCAGTGGTAACAGTATTTGGAATAGTATAGGTGTACGGATTTGAAGTATTGGTTACCGGTGTAGTGGCATCCCAGGTCTGAAGTACGGTCCAGGTAGCTCCTGCATCTGCAGACATCAGAAGTTGAACCATATCATCACTTCCCATTGCTGAAGAAGTGGTAGAAGCATATTCCGTAACTCCATAATCGAATGTTAACTGATGTCCACCTCCGGCAAGATTGAAATCGGGAGTGATCAGCCATCCTGCACGACCTGTAGTCCATAAATTAATCTTCACAGCACCCGTAGTTCCCACATTCAGGAATCCACCTACGACCCATAAAGCATTACTTCCGGTAGGTCCTGTTGCTGCCGTTCCTCCGTTACCCTGAGCCCAGCACGGCCCAGTAGCAGAAGTAAAAGCATAAGTATATGATGGCGTTATGGTATCACACACTGTGGTAAAGTTTCTTATGGTACAATTGGGTGCTATCACTGTTCCATTAGATGCTTTCACAGAATAGAAATATTGTGTAGAATATTGAAGTGGTGTCGGAAGGGTATATGAGGTTACATTTCCTACATCTACTGCATTCATAATATCAGTTCCACCTGAAGTAGTACCAATGGTCAGCACATAGCTGGTAGCTCCTGCCAGAGCATCCCAGGTAATGGTAGGTGTAAGTGAAACTGCTGCGGCATTATTGGCGGGACCAGTAACTGTCGGACAGAAATTCACTGTAGTGAAAGACGGACCAACACTCCAGTCGCTGAATTCAGTAGCACTACATTTGGCTCTTACCCACACATAATACGTAGTTCCTGGAAGTAAATTCTGAAGCTCTGTATAAATTCCGTTAATTCCAGTTACACTTGGTGCAGTAGCGGCAGTCGGTGCAGTATTGGTAGTGTTGTAATATACTTCATATCCCATTGCCGGTACAGGAAGTCCTCCCCAGTTTACTTCAGCAGTAAAGGAAGTGATGCCGGAAATAAAGAGACCTGTTGGCTGAATACAAGTTGGCTGTTCCATAACGCGTACATTATCCAGCAATAGATCATCATAGAAATAACCATTTCCACTCACATCTTTATCTACAGTAAATCTGACTTTTATGATCGTATTGGCAAAGGTTGCTGGAATGACGACACCTTCAAGTCTCCAACCGTTGTTGTTGGTTTCATCCATAAATACTTGTGTCCACGTCGTTCCATTTCCTATTTCTACCGTCAGCCTGTTATTATCATAAGGTGGCAGGTTACCTGCAGCAGCATCTAAGTGATTTTTGAACCACTCAAACTGTAAATATGGATTCGTGAGTCCAGTAAGATCAATCATTGGCGAGATTAACTGTACGGTATGAACTCCGGTGTATGGAGAACTGGCGTCAACCCAAGCATATGTTCCAGAGGTTCTGCCATTATTCGTCGCTCCGTACCCTGGTGCTCCTGTAAACTTCCATCGTACATTAGCATCCGTTGAGGTACTTGTTGGGTTTACATTTTCCCAGCATCCTGGTTTTACACCTCCATCAAATGTTTCTGTAAATGGCGCAGAGAAAGCAACACAGTCTGTAAGGAATGTGGCATAAGGAGTCCAGACGCTTTTTTCCGTAGCACTACAGTTGGAACGAACCCAAACATAATAAGTAGTATTAGGAGTCAGTCCACCGATCGTGGCCGTAGAAACGCCTGGAGGAGCCGTTTCAGTAGGTACTGCCGTTGCTGTAGGCGTAGTATTGATATTAGAATGATACAATTCATATCCCAAAGCCGGTGGCGTTCCTGGTTGTGTCCATGAAACAGTTCCTGATGAAGATGTAACACTCTGCACAACCAATCCTGAAGGTTCGGCACAAGATGGAGTTTCTAAAATTAAAATATCATCAATATATAGATAATACTGGTTTGCATCTGAATAAACATTGAACCCAAGATAATAAACACCGGAAACAGCAGGAGTGAAATCATGGAAACCCAGTTGCATTGTATTAGAACCCGTAATATTCGTATAATCATGGATGACATTGGTTTGACTGGCGGCTGTTTGCGCTGTTCCATACGTTATTTTCAGTTTTTCTACAGAACCTGCACTGTTTTGTCCATATTTGAAATAAACACGATAACTGGTTCCTGCAGTCAGGTTCACGCCTCCTGTATAAAACCATGCATTGGCAGGATTTGACCAATCATATTCATAGGTAAGCGTATTGCTTGTGAAACCATATCCCGGATTATTGCTAGTTTCCCAGTTATTCCCGGATCCCAGATTCTCTTCTAATGTACATATTGGCATTCCAGGCACAGTTGCATTTTCAAAATCAATAGAATACGGCAACGCATACGGTGTACAAGGGGTCGTAAAAGTATGAACTGAAGACCAGATACTTTTATCGGTAGGAGAACATACAGAACGTACCCATACATGATAAACAGTGCCGGAAGAAAGACCAGTGAGAGGCTCAGATAATCCAGATGCTGTTAGCATTGCAGAAGTAGAAGCAACAGGGGGCACTCCGGTAGTGTTATAATAAATTTCATAACCATTGTTAGGTACCGTTGCAGGTGCAGTCCATGAAAGTGTAGCACTGTTCACTGTTACACCACTACTACTGACTGCCGTTGGCATCATACAGGTAGGAGGTGCTGCCACTACTAAAGTGTAGTCATGCGCTTCCCCAAAACCTGAGGTATTACAGGCCATTGGAGGTGATGTATTGTCAAAATCATACTTTGAAGCAATCCTCAATCTATAGCTTCCCAGGGGAGTAGATGCAGGAATTGTCAAAGTTCCATTGGTAGTCAAAGAAGTTCCGGAATACCCTGAACCGATCTCCGTATCAAGATTAAAACTGTTAGTAAAATCTCCCCAGATCCGAACACTTTGTGTTTCATAACCATGGGTTACCGTAAAATCATACGGAATACCTGCCTGCAAAGTAATTGTCATACTTGTAAAATCGCCATACGCACCTGTAGAACAGCCCGTATTGACGTGTGAAAAACCGGCTGAAGGAATCAAAAAATTATTGATCCGGTCACCATCTGCACATCCATTTGGAAAAGCAGGGGTACAGTAGCTCGTCTGTGCATTAAACTGTCCTAGAAACAGAATAAATGCTGTTAAAAAATAGATTCTTCTCATAACACAAAAATTTTTAATTGGTTAAATGTATACATAATTTATCGAAAATCAAACAATACTTCATTTTTAATATGAAAATAAAATGAAATTATCATAAAATAGATAAAAACAGTCATTATTAAACAAATTGATCAAGGTCGTGAAATCAGTGATAGTAGGCAGAAGCACCATTTTAATTACGCAAAACCATGAATAAACCAACAGGAAAATTAAAACTCTACTCATCATAACCTCATGGAGAGTTGCCAGTTTGGGAAAATAAATTTAGATTCGCTTAAAATTTTATTCTATGAAAAAAATATTCTTCTTTTCGTTATTATGTATCTCTTTTTCGATGCTGTTGTCTTCTTGTTCCGGTGATGATGAAGAACTGCCAAACCTGGGTAATTTCACTGTAGATGGTGCTACATACCAAATCAACAAAGGAAATCTAAAAGGGTATAAAAGCACAGCTGCCAACCAATCCAACAACTATACTTTCGATTTCGCTTCAGAACAGGGAAACACAGTTCGCACCGTAAGATTAAGCATCAGCTTTCCTTTCAATACGATGATGAACGGCGAGTACAAAATAACAGGCAGCAGCCGGCAACTCGATCCATGGTTATCCCAATACACTGAAACCACAGGAAAACATACGGATACCTACAATAACCTGATTACAGGAGTATGCACAGTAGCGCGCATTGGTGAAAATAATTTCAAAGTAAAGTTTCAAATGCAGACTACTTCTGGGCCTGAAATAAAAGGAGAATTTGAAGGAGATGTAAAAATACAGGAAATTGAATAAATTTCAGGTATGGGCGGACAACCCTCTTAAATATTCCCTGAAGCAATTTGAAACTTTTTTCATATAATTTAAAATCAAAAACAATGGCAACAGTAAATACCTATCTAACTTTTAACGGCAATTGTGAAGAAGCTTTCAACTTTTACAAATCAGTATTTGGAGGTGATTTCGCGTATATCGGAAGATTTGGCGAAATGCCCGAAGGCGACGGATATTCGGTTCCCGAAGCAGACAAAAACAAAATCATGCATGTTGGTTTACCCATAGGAAACACCATCTTAATGGGAAGTGACACCGGAGGCGACTGGGCCGCAAAATTAATAGAAGGCAATAATTTTTCTGTTTCCGTTAATACTGAAAGCAAGGAAGAAGCAGACCGTATTTTCAACGGCTTGACGGCAGAAGGACAAATTACTATGCCTATGGAAAACACTTTCTGGGGTGCCTATTTCGGAATGCTGACCGACAAGTTCGGCATTCAGTGGATGGTCAACTTTAATCACTAAAACCGATAATCCAAAATTAACAACCTCCCTTTATTACGCAAAGGGAGGTTTTTTTTCATCTCGGCCGAAAAGGATTACTCAGATTCTTTGAAGATCAGAAAGCAGTCTTCCCGGCTTTTTCCTCTTGCTTCTTCATTTGTCTTTCTTCAATTTTTTTAACAATAAATCCGATAATCAATGGCGCTGCCCACAGAAGGGCTTTTCTTAAAAGTCTTGCTCTCATAATGTTTTTTTTGATTTTGAAAAACATTGCAAGAGATACGCCAATTATGACCAAAGTCAGAATTTTATAAGAAAGCGAATGCTACCTTTGTTTCATATAATCGTTGGTATGAGAATTTCCGATTTAAATTTTATCAAGTGTTCCGAAGCTTATTTGGACATTTTCTCATTACTGCTCTACAAAAAATTTCTGCGCAAACCTACCTGATTATTGTCTCTTATATTTTAATTTTTTCAGGAATTTCTCATTATAAAATTCCTTACAACTCTAATTTTCAATCTTAAAATGACAAAACAATGTTACCAAAAAGAGACAGCTGGGCAGAACCCTACAAAATAAAAATGGTGGAACTTTTGAAAATGACCACCCCTGAACAAAGAAAAAAAGCGCTCACAGAAGCCGGATACAATACCTTTCTTCTCAAATCAGAAGATGTATATATCGATTTGCTTACCGACAGCGGAACCAGCGCCATGAGTGATGAACAATGGAGCGGAATGATGCGCGGCGATGAGGCCTATGCCGGAAGCAAAAATTACTATAATCTGGAAAATGCCGTTTCAGAAGTTTATGGCTACCAATATCTCGTGCCCACCCATCAAGGAAGAGGAGCCGAGAATATCCTTTCCCAAATCATGATCAAACCCGGAGATATTGTGCCCGGAAACATGTATTTTACCACCACACGCCTCCATCAGGAACTTTCCGGAGGAATTTTCCATGATGTGATTATTGATGAAGCGCATGATCCGGAATCTGAATATCAGTTCAAAGGAAATATAGATCTGAATAAAGTGGAAAAACTGGTTCAGGAATACGGAGTGGAAAAGATACCCTACATCTGCGTCGCAGTTACCGTCAACTTAGCCGGCGGACAGCCCGTTTCCATGCAAAACCTGAAAGAACTCCGAAAATATACAGAAGAGAAAGGCATCAAAATCATGCTGGACATGACCCGCATTGCGGAAAATGCCTATTTCATCCAGCAACACGAAGAAGGGTACCGCCTGAAAACCATCGCAGAAATTGTAAAAGAAATCTGCAGTTATACCGACGGTGCAACGTTCAGCGGCAAGAAAGATGCTCTGGTCAATATCGGTGGATTTCTCGCACTAAATGATTGGGATAAATTTGAAGAAGCCCGGAATCTGGTTGTCGTTTATGAAGGTTTGCATACCTACGGCGGACTTGCCGGAAGAGATATGGAAGCCATGGCCATCGGTATTTATGAAAGTGTACAGGATGCGCACATGAAAGCTCGGATAGGGCAGGTGATTTATCTGGGCAATAAAATGAAAGAATTTGGAATCCCGATCGTAAAACCCATTGGCGGCCACGGAATTTTCGTAGATGCCAAACAGTTTCTGCCCCATATCTCACAGGACGATTTCCCGGCGCAAACTTTAGCCGCAGAAATTTATCTTGACGCCGGAATCCGGACAATGGAGCGCGGAATCGTTTCTGCAGGAAGAAAAGCCACCGGCGAAAATTACTACCCTAAACTGGAACTCGTACGTTTCACCATACCCCGGCGGGTGTACACACAGGCGCACATGGACGTTATTGCCGAATCCACCGCCAGAGTGTATGAAAGAAGAAACGACATCAAAGGCCTGAAAATGGTGTATGAACCGAAATATTTAAGATTCTTTCAGGCGAAATTTGAGAAGCTGTAAAACTGAAATGTAAATATTATTTTTACAAAGCAGATGATGACACCCTCACAGATTGATGAGGGTTTTTATTGCACCTTACGCTATGGGAAGTCTATGCGCCCCGAAGTCTCTCGGATACTGGGACACAAATTACATTCTCTACTGCGAGTTCCACAACAAAAAAGAGCTGTGCAACTCTCAGAACAGGACATAACGATGCAGATCACCGCAGTACCCGAATCACAGATCCCTCAATACTGCCGACATCACCCACGGACTCCGTAGGAGTCAAATGTGCATAAAAAAAACCACCGAAGTTCGGTGGTTTCACTATCTAAAGTCCTTTAATTAGAATCCTTCCGGCTTCTCGTCAATCGGGTTTTCTCCTTCGTTCAATGGTTTGAAGGTATCTTCGCCGGCTGGCCTTTCATCGGTTCTCCCGCTGTGTGAAGGACGGTTGTTTCCGCCTTGTCTGCGGTCGCCGTTTTCTCTTCTGTCACCTCCACCTCTTCTGTCTCCACCTTCTCTTCTATCCCCTCTTGGCGGACGGCTGTCGCGGTTTTCGCGTCGCTCTCCTTCTTTTCCTTCTTCTCTTGGCGGTCTTGGTAGGAGTACTTTTCTCGAAAGTTTCATCTTCTTGCGGTCATCAAAACCTAAGAATTTCACTTCCACTTCATCGCCTTCTGAATATGGTACTTTGTCGGTACGCTTCCAGTCGATTTCTGAAATATGCAACAGTCCTTCTGTCCCTTTCGCAATCGCTACAAAAGCTCCGAAGTCCATTACTTTCACTACTTTTCCATTGTATACTTCACCAACCACTGGTACGAAAGTGATTTCGTTGATGGCTGCTATGGTAGCGTTGATGTTTTCTCTGTTCACACCGGAAATCTCGATTCTTCCGATTTCGCCAATCTCCTCGATCGCGATAACAGTATCGAAATCTTTTTGCATCTGCTGGATAATTTTTCCTCCAGGCCCGATGATGGCTCCTATGAAGTCTTTCGGAACTTCCAGTACTTCCATTTTCGGCGCGTGTGGTTTTACATCTGCTCTCGGCGCATCGATGGTCTTCAGCATTTCGCCAAGGATATGAAGACGACCTTCTCTCGCTTGTTTCAGTGCAGTTTCCATAATGTCCATAGAAAGTCCCTGGATCTTGATATCCATCTGGCAGGCGGTGATACCGTCGGCTGTTCCGGTTACTTTAAAGTCCATATCGCCAAGGTGATCTTCGTCTCCAAGGATATCAGAAAGTACAGTAAACTTACCTGATTCAGGATCTGTTACCAATCCCATTGCAATTCCGGAAACCGGTTTTGTTATCTGGACACCTGCATCCATCAGAGCCAGTGTTCCTGCACAAACCGTTGCCATTGAAGATGAACCGTTAGATTCTAAAATATCGGAAACGATACGGATCGTGTAAGGGTTTTCTGCAGGAATAATTTTGGAAAGTGCGCGCTGTGCTAGGTTACCGTGACCAACTTCTCTTCTTGATGTTCCTCTTAAAGGTCTTGCCTCACCCGTTGAAAACGGCGGGAAGTTATAGTGAAGGAAGAATTTCTCGTCGTAATTAATCGCAACTGAATCTACCATGTTGGCATCTTTAACTGAACCTAAAGTTACTGCTGTTAAAGACTGAGTTTCACCTCTTGTAAACACGGCAGAACCGTGAGCACCCGGCAGATAATCGATTTCTGACCAGATCGGGCGGATGGTTTCCGGTGTACGGCCGTCCAGACGTATCTTTTCGTTCAGAATCATCTGACGCATTGCCTCTTTTTCCACATCATGAAAGTAGATCTTCGCGAAAGGCTCCACTGTTTCCACTTCTTCTTCTGAATATTGAGCTAAGAACTCCTCAAGAACTGCCTTGAAGTTTTCATGTCTTTCTTCTTTTGCCGATGGTGTTTTGGCCACCTCGTAAACTTTATCGAAAGTTTCTTTCCACACCTTCTCACGAATTTCCTCGTCATGTGTTTCGTGGCTGTATTCTCTTTTTGGCAAGGACTTGCCTACTCTTTCAGCAAGTCTTTCCTGAGCTTCCACCTGAACTTTAATTTCTTCGTGGCCGAATTTTATTGCTTCAATCATTTCCTCTTCGGTAATCTCGTCCATCACACCTTCAACCATTACGATAGAATCTTTGGTAGCACCTACAAGGATATTCAGGTCAGCTTTTTCCAGGTTTTCTCTGCTTGGGTTTATCACCAACTGCCCATCGATTCTGGCTACTGTCACTTCAGACATAGGACCGTTGAAAGGGATGTCGGTAATGGCGATGGCAGCAGAAGCGGCTAATCCAGCCAATGCTTCAGGCATACATTCTTTATCATAAGAAATCAGGGAAATCATCACCTGAACCTCAGCATGGAAATCATCCGGGAAAAGCGGGCGCAATACCCGGTCTACCAGTCTCATTGTTAAAATTTCCTCGTCAGATGGTCTTGCCTCTCTTCTGAAAAAGTTTCCGGGAATCTTACCGCCTGAATAGAATTTCTCTCTGTAATCTACGGTAAGCGGAAGGAAATCCACACCCGGGCTAGCATCTTTATTGGCTACAACGGTGGCTAGAAGCATCGTTCCGCCCATTCTTACTACTACAGATCCGTTGGCCTGCTTTGCCAGTTTCCCTGTCTCAATGGTAATCTCTCTACCATCCTTTAATTGAATTTTTTCAATAATTGCTTGTGGAGCATTCATAAAATTTGTTCGTCTTGGCACTCCGTATTGAGTGCGGTTAAATATTTAATCTTTTTAAATTTCGAGGGCAAAGATACATTTTTTGACCGGAAAACGATGTTACATTTTTGAAGAACAGCACTGTAACATTCCAAACCGGGAAGAATACTCATTAGAAAAATATTTACATGAAAACAATTTTACGTCTTGAGTATTTGATGCTTTTTTTTGCTGGATTATGGATGTTTTCCGAAACAGAATTCACGTGGTGGTGGTTTCCGGCATTATTTTTTGTTCCTGATATTTCTATGTTGGGATATCTTTTCGGAACTAAAACAGGAGCTGTCTGTTACAACGTGTTTCATCATTTTGGAACAGCAATTTTTTGTTATATAGTCGGAAACTATATCGATTCTGATATTCTGAGTTTGGCCGGCATTATCCTTTTCTCACATACCGCCTTTGACAGAGTTTTGGTATACGGACTAAAATATCCTGATGATTTTAAAAACACTCATTTAGGAAGAATCGGGAAGTAACTTTTATGATTTACTCGCTGTTTTTCAAAATTTCCATTCCGTTTGAATGCGGCATAATAGTGGATTTACGAAGTGTATAATCACTAAAAATAAAAGTTATGGGAATTTTATGGACACTTATTATCGGAGCAATAGCGGGATGGCTGGGTTCCTTAATTTTCCGGGGTTACGGATTAGGACTTCTGGGAAATATTATTGTAGGAATCATTGGCGGATTCATCGGATATTGGCTTTTGGGGTCGCTATTCGGAACCGCAATTATCGGCCAGATTTTAACAGGTGCAGTTGGCGCAATTATCCTTCTGGCGATTATCAATTTGGTATCAGGACGGCGATTAGATTGACGTTTCTACTTTTAAAAATATAAGAGCTTTCGTGGAAAGCTTTTTTTTATTTCCTACCCGCTCGTGCCAACATGGGAATAGAAATAAATCCCATGACTACCATGATGACCAGTTGCATGGTATGAGAAATAAAGGCGTAGGCCAAACCTACTTCAGCTCCTTCTTCATACGATTTTCCCATAGCGAGAAATAAAGCGCCAATCCCGATTTTCAAAGCAAAATGAAAAGCGCCGATACCACCGCTCGCCGGAATCATCATTCCCAAAGTTCCAATGACAATGATGAAAGCGCCGTCAGCCAAAGTAAAACCGGAAGTTTCCGGAAGTGAAAAACACACGAGATAAGCTGCCAGATAATAACAAAGCCAGATGGCCAAAGAGTACAATATGAATTTTCCGGGTTCTTTCAGTTTAAAGACCGACATAATTCCCTGAAACAAGCCATCCACAACAGCATATATTTTCCGAAAAAAAACGTTTTGTTCTAAAAATTTCCTGAGGGCAAAAAAGAATACTGCACCAAAAACTCCGATTCCCAGGATCCACCACAGATTTCCCGAAGAGCTTGCCGGTTCACTATTTCCATTTACGGAAAACATCCAAAAAGCAGCTATTGCATCATATTTGAAAATAAGGGTGATGCCCAAAAATAACAACATACACAACAGATCCACTACCCTTTCCAGAATGATCGTCCCAAAAGATTTATCTACCGGAACTTTCTCTACACCATACAATGCGGTAGAGCGCGCCAGTTCGCCACTTCGGGGAATAGTGAGATTCATAAGATACCCGAAAGCAATAGTCCAGAAAGCATTGGAGTTAGAAATCCTGTATCCCATCGGTTCCAGCAAAAGGTTCCATCGCACCGCCCGAAACCAATAGGCCAAAATTCCAAAAACCATCGCTGCAGCTACCCAAAAATAGTTGGCCTTTGCAAAATAACTTTTTATTTTTTCAAATTCCAGATCACGAAAGGCAAGCCACATAAAAAAAACGGCCACTGCCAGTGAAATGACAATGGTAAGCACCTTTTTCAGGGAATTATTTTTTTTGTTATGCTTCACAACGACTAAGTGAGAAGATTGGTTTTTTCGTCGGGAAAGATAATTTTAGGTTGGAAATCTTTAGCTTCTTCAGGGGTCATTTGCGCATAAGAGATGATGATGATGATATCGTCTTTCTGAACTCTTCTTGCTGCAGGCCCATTCAGGCAGATTTCACCAGATTTTCTTTTACCTTTTATCGCATAAGTATCAAAACGTTCACCATTATTGATGTTGACAATAAACACCCGTTCGCCGACTATAATTCCCGAGGCTTCCAGAAGATCCTCATCAATGGTAATGCTTCCGATATAGTTCAGATCCGAAGAAGTAACCCTTACACGGTGAATTTTTGATTTAAAAACTTCAATTAACATAGCCGCAAATTTATTAATAAATATTGGAACTGATTCAAAAACATCAAGTTCAGCCAGTGAATTTCACTTTTTATAATCATTACATTATTATTATGTTTCGAATCTATCTGTTGCCAACCTAACAACAATAACAAAATAACTTTATGATATATTTAGAATTTGAAAATCCTCAATTCTTACGCTAAAAGAATCAAAATACAATTATATAAGTACCCACAAGGGTTCAGGGCAAAACCAACTGTTGCAAAGCCTTAGTTTTGGCGTCGGAGGTCATTATCATTTCCAAAGCAATCCCCAAATATTAATAAAATTTTCATTAATTTTTTCAAAATAATTTGCACAAATTGAATTTTGTTTTATATTTGCTCAAGACAACGAATCAACTAACTTTAATATTTAAATTATGAACAAGTCTGAATTAATTGATGCTATGGCACAGGATGCCGGAATTACAAAAGTGGCTGCAAAAGCTGCTCTGGAATCTTTTATGTCCAATGTACAGTCTACATTGCAACAAAAAGAAGGAAAAGTATCTCTGGTAGGTTTCGGAACTTTCTCTGTAGCTGAAAGAGCTGCAAGACAAGGAATCAATCCTGCTACTAAAAAACCAATTAAAATTGCTGCTAAGAAAGTGGCTAAATTTAAGCCGGGCGCAGATTTATCCAATGCTGTTGCAGGTGCGGGTGCTAAGAAAAAATAATTTTCAGATATTCTGAAAAATACGAAGAGGCGGCATAGTGCTGTCTCTTTTTTGTGTTTATTAAACAAGAACTATTGAGAAAAAAATTTTAGAGAAAATAAAAATTATCGAGATCATTGAAGTTCAAAATACGCAATCATCAGGGAGCCAGCCTTGAAATTTTCCAATCGAAATCGTGAGTAAGTTCGTACAAAATACGGTCGTGAAGGCGATTTGGGCGGCCTTGCCAGAATTCTATTTCGTAAGGTTTAGCCAAATAGCCACCCCAGTTTTCAGGACGTCCCACTTCTTTTCCGTCAAAAGCTTTTTCCAGTTCTTCCAGTTTCTTTTCCAGGAAATCCCGGTCTGGAATCACAGTGCTCTGCGGGGAAACCAAAGCTCCCAACTGACTCCCTTTCGGCCTTGATGCAAAATAACCGTCACTTAAATTCTCAGAAAGCCGCTCCATTTCTGCTTTAATAATGATTTGCCGTTCCAAAGGCGGCCAAAAAAAGTGAAGACACGCTTTGAGATTTTTCTCGATGGCTTTTCCC
Source organism: Chryseobacterium lacus (assembly GCF_003336205.1). Classification (GTDB taxonomy): domain Bacteria; phylum Bacteroidota; class Bacteroidia; order Flavobacteriales; family Weeksellaceae; genus Chryseobacterium_A; species Chryseobacterium_A lacus. The sequence continues at coordinate 103,450 of NZ_QPIE01000002.1, forward strand.
TTTCGGCTGTCATAATTGGTATAAAAAATGAAACCTTCCCAGGTATAGGATTTCAGCAACACCATTCTTGTTCTCGGGCAACCGTCGTTTTCCATAGTGGAGACGGACATCGCATTCGGTTCAGAAATATTTCCGTTTTCTTCAGCATCAGAAAACCAATCGCGGAACTGCTCTATCGGATTGGCCTTGACATTCGCTTCCAAAAGTTCAGATTTGCTATAAATTCTCCTTTTATCGTGCAGGTTTTCCATACTTTTTTTTACATTTGAACAAAGAAGGTGATTATTATGGATTATTCGTACAAAGGTAAAATATTAATTTCCACTCCTGACATCTCTACAGATATATTTTCGCGCTCTGTAGTTCTGATTGTAGAACACGATGAAAACGGCGCTTTCGGAATTATTCTGAATAAAAAGGAAGATACCGTCAGCCAGAGTATTTCAGAAGTTTTCGGTTTCCCAGTGGATATTTATGAAGGCGGACCTGTGGAACACAACAAGATTTTTTTTATTGTAAAAGGAACTCCGGTAACAGAACTTTATATACGTATTGATGAACAATATTATCTGACGGAAGACAGCGAAACCATCATAGAAGAAATGGTGAACAAAAGGCTGGGCACGGAGGAAGTGAAGGTGTTTTCAGGATATTCGGGCTGGACAGCGAAGCAGCTCGAAGGTGAAATTCAGAAAAAATTCTGGACGGTAGTAGAAGTGTACAATCTGGAGTATACAGCGCCTAGCACCCACCATCTGTGGAAAAATATTATGCAAAACCTGGGTGGAGAATTTCTGATTTGGGCCAATGCGCCGGAAAATATTTCGATGAACTGACGGCAATCGTAAAGGTTAAAGACGAAGAATATACTATTCCCCCACTATTTTCGTTAAAGAGAATACAACCAATAAAACCCGGCTAAATGACTTCTCGAAAGGTTGTTTACCGGGTTTGTCAAAGAAGGAAGTTATACGAGCAATGTCGCCTTCCACAGGTCTATCATTTCTGAAAATCTAGAATATCCAAAAGTTTTGTTGCGAATTTTACCTACAGGAAACACTCCTTTCTCATCTGAAATCATTAGAATTTCATCGGCCTTTTGAGTTTCAAAAGCAATCATTTCTTCCTGTTCTATTTCTGCCAGATTATTTTTATGAACAAAAGTAATAAAGCTTTCCATGAGTGGAGAAATATACGCTCCTTCAGATTGCTTCGGAACGCGAATAACATTATTGTGTAAAAGCAGCAGATTTCCAAACCTTGTTCTGGCCATTCTTTTTTGCGGATTTAGCAGGATGACATCATCTAAATCATTCTCCCGGGCATAAATTTCTGCATACACATTTTCCGGACAATGCACCCGTATGTTGCTGAGCAAATTGGTATTGACAGATATTTCCCTGATCATATCCAGTTCAATTTCCGGCTTCAGCGCCAACACATCATCCACTTCCTGAACTTCAAAATAGAATGACGTTCCCGATTTGGGCAACGGATGATCATCAGCATCCCGATAAGCCATAAAATGCACCACGGCATTCATCACACCCTGCTCTAAAACCCGTTGAACGATGAGTTCCCGAAAGAAATCGAAAGTATACTCCAAAGGAATATTCATTCTCATTTTGCGCATGGATGCCATCAGAAAAAAATAACATTCTTCGGCCAGAATCAGTTGTCCGTTTCTGATAAAAAAAGATACTTTCACTGCATCTCCAAAAAGGAAGGCACGGTTTACAGGTTCAAAATTTCCTGAAGCGTAGTATTTGTGAGCCATTTTATGAAGTTTTTAAACAATAAATGAACGATCTCTCGTCCATCATGTATTTTAAAAATGAGTTTTTCGGGTTTATGCTGCCCCAAGTTTTATTTGAAGGTTTTCGATTAGATTTTCCCAATAAAGTCGGTTTTCTTCCCGATCTTCAGGTTCGCTAAAATCAGTAATATTCAGGGAAAGATCTTCGGTTATTTCATCGATAACGATGGTCATTTCAAAGAAATTTTTGGTTCCTTCATCTTCTTCCCAACGAAAACGAACGAAGCTTTCGGGTTTGTAGCGGATCAGTGTTGCTTTTTCGGCAGGCCCTCCTCCCCAACTGAAATAGAAGTCATCTCCTTTTTCCACAACCTCATCAGCAAACCATTCCGCAAGCCCTTCTGCACTTGCCAGATATTCATATAAAATCTCTGAAAGACAGTGCATTGGGAATTCGTACTGCACTTTCTGCTTCGCCATATTGTTCACTTTTTAATGTTGCGCAATATATAAATTAATTATTGAACTATGCAACAATAGAGATATGATTTTTATCTAATCAAAATTTAGTACATCCAGAAGGATACGGCAACCTTCGCGGATTTCTTCTTCGGAAATAGTGAGCGGCGGCGAAATTCTAAGATACTCATTTCTATACAGTTGCCAAAAGACAATAAGTCCTTTGCCCATACAGTCTTTGGCGACCTTCAATGTATAGTCAGGCGAACCGAGATCTACAGCCAGCATGAGACCTTTCCCGTTGATCTTCTTAATTTTCGGATGTACAAGCAACTCCCGAAACAACCGTTCTTTCTTTGAAATTTCATTCATCAGTCCACTCGAAAGCACTTCTTTCAAGGTAGCATAACTGGCCGCTGCAATGAGTGGATTTCCTCCGAAAGTAGTGATGTGCCCCAATTTCGGAGAATGCGAAAGCGTTTCCATAATTTTCCTTGAACTCATAAAAGCACCAACAGGAACACCACCGCCCATACCTTTCCCCATCACCAGAATATCGGGAACGATTCCGTAATGCTCGAAAGCAAATAGTTTTCCGGTTCTTCCAAAACCCGGTTGTATTTCATCCAGAATCAGCAAAGCGCCGGTTTCTTCACATCTTTTCTTCAGCTTTTGAATATAAGAATGATCGGGAAGAAGAAATCCTGCAGCACCCTGAATAGTTTCCATAATGACAGCCGCTGTTTTTTCTGTAATCTTTTTCAGATCTTCCTCCGCATTGAATTCGATGAAATTCACCAAAGGTAAAAGTGGCCGGAAAGCATTTTTATGATATTCATTACCCGAAACCGAAAGCGCACCGTGGGTATTGCCGTGATAGGAATTTTTAAACGATATAATTTCTTCTCTTCCTGTGTATCTTTTTGCCAGTTTCAGCGCACCGTCTATCGCTTCTGCTCCTGAATTTACCAGATAAGTAACTTCCAGAGGTTCGGGAGTGTTTTCTGCCAGAAGCTGACATAATTTCACGGGCATTTCCTGTGCATATTCTCCATAGACCATCACATGGAGGTATTTATCTGCCTGTTCTTTTATAGCGGAAATAATTTTGGGATGAGAATGTCCCAACGTATTGGCCGAAACTCCGGCGACAAAATCCAGGTATTTTTTTTCGTCGGTTCCGTAAATGTAACTGCCTTGCGCCTTGGCGACTTCAAAACCGGCAGCAAATTGGGTAGTTTGTGCCTGATAGGCGAAGAACTCTTTTTGCATACCGCAAAATTAAGAAAAACCGCCGCATTCTTATTTATAAATGGAGAAGACCTGCAACTAAACGTATTAATTGTGATGAAAGCCGATCTGTCGTCTTGGCATTTCCACTACTTTGTAAGTTTCCAGTTCGTGTTTCAGTTTTTCTATTCTTTTGGTAAAAGCATCGTAATCATTCGCGGAAACTTCAAAAATAAATTGCTGTACCGAGTTCAGATATTCATCAGTAAGCTTAGTTGCGGCTTCGATAAGGCTGTGTTCCAGGAGAGATTTTTCGATTTTGAACTGATGCGTTTTTACTTTCAGGTAATGATTGCGGAGGCGTTTTTTCACACTTTGCGTAAAATCAATCACCATCGTATTGCTGAAAAGTTTCATCTTGGAAGAATATTCAGTCCAGAACGGTTTATGATCAGCTTCATTGTATTCCAGTATTTTCATCAGAACAGCGTCTTCTTCCAGATGATGGGTAAGATAGCGGAGAATCATTTGAGCCCTTTCATCCTGATTGGGTGGGAACACCGGGATTTTGACATCGAATCTTCCGGGTGCGAAAACTTCGCTATCCATCCCGAGAAGATTATCTGCGGCAACCACCATCAGCAGATCTTCGTTCACAAAACGATGAATACTGTGGAGAATAATATCTTTGGTATCTTCATTTTCAGTGATCTGATTCTGATTGGGCGACCGGTCTTTGGCGATTTTATGAAAGTCCTCCAAAAACAGAAGTACTTTTTTCTCCTTCATCATCGCCGTTAGAAAATCATTGAAATCTGCTTTTTTTCCGTTGATAAATGACGTTCCCAGATAAGAATTTTTCACTTCCCGAAATTCGTAGTTGATAATTTCTGCGATTTTACGAGCCCAGAAAATTTTTCCGCTTCCTTTCGGCCCGTACAGGATAATTCCGGCGGGTTTGTAAATTCCCCAATCTTTCGCCTGTTGTTCATCAATAAAGGGATTCAGCATGTCGGTAATATAAAAAAACAAATCGCGGTATCCGATGAAATCCCGTTGAGACAAAGGCGTTTTATTTCCGAAATAATCATAAACAAATTTGTAATTTCCACCCAGATCATGATCTATACCATAACTGGAGACAGACGATTTGTACATTCCGTTTTCGAAAAGATTCGGCTTTTGTTTTCTGATCAGCGCTTCTACTTTTTCAACCGGCTGATTGATTTGTTCCGCAATCTGGCTGCATGTTTTTTCCTCAGTAAGATCTTTTTCATATTTCAGGAGAAATTTTCTGTTTTCGCGGGCAAACCTCAGGAAATCATCTTTCACCTCCATATTCGGATACAGACATTCCGAAAGTTCCAGATCGAAATCCTCAATAAACTGTTTGATGCTGTAAGTAGATACGCCCAATTCCAGCGCAAGATCTGTGATTTTCATTGAATTTATTTAGAAAGATTACTTAAAGATATAAATTCTGTTGCAAAAAGTATGCGGTTTTGGTTCTCTCCCAACGTTCCTGTCATTTTAAATTTTCATTTAAAGTTTGATTTTATCAATATTGAATACCGAAATAGTGTTCAACATGCTTTTTAGATTCACGAAAAACGAATAAAATTATCACTAAATTTCCCTAAATTTGCACCTTATCTGACTTCGGCAACCGACTTCAGGCCTCAAGCAAAAAGAATATGACTTCACAACAGATCCGCCAGCAGTTTTTAGATTTTTTTGAAAGTAAAGAACACCTTATCGTCCCTTCCGCACCCATTGTGCTGAAAGATGACCCTACCCTCATGTTCTCGAACTCGGGAATGACGCAGTTCAAGGATTATTTCCTGGGTTACAAAACCCCGAAATCGCCACGGATTTCCGATACACAGAAATGCCTTAGAGTTTCGGGCAAACACAACGATCTGGACGATGTAGGACGCGATACCTATCACCACACCATGTTCGAAATGCTGGGCAACTGGTCTTTCGGAGATTATTTCAAGAAAGAAGCTATAAGCTGGGCATGGGAACTGCTGACCGAAGTGTACGGAATTCCCAAGGAGAATATTTACGTCACTATTTTTGAAGGCGATGCGTCCGAAAATCTGGAGCGCGATCAGGAAGCGTATAATTTCTGGAAAGAACATATTGACGAAAGCCGCATCATCAACGGAAATAAAAAAGACAATTTCTGGGAAATGGGCGACAGCGGGCCTTGCGGGCCTTGCTCAGAAATACACGTAGATTTGCGGACAGCCGAAGAAAAAGCACAAATCTCCGGCCTGGATCTGGTGAACAACGACCATCCTCAGGTAGTGGAAATATGGAACCTCGTTTTCATGGAGTTCAACCGGAAAGCGGATGGCAGCCTTGAGAGGCTTCCTGCACAACACGTGGACACCGGAATGGGCTTCGAGCGCCTGTGTATGGCACTTCAGGGAAAATCCTCCAACTATGACACGGATGTTTTCACACCGCTTATTGCAAAAGTAGAAGCGCTTTCAGGAAAAAAATATACCGGAATTTTAGAAGACGAAAAAGATATTGCCATCCGCGTGGTGGTAGATCATATCCGAGGAGTTTCCTTTGCTATTGCAGACGGACAACTGCCTTCCAACGGAGGTGCAGGATACGTGATCCGAAGAATTCTTAGGCGAGCTATTTCTTATTCCTATCGCTTCTTAGGAATGAAAGAACCCTTCCTTTATCAGTTGGTAGAGGTGCTGAACAACCAAATGGGCGGATTTTTCCCGGAAATCAGGAAGCAGCGTACCCTAGTTTCTGAAGTCATCAAAGAAGAAGAAAATTCATTTTTAAGAACCATTGAAACCGGCTTGGTTCGACTGGACAACATCATCAATGAAACTCTTAAAAAAGGCCAAAAGGACCTTCCCGGCGAACAGGTTTTTGAACTCTACGATACTTTCGGATTCCCCGCCGACCTTTCCAGAATTATTGCTGAAGAAAAACAGCTAACGGTGGACGAACAGGGCTTCGAAGCTGAAATGGCAAAACAGAAACAACGATCCAAAAAAGATTCGGCAGCGAAGGTGTACGACTGGGTGGTACTGGAAGAAAGACCTGAAACTTTCGTCGGATATGATCAGATGGCTGCCGAAACTTACATTACTAGATACCGCAAAATTGAAAATAAAGACGGCGAATTTTATCAGATCGTTCTTTCACAATCGCCGTTCTATCCCGAGGGCGGCGGACAAATCGGCGATACCGGTGTACTGATACCAAGCTATGCTCCACATTTCGATATTTCGCAGCCGGATATGTACAATATAAAAGACAATCCCGATGTGATTCAGGTGCTGGATACCAAAAAAGAAAACAATCTGATCGTCTCTCTGATCAACGAACTGCCGAAAGATGCAGGGGCGGTTTTCTATGCCAAAGTAGAGGCGAAAAACCGGCGGAACACCCAGGCCAATCACTCGGTGACGCATTTGCTTCACGAAGCCCTGCGCGAAGTTCTGGGAACGCACGTGGAACAGAAGGGTTCGTTTGTTGGCCCGGAATATCTGCGGTTCGATTTCTCGCATTTCTCCAAAATGACTGAGCAGGAACTGGCGTTAGTAGAAGAAAAAGTAAATGCTAAAATAAAGGAAAATATTGTGCTGGAAGAGCACCGAAGCATTCCCATTGCGGAAGCGATGGAGCGCGGAGCACTGGCGCTTTTCGGCGAAAAATACGGCGATTCCGTCCGCATGATTCAGTTCGGAACTTCCAGAGAACTTTGCGGCGGCACCCACGTGAAATCTACCGGAGAAATCGGTCATTTTAAAATCATTTCAGAATCTTCTACAGCCGCAGGAATCCGGAGAATAGAAGCCATTTCCGGAGACAAATCTGCAGAATATTTTAAAAATCTGGAAACACAACTGGCTGAACTTTCGCGGGTATTGAAATCCAAAGACTTGGCGAAATCGGTAGAAAAGTTATTGTCCGAAAATGCTGCACTGAAAGCAGAAGTGGAATCTTTGAAAAAAGAGAAAGCCCAAAGCGAAACTGCCAACTGGAAAAATGATTTTACAGAACAGAATGGCAAAAAACTTCTCGTGAAAAAAGTATCTCTGGAAGCCGGAAGCGTAAAGGACATTGTATTTCAGCTGAAAAAAGAAGTTTCGAATTCCATTACGGTGATTATTTCTGATGCCGGCGAAAAACCGATGATTACCGTGGGCGTTTCACCCGATCTGGAAGGGCAATACCACGCCGGAAACATTGTGAAAGAACTGGCCAAGGAAATCCAGGGCGGCGGCGGCGGAAATCCCGGCTTTGCCACAGCAGGCGGAAAAAACCTGGCAGGAATAGATCAAGCTGTTGCCAGAGCGATGGAGCTGTAAATTTATTTATTAGCTTAAGATGAAACTACTTTCAGTATGTGAAAAAGCTGATTTATTAGCTATGATCTGCCTCGTCCATATATTTTCCCTCAGCTCTTGCGAGCGAGGGATTTTTATTTAATTTTGATTCCTGATCGCTTATAATCTTTTTATGCAGATACGCCCGTATATAGTTCTTGTATTCATGCTGGCTTTCAGTGTGTTTCATGCGCAACAGAAAATTACTGTTGCCGACGAATATTCACAACTTCCCGTTTCCGGAGCCTCGGTGCTGTGCCAGGGAAAGCTGTTGGGGAAAACCAATACCTTGGGCGTGCTTGAATTTGAAGGCACATGCCGCGAAATCACCGTGCGCCATGAAGAGTATCAGGAAGAGCGAACCACGATGACGGAAGACCATGCCGAGGTGTTTCTGATGAAAAAAAACAGAATGGCTTCGGAAATAGAAGAAGTCGTTATCAACGATAAAAGTGATCCGAACGCTTTGTCAATTCTGAAAAAAGTAAACCAGCGTTTTCAGGAGAATTCTCCTCTTTCGCTGCCTTCGTACCGGTTCAGTTCTTTTCAGAAACTCGCTGTGGATCTGGATAAGGATTCCCTGGACATTTATAATAAGTTCATTACGGCATATCAGGATTCTTTGAAAATGAAGGAAATCCCTGTACAGACCGAGAAGCAGAAAAAAGATTCCCTGATGGAGGTTCAGTTTCAGAATGTGTTGAAAGAAAGCCAGATGTTCATGTGGGAAAGAGCCATGCAACACCTCTATTCCAAAAAGTACGGCGAGAAGGTAAATCTGCTAGACAACAGGATTTCCGGCCTGCAGCAGCCTATTTATGAACTCATCACTTTGCGATCGCATCTGAACAAAATTCCAAAGGAAGTGAACACCGACAATGAAGGGCTGTACCGCTATTACCTGACCGATAGTATTGATATTGACGGACGGGAGAACTACGTGATTCTCTTCCGGGAAAAATCTGACAAAAATGCCCAAAAGAGAAGGCGGTTCAACGGGTATATTTATATCGACCGTGACAGCTATGCGATAAAAAAGATTGAAAGAAATGCCACCAAAGCTACGGAGGGCAGCATCAGTTCCACATGGATTCCGATGTACGGCAAATGGTTTCTGAAAGAAGAAAAGATGAAAATCAATCTCGGCTATCAAAGGTATGACATCGCTAAAATTCAGGATGAAAACGGCAAAGAAAAAACTTTGAGAAAGCGGTTCGGAAACTATGCCTATCTGCACAATGAATATTTCGATTTTGAAAGCCCTGTAGAATTCCGCTCCGGCGATTTTGCGGGTTACACTTATTCGGTGCAGAACAGCGACGGCACTTCGCTGGATGAGTTCCGCAGAGATCCGCTTTCCGAACGTGAAATGAATACCTATGTGAAAATAGACAGCATCGGCCAGAAATTTAAAATTGACAGAAGAGTGGCCATCGTGACCAATTTATTGCGAGGTTACCTGAGGCTCGGGAAAGTGGATCTCGACATTATCCGCCTGTTCAGTTTCAATAATTACGAAGGTGTGCGTTTGGGCGCAGGTGCCAAACTGAATGAACATTTCCACAAGTATATTTCACCCGAAGGTTATTTTGCCTATGGCTTCAAAGACAGAAAATGGAAATTTGGAATCGCGACCGATATCCGCACCACACTGAAGAAAAACTCACTCTTCAGGATAGAATATATGGATGATGTCATCTCCACTGGAAAATTCAATCAATATTTGTGGACGACGAATATGCGGATTCAGAATGCCGGTGTAGATGTGAACAACGGACGGTATTTTTCTTCGAAACAATTCCGCCTCTCCTATGAAAACGATCTTACGAATGCCCTCACCATGAGAATCACGGCGAGAAAGCAGGAACTGGAATCGAAGTTTGAATATCAATATTTGAATTACCCTAATCATTTTCAGGATTTTGGAAGTATTCTGACCTTGAAATATTCTCCTTTTTCAAAAAATATTATGACTCCCGCAGGAAAATATACGTATGAACAGGGCTATCCGGAAGTGTATTTTAATTACGAAAAAGGGATGAAACTTCTGGGCGGTGAGTTCGATTATCACCGTCTGGATCTGTTGTATCTTCAGATTATCAAAACTACCTTAGGCACAACAGGAACGCGGATTTACGCAGGATTGCAGGAAGGAAAAGTTCCTATTTACAATACTTTTGAAATGGGCGGACTCGATCACTTTGAACATCAGAAACTCATTAATCGTGTGAATTTCACTACGTATCTGGGATTTGCTACCATGCCTTCGGCGAAATATTTTAATGACCGTTTTGTAGGCTATTATCTCACCCATCGACTTCCTTGGAACTTCAGGTTTTTAGGCAAGAAATCGTCCAGCATTGATATTCTTTACAAAGGCATCATCGGTGATTTCAAAAATATGAGCGATCATCAATTTGAGTTTGAAAAACTGGATCGTCTTTATCAGGAAATCGGGTTCGAGTATAATAATATTTTCAACACTGGATTCAATCTCGGTTTCTTTTACAGAATCGGACATTATGCCCATCCGAAATTTATTGATAATATCGGTTTCCAGATTAAACTCCAAATGCTCGGTTTCTAAAGCTTGATGTGAGCCGACAAGGTAACCCCGAATTTGGGCGGTACTCTTCCGTCCGGCAGCGGATTCAGATGCGTAAGCCTGTGAATAAAGTCTACCCGAAGAAATCTGAAGATATTAGAAACTCCGTATCCTACTTCCATATACGGTTTTCCCTGCAATCCCTGAAAATAATTGTGTCCGATGCTGTTGCCGGCCATCATTTTCGGATCCAGCGACCCGATAAGGTAATTGAAAGTAACATGATTCCGCCAGTGTAATTTCCTGATCAGCGGAAGACTGTTGGTAATAAGGCCTTCCAGATTCTGGATATATTGAAAAGACGCGTACCTGTTGCTGGTGAATTCAAAAAACCGCATCATGTTGAATGCATATTTGTTGTAAAACATGAAATCATTTCCCAAATGATTTTCCAAAAGCGGATATGGCAGTTGCCCCGGAATATAACCGCCGGTTAAGGAATATTCTCCCCTTCCGAGAATTCCCATGGGAACAGTCTGCTGCACATTCAACGTGAATTTATTATAATCAAAATCGCTGTCCAGCACACCTTTGATTCCTCGGTGATACCGGAAAGTAACGAGTGGATTGTAAATATTGTCTTTCAGGTTGAGCTGCGTGTTATTCGCCCGCTGCAAAATTCTTCTTCCCGGTCTCCAGACGGTTTCCGCTATTAATTCTGACGTTTTGTAATCATTCATTATTCCCTGTTCAGGATCGTGATAGGCAAAATCAAAAAGCGGATCGAAGGTAGCATGTTTAAAAGTTATTTTCTGCGTCAGTGAATTCAGCACATCCATTTTAAAATACGCTTGATACTGATCTTCCCAAAATGGCCGCCGCACGCTCATTTTTCCATTTTTGGTAAATGCATTGAAAATATTGTTCATTCGCACAGAAAAGTCTTCGTACTGGAATGCCACCTGTCCCAGATCGTGAGCGTAGTTCACTCCTGCCTGAATCCATGGTTCACGGGAAATAATATAATCTGCATGAACGCCGTATTTCAGTTTTTCATCTTTAAAACCATAACTCAGATATCCTCCGAAAATCCATTTTTTGCTGAAATGTTGATTGGTTTTAAATCCTGCCCTCAGCCGCAGTCCTTCCACATCATTATAACCCAAAGTGTACAGATACGGACCAATACTGATGTTCCCGACTTTATAATATCCGTTCAGCAAAACCTCGATCACATCCAGATACGTGCGCAGCGACGGAAGGTTTTTCACTTCTTTGATCATGCCGTACATTTTTTTCTCAGCTGCGGTCATCGTGCTGTGCCTGTTCTGTTCCCAATAGGCTTCATCCTCTGTTGTCGCATTTTCCAAGACCACTATTTCTTTCTCAAAAACCTCCTTATTAATGGGCTGATTGATGACCGGATCTTTAATAGAAGAATAATATTTCAGAAAAACGGCAACACTTTCTTTTCCCGGTCTGGCTGTTTCCAGAAATACTCTGGTTTTTCCCGGAAGCCAGTTGTCCTCTTCCGGAAGCCGCATCATTTCTTGCTGAATTTTCAGGGAATGGATAAAATTGATGTTGGCTGTCGGCATAATTTCCGCATCTATTCTGAAAAGCGAATACGTGCCATGATTGATGAGCATGCTGCCCATAAAAGCGAGATCAGACTCCCTTTTAGGTTTAAAATTCAGGAGATAATACCGTTCTCCGTCTATTTCGTGGTTTTTGCTGACGAGTTCATAATCATACAGCAGTTTATAGGTATCATTAATTGGTGAGACGAAATCTTTCCCCAGAATCCGGATGTTGTTGTTATAGAAATTGTATTTCACAAAAGTAGAACTGGTGAGTTGGGTAAACATGCTGCCATCTTCAATCCCGATACCTTCAATTTTAGTTTTTTTTATGATTTCTGTAGACTGATGAGGACTTTTCTGATAGTAATAATCTGAAAGGTTTTCTGAAATAAACACTGGCAACACCGGTTTGCCGTCCTCTCCGGCCACTTCTTTGGCAGTTTCCATAATGGTTTTGATGTCGCGCACCACTTTCCTTTTTTCCATTTTTTTTCCGAAATTACTGATCGAAATTTCCATCCGGTTGTAATTTTCATACGAATAGGAATCAAACTTTTCTGGATTGTTACTCGGTTTTCGTTCGATCACTTTTTCCATGATCTCAAAAGCGGGATTTTTATATTTCTTCTTTTTCTTGGTGATCACCACTTCATCAATGTGCCTTTCTCGGGTTCTTTCAGCTTTTTTGGTGTTTTTATTCTGAGCAACCTTTCTTTGAAGGGTTACGTGATGTTCGGGTTGAAAATCTTCTCTGATGAAAAAGCTTTTTCCTTCAAAACCATCCAGCGAAACCGCAAGCGAATCGGGAACAGTGTCATAAGGAATGGAGTAGAATCCATCAAAATCTGTGGAGGCAGAACGTTTGGAACCGTCGGCATAGGTAACATACACCTTGGCATATGGTAACGCCTCGCCGTTTGCGGAGTTGATAATTTTACCGGTGATTTCTTTCTGTTGTGCACTGCCAAACAGCGAGAACAAAGGAAATAATAGCAAAAATATCTTCAGTAAAAGTATTTTCATAGATTATTAGTTATGATGTAAAAATAACAAATTCACCCGATACACAATAATTTTTTAACTTTGCTCTTTAGTTTTCTTGAAAAAAGAAAATTACCATTACCATCAACTCATGAAAAACATTCAGATTACAGCCTCCCTTTTCTTTGATTTGCTGAAAACCCGCGACACTTCCATGTGGGAAATATTCTCACAAATGATCGACGGAGAAGAAAAGGAAATTGTTTTTATGGATGATGACGGCAAAGTGCTGTTCAACTATATATTGCCTGCCACACAAGCGGAACTCGCAAAAGATCAGAAAAAATTCGCGAAGGAATACGCTGAAAAACTGACGCAACAATAATAAAATTCTTACTTACTCTTTTAAGAAAGCATTCACGGTTTCTTTGGCAGCTTTCACATCGTGCACCCTCAGTATTTTTGCTCCCTGTTTCAGCACTTTATAATGCAGCTTTTGCGTCTCTTCTGAAATTTCCAATGGAGATTTTCCCAGAGGTTTGTAAATAAACGATTTGCGGGAGATCCCGATAAGCACCGGAAATTTACCGAGTCCGATGTATTCTGTTTCATCAATCATTTTGTGCTGGTCATCCACCGTTTTCCCGAAACCGAAACCTGGATCCAGAATAATATCTTTCACTCCTACTTCCAGCAGATTTTGGCTTTTTTCCAACAGAAATTTATTGATTTCCACCATAATATTCCCAAACTTCTTTTTCACATGCATTTCCTCATAAACGGGATTTACGTGCATCAGGATATACGGAAGACCGGTTTGCGATACGGTTTCAAAAAGCTTTTTATCAAACTGTCCAGCTGAAATGTCATTTACAATATCCATTCCTTCATTGTACCCAAAACGCACCGTTTCAGACCAAAAAGTATCGACAGAAATTAACGCTTCCGGAAACTCTTTTCTAAGGGAAGAAATAACTTTTCCCAACCTTCGTATTTCTTCGTTGCTGTCAATAAATTCCGCATTCGGCCTTGTAGACTGTGGCCCGATATCGATAATCTCTGCTCCTTCTGTCAGCATTTTTTCGGCATGAAGCAAAGCAGCTTTTTCGGTATTGAATTTTCCACCGTCCGAAAAAGAATCGGGAGTGAGGTTCAGAATTCCCATAATTTTCGGACGGTCGAGGTTGATGAGCCTGCCGTTGCAGTTCAGCGTGAAAGAATTGCGGTGTTCCATCGAAATGCGGTGTATCATGACACAAATGTACAGAAAAAGCAGTCATCGCACCGGAGATCCGGCCTCGGTTTCGGGCAAATTTGTTATCTTTGGAAATCAAGAATAGCTATGACGAAAACCTCTGTACAGTTCGATAAAGTGATTGCGGAATGCCGAGATCTCTTCAGCAAGAAAATGCAAGATTACGGTGCTGCATGGCGGGTTTTGCGCCCAAGCTCGATTACGGATCAGCTTTATATTAAGGTGAATCGAATCAGGACGCTGCAGATGACGGATAAAAAAATGGTGGATGAAAGCGAACATACCGAGTTTATCGCCATTGTAAATTATGCGATTATCGGATTAATTCAGATAGAAAAAGGGTTAAGCGAAACGCTGAATGAAAATCCCAGCGAAATCATGAAACTTTATGATCATTATGCGCAGGAATCCAAAAACCTCATGGAAAGAAAAAATCATGATTATGGCGAAGCCTGGCGCGATATGCGGATTTCTTCCATCACGGATTTGATTTATCAGAAAGTCCTGCGAACCAAACAGATTGAGGACAATGCCGGTTCAACTTTAGTTTCAGAAGGAATAGATGCCAACTATTTTGATATGCTGAACTATGCCGTTTTCTGCCTCATCAAGTTTTCTGAGGAAACCGAAATACAAAATCTTTCACAATCCGTTTCACCTTAATTCTTTTACCATGATCACCACTATTCTGCGTTATCTTATTGCGCTCATCTTTATCGCTTCCGGTTTTGTAAAGGCAGTCGATCCGGTCGGTTTCTCCTTTAAGTTGGAGGAATATTTCTCTCCCGGAGTATTCAATATGCCTTTTCTGGAATCCTTCGCATTACCGCTTGCCATTTTGGTCTGTTTTGTAGAAGTCGTTCTGGGCCTCATGCTTTTGCTGAAATTTAAGCTAAGATTGACGCTCATCCTGTTAATTGCACTTTGCGTTTTCTTTGGCTTTCTGACATTTTATTCCGCTTATTTCAATGTAGTGACTGACTGCGGATGTTTCGGAGACGCCCTCAAAATGACGCCTTGGCAAAGTTTTTGGAAAGACATTGCTCTTCTCATCGGCTTGTTGATCCTTTGGTTTACAACCCGTAAACAACCGGAAACTGAAGAAAAAAATAATTTTAGGTTAATGATTTTAGGGTTAGGCATTGCCATCACCGTTTTCTACCTATACAGCGGCATCCGCCACGAACCGTTGATTGATTTCAGGGCTTATAAAATCGGAACTAATCTGAATGCGGAAAAACAAAAAATTGCTGAAAACCCTTCTGTGTATAAAACATTTTATGTGCTGAAAAACACCAAAACCGGAGAAGAAAAAAAGGTAAATCAAGATGATTACGTGAACGATAAAACCTTTTGGGAAGAAGGAACGCCCTGGGAAATTCAGGAAGACAAATCAACCTCCGAAATCACGCATCAGGGTTATGCTTCCGAAATCAGCAAACTCAGGATTGAAGATCTTCAGGGAAATGATATTACCGATACTATTTTAAAAGCTGAAAAAGCTGTTTTAGTATTCAGTTACCATCCGAAAACCCTGACTCCTGAAGAAGTTTCGCAGGCGGTTCAGGTTATTCAGAGCCATCCCTTTTCTTATGGAATTTCGACACATCCGGACACGTTCCCGAATGTTCCGAATGCAATGCTGGACGGAACTGCCATTAAAACCATTGCGCGAAGCAACCCTTTTGTGCTGACGCTCGAAAAAGGAATTATTAAAGATAAAAAATCACTTCAGGACTATTTAAATAAATAAGAATAAAAAATACATTATGCAAAAATCCAATAAACCCATTGCCGGCTATCATCTTCTCATGATTCTTTCAGCTGTTGACAATGAATTTTCACCGGAAGAAGGAATGAAAATACAGGAATATCTGGCTGAGGAATTTCCTTTCCGGATGAACCTAGACAACGAACTGGACACCATTGCGACCCTGAAACCTGAGGAATGGAAAGACCATTTTGAGTTTCATGCAAGATGCTTCATGGACGATTCTACCGCAGAAGAAAGAGACAGTTTCATCAGTTTTGCAAAATCACTCATCAAAGCAGATGAAGAAGTGAGCGAAGACGAACACCGATTTTACAAGCTGTTGAAAAACCTCTGGAATCTGGATTCATAAAATAATTAAAAAACCGAATTTGTAAAAAAACTTAAAATAATGAGAAGAAAAATTGTAGCCGGAAACTGGAAAATGAACAAAAATGTTATTGAAGCGCAACAGCTGATGTTTCAGTTACTGGAGTATCAAAAAAGTAATGCCGTGAACTGCGAAGTATGGATTGCTCCGCCGTCGCTTTATTTGATGATGGCAAAAGACCTGTACGAAAACGATGAAATCGGAGTGTTTGCCCAAGATGTAAGTGAACATGAAAAAGGAGCCTACACCGGAGAAATTTCTGCCGATATGCTGGAATCCATCGATGCTGAAGGAAGCCTTATCGGACACAGCGAACGCAGACAGTACCACGGCGAAACCGATTCGCACTGCAACAGAAAAATAAAAATAGTTCTGGAGAAAGGAATGATTCCAATATATTGCAACGGCGAAACTTTGGAACAAAGAAAATCCGGCAAACATCTGGAAGTCGTGAAGAATCAGACTGAAACAGCACTCTTCACCCTTTCTGCAGAGGAAATTAAAAAGGTAGTCATCGCTTATGAACCTGTTTGGGCCATCGGAACCGGAGAAACGGCAACTCCTGAACAGGCGCAGGAAATTCACGCACACATCCGCAGCCTTATCGCTGCAAAATACGGACAGGAAGTGGCGGATGAAATTTCCATTTTATACGGCGGTTCTGTGAAGCCTGACAATGCGAAAGAAATCTTCTCTCAACCCGATATTGACGGCGGCCTGATTGGCGGTGCAGCTTTAAATATTGATGATTTCGCAAAGATTATTGAAGGATTTAACGCTTAATTTTCTCATGAAAAAAGTAATTCTTCTCCCAGCGCTTCTCATCGGAACGCTTTTGTTTTCGCAGACGAATATCCCTAAAACCTCATCGAAAGGAAGGATATTAACATCCACAGATGTAAATATAAATTATACTCAGCTGGTTTATGAAAAAGGAAAGGTCACCTTTTTTAATTATGAAACCGGAAAAGAGGAATTTCTGTACGACAGTTCTATAAAAAGTATTTCTGATGAAGAAACAGGGAGTGAATTCTCTGTTCCGAAAACTGAATATACTCTCGCGAGCCCTGCCATAACACAGCCTTCAGAAAGTTATCTGATCAAAAATGACTTTGTTAACAATGCAGATTATATTAAAGCCAAAAAACTGAGTCAGTTAGGCACCGGATTCCTTGTGGGTGGTGGCGCCTGTTTTCTGGTAGGTGGTATTCTGAATTTATCTTCATCCTCGAGCCAAACAGTAAATGAAGTGAACCAGAAAGCTGAAGCGAAAGGAAGTCCGATTCCGTTGATTATTGGATTGGCGGGAATGGGAGCGGGATTGGTAATGAAAGTTTCGGGAAATTCTAAAATGAAGAAAATTAAAAATAATTCCGCTTTTATCATAAAACCTGCCACAGAATACTTTGTTGTTACCAACGGCGATGGTGTCGGGATTAAAATGAAATTTTAACATTATATCAATGTATACTATAAACAAAAAAAGAACGCAAAATCGCGTTCTTTTTTTATACCAGATAAAGTATTCTATTTCTCTTTTTTTCTTTCCAGAACTTCATCTACCATTCCCATTTCTTTGGCTTCAGTAGAGGTCATCCAATAGTCACGATCCGACGCTTTTTCTACCCATTCATAGGTTTGCCCGGAATGCTGTGCAAGAATTTCATAAAGTTCTTTTTTCAATTTAAGCATTTCGCGAAGATTAATTTCCATATCAGAAGCCACACCATGTGCACCACCGCTCGGCTGATGAATCATCACTCTGGAATGCTTCAGTGCGGAACGTTTTCCTTTTTCGCCTGCAACCAGCAAAACAGCTCCCATGGAAGCCGCCATTCCGGTACAGATGGTGGCTACATCAGGTTTGATGATCTGCATGGTATCATAAATTCCAAGTCCGGCATATACACTTCCTCCCGGAGAATTAATATAAATCTGAATATCTTTTGACGGATCTGAACTTTCTAGGAAAAGCAATTGTGCCGTAACGATATTAGCGACCTGATCGTCAATTCCGGTTCCTAGGAAAATAATGCGGTCCATCATCAGTCTGGAAAAAACATCCATTTGGGCAACATTCAGCCTTCTTTCTTCCATAATGTACGGCGTAAGGTTCGTAGGGGAAAAAGCTCCCATATATTGGTCGGTGGCAAGGCCGCTGTTTCCAAGGTGTTTTACAGAGAAATCTCTGAAATCTTTTTTAATGTCCATATAAAGTTATTTAATATCTTCTGATTTTCAAAAACTGTTCCCCTTTCAAAGACAGTCAAAATGTCATAAAATTCTGTATAATTCTGCATCCATTTCTTTGCGGAGTTCATTCAGTTTCATCATCATTACATACTGTTCGGTATTATCGGTTTCCGCCTTCAGGCTTTCTTTTATTTCCTGAATCATGCTCACCACATATTCCCTTTTATGGCGGATCATGGTATCGCTGATGAGTTTGGGAAGCACTTCCTCCTCCTTGCTGAAAAAAATATTATGCTTGCTCCAGTCGCTGATTTCATAAGGTTCCAAAAGCGCATTGGCTACTTTCACGGTCAGTTCTTCATCCATCAAAGTAAAGAAAAAACTTCCCGAACGCAGTTCATTTTTTTCAATTCCTTCCTGTATTTCCCGGATAATTTTTTCATTTATTGGCGACTGTATTTTGTAATCGTCTTCCTCAAAATGAGCCAGAACCTCTTCTATCACGGTGATGGTGTACGGTGTGCCGTCTTCAGTTTCTCTGTTCAGCACTTGTGCTCCGTATTTCAGCATAAGTTCTATCAGTTTTTCTTCCAGAACCAACAGCGGCTGGACCGAAATCGCCTGTTTGGGAACTACTTCAAGTTTCGGAGAAGGCCTGGATTCTTCCCTTTTGTACTGCTGTTGCTGAACCTGTTTTTGTAAACCCAGTTCATTGAAAAGGCTTTGTTCGCTTAATCCAAACCGGGAAGAAACCTCCTTCAGATAGATTTCCTGTTTCAGCGCATTGGGAACACACGCTACCGATTTTACAATATCCCGAATCGCTTCTCCTTTTCGGATCGGATCGGTGTTGGCTTCCTGGAGAAGCACTTCCGCTTTGAAATCGATGAAATCCCGGGCTTGTTCCGCAATATACTGTTCTACATATTCCTGAGGATGTTTTCCGGAAAAACTGTCAGGATCGTCTCCATCTGGAAATAATACGATGCGGATATTCATTCCTTCCGAAAGCAACATATCAATGCTCCGGAAACTGGCTTTAATTCCTGCTGCATCGCCATCAAAAAGAATGGTGACATTTTCGGTGAGCCGTTTGATGAGTTTAATTTGTTCTGTAGTCAGCGCGGTTCCGGAACTGGAAACCACATTCTGAATTCCGTTTTGGTGAAGGGCGATCACGTCCATATACCCTTCCACCAGCAAACAGAGATTCTGTTTGGAAATGGCCTGTTTACTGAAATTCAATCCGTAAAGAACATTGGATTTGTGATAAATTTCGGTTTCAGGAGAGTTTAAATATTTCGCAGCTTTGGCATTATTCTTCAGAATTCTTCCTCCGAAACCCAAAACTCTGCCGGAAAAACTGTGAATCGGAAAGATGACCCGCTCGCGAAATCTGTCGATTCCGTACGATGCGTTTTCAGGAAAAACAGAAAGGCCTGATTTTTCAATAATCTCTTTGCTATAGCCTTTTTCCAGAGCGTATTCGGTGAAGGCATTCTTTTTTTCCGGAGAATACCCCAGCTGAAATTTCCGGATAATATCGTCCGGAAGGCCGCGTTCTTTAAAATAGGAAAGCCCGATCAGCCGGCCTTCTTCGGTTTCATGAAGTTGTTCCTGAAAAAAACTCTGAGCAACCTCATGAATTTTATAAAGCTGGTCCCGTTCAGACTGCGCCATTTTCTGCTCTTCCGTCTGTTCCTGAATGGTTTCCTCAATTTCAATTCCGTACTTTTTTGCTGCATGCCGCAATGCTTCGGGATAGGTAAAGCTTTCGATTTCCATTAAAAATGAAATGGCAGTTCCGCCCTTTCCTGTAGAAAAATCTTTCCAGATCTGCTTGGAAGGAGACACAACAAAACTCGGGGTTTTCTCGTCCTGAAAAGGGCTGAGCCCTTTGAAATTGGAACCTGCGCGCTTCAGTTGTACATATTCACCAATAATTTCTTCCACCCGGATGGCGGAGAAAATTTTATCGATGGTCTGTTTGGAAATCATGGGGTAAAAATAACAATTAGTTTCCAAAGCCATCATAAAATCCTTATTTTTGGATGAAAATAAAACGTTCTGATTCTATGAAAACGTTCACCATTACGTCGCCTGAAGAATGGCAGGAAGTTGTTGCTGAAGTTCTGCCTGAACTGCAATATCCGGTTCTTCTTCTCAAAGGAAATCTGGGCGCAGGAAAAACAACCTTCACGCAGTATTTACTGAAAGCATTGGGAAGTTCAGATGACGTTTCTTCGCCCACGTATGCTATTGTGAACGAATATCATACACCGAAAGGCTTGATTTTTCATTTTGATCTGTATCGGATGAAAGACGTAAGCGAAGTGTACGACATTGGAATGGATGAATATCTGGATCAGGCCTTTTTGTGTATTATTGAATGGCCGGAGATTTATGAAGACGAACTGCAGCACTTGCCGCATCACATGATGACGATTGAAAATTCGGACGGCAGCCGCACCATAATTTTTGAATAGTGTATCTTTGTATCTGATGATTTTAATTTAAAAAAATGAGCAGCGGAACTATTTTCACCCCTTTCAAGGAGGAAGAACTGATGCCTTTGGAAGAAAAGCTGGAGGTGGTTCGGAGAGAACCGAAGTTCAGCATTGGCGTTCCGAAAGAAACGTGCCTGGAAGAGCGTCGAACCTGTCTCACTCCCGATGCCGTTCAGGTGTTGGTTCAGCACGGACACGAGGTCATCATTGAATCTGAAGCGGGTTCCGGTTCCTTTTTTACCGATCAGCAGTATGCCGATGCCGGTGCACGGATTACTTCAGATCCTAAAGAAGCATTCGGCCAGAATTTGGTGATGAAAATCAATCCGCCGACGTTTGATGAAATTGATTTTCTGAAACCCAATGCGCATCTTATTTCTGCGCTTCAGATCAATCTTCGCGATGCTTCTTATTTCCTGAAACTGGCAGAAAAAAAAATCAACGCTATTGCTTTTGAATTTATTTCCGATGAATACAGCCAATTGCCTTTGGTGAGGCTTATTGGCGAGATTGCAGGTACGGCTTCTGTTCTTTACGCTTCTGAACTTCTGGCACTGTCTAACGGCAATATGCTGGGTGGAGTCACCGGCGTTCGCCCGGCGGAAGTCGTGATTATCGGAGCCGGAATTGTAGGTGAATTTGCCGTAAAAGCAGCTTTAGGACTGGGAGCGAGTGTTAAGGTTTTCGACAATTCGCTTTCCAAACTTCGCAGGCTTCACATGATGATTGACGGTAGGGTTCCTACTTCCATTATCGATCCTAAAGAACTATCGAAAAGCATACGGCGGGCTGATGTACTGATTGCCGCTTTGCCCGAAGCAAGCCGGGTTCCCGTGGTGACCGAAGATATGGTGCTTAAAATGAAAAAAGGAAGTGTGATCATCGACGTGACGGTGGATTATGGAAATCTGGTAGAAACTACGGAAATTACAACACTTACCGATCCTTACTTTATAAAACATGATGTTATTCACTGCGGACTGCCGAATCTTACGTCGAGAATTCCGCGGACGACCAGCAAAGCGATCTCCAATTTCTTCCTGAGTTATCTTTTGGGATACGACAAAGAAGGAAGTATTGAAAATATATTCATGCATAAAAGCGAAATGAAACAGAGCTTGTACATGTACAAGGGGCGTCATACAAAAAAAATCATCTGCGACCGCTTCGGGCTGCCTTATCACGATATCAACTTATTACTTTTTTAATGTTAAGAAAATTCAAATTCTACCTCATCGGCCTTGTACCAGGGCTTCTCATTGTTTTTTTCATCCTGAATCAGAAAGGGGCAAGCTGTAGTGGCTACCTTCCGAACAGCCGCGTTATTGCTGAAACGCTGAGCAAGGATTTTTCTTATTCTGAAGATTTTCAAACAGAAATGAAGACACTCAATATCGACGAAAAATTCCTGAAAGACAGCATCATCACCAAAGGTTTTGTAGATTTTGAAAGGAGCAATGCCCAAAAAAAGCCCTGCCCCGATTATCTTTTGCATTATCCTGAAAAAAATCCCCGCTTTGAAATCACCTTCGAGAAGTGTTCCGAGAAAGTAACTTTTCAGACGGTGAAGAAAGTGAGGTGACGACTTTTTACCTTGAGACTGGAGATCATTTTTATTAAAATCATGGTTAAAAGAATATTGCTTCAGAAATAATTCTTACATTTGTAATGTTTTACATTATAATGCACGGAAATTTTAAAATACTATTGCTTTCCCTCACACTCGCGTTATTTCTGGCACCGGGGATCTCCTTAGCTTGCAGCAAAAAGGAGAAGCAGGTTTTTAAAACCCAGTCACAAAGTAAAACTCACATTAAACAATCCTGTACTACAATTCATTCCCATTCCGAAACGGTCATTAAACAGTCTTTTCCGGCAATGCAACCGTCTTGCGATAGTACCGATTGTAAGGATGAATGTTGTCATCCCAAATCTCACAATTGCCAAACGGAAGGTTGCTCAGGAAACTGCAGTGGCAATCTTTGTGGATCTGCACAATATACTGTATTATCCGACAGCAGATTTTTAGAAGATTCCAGAAATGAAGTACTCGGTTACTATGACAGTAATTCTAATTTTTATTATCACAACCCTAAGTATTCCGGTGGGTTCCATACCATCTGGCAACCCCCTAAAATAGGTTAATCCATTCCTTGTACAGCCTAAAATATGTTTGGTCGTAAAGTTTTGATACTTTATCCAGAATTATTTTATGGTGAATTCCGTTGAGAACTCCCCTTTCTTTCAAAAGTCGCACTTCTGCCCAGTTTATGGTAAGCACACTTTTAAGAAACGAATGTTCACTAACGGCTTCCTGAAAAGTAAGCGCATCATCAATCTTTAACCTATAATTTAATGAAGAATATTCTTTTGGGAATACTGGCTTTTGCATCGGTATTTCTCGTTTCCTGCAACAATTCAAAAGCCGAAAATACACAAATCGCGGTCGCAAAGTTCACCACGGGCGATATTGTTCCGCACGATCAGGTATGTATGGTAAACAACGCCTATATGGGTAAAAAACAACTCGAAGTACAGCACGAAGGTAAAACGTATTACGGCTGCTGTGAAAACTGCCAACTGAGAATTCCGGAGGAAGAAAATGCCCGCATGGCCTATGACCCGATATCAAAAAAACTTATTGATAAAGCCACTGCTATTATTGCGATCTCGGATAAAAACGACAACGTTGTTTACTTCGAAAATAAAACAAACTACGAAACCTTTTTTAATAAATAAAATAATCTTTAAACTTATAAAATAATGAAAACAGTACTATTCAGCCTTTTGGCAATCGGCACATTTGCACTTACTTCCTGCAAAGAAAACAAAGAACATAAAAACACCACTGATACAACCATGCAACACGATATGAGCACAATGTCTGACAGTCCAGCGATGGACAATATGGAAATGAATAAAGAGGTAACCGTAAGCGAAGCAAAAAAAACTTCCGCTGACCTCACGGAGCTTTATTCTCATTACACCCACCTTACATTCGCGTTGTCCGGTGATGATGATAAGGAAGCGGTAAGTGCAGCAAAAGGAATCTTGGCGTCCTTTCCCAAAATAGACAAAATCGGTTTTTCCGCTGAACAGAAGAAAGAATTTGCGGAACTGGAAGCCAGCATCCGGGAACACGCCGAGCACATTGCAGATAACGCCGGAAAGATTGATCATCAGCGCGAACATCTGGATTTAATGAGTGCAGATTTTTACGACCTGCTGAAAGATTTCGGAACTCCAAAACCGGTGTACAAAGTATTTTGTCCAATGTATAACGATAACAAAGGCGCTTTTTGGCTTAGCGATTCACGTGAGGTGAAGAATCCTTATTACGGCAAAGAAATGCTTTCATGTGGCGAGGTTCAGGAAGAAATTAAGTAAAACCGTACAGAACCATGATTCAAAATTTAATCAAACTGTCCCTCCGCAACAGGTATTTCGTGTTGCTGATAGCAATCGGCCTTTTTATCTGGGGTATTTTTGCGGTAAGGGACAATCCCATCGATGCCATTCCGGATCTGAGCGAGAACCAGGTCATCGTTTTTACGGAGTGGATGGGCAGAAGTCCCCAGATCATTGAAGATCAGGTGACTTTCCCGCTGGTCAGCAACCTTCAGGGAATTCCGAAAATTAAGAACATCCGCGCCTCTTCCATGTTTGGGATGAGCTTCGTGTATGTTATTTTCGAAGATAACGTGGACATTTACTGGGCCAGAACCCGGGTAATGGAACGGCTTAACTATGCCCAGCGTTTACTCCCGCAAGACGTTACGCCTACTCTCGGACCGGATGGCACCGGTGTAGGTCACGTCTTCTGGTATCATTTCGATGCACCCAAAATGGATTTGGGAGACCAGCGTGCCCTTCAGGACTGGTATGTAAAGTTTGCGCTTCAGACGGTTCCCGGTGTGGCGGAAGTAGCCTCCTTTGGCGGCTTCGAAAAACAGTACCAACTCATTGTAGATCCTGTAAAACTCCAGTACTATAACGTATCCCTCATGGATGTCATGAACAAAGTGAAAGCCAACAATAATGATGTGGGCGGACGTAAATTTGAGATGGCCGATATGGCCTATATCATTCGCGGCCTGGGTTATATCAAGAACGTAGCCGATATCGAAGAAATTGCTTTGGGAAATTACAACGGAATTCCTGTGCGGGTTAAAGACATTGGTTCTGTACAGATGGGTGGTGATTTGCGTCTGGGTATTTTTGATGCAGACGGTGAAGGCGAAGTTGTGGGCGGTATCGTAGTGGCAAGGTATGGCGAAAATGCAGATAAGGTCATCAACGATGTGAAAGAGAAAATGAAGGACGTTGAAAAAGGACTCCCTGAAGGTGTCACCTTCAAGACATCGTACGACCGCAGTACCCTTATTGAAGGGGCAATAGACAATATCAAAACCAAGCTGATCGAAGAGATCATCGTGGTCGCTATCATTGTTATTCTGTTCCTGTTCCACTGGCGAAGTGCATTCAGTATCATTATTCAGATTCCGGTCACCATTGCCATCAGCTTTATTCTGCTCAATGCGTTTGGACTTTCATCCAACATCATGTCGCTTACCGGAATTGCACTTGCAATCGGGGTGATTGTAGATAACGGAATTATTATGTCTGAAAATGCGTATAAAAATCTTTCGGATTGGCAGAACCATCAACAAAATAAAAACCCATAACAATGAAGACCAACTGGTTTAAAAATATATTCAGAAAAAAGGATAAGGAGAAAGACAGTTACGTTAAAATTCCAGAAGATATTAGGATGAAGATTATTGAAAAATCGTCCTTACAGGTATCCAGAGGCGTCTTTTTTTCAACAGTGATCATCGTGGTTTCTTTTCTCCCAGTATTTATGTTGACGGGGCAGGAAGGTAAACTTTTTCACCCCCTAGCGTTTACCAAAACCTTTATCCTGATCGTTGATGCAATCCTGGTGCTTACCCTTGCACCGGTGCTGATCTCCTTTTTTATGAAAGGAAAATTTAAGGACGATAATAAAAACCCAATAAACAGGGGCTTGGAAAGGGTGTACGAACCGCTTATCAGATGGTGCATGAAATGGAAAAAAACGACGCTTGGCATTAATATTTTGGCCCTGCTCATCAGTATTCCAATGATTATGAACCTCGGGCGTGAATTTATGCCGCCTTTGGATGAAGGATCCCTGCTCTTTATGCCGGTAACCCTGCCCGATATTTCGAACTCTGAGGCCAAAAGATTACTGCAGGTGCAGGATAAAATCATTAAAGGAGTTCCGGAAGTGGATCATGTCCTTGGAAAAGCTGGAAGAGCCAACACGGCGACGGATAATTCACCCATCTCCATGATTGAAACCATTATTTTGTTGAAACCGCAAAGCGAATGGCGCGAGGGCAAAACAAAAGATGATCTCATCAATGAGCTGAATGCCAAACTGCAGATTCCAGGCGTAACCAATGGCTGGACCATGCCGATTTCCAACCGAATCAATATGCTTTCAACCGGGATCAGAACGGATGTGGGCGTAAAAGTATACGGACAGAACCTGGACAGTATTGCCGTCCTTTCAGAAAAGATTAAAAAGGAACTCACAGGAATTGAAGGGATCAAGGACATGTATGTCGAACCGATTACCGGCGGAAAATATGTGGACATTCAAGTGAAACGCGAAGAAGTAGGAAGATACGGGCTAAGCGTGGATGATGTAAATGCAGTCGTAGAAAGTGCCCTTGGCGGAATGAAACTAACCACCACCGTCGAAGGCCGACAGCGATTCTCGGTAAACGCCAGGTACGGCCAGGATTTCAGAAATAATCTGGAGTCACTGAGAAGACTGCCTATGCAGACCATGGAATTTGGTTCCATCCCACTGAGTGCAGTGGCGGACATCCGCCTTACAGAAGGTCCACCAATGATTAATTCTGAAAATGCCATGTTACGCGGAACTGTTCTGTTCAACGTCCGTGATCGGGATTTAGGCAGTACCGTAGCAGAAGCACAGAAAAAACTCAACAGCATGGTCACCAAAATGCCTAAAGGCTATTTCGTGGAATGGAGCGGCCAGTATGAAAACCTGATTCGGGGTGAGCAGACCTTAAAAATGATTATGCCACTGGTATTGGTCGTGATTTTCCTCTCCATGTATTTTGCATTCAATTCTTACCGCGAAGCTTTTTTTAATCTCATCAGTATTCCTTTTGCATTAATCGGGGGCGTTTTTATGATTTCGATTTGGGGGGTGAACCTTTCCGTAGCAGTAGCAGTAGGATTTATTGCCCTATTCGGACTTGCGGTGGAAACCGGAATCGTGATGGTCATCTACCTGAACGACGCCATGGTTCAGCTTATTGCAAAAAATGGCAACTCAAGGGAGACCATCACCAATGAAGAACTTCGTGAATATGTCATTCATGGTGCAGCCAAAAGATTAAGACCAAAGATTATGACGGTTTGCGTGACCCTCTTCGGGCTTGTACCCATCCTGTGGAGCCACGGCGTGGGAAGTGATATGATGAAACCAATCGTATTGCCGATGGTTGGTGGTGTTTTCACTTCGGCCATTCACATCCTTTTGGTAACACCAATTATCTTTTATATGCAGAAGGAATGGGAACTGAACAAACTAGGGAAAATTGACGTCCTCGACGCTGCCCATTAATCCTTAAATGATTACAAAATGAAAAAATTAATAATAACAGCAGTACTGGCCTTCCTTTACACTACCATTGATGCTCAGCAAATGTCCCTGCCCGCAGTAATGGACAGTATCGCAGCCAACCATCCGGTGGTAAAAATGTACAATGCCGAAATCCGGTCAATGGATGCTGCCGCAAAAGGAGCAAGAAGCTGGATGCCTCCAACCGTAGGAGCAGGTTTCTTCATGACGCCCTATAATGCAAAACTCTGGCAGCGCGACGGCGATATGCTCGGCATGGGCTCAGTAGCAGTTTCGGTGGAACAGATGTTTCCTAACAGAAAGAAACTCAACGCCAACGAAAATCTGATGAAGGCAATGTCTGCTGTAGAAAAGGAAAAACTTTATGCCGCCCTCAATGAAAACTTTCAGGATGCAAAAAAACTGTATTACAGTTCCATTGTCCTGGATAAAAAGCTGAAGGTCGTTAAGGAAAACGAAAAGATGCTGGACTTTATGATTAGAAACGCCGAAATCCGGTACAAAAACGGACTTTCCAAAATATCCGCCTATTACAAAGCCAAAGCGGCCCTCGGAAGTTCAAAAAACATGCAGCTCATGTATGAGAATGACCTGCGCGTCAACCGCATCCGGTTGAATGCCCTCATGGGAAGAGACGCGTTCGCACCGCTGGAGATTGAGCCCGAATACAACCTGAATGACTACTCTCTCGAGACTTTTGGTCAGGATCTCTTTTATCAGAACAGAAGTGATCTCCGCGGCATCGACCGGGAAATCAATATTGCCAAACTGAAGCAGGATCTGGAAAAACAGAATCTGAGACCGGAATTCGGCGTTAAGTTCGAAAATATGTTCGGTTTTGGTGGCCAGCCCATGCAGTTTTCTCTGATGCTGATGGCAAAGCTGCCGTTTGTTTCGTGGGCTTCGGGCATGAATAAAGCCAATATTGAAAGCCTCAAACTGAAAGAAGAAGCCTTGCAGGCACAGAAAGAAATGATGGTGAACGAATACAGTGGAATGGCCTACGGAATGCGCAATGAACTGGACCTGAATAAAAATCAGCTCAAACTCTATGAAGACACCATCATTCCAGCTTTAAAAAACAACTACAAATCCATGCAGTTGGGCTACGAGCAGAATACGGAAGAACTCTTCATGTTGTACGATGCCTGGGAACAGCTGAATATGACCCAATTGGAATATTTCGAGATCCTGACCAAAGCACTGCAGACGCAAACTGAAATTGACCGCTTAATTGAAAGAAGATGAGAAAAATTATAATATTCACTATGCTTTTATTTGGTTTGACGGCGTGTGACAAAGTTAAGTTCTGGGAAGATAAGCACTCGGCAGAAGCTGCAATGCATACTTATACCTGTCCGATGCACCCGGAAGTGATCTCAGACAAACCCGGTCAGTGTCCCAAATGTGGGATGGATTTGGTCCTGAAAGATGCCCCTGAAAAAAAGGAAGAGGGGATTAAACTCGACGATCTGCTGAAACCAACCAATGAATTTGTAGTGTCGGAACAGCCCGTAATAAAAGTAAAAAGAGAAAACATACCCACCACGGTTGATGCTTTAGGGACGGTAGAATACGATACTCGACAGATTGGCAGTATTTCCTCACGCGTTGCGGGCCGTATCGAGAAACTCTATGTGCGGTATAAATACCAGAAAGTGTCGAAAGGGCAGCGTATTTTAGATATATACAGCCCGGAACTTTTAACCGCACAGCAAAACCTGCTCTTCGTTATTAAAAATGACCGCTCAAACAAAACAATGATCGATGCTTCACGCCAGAAACTCCTTCTTTTGGGAATGCCGGCTTCACAGATACAGAAAGTCATCCAGCGAGGGAAACCTGATCTAACAGTTCCGGTTTTCAGCAATTACAGCGGACACATTCAGCAGGCAGGATCGGCCGGAAGCATGGGGTCATCACCACAATCTGCACCCGCAATGGCTTCAAATACGGCAGCCACCGCTGAACTACCCCTAAAAGAGGGAATGTATCTCCAGAAAGGACAGAATATTTTCAGTGTCTACAATCCCAACAGAACCTGGGCCCTGATCAATATTTTCTCTGAAGACATTGCATTGGTCAGCAAAGGACAGTCAGTCATGATCATCCCGGAAGCCAATCCTGAAAATCGCTTCAAAGGAATCATCGGTTTTATTGAACCCTTTTTCAGGCAGGGCAGCAAAACCGTAACAGCGCGCGTCTATTTTGATAATTCCACCGCAAAAATTCCTGTCGGAAGTCAGGTTAAAGCGGAGATTATGAGCCACAACAGAATGGCAGATTGGCTGCCGAAATCAGCGGTGGTTTCTTTGGGGATTGATAAAATTGCGTTCAAAAAAGTTGAAGGCGGTTTTATTGCCCACAAGGTTGTTACCGGCGCGGTGGTAGGCGATAAAATTCAGATCGTCAGTGGTTTGCTTCCTGAAGATGGAGTTGCCGAAAATGCACAGTACCTGATGGACAGCGAAAGTTTCATAAAAATTAACAGATAAAAATTGATAAGATGAAATTTAATATTTTAATGCTGGCCTTGCTGGTTTTTCTTTACTCCTGTA
This sequence comes from Chryseobacterium lacus, assembly GCF_003336205.1. GTDB lineage: Bacteria > Bacteroidota > Bacteroidia > Flavobacteriales > Weeksellaceae > Chryseobacterium_A > Chryseobacterium_A lacus. The sequence goes on from NZ_QPIE01000002.1 coordinate 133,692, forward strand.
AAAAGGAGGAAGATCCGCATGCCGGCCACGATATCTACTACACCTGTTCCATGCACCCGCAGGTAGTCTCCGATAAACCCGGAAAATGCCCCATTTGTCACATGGATTTGGTGCCTGTCGAGAAGAAAAAGAATGCTGATCCCAATGAAATTATCTTGAATGACGAGCAGGTTAAACTTGGGAATATCAAAACAGTCGCGCTATCTGATGGGTCTATGGCCGACAAACTTACCCTGACTGGAACACTCAATTTTAATCAGTACCAAATGCAGGCAGTAAGTTCCAGAGTAATGGGCAGAGTTGAACGGTTGTATTATAAAAACATTGGCGATTTTGTTCCGAAGGGGGCGCCGTTGGTCGATATTTACAGTGAAGAACTCAATAATGCAAAGCAGGAATATTTGCTGGCATTAGAAAGACGCAAGCTGTTCGTCGGTAATACTTCCATTGATTTTGATCAGTTGCTCCAAAGTTCCCGCAACAAGCTTTATTTATGGGGAATGTCCGAAAGCCAGATCAAACAGCTGGAAAGATCAGGAAAAGCCACGCCCACCACTACCGTGTTCAGCAATGCAGCCGGGTACATCACCGATCTGAGCATTGCTGAAGGTGATTATCTTGCGGAAGGCGGCACCATCGTGAATCTGGCAGATCTTTCATCGCTTTGGGCAGAGGCGCAGGTGTATTCTTCCCAAATGGCTCTCCTTCAGAAAGACAGCAAGGTCACCGTATATATTCCCGATCTGGATAATTTGAAGATTAATGGGAAGGTTGATTTTACAAACCCTGAAATAAGCGCCTCCAGCAGGATAAATCTGGTTTGCATTTCCGTGCCCAACAAAGGAAATCTGCTGAAACCCGGCATGCCGGTATATGTTCTTGTGGAAAACAAATCACGTGATGGACTTTCAATGCCTGTAGATGCGGTGATCAGGGATGGGAAATCCTCCACCGTCTGGGTGAAAACAGCGAAGAACACTTTCGTAAACAGAATGGTGGAAACAGGTCTGGAATATGAAGACAGAATAGAAATCACATCCGGAATTAAGGCGGGGGACGAAGTAGTGGTTTCCGGGGCCTATCTGCTGAACAGTGAATACATATTCAAGAAAGGAGTCGATCCGATGGCAGGTCACGATATGAGCACCATGTAATATGAGAAAATTGAATATCATAGGTTGGCTGTCGGTGATAGTAGTGGCGGTTGTTTTAACCATTCAATTCATACCGGTGGAGCGTAATGTCTCCACCGTGCCGGCAGGTCAAAGTTTTGAAAGAACCGAAAAGGTGCCCGCCAACGTGGCTGCAATCCTTAAAGTTTCCTGCTATGACTGTCATTCAAATAATACCCGTTATCCCTGGTATTCGGAATTACAGCCGGGCGCGTGGTTCATGGCCCGGCATATTAAAAAAGGCAAAGAAGAACTCAATTTTGATGAGTTCAATAATTATTCAAAAAGACGCAAAAAAGCAAAAATAAAAAGCATCATCAGCCAGATTGAAAAAGATGAAATGCCTTTAAAATCTTACCGCATGATGCACGGAAACGCCAGATTATCAGCAGATAAAAAAAAAGAACTGTTAGATTTTTTTCGTGACAACGAATATAGTAAGTAACGCAGAACATCAGAAATTACCCTCGACTTTGGTCTTTAGAGTATCAGAAATGGCCGTTTAAAATAAAAAAGGATCGGAAAATACCATGCTGTAGAATCAACAAATTAATAACAACGTGATGAAATTAAATATTAAAAACATGGTTTGCAGCCGTTGCCTAAAAGTGCTTAAGCAAGAGCTTGAAGAACTGGAGGTTAACGTTTCGTCAATTGAACTTGGAGTATTGGTAATCGACGAGACGGCCGGTAATCATAATGAAATTATGGAGAAAATTGAAAGCGTTCTCCATACCAATAAATTTGAAATAATCCATAGTCCAGAGGAAGTGCTCGTCGAAAAAATTAAACATTTTTTGCTTTGTAAAATAGAAGAGCTCCCTCTTGATTCCACAGTAAACCTATCTCAAACTTTAAGCGCAGAGTTCAACCATGAATATAAATCATTGAGCAAGCTGTTCTCGCACCTTGAAAATACAACAGTGGAAAAGTATTTTATTAATTTAAAAATAGAGAAAGTAAAACAACTTATTCAGCTCAGGCAGTACACCTTTTCAGAGATAGGGCATCTCCTGGATTACAGCAGCGTAAACCATCTTTCGAGACAGTTTAAAGAAGTTACCGGAGAGAGCATGACGGAGTACAAAAATGCTGAACTATCCAATCGGAGACCCTATGATGAAATTAGTTAACCTTAGAACTTAGGCGTATGAAATTATAAATAGGAAATAGTTGCGAAATAGAAACGGCAATCACAGGGACGTTTGCGCAACTCTCGATAAACTTCAGGTATAGTTTTGATGTTACTTGGCCTTTTTTTCAAAGCGAAATTATATAGAAACTAACGAAAATTATGCAGAACATCCGTTTAAGAAACTTGTACTTTTACAGTAGTAATTACAACCAGCTCGCTTTCAAAAAACTATTTTATTGCAACACGAGTTTGGCCAAGTAAGGCTCACAGAACGTATTGTAAAACGGATAGTTGGAAAGTAACAATATATAAAAGAATAAAATCAAACAAAATGAAACAACAAATTGAAATAACAGGAATGTCCTGCGAAGGCTGCGTTAAAAATGTCGAAAAAGCGTTGAAAGAAATTGATGGCGTACAGAATGTAAAAGCGAGTCTGCATCCACCACGCGCAGTTATTGAAGCAGAGAAATCGATTAATACAGCGCAGTTAACGCAAGCCTTGGCGAAAGTAGGTTATAGTATTGCCGGCGCTTCCGTAGATGAGAATTTAAAAAAGTCTGGTGGCTCCTGTTGCTGTTGAAAAGTATGAACTGCGCGGGCAAGTATAATGTTAGTACGATGTGAACGATAACGGTAGAAATGCTCCGCTGAAAACTAAGTAAAAGAAGCAAATAAATTTTTTAAAAAAATCAAAGTAGCCAGCAATAGCTTGCCTGATCAAACGCACTTATGATTGCGACAGGATCAGCGCAGGAACTGCATATTTATTGAAAAAACCAACCTATTTATTAACATAAAAACCAACAATTATGACAGGTTATCACACGTACCAAAGTTGTATTGAAGCATGTTTAAAATGTGCTGCAATATGTAATCACTGTGCTTCATCATGCACTGAGGAAGAAGATGTAAAAATGATGGCGAGATGCATTCAGTTAGACATGGAATGCGCAGCGATCTGCTATGCCTCAGCACAGTTAATGAGCCTCGGCAGCGACAAAGCAAAAGAAATTTGCCGCATTTGTGCCGACATCTGTGAAGCATGTGCTGCAGAATGTGAAAAACATGCACAACATGGAATGGATCATTGCCGTGAATGTGCAGAAGCTTGTAGAAAATGCGCCGAAGAATGCCGGAAAATGGCAGCGTAATTTAAAACGGGTGGTGATTTTAATGATTGCCACTCTTTTTATCTACATCCTAACGACCAAATTATGTGCAGGTGGCCCCCAATGGAAAATCTGTTTGGGTGGCGCCAGCAGGTATGCACAGCAGTAAAACAAATTACTTAATAGTTATTGACCCAAACAGCGGTACAATAAAAGAGCGTGTGCTGTTAGGTAAAGATCTACACGTGGCCCATGTGGTTTTAGACGATCAATCAAAGAATGCATTTGTAACCGCAGGTGAAACGAATGAAGTCATACAAGTAGATGCAACGACCTATCAAGTGGTACGCAATTTAATTTAGGAGAAAAACATGCACCTCATGGCTTACGCTACGCTAATGGCAAATTGTATGTAGCCAATATGGACGGAAAAAGTATGTCTGTCATTACTATAGCTGATGGTAAAGTAACTGATATCCCTCTTGGTGGTATAGCTCCACAGGTAGCCGTTACCCGTGACGATAAATTTGTTTTCGTCTCTTTGTACGATACAAAAGAGGTGATACAGTATGACCTTAAAAATGGCCAAATAATAAGAATACCATTACCTGGCACCGCTCAGGGCCCTATTCAGTTGTACGCAACCCCGGATAGTAAATTACTTTATGTAGCAGACCAGGGTGAACTCTTGGGCAGGCCGGTTTCAAACGAGGTTTATGTAATAGACATACCAAACGCAAAAGTGATAAGTACCATTAAAGTTGGTAAGAAGGCTCACGGTGTAGTAGTAAGCAACGATGGTAAATCAGTTTTTGTAACAAATACTATAGATAATACCGTTTCTGTGATTGATGTGGCAAGTCAAAAAGTGATCCACACAATCCCGGTTGGCAAAGGCCCTAATGGAATAAGCTATTGGTTTGAAACTGGTGGAATGCCATAAACAGAATATTAAAGGAAATACACATCGGAAACCTTTTAATTTAATCGATAAGCTAAATATATATATTATGGAAAAAATAAGAGTTGCCATTAACGGATATGGTGTCATTGGCAAACGGGTTGCCGATGCGGTGCATTTGCAAGAAGATATGGAACTGGCAGGTGTATGCGATGTAATAACAGACTGGCGCATTCAAATGGCAGTATTGAAAAAATATCCCGTGTTTGCTTCCGATGACATGTTTAAAACAAAGATGAACGAAGCAGGCATAAATTCATCAGGCACGTTGAACGATCTGCTTGCATCCTCAGATATTATTGTGGATTGTACGCCCAAAAAAATTGCGGCTCAAAATATAGAGCTTTATAAAAAACTTGGTAAAAAGTTTATCTTACAAGGAGGTGAAAAGCATGAAGCAACCGGTCATTCCTTTAGTGCCGAAAATAATTATGCAACTGCAATTAACCTTGATGCTACAAGAGTAGTTTCCTGTAACACTACTTCCATTGTAAGAACACTAACCGCACTGAAGAATGCAGGCTTGCTCTTAAAAGCAAGAGGCACTTTACTTCGTCGTGCAACCGACCCATGGGAAAGCCATTTGACCGGGATTATGAATACCCTGGTTCCCGAAAAAGATATACCCAGCCATCAGGGACCGGATGCGCAATCTGTTGACCCCTCTTTTAACGTTATCACATCGGCAGTTAAAGTGCCGGAAACGTTAAGCCATCTACATTACTGGAATGTACAGTTGACCAGAAAAACCGATAAGGAAGAAGTTTTGGATGCGTTCAATAAATCTACCAGAATTGCAATGATTGAATACAGCGATGAGTTAGCAGCTAATAATACAGTTAAGGAATTAATGCTTGCAATAGGCCGCCCTTATGGAGATATGTATGAAGTAGCAGTGTGGAAAGATATGCTGAAAGTAGTTGGGGATGAGTTGTTTTATGCATACATAGTAGATAACCAGGCTATAGTAATCCCCGAAACCATTGACGCTATACGTGCATTGGCGGGAATAGAACCAGACGCTGAGAAGTCAATAAAAAAGACCAACGAAAGCCTTGGAGTAAAACAAAGATTTTATTAGCTGGCAAGCAGTACAAATAACTTACCAGATAAAAATGGAATATGAATAAATCAATTTACGGTATATTATTTTTCTTTCTGCTTGCAATTCCTTTTGTGTTAATAAAAGCTCAAGACAAAGCGATGGTGATTGAGCAAATAGAAGGCAAAAAAATAAATCGAGAAAGTTTTGACAAAAAAGGAAAACTTATAGGGAAGCAAATATTTACCGCAGGTAAAATAACCCGGCGCGGGCAGTCTTCTTTTGTAACTATCAAAACAGAACTTTATGACGAAGCTCAGAAGTTAGAAGCAACCTACACGACCACTTACGAGTGCAGGCCTGGAGAAGCCGATGTACTGTTATCGGTTTTTGCAATTATTCCCAAAGAGAGGAAGGTTCGGGTCTCCGTAAAATCCGGCGACTTTAAAAAGTTATATGCCCTAAAGCCTAATGATATGGTGCGCAATATGAGTCTGACAATGTATGTCGAAACGGGCATTCTTAATTTTTTAGGGTCAAGAAACAATGTGGAGGTCATCAATAGGGTGCTCGTTAAAGAAAATAACAACCTTAAGATTAGCGAAAAAATTTCCATTAAGGCTTACCTGATGGGGGTTCGGGTAAGAACAATCAACTATGACGTAACGGAATATTTATCACTTTCTGGTTTGTTACAAAAGCAGTTGTTTAAGCAAGAGGGCGGGGATTACTTTACTGTTACTTATAATTAAAATCAACTTGAGATGGCAAATGATAGCAATAATTAATTTTTAAAAGCTTAGGAAAAATCATAACCGCTGCCCGAGAAATAATAATGTTCTTTAGTATGATTGGTAATAATGTTGTAGCATTTACAGCTATTACAAGACTACCCCTCTATTTCCAAAGCAAATAAACGTTTAGGAACAAATTAAAACTCTATTAAAAATGAAAGCTAATAAAAGTATTATCGAACTTCTGGGCAATAGTGCATCCTATTATCTGGATCATGTTTGCGAAAAAATCACAAAAGATGAACTTCAAACTCCCGGTAAATATAGTCTGGAAAAGGTTTTTGGCGATAGTAACAGAAACCCGCAAGTTCTGCGGAGTCTCGCTCAACTTTACGGTCATGGTAATCTTGGCGACACGGGTTATCTGAGCATTCTTCCCGTTGATCAAGGTATTGAACATAGTGCAGCATACTCATTTTATAAAAATCCGGACTACTTCGACCCTGAAAACATTTTAAAACTTGCACTCGAAGCTGGTTGTAACGGTGTGGCCTCTACTTTTGGGGGGCTAGCTCTATATGCCCGAAAATATGCACATAAAATCCCTTTTATGATAAAAATTAGTCACAATGAATTACTAAGTTTTCCAAATAAATATGACCAAACGCTATTTGGAAAAGTAAAAAACGCCTGGGATATGGGGGCAGTTGCCATAGGAGCAACCATCTATTTTGGTTCGGAAGAAAGCGACAGACAAATCAAAGAAATTTCCGAGGCATTTGATGAGGCTCACAATCTGGGTATGGCCACTATACTATGGTGCTATTTACGCAATGAGGCCTTCAATACGACGCAAGAGGATTATCACACAGCAGCTGATTTAACGGGACAAGCCAATCATATCGGAGTAACAATTCAAGCTGATATTATTAAACAAAAATTACCGACAAATAATTATGGATTTAAAAACATTAATTTCGGTAAATACGATGACGCAATGTATGAGACATTAACAACTCCCCACCCTATTGACCTTTGCAGGTTGCAGGTAGCGAATTGTTATATGGGCAAAATAGGATTAATTAACTCCGGCGGCGATTCAAAAGGTGAGTCAGACCTCATGGAGGCTATTACGACAGCAGTCATCAACAAAAGAGCTGGCGGCTCTGGACTAATAATGGGTCGGAAGGCGTTTCAACGCCCGTTTAAAGACGGTGTGAACTTATTACAAATGGTACAGAATGTTTATCTCGATCATGAGATAACGGTTGCATAACGTAAGTCTTAACAAAATTTAAAAAATGAACAGTCTCATTAACATCGTAAAAAAATCCGGAGATATTGCCGCATTTGATGTGGAAAAACTCATTAACTCGCTTAGGCGCGCGCATGCCTCGGAAGATATTATTCAGCAGATTGTTAGTCAGGTTCAGTCCACGATTTATGAAGGCATGACCACTACAAGGATCTATAAAATTGCTTTTGATTTGTTAAAAAAACACTCCCGCGTGAGCGCTTCAAAATACAAACTTAAAAATGCACTCTTTGAACTGGGCCCCACGGGTTTTCCTTTCGAAAACTTAGTAGGTAAATTACTCTCACATGAAGGATTTTCAACTCAGGTTGGGGTTATAGTGTCGGGCCACTGCGTGTCGCATGAGATCGACGTCATCGCGGACAAAGATGACCAGCATTATTTTATTGAATGTAAATTCCATAGTGACCAGGGAAGATTCTGCAATGTAAAAATTCCTTTATATGTCAATTCCAGATTTCTGGATGTAGAAAAACAATGGAAAAAACAAAAAGGTAACGACGGGAAAATCTCTAAAGGAGGCGTGTACACCAATACAAGATTTACTTCTGATGCCACGCAATACGGAAAATGTGCAGGTTTGCTGATGGCAAGTTGGGACTATCCTTTTGGGAACGGTTTAAAAGAGCGAATAGACAAATCCGGTTTGCACCCATTAACCGCTTTAACAACCCTGACCAAAAACGAGAAAACAAAATTATTAGACCTGGGTTTAGTCCTCTGTAGAGAAATTTACGAACACCCGCAGGTCTTAAACAAAATCGGCATTTCAAAAGCACGCCATAAAAATATCGTAGAAGACGCAAAGGAATTATGCATTCAACATTAAAACAATCTGACCAATGAAAAACACTAAGATTATCATTCATTTTTTGGGAGCTGCAGGAACAGTAACGGGTTCCAAATATTTAATCGATACAGGAGATCATCAACTCTTAATAGACTGCGGCCTTTTTCAAGGGTTAAAGGAATTACGGCTTAAAAACTGGGAATATCCGCCTGTGGACGTTTCAGGCATTGATGCCGTTTTATTGACTCATGGCCATTTTGATCACACAGGATACCTTCCCCGGCTGGTGAAATATGGTTTTAAGGGGCCTGTTTATGGGACTAACCCCACTTTGGACATTGCCGAAATCATTCTGAACGACAGTGCTAAAATACAGGAACAGGAGGCAGCGCGAGCCAATAAGGAAGGTTATTCCAAGCACAAACCCGCAGAGCCGCTGTACGATTTAAAAGATGTAGAAAAAACCATTTCCCATTTTAAGGAGGTTCCACCATCACAGTGGATTCCGTTGTTTGAGGGCATCAGTGCCCGATTTCAGTACAATGGGCATATCTTAGGTGCTACTTTTATAGAGTTGGATGTCCATGGCAAACGCTTTGTTTTTTCGGGAGATATTGGACGGACCAATGATTTATTGTTGTTTCCACCCCTTAAACCCCAAAAGGCAGATGTGCTTCTCATAGAATCAACTTACGGAGGAAGGTTTCATCCTGATGAAGTAGAGGCAATTCCGCAGATTGAAAAATTAGTCAATGATACTATCAACAGAGGTGGCAGCCTGTTTATCCCAAGTTTTTCTGTTGAACGCGCCCAATTGATGATGCTTATTTTATGGAGGTTACTTAAAGAAAATAAAATACCCAAAGTACCGATGATCATGGACAGTCCAATGGGAGCCAGCATATTGGATCTGTTTCACCGTACCAGAGACTGGCACCGGTTAACAACCGACGAATGTGATGAAATGTGCGATCATTTCACGGTGGTCAGCAGCTATCAGGAAACCATGGAGTTGCGTTCCGACAACAAACCAAAAATTGTTATCGCCGGCAGCGGGATGCTCACCGGGGGCAGAATGCTCAATTATCTTGAAACTCAAGCGCAAAACCCTGAAAACACGCTGCTATTTGTGGGATACCAGGCGGAAGGAACTCGGGGAAGAAAATTATTGGAGGGCGAGAAAGAAGTAAAAGTATACGGAAAATGGATCCCATTTAATATGGAAGTAGCAGTAATTGAAGGCTTATCTTCCCATGCAGACCATAATGAGCTCATACAATGGATGAATGAAATAACCAGCCAACCGAAAAGAATTTTCGTCGTACATGGTGAGAAAGAAGGTGCAGAAGCATTATTGCAAGCCATCAACGAAACTTATGGCTGGGATGCACAAATACCGCAGCTCTATGATATTGAAGAACTATAATTTGGATAAGTATAATGAACAGTAAAATCAAGAATTCAAAGGAGACCAAATGGTATGTGATCACTGGCGGACCCAGTACCGGGAAAACAACGACCATTGATTTGCTTCAGAAGCAAGGTTATCAAACGACAATAGAACATGCACGACATTATATTGATACAATGCAAAATGAAGGAAATTCTGTTGAAGAAATCAGGCGTAATAAAAAGAAATTTCAATTAGGCGTTTTAGATATGCAGATTGCCCAAGAAGGATCGCTCAATAAGGAGGATATGGTTTTTTTGGACAGGGCTATCCCGGACGCAATGGCTTATTATCAATTTTTAAACTTGGATTATGATGAAAAGTTACTTAATGCCGTCAACGGGGTTTCCTACAAAAAAATCTTTATTTTAGACCGATTGCCTTTTACCAAAGACTATGCGAGAACCGAAAATGAGGACGATCAAAAAGTAATTCATCAGTTACTAATAGAAGCATATTCCAACCTCGGTTTCCCTATCGTTTTTGTGCCGGTTTTGCCTCCCGCAGAAAGAGTGCAGTTTATTTTAAATAATTTATGAACCGATAAACCAAGACAACAAATATTTAACCTATTGTTTTATAGCGATTAACCTAAAAAAAATGGAACATGGAAAATTCTCAAAACAGTCCAAAGGACACCGGCAACCATAACGCAGCAACTGCTAATCACGCTAAACATGACACACCATCTGATGACGGGGCAAAACATGGAAAAATGAATCACAGCGGGGCATACAAAAAGTTGTTTTGGATGCTTCTCATTTCCTTCCTATCCATGTTTATATTAATGTATGCGATGGTTGATCGGTTAGCCAATGTGATTCCCAATATCAATCAGTTTTATATGGCCGGACTAATGGCTTCTCCTATGTTGATCATCGAACTGCTGTTAATGGGAAAGATGTATCCCAATAAAAAACTCAACAAAGTCCTGATGGGTGTCGGTGTGTTGTCGATGGTGCTGTTTTGGTCCGGAATTCGGCAGCAGACCGCCGTTGGAGATATGCAGTTCCTAAAGTCCATGATCCCCCATCACGCAGGTGCAATCTTGATGGTCGAAGAAAGTAATTTGGTTGATCCGGAAGTCAGAAAATTGGGTGCTGAAATTATCAAAGCACAAGAGGAGGAAATTGCTGTAATGAAAGCTAAAATTCAAGAGTTGGAAAACCGAAAATAATCTTCAAATAGCAGAAGTTTAACGATTAAAAAAATAAATATGAAAAAATACACTTGTCCCATGCACTCCCAGATACTCAAAGATGAGCCTGGGAAATGCCCATTATGTGGAATGGCCTTAGTTCCTTTCGGTATACACGAAAAACACGATTACAGTCACCATCACCACGGCGATGATCCACAATCAGCAAACTTACACGATAAACACGAAGGCCATCAAACCCACGATTTCCTGCAACGATTTTGGATCAGTTTAATTATTACTGTCCCTATTCTGGCACTTTCACACATGATTCAAAAGTGGCTTGGTTTCAGCTTGGAGTTTCCCGGCGATAAATACGTACTGTTTGCCCTTGGGACTTTAATTTACCTGTACGGAGGGATGCCGTTTCTCAAAGGAATGATCGGCGAAGTCAAGGCCAAAGCGATTGGAATGATGACCTTGGTAGCCATAGCTATTTCTGTAGCCTATTTTTATTCCACCGCAGTGGTTTTTGGGCTTCAAGGAATGGATTTCTTTTGGGAATTGGCTACGCTTATCGTGATCATGCTGCTCGGGCATTGGCTGGAAATGCGTTCGCAAATGGCCGCATCCAAAGCCCTTCAAACTTTGGTAGCCCTTTTACCCAATGAAGTGACGGTAGAAAGAGACGGGGAAGCATATAGAATAAGGCTGGATGAATTGGTTAACAACGACATCGTAATTATAAAGCCCGGTGAGAAAATACCCGCAGATGGTGACGTGATCGAGGGGCTATCCTATGTAAACGAAAGTATGCTTACAGGCGAAAGTGTTCCGGTGAAAAAGGAAACCAAAGCCAGAGTGATCGCCGGTTCCATTAATGGAGACGGTGCCTTGAAAATCAGAGCAAAAGGTGTAGGAAAAGATACCTATCTAAATAAGGTGATCAACCTGGTGCAGGATGCCCAAGCCGCCAAATCGAACACGCAAAACCTTGCTGATAAAGTGGCCAAGTGGCTAACTTTTATTGCGATCGGCGTAGGTGTAGGCACATTTGCATATTGGTATAGCGTAAATGGAGACTTGGCATTCGCGATGGAAAGAATGGTTACCGTGATGGTTATTGCCTGTCCGCACGCTTTGGGAGTCGCAATTCCTTTAGTGGTTGCCATTTCAACTACCCTATCTGCAACCAATGGCTTGCTTATTAGAAACCGGACTGCATTTGAGATGACCCGTAATCTAACGACCATTATTTTCGACAAAACCGGAACTTTGACCGAAGGGTCACACGCGGTACAAAGAATAATTGCTTTGGATAATTTTAGCGAAGATGAGATTATTCAGTACGCTTCTGCGGTACAGCAAAACTCCGAGCACCACATTGCAAAAGGGATGATAAATCTTCTCAAAGAAAAAGAACTTCAGTTATGGAAATCCGAAAACTTCCAGTACATGCAGGGAATTGGCGTAAAAGGAAAGGTAAACGGAAAAGAAGTTGTTGCAGCAGGCCCGAATTATTTCACCGAAAACAAAATGGACATACCCGCTATGCCCCCAGAAATCGATCAGGATACAGAAACTGTAAATTATGTATTTATTGACGGCAAGGTTATAGGGATTATCACCCTCGCAGATAGAATTCGTGAAGGTTCCAAAGAGGCTATCGATAAACTTAAGGAAATGGGAATAAAATCCTTCCTGTTAACAGGCGATAACGAAAAAATCGCAGCATCGGTTTCCAATAAACTGGGGATGGACGGATTTTTGGCCAATGTGCTTCCCCATCATAAACAGGAAAAAGTAAAAGAATATCAGGCCAAAGGTGAGATCGTGGCCATGACCGGAGACGGTGTGAATGATGCCCCTGCACTGGCTCGGGCGGATGTTGGGATCGCCGTCGGATCCGGAACTGATGTTGCCGCTGAAACTGCTGATATTATCTTAGTAAACAGCGACCCACGGGATGTTGCAATTATGATAGATTTTGGCAAACGCACCTATCGCAAGATGACACAAAACCTCATTTGGGCGGTGGGTTATAATGTAATTGCCATTCCGCTGGCGGCCGGTGTACTCTATCCGAATTTTTTGTTGAGTCCTGCGGTGGGCGCTGTCTTGATGAGTGTAAGCACCATAGTGGTTGCCATTAATGCAAGTTTGTTAAAAATTAAATAATCACAAAATGAAATACCTACTATCGCTCTTAATGTTTGTGGCAATATCCATAAATACGTATTCACAGAGCACCAAAACTGTTTACACCTGCCCGATGCATCCGCAGGTGGTGAAATCAGCACCCGGTAACTGCCCCATTTGCGGTATGACCCTGGTGAAGAAAACCGTTACTGAGAAAAAAACGGCGGCCAAATCCGCGCCCGCTCCTAAAAAGGCCACCGTAGTTAAAAAAACTACGGGTAAGAAACCTGAAATTACCGCTGCAAAAACAAAGACGGTAACGGAAGTTAAAAAACCGGTGATGCCAAAGACTAAAGCAGTACCGAAAGACCCAGCGAGCATCAAAACGCCGGAACATTCAACACCTGCTCCGCATCAGCATGAAGCAGCGCAAAAGATGTACACTTGTCCGATGCACCCCGAGGTGGTTTCGGACAAACCCGGAAAGTGTCCCAAGTGCGGTATGAATTTGGTCCCTCAGAAGGAAAGCGGCCGGCATCAGGCTACCGGCAAAACCCCGGAACATCAAACTTCAGATGCGCATCAGCATGAAGAAGCGCAAAAGATGTACACCTGCCCGATGCATCCCGAGGTGATATCGAACAAACCCGGAAAGTGTCCCAAGTGCGGTATGAATCTGGTCCTTCAAGAAAAAAAAGAAGATCATTCTGCACACGGAAACATGCAGATACATGGTGAACACAAAATGGTCATGCCCATGCCCGAAAAGCACCTAAAAGGCGGACGCAAAGTGACCTACCATCTTTATGTGAAAGACACCCTGGTAAATTTCGCGGGCAAACAGAAACGCGCCATTGCCGTAAACGGGCAGATTCCGATGCCAAAGCTGGAGTTTTATGAGGGCGATACGGCGGAAGTGATTGTCCATAATTTAATGGACGAAGAAACTTCTCTGCACTGGCACGGTCTTCATCTTCCAAATAAAGAAGATGGGGTTCCCTGGCTTACCCAGAAACCCATTCCACCACATTCAACCTACACGTATTCGTTTCCGATCATCCAAAACGGAACCCACTGGTATCACTCACATACTGGCCTGCAGGAGCAGATTGGAATGTATGGGATGATGATTCTGAAAAAACGTCCCGAAGATCCTACTTTCCGGCCGGGGATTGATGATTTGCCCACAGAGCACCTTATCCTGAGCGAGTGGACAAACCTGAACCCCAATAATGTTCAGCGGATGCTTCACAACGCCAATGACTGGTTCGCAATAAAAAAAGGCAGTACTCAAAGTTATGCAGAAGCCATAAAAGAGGGACACTTTAAGACAAAACTCACCAACGAATGGAAGCGGATGCTTGCCATGGACGTGAGTGACGTTTATTATGACGCCTTTCTGATTAACGGTAAAATAGAAAGCCAGCTCGCAGGATACAAAGCCGGTGACAAAGTGCGGCTTCAAATTGCCAACGGCGGTGCTTCCTCCTATTTTTGGCTCAATTATGCAGGAGGAAAAATTAAAGTAGTGGCCAGTGATGGATTGGACATTGAACCGGTAGAAGTGGACCGTCTTATTCTGGCAGTTTCTGAAACAGTGGATATCGTAGTGGAAATTCCTGAAAAAAACACCTCCTACGAGCTCCTTGTTACGCCCGAAGACCGCACAAAATCTGCGTCAGTGTTTATTGGAGAAGGAGCTACGAAATCCCATGATCCATTACCCAAACTCAAATACTTTGAAGGGATGAAGATGATGAACAACATGATGAAGATGAACGGTGACATGAAAGATATGGGCATGAAGATGAGTTATCAGACGATGGATATGAATCAGGTGATGTATCCTGAAATTAGTGCTGAAAATAATGCAGCAATGCCGATGGACAAGATGGACAACAACGATGCGCAAATGGATCACTCACAGCATCAGATGCCTGCTTCCGGGATTACCACATTGAATTATGGGATGATGAAATCGCCTTATGACACTTCACTCCCGAAAGACAGTCCCGTGCGCGAGCTCAAGTTTACCCTTACGGGAAACATGAACCGCTACATATGGAGCATGGACGATAAAGTCCTGGCAGAATCTGACAAAATATTGGTAAAAAAAGGCGAAATTCTCCGCATTACCCTATTCAATAATTCAATGATGCGTCACCCGATGCACCTGCACGGTTTTGATTTTCGGGTACTCAACAAAAATGGAGTTCAGGCACCCCTCAAAAATGTGTTGGATATTATGCCGATGGAAACTAATGTCATCGAATTTGAAGCTAAAACTGACGGGGACTGGTTTTTCCACTGTCACATCCTCTATCACATGATGGCGGGGATGAACCGTGTTTTTGCTGTTGGTGATTATCAGAATCCTTTGCTGCCCGATAAAGCTTCAGCTTACAAAAAGCTCCAGCGCGAAAGTAACATGTGGCACCTTATGGCCGAAAACGATTTTGCTACTAATGGTAACGACGGGATGGCGAGGATCTCAAATGCCCGCTGGGAATTGGGAACAGAATGGCGTTTAGGTTACAATCCCCATCACGGCTACGAGGTGGAAACCCAACTCGGCAGGTATGTGGACCGTATGCAGTGGCTGAAACCATTTATCGGATTTAACTACCATTATAGAAAGATTGACAGGAATAATATTGAAAAAAACCTTTTTGGACAGGCATCTACTAAAGATGAAAGAAAAACTTTCAGCGCTGGTATCATGTATAAACTCCCGATGTTGGTGGACCTGCAGGCAGAAATATTTACAGACGGAATTGTAAGGTTCCAGCTGAAACGTGAAGACATTCCGTTGACTGCGCGTTTGCGCGGGGCATTCATGGTCAATACCGACAAAGAATATATGGCAGGTCTTAAATATATCGTCACAAAAAATATCGGAATCTCAACCCACTACGACAGCGATATGAGCTGGGGTGCAGGGATTACGCTCACTTATTAAGAGAAATTAAGGTAATAAAATTCCGCAATAACGCAAAATCTTTTACTCAAAAAACAGTGGTAAAAAAGCGAATATCTATAAGAAATGCTAACCTAACTAAAAAAAGCAAGTTTTTAAACATGAAAATTAGCACCAAAAAGGTGAAAAACAGCCTTTTTCACCTTCAAAACTTTTCATGAGTACAAAAATATTAGCTCATTAAAACGAAAAAATATTCCGTAAGGATGAAATAACAAATCCATAGGGACGAAAAAATATTTTGTACGGACGAAAATCCGGGGAAAATAGGTATCTTTAGACCACAAAAAAGCCCCGGTTATTTGCCGGGACTCATTCCAATCATCTGTTCAGGTCGTGGTACTACACGTCCTGAACTTTTTTTACCGGGGCTATCGCCACCGTACGTTTCAAAAGAGGAGATGGCGAGAAGATGATCCGCTTTTTGGTTACGCTGGCAGCGATGACGTCTTCAGCGGTATCAGCCCCTATTCCGCTCAGCGAAGTGCGGAAGGTTCCAAGATCTCCAAATTTCACAATGTATCCCTCCTGAAGATACTTCAGAAGAGATTTTTCCAGTCCGAAAAGTACCGCCCGGATAACATTTAACATTCCGCCACATTCACGGCAATGGCGAGGCCGCCTTCTGAAGTTTCTTTAAAGCGCGAACTCATGCTTTGCGCCGTTTCCCACATACTTTGAATAACTTCATCCAGAGAAACCCTTGCTTTTGCCGGATCACTTTCTATGGCGATGTTAGCGGCGGTAATGGCCTTGATGGCACCCATAGAATTTCTTTCGATGCACGGAATCTGTACCAGTCCGGCAATCGGATCGCAGGTCATTCCCAAATGATGCTCCATGGCAATCTCGGCTGCCATCAGTGCTTGAGCCGGAGTTCCGCCCATAATTTCTGTAAGTCCTGCTGCCGCCATTGCGGAAGACACTCCTACTTCCGCCTGGCATCCGCCCATCGCTGCAGAAATAGTAGCATTTTTCTTGAATAAAGTTCCGACTTCACCGGCAACCAATAGAAAACGGACAATCTTATCGTCACCTTTATACGGAGTGAACGCCTGAGAATACATCAACACTGCCGGAATCACACCACTTGCTCCGTTGGTGGGAGCGGTAATAATGCGGCCAAAACTGGCATTTTCCTCATTCACGGCTAAAGCAAAACAGGACACCCATTTGTTGATGGTGGTAAAGGTTTCGTCGGCTTCCTGCACCAGCTGATACCACTCTTCCTGAGTGTTGTAAGTTTTATCCCCCAAAAGTCTGCTGTTCAGCGATGCGGCTCTCCGGGTAACATTCAGTCCGCCCGGAAGCACCCCTTCCTTGTTTACGCCCTTATAAATACATTCCCGAATCTGTTCCCAGATATATAAAGCCTCTCTTCGGGTTTCCTCTTCAGGACGCCAGCTTTCTTCGTTCAGTAAGACAAGATCTGAAATTTTATCCAAGTTGAGTTTATTGACATTTTTAAGGATATCTTCCCCTTTATGACACGGATACAAGGTCCGGATACACAGGTCCGACATCGTATTGTCTTCTTTTGTGGCCACAAATCCGCCGCCAATGGAATAATAATCCTGCTCCAGAATTTCTCCGTTATTGAAAACCGCTTTGAAAATCATTCCGTTCGGATGAAACTCAAGCGTCTGTTCTTTGTTTAGAATCAGGTGTTTTCCATAAATAAAAGGAATTATTTTTTCGCCACCCAGATTTAGCTGTCCGGAAGATTTAATCTTTTCTGTTTTTTCATCCACAGTAGTGGTATCTATCGTTTTGAAATCTTCTCCGGAAAGCCCGAGCATACCGGCAATATCGGTTCCGTGCCCGATTCCCGTTTTAGCTAATGAACCGAAAAATTCCACGAACACCTCTTTTACCTCAGCAATGCCCTGAGATCTGCGGATCTGATCCAGAAACAATCCTGAAGCATTCCACGGACCCATAGTGTGGGAACTGGAAGGACCGATTCCTACTTTTATAATTTCAAATACACTGATAGATTCCATAATATTGATATGAATAACAAAGATAACACAATAAGATGAAAGCTAAATACAGAATTAACTGTTGAAAATCTTCTCCAGCACGGCAGAAACTTCGCGATGGCGTGTTGCCGGAAAGAGATGGGTTCCACCTTTAATAACATAATCGGGATGACAAGCAGCAATAGGAAAAATCTGATCTCTGTCTCCTAGAATCTGGATTACTTCCGGGCTTTCTTCCGATTTCCAAGCGGATATCTGTGCGATTCCCCACTTCAGGTAATACGGATCGCGAACCGTGAAATACTCCATCAGCTTTGTATTGTTGGAGTCAAACATTTTGGCAATCAACTGGTTTTCTGTAAAAGTGGAAGTGAAGAGTTTCTCCGGCAGATAATCTGCAATTCTTGTAAGTGCAGCTGCGCGAAGAAGCCCCGCTTTTTCTTTGTGTGAACGGATGCTTCCCAAAATAACCACTTTCTCTGCAGGGAAAATGCGGTGAATTTCCTGTACGATAATTCCGCCGAAGGAATATCCCAAAAGACAAAACGGTTCCGAAGCGTCTATTTTCTTTGCCATTCTCAGGACATAATGATCCAGCGTTTCATTTTTCTCAGGAATGAGCCAATCCAGAAACACAGGTTCCAGATAAGCAGGAAATTTCAGGTGTTCCAGTATTTTGAAATCAGCGCCCAAACCACTGATGATATACAGTTTCATTTTCTTCATATCAGGACAAAAAAAAGAGCAGAAAATATCTGCTCCTGTATTGATGTTCACCTTTTTAGTTGGCGGTCATTTTAATCTGAATGTCGATATCATCCTTAATCAGGTAATCTCTCACGGCTGATTTATAGAAGACTTTGTACTTCTGTCTGTCGAGGGTAATTTTCGCTGATTCAAACGATACAAAACGGTCATTTGTCCGGATGTTTGCAGGGAAAGAAATGGTTCTTCGGATCCCTTTCAATGTAAGATTTCCGTACACCAAATAATTATAATCCAAGTTTTTAGAAGGAAGGATTTTAGTAATGGTAAATTTCGCTACCGGATATCTTTTCACTTCAAAAAAGTCTGAACTTCTGAGGTGTTCAGTCAGTTTTTGCTGATCTTCTCCCGTCAGGTCTGTATTGGTAAGGCTTCTCATATTGATCACAAAATCGCCTCCGGTTAGCACCTTATCAGTGAAGTAAAACTTACCGCTTTTCAACTTTACAAATCCGGTATGCGAAGTCGCTTCAGATTTGACGACTTTATAGCCCCACCATCTTATATCGGAGGTTTGTACTTTTGAAACCTGAACTCCTTTTGATTTTTTTCTTTGTGCAAATACAACTGTCACACTGAATAATAACAATGTCAGTAAAAATAATTTCTTCATTCTTTCTTTTTTATCAATAAACAAATATAATAATTCTATGTAATAATTTGTTTCTTTTTACTCAAATCTCTATAATAATGATAAGAAACAGTCGGAACAGCAATATTTGCCTCCATTCCGGTTATTAGATAGGAGTTATACTATTATGTTAAATTAAAATATTAAATTTCGGAAAAAGCAGCATAATACGCAGCACCTACAAGGATCATTTTATCATTAGGGATCATAAAAATAGGGATATTTTTCAACAGTCTTTCCATTTTATCGCTAATCATAAACTTCTGATAAAGCCTGTTTTTATCGATATAATCTCTGAAAAGAAAAGGAAGCTCGCCACCAATGAGCAGGCCGCCGGTTGCCTTCAGTTTCAGCACAAGGCTGTTGGCTTCGCGCGCAAGAAATTCCAGATACGTATTTAGGGTAATGGTACTGATCTGCTCTTGATCTTCGATAACTGAACGATAAATGGCCACGCAGAAATCTTCTTCATCCTGAAGCTTTGCCAGAAGTTTTTCGGAAAGAGGATGCCTTTTTTCATCTCTAAGGAAGCGGAAAATATTAAACAATCCATTTTTGGAGAGCACATTTTCCCAACTTACGATACCATAAATCTGATTCAAAAACTGATAAAACTCTACTTCGATATTGGTTCTGGGAGAAAATTCAGAATGTCCGCCTTCAGTTGCGAAAGGCCTGAGATACGTCCCGTCATAATATAGTCCTGCTTCGCCCAGACCTTCGCCGGGAGCCAGAATCGCTACATTCCCCGTTGTTGGCGTATCGGATTCATACACTGAGGTGAGGGAATCATTACATAAATCTGCCAGTCCGTATGCGGTAGCTTCCACATCATTGATGAGATATACCCGATCAATTCCGGTTTCTGTTTTTATTTTTTCGGCATCCAGCATCCAGGGAAGCCTTATGGAAACACACTGTCCGTTGATGACCGGACCTGGAGTTCCGACTGCAATTCTGGAAAATTCGGAGATTCCGATATCTTTCATGAAGTGCAACACGATTTCTGAAAAAGATTCATAAGATTTGGTGGGATAGTGTTTTTCCTGTTCCAGAATTACCTGTCCGTTATGGGTAGTACAATGTGCCAACAGTGTTTTCTCCTGACGGATATCGGAAGAGATAAATGATAAATGATCATTATTTTCGCTTTCCCTTCCGGGAAGATAGAGCGGAAATTTGGAGATTGCATCCATAGGAAAAAGTGTTTCATCCAAAGATAAAAATGTTTCAGTAAACTAAAAAGCCTTTTCACTTAAAATTGAAAAGGCTTTGTGTATTGCGTAATAAATTTATTCTGCAGTCGTGGTTCCGCTTCCCAGAGGAATGTTGTAGGCAACCCCCAATCCGAGAGAACCGGCGTTATATTTCTGACTGCCGATTTCACCGGTACTTCCGGTAAATACTTTCTGATATTGAATAGCAAAATTCCAGTCTTTGTTGTGGTAACCGATTTCAGGTTTCAGGTAAAAACCACCATCAGGCCTGTTAGGCGATCCTGCATTGGAAGCTACCTGATTGTCTCCCACAATAAAGCCGTATCCTAAATCGGTTCCGAAGTAAAATCCGGTCTGTTTCGGATATACTCTGATGAGAGCTGCTACCGGAACTACTCCGAAATCGTTGTTGTTCAGGGTAATTCCGCTGACGGTATTTTCTCTTCCGAAATAATGCGTATATCCGGTGGCGATACCCAAACCAAACCCCGGAACACCTAAATGCTGATAAGCAACATCCATCCCTACTGCTGCGGAAGTATTTTCCTGCGGAACAGCCATTCCGACGTTTGCGCCTACTTTAATCATATTTCTCATATCGGCACTCTGGGCACTTAACACTCCAGCGGATATAATACTAAGTCCAATTATGGTTTTTTTAATTGTTTTCATCACATTGAAATTTAAATTATACTTTATTTTCTTACTGTTTCCCGTCTATCCTGTAATATTTATGCCAAAAAGAGTGAAAATCCGGGCGATAGAAATCAACAATTTCACAAATTGCTGTAGGATAATAATTTACGATTCAATCAAAATTAAACGTTTATTTAAATTCTGTAATGAAGTTTTAAAATAATGAAATACTTAGCTTAGCCCGGTAATATTGCCATAACGGTCGATATCCATGTGCTCGGATGCCGGCGTATTGGGCAATCCGGGCATTCTCATCATATCTCCGAGGATGGGAATCACAAACCCGGCACCTGCAGCAAATTCAAATTCGCGAACAGTAATCATAAATCCGGATGGCCTTCCAATTTTTTTCTCATCATCAGACAGGGATTTTTGTGTTTTCGCCATGCATACCGGCAACTGTCCTAATCCCAGATCATCGATGACTTTCAAATCGGCCATTGCTTTCGGAGTAAAATTGACGCCGTCAGCACCATAAACTTCTGTTGCAATTTTTTCAATTTTCTCGACAACGGTATCCTTAATATGATATAAAGGTTGAAAATCATTACCGTAATTCTCAGTTGCATTTACTACTTCCGCTGCCAGTTCTTCCATGCCGGCTCCCCCTTTGGCGAATTCTTCTGCCAGTACCGCTTTGACGCCCATTGCCTGGCATTCATCTATAATATACTGGATCTCTTGAGGATCATCCGTAGAAAAATGATTGATCGCCACCACTGGTTTCAGTTGAAATTTGATACAGTTTTCAATATGTTTTCTCAGGTTTTCCATTCCTTTTTTCACTGCCTCATACTGTGGATGTTCATACTCGCCTTTTTTGGCTCCTCCATGATAGCGCAATGCCCGAACGGTAGTGACCAACACCATGGCGGCGGGCTTAAATCCGGCGTAATGACATTTGATATGAAGAAACTTCTCTGCTCCCAGATCTGCTCCGAATCCCGCTTCGGTAACCACATAATCGGCGAGCGACATTCCGGTTTTTGTTGCAATAATGGTATTCGTTCCTTGTGCAATATTGGCAAAAGGGCCACCGTGAAGAATGGCGGGATTTCCTTCCAGCGTTTGCACCAGATTGGGTTTTATAGCATCCTTCAGTAGAATAGCCATGGCACCTTCCGCTTTCAAATCTTTTGCGTATACCGGTTTTCGGTCAAAAGTATAGCCTACGAAAATATTCCCGAGCCTGGCTTTCAAATCATCGAAATCTTCGCTCATACAAAGGATGGCCATTACTTCAGAAGCAGGCGTAATATTGAAACCTTCCTCCCTCGGAACACCGTTAGCAGCACCACCCAAGCCTATTACGATATTCCGCAGGGCACGGTCGTTCATATCCATCACCCGTTTCCAGACGATGGTTCGCGGGTCGATGTTCAGGGAATTTTTTTTATTCTGAAGATTATTATCGATGAGTGCAGACAATAAATTATTGGCTTTTTCCACCGCTGAAAAATCCCCGGTAAAATGCAGGTTGATATCGGTCATCGGAATCACCTGCGCATAACCGCCACCTGCCGCACCGCCTTTCATTCCGAAAACCGGCCCTAAAGACGGCTCGCGAAGAACTGCAATAGCCTTTTTTCCAATTCGGGCAAGTCCGTCTGTAAGGCCAACAGAAACCGTTGTTTTTCCTTCGCCGGCAGGAGTAGGATTCACCGCTGAAACCAAAATCAGTTTAGACTGCTGAACTTTTTCTTTGTCAATGTAACTTAAAGGAATTTTAGCTTTGTGTTTGCCGTAGTATTCAAGATCATCATCATCAATATTGATTTTTTGAGCAATTTCTTTAATATGTTGAATGGAGGCATTTTCTGCGATTTCGAGATCGGAAGGAAAATTCATGGTGTTTTGGATTTTATTAAACATTCTGTGCCTAACAAAATTAGCCATTTTCGCTTCCAAGACCACGGTGTGATAACATGAGAGTTGTCAGTAGTGGAGCGAAGGCTGGGGCTGAATTGCAATTCGCTCTTACTACTATCGCTGTCGTCTTATCCCATTCCACCAATCCTGTAGCCGTTTAAAATCAGATAACAAACGACTAAAGTTGTGATAAAAGCGACTGAAAAAATAACTAGGCCGATTTTCTGCTCCCTAGCGTAGGAAACCACGGCAAGGCCCAGGATGCCGAGCAGGAGCAATCCCATTTTCATGTAGAGATCGGGCAGAAAGACGGAAACGGCTACCGCCATCAGTGACAAAAGGCGAAAAACGCCTTCTCGCCGTAGAATGTATTTTTTCATGGCATCAAAATTAATAAAATAAAAATCCTTCCAGCACATCTGAAAGGACTTATGAGTAAGCGTTGTTGTTGTATTATTTTTTTGCAATAGAACGGGAGATCACGATTTTCTGAATCTCTGAAGTTCCTTCATAGATCTGAGTAATTTTGGCATCACGCATCATTCTTTCCACATGATATTCCTTCACATAGCCATATCCGCCGTGAATCTGTACCGCTTCGATGGTGGTGTCCATCGCTACCTGAGAAGAATAAAGCTTGGCCATAGCACCACTTTCCGAAATATCTTTTCCTTGATCTTTCTCGCTTGCCGCTTTCAGACAAAGCATTCGTGCTGCCGTGATTTGAGTTGCCATATCCGCCAGTTTAAATGCAATCGCCTGATGGTTGATGATTTCTGTTCCGAACGCTTTACGTTCTTTGGCATATTTCAACGCCAGTTCGTAAGCACCTGAAGCAATTCCTAAAGCCTGGGAAGCAATACCGATACGGCCGCCGTTCAGAACGCCCATAGCGAAATTGAAACCGAAACCGTCGTCTCCGATTCTGTTTTCTTTCGGAACTTTTACATCCGTAAAAAGCAAAGAATGCGTATCAGAGCCTCTAATGCCGAGTTTATCTTCTTTCGGACCAATTTCAAAACCTTCCCAACCTCTTTCCACGATGAAAGCGTTGATTCCTTTGTGTTTCTTCTCAGGGTCAGTTTGTGCGATCACAATATAATAAGAAGCTGTACCCCCGTTGGTAATCCAGTTTTTTGTTCCGTTCAGAAGGTAATGGTCACCCATATCCACGGCGGTTGTTTTCTGGGAAGTCGCATCGGAACCCGCTTCCGGTTCGGAAAGTGCAAATGCACCGATCACCTCGCCACTGGCCAACGGCACCAGATATTTCATTTTTTGGTCTTCGTTACAGTATTTTTCCAATCCTGCACATACCAGTGAATTGTTAACCGACATTACCACGGCCGCCGAAGCATCTACTTTAGCAATTTCCTCCATCGCAAGAACATACGAAATGCTGTCCATTCCGGCACCTCCGTATTTTGGATCCACCATCATTCCCAGAAATCCCATTTCTCCCATTTTCTTCACCTGCGCTGCAGGAAACGTCTGATGAGTGTCTCTTTCGATAACTTCTGGCAGGAGTTCATTCTGCGCAAAATCTCTGGCAGCCTGCTGTATCATTACGTGTTCTTCAGATAAGTTAAAGTTCATATATTGATTTTTGTTTTGCCGTCAAATTTACGCTTTTTAGAAGAACCTTAAAAATATTCTTTTTCATTGGGCAGTTGAATAAAAAATTATAAATTTACCCTTAACATTTCCTCATTTATAAAAAAATACCGCTATGTCTATCAGAAGATTATTCGATATCGCCCGTCATGTTCATGCCAAATTCCCGAAAGAAGATTTGTTCGTCACGAAATACGACGGCGAATGGAAAAAAACATCCACTCAGCAATACCTGAATCTGGGAAATAAAATCTCGCGCGGCCTGTTGGAACTGGGCATCATGCCGGGAGATAAAATTGCTGTGATCACAACTGCCACCCGAACAGAATGGGCTATTATGGATTTCGGAATTCTTCAGATCGGTGCCATCAGCGTACCTGTATATCCTACCATCAGCCCAGAAGATTATGTCTATATTTTTAATAATGCTGAGGTAAAATACTGTTTTGTATCGGACAAGGCACTTTTAGAAAAAGTTCATGTTGCCAAACCACATGTTCCTTCCTTACAGGGTGTTTTTACGTTCGACCGCATTGAAGGTGCTGCACATTGGCAGGAAGTGTTGGATTTAGGAGAAGATAAGGCGCGCCAAAATGAAGTAGAAGATATTGCCAATACGATCCAGCCGGAAGATCTCGCCACCATCATTTACACTTCCGGAACGACCGGAAAACCAAAAGGAGTGATGCTCACCCATCATAATATTGTTTCCAATGTACTGGCGTCTGACCACAGGATTCCCCGGGAAAAAGGGCTGAATTATCAGGATGTTCGGGTATTGAGCTTTTTACCTATCTGTCATATTTTTGAAAGGATGCTTTTTTATCTGTTCCAGCTCAATGGTTTTTCCATTTATTTTGCGGAGAGTATCGAAAAAATGGGCGATAACATTAAAGAAGTGAAGCCTCATTATATGAGCGTAGTGCCAAGGCTGATTGAAAAAGTATATGATAAAATATATGATAAAGGAACCAGTGCAGGCGGACTGAAATCGAAAATATTTTTGTGGGCCCTCGGTGTAAATAAAGCCAAGAAATCCATCGGGAAACCTTCCGGCCTCAAGGAAATCATTGCAGACAAACTCGTATTCAGTAAATGGCGCGAAGGCCTGGGCGGAAATATCATCACTTTGGTTTCCGGTTCGGCTGCATTATCTGCCCGACTCAATAATATGTTTCAGAATGCCGGGATTCCGATTCTGGAAGGATACGGACTTACAGAAACTTCGCCGGTAATTTCTGTGAATTCTTTTGACCGCATGAAAGTAGGAACCGTGGGACACCCGCTGGATAATCTGGATGTAAAAATTCAGCCGGACGGTGAAATTACCGTGAAAGGACCGAGTGTTTTCAAAGGATATTTTAAAAATGACGAAATGACTGCAGAAACATTCACCGAAGACGGATACTTTAAAACCGGCGACATCGGGCATATTGACGACGAAGGCTTCCTTCACATTACCGACAGAAAAAAAGAAATGTTCAAAACTTCCGGAGGAAAATATATTGCGCCTCAGGTGATTGAAAACATGGCGAAAGCATCGAAATTTATTGAGCAAATCATGGTAGTGGGAGACGGCGAAAAAATGCCGACTGCACTGGTACAGCCGGATTTCAATTTTGCCAAAAGCTGGGCCGAAAGGAAGGAATACAAAATCGGAAATACACCGCAGGAAATGGCGAATAGCCCTGAACTGAGAGCGCGCATCGAAAAGGAAATCGATTATCTGAATACCAAACTGGGAAGCTGGGAGCAGATCAAAAAATTTGAATTGACCCCTGAAGTGTGGTCTATAGAAACGGGACTGCTGACCCCTACCCTCAAATTAAAAAGAAAAGCCATCAAAGAATATTTCATCAACCTGTACAACAGAATGTACGGGCATTAATTAAACACATATCAGACAACCAAGCGGCCTTTGGGTCGCTTGGTTGCTTAAGTGTTATCTTTACATTTAGTTTTAACCCCTACAATTGTTTCATTTTTATACATACCTTGCTTGTATTTTCTATTTTTTTTTAATTTTACAACCATGTATTGAATAAGATTCTCACCTTATTAGCTCTTAAAAACTTAATATTATGAAAACATTAAAAATTTACTTTGCTGCTCTTTGCTGCTGACAACGCACACTTTTGCTCAGGAAGCCAATGAAACCGTTTATTATTTTGCCGTAGGCTGGGAGCATCTTCCTCAAAACGAAAAGGCGAAACTCAATATGCAACCCGTTGTAAGTAATGTAGTGCGGATCAACTGCGGTGACTATAGTGTGCCTAGCACCAGCGTCACCAATCAACTGAGAGATTACTACCAAGCAATCACGCCAAACAAAGAGGTTTTATGAACATCAACCGCACCATCGCGTGGGGACCCTATCCATCATGGGAGGAGGCAGAAAATGAACGCAGAAAACAAATTGCTGACTACAACAGAGATTGGAACCCCCTAATTCTCCAACATTTCAGATATCTATGCGAATAGAAAATCTTCATTTCCGGGTATAACCCATCAGCTATGTAACTGGAACAGGCAATTGAAAATTAAAATCCTTTTTGGAACGTCGCAGCATTTATTCACACTCGTATATGCGCCGGAACAACTGAATTTTTTATAGAATATTAAAAATATACCGTTATAAACAATTTGGTCGTGACCCCTGGCATCTTTATGTATAATTATATATATTAAAACATCCAAGTAAAGACTTTCGCTTATTTAAAACAGATACTATAAAAATAATTATGAAAAAGTTGATCACCCTATTGGCGTTACTTTTATTTTGTGTATATAGTAACGCCCAGACAGCCGAACAAACTATTGACTGGCTGAATTCAAAAAAAACAGATATTAGACCATTGAGGTCGGTATATCATTATGACATTAGTCATGAGTTAATTTCAATTAACTTCAGCACAGAAGGTATTTTATTTGCATACAAATATTGGTTTGGCGACAAATATATTTCTATAGATGATAAAATTGCCTGGAAAAATATTACAGAAATAAATATTGACCAAGAATTTAATGACATTATCATAAAGACAGGATTGACCAGCAAAGGAAAAAACCGTTATCTTAAACTATATATCGGGGGGAAAAAAGATTTGGCAGATAGATTCAGCAAAGCTCTTACGCACATGGCAACACTGAAAGGCGCAAAACTCATAGATGAAGATTTATTTTAAGAAACAAAAGGCGAATGATTTTCGTATTTTAAACTTATTCTAAACTTTAGAATTCGCGCTGCCGATTCATTAAGCTACAAGAATCCTGTTAAAAAACAAAACAGATAAAAATTTTTAATCATGAAAAAGCATTTATTGTCATCCTTAGTTTTCATTTCTACCCTCACCTTAGCGCAAGAAAGCGGAAGATACAGAAACAGCATCACTCAAAATGAAGTGAATGTGGTGGTTGGAGAACAGGCAGCGGAAGTAACCGGATGGGATTTTCAGATTTCGTTTCCAAAAAACACCGAAGGTCAGTATGTTTCAAAATATGGTGCAGTTCTGGAAAAAGGAAAAGACCGATCCGTTACCATCACGAACCAAAACGGCACAGTGGAAACATTTAATCTTTATGCCCCGCTAACCTATAGCTTGCCTGACGGAGTAAAGGAATATACCATGGATGGAAAGACTTATTTTTATATTTCGGGAGTCCGTGAAGAAGGACTGGTAGGTGAATATCTGTACGAAGGGAAGGGCGAACCTAAAGTTCTATTGTCAGCAGATGGCGCCGGTTATTTTCAACGTCACATGGTTCCAGCAGATGAGCTGGAGTGGTGGGGCATAGAAACCGATTATAAAGGTGAAATTCAAAAAGTGACCGGCGAGAAGGGAAAATACAAACTGATCATTGCCATGAAATATAAAAATGGTAAATACGACCGTGCGCAGGCTGTAGTAAATCCGGAACAAAGAAAAACCTATTTTTTGGGGGAACGGATCTTATCCTGGTAAAGTTTTTTCTCGCCTAAAAATAATAAAATAAGACATAATCATCCCGAAACGTCCCAGTTAGAACTCCAAATATGTTAATGAATTTTGAAAAAAAAAGCAATTCTCCCGCTTATCAGGATTGGCTGAACGCTCAGGAGCTCTATCAGAAAGGCCGTTACGAGGATTGTTTTTTTGCGCTTACTGCAGGATTTATTAAAGATGCAGATTACGTTCCTCTTTATCAGTTGGCCGCTGCTGTTACTGCCCAGCTTGATGCCCCCGGTGCTCAGGAACTTTTTACAGAAATAGCCGAGAATCTGGATAACCCTGTCCTTTTTGATGAATTGGGCTACCTCTATTTTGAAGGACAACAATGGGCTCTAGCCGCATTATTCTTTGAAAAATCCCTGCAGTTGCATCCTGAGAATCCCGACGCCCTTTATGATTTAGCGTTATGTTATGGTCATATGACCGAGTTTCAGAAAGCCATTGGCGCACTTACGCAGAGGCTGACGCCTGATTTTTGGTGCAGCTACCTGCTATGTAAATATAAAATATTTTGCGGAGAAAGAGAAGGTGTAAAGGAAGATATTGAAGTCCTAACTTCCTTCCCTGAAGCACAGCTGAAGGAGAATCAAAGCGAAGTTCCCACTCTTAAAATCATTGAATTGCGGGAAATGCTGGAACGCTGCTATCAGGTAGAAAGCCTGAGGACACACATCAGAGTCTGGCAGTTTATCCAATACGGAAGCGCAGTACTAGATTGTCATGAGAACAAAAAACAATCTTCCGGGGGACGTTATGTTTCTGTAGTGCACACCTATGAATCCATTAAAACATGGGCGGTAATAGCGAAGACGTTTTTCAGCACGCACTCCGTTAATATCACAGAAATTGCTGCCCTACCCGACCGGGATTCGGAGATACTCGGTCGTGTTCTTGCTAAGATTCTAGAGGTGAACTTTACCATTTATGATGAAGAAAGCAGCACCGGGAATCAGCTTATCATTGCTGCAGAGGGATCTCTCTTAGACAACTGTTATGAACTGGGGGTCATCAGCAACGGCAACATCCTGTTAGCCTTCTGGCAGAACTGGCTGTGCAGCAGCTATATATGCCCGGACATTATTGGATGTATGGCGCAATCCTGTGAATTCCCATGGAACGTTGCTGGCATTCAAATGATAGACACTGAAATGCATACATTTGCACCCAGAAATGAGAATCATCTTTCTCCTGAAGAAGTAGCTGTAAATATTTGCAATGCAGTTTCAGAAAATATTGTAACCAGCGGATTGGACTTCTATGCCGGCCGAAAAGAATTTCTGAAAGGGATCGGCCGTTATTCCGGTGAGCACCGTTATAACTTTATGACCGAAAGTCCAGTGCCGGGATCCTGGTTTAATTCAGATTTTTTGAACCTACTGTAATCCAAAAACAATCTTATTTCTTCTCATAATCATGTGTCACTGACACATATCACCAGAAAAAATCTGAATACTAAAAAATCATCATGAGAAAATGGTTACTTTTTACTGTACTCCTCATAACCCCGGGAGCGAATGCCCAACTTCAGGATATTCAGAAGTTGTTAAATAAAGCCCTGCTTCAGGAGGTGATCGGTCAAATTCAGCAGCCTGACCAGAGCTCTTCCCTTATTATTGTGGAGCCTTTCCGCATCAGCCCGGATACCAAAATGATCTCTCTTACCGTTTTCCTTCGCGAAATGAACGGGGCTGCGTACGAAGTTTCTCAATACGTCTCTTTGGATCACATTAAATCATTAAAGAAGGACGGTCAGCTGTATTTCGAAGCCCAACCCGGCTCGGTCATGCGTGTGATAACATGGTGTGGATCTCCCGGAACTTCTACAACAGATCATGATCAGTTTCAACTCTATTTCCGCGGATCGGCCTCTTGGGAAAAAAAGCTGGTAAAAGCTTTTGGCCGAAATGGCTATTTTATTGCCACAGATGAGAATGAATAAAACACAACAAAGCTTTACTGTGGTTGGGTTATCTTGCTTACAAGATGTTTTTATAACTCTGAACGGTGCTTAGCACCTAATTCTCTCAAAGTTTTATAATAACCTTTCAAAATTGTTTGTGCTTTCGTGCCTTTATTTCTTTCAGCCTCTTTCTGAATGTAATCCAACAGTGTTCTATTGTCCGATGGATCAATTGCATTGAGGTTTACTTTCCAAATCTCTGCAGCCAAAGAGATGAAATCATAATTTCTTGTGAGTATTGAATATTTGAGTACACTTCCTCTTGGAACATCGAAATTTGCATTATTACATTTGGGGTCTAATTTAACCCACATGCTTTGAATTTTTCTGTTAATTAGATCTTCAGAATCTTTTTCTGGGTCGGCACAAGCCGCTTCATGTACTAATCGCTCATATCGGTAAGCGAAGGGGCTTTCAATAGGTTCTTCAACTCTCTCAGCAATATCTACACATAAATTATTCAACTTCTCCGGCTTCGCACACCCACCGGACACTCCTTTGGAAGGGGTCAATGAAGACATCCCTGTTTCATACTGTACCTTGGTTTGCTGGGCACTCAAAAATCCTGAATCCAATCCAGACACAACGAAACCCACTAGCATTAGTCTCTGGCATTCTGATCGCAACATTTTACTCGCTTTTTCATATAAACAATTCATTATTAGACAAATTAATCAACAAATATAAAATAAATCAGGTAATTTGAAATAGAATCGAATTCACCCACTCAGCCAGTCCTTAAAATCCCGCACACGGTCGCGGCTCACGGTGATTTCGGTGTCGGGCTGGAACTCCAGATCAACTTTGTAATAAGGTGAAGTGTGGATGTTTTTAATATAATCGCAATGAATGATATATTGGCGGTTCACCCGAAAGAACTTTTCCGGATCCAGCACGGTTTCGAGTTCGTCTAACGTAAAATCTGTCGGGAAAGCGCGTTCCCTGGTCTGCAGATAGACCATTTTATTTTCGCTGAAAAAACACGAAACCTCATTCGTCTGCACAATCTTCAGATTGTAACCGATTTTTACCAGAATCCTCGAGAGCTGCTGCTTTTCTTCTTTCATCAGCGTTTTTATTTCCCGCATATTATGAGGCCGGTCAGCAGGTAAAAAACTTTTGTATTTATCTATGGCCTGGCGAAGGTCTTCTTCGGAAATAGGTTTGAGAAGATAGTCGATAGAGTTCAGTTTGAATGCTTTTAAAGTGTACTGATCGAAAGCGGTAGTGTAAATCAGGAAACTTTTGGTAGGCAGTTGCTCAAAAATATCGAACGACAGGCCGTCGCCTAAAACAATATCGGTAAAGATGAGATCCGGATGATCGTTTTCAGACAGCCAGGCCACACTTTCCTGCACGGAATGGAGGGTTGTTACCACTTCCAGTTCGGTAAACAGGCTCAATAACCTGGCAAGTTTTCTGGCTGCCGGTTTTTCATCTTCTATAATAACGGTTCGGATCATCAGCATTTTTTACTGTCTGTATTTATCCATCAGTTCTTTTATTTTCCTTTCTTCCCAGTCTTTTCCCAGAAAGAAGCGCGGCATAAAAACGCTGAGCGCATGTGCCAGCAAACCGATTCCCCAGAAAAGAGCTGTCCAGTAATTGTTCATGTCCGTCCAATGGCCTCCGCCCCGAACATTCTGTACAATAATAAACAGATTAACGAAAACGTACACAGTTGCGTGGATATAAAACGATTTCATCTCTTTCACACGGCGTTTTGCGGCTAAATATCTTTCATTGTTGTGGTCAGGATTTTCCATGATCTTGATTTTTCAAATATTGATGGGTAAATTCTTCTGTCTTGCGGGATTCCCATTTTCTGATTCCGGGCATAAAAAGGCTCACGGCGTGGATTACAACCACTGTTCCCCAAAGCACGAAAACGATGAAATGGAAACCGGGTTTCGTACTGGATTCGGGAGCGAGATTCAACCGGAAACTGAACAGGATGACGAGATTCACATAGAGATACACTGCCAGGTGAACGTAAAATCCCATGATTTTCCTCGTTCTTTTCCGGATCGCCAGACGGTGTAAATGTTCCGGGTCAGGCGTTTCCATTTTTTTCTTTTTCTAGGATTTTCTGAATCTGTTTCTCTTCCCAATGCCGCCCGATGCCAAAAACCTGAAATGCGTGCGACGCCAAGCCAATTCCCCAACCTAACATCGGCCACCAGAACCAGTGGTATTGCGGAACGGTGTACAGATTGACAAAGATCAGGAAAGGGATCACAAGACAGTACGAAATAAGGTTTCCGTAAAATCCTTTCAGTTCTTTTACTCTTTTGGAGGCGCGGTCGTACGCCAGCGATTCGTGGGGATTTTGTGTAGTCATAACAGCTGTTTTTTGGGTTAGTATAGGTATTTTTACGCGGAAAAAGTCCGCAGATTTTTCGATAAAAACATTTTCTGGTGTTAAGAGTGCATACCGCTGAACGATATTCGACAAGCCAATTCCTGCACTTTCTTTCACCTGTTCGCGTACCTGTAGGTTGTTTTCGATGAGCAGAAATCCGTTTTCGGAATAGATTTTTACGAACAGTGGATTTTGTGAGGTTGCAAAATTATGTTTAATACAATTCTCCAATAACAACTGAAGGGAAAGCGGCACTACAAACGATTGTAAATCCTGCTCAGCTACATCGAAACGGAAACTCACACTGTCTTCAAAACGGGTTTCCAGCAGGTCGCAATAGGTTTGTGCAAAGTCCAGTTCTTCCGCCACTGTAACCAGTTCCTTGTCTTTCTGTTCGAGGACATATCGGTAAATTTTAGACATTGCGCCCGTAAAATGTTGTGCCTGATGGGGGTTTTCATCGATGAGTGCGCTTAAAACATTCAGCGAATTAAAAAGAAAATGAGGATCTAGCTGATTTTTCAGGCTTTCAAACTGTGCGTTGGCCGAGCGTGCAATCAGTTTCTGTTCCACAACTTCTTTGCGGGTAGACTTTTTCCATTCTTCAATGAATCCTTTAGCATGCAGGACAGCCGATATCAGCAATGCAATATTAATCCCCAGCCAGTTGAAAAATCCCATGTTTCCGGTAAAAAAACCGGTGAACTCCCTTTTCTGAATCACGATCAGATTGATATAATTACAGAACAGGACCAATATGAAATTGACCAAAATCGTGGCCACTATTCCGAGAATCGCACGGGTTTTGGTTTGCTCTACCCATGAGAAGTGGCGCGACAGATAGCTGTTGACCATTCCGTTTCCCAAGGCGATGGTGACAGTGTATACACCGGCAATCAGGATATTCAAAAGATAGGTTTCGATTGTTTTTTCTGGAGTGAAAAAAGCAAAGATGACGGTCCCGGTCAGAAACGTTATCCACAAAATGATTTTAAAGCTTTTTCGCGACATGGGTGATTTTTCTGATACAAATGTATCGCGGTTTCCATACAAATAATAATATTTCACACCGAAAGGCAGAAATTGAGCACTGAACCGTAAAATATAAAGTTAATATTTTTCCGGTGTGAACAAATCATAATAGTGTTATATCCTTATTCTGTTAAAACCGGAAGATAAAAGTCTTGACCAGCCAATGTTAAAATCCTGACCAGACTTTAGAAAATCCTGACCAGCTTTTCTGATTTTCATACGATGTTTGACAAGAAATCTGACCAGCCTTTTTGAAAACCTGACCAGTCTTTTGAAAAAACCTGACCAGCTTTTCAACAGTTGTTGGTAACAATAATTCGTCATTTAGTTACTCTTTGGCCAGAATTTTCTTTAAATTATTTAAAGCATTATGTACCGCTAATTAATTTAAAAGTAACCCAGCGCTTCTCTGCCGGCAAGCCCTGCTTTTACAAGCGCCTGAAGACATTTATTGAGTGATGTACTGCCGTCGGTTAAGTCCCAGTAAGGGATCACGACAATCACAGAAACATCGGTGATGGGATCGTACATCATGGTGGAAAGATACCCTTCAGTAGCACCGTTATGTCCGTATCCTAATACTGGATGACGGGAACAACCCAAAGCATAATGAGTCTGCGGTGTATTGGCCGGCCCTTCAGCAGTTTGCATCAAAGTGACAGAAGTTTTGTTCAGCACATTTTCCCCTTTCATCAGTGTGCGGATATACCGGTTCAGCATAGCCATTGTCCCTACGCCATTTCCTTCCGCCACATGAGGAGATGC
Source organism: Chryseobacterium lacus (assembly GCF_003336205.1). GTDB lineage: Bacteria > Bacteroidota > Bacteroidia > Flavobacteriales > Weeksellaceae > Chryseobacterium_A > Chryseobacterium_A lacus. The sequence continues at coordinate 168,539 of NZ_QPIE01000002.1, forward strand.
ATTTATTTTATCCGTGATTACTGTGTTCGTGGGATATTGAATCATCCCCGTAATATAAGGTGAAGGAAGCTGCTGATCGGTAGAATTTTCCACGAAATAGAGGTTTAACGGAACCTTGGAACTTGCACCATGTATTTTATCCTTCAGATAATCGCCGTAGGTTTTAGGCTGCCCTGCCCGGGCGGAATATACTCTTGCGATAATTTCCCCCAAAATGGTGTAACCGGTGTTGGAATAATGATACACCTGATCCGGAGCGCCATAAGACAAATTATGGATGGTGATCTGGTTCACTAATTCTGTGGCTGTAAACTGATGAAGGGGTGAATTTTCCAGCATATATTCCACATAAGGAAGTCCGCCAAAACCCGGAACAGGATCGTTGCTTACGTCATATACACCGCCATTATGTTGCAAAAGTTGTTTTATGGTGATCTCATTTTTGTGAGGAATCGCCCATTCGGGACTGTTGGGAACATAGGGTTCTGTAGTGGACGGGATATATGAGGTGATGTTGTCATCAATATGGAGCCATCCGTCCTGCATCATCTTTAAAATCGCAGTCGCCGTGAAATTTTTGGTATTGCTGGCAAAACGGAAATGGGTATTTTCGGTAATGGCTTTTCCGTTTTTGCCTGCTGAACTTGTGAAAAAAGTGCCGTTGGGGCTTTCCACCAGAACACTGATGGAGGGAACATCATGTCCCAGCTCCTTTTCCAGATTCGTTCGCAGGGTTGCAATAGCGGCGTCTAATTGCTGTTGCCCGTGCATTTCGTCCGCCGTATGATTACAGGTCATTAAAAGTGTTGTACTAACCAATACAGCAAGAAGCATAGTGTTTAAAGTTCTCATGATAAGCGATTTATGTATTTCAAAGTTAAATAAATTAAATAAAGTAGCGGCATCATTCGGATGCTTTTATAGTACAAACTCCGTTTGTTCCTTTTAAAAAAACAAAAAAAGCGGCCCGAAGGCCGCTCAAAAAATCAAATAAAATCAGAGTTTATCTCTTGATCACTTTCACCGTTTTGGTGTTTCCGTCTGCATAGCTCAGTTTCAGGAGATACAGCCCGGATTTCAATTCACCTAAGTGGATCTGTGCACCCGGATTATCAATGGTTTTCACCATTCTTCCCGAAGCATCCATTACGGTAACGGATTTCAGATTCTTGGTATCAGAAATATTGATCACATCGGTAAATGGATTTGGATATACTTTTACTGACTGATCATCTTTCGTAATTTCCGAAGTACTTAAGCTACATCCTGTATTGACATCTACAGCTACAGGTACTCTCGCACCTTCACACTTGGTAGAGATCTGCCAGTCATAGAAATAATAATACGAGGCAGAAGTAGTATTCCCTGAACAACAGTTACCATTGGTAATTGATAATACAGAAGGTATCGTCAGAGGGTAAGTACCCCAAGCCGAGCCGGACTCTCTGACCAAACTGGCAACGCCACCGGATCTGCTCATCATCATGAGTTTATAATTCGTTCCGGGGACAATATTGAAGTTAAGAGGAACAAAAGTTTTTACATAAGGTGCCCCTGATCCGGTAAGGGTCACGGTCACAGTCTGAAGGGTCACCGCCGGCGAGACACTTCCGTCCTGTAAAGCAATGACCACATCACCTGAGCCTGTTCCTATTGGGTATACATACACCCCTTCCAGCACGAATGAAGCAGAGGCATCAAAGAATAAACCTGCTTCCTGTGTATATCCAGTGGTGGAAGTAGCATTAGTAAGTGCTGCGCTCTGCGTACCTCCGAATGAGGCTGCAGCATAATAATTAGTAGATGCAGCAAGTGCCGGAGTGGTAAAGGTTGCTCCTGTTCCTACTGCAGTTCCGCCCGTTGGCGCATCGTACCAGGTAATATTGGCTCCTGCATCAGCAGTGGCGGTCAATGTAGCGGTATCGTTCATACACATTGGTGTAGCAGAAGTACTGGAAGTCGTTCCTGTAATAGAAGGTGGCTGACATAGCGTTGCCACGGTTACCGGAACTGAAGTCCATACACTCTGATCGGTACCTGAACAGTGCGATCTTACCCAAACATAGTAGGTCGTTATCGGTGCCAATCCGGTAATGTCTGCAGAAAGGCCCGGAGCATTCTGCACCTGAGGAACAGAAGTTGCCGTTGGCGGCGTATTGGTAGCGCTGTAATAAATATCATACCCCATCGCCGGCGGCGTAATGGACGCATCCCATCCAATGGTAGCACTGTTGTGAGTTACATTAGTCACCTGAATATTAGTAGGTGCTACACAGCTTGGAGGAGGAACTACATTCAATGTAACATCTACATAATTACCGCTAGTTATTACACCACAGGCATTGGTAGGAACTCCGCTGAAAGAAGAACCAATTCTTACCCGATACATACCGACAGGAGTTCCAGCAGGGATGATAAGATTACCTGTGTGCGTTGCTGCTTTTGTAGTCGTTGCCAATATGGTTTCACCCGGATCATCAAAATTCAGGTTATTGTTCCAGTCAACCCAAATATAGTAATAATACGTACTGGTTCCGGATCCATCCAGAAAGAAATCAAAGGTCTGGGTCGGATAAGCCGAAAATACCTCTGCAGTATTCACATAAGTTTGGTGTGAAGTAGCGGTATAATTAAGGTCAGTAATAGCACCGGTAGTCGTGGCATTCGCCAGATAATAGGTGGTAGAAGTTCCGGATTGAACTGGTGTACAATATCCTGTAGTTGCTTCCAGCACCGGACTCCAGCTGCTGGTATCCGTAGCAGAGCATACCGATCTTACCCACACATAATACACCGTATCGCCCGTAAGTCCGTTGATGCTAACCGAAGTCGCAGAACTTGTTCCCGAAGCAGGGGTGGCTGCAGTAGGAGGGGTGTTTGTCTGAGAATAATAGTATTCATAACCTTGAACAGGTGTTGGGGATCCTACAGGAGCACTCCAAGAAATATCCAGTGAGGAGCTAGTTGCACCAGTCAATACAAGATCTGTAGGAGCATAACAGCTTGGTATCGCTTCCCAGTACACATCATCCCAATAGTAGGATTTCGCGTCCGCAGGATTCCTTACGGCCAGTCTTGCATTGGCTGGAACCCATGCTGGAACCTGAACAGTGTAATAATTGCCGTCGTACGCAGTATTGGTAATATCCAGAGTCGTAAGGTTGACAAAGGTATTGGCATCCGTAACATCCATCATATATCCCACTTCCAGTGCACCTGGAGCCGTGCTTACTTTTGCCTGAAATCTCAGCCAGTGCGTTCCCGCGTTGATGTTAGTAAATTCCGGCAACACCACGATAACAGGTGTTTGAGAAGTAGAGGCATTCTGGTACAGGTGTCTCAATCCCGAAGCGGGGCTAGAAGACGAGCTTATGGTTTGAGATCCCGCACCCGTTGCTGGTGCAATACGAACCCAGCACTGCGGCACAATGCTTCCTGTAGCATAGGAATCAAAATTTTCGAAAAGTGTAGACACAGGAGCACATAAGGTCACGAAAGTAACCGGAATCTGAGTCCAGTCGCTTACATTGCCTGCCCCACAATCGGATCTTACCCAAACATAATATGTGGTGGCCGGCGTAAGCCCGGTAAGGTTAGCCGACAGTCCGGGTGCATTGACTGAATTGGTAGCATCCAGAACAGTGGTGCCATCAGGAGCAGTATTCACTGTGGAATAATAAACCTGATATCCGTTGGCAGGAATAATGGTGGCAGCATCCCAGCCTATAGTAGCCGTAGTGCTCAGGAAGGAAACCACGTTCACGTTCGTAGGTGCGACGCAGGTTGGAGCTTCAACAACTGAGATATCATCCAGTGCCATATCACCATAAAAATCCGTACCCCTAAAAGCTCTGAAACGAACCCTGATATCTCCGGTAATGTTCAATGATCCTAAATTAACCGTCGCTTTTAACCACGGTGAAGTATCTGAAGTCTGCTGTTGTCCGGTAAGCACAAACAGGTCATTATTCCAGGAAGCACCGTCGTAAACATCCACTCTTAATTCACCCATTGTTGAACCGTACATGTGATAATAAAATTGTACCGACGGAGTGGTTAATGCGCTTACATTAATAAAAGGAGTATATAGTTCCGCAATACTTCCTGTAGAGCCGCTTGATGCTTCAGTATAGAAATATTTTACGCCGCTGTGCGCTCCCGAAGGCCCGGTGCTTGAAGATGGCGTAGAACCGGAGTCATCCACATTCCAACGGTATAAAGAAGTAGTATTCGAAGGTATGGTGGTCCAACAGTCTGCAATAACGGCACCGGTAGTAGCAGTTGCCGTTTCAACGGTGTAAGTCCACGGTGCAGACACCGCAGTACAAGCTGTCAAAACAGTACCGACAGGTACCCATAAACTGACATCAGGAGCTCCACAGTTGCTTCTCATCCACACATAATAAGTGGTATTGGGTGTAAGCCCTGTGATAGTACCCGAAGTTCCTGTGGCAGTGACAGAGTTGCTTGCATTTAATACTGTCGTAGCATCAGGCGCCGTGTTGGTGGTGCTGTAATATAGAGTATAAGAGGACGCCGGAGTTCCTGAAGTCGGCGCACTCCAGTTTACTGCAACGGTACTTGAGTTTACTGCGCCAAAAGCTAATGTTCCCGGAGGATAACAGGATGGAATCGGCTCCACAAAGACATCGTCAATATAGATTGAACTTGCCGATCCGGTAGTGGCGTTATTGAATGCAAAGTAAGCCGCAGTACCTGCCGGGAAGTTCACATCATACTCTGTATAGGTAGTAGTGAGTGGAATGGTTTGCAAAACGGTGAAAGTGGCTATGTTTGCGGGATCCGTCATGGTACCAACTTGCAGTTCTTTACCAGCGACAGTAGCTTTTGCAGAAAATCTCACCCGGTGTGCTCCGGTACTTAAAGTCGGAGTCTCTGGGGAAATTAACATCACGTGGCCCGTTGTAGTAGAAGCCCGGTACAGGTAATATGCATTTGGGGAAGATAGCACATTCGTAGAGCTTGAGGAAACATATCCGTATCCTGTAGAACCCGATGTTTCATAATACGTCCAGCAAACCGGTGCATTATTAACCGTGGAAGACCCTGTCGGTGTGGTATCAAAATTCTGAGAATATGGAATAGTAGAAGGTATACATACCGTAGCAAAGCTTCCTGCATTCTTCCATTGGCTGCTTTCTGTTGCACTGCATTCGCTGCGGATCCACACATAATAAGCAGATGACGGGCTGAGAGGTGAAAGCATAGCAGAAACTGATCCTGCAGGCACCTGAATGGAGTTGGAACTGTTCAGCACCGTAGAAACAGATGGGGAACCATCAGTAGTACTGTAATAAATCGTATAGCCGCTCGCAGGAGGATTTGCCGGAGCATTCCAACTTAAACCTGCTGAAGTGGTAGTGATCGTATTAATGGACATTCCGGAAGGGCCTATGCAGGTGCTCGGTGTCCAGGTAAACGTAAGTCCTGAAGCCGGAAAAATAACATCGTCTCTCGATACTGAAGAGTTATTGGCAGTACCCACAGTAGTATTGGTCCAGCCCGTAGTGGAAACTCTGTTATTAAAATCCGAATTGTTCGCACCTCTCAGGCCAATCTGATTTGTCCTCACAGTAGTAGCCGTGTTGAAATGATCGCCATAAACTATCGAAACAACATTGGTGGTTTCTGAAAGCCTGAGCTGGAAACTCATATAGTTGCTGAGCGCGACAGTTGTTCCGTAATCGTTATACCCTGACCATTCGATCACAAATACCCTGTTGGGAGCCGTGCCTTCGGTATGGGTAAAAACTTTACCGCTGCCATAGCGAACCACAGCTGCAGCAGAACTGGAGGTAGCAGCCGCCGACATCGTAATGGTACCGGCTGCGGTATCAAACGCTGTTACGGTTGCCCCGGTAGGAATCCCATCGGCTGCATTGAGCGCCTTCCCTACTTCAAGTCCGTAGAAATTGGCAACATTGGTAATGACGTTGGATCCGCTGGTCGTAACTCCGGAAGTAATAAAGACACCCCATAAATCCCTGTTCATAACCGCAATCGCGCCGTCATACGCTGTGGATGCAGAGATCACCGAAGAAGTAGTACTTGTGGTGGTGCCAAAAGTTACCCCTCCATTGGAATTCACATACAGCGAGGTGTAATTACTGCCATTGAAAGCAAAACTAAACGGAATCGTAACGCTCCAGCCTGCTCCGTCATTAGTAGTTCCGGTCGATGCTTCACTGCCGGGAACCAAGGTGCCTGTACCGGCAATACTGTTATAGGTTCCTGTGGATTGTGAAAATACATAGCCACTTACCTGCGCCTGCATTTTTACTGAACTTAATCCTAAAAGGAAAAAAGCCAGAAGAATGCCTTTCAAATACGCCTGTCGAACTGCGTACGACAGACCTTTTTCATAAAAGTTCTTCATAAAGTTAAGTTAAGATGTTAATAAGAAACAAATATATAAAAAAAAACTAGTTTTTATACGATAAAATCAAATAAAATATTAAAACTATGACATATTGAAAATCAACGCTAAAAAACCCAATATCAATATGCTTTATACATTACTACTTAAGCTAAAATGCCAAGTTTTGATATGGTCGAAAAACTTCTTCTGAAACTTTCTTCCGTTCCGCAAAATAGTTAATAAAAAACAGCAGGTGGTGTTCCTGCTGTTGTATTGAATAAAAATGGTTTTTTTATTTATTGAGCAAAGCCTGCCTTTGGCGAACTGCATAGAGGGCAAGGGCTACACCGGCGACCATGAGCACCGGAAGGTAGTCATCAATCGGGGCAGCGGGGTCATCTCCTTCCAAACCTCCTGTTCCTGGCCCTGTCGTGTCTCCGTAAGCCTGATAATACACTTCATCTTCGGACTGCTGAAACACATTGTCAGAACCTTCCGATTTCCACTGCCCCCACACAGAGGGTGAAGCCAGCATTATTACTATTCCTATGATAATCTTTTTCATTTTTATGTTTTTATATTTTTACTTTTTTGGAAACCTTGCTTCCGTCAGCAAGCTCCACTACTACCATAACATATACTGCACCTTTGGCCGGAATGCTCACAGTTCTTGCTTTTTCGGTTTTTTGTGAAAGCAATCTACCCGACATGTCATATACGCTGACTTTCGTAATATCTTTTCTAGCAAGTACCGTTACCATACCCTCATTTCCATACACCTGAATATCATGTTTCACAGTCTCTGAAGTTCCTAATGCCATGCTGCTGAAAAACACTTCAAATCGATCTTCTTCTCCAATGCCGGCAGACGTAAAGCTGTAATTGCCGGAAGTAAGGTCAGTAATAACACCGGTAGCCTTGTCCTTTATATATACCGATTGCCCTGCAGCTGCAAGTGCTCCTAAACGGTGAACTACCGAAATGGTATAATTCTGAATATGGGAAGTGTTGATAAATACATTAAACTGATCATTATTCTGGAAGGTTGCGTGGGCATCAATGACCAATTTGTGTCCTCCTGCTTTGGTGTACATGACATCCGTACCTTCACCAAGTAACTTTCCATCGTATGTGCTGTCGAATCCTGCAGTTGCTGCTCCGGCAAACGCCATCAGCACCTGCGACTTCGCTCCTGAAGCACTTTCCATCTGCAGCCAGAATTTATCGTTAACGCCATTTCCGGCCTTCTGAAATACGCCTGATGTTGCATCAGTCACTCTCATCGCATTGGTAAAATTAAAACTGTTCTGTGAAGCACCTCTTTCAACGAAGAATCCCTGTCCTGTTGCAATGAGTTCGTCATCTGTACCAAATGGTACTGTCCCAGTCGGGTTCAGTGCCCAATAGGTATTTCCAGTGTATTGGTTACCGGCGTCCATAGCCGAAGCACTATCCCACACATACAGGGTTTGTGATGCAACGCCGGTATTTTCCTGAAGGAATGCCAATGCTGAAATACTTCCCGGATACGGGTTACCTAAGAACACATAATCTCCTGTAATTGCTGTGGCATCATATGTAATATTTCCGGAGTTGGGCACGGAACCGGTAAACCAGCCCTGAAAGTTCTGTGCAGTTGTGGTGAAATCATTCGGTGTCCGGATTTGGTAACCTTGGCCCGGCACAAAAGTATTTCCTGACGGAATGGTTACATAACTAGCACCGCTATACGTGTAAAAACGGTTGTCCAAAGTTCCTGTTGCCGACTGGTTGCTTCCGTCATTCAGTTTACCATACGAAAACTCTTTCAAAGTTTGTGTACTTGAGGCCATCGGGCTGCTCCATGAAATATATCCCAAACGCAGCACAGGTTTTGTTACCCTTCTCACATTGAAAGCAGAACCGGCTCCCGCTGTAAAGGTTCCTGTCTGTATGAAATTCGCATTATTGGCTACTGTAATCGTTCCGTTGTTCACCACATCGCCTGTCCTTACGAAGGAATTAACCGTCAGCGTAGCACCACTGTTCACAGTGAGACTTGCTGCTTCGAAAGACGACCCATCATAATCGTTATCAATTACTGCTGGCATAGAAGCATCGGGGCCTGTTCCATTAGACCATGCAGAACCATCCCAAGTAATAATGGGCAATGTTGTTACAGAAATTGTATTGCTCACAGCAGATTCAACCGTTCCTTTTACTGCTATTACACTATAAGTATAGTTGGAATCTGGGTTTAATCCTGTTACATCGAATGTTAACACATTCCCTACATTTTGTGTAGATAGTAAAGTTTGTGTTACTGTGTTGGCGGTGTGTGAACCGAGATCTGACACGGTATTGATATCAAACAGATCCCATTCTGTGGTAAGAGTTGTAAACGCAGTTTCACCTGTACCGGTCGGATTTACTGTCACACCTCCCGTTACGTTACTTTTTCTTCTTAAGGTTTTATCCAAAGTTGAATAACCCCCTGCACCTGTCCAAGCAGTTCCCGGATCATCTCCGATAACTCCAAAAATATCAATTTCAAAACCGTTTTTACGAAGTACTACTGCATCATCACCATTAAAATTACAAACACTCGAAATGTAAGTCGCAACACCAATTGGCGTAGTCAGATTAGCACCACTATTCCGTAACACAATAGTTGCTCCATTTAACAAAATTGGTTGTAAGTCACTCAAATTCTGAGTATTTGTTATTCCAGATGTACCATTAGCATGTAATGTGACTGAATAAGTACTTAAATCAACATCAACCCCAGTACCATTATAAATTTCAAGGTATTTATTATTACTTGAACCTTCCACATATTCAGAAATGATAAGATCAGTCATTGGAGCACCGGTTTCCTCATAAACCTCCAAAACATAAGAATCCGCTCCCGTCACCGCATTCCAGTTGGCGGTGAAGCCTGCCGGAGTGATGTTGGTGGCCGCTGTGGCTACAGGAGCATCTAAAGTGGTGGTAAAACTCAGTTCATTGCTGAAATAATACTGTCCTGTTCCATCCATTACATACGCTTTATAATAATAGGTAGTTGCGGGTGATAAGGTCGTCACGGTAGCATCAAACACGCCTGTTGCAGCGGTACCATCTGTCAAGAAAGTTCCTCCGGAAAATTCAGGATTGACAGAAGTTCCGTACACAAATCCTTTCTCTGTCAACGGATTGCTTAGACACGTTCCCAAGGACGTGATCTCTCCATTCAGGGTAGCTTCCGTTGCCGATATTGAAGTAGCTGCGCTGGTTGCGAGTGCTGGATCAACCGTAGTGTTTCCAGTTCCGGTGATATCAAAAGTAGCTACATTACTGCCGGAAGTTGAACTCTGTACAGTGATAGTTGCATTTTGTGCTCCCGAAGAGGCTGGGGTAAATGTAACATCAAAAGTAACGGTACCGTTGGAGCCGGGAACCGTGGTAGCCGAAAGATTCGATACCACAAATTGGCTATTGTCTGAAACTACAGTAAGTCCGCCTGCTGAGGAGTTACCACTGTTTGTAATGGTGAAGGTTTCTGTAATAGACGTACCAATGCAAGAGTCTCCGTGATCAGCTGCTCCTGTGATAACCAACGATGGTGCGGACGATGTAATTGTTAAATCATACGTTGCGGTTCCTGTACAATAAAGGGTAGCATTATGTGTTCCTTCTGCTTGTGTAGCAGTAATCGTTACGGTACCAGCTGTTACAAAATTCACCACTCCTGTATTAGGATTAACAGTCGCAACAGTTTCATCTGAGCTACTATAAATGATGCCTGTAGTTCCATTTAAAGAGGTCGCCGTTTGAGTATAAGTTCCGGTTGATAAATCTTGAGAAACTGTTGTGTTAGTAAATGCGAGATCAGAAGTTTGACAAGCAGCCGCAACTTGGTATGTTATTTTAATTTCGGCAATATTTGTGTTTCCACCCGCCTGTAAATAAAAATATCTATAATTATCTGCAGCATCTAAGTCCCAACTCAAAGTTCCCGAATTTGAAGTAAAAGTTTTCGCTGCAAGTTTTGTTCCTTCTGAGGCAGAGGTAATTTCAGTACTTGCAGAAACGCTAGGTGTCCAAGCTCTTAAACTACCACTTCCCGGCATTGTAATTTCAATTTTAGTTATTGCCCCAGGTATTGCTGTACTATTGTAAGGATGAGGGATTTGAGTTCCTCCAATTTGAATATAAGCTACAGTTGTCAAAAACAAATTAGATGTTCCTGTAATTGTTTCTCCTGTCGATGCAGTTGCATTCCATGTAGAAGAAGTATAGCCGGTTCCGCTAGGAAAGCTACTTCTAGTTATGGTAACATTTCCTTGCCCCCATCCCCAGACGGAGCACAGCACCATGAACAGCGCGAGGGCTGTCCGGATTAAAAAAAGTCTTTTTCTTTTCATGTTTTATTGGTTTATGGATTATAATAATAGCGCAAAAATACGCATTCTTCTCTCATGGAATGGATGATTTAGATTACATTTCTGTTAATAATGCGGTACAGTCAAGGGCCGTTCACATCGTATGGTAAAACGCTGGAAGTAAAGGTAATAAAAAAAGGGAATCGGGCAAATAATATTGGGTTAATTGTTTAGAAAGAGTGAATTTGCTGATTTGCGAATTTGCTGATTTGCTGATGGCTGATAGCTTACAAAGTGAATTTTTCTCTCCGGTACAAAAGAGGTTGAAATATTCCCCTCCTCCGGAGGGGTGGCAGCCGACGAAAGGAGGATGACGGGGTGGTTTTTTGCAGTTAATACTTAGAAAAAGCGAATTTGCTGATTTGCGAATTTGCTTATCAGCTTATGAACTCATCATGTTTTGTTCGGATGTTGTTCGGGTCGTGTTCGGAAAACCTTCGGTAAAACCCCCATTTTACCGGACACGATCCGAAGGAGACCCGAACCGTACCCGAAGAAAGATGAAAAAGATTGAAATTGTGAACCGTTCTGAAATAACGATGGATTGTTAATGGAGCGAAGAGAGCGGATTGCTTATTTGCTGGTTAATCGGTTAATCGGTTAGTTGTTTAGAAAGAATGTGCTTTTCTCTACAGCACAAAAGAGGTTGAAATATTCCCCTCCTCTGGAGGTGTGGCAGCCGACGACAGGAGGATGACGGGGTGGTTTTTTGCAGTTAATACTTAGAAAAAGCGAATTTGCTGATTTGCGAATTTGCTGATTTGCTTATTGATGGTTAATTGTTTAATCGGTTAATGGTTTAGAAAGAGTGAATTTGCGAATTTGCTTTGCTAAAACGGGCCGGGATTTTTGCGAATTTGCTGATTTGCTGATTGCTGGTTAATCGTTAATCGGTTAGAAAGAGTGAATTTGCTGATTTGCGAATTTGCGAATTTGCTTTGGTAAAACAGACCGGGATTGTTCGAATTTGCTGATTTACTTATCAGCTTATTAGCTTATTAGCTTATTAACTCATCATGTTTTGTTCGGATGTTGTTCGGGTCGTGTTCGGAAAACCTTCGGTAAAACCCCCATTTTACCGAACACGATCCGAAGGAGACCCGAACCGTACCCGAAGAAAAGCAGTATGCTGATTAAAGTTTAAATCGGTTAATCGGTTAATTGTTTAGAAAGAATGTGCTTTTCCCTACAGTACAAAAGAGGTTGAAATATTCCCCTCCTCTGGAGGGGTGGCAGCCGACGATAGGAGGATGACGAGGTGGTTTTTTGCAGTTAATACTTAGAAAAAGCGAATTTGCTGATTTGCGAATTTGCTGATGGCTGATGGCTGATGGCGGATTCTTGTTCTTTTGCCTTGACGCAAATCGCAGATTCATCGATTCCATTAAAAACAGTAAATAAACTCTGAGATAAAAGAACCAAAAAAGTACCTCTCTGGTTTTTATTATTTTTAATGGAATCGGCGAACCACTTCGTTATGTTTCAAGACTGGACCTTTTTGCTAAAAAAACATAAACTTCCTTTTCGAAAATATCTGAACTTGCTCGCATTCATGTTGAGGGGATAAGGAAAGTTTTGTGGCTCGCTTCAAACACCAGATATTTTTCTTAGGTGATAATAGCAAGATACAACAACAGAAATTTATGTTTTTTTTTACGCCAAAAGCTCCTAGGTCGGTTGCCTTCTTCAGAGCATTTGGTCTTTAAATGGTGGTGTAAATCCGCTTCTTAGCTCACCTAAAAACTGCTAAAACAGGGACTTCGCATCTCCAAAATTCTTTACCTCCATACTTCACCCGTACATACCCCGTACATACCCCGTAGTTACCCCGTAGTTACCTTATGGTTGATCGTAGTGACCCGTCCTGAAATAACTATACAGGTTAATAAATTAATCCTGATATAACTATACAAATATAGTTGATAATCCTAAATGAACTATACAGCCGTATTTTAATGACTAAAATTTCTGTTATAGTTCTTCCATCTTTTCCTTAGTTTTCCTGACCTTAAATTCGGCTGCTGACTGATAGCTTATCTGCTTATTTGCTGATTGCTGGTTAATTATTTAGAAAAAGTAAATGACCCCATCCAGTACAAAAGAGGCTGGAAACATCCCCCTCCTCCGGAGGGGTGGCAGCCGACGACAGGAGGATGACGGGGTGGTTTTTTACTGGTGAATTTTAGAAAGAGTAAATTGCTGATTTGCAAATTTGCTTATTAGCCTATTAGCTCATCATGTTTTGTTCGGATGTTGTTCGGGTCGTGTTCGGTAAACCTTCGGTAAAACCCCCATTTTACCGAACACGATCCGAAGGAGACCCGAACCGTACCCGAAGAAAAGGAGTATGCATAAAGTTTAATCGGTTAATCGTTGTTTAGAAAGAATGTGCTTTTCCCTCCAGTACAAAAGAAGTTGAAATATTCCCCTCCTCTGGAGGGGTGGCAGCCGACGAAGGAGGATGACGGGGTGGTTTTTTGCAGTTAATGCTTAGAAAAAGTGAATTTGCTGATTTGCTAATTTGCTAATTTGCTGATAGCTTACAAAGTGAATTTTTCTCTCCGGTACAAAAGAGGCTGAAATATTCCCCTCCTCTGGAGGGGTGGCAGCCGACGAAGGAGGATGACGGGGTGGTTTTTTGCAGTTAATACTTAGAAAAAGCGAATTTGCTGATTTGCAAATTTGCTTATTAGATTAATCGTTTAATCAAATTAGCCTTTTTCCCTTTTTTGCGAAATGCATAAATATGACATTATTCAGCCAAAATTATTAGGAAAAAAAAACGGAGCGTACTACCTTTACTCTAGAAAAAATACAACAGCTGCCGGCGGTTTCGTACGATTCTAAAAACACAAAACAATACGTATAACAGCAAAAAACCCAAGGCTATGGCAACAACCACCTCATCAGAATTCTCTGAACACGCATCTTAAAACGAAGGAACGGCTGGCTTTACGCCGGAAAAGAAAGGCAATTACTGTGAAAAATCGCAAATATTGCCAGATGAACGACTCAGGGTGTATTTTTTCATAAGCGAATTGTATTTTTTAATAATTGCGCATCCGAAAACCCTGCATATCTTTGCAACGTCAAAAATGACAGAAACACAAATATACAAAATCTCTCAACACAAAAGAAGAATTAAAACACAAATTATGAAAAAAAGATTTCTTGGACTTGCTTTAGTCCTCACAGCATTCGCAGCAAACGCACAAACAGCATTCGCAGCAAACGCACAACCAGAAACAGATCAAGTTGCACTAAACGTAAAATTGCATCCTATTCAGACAATTGTAGTGAACGCAGCTAACGTAGATCTCGAATACAAAACCAAAGACGATTACGCTAATGGTGTTACGGTATCTCAGGGAGACCACCTTACCGTGTACAGCACCGGAGGATTTACAGTAAACGTAAAATCTGAAACCCCTACTCTTACCAGTTTGCTTCCAGCAGCTGCCGCAAAGTCTATTAGCTCAAGCGACATCTTGATTACATCAGCAGCAGGGACAACCAACTCTTTAGCAGGAGCTGCTTACGAGACAGACGTGCCTCTTACTACTACCGGTGCTCAATTAATTAAAAGTACAACAGGTGGAGTAAACAAAAACTTCAACGTAACCTATTCGCATAAAGATAATGGAGATCTTGATACTTTCGTAAACAAATACTTTAAGGATGGTGACAATCCTACAGTATATACTACTAACGTGATTTACGAAATCGTAGCAAGCTAAAACACTTATGACACGATAAAAACAAAAGCTGTTTCCCTCTTGTGAAGCAGCTTTTTTTTCAGTTCTGGTAATCAGGGGGATACCGTACAAAGAGAGAAAAAAAGCGTTGTCATGACATTTTTCATAGTTGTATGTGAAAAACTTTGCTATCTTTATCTCAACACAAATGAAGGAGAAAAAATAACGTAAAAAGTTCATGTTATGGAAAAGTTATTCATCTCTATATGTACTGTCGTATTTGCAAACATCGTAATGCAGGCTCAACAGCAAACCACCGTTAATATACGGTTATATCCCATTCAGACTCTGGTGGTGAACGGGAATCAGAAAAATGTCAACTTGGATTATCATACCAAGGCAGATTATGCTAATGGCGTAAGCGTGGAGCAAAAGGACCATCTCCAGATCTACAGCACAGGCGGATTCAGCGTCCACGTACGTTCTGAAAGCCCGACTCTCACTAGCCAACAGGCTCTGGTGACGGAAAGCATTGCTGCTTCAGACCTGACCATCACTGCCAAAAGCGGAGACTCAAACCCTCTGTCCGACGCAGTGTACAGCACCGCAGGACTGTCAACCTCTCCCGAGAAAATCATCGAGAGCAGCACCGGCGGCATCAACAGAACAGTGACCGTAGAATACAAAGCCCAGGGAAACCTGGATGCCTATATCAATAAGCACATGACACCGGGAGAAGCAACGGTATACAGTGCCGAAGTTATTTATGAAATCGTTGCCCAATAGCGCCTGCTTTCAGGTAAGGAAGCAGGCGGGAAGGGCATCAATCTTGCTAAGAACACACAATGAAAATAAAATCTCTTTTTCTGCTTACCCTGCTCTCTTCCCTTTTTTCTACGCTGTCGGCGCAAACCGGTATTTCGGTGAGCCCGCCCAGAAGCTACTATACAGGTACTGCCGGACAAAGCACCACCAATACCATTCTGGTTACCAATCCCAGCGCTACCCACACGCTGGAAATGACGGTAACCCTGAACGACTGGAAATATGATACACAGGGAAGCAATGTGATTCAGGAACCCGGCACCCTGCCCACTTCTATGGCCAGCTGGATTTCCATCCGGCCACAGTCTTACTTCAGTCTGGCACCGGGAGAATCCCGCGAAATAGAACTCGTGGTCACACCACCGGCAGGAAAGGAATCTTCTGATGTACCCGTGCATACCGCTCTCGTCTATTTTACACAGACCAACCCTATTGACTCTTTTAACGAAAGTGGCGCCTTGGTAAAAGTGAGTGTGAGAACTGGGGTAAAAGTTTATCACCGGCAACCTTCCGCTCCCGCTCCGGATATTGACTTTTATGATTTTGCTTATAATAAAAAAGCCAAACAATTGAAACTGGGCATGGTGAATCAGGGAAATACCTGGACCGACGGAACGGTGGTCACAGACCTGGTGCGTCAGGACGACGGTACGCGGATTAAAATGGAAAATGTCGTTGTCTACACGCTGCCTGGCGACCGTCGGGAAGTCGTGCTGCCACTGCCGGAAAAACTAAAGCCGGGTAAATACATTGCCTCTTCCACCTTCACCTACGAAGGGGATCAGGAACTGATCAAAGTAGCCGAACTGACTTTCACTCATGAATAAATTTCTCTTTGCTGTACTTGCAATTTTGATAGGAGGTGTCGGGGCGGCACAGACCACTATTGGACCCTACAATACAGGCTGGCTCCCGGTAAACAGCTACAGTGGTGCCACATCAAACAACTTGATTTTTATCCCTTTTCACATCAACAGCAATCAGGGAAGCCAGATGAAAAGATGGTCATTGACTTTCAGGGTCGCCAATCCCATAGTGAATAGTGAAGGCAAAGTATTCCCGGCGGAAAAGCTTAGTTTTAAACTGGCCTCGATTACCGGCAGTCAGGCGAATGAAGACGGTAAACTTCCCTCAATAGCCAATTTGCAACCGCTTACCAATAAAATTCCTTATCAATTCTCCAATTCATTTCTGGTCAACAACTCACCTTACAGTCTTCAGATGAAACAGTATTTCAATATGAATATGCAGTATGACGTTGCTGTAGAAGGCGGAGCTTATCTGGACACTTATAAATCCTGGCAGAACTATACCGTGAACCTGGTGATAGAACTCTGGAATTCAAAAATGGAAACAATGGACAGCAAAACCGTGTCATTTCAGATGCAGGTATACCCCTCGGGAGTACCACCCCAGCCGGTTCAGAACAGTATTATCATTGACGGCGCTGCCAAAAATGTACTTTTGGAATTTAAAACTCCGGCGGATTATGCCAACGGGGTCAGCAAAACGTTATCCCGTGCGGTATCGGTAACCTCTTCTACGGGTTATAGCGTCACAGTACAATCCATGTATCAGAATCTGACCACCAGCAGCAACCAACAACTTCCCGTGAACCTCATCCGAATGATCTCCCGGGATCACAGCACGCAGGCCGTTACCGGAAACGTTGTACTATCCACCGCTTCCCAATCGGTAGCCAACAGCAACACTGCTGCTACCGAACCCCGTTTTTTTGATCTCACGTATGCCACTCAGGGCGGAGAAAACAGCTTTTTCAACAGGTCTTACGAACAGTATTCAGGAACCTTAATTTTCAGCCTCATTCCTCAATAATCACCCATTGTTGAAACCGTTATTTTCATTTTTATTGTTCTTCAGTCTTTTCAGCCCCGGCCTGATTCTTCAGGGACAGGAAGCCCCGGTGCAGATTTCTGTGGATTCAACAGTGAGCGGCCGGAATAATACGATGCTGGATCTCATGGTCACTGTACACAATACCTCTGCTACTGAACGCGATATATCACTTTTGATCAACGGAGATTCCGGGCTGAGAATCATCAATGACTCCCGCAGCCTGTCTCTGGATGCGGGTGAAAAAGCGTTTCTTCCAGTGAAAATATTCATCGGAAAAGAACTGCCTGCCGGGAAAAGTCTGATCCGCTACACCGTGCTCGAAGGCAATACACCGGTAGCCCGGTCTGAAACCCTGCTCACCATGGACGTGCGCCGGGAACTCCGCCTGGGCGCTGTAGAACCTCAGGTAATGATTTTCCGTGAAGGGGATTCACTGAAGCTGTCCGCACAGATTTTCAATAATGGCAATACCACCGAAGAAACACAGCTTATTGCGCAGTTTCCGAATATCTATGGCCGTGCGATTACGCTGAACAGAAAAGTAACCATGGAACCTTTTTCCAGCCAAACGGTCACCTTCAGCACTGTGGTTGACCGTGAGCTGCTGAATATTGAAGTTTTTACCGTGAATATCGCAGGACTGAACCGGAACCGGGAATTTTTTGGAAATACCATGGTAACGGTACAGAATGCCTCTTCCAACAGAAAATACATTGATCCATCACAGGTTTCTTCCCTACTGAACCGCATTTCTCCCAATCGCCTCCGGTTGAGCACCCGAAATACTATAGAGGGCAGTGAAGCTTCTTATTTGGCTGACGGGCATACCGAATTCTATCTGAAGAATCTGGAAGGCACCTTGAGTTTTAATGCCGTTTATCGCCCTGAGCAGTTTGAACCACTTTATCTGAGCAATACCTGGCTTGATCTGAAAAAAGGAAATACAGCCGTTCGCTTGGGCAACCTGAACACCTCCGGACTGGAGCGGAATCTCTATGGCCGCGGCATCTCCTTCACCGAAACCAACGACGAGGCTAAACCCCGTATTTCGGTAGGTGCCATGGATAAAAGTTATAACCTGGCCGAACCCCTGCAAAATAACCGGGGTTATTCTGCCTTCGGCACGACTGCGTTTCAAATGGGAGAAAAATCTCAGGCAGAGCAGATGGTGGTTTTCGATCGGGAATCTGACCAGCAGCACTTTATTTTCATGAATACCTACCGCTATCGGAACGAACAGAAAACGTCCCTGGATATAAAACTCGGATATGGAAACAGCAGCGCTTTTAATGAAGGAATGCAAAAATCCTCATTGGCGGGAGGTTTGGACCTTCGAACCAGTCTTGGGAACTACCACCTAAACACCAGCGGATTTTACAGCTCCGGATATTATCCGGGACTGCGACGCGGAAACACCTACTTTGACCAGCGGATTTCGCGAAATTTCACGAAACAAAATGTGTGGATGGCTTTCAGCTACAACCGTTACCGTCCGGAATATGTGATTCCGTCATTATTCGGCTCACAACACAGCGAACAGATCAGTATCGAAGGCGGAACCCAGTTTCAGCTCACAAAAAAACTGAGCCTGAATATGAGCCCGAAATGGAGAAAGGAAATGGCCAATACTTTTCTCCCGGGATCTACTGCCCTGCATCCGCTTACGTTCAACAGTCAATTGCTGAACACCACCCTGAACTATTCGCCTCAAAAAAATCATTTCATCCAGTTCTCTTTCCAGCAGGGCTTCTCAGAGTTTGCAGGAATCACCCCCTTAGCGTATATCCACCGTTCTCAGCTGAACTGGACTATCGGAAAATTCTCCGTGAACGGGACTTACCAGAAAGGAAATTTCATGCTGTATGAAGGCCAGTTCGGTAGGGAATTTTTCAGGAATACGGAAAAGTTATCTGCACAAGGCAGCTATCAGTCTGAGTTTCTGAACCAGCGGCTTTCTTTGCAGCTGAACAGCACGTTCAGCTATGACCTGTATTCCGGAACCAATCTCGGAGGCATGATGAACGCTGAATACAAACTGGGCCGGAAAACCCTGTTACAGGCCTCTTTCAATCACATGCGGTATTCGGGACAATATTATAAAGGCGCCTATAGTTTTTATCAGCTCGGGGTACAGCAACTGCTTCCGGAACTTGGAGAAAAAGGAAGTCCGGACAGTGGAACGCTACAAGTGTTTCTATACCGCGACCTGAACAACAACCGGGTGTACGATCCTCTCATCGACGAGCCTGCTTCCGGGATCAGAATCAGCATCAACAATGCACGGTTTATTACCGACGAAAAAGGATATATACAGTACAGGAAAGTTCCTTACGGCAGTTACAGAATCAGGCCGGAAGATAGTCAGTGGTTTGCAGCTCAAACGGTAGCTGAAATAAACCAGAAGAACCAATTGATCACCATTCCACTCGAAAAAGCAGGACTGGTCCGTGGAAAATTCCAATATGAAAGCACCGGCATTCACCAGTTCGACGTCTTTGCCTATTACTCCGGAATCCCGTTAATTTTCCAAGATGCTTTTGGCACCCGCTATACTTTTTACGCCAACGAAAAAGGTGAGTTTCACGGGTATCTTCCTGTAGGCCGGTACGATGTGGAAACCAATGCCGCCGCACTGCAGAAAAATGTATATGCCGTTCCCCACCGCCTGACCATAGACGTGAAGGCAGACGAAACCAACCTCCTGGGAACCATTATGCTGAAGGTTCGTGAAAAGAAGGTAGAAATAAGGAGATTCGGAGAATAATCCAAAGGCTACTTATTATGCAGCACTCTGCAATTCAGTACATTATGTTTCTTCCAAAAGATAATAATAATTGACTATTATTGTGAGATTAACCTGATTAATAAAAAATTAACGATTAATCTTGTCAGAATGACATATTTTTCTTACTTTTATTACACAATACACATGGATGAATAAATTTTTGAGAAATTGGGGGTTTGAGCTGCTTACCCCTCATAAACATATTGATGCAGAAGGAAAAATAACGGCTTTTTGCATCGTGTATACTGCCACAGAACATGTAGAATTGGAAAGTAATGGCAAAACGATGAGCTTGAAACCCGAGACTTTTTTCTTTCTTCCCCAAAACTGCAGCTTCTCTGTCCCTCAGCCTTACGAGTACGCTGTACTCATCTGGTTTACGGGAGAACTTCTCGCCAATCATCCACAGTTGATGTATTACATTAACCACAGTTTGCTTTTTCAGGAAAAAACAGGCACTGCAGTAGACAATCATTTTCTGCCGTATGATGCTTTGCTGAAACAATATGTATCTCCGTTGCTGAACAGAAAAGTAAACCCGATTTTTAAGAAAAACCTGCTCACCAATTTTATTGAGTTTATCATCATCCGTTCATTGCTGGAAAGTGATCCTTTGCTGATAGAAAATACGCAACACCAATATGAAAAAGAGATCGCTTCCAAATTTTGCCATCTGGTGACCCAAAACGGACAGCATGATACCACCGTGGAGGAATATGCAGAGCAGCTGAACATGACCAAAAGATCTTTGGACCGCGCTATACAAACGGTCTACGGATTCAGTGCCAAGAAATTTATTGATGCCAAAATCACCGACATGGCGAAAATCAGGCTTCGCGCCAGTGCCGTTCCGGTGAAAAACATAAGCCATGATCTGGGATTTTCTCAGGAATCAAACTTTACGATCTTCTTTAAGAAACATACCGGGCTCACGCCCTTGCAATACCGCGAATCAAGCAGTGATCTTCCGGAAATGAGCACCGCAAATTAATTTGACGAGAATTCAGATGGTTTCCGTTTTCGCACTCATTCCGTTGGCGTTTTTGGGACAGAAAATTGACATAACTTCGGCAAAGTTGATTCCGTTTTCGGTGACCATTTTGAGGCTTCATTTCACCTTGTTATGATTTTCACAACCCCAGATCATCATCCGACACTGCGGTTCCGTCAGCCATCAGAAACGCTTTCAAAAATGGAGTAATTTCGCCGTTCATCACCGCATCCACATCGGAGGTTTCATACCCTGAACGCACGTCTTTTACCAGCTTATACGGATGCATCACGTAATTCCGGATCTGGCTTCCCCACTCTATTTTCATTTTTCCGGCTTCTATTTCGTTTCGGGCTTTCATCCGCTCTTCCAGCTCCATTTCGTAGAGCCTCGATTTCAACAACTGCATCGCTTTTTCTTTATTCTGTAACTGCGAACGGCTTTCGGAGTTTTCAATAATAATGCCTGTGGGCGCATGACGAAGTCGTACTGCGGTTTCTACTTTGTTCACGTTCTGTCCGCCTGCTCCGGAGGAACGCATGGTTTCAAAACTGATGTCTGCCGGATTGATGTTGATTTCAATGGTATCGTCCACTAAAGGATAAACATACACGGAAACAAAACTGGTGTGGCGCTTGGCATTGCTGTCGAAAGGTGAAATTCTCACCAGTCGGTGCACCCCGTTTTCCCCTTTCAGATATCCGAAAGCAAATTCTCCGTCCACTTCCAGGGTAACGGTTTTTACACCGGCTACATCGCCTTCCTGAAAGTTCAGTTCCCGAAGTTTATAGCCCTGATTTTCTGCCCACATGGTGTACATCCGCATCAGCATTCCTGCCCAGTCGCAGCTTTCGGTTCCGCCTGCTCCCGCGGTAATCTGCAATACGGCTGAAAGTTCATCGCCTTCATTGGAAAGCATATTTTTAAACTCGAGGTTTTCGATTTTTTCTTTCAGTTGTGCGAACAAAGCTTCGGCTTCCTTTTCAGTATCGGGATCTTCTTTGGCAAATTCCAGAAGCACCTGTACATCTTCCATTCCGGTAGCGATTTCTTCATACTCTTCCACCCATTTTTTCTTGGAACGGAGCTGTTTCAGGAAGACTTCTGCTTCTTTAGGATGATCCCAGAATTCGGGAGCTGCGGTTCTCTCGTCATCGTTGGAAATTTCTATTTTCTTTCTTTCGATTTGTAAGAACTTATGCAGGTCAGTAATTCTGGACTGGATTTCTTTCAGTTGGTCGCTGTTTATCATGCTGCAAAAATAAGTTTTTTCTGCGGCAAATGAATCTCACTTTCAAAGCGAAATAAAAGTACTGTTTCTCGTTATTGCGAGTCTTATAATACCGCAGTAGAGCAGTTATCGTTGTTTTAAGTTAATACCAAACTGCTCAGCATAAAAAAACCCCTTCAAAAACTTAAAAGGGATTTCTCGAATTTTATTTTTATGATATTCTAATTACATACAGAACAGTAGTTGGTCTAGCCACAATCTTTGCATACTTTACAGTTGGCTTCATTAAAGTAATCGGCTTCATTGCAACCGTACATTTTGGCAAAATACTCTTGCGCTTTCTGACATTTTTCTGTACCTGCGGAAATAGGTACGGTTTTCTTAGAGCCTATTGCACATGTAAAACTAAAGTCATAACCGGGTTTTTCATTGGTCGTTGTAGAAATTTCTTCTTCTTCATCTTCCAGACCGAAAATATCTTCAAAACAACTAATGGAAATTGTTGAAAAACAGAATAGCAACAAGATGAGATAGATAGTTTTTTTCATGGTGATAATGTTTTAATATTAGTTCGGACAAAAATAGACACGATGAACTGGTTTCTGCAATACCCCAAAAGTGGTATTTTGGGGATTCATTCTCAAATCCGTTATAGTATTTTGTACATGAACAACATTAATTTCCTCCATGCAACTTCTTCTTCCATGAAGCATTAAACTTTGTGGTCTTTATTTTAAAATTTTAAAAAACTCTGTGGTCTTTGCGTGAAAGTGTAATCCCCCCAAAACCCACTGTTCCCAAAATCCTTTCCACATTCAATAAAAATTCCTGCCTGCCAATCTAAAGCATTCACTATTTTTGTGGCCAAAAAAACTATATTTGCTCAACTTAAAATTTCAAAGGAATGAACTCAGCTACAGTGCTGCTCTTTTTTGTGTTCGCGTATTTTATTGGCCTGTTGGTTATTGCCTATATTACGAGCCGCAATTCTGACAATCAGTCGTTTTTTATCGGAAACAAAAAAAGCAAGTGGTGGCTGGTCGCTTTCGGAATGATCGGCACCAGCCTCAGCGGCGTTACCTTCATCTCGGTTCCTGGTACTGTAGGGAAAATAACCGGCGGCGACTACCTTTACGGAGGTTTTGAATATTACATGATGGTGATCGGATTTTTTATCGGGTATTTCATCGTAGCATTTATACTTTTACCGTTGTATTACCGCATGAATCTGACGTCCATTTACACCTATCTGGGAAGAAGATTTAATATAGAAGCCCACAAAATCGGTTCGCTTTTCTTTATTATTTCCAGATCTATCGGTGCTACAGCGAGGTTGTATCTCGTAGTAAATGTGCTTCAGATCTTCCTTTTAGAAAGCCTTGGCGTTCCTTTTTGGGTCACGGCGGCAGTCATTTTGCTGATGGTGCTGCTCTACACTTTTGAGGGCGGCGTGAAAACCATCGTGATTACCGATACCCTGCAGACCTCCTTTATGATCTTAAGTTTGATAGGATGCATCGTGTATATTCTTTCTAACCTGAATCTTTCTGCCGGCGAAGCCTACACGATACTTGCAGATCAGCAGTATACTCATCTCATTAATACCGATATTAATTCCAAAACCTACTTCCTGAAAACCGTTTTGGGAGGGATGTTCATCACCATTGCCATGACCGGCCTCGATCAGGAAATGATGCAGAAAAATATTTCCGTGGACAATCTGAAAAATTCTAAAAAGAACATGCTGACCTTCGCAGTTACCCTTCTTTTTGTGAATCTGGCTTTCCTTTTTCTGGGCGGCCTGCTCTATCTTTTTGCAATGGAAAACGGCGCACAGTACGATACCATCGTGAACATCATCAATGGCCAGGAAACCGTTTCCAATGTGTTCGGATTTAAAGATGCAGCAGGAAATATTAACAATATCATGGGAGACGATCTTTTCCCGGCTCTGTCGCTGCAGGGGTATTTTCCCATGGCGATTTCGGTTATCTTTATTATCGGACTGATTTCCGCTTTGTTTCCATCTGCAGACGGTGCGTTAACAGCCGTAACCAGCTCCTACTGTGTCGATTTGCTGACCCTGAATGATGACACCACCCTCACTGAAAAACAGAAAAAAAAGATCAGAATGAGAATTCATCTTATTTTCACCTTGGTGTTCTTTGCTTTAATCATGATCTTCAAAGCCATCAATGATAAATCCATTGTATATCTCATCATGGAAGTGGCAGGTTATACGTACGGACCTTTATTGGGATTATTTGCATTCGGTATTTTTACCAGATTCCAGATTATGAAAAAAGGCGCGATCCTCGCAGTGACACTCATTGCTCCGGTACTCACTTATGCCATCAATACGATGGTAACTCATTATTCAGACTACAGAATCGGGGTGGAACTTATCATCATCAACGGACTCCTTACCTTCATCGGACTCTGGCTTATCAGGAAAAAATAATTTTCTAGACGTTTTAATCTGAAAAAAGCTCAAATACCCACCAACTCAACCGCGACGAATCATTGCACCAACAGGTTGGCGATAGTGGGAAAATATGCCGATACCCTGAAAGGTTCATTTTCCCAACCCGTATAAAAACCGTAAATTTGCACGCAGATAAATCAAGCAAAATGAGCAAAAGTATTGAAGAGCTGAAATCTCTTACAACCCAAATCAGAAGAGATATTATCCGGATGGTACACGCTGTCAATTCAGGACATCCGGGAGGAAGTCTCGGCTGCACAGAATATTTTACCGCACTGTACGGAAAGGTGATGAACTATTCCTTACCCTTCACCATGGAAGGCAAAAATGAAGACCTTTTCTTTTTATCCAACGGCCATATTTCGCCCGTATTTTATTCCACTCTCGCAAGATTTGGCTTTTTTCCGGTAGATGAACTGAGAACCTTCAGAAAACTGGATTCCAGATTGCAGGGTCATCCTACCACGCACGAAGGTTTGCCTGGAGTCCGTATTGCTTCCGGTTCTTTGGGACAGGGACTTTCTGTTGCAGTAGGAGCTGCTTTGGGAAAGAAAATGGATGGTGACAAAGGCTTGGTATTTTCTCTTCACGGCGACGGAGAATTGCAGGAAGGACAAATCTGGGAAGCCCTGATGTTTGCAGCACACCACAAAGTGGACAATCTGATTTCCACCATCGACTACAACAACCGCCAGATTGACGGAGATGTGGATGATGTGATGAGTCTGGGAGATTTGCATGCGAAACTGGAAGCTTTCGGATGGACGGTCCTCAATGAGAAAAACGGAAACGACCTGGAAGCCGTGATTGCTATTCTGGAGAAAGCCAAAACAGAAACCGGAAACGGAAAACCGATCGCGATTATTCTGAACACCGAAATGGGATTCGGAATTGATTACATGATGGGAACCCACGCATGGCACGGAAAAGCCCCGAATGATGAGCAACTCGCTTTAGGAATCAAACAACTCTATCTGGAAGCTCCTGCTGATTATTAATCTTCAATACCAAAAAAATGAAATTTACCTACACAGAAAAAAAAGATACACGCTCCGGATTTGGTGCCGGCCTTGCAGAACTGGCAGATAAAAACCCGAATGTGGTGGCCCTTTGTGCAGACCTCATCGGTTCTTTGAAAATGGAGAAATTCATCGAAAAAGCACCGGAAAGATTTATTCAGGTGGGAATTGCTGAAGCCAATATGATGGGCATCGCAGCCGGACTTACCATCAACGGCAAAATTCCTTTTACGGGAACGTTTGCGAATTTTTCTACTTCCAGGGTTTATGATCAGATTCGTCAATCCATTGCCTATTCAGGAAAAAATGTGAAGATTTGTGCTTCTCATGCCGGATTAACGTTGGGCGAGGACGGAGCAACGCATCAGGTTCTGGAAGATATCGGAATGATGAAAATGCTTCCGGGAATGGTGGTGATCAACCCATGTGATTACAACCAGACCAAAGCCGCTACCATCGCAATTGCAGAGTACGAAGGCCCGGTGTACCTCAGATTCGGGCGCCCCGCAGTTCCTGTTTTCCTGCCGGAAGACATGCCATTTGAAATCGGAAAAGGAATTCTGCTTCAGGAAGGAACGGATGTGACCATCGTAGCTACAGGACATCTGGTATGGGAATCGTTGGTTGCAGCAGAAGAGCTGGAGAAGGAAGGCATTTCCTGTGAAGTGATTAACATTCACACAATCAAACCGCTGGATGAAGAAATCATTTTAAAATCTGTAGAGAAAACCGGAAAAATTGTGACCGCTGAAGAACACAATTATTTAGGTGGACTGGGAGAATCTGTTGCCGGAATGCTCGCGAGAAAGCGGCCGACTCCACAGGAATTTGTAGCCGTTAACGATACTTTCGGAGAATCTGCTACCCCGGCAGAGCTGATGAAGAAATATAAAATAGACGCCGCTGCCGTGAAAGAAGCGGTACAAAGAATTTTGAAAAGATAAAACCCTTTTAAACACGATATTATAATCACACTTTCAATGGTGTGCAACTTTGCCAAGGTTTAAGACTTTGGCAAAGTTTTTTTCAGTTTGAAATTAAAATATTTTTAAATTTAATTATAATTTAAACATGCTTTCAGGTGTGTTTTTTATATCTTTGAGAAATCAGTTGCTGATTCATAACATTAATCCACGATAAGTCTACCTCGAAAACTGTAAAAAAAATTAAAATTTTATAATTCTATGAAAAGTATCTTTTCTTTCTTATTTTTTTTATCTGTAAGTACAATTTCCTATGCTCAAACCTTTACATTGGAAGAATTGCAAAAGAAATTCAAACCTGAAAATTATTCTGAAAAGGTATTGTTGGAATTCCAAAAATCAATAGAACATTTAGAAGAAAAACCGGACCTTTACGAATATATTCCAGGAGAAATTATAGCTTGGTCATTTATGGATGGTCGATTTCTATTAAATAGTATGTTTCTTATTGAAAATGATTCATTAAAGGAAATTGAAGCCTTGCCAAAAGATGATGCTTTCTTAACAAAATTAAACAGCTATGTCCCTGAAAAATCTAGATTTATATATCGAAGAGAGTTATGGACACTTCCAGCCGTAAAAGAGAAATTAGCTAACAAATCCTACTTAATCAAAGTTAGTGTTAAATCCTACAATCCTCGTCCTTACGAACCCAGTGAAGATATTCTAACCTATAATTTAGAATATGCAACGAAAGACTTTAAGAATTTTCGCTTGCTTAGACTTAAAAATGCTAATTCTGAAAAATGGGTTAAAGTTGGTAAATATTGAATCTTGAGCAAATGTTGAACAACACCCGCGTTCGAGGTCTCATGGTGTGCAACTTTGGCAAAGTTATTTTTAAATTGAATTACAATTTAAACACGCTTTCGGGTGTGTTTTTTTATCTTTGAGGGATCAACTGTTGATTTATCACTTTAATCCATGAAAAAAATCGTTCCCCTTTCAGTTATTCTTGTGTTGGCTTCCTGCAACAGCGGAAAATCTGCTTACACGTTGGGAAACGCTGAACCCATCATTGATTATCCCAGATCTTATCAGGAAAACGAACAAATGTTACAGATACAGCAGGTGCTGAAACAACAGGAATCGGAAACCGTTTATCTGTGGAATGGTAAAGTGATGACGTACAAAAAGTTTATAGAAAAAATGGGCGAAAAAAAAGTCAAAACTGTGAAGACGTTGACCAGCCCTGATGAAATAAATGCGCTTGGTTTTGATAATACGAAAGTGAAGAAAATAATGGTTGCTACCAACTAATTTACTTTTTGAATACGAAATACACCGCCAGAATGAGGCAGATACAGGCGTACAGATGATTGAGGCTAAGCCGTATGTTCTTGAAAAACACGACGGCAAAAATTACAAAGACGATGAGTGTAATGACTTCCTGAAGCACCTTCAGCTGAAACAGGCTGAAAGGGCCGCCATTTCCTTCAAAACCAATCCTGTTAGCAGGAACCTGAAACATATATTCAAACAACGCAAGGCTCCAACTGATCAGAATAACTGCGAAAATTCCTGCTTTCTTCAGCCAACCCATTTCCCCGAACTTCAGATGTCCGTACCACGCCAGGGTCATGAAAACATTGGAAACAATCAAAAAAAGAATGGTGGTCAGTCCTTTGCCCATAGGTTAAAAATTAAAAAATGCCCCTGAAAACAGGGACATTCAAATTTAGAAAAATATATGGATTGGTACTATGCGGATTTAAAATTTACGGATAATACATTAATGAAATCCTTTCAGTTTGCTGTAAATATTAATTTCTCAGGGTTTTCTCCAACTCGATGGCTTTCGGGAAAAGAATATTATTTTCCAGGTGAATATGCTTGTGTAGATCGGTTTCAAACTCTTCCAGCATTTGGAAACTGACGCGATACGTATTGCACGCATCTTCCGGAAACTGATAATTATTGGTCAGTTCCGCGATTTTCTGGAACCTTTCTCCTTCTACAGCGTGTTCATGTTTCATCATGGCTACCGGATTTTCAACGGTTCCAAAGTGTGCAGTGTCCAAAGGAGTACCGTCGCGCTGCACCTGAATCATTTTTTTGATAAACGGAAACAGGATCAGTTCTTCTTTTTTCATGTGTGCTCCTAAATCCTGAGCCGATTCCATGAAGAGTTCGTATACTTCGTGAAGTTCGGGATGACGCTCCCCGTGAACTTTAGCAATTTTCTGTAAAAACTGGATCAAAATTGGCGTCTTTTCTTCAACATACCTGTGGTGCATCCGTTCCACATAATCTGCCAATAAATCCAATGGCCAGGAATTAAAATCTGTATTTTCTGAATGAACATTACGGAAGTTCTCCAACTCGTTATAGATATTCGCAGGATCGATGCCTTTCGGTTCGCAGGCTTCGGCAATGCTTCTGTTCCCTTTGCAGCAAAAATCGATTCCATATTTTTTGAATACCGCAGCCGATCTGAAATCTTCTGCTACAATTTCTCCGATGGTTTTTTCTAATGTTGTCATCTTAATTATTTTATTTGTGAGAACAAAATTAGGTATTATTTCTAATTAAGACAAACTTATCTTAATTAAAGCACTGCTGATTTTCATCATGTTTTTTCTTATCTGTTCAGGGGAAATAATGTTATTTAAAAAACTGCCACTTGGGAATAAAAGCGAGCAGACCGATTCCGGTATAGAGGAAAAGCGCCGTAACGTCCGAATACAGGAAGGTGTCTAAATAATAAATATGAAAAAGAAAATGAGCCGCCATGGCCAGAGGAAAGAGAAAAACACCCACTTTCCGGTAGAAATAAATGAGAGCCAAAGAAATGAGAATCACCAAATCAACGGCAAAAATCAGATAGAAATACCAGGAAGGTATCTGCACATTTTTCTCCTGCTGTTGCAAAAACTGGTCTACATCTATCCCAATACCCATAAGTGCAAATAGCAACATGGCTATCAGCGAAAGGTAAAATCCCAAATCCCGTTCAGAGGTTTCGCCTTTAAAATAGTTGTTTTTCATAAGCTGTAAAGATAAGAACAAAAAAAAACTTATGAACAATGTCATAAGTTTTTTTATGAGTAAGCTGAAAGTACCGTATTAGATTCTTACAGCGTTGATGAGTCTGTTTTTATCACTCAGATATTCTTCCATAGAGATCATACTTTCGGTTCTCATTACATCCTGAATGTCATCGATCTGATAAATAATTTTCTTGGCATCGTCGGTGTTTTTTGCCCGGATTTTACAGAAGATATTGTACTTCCCGGAAATTACGCTAATTTCCACAACGTTTGGAATTTTGGAAAGTTCTCTGAGGACCTCGTGGGTTCGGTTGGATTTGGTAAGAAGAATTCCTATGAATGCTGTAAAATAATAGTCCAGTTTAGTGTAATCAATATTCAGTGAAGAACCCAGGATAATTCCGGCATCTTCCATTTTCTTAACCCTTACGTGAATGGTACCTGCAGATACATCCATTTGCTTGGCAATTTCCGTAAAAGGCATTCTTGTGTTTTCTACCAGAAAATCGAGTATTTTCTTATCTATTTCGTCCAGTTGATAGTTCATTGTCTTAAATTATAATATTAGTAAAGAATGTATATATTTTTTGCAAATTTACAAAAAAATATTATAATATGCATTTTCATTTAAAGATTAACAGTTTTTAACCAAATCTTATGTTTTGCTTGTTAATATGTTATTGTAATGAATCTTTCTTTTCAGAAGTAATGGTGTCTGAAGCAAGTTTTGGAACATGATTTTTATCATTTTTCTTACTTCCAAAGATTCTGTTAAAACTCTTACTCCAAACTACCCCTACTCCATAGGCTTGATTCGCAGCACTATTGGTTCCCATCTGGGTTCCCATTCCGATATTCATGGGTTTGGAATATCCTCGAAGAACCAAAGTACCGTCATTTTTCTTGGACGCATCATACTCTATGGTCCCTTCTCCTGAAAGATAATCCGTATTGGTTCCTTCAGAACCTCGGGAAAGCGGAATCCCCAAACCGGTTTTCACACTCACCCGCGGCGAGAGCGCAAAACTGACTCCCGCATTCGCACGGTCTCTGGTTTGCGACGCTTCATCTCCTTTGATATAATTTAAATCAATCTGAAATTCGCTGCTGATGGTATTGAGTACCGAACCGAGTTGTTTAAATAAAATATTATAACCCGTGTCTTCTGCAATGTTTGCGACATTAAAACCGGTAGCAGAAGTATTGAACCTGTTCATCAGTAAAACAGAACCAAACTGAATAACTCGTTCATCCTCTTCGTTCATTCTGGAAGCCAGTGTTTCTTTTATCTGGCTGGAAACATCCATCGCAGAAACTCCCAAAGAAATTTTAGGATTGTTCAGCGTTTGAGTGATTTTAGTTTGCAGAAGCACCTGTATCGGCTGCAGATATCCGACACCGAGATAATCGCCAGCATTGGAAACCGTACGCACATAATTAGCGGTAATATCCAGCGAAGGCGTCATCGCATCGCCATCCCACAAGATGCTGCTTCCTTTCTCAATCTGAAAAGTACGGTTCAGCACTGCTTTGGAAGTAAAGGTTCCTGTATCTACAATATATCCACCGTTCATTTCTATATTTCCGTTTCGCGACATGTGGAATCTGAGGTCTTCCGAAGCACCTCTCACAGAGATATTTCCGATATCATCACCTACAAGAACATTCACCGTGGTACCTTTATCCACAGTCAGCCTGAAGTTAATATTCATATTCGCACCAGACCTTTCTACACTTTCGGTAATAATGCTGCCTTTGTCATCTTCTTTTAGAAACCGAAGCATTTTAAATTCTTCTACATTTGAAGTGGAATTGGAATTAAAGGTAAACACACTGTTATTCAGTGCTCTCATATTAGGCGTTTGAATACTCAACGAATTCACAGGCCCGGAAACATACAGATCACCCTCTCCGTAAATTCTTCCCCAAAACAGGTCGTAATCTTCCTGCGTTGAATTGAGCATCAATAGATTATCTGCCCTCATAATGAGTTCCACCGCCATAGAAGCCAGCGTTTCAAAATAAATTGCTCCGGAAATGGTACCGCTCGAATTGGCCCGGCCATCACGAACACCAATGTTATTCAGCACTGCAGCACCGCGGGTAAGATGAACCATGGTATCATCAAAGGAATAGTCTACACCGGTGAAATCGAGTTTTAATCCGAAATCTTTCAGCGAAATATCACCGCTGTAATCCACTTCTTTCAAAGTTCCTGTTATCGCCAGCGAGCCATTAGCTTTTCCTCTCAGGTTACTGAAAATTCCTTTTACAAACTGATTGGCAAAACGAAGATCAAAATCGTCCATATTGGCGTGGATATTCAGCGTTGGAGAAGGCGTATTATTATCTATCGTTCCACTGACATCCAGATTGTTATTTCCGATAATTCCAGCCGAAACCACTTTAGCATCTACATCAAAAACATTCGGAATATCACTGCTTTTAGCAACAACCGTAATGATTCCCATATCCTCTCCTCCCATCGAAATATCCTGAACCCGAAGGTTGACCAGTGGTTCCAGATTGCCGCCATTCATCCTGATATTAAAAATACCGTTGGCTACTCCCTGAATATCCAGTGAATTTCCGTCTTCCTGCATTTCGAGAAGTTTCGCAACCTGAAAGTTTTTAACTTCTCCGTCAGCCACAAAATCAGATCCTGATTTAAAAAGCGCATTTTTCACGAAAAGCTCGCTGTCTTGGGAATAAATTCTCACATTTTCCAGTTCAATGTCGCCGGTAGCCTTGCGGTAGATCACAGAATGATTCAGGGCAGGGCTGGTGTCTATATGCCAGGTGACATCATTCAGGGTGAGTGCAGTTGGGTCGAAACGTACGATATAATCTCCAGCAGAATTGGTGGTTTGATTGAAATTAACGGCATAATGCTGCAATGCTCCTTTCACCTCATCTTCCTCGTCTCCATGTTGAAGACTCACACCGATATTTAACTGTTGATTATTTTCCTTATTTCCGGTAATCGTGACTTCTCTGAAGATATTTTCACCATAAACACCACGGTCTATTTTGGCAAAAATCTGTTCTTCCAGATTGGCAGTATTAATTCTCACTGCAAGGTTGTTCACGAGAATGCTGTCTTTGATGACCTCTACTGCAGGTGGATTTGCTGAAACCAAAACAGGTTCTGCTTCATTTATTTCCTGAGTTCCTTTGAAGTAATATTTAATCTCTGTAGCATCAAGGTTTAATACCAGATTGTTTTCGTTGCCGTCGTAAGATCCGATCACAAAAGCACCATTGGAAATCCGAAGTTCCGGCATAAAATAATTGACGATATTCTGCCGCACCTCAAATTCAATATTAAACTGCTGGTTCCGGAACATTTTTCTTGGAGGTGGCCCTACCAGAATTTTATTCAGTCCGTTCGTGATCATCTCCTGCAGATCGGCCAGATTATATTTTCCGGTAATTTTCCCATTCACTGCACCGGGGGCATTCACCGAAACGACTCTGTTTCCGTTTTCAAAAAAGGCTTTTACGTCTGCAGTCGGAATATCAAACCGCTCCTTTCCGGTGCTGAAACTCACGCCGTTCAGGTTGGCATCCAGCGTCATGTCATTCAAATCCGTCATCGACAGATTACCTTTCAGATTTCCGCTGATATTCTGAGTTCCTTTTCCGCCCGTAAAGTAAGTCAGATTCAGATGCCGGATATTAGCGGCTACATCCGCCCGAATTCTGGAGGTTCTGAAATCAATACGCCCTTCCACATTCGCTCTTGCCTGTTGGTCGTCTACATTAATAACTCCCGTGTACACCTTTTCATTCAGAAGTCCGTTCAGATAAACATTATTAATTTCTTTATTCAGAATTTCAATTTTGCTGATGCGCGAAGTGGTCCGGATCCTCATGGTATTCACATCGAAACTTTGCCCGTCCAACTGGAAATTTCCTGAAATTAAACCTACTTCTTTGCTTTTGGTGATGGCAAACGTATTCAGATCCGTCACTTCGGCATAACCTCTGTATTTGGGTATGTCGTTGGAATAATCGGTCAGGTAAAAGTTCCTGACAAACGCCCGCCCAATTCCTGTGATCAGGTTTCCACGCGGAACAAAAATTTGTTTTGGTGTGATGCGCGCTGCACCGGTGTACCTGAGCCGTCCGAAATCGTCCGCAAAATCTTTCATTGGTTCAGAGATAAAAGAAGGAAGCATCGCTTTCAGATCACGATAGGTAAAATCGGTAGAAAGATGGTTGGTTTCAATAAGAAAATCACCTTCCATCAGGTTTGCCAGTTTCATCGTGCTGGTATTGATACTCACTTGTTTATTTCCGAGCACGAAATCATGCAGATGAAAATTATTGAGCGGCCCTGCCATTCTCCCGGAAATATTGACGGGTTTATAATTATCCCAATCGGTAACAAAATAACTGATGTCATAACCGCTGATCTGGCTTCCGCGTTTCAGTTCCATTTCCCAGCGTACCCTCTCGGTAAAATTACTCCAGGAACCGTTATTGAGATTGAATTTCAAATCTCCCTGCAGCAAACTGTGGTCGGTATTGATGGTAAGGTCTTTCAGCAAAAGAAAATCGTCGGTTAGTGCTGCTTCTGTGGAAAAAGTATCAACGTAATGTTTTTTACCCCAACGTGTGGTCGTGAAATTCAGGTTATTAATCTGGGCAAAGACATCACCGCCATTCACCTTTATTTTAGGAGCTTTAAGGTTCAGATTTTCTGCCTGAAGCCAATTTCCCTCTTCTCCCTCACTGTTTTTGTTGACAATCGAAACACGGGAGTTGATAAGATGAACTCTGGAATCCAGCTGAAAAGGCGGCGTACCCGGATCTCTTTCTTTTCCTGAATCAAAATTATCGATATAGCGGATAAAATTCGAGATGCTGTCGCCTTCATAGGTAATGACCTTGATATCTGCATTGGTTAGCGTTAAAGCGTTAAAACTTAAAGAATTATTGTTCGCTGAAAGAGCATTTCTCACCAGCGCCAACCAGTTTGAATTGGCCCGGAATTGTTTTATTTTAATAAACTCAAGGCCTTTGTGATCTTTAATCCTCAGTCCGTTCACAATGACATCTCCGAAGTAATTGACCTGAACATCATCCGTGTACATTTCGGCTTTAAAGTCCTGATTTAAAACCTGAAGTGCCTGATTGGCTGCCCATTTTTTTGTAGCAGGCAAATTAACCACGATTAAAACGGAAACCACAATTCCTAACGCTGACCAGAAAATAATCAACAACAATTTGGCCCACCATTTTACGCTGGTCACATCTTTCGTGGCCTGTTCTGCAAGATTTCCTACGGTTTGCACAGGATTTTCAACGGCTTTTTTAGCTTCGTGAGCCACCGTTTTAACTCCTTCTTTCAGGTCTTGTGCGGTTTCAGTAATTTTTTCATTAATTTGATCCACAGCAGAAGAGCTTGGTTTCTTTTTACCGGAAGGATCCGGCGGAGTGTCGTTATTTTGATTGTTATTTTCTAAATTTGCCATCGTAATGAACGGATCAATAATTTTAGGGATAGAATCGTCCTGCGACGATACTTCGGCTGCAGTCATCAAAGGAAACAGGATACTGTCAAATATAGCTGCTAGCCAGACTATTCATAACGAATACGGCGGGGTTGTCCCCGAGTTGGCTTCGCGTGCCCATCAGCAAAATATCATTCCCGTCATCCATCAGTCTCTCACCAAAGCAAATATACAACAAAATGAGATTTCCGCTATCGGTTTTACCCGCGGTCCCGGACTTTTAGGCTCACTGCTCGTAGGTACTTCCTTTGCAAAATCTCTCGCGATGAGTCTGGATGTTCCCTTAATTGAAGTCAACCATTTACAGGCCCATATTTTGGCGCATTTCATCGAGGATGCAAATCCTGTGCCGCCCAAATTCCCATTTTTATGCCTTACTGTCAGTGGCGGACATACCATGATTGTGCTTGTTGAGGATTATTTTGATATGAAAATTATCGGCAAAACCATCGACGATGCAGCAGGCGAAGCTTTCGATAAAATAGGGAAATTATTTGGCCTTGATTATCCTGCGGGTCCCATCGTGGATAAGTTGGCCAAAACGGGCGATCCCAATGTCTTCACCTTCAGCAAACCGAAAATGGACGGTTACGACTATTCTTTCAGTGGTGTGAAAACATCTGTACTCTACTTTATTCAGAAGGAACTGAAAAAGAATCCGGAATTTATTTCGGAAAACCTGAATGACCTCTGTGCATCGGTACAAAAAACCATTACGGAAACGCTCATGCTGAAACTGGAAAAGGCAGCCGCTGAATATCAGATCTCTGAAGTAGCCATCGCCGGCGGCGTTTCTGCCAATTCAGGTTTGCGCGAAGCGATGTTGACCAATAAAGAAAAACTGGGCTGGAATATTTACATTCCCAAATTTGAATATACGACGGATAATGCTGCGATGATTGCCATGGTGGCACAACTGAAATATGAAAGAGGTGAGTTCTCCGACCTCTCAGTATCGGCATCTGCAAGATATGACCTGGAGGAATCTTTTACAAAATAAACCTTCACAATATGAAACTTTTTTTCGGCACTGTATTTCCGGAAACCACCATTGATGCGGACGAGCAACAGCATATAATAAAAGTACTCCGCATGCGCATCGGCGAAGAAATTTCCATAACCGATGGAAAAGGAAATCTGGCCAAAGGAACTCTTGTTCTGGAAGGTAAAAAAGCAAATATTGAGGTTTCCGCCATCGAAAAAGCCCTGCCGGATTTTTCACCGAAACTTCATATTGCCATTGCCCCGACAAAAAATATTGACCGAACTGAGTTTTTCATTGAGAAAGCTACCGAACTGGGTGTTTCTGAAATTACTTTTCTCCAGACCGATAAATCTGAACGGAAAATCATTAATCCCGAAAAGATAAAAAAACAGACCATCAGCGCCTCGAAACAGTCGCTGCGGGTTCATTTCCCTGTGATTCATCCTATGGTAAAACTACAAGATTTTATCTCCACCACAGATCTGGAAACAACTTACATTGCGCACTGTGACCCTTCTTTCGAAAGAACCAACCTAAACGCACTAAAACCAAGAGATCATATTACTTTCCTCATCGGTCCGGAAGGCGATTTCAGTCCCAACGAAATCAAATTACTCACCGAAAAAGGCATCAAATCGGTCACGTTGGGAAATCAGCGGTTGCGCACGGAAACCGCCGGAATTTTCATCGCCGCCTGGAATTATTATAATATGATGAGTAAGACTGTTGACAACTGAACATGATGACTGTTAAAAAATCCTAAAGAACCTCCCTAACAATTCATATCTCCCGACGTGTAAAATTAATT
Source organism: Chryseobacterium lacus (assembly GCF_003336205.1). Classification (GTDB taxonomy): domain Bacteria; phylum Bacteroidota; class Bacteroidia; order Flavobacteriales; family Weeksellaceae; genus Chryseobacterium_A; species Chryseobacterium_A lacus. The sequence goes on from NZ_QPIE01000002.1 coordinate 205,494, forward strand.
CATTATAACTTTATTGTCTGCACGTTACATCTTATCCACTATAATTACTGTTCGAAACCAACTTCTGATCGTTTGTGTTAATTATTTTTCGTGAATCCACACAAGAATCCGATGCAGAACATTAAAAAATTCAATATCATTGATCATTCAAAATTGCTGACTGATTTCCAAAATTTCTGCAATAAAATTCGTAAATAATTTCTTATTTAATATAGTCTACCGGTAATTCCTGCTTCACTTTTGTACACAGCAGAGAAAGCAACCGATAAAAGGTATTAAACAATTAAGTAATATCTTTATCACTTTTTCATTTCAAACTCCATATTATTGTAAAACTTTAACACCGCTCCGCTTTTTTTTATGAAATTGTCGTAATATCTTAGCATCACCAAATCACAAAATATTATTATTATGGCAATTAGAAGAAATTCCGGTAACAGAAGACCATCGTCTTCTTCCGGCAGAAGAACTTCCATGAGAGGTTCAGGATCACGAAACTCAGGCAGAAACCGTTCGTATCGGGATGATGAGGACGACAGAGATTACTATGATGATGACTATAACAACCGTTATTATGACGATGAGTATGATGATGAAGACTACGACGATTATGACGACGATGACTGGGATGATGATGAATACGATAATGAGTGGGACGATGACGAGGATTGGGACGATGACGAGGATTGGGATGATGACGAGGACTGGGACGAGGACGATTGGGACGATGACGACGATGACGACGATGATGACAGACGAAGAGGCGGAAGAAGAAGCTCCCGCTCCTCCTCAGCAAGAAGTTCAGGTTCAAACAGATCAAGAAGTCGCTCCGGATCTGGCAGAGGTTCATCGGCAGATGATCAGCCACGAGACGACCAGGGCAGATTTGTTTCCAGATCCGGAAGAGGTTCTTCTGGCAGAGGTTCATCCGGTCGTGGAAGATCAGGGTCATCTTCCGGAAGAAGTTCAGGATCATCCGGCAGAGGCAGATCATCCGGCAGAGGCAGATCAGCAGATGATCAACCAAAAGACAGCCGGGGAAGGTTCATCTCGGAAGGCCGCGGTTCATCGCGTGACAGCGGTTCCCGCTCCGGAAGGAGTTCGTCCGGTAACAGAGGAAACTCCGGTTCATCTTCAAGACGAGGCAGCTCATCCGGCAGAAATTCAGGTGGATCACGCAGATCTTCACAAAGAGGAAATCCGTATCATGATGAAAGGGGCAGATTCACCTCCGAAGACAATGCAAGACGCCGGGGCGGATTCGGAAGCAGAAACAGACGTAATAACTAATCTATTCTATCACCCACAACTGGCTGCGTAATGCAGCCGGTTTTTAAAAATCAAAAAATATGGATACCAATAAAAATCCCGCTGCCACAGCTAAAACTGCTGAGAAAACCCCAAAAGGTTCGGTTTCAAAAGAAAAAGAAGTGAACATGAACAACAATTCGGAAGCCAAAAGACAGACGTTGGAAACGAATGGAAACTCCGAAAATAAAGAGAATCCAAATCAAAAACCATCAGAAACTGAACGGGACGGACCGTTGTTCAAATTTTTCACCGACGCACTAAAGGATGTTCTGTACGCAGAGAAACACATCCTGGAAGCCTTGCCCAAAATGCAGAAAGCAGCGACTACTCATGAACTTCAGGAGGCTTTTGAAGACCATTATCTTCTTACCCAAAAGCACATCTCCCGCCTGGAAAGAGTTTTCAAACTCATCGGTGAAGAACCTGAAGAAAAAAAATGTGAAGCCATTATCGGCATCGTTAAAGAAGGCGAATCCGTTATTGAAAACACGGAAGAAGGAAGCATGACCCGGGATGCCGCTCTTATTATTGCTGCACAGAAAGTAGAACATTATGAGATAGCAACCTACGGCGGACTGGCCGCTTTGGCCGAAACACTGGAATTATACGAGGCTTCCGATCTGCTTCATACGACATTGCAAGAAGAAGAAGAAACCGATGAAGACCTGACGGACATTGCAGAAAGCTTTATTAATTTTGCAGCAAAAGACGACGAAGAGGAAGACGACAATAAGGACGATGCTCTCGGTTTCTGGTAAGATCCCTGAACAGCGACTCTTTCATTAATATGCGCCGGAAAATCTTCCGGCTGTTTTTTTAAGCAATAAGTTTTTCGCGATGATCATTTTCATCATATAAAAAACAATGGGGTTGCAGATATTTCAATCCATTTTTCTGCTGTGGAAAGCCAGCACCGTTATTCAGAGGTAAGCCGGTGAAGCGTTTCCAATAATTCCGGATCTTCTGGAGAAATAGCATAATAATCGGCAATTTTGCCCTGTTGATCAATCACCATAAAGCGTGGAACCCAATTTAATTCGATATAATTGTTAAAGCTATTTTTCCAGCCTTCATCGAACCAGTAGTTTTTCTGACCGGCAATTCCGTATTTATCAAGGCCTTTTTTCCACTGATCATAAGTGCGGTCTAAAGAGAAATACACAAATTCTACTTCCGGGAAACGGTTTTTTATTTCTTCCGTTTTGGGCAGCGCCAGAATGCAGTCGCGGCACCAGCTCGCCCAGAAATCGATAATCAGGACTTTGCCTTGATAGGGTTTCAAAACTTCACCAACAGTTATTTTCTTTCCGTCAAAGGACATGATTTTCTGCTGAAGAACTTTCTCAGTAAATTCTTTCTTTACTGCCGTAACGGGTTTTTGCGAATAGCCTGCCGTATAGAATAACAGCACTATTATCAAAAGGATTTTTTTCATTTTAAATTCATAAAAGCTAGTCTTCGCCTAACAGATCCGGCCTGCGTTCACGGGTAATACGAACGGCTTCATCATGCCGCCATTGTTCTATTTTTGCAAAATTCCCACTAAGCAAAACCTGCGGAACTTTCAGTCCTTTATACTCTTCAGGTCTTGTATAGATGGGTGGTGACAGCAGATCGTCCTGAAAACTGTCGGTCAAAGCACTCTGCTCGTCGTTCAGAACGCCTGGCAACAAACGGATCACCGAATCTGCCAAAACACACGCTGCCAGTTCGCCGCCGGTAAGCACATAATCGCCGATGGAAATTTCTTTGGAAACATGGAGATCGCGAACCCGCTGATCAATTCCCTTATAATGTCCGCAAATGAACATCAGATTATTTTTTATAGAAAGCGAATTGGCGATTTTCTGGTTCAGGGTTTCGCCTTCGGGAGTCAGATAAATAATTTCATCATAATTCCGTTGGGATTTCAGTTCCGAAATACATTTATCCAGGGGTTCCACCATCATCACCATTCCGGCTCCTCCACCGTAAGGCTCATCGTCAATCTGCCGGTATTTTCCGGTACTCCAGTCGCGCAACTGGTGAAAATGAACTTCGGCAAGTCCTTTCTGCACTGCTCTTTTCAATATAGAGGCCTGGAACGGGCTCTCCATCAATTCGGGCAACACACTGATGATATCAATTCTCATTGTTCGGTTTTATTCTTTTTATTAGGAATAATGATGAGCCTCAGCGATGAATCTTTGTTCACATAGCTCCACATCCAGTTGAAGAAAACTGCCAGTTTGTTCCGCACCGAAAGAATCAGCATCAGGTGAAGAAACATCCAGAAGTACCATGCAAAAATACCCTGAAATTTAAAATTGGGCAAATCTACCACCGCTCTGTGCTTACCTATCGTCGCCATACTTCCCTGATCTCTGTATTCGTATTCTTTCCAGTCGGAGCGGTTCTTCTTCAGAAAGTTTTTTCCGAGATTCTTTCCCTGATTGATGGCCACGTTTGCCACCTGCGGATGTCCGTCGGGATATTTTGGGGTTTCCATGTAGGCTATATCACCAATGGCATAAATATTTTCATATCCTAAAACGCGATTGTAACGGTCGGTTTTATAGCGGTTTCTGAACACCACCTCCGGATTCATTCCATCGATTACATTTCCAGTAACTCCTGCTGCCCAGATGACATTATTGCTGGCGATTTCTTTTCCGCTCTGCATGAAGACTTTATTACCGTCATAACCGGTCACCATTTCACCCTTCATGAAAATAACACCAAATTCTTTGAGATATTCTTCCGACTTCTGCTGAGACTCCACGCTCATAGAAGTCAGGGGTTTTTCTGTGGAACTGATCAGAATAATTTTAAGTTCATCGAAATTCATGTGCGGATAATCACGCGGCAGAATATATTTCTTCATTTCCGCAAAAGCACCGGCAAGCTCCACACCTGTCGGTCCGCTTCCTACGATGACAATATTCCAGTTTCCATCGTCGCTGCGTCTTTTTTCAATAATCAGTTTTTCAAAAGTCAGCAACACATGGTTTCTGATGGAAATGGCTTCCTGGGTATTTTTCATTCCGAAGGTCAAGTGTTCCATTTTTGAATTCCCGAAGAAATTGGTTTTGCATCCCGTTGCGATAACGAGTTGATCATAATGAAAATCTCCGTCTTCGGTAACCAGTTTGTTTTCTTCCGGAACGACGCTTTGTACCTCTGTCATCCTGTATTGCGTGTTGCGGGAACGCTGAAAAATCTTTCGGAATGGGAAAGAAATGTTGGAAGGTTCAATTCTTCCGCAGGCGACCTGATAAAAAAGCGGCTGAAACATATGATGGTTCACTTTGTCGATCACCAAAACTTTTTTATTCTTATTGTTGAGTGTCTTGGCGAGTTGTAATCCGGCAAAGCCACCACCAATAATCACTATTTTTTCTCGTGTTTCCATAATATCACAAATTTACAGAAATTATTATACCATCTTCATCTTTAAAATTTTAGTTTTGCACCGAAATGGCAAGAAAAAGAACCAGAATTGGCAGCAAGAGGCGTTTGCATCAGAAAAGAAGACGGAAAGTAATTTTCCGCCGGTTGCTCCTGCTTGCTGTGTTGTTCTTTGCACTTTCCGGAACGGGATTCTATCTGAAAGAAAAAATTGCCTTTTATTATGCTTATTATTTTAACCGTTTCGAACATAAAAAATTAAAAAACACCGCCTTTGAAGCCGAAAGAATCGACAAGATTACAGGAATGTATGCGGATAAGATTTTCGGTTTTGATATTTCCCATTACCAGAATCCGAAAGATTTGCAATGGGACAGCCTGAGCATTGGCAACCGCTCGATCCCGCTGAGGTTTGTGATTTTACGGGCAACGATGGGAAACCGCGGCAAGGATCGGAATTTTGATGAATTCTGGACCACGGCACAAAAGCACGAACTGATTCGCGGTGCATATCATTTTTACCGGCCGGATGAAGATCCTGTGCGGCAGGCCAATAATTTTCTGGAAACCGTGAAACTGGAAGGCGGCGATCTGGTTCCCGTTTTGGATATTGAAAAAAGGCCTGTGAAATATTCCAGAAAAAAACTGATCGAAAACCTGAAAATCTGGATAAAAATTGTAGAGGAAAAATACGGGAAAAAGCCCATTATTTATACCTATTACCACTATTACCGAAATGAGCTTCGGGGAGAATTTGACGGTTACCCGCTATGGCTGGCCAACTATAACGACGTTCCTCAGCCCAGCCCGGAAGATCCTTGGATGATGTGGCAGTTCACGGAAAACGGCATCGCGTACGGCATCAATACAAAAGTGGATTTGAATATTTTCAATGGGAATATGGGAGACCTGGAGAAGCTGATGGTGGAGTGATTTTATCCATAGTTAAATCCGTATTTTAGCACCATAATTTTAATGACAGATGAATTACGTTTCGGCAGAAAATCTCACCAAATCCTTCGGCATCAAAATCTTATTTGAAAACATCTCTTTCAACGTGAATGAAGGCGATAAAATTGCTATCGTGGCCAGAAACGGCACCGGCAAATCAACCCTTTTGAAAATTCTTACCGGAAAAGAAATTGCCGACAGCGGAAATGTCACCGTTCACAAAGATATTCAGGTGGTGCTTTTTGATCAGGAAATTGATTTCGACCCATTACTTTCGGTGGAAGAATTCATGATGACACTGGATTCTGCACCGATTCAGGCATTGAAAAAATACCATCAGTCGCTGATTTCCGCAGATCCGAAGGAAATGGAAAAAGCCATTGCCGAAATGGAACTTCAGAAAGCCTGGGATCTGGAAAATGAAATGAAACAGTTTCTTTTCCAGTTGAAAATCACAGATCTGAACGCCAAAATGGGCACCCTTTCGGGCGGACAAATTAAGCGGATTGCTCTCGCAAAACTCCTTACAGAAACCCGCGCTGAACATCGACACGTTCTTTTAATATTGGACGAACCTACCAATCACCTGGATGTGGAAATGGTGGAATGGCTGGAACATTACCTTTCCAAAGCCAATATGACTTTGCTTCTGGTGACCCACGACCGTTATTTTCTGGATGCGGTTTGCGATATTATCTGGGAATTGGAAGACAGAAATCTGCACGTCCATCAGGGAAGTTATGCCACTTATCTCGAAAATAAAATGATTCGGGAAGAAAACCTGAATGCCACCATCGACAAGGCGAATAACCTGTACCGAAAGGAACTGGAATGGATGCGCAGACAGCCGAAAGCCCGAACCACGAAATCGAAATCGAGGATTGATGCCTTTTACGAAACTGAAAAAACTGCTAAAACCGATACCCGAAAAGCCGGTCTGGAACTGGATTTTGAAATGAAACGCTTGGGCAAAAAAATCCTGGAACTGAAAAATATCAGCAAAAGTTTCGGGGAGAAAATATTGCTGAAAAACTTCTCCTATTCTTTTCAGAGAGGTGAAAAAATCGGAATTGTGGGCAATAACGGAACCGGAAAATCCACTTTACTGAACATTATTCAAGGCCTGGAACCGATGGATTCCGGAAATATCGAAACGGGGGAAACCATCAAATTCGGGTATTTTTCCCAGAAAGGCCTCAACTATAATGAAGAGGAAAGGGTGATTGATTTCATCCGGAATATTTCAGAGAATTTTCCTTTGGCCAATGGAAGAACCATTTCGGCATCACAGTTTCTGAGGCTTTTCCTGTTTGACGACCAAACGCAGTATTCGCCCATTTCTAAACTTTCCGGTGGCGAAAAAAGAAGGCTGCACCTGATGTATGTGCTGTATCAGAACCCTAATTTTTTGATTTTTGACGAACCGACCAACGATCTGGATTTGCCGACACTGACTGTCCTGGAAAATTTCCTTCAGAATTTTCAGGGCTGTTTGATTATTGTTTCACACGACCGGTATTTCATGGACAGAATTGTGGATCATGTACTGGCTTTTGAAGGAGACGGAAAGATCAGAAATTTCACCGGCAATTTTTCCGAATACCGCGAAATGAAATCTCAGGAAAGTCAGGAATCAGCACAGCAGGAGAAAAAAGAAGAAACGGAAGAGAAAAAACAGGAGCCGGTTTCCGTTGCGAAAAAGAAACTTTCCTTCAAGGAACAGCGCGAACTAGAAACCCTGGAAAAGGAAATGCCAAAGCTGGAGAAAGAGCGTTCTCAAATGATGGAAGCCCTGAACAACGAAACCGATTATGAAAAAATAGCGGGCATTTCAGAAAAACTCAAAGATATTTCAAACCGCCTGGAAACTATGGAAGAACGTTGGTTTGTGCTGCAGGAATTGGTGTGATGATTTCTTAACATCTGACATTATAATTAAAATGATGGAATTAAGTAACATATTATTAGGATCTTTATTGTTAATAGCCTCCATCCTTTATACATTTAATTTAATAAAAAAATGGAAAACACGGGAAAGAAAGGATTATCCTGATTACTGGGATTCATCTATGTTTTTTGGAGGTTTAATAGGTGGAATTTCTGTAATGATAGGCATAATTATTTTACTTTTAAATGAATGTAGCCCTTAAAGATAATTCTGTTCTATGTACCGCATGATCATTTTTAAATCGGCATTTCTAAAATTCCTTACCTTTACTTTCTAACCAAAATTGCTATGAAATACACAGAAGGAATGTTGCGCGATGACGCACTGAAAGATAAAATCATCATCGTAACCGGCGGTGGCAGCGGACTGGGAAAAGCCATGACACGGTATTTTTTACAACTGGGCGCCAAAGTGGCCATTACTTCCAGAAATCTGGACAAACTGAAGCAAACCGCAACAGAATTGGAGCAAGAAACCGGAGGAACGGTGTTGCCTGTTGCCTGCGATGTCCGCAACTGGGAAGAAGTGGAGGCCATGAAAAACACCGTTGTACAAAATTTTGGTTTCATCGATATTCTGGTGAACAATGCCGCAGGAAATTTCATATCTCCTACCGAACGCCTTACCCACTCTGCGTTTGATTCTATTCTCGATATCGTGCTGAAAGGAACAAAAAACTGCACGCTTTCCATCGGAAAATACTGGATTGATCAAAAACATCCGGGAACAGTACTAAATATTGTGACTACCTATTCCTGGACCGGATCAGCTTACGTTGTTCCTTCAGCCTGTGCCAAAGCAGGAGTTCTGGCGATGACCCGAAGCCTGGCTGTAGAATGGGCGAAATATAATATCCGTTTCAATGCTATTGCGCCGGGTCCGTTTCCGACTGAGGGAGCTTGGGAAAGATTACTTCCGGGAGATCTGGCCGAAAAATTTGATATGCGGAAGAAAGTTCCACTGAGAAGGGTGGGCGAACATCAGGAACTCGCCAATCTTGCGGCATATCTGGTTTCCGATTATTCTGCTTACATGAACGGAGAAGTGGTTACCCTCGACGGCGGCGAATGGCTTCAGGGAGCAGGCGAATTTAATATGCTGGAAGCGATTCCTCAGGAAATGTGGGATATGTTGGAAACGATGATTAAAGCGAAAAAGAAATCCTGAAAAAAGTTTCATTGGAAAAAATAAAAAAAGTGGCTTCCAATCAAGAAGCCACTTTGCTTTTAACGACCGCTGCCACCGGAACGGATTCCGGATGAATTTCTCTGAGAAGTTTGCGGTGTACTTTGCGCTCTTGTCGCGGATCGCTGGCTGGAATTTCTCGTTCCGCTATTGTTATTTCTAATGGTTGCCGGTGCGCTGTTATTCGCACGAACATTGGCAGTTCGGGGAGTTGTATTCCGTACGCCCGAATTTCCGGAGTGCTGGGATGGAGCAGAAGTATTAACAGATCTGACAGGAGTATTGTTTTGCACTCTCGTTCCGCTGTTGTTTTGCGTTCCGGTATCATTGATCACTCTGTTTCCACTGTTGTACTGATTGGTTCTCACCCCACTTTCAGTGTTGATTGTACGCCCATTATTTGCCGTGTTAGTTCTGGGCTGGTTCCATCCGTAATTATTTCCCGTGGTTTGATGGTAGGTATTCCTGTTGACTTTGTAAATATTAATGTTAATATTCCGGTATCTTGGCCTTACCACATGTCTTGGTCGGTAATAATTGTTCCAATGATTGGTATAATAAACCACCGGTGCATGTCCTCCATAATATACATTTTGATACACGATGAATATTTGTGGCCCAAGAATTCTTTCCAGTGCATAAAATCTGTCGTAATACCAACGGTGAGGATTCATCCTATAATAACTGTTCCACATAGCGAAGGAAGTGAATTGATTGTTCAAATCCATAATCATTTCAATTTGCCATCTTGTTAACCGGTGCTTTCTGAAAAAGCTATTCCAGTTGACCATAGTAATGCTTCTGCGATAATCGTTATAATATCCATTGTAGAAATCATCTGCGAAATAATCATTAGGATATTCGTAATAATAATCTTCCGGAAAATAGAAATTATTGTTCTCGTAATGTCCGTAATCAGGATAATGATTGCCCCAGCTATTGTGGGATCCGTATTGGGCAAAAACCAGCATCGAAAAAGAAACGGCAAGCCCTAAAAGTAATTTTTTCATTTCATTTAAATTTTATCAAGTGAAGGTTTCCCTAAAACAAACCCGTATATATCCGTGATTGCTACCTTTTGGATGAAAATTAAGAATGGAAGTTAAAGCACATTTCATTTGTATCATAAAAAAACCTCCCAAAGTGGGAGGCTATAAGATTATATTAAAAAAGGTTTATTCTACAAGAATTTTTTTGCTGAAAAGTTGTTTGCCGTTGGTGTCTTTTACCACAGAAACATACATTCCGGGCAGTAAGGTTCCCAGTTCCATGCGTTGTTCAGGATTTCTTTGCACTGCAGTCAGTGTTTTGATAGCTGATCTTTGTCCCCTCGCATCGAAAAGTTCAAAAATCAGATTTCCCTCTAATTTAGGATCTGTTATTTTTATATTAACATAGCCTTCCGTTGCTTTTGTAGGATAAATATCAATTCCTGTATATTGCGTTTCCAAAACTTCTTTCTGCTCATTCAACAAGTACTGACTTGCCAGATCATACACCGGAATTTTTACAGATTCTACAAGCGTTTTTGCCTCCAGATTCCGCATATTGACTTCATACGATCCACCTTTTGCACTTCCTAACATCACGTTTCCTTCGGCATTTACGGCAGCTCCATTTACAGAATATCCTTCAGGTAATCCTTTGATTTTACCAACAAATTCTGCAGTCATCGTATTTAATTTTGCTCTGAAAATATTTCCTGAAGCCGCAAAAATAAGGAGGTCACCATTGGCATCGGCAATCATATCTCCACCGTATCCGCTGTTTATCTGATGAAGAGAGATCTCAGCTTTTGCGGAAGTATCTTTTACAGGTCCCAAATCTGAGATCGTATATCTATCGTTAACTTTTGAAATCTTATATAAATGCGATCCGGAATTCGTCATCGCATAAATGTTTCCGTCTGCTCCCAGTGTCATTCGTGTAATGTGAGAACCGATATCACATGCAGAAGATTTCAACAGTGTATTTTCTACCAAAGTAATTTTCTTTGAACGGGTATTCAAAACATACATATTGGAAGAAAACATTGGGAAGTACACGAGATCTTTTCCTGAAGAATCATACGCCAAAGCTGCAATCATAGGCGACTGCGCACGATGAACGGAACTTTTGTTTTCTGAGAATTTACCGTTTAAAGTTTGGGAAAAAACTTCGGAAGCTGCGGTTTCAGCATTCAGAAAAACCTCTCCCGTCTGAAGAGTTTTCGCATTCATCGACCGGAAATCATTGAAGTTAATCTGGTTTCCAGGCGTTCCGGTAAGGGCAAAAATATCATGCTGAGCGTGCACGGTCATTCCTGCGCATAACAACAATAAAGGTAATAGAGACTTTTTCATAATAGGATAATTTGGTGATGTTTTATTAATATCGGACTAAATTACGGAATTCATTTGAATATAAACAAATTTAAAATCTTAAACTTCTTATTTCCATTTGAATTAGGCTAAATTTATGAGCAAATAAAAAACCGGAACAAATTCCGGTTTTAGATTTTATTTTAATTCGTAAGTAGTTCCGTCTCTGCCGTCTTTCAACTGAATGCCTTGTTCCAGAAGCTGATCCCGGATCTGGTCTGAAAGTTCAAAATTTTTCGCCTTCTTGGCTTGCGTCCGGATATCGATGAGCACCTGCAAAGCCTGATCCAGTTTCGCATTGCTGTTTTCTTCCATATTCTGCAATCCCAAAACATCATACACAAAAGCATACATCAAGTTTCTTAGTTCATGAAGATTTTCTTCCGTTATGCTTTCCTTCCTTTCTTTTAAAAGATGAATAAATTTCACGGCTTCAAAAAGATAAGAAATCAAAATCGGCGCATTGAAATCGTCCGCTAATGCCTCTTTACATTTTTGCTCCCATTCTTTAAGATCAAATCCTGCAGATCCGGTTTCCGAAACCTGAATGTTGTCGAGAAGTTTGACTGCTTCCATGAGCCTGTGAAATCCTTTTTCTGCTGCTAACATCGCATCATTCGAAATATCGAGAACGCTACGGTAATGCGCCTGCATAAAGCAGAACCGAACTACGGAAGGATGAAATGGCTTTTCAAAAAAATCATTCTCACCAGAAATTAATTCCATAGGTAAAATATAATTTCCCGTAGATTTGCTCATCCGTTGACCGTTCATAGTCAGCATGTTGGCATGCATCCAATAATTAACGGGAGCTGTTCCATTGCATGCTTTTCCCTGTGCGACTTCACATTCGTGATGGGGAAATTTAAGATCCAATCCACCCCCGTGAATATCAAAATTTTCTCCCAAATATTTAGTTGACATCGCAGTACATTCCAGATGCCAACCGGGAAAACCTATTCCCCAAGGTGAATTCCACCGCATGATATGTGCGGGTGAAGCTGCTTTCCACAACGCGAAATCCTGCGGATTTTTTTTCTCATCCTGACCGTCGAGATCACGGGTATTGGAAAAAAGTTCATCTATATTTCTTCGGGAAAGTTCTCCGTAATTCAAGCCGCGCCGGTTATATTCCATCACATCAAAATAAACAGAGCCATTTTTCTCATAAGCAAAACCGTCTTCAATAAGTTTCTGCGCAATTTCAATCTGCTCCAGAATATGCCCTGTAGCTGTTGGTTCGATGGTAGGCGGAAGCAAATTGAAACGCTGCAGTACTTTATGAAAATCTACTGTGTATTTCTGCACAATTTCCATCGGTTCCAGTTTTTCCAGCCGTGACTGTTTCACAAACCGGTCGTTATTCACATCGCCATCATCGGTCAAGTGCCCTGCATCTGTGATATTCCGCACGTAACGGACTTTATATCCGAAAAAAAGTAAGGATCGGTAAATAAAATCGAAGGACATAAAAGTCCGAACATTCCCTAAATGCACGTTGCTGTACACCGTAGGTCCACAGACATACATTCCCACATTGCCTTCTACTATTGGTTTAAAAATTTCCTTCTCGCCGGAAAGCGAATTATAGATTTTTACGTTCATGATCTTCTTATTTACTTAATAATCCAATTTCGCATGGCTTCCCACATAATGCAGGAATTCTTGTCTTGTAATAGGATTGGTTCTGAATATTCCGCTCAGTTCTGCGGTAATAGTGGAACTTGCAGTATCCTTAATTCCTCGGCAATTTACACAAAGATGTTTCGCATCAATAATACACGCAACATCCGTTGTTCCGAGCGCTTCTTTCATGGCATCTACGATTTGCATCGTCATACGTTCTTGAACCTGAGGCCGTTTTGCGTAATAATCGACAATTCTATTGATCTTTGAAAGGCCAATGACTTCGCCGTTTGAAATATAGGCAACATGCGCTCTTCCGATGATCGGGAGGAAATGATGCTCGCAGAAAGAATAGACTGTTATGTCTTTTTCCACCAGCATTTGGCGGTATTTGTATTTATTGGAAAAAGTCGAAATTCCTGGTTTATTTTCGGGTAAAAGGCCACCAAATATTTCGTTCACATACATTTTTGCGACGCGTCTCGGGCTGTCTTTCAGGGAATCATCGGTCATGTCCAGACCTAAAGTTTCCATGATTTCACCGAAAAGTTTTTCTATCTTCTGAATCTTCTCTTCCGGCGACAGTTGGAAGGCATCCGCACGAATGGGAGTATGTTCTTTTCCGGTAAAAACGTCATCGTCATTATCAAAAATATCTTTCATAGAAGCATTGTATTCAGCAAAATTAAGGAATTTAAATGGTGTTTATATTTTAATTTTAACCAAAAAAACAGTACTTTCGTTACGCTAAATTAGTTCTATGCTGAAAGCGGTACATGTAAGCGGCTCCCTACAAAAAAAAGAATTTCTCGAATTTCCTGCGCGGCTTTATAAAGATGATAAAAGCTACATCCGCCCTCTAAACAAGGATATTGAAGCAGTATTTGACAGAAAAAAAAACAAACTTTTTGAAAGAGGAGAATGCGAGAGATTTCTTTTCGAAAATAATGCCGGACAAACGGTAGGAAAAGTCGCCGTTTTTGTTAATCCATCTTATAAAAACAATCAACCAACCGGCGGAATCGGTTTTTTCGACTGTATCAACGATCAGAAAACTGCTGATTTTATTTTTGATTTTTGCAAAAACTGGCTTCAGGAAAGAGGAATGGAAGCCATGGACGGTTCTATTAATTTCGGCGAGCGCAATAAATTCTGGGGCGTACTGATCGAGGGATTTCACGAACCGCTGTATGGAATGAACTATAATGCTCCCTATTACCAGCAACTATTTGAAAACTATGGTTTTAAGGAGTATTTTCAGCAGCTTTGCTACAGCCGTTCAATTTACGCACCTGTTTCCCGAGCATTTACGATGATGCATTCCAAGCATTCCAGAAATCCGGCTATCAAAGCCAGGCCTTTGACAAAAAACCGGCTGGAAAAATTCGCTAAAGACTTCACAGAAATTTACAATAAAGCCTGGGCAAGCCATGAAGGCGGGAAACAAATCTCTGTCGCAAAAACATTGAGAATGTTCCGTTCTATGAAACCCGTGATCAATGAACATATTGCTTGGTTTGTTTATGAAAATGAAAAACCGGTGGCAATGTGGATCAACATTCCGGATCTGAATCAATGGTTCAAATACCTGAACGGAGGATTTGGTTTATTAGAAAAATTAAAATTCTTGTGGATCAAGAAGTTCCGGGAAAACTCCAAAATGGTGGGCATCGTATTTGGCGTAGTTCCTGAATGGCAACGAACCGGAATTGAAGGATTTATGATCTGGGAAGGCACCCAACATCTGAGGGAACACACCACATTTCAGGAAACAGAACTTCAGTGGATTGGTGATTTCAATCCGAAAATGATGAAAATAGCCAAAAATTTAGATGCACAAGTGACAAGAAAACTGGCTACTTATCGTTATCTTTTCGATCCCAACCAATCCTTTGAAAGACACCCTGATATTTAATCCTTACATCGTTTCTTCCATCACCTCGCTGATGGAAGTGGCATTGGATTTTAAAAGCTGATAATGCTTACCAAGTGCCGTAAACATTGAGAATCGCTTATAGTTAAGGTTATTTTCTTGGGCAAACTCTTTAATTTCTTCAGTAATTTCATCGTAATAAGCATAACTGTAATTTGGGAAAAGATGATGCGCAACATGATAATTGAAATTACCCAGAACATGCCTAACAAACCAATTATTTTCTTTTAAATCATTGGTCACTTCAAACTGATGGCGCATCCAGCTGTACGGAAGATTTTTATCTTCATCCAACTGCGGAAATTCATTATCAGGAAGCGGATGCAACGGCAGTAACACAAAAAGCGCAAAAATACTGGCCACAATAATTTGAATAAACCAAGCTCCTAAAGCTAATCTTAATGAAGCCTCAAAAAATAAAACAGGAACTGCAATCTGATAGAAAAAATAGAATAATTTGAAAATGATCATTTTTATTTTTTCATTTAAAGGTATCGCACCCTGAGTTTTCAGAATGATTCGGTTTTTATCAAAAAAATCGCGGAAATCGCGGATAAACATCCAGTTGAACAGATAAAACGGATAAATTAAAAAGAAAATCCTGTGTTGTATTTTCTGGATGCCTCTTGGTGGTATATGAGGGTAAATCTTTAAAAGTCCGCTCTGCTCAATATCCGTATCCCATCCGTCCACATTGGGATATGCATGATGGCTCACAATGTGACGCTTTTTCCAGATGTAGGAATTCGCGCCTACAAAATCGAAAAACCGAAGTACAACGGCATTTAATCTCTTATTTTTGAAAATATTGTTGTGGGCGGCTTCATGAATAAGATTGAGGTAAATGAGAACGAGCAGAATTCCCATAAGAGCAAATAACATAATGTACCATAAAGGATTTTGCACACTAAGAAGAGCTCCAAAATATAATCCGATATAAAATAAAGGCATAATAACCGCTTTCCAACGAATGGAAACATCGCGGTCTTCCGATATAGAAGCAACGCGATTCTTTACCCGGTTCCTAAGGTCATTAAATAATGAAGTTTCTTCCGTAATTTTTTGATAGATTGGTTTGTCCATTTGATACTGATGATTTCAAAACTAAAATAATTTCATCAAAAAGTCATTTCAGTTTTCTTAACCTTTATTGCAATATTACGTTTTCTTTAAAATTTAAAAAAGAGAAACTGAATTCTATAAAGCCTTCCCTGCGAATTCCATTACCTTTAACGAAACAAATATAATATGAATTTTGAAAACAACAGATCGGGGAACGGGGGTGTGATTACGTTAAACAAAGAAACCGAAGAAGTAGGCAGGTTGACCTACACCATTTTTCCTGATGAAAATAAAATGATCATTTCTTTCGTTTTGGTGCACTCTAAGTTTGAAGGCCGTGGAATGGGAAAATATCTGGTGGAAGAAGGTATCAAATTTGCTCGCGACAATAACTGGAAAGTGTATCCGCATTGTTCTTATGCCCGTGCTGTGATGTCGCGAATGAATGATGTAGAAGATATCTTCTTAACACGTTAGCACCTCATTAATAATCTTTTTTATCCGGAAAATATAAATTGAACTTCCGAAACACCTAAAAATTCAAATTAAAACTGACTATCTTATTATTGAAGTAACGACTATTTCTGAATTTTCTTCATAAGAGTACGAAAAGAACCTCTAAAAAAAAGAATTGTATTTCAAATCAGCGTTATCTTAAAGTGTTTCGAGAAGTTCATCAGAAATCTCCATATTGTGATATACATTCTGTACATCATCATCTTCTTCAAAACGCTCAAGCATTTTCATATTGGCTTTAAACTGATCGTGAGTCATTTCCTTTGTTGTATTGGGAATTCTCTGGAGTTCGGCACTTTTGGGTTCTATTCCCAATTCCTCCAATTTGTGAGATAAGGATCCAAAATCTTCAAAAGCCGTCGTAATCATTACTTCTTCCTCATCGGAATCGATCTCTTCCGCACCACCGTCGATCATTTCCAATTCAAAATCGTCCCAGTCCAAATTTATCTGAAGTTTATCAAGGGTAAAAATTCCTTTCCGATCGAAGATAAAAGCCAGTTCGCCGTTCTTTCCGAGATTTCCGTCAAATTTATTGAAAATCGCTCTTACATTGGCCACCGTTCTTGTTGGGTTATTAGTAGTACAGTCTACAAAAAAAGCGACACCACCTTGTCCGTAACCTTCATATGATACTTCCTCATAGTTTTCAGCATCTGCTCCACTTGCTTTTTTAATAGCTCTTTCCACGTTGTCCTTCGGCATATTGGCACCTTTTGCATTCTGTATGCAACGTCGTAAAGCCGGATTAGAATCAGGATCAGGACCACCAGCTTTCACGGCTAATGCAATATCTTTCCCAATTCTGGAAAACGTTTTGGCCATTTTATCCCATCTGGCCATTTTAGATGCTTTTCTGTATTCGAATGCGCGACCCATACTAATATAAAATTTAGAGTACAAAAATACAAAAACACCCTCAAATATTGAGGGTGTTCATTATGATTTGAAAATTATTATTTTCTTTTTTTAGGAGCAGCTTTCTTAGGAGCAACTACATCAGATTTTTGGTATTTGTTCCATTCAGCATCATCACCAACGTATCTTACAGTTACTTTTCTATCAGCTTCTCTTTCTGCGTTAGATGCATTTTCAGGCACCTTAGCATTTTGCTCACCAACTCCGATAGACTTCAGAACGCTTGGGTCAACTCCTCTTGCATCCAGGGCAGCAACTACAGCAGCAGCTCTTCTTTGAGACAAGTTCAGGTTGTAAGCTTCAGAACCTTTTTTATCGGTTTCACCTACGAGTAAGAATCTACCACCATCTTTTTTGATGATATCTGCAGCAGTATTCAATGCTCCGTTAGATTCTGGTTTGATGGTCGCTTTATCAAAGTCGAAATAAACTGCTTTCAGTTCTTTTTCAACTTCTACTTGAGTTACTTCTTTTGGCTTAGGACATCCATTATATTCAGGAAGACCTGGGATTGTAGGACAAGCGTCGTCTTTATCAAGGATTCCATCTCCGTCAGTATCTGGCCAAGGACAACCTTGATTTTCTACTGGACCAGGAACATCTGGACAGTTGTCATCTTTGTCGATTACACCGTCACCGTCAGTATCTGGCCAAGGACAACCGTTGTTTTCCACAGGACCTGCAACATCCGGACAGTCATCCAAATTGTCAGGAATTCCGTCTCCGTCCGTATCAGGACATCCTTGGAATTCTGGTAATCCTGGAGTATCAGGACATAAATCGTCTTTATCTAAGATTCCGTCTCCGTCTCTGTCTCTCTGTCCGAATCTGAATAAGATAGAAGCAGATGCTTGCCAGAAGTTAGGAGCGTTTCCATTATTGAAAGGTGTAGATACATAATCTCCCTGAATTCCAAGACCGAAGTTCTTAGTAATCCAGAAATTAGATCCCAAACCAAACGGCATAGCAAAGTGATTTGCTTTTCCGCTGGAGTTTTTGTCGTCATAGTTTACCATGACATCATTTGCGGCATCATAAGTCGGGAATATAACTCCGGAATAATCATGTCTCAAATAACTTGCACCTACTCTCAGATACGGATCAAACCATGATTCTTCGTTCCATAGAGCGTTTGCTTTTAATTGTAGACCAAGACCGGTCATTAACATGAATTCTTTACCCATATTAAATCTTGCGTTGGGTACATTACCTACGGAAGTTTGCCAATCTAATACTAATGGCCCAACAAGATGTCTGGCTACTGTTAATTTAGAAAGTGGAGGCGTAATATGATAATCACCGACATTGAACAATCTTTGGAAGTGATTAAATTTTTCACCTACTCCGCCATTTGCAACGGCCATGTGATTCACTCCGTGAGCTCCTACCCCAATTAGCCAAGGGTTATTGCTCGTTTGAGCGAACACAGTAGAGGCAACTGTAAGTGCCAATGCTGAAATTCCTAATTTTAGATTTTTCATAGAATTAAATGATTAAATAATTGATATTGCAAAATAAATATAATTTTTCCTGATAAACAAAGTTTTTGCGTGTTTTTTTAACTTTTTTTAAGAACTCTGTCAAGGTTTCTTTTATTTTCTCTCTCTTTGATGCTTTCTCTTTTATCATAAAGCTTTTTGCCCCGTGCCAAAGCAATTAAAACCTTAGCCTTGCCTTTTTCATTAATATATAGTTTCAACGGCACGATGGTATTTCCGGCATCTTTGAGTTTTTTCTCAAATTTCTGAAGTTCCCGTTTGTGAAGCAGCAACTTACGCTCTCTTTTTGTTTTATGGTTATAAAAGGTTCCCAGTTTATATTCATCAATCATCATGTTAATGATATAAAGTTCGCCATCAATGAACTGACAAAACGCTTCCGTAATACTCGCTCTGGAGGAACGAAGGGATTTTATCTCTGTTCCTGTCAGAACCAGACCCGCCTCGAGTTGATCCAAAATCTCATACTCATATCGGGCTCTTTTATTAAAAATATTGACGGTTTTTTCGATCTTCATATTTTCGTTACAAATTTTGAACAATTTGTCCAGAATATGCTTATAAAATTTTAAACAATGTTATTAAAATTAATTACGCCAAGAGCACTGATCTCATTCCACCGGTTATGAAGCATCAAACCGTTACCTGCTTAAAGCCAATTTCTTTTCGTATTTTTGCACCAAATTTACAAAACAATATGTTAACAGTATCAAATCTATCTTTACAATTTGGAAAGAGGGTTCTTTTTGACGATGTAAATATCATGTTTACCAAAGGCAACTGCTACGGTATCATTGGTGCTAACGGAGCCGGAAAATCTACTTTTTTAAAAATATTAACTGGAAAACAAGTTCCTACTACCGGCAATGTATCTTTAGAGCCAGGAAAGAGAATGTCTGTTCTGGAGCAGGATCACTACGCCTATGATCAATATACTGTGTTGGAAACTGTACTTCGTGGTAACACCAGACTTTTCGATATCAAAGAAGAAATGGATAGCTTATATGCAAAGCCTGATTTTTCTGACGCAGACGGCATCAAGGCAGGTGAACTGGGTGTTATTTATGAAGAAATGGGAGGCTGGAATGCAGAATCCGATGCACAAACCATGCTGTCCAACGTAGGCGTGAAAGATGAAATGCACGGGCAAATGATGAGTGAACTGGAAAATAAAGACAAGGTGAAAGTGCTTCTCGCACAAGCGCTTTTTGGAAATCCAGATGTTTTAATTCTGGATGAGCCAACCAATGACTTGGATATCGAAACCATCTCCTGGCTTGAAGATTTTCTGGCTGATTATGAAAACACCGTAATCGTTGTTTCCCACGACCGACATTTTCTGGATGCTGTTTGTACTCATATCGGTGATTTGGATTATTCGAAACTGAATCTTTATACCGGAAATTATTCCTTCTGGTATCAAGCCTCACAATTAGCAACGAGACAAAGAGCGCAGGCAAATAAAAAAGCTGAAGATAAGAAAAAGGAACTTCAGGAATTCATCGCAAGGTTCAGTTCCAATGTTGCTAAAGCTAAACAAGCCACAGCGAGAAAAAAAATGTTGGACAAACTGAGTATTGAAGACATCAAACCAAGTTCCAGACGCTATCCTGCCATTATTTTTGAAATGGAAAGAGAAGCAGGAGATCAAATCCTGGAAGTGAAAGATCTTCAGAAAACAAAAGACGGAGAATTGCTTTTTTCCAACATTGATTTTAAATTAAAAAAAGGAGATAAAGTCGCTGTTATTTCCAAAAACTCTCTCGCTATTACAGAATTTTTTGAAATTATCTCCGGAAATGCAAAACCAAACGGAGGCGAATATCACTGGGGAGTTACCACCAACCAATCTTATATTCCGCTCGACAACACCGAATTTTTTCAGGATAAAAACCTGAATTTAGTGGATTGGCTCCGTCAGTTTACAAAAAATGATGAAGAAAGACACGAAGAATATATGCGCGGATTCCTGGGCAGAATGCTCTTCTCCGGAGATGAAGCTTTGAAATCCTGCACCGTACTTTCCGGTGGGGAAAAAATGCGTTGTATGTTCAGCAGAATGATGCTGCAGCGTGCGAATGTTCTGCTGATGGATGAGCCTACCAACCACCTAGATTTGGAAAGCATCACCACGCTCAATAACTCACTCAGTAATTTTAAAGGAAATATTTTATTGTCATCTCATGACCACGAATTGCTGCAAACCGTTTGTAACAGAATCATTGAGCTGACTCCGAACGGAGTTATCGACCGTGAAATGACTTACGACGAATACCTCACCGATAAAAAAATAAAAGAACTGCAGACACAGATGTACGCAGGATAATTTTTTGTTTATTTTAGAATATAAAATCCATCTTATCAGCAAGATGGATTTTTTGTTAACGACTATATTCATCACGTCCGGACTTGTAATTTATAAATGATCCAGTTAAATATTAAACCAATTAAATTTGTAAATTTGTAACATTATGAGTCAAAAATGGATTTACAAACCCGAACCGGACGAGGAAGTGGTGGACCGACTGAGCATGTCCCTCGGTTTTGGAACATTTGAATCTAAACTTCTCGTTCTTCGTGGTATTGATAATTACGAAAAAGCCCGGGAATTCTTTAAGCCAAAACTGGAAGACATTCACAATCCTTTTCTGATGGCAGACATGCAGAAAGCTGTAGAGCGTATTGCCACCGCCATAGAAAATGGAGAAAAAATATTGGTGTACGGTGATTATGATGTGGACGGAACTACCGCAGTAGCGCTGATGTACCTGTACCTCAGCAAAATTGTTCAAAAAAAATACCTTGATTTTTATATTCCTGATCGTAATGCGGAAGGTTACGGTATCTCGAAAGAAGGGATAGATTTTGCCAAAGCGAATGGTTTTTCTCTTATTATCGCATTAGACTGCGGAATAAAAGCTGCAGACAAAATAGATTATGCGGCTTCTTTGGGAATTGATTTCATTATCTGTGACCACCATTTGCCTGGCGATGAAATTCCGAATGCCTGTGCTGTTTTAGATCCGAAAAGAAAAGACTGCCGCTATCCTTACAAAGAACTTTCCGGATGTGGAGTAGGTTTTAAATTGTGCCAGGGATTAAACACAATATATAAAATTCCCGATGCTGAAGTCTACGAATTGACCGATTTGCTGGCCATTTCGATTGCAGCAGATATTGTAGCGATGACCGGCGAAAACAGACAGTTAGCAAAATTGGGATTGAAACACCTTCGGAAAACGAGAAATATGGGAATAAGACTCCTTATTCCTGAAGAAAAACTTTCAAATTTTGATATTTCAAATATTGTTTTTGAAATTGCTCCTAAGATCAATGCTGCAGGAAGAATTTCCCATGGGAAAGCTGCCGTAGAACTCATGATTTCGGATAATCTGAAACACGCCCATCAGATTGTGGACAACATTATGGGATTGAATGATGAACGACGCGAATTGGATATGAATTCCACCGTTTCTGCACTCAATCAAATCATCACTACCGGACAAGAAAATAAATTCACTACCATCGTGTTCGATCCCAGCTGGAACAAAGGCGTGATCGGCATTGTGGCCTCCCGACTTACAGAAACGTATTACAAACCGACGCTCGTTTTCACAGAAGGAACCAATAACGAACTGGTAGCTTCTGCAAGGTCTGTTTCAGATTTTGATGTCCATGCGGCGTTGGATAGCTGTTCGGAATATTTCCTGAAATTTGGCGGACATCAGGCTGCTGCTGGACTTTCTATGGAAAAAGATAAGTTTGAAGCATTTAAATTAAAATTTGAACAAGTAGTGGCAGAAAAAATTCAGGAGCATCAAAAAACTCCGTGTCTCATGATTGATTCTGAAATCCATATAGATGATCTGAACCGGGAGTTTATGAGTTTTCACCGGAAACTCGCTCCATTCGGGCCACAAAATATGAAACCCGTTTTGGTTCTTAAAAATCAGAAAGTTTCAGGTTTTGTTAAAACGATGGGGAAGGATAATAATCACCTCAAATTTTATATCAAACAGGAATCTACCGGAAGAAGCTATGAATGCGTAGGGTTTAAACTGGGACAGTTTGCGGATGATTTCAGGACGAAAAGTTTTGACATCGCTTTCACGCTGGAAGAAAACCACTGGAAAGGAAATATAACGTATTACCTCAATATTCGGGATGTCAAATTCAATGAGTAAAAAAATAGGTTTATTTTTCGGATCTTTCAATCCAATTCACATCGGGCATCTGATTCTGGCGAATTATATTACCGAACATTCCGACATGGATGAACTTTGGTTTGTAGTCAGCCCACAAAATCCTTTTAAAGAAAAAAAATCTTTGCTGAAAGATACCAACCGCCTGGATATGGTGCAACTTGCGATACAAAATTATCCAAAAATGAGAGCATCCAATGTTGAATTTTCGCTTCCCCAACCCAGCTATACGATTGACACTCTTGCTCATCTGAAAGAACAATATCCGCAATATAGTTTTGCCCTCATCATGGGTGAAGATAATTTAAAAAGCCTTCACAAATGGAAAAATGCCGAAAAATTGATGAATGATCATCAGATTATCGTCTATCCACGGGTTTCTATTGGCGATGAGGAAAAACAGCAGCACTTTCAGCATGAAAACATCAGCCTCATTCAGGCACCTGTTATAGAAATTTCAGCCACGGAAATCCGGAATATGATCCAACAAGGTAAAAATGTACGGCCGATGCTGCCGCCTGAAGTTTTTGAATATCTGGACGGCAGTTCATTGTACAAATAAAAATCTTTTATGAATTTCATCGAAAAATATTTTTCAAAATATCCTCAGGAAAAAATCATTACCTGGTTCCGAAAAGCCTGTGTTGCAGAAGCGTGGACGTGTTTTTTTCTGTATTTAGTTGCCATACCATTGAAACGGTATTTTCCTGAAAACGATCCCGTTTTAATTTTCATGATTATTATCGGTAATCTTCATGGCTTTTTCTTTGTTGCCTATCTTCTGCTTCTTCTTCCGGTTCGGAAGATTTTCTCTTGGGATGATGAAGATTTCGTGTTCGCAATTCTGGCAGCATTCTTTCCTTTTGCAACCATTTGGATTGACAAAAGCCTGGCAAAATTTGACCGGGAATAATTTTTCTTGAATTTTTTGTAACATTTCTTTCTTCCTTACGTCATATTAGTCGTAATCAAGGATGCATTGCGCTACAATTATTTATTAACAACCCGATAAGGGTTTTATTTTTAAACCATTACTTTGCATTGCAAGCTACTTGACGACGATCACTTCTTTAAAAATAATTAAACAGTAAAAAAAATAATATTATGAAAAAAACAATTTTTCCCTTAGCGCTCTTATCGATGACTTTGGCCTATTCCCAAAAAGGAGATCAGAAAGATACCTTGAGCATTCAGTCCATACAAGAAGTGACCATGACTAAAAAAGTTTTTCAGAAAAAAGCAGACCGTTTTGTTTATGATGTTGCCAATGCTCCTGTTGCAAAAGGAAATACCGGTTTCGGGCTGTTGCTTCAGGCTCCATTAGTAAGCAGCACCGATGACAAGACCCTCCAAATTCTTGGAAAATCCAATGCTATCATCTATATCAACGGCTCCAAAACAATGATGAACACAGAAGCTGTTATCGAAATGCTGAAAAATATGCCTTCGGAGAACATCAGTAAAATCGAGATCATCAGTGTCCCGGGAAGTGAATTTGATGTGGAATCAACCGATGGAATCATCAATATTATATTAAAGAAAAAACCTGATGATGGCATCAACGGAAACGTAAGAGCTACCAACAATCACGCAAAGGTAAACCGTCAGTCGGCAGCAGCATCATTGAATTTCAGAAAAAACAAACTTGGCATCAGCAGCAGTCTCCGTTTTTCCAACTGGACTACCAATCAGGAATATCTTCTGAAAAACGGCACAAAAGATTATTTTAATATTTCCGAAGGTCCGGTAAACGATCCCAGTCAAAATTTGGGAGGATATCTTAATATTGATTATTCCCTTTCTGAAAAACAGAATATTGCTTTGTTGCTGAATTCCAATGCCAACAGAAGTTATGGTTCTGATGCAGAGCTCTTTAATACCGTAACCACTCCTGCAGGAACCACGTACAATATTACTCAGAACAAAGACGATTCTCGTGCTTATAACAATTCAGCAAACCTCAATTATCAGCTAAAAACAGATGAAAACGGCAGTAAGATCAACATGAGCATTGCTTATCTGAATTATAGAAAATTTGCTAACAGTACGAATGAAACTTTTGATTCAGACAGCAACCGCTGGATTCACGGGCTTTCTCAACGATTCCGCCAGGAAACTCCCCAAATCATCAACAGCTATACTGCAAAGGCAGATTATCTGCAGAAATTAAAAAAAGATTTTACCATAACAGCGGGCGGAAATTTTTCCAAAACTGAAACTGACAACGATATTCTTCATGAGAATCTTGATTTGAATACCGGAAGTTACAATAAAGATTTTTCCCAATCCAATCACTTTGTATACCACGAGAGAATTGCTGCTGCTTATTTTACCGTGGAAAAAACATTTTCAGATGCATTTTCTGCAAAAGTAGGAACGCGGTATGAAAACACCGATTCTACAGGAGAGACCCTAGATACACAGGAAACTTTAAAGAGAAACTATAATAATTTTCTTCCGTTTGCTAGTTTCAATTACCAATTGAATCCTGATAACAGTTTTTCCTTCGCATTTTCGAGTAGAGTGAAAAGGCCGTCCTTTTGGGAAATAAATCCAGTGAGAGTATATTTGACGCCTTCGAATTATATTCAGAATAATCCGTTTGTGAAGGCTTCCAATGTATATAATAACGAGTTGACCTATATGTACAAAAATTCATACTTTTTAATTCTAAGCCACACTCTTCTGAAAGATGACGCAACACAAATTCCATTGCAAAACGGAAATGAACTGCGGTATATCCGAACCAATTTCGGCGATAAAAATATGCTGAATGCTTTTGTGGGAATAAACAAAAATTTCTTTAAAGGCATTCTCAATTCCAACACCAACGCGGGCATACAAACCAATCAGGTAAAAGGTTTTCTGGATACCGATCCTATCACAGGAGATCTTTTTGATCCTTATGTTATGGACAGAACTACCACTTCTTTCCGTTTGCAGAGCAATAATAACATCAGGCTTTCTTCCAAAAAAGATTTATTTCTGGGGGTGAACTATTTTTATATCAGTTCACAAGTGATGAGTATCGGAATGCTGCAACCCATTTCGAGTCTGGATATTAATCTAAGGAAAATTTGGAACGACTGGACCTTTGTTCTACAGGCAAGAGACGTTTTTAACACCAATATTGCCATCATAGAAGACATCCAAGCCAATGGAAATTACAATTCGGTATATAATAAAGGATTTAACAGGAACATTGAACTTTCGGTAACGTATAATTTCGGCAACAGAAAATTGAAAAAAATGCGGGAAATAAACGATGCAACAAGCGAAATCAATTCCAGAACCGGATCTTAACACTAAAGGTTGCTTTTCTGAAGCAACCTTTTGTTTTTAGTTTCATTTTCGAAAAACTACCTGAATAGCTGTACCTTTGAGAAATGGATTCTTTGTTTAATGATCAGGTATATGAAATCATCCGCCTCATTCCCAATGGAAGAATGACGAGTTACGGTGCCATTGCAAAAGCGATCGGATATCCTAAACATGCACGACATGTTGGAAAAGCACTGCGATTTACAGAGGAAGATTTTCCCGCTCACAGGGTTTGCAATGCTTCAGGAAGAATTACCGCAAGCTGCACCCGCAATTTTATGGGAAAACTGAAAAAAGAAGGTGTAGAAGTAAAAGGGAACAAAATTCTGAATTTCAGGGAAGTTTTCTGGGATCCGATGATTGAAATCGATGTCAAAGAAAACGAATAAAAATTAAAAAACCTTGTCAACTGATAATATGACAAGGTTTCTGTTATTAAAATGATTTTTTCTAAACACTCAACTGCTGATAACTTCTTTTGATAAAATCCGAAAGGTCTTTTCCTTTCAGCAGGTTTTGTGAAAGCTTGGCAAGATCTAATGCATGCTTAATTTTAGAAGCTTTTTGCTCTTCATTTTCAGTCTTCAAAAGTTCAGAGGCCAGTTCACTGTTTGAGTTTACTACCAGGTTGTACATTTCGGGAAAACCATTCATCCCAAACATTCCTCCTCCGCCAGTTGCCTGCATATCTTTCATTCTACGCATAAATTCAGGTTGGGTAATGAGAAACGGCGCTTCAGAACTGTCCAGATCTTCCACCTGCACTGTAAAAGTCTTGTCGTTCACAGTTTCTTCTATACTTTTTTTCAACGATTCTTTTTCCGTTTCGTTCAGTTTAGAAATGGAAGTATCTTCTTTCTTAATCAGGTTGTTAATGTGATCGGCATCTACTCGTGCGAAAGAAATTTTCTCTTTGGAAGTTTCCAGTTTTTGAATTAAATGCGGAACAATGGGCGAATCCAACAGCAAGACTTCATATCCTTTTTCTTTCGCAGATTCTATATAACTGTGTTGTTCATCGGCATTTGTGGCATAAAGGATTACAAAGTTCCCGTTGGTGTCTGTTTGCATCGGTTTCAGTTTCTCCTCCAGCTCGTTCCACAGATAAAAATGTCCGTCCGTGTTGGGATACAGTGCAAACTTGTCAGATTTTTCATAGAATTTATCCTCAGAAATCATTCCATATTCAATGACGATTTTGATATCATTCCATTTTTTCTCGTAATCATCACGATTTTCATTGATGAGCGACACCATTTTATCCGCAACTTTTTTGGTGATGTAAGAAGAAATTTTCTTCACAGCACCGTCCGCCTGTAAATAAGAGCGGGAAACGTTCAAAGGAATATCGGGAGAATCAATCACTCCTCTTAGCAACATCAGGAAATCCGGAACAATCCCTTTTACTTCATCCGTTACAAATACCTGATTCTGATACAATTGTATTTTATCTTTCTCAATATTCAACGAATTGCTGAGTTTTGGAAAATATAAAATTCCCGTCATTTTGAAAGGATAATCTACATTCAGATGGATATTGAACAGCGGTTCCTCAAACTGCATCGGATACAACTCATGATAGAATTTTGTATAATCTTCTGCTGAAAGTTCGGAAGGCGTTTTCGTCCATGCAGGTGTTGGATTGTTGATGATATCATCTACCTCAACCGTTTCAGGTTTTGCATCCTCAGCTGCATCTTCCGGAAGCGGCAAAGTTTCTTTTTTTGTTCCAAATTTAATAGGAACCGGCATGAATTTATTGTACTTGGTAAGCAACTCGCGAATTCTGAATTCTTCCAGAAATTCTTCAGAACCATCAGCAATATGAAGGATTATTTCAGTTCCGCGTTCCGTTTTGTCGGTTTCTTCCAGCGTAAATTCCGGGCTGCCGTCACAAATCCAACGCACTGCTGGTTCGTCCTTATAAGATTTGGTAAGGATTTCCACTTTTTCTGCTACCATAAACGCAGAATAAAATCCGAGACCAAAATGGCCGATAATTCCTGAATCCTTGGCGGAATCTTTATACTTTTCCAGAAACTCCTCGGCTCCTGAAAACGCCACCTGATTGATGTATTTTTCCACCTCACCTGCCGTCATACCAATTCCCTGATCTATAATGTGAAGCGTGCGTTCCTCTTTATTGATTTTGATTTCAATCTGAGGATTTCCGTATTCCATATTTGCTTCTCCGATACTGATAAGATGTTTCAGTTTCAGTGTGGCATCGGTGGCATTAGAAACCAATTCGCGCAAAAAGATTTCATGATCGCTGTAGAGAAATTTCTTGATTAGTGGAAAAATATTATCCACGGATACATTAATATTTCCTTTTGTCATTTTGATAAGTTTTAAAATAATGTTTGATGATTCACAAAAAAAACACCATTCTCAAGAAGGTGACAGAGTGGCATTTTTCGGCTATAGAATAGAGAAATTCCTTCCTGATTTGAAGTAAAATTTTCTTTTTTAGAGAAAAAAAAACTTCGGTACACAAAACTGCACCGAAGCCTAAAAATTCTATCAGAAAAAAATTATTTATTCTTTAAAGCTTCTCTTACTTTATTCTCAATTTCTTCTGCCAGTTCGGGATTGTCTTTCAACACATCTTTTACAGCATCGCGGCCCTGCCCGAGTTTGGTTTCTTCATAGCTGAACCATGAACCGCTTTTCTTTACGATGCCCATTTCCACAGCAGTATCCAGAATTTCTCCCGTTTTAGAAACACCTTCGCCATACATAATGTCAAATTCTGCCATCTTGAAAGGAGGAGCTACTTTGTTTTTAACGATTTTTACTTTCACGCGGCTTCCTACAGCTTCGTCTCCCTGCTTTATGGGTGCACTGGCTTTTCTGATGTCAATTCGCACCGAAGCATAAAATTTCAAAGCGTTACCTCCGGTTGTCGTTTCAGGATTTCCGAACATCACTCCAATTTTTTCACGAAGTTGATTAATGAAAATCACGGTACATTTCGTTCTTGATATTGTGGCGGTCAGTTTCCTTAAAGCTTGGGACATTAGTCTGGCATGAAGTCCCATTTTGGAATCTCCCATCTCGCCTTCTATTTCCGCTTTCGGCGTTAATGCTGCTACAGAGTCGATCACCACGATGTCAATCGCTCCTGAACGGATCAAATTATCGGCGATCTCCAAGGCTTGTTCACCGTTATCTGGTTGGGAAATAATCAGATCATCCAGGTTGATTCCTAATTTCGAAGCATAGTGTCTGTCGAAAGCATGTTCCGCATCAATGAAAGCTGCAATTCCACCTTGTTTTTGGGCTTCGGCAATCGCATGCAATGTTAATGTTGTTTTACCGGAAGATTCAGGGCCATAAATTTCAATCACTCTTCCTTTCGGGTAACCGCCAACTCCCAGAGCAATATCTAAACCTAGCGAACCGGAAGGAATTACCTCAATGGAAGCATCTACAGAATCATCGCCAAGTGTCATCACGGTGCCTTTTCCGTAGGTTTTATCTAATTTTTCAAGCACTAAAGCGAGTGCTTTCTTTTTATCGTCTGCTGTACTCATTATTAATTTATTTTTTCAAAAATACGGAATTATAATCTCAAAATTTAGAAATGTTAATAAATATTCGGTTGCGATTTGAATTTAAAAATTCAATATGTTAAACAGTTTACTAAAGTCGGATCGACTTTAGTATCTGCGGTTTCTTAACATGAAATTTAAGAATTGATAAACTTGCTCCGGACTATGTTCACCGAGATAGGAAATATAACGGCCATCTTTCGAGATGATGGTAAAGTTACCATAAAGTGTTTCGGCAGGATAAAAGAGTTTTGAAAAAACAGCGTCTTTGTCTTTGATCCACTTTCGGAATTTATTATCGAATTTGCTGATTTTCGGAAAATTGCGTTCATCACTTACATAATAAAGCTCAGCATTATATTTCTTGGTTATATTTTTAAAATGGTCCTTTTGCAAAACATACCCTCTTAACCCTCTTTTTAATTGCTCCTTTGGCTTCGTGGTTAGGTAATGGATAACTGCAAAATCTTTATCAAGTACTTTATTGCCGTCTAAAGAAAGAAATTCTCTGACTGAATTTAATTGTTCGGCAGTTAAATATCCACTGCGAATTCTATTATAAAGTACTTTTGCAGGCTTTCCATCAATAAATTTTTCTAAATCAATATTTTTAGAATAATCTTTCGTTTCTAAAAATTGAATTAAACTGATTTTCTCTCCAGTTTCTAAATAAAAATCCATCGCGGTTTCATCTTCTTGCTGACTAAAAAACAAGAATGGGAACAAAAGAAAAAAAAGTGTTTTCACAAAAAGTTATTATTTGCTAAAGATAAAAATTTCTCAATAATGAAAATCTTTCGGGGTGTGTTTTATATAGTCATCTAACACCTTCATCTGTTCTTTATTGCCGAAATTCACCAGTTTTTGGTAGCCTTCAGGCGTATTTATTTTCCATATTTTTTCAGAAATCCTGTTCCCCTGAATGATCATTTTTGGGAACAAGGCCGGAAAAGAAACTTCCGGAATTTTCAATCTCTCGTTCAATTCCCTGTCCAGCAAAAACCAATTCATACTCTGGTGAAGTTTAAGCAACAGTTTTCTTTGAAATTTAAATTTGTAAATGGTATTGGTAAGGTTTTCGTCCAGCAAAGCCCGCGACAACTGCACAGAATCCTCATCCGCTTTGTCCTGAAGCGCACTCCATAAATAGAGCTGCTCTACGGCTTCTTGCCTGTTTTCGGGAAGATATTCTGCAGGAATTCCCAGCAGATAACCGATGTATTTCCAAAGATGAAAAACACCTTTCTTCTCTTCTTCGGAGATTTTAATTCCCAGTTTTTTCAGGCCTTGCATAAAAACCATTGAAAATCCGGTATAGGTAGCGATCATATCCCATGAATTGATGGGTTCGCCCCAGTTTTCGTAATCCCAGTTTTCAGCTTTCGCTTTGATGCTCAATCTCGCATAAGAATGCATCAGCCGGGTTCTGACAATCAATTGATACGCATCGGAATTAACTTTCAAAGCGTTTTCCCGTGTCACATGAACCCAGAATTCCAGTGTATCTTTTAAACGTTTCACCGCTCCTTTTTTTAAAGCTCCGGTGAAAATGAGCGGCTTGTTGAGATAGGCAAAATCGTAACCACCCATCAAGGTGAAATCACGGAGAATAATTAAAGCGTTCGTCCCGGTGCGCATGTTGAACCTTGCGCCAATATTGGCCAGTTCGGGATCGAACCACTCCGGAATCTGCTGCATTTGGAGAAACATTTTCTTCAGGCTTTCTGGTATTTCGTCATTTTCCGAGACAGGATTTTGGGAATATTTCTGTACCAACGCACTGGCTTCGTGATACGGCAATTTCAGATAAGTATCTTTTACCACCTGGTCACCCAATTCATCTACTTCGTAATATAAATGGGAATATTTTTCAAAATTTTGAATATCAATAGAGATGCCCGCCATTTCCAGAAGTTCCTTTCCGTTTCCGGAATTCCAGAAAGTTTGGAAATGTAGACTGTTATAAAACTTTGGTTGAACTTTCATGCACTATCCGGTGACAAATATCAAACCACATCAACTTAAATTTGACGACTGGAAAGAATCAGAAAGCTAAACTTCCCCAATAATCGATTTCATTACCGTAAATTCCCGCAATGCATAAAGAGAAAGTTCAACACCATAACCTGAATTTTTTCTTCCTCCGAAAGGCATTCTCCAGTCGGAACGGAAATTCTGATTGATGGCAACGCTTCCGCTTTCCAGATGAGTCGCAAAAAACATTGCTTTATCTCTGTCTTTTGTGTACACTGCATTGGCCAATCCGAACATCGTGCTATTGGCAATTGTTAAAGCTTCGTCGTCATTTTCAGCTTTAAATACCATTCCCAGCGGACCAAATAATTCCTCGTCCAATACCGGATTTCCGGCATTCATCTCCATCAGGCCGGGTTCGAAAGCCATCTCGCCGACTCTTTTCAAAGGCAACAGAATTTTCGCACCATTATCGATGGCTTTCTGATATTGATTTTCTAATTCGGAAGCGAGATCTTCCCTGGCCATAGATCCCAAAACAGTTTCCGGATCCTCAGGATTCCCCGGAATGTATTTTTGATATTCTTCTATAAATTTTGACAGAAATTCATCATAGATTTTATGGTGAATAATGAAACGTTTTCCTGCAACACAGGTTTGTCCGCAATTCTGCAACCTCGCTGAAGCAGCGTCTTCCGCAGCTTTGTTAATATCCGCATCTTCCAGAACAATGAATGCATCGCTGCCACCCAATTCGAGCACACATTTTTTCAGATTTTGTCCTGCCACGGCGGCCACTTTTCTTCCGGCTGCTTCACTTCCTGTTAGCGAAACTGCTTTAATAACAGGACTGGCAATCATTTCTTCAATCTCCGAATGCGAAGCTTTCACATGAGTAAAAGTTCCCACAGGAAATCCGGATTCTTCAAAAAGATGCTGAAGGGTATCGCCGGTTTCTTCACAAATGGAAGCATGTTTTAAAATCACCACATTTCCTGAAAGCATTGCCGGCACAGCAAACCTCAGCGCTTGCCAAAAAGGATAATTCCAGGGCATAATCCCAAGAATAACGCCCATCGGTTCATAATGAATTTCTGAAACGGCATGTTCTGTTTCCACTTTTTCTGTCATCAAAACATCCTTTGCTTCTGCATAATAAGCGCACATTCCAGCACTTTTTTTAATTTCTGAAATTGCCTGCGACACCGGCTTGTTCATTTCGCGGGTAATGATTTGCGCAAATTTTTCTTTATTTTCCAACAGTTTTTCTGAAAGAACCGTCAAAAGTTTTTGTCTTTCCTGAACCGAAGTTTTCTTCCACTCCATGAATGCTTTCTGTGAATTGTCCAGGATATTCTGTAGGTTATTTTCCATAGTGTAAAATTACTAAAAAAAGCATTCTTTGCCGAATGCTCTTTATTTATTGAATAACAAATCGATATTGACAAAGTCAATTTTTATCGCTGTACATCAGCCATTCGTTCACTAAACTGGCTGCCAGACGGGCCGTTTTTTCACCGGTATCCAAACTGGGATTTACTTCAGCCACATCCAGAGCGATCAATTTTTCATTTCGCAGAATATGACGGTACCAAAGCATAAAAACCGGATCAGCAAAAATTCCGTTGTAGGCTGTTGCCGAAACGCCGGGAGCCACAGCCGCATTGAAAACATCCATACAAACGGTGAGATACAACAAATCAATTTTTTCAGAAAGGCGGTCGATTTGTTCATAGATGAAAGGAAGATTTTCATAAAAAAGTTCATCAGCCAGAATATATTTCATTCCGAATTGGTGTGCTGTATCGAACAGTTTCAGGGTATTTGAATTCCTTTGAATACCAATATGCAACGAATGGATTTTTTCATCCTGAGCTATCTGCCAGAACCCTGTTCCCGAAGTTGCACCGACGCCTTCTTCCGGCATTCGGTTGTCAAAATGAGCATCGATATTAATGATTCCAATTCTTTTTTCCGGAAATGCTTTTTTCAGTCCGCGGTAATGGGCAAAAGTAACCTCATGGCCGCCTCCCAAAACCAAAGATCTCGCGCTTTTTACTACAACCTCAGCTACCGCATCAGCAAGTTTTTGTTGTGCAGTTTCCAAATCCTGATTTTCACAGAAAAGATTTCCAAAGTCTTTTAGTATTAAATTGGAATAAACCACTGGAAAATTAGCCATATTTCTTCGGATGCTATCGGGTGCATCCTTGGCTCCGGTTCTGCCTTTATTCCTTCTCACTCCTTCATCCACAGCGAAACCATGTAAAATGAAATCGTTGGGCGATATTTCTTTATCAAAACTGATCATTTGAAATAGCCTTTGATGTAAAGCATCATCTCCGTCATTTCTTCCGGTCCAAACCATGATTAGTATTTTTTTCCATTGATATACACAAAACAGGGCGATATGCTTCCCTGCATGTACAGAACGTTCTGATAGTTATCTGTTTTGTACGCCACGAAATCTGCCTTTTTTCCCGAAATTATTTTTCCCCGATCTTCCAACCCCAGAGCATGTGCGGCCCTAAAAGTAATTCCTGCAAGCACTTCGGCTGTAGACAGTTTTTCATAGGTGGCCAGAATACTGGCCTGTGTAATTAAATTTCCCATGGGTGCTGATCCCGGATTCCAGTCGCTCGCAATAGCCAAAATAGCTCCGGCATCCAGCAGTTTTCTGGCTGGTGTAAAAGGTTCGCCCAATCCGAGACTTGCTCCCGGAAGTGCGACCGCTACGGTATCCGAAGCCGCCAGAAAGGCGATATCTTCATCCACAGTGGCTTCAAGATGATCTGCAGATTTTGCTCCAACCTCCACGGCAACTCTTGAACTGCCCGGCGTGAACTGATCGGCATGTGCGGTGATATCAAAACCGAGAATTTTCGCTTTTTCTAAAAATATTTTGCTCTCCTCAGGCTGAAATGCAGATTTTTCAATAAAAATATCTACTCTGCTCGAAAGATTTTCTTCTTTCACTTTTGGCAAAACTTCTTCCAGAACATAATCCAGATAGCTATTGCTCCCATCACTATCTTCCACAAAATCCTTAGGTTTCATGTGTGCTGCAAGACAAGTGGAAATAAGAGTTGCCGGTGTCAAACCTTGAGCCTGACGAATCACTCGAAGCATTTTCAACTCCTGTGTTTCATTCAATCCGTATCCTGATTTTATTTCGATTGTCGTAATTCCTAAGGATAAAAGAAAATTAATCCGCTTTAAAAGCCCTTCCAGCAACTCTTCTTCCGTTGCTTTTCGCGTATGTTCCACCGAGCTCCAGATACCGCCGCCAGCTGCTGCAATTTCCAAATAAGTTTTTCCCGCATTGCGCATTGCAAAATCATGAGCACGGTTTCCGCCGAAGCAAATATGCGTGTGACAATCGGTAAAAGCAGGTAATAAAACAACATCTTCATCAATTACCTCAATATCACTTTCATAATTTTCTTTCAGAAAAAGTTCTTTTAATTCTTCGAAATTTCCGGCATTTACAATCTCATTATTGTGAATCAAAACACCTCCGTTTTCGATGATTTGAAGTTGTTCATCATTTATTTTTCCACGAAGCGGAAGATCTGCAAGAGTAACAATTTGCCTGAACGGCCCTATTAATTTCATAAGGTAAATGTAAACATTTGGACATAAAATAACAAGAAAGAAGGGTGAAAAAGATGTTCTGATTTTTTGTTTTTCATTTTAAAAATTTTACCTTTGGTAGCTACTGAAATAAAAAGAAATGTCAGATTTTTTACATGCGGACAAGGAAAATTATTCTCAAGATGAACTCCTGCAGGAAGAGAAAATCCGGCCGCAAAGTTTCGGAGATTTTGCCGGACAAAGGAAAACGCTGGACAATCTTGAAATTTTCGTAGCTGCGGCGAAAAACCGAAATGCAGCTCTGGATCATGTGTTGCTTCACGGTCCACCGGGATTGGGAAAGACCACTTTGGCACACATTATTGCCAATGAACTTGAAGTAAACTGCAAAATTACTTCCGGGCCAGTGTTGGATAAACCCGGAAGTCTGGCCGGACTGCTGACCAATCTGGAGGAAAATGACGTTCTTTTTATTGATGAAATTCACCGTTTGTCGCCTATCGTGGAAGAATATCTTTATTCCGCTATGGAGGATTATAAAATAGACATTATGCTGGAGACTGGTCCCAATGCGCGAAGTGTGCAAATAAACCTGAATCCATTCACACTGATAGGAGCCACCACCCGCAGCGGAATGCTCACCAAACCGATGCTCGCCAGATTTGGGATCCAAAGCCGGCTGGAATATTACACGGTGGAACTTCTCGGGATGATCATTGAAAGAAGCGCAAGAGTTTTAGGAGTAAAAATTTATGAAGATGCCGCACTCGAAATTGCCCGAAGAAGCCGCGGAACACCAAGAATTGCTAACG
Organism: Chryseobacterium lacus; assembly: GCF_003336205.1. GTDB lineage: Bacteria > Bacteroidota > Bacteroidia > Flavobacteriales > Weeksellaceae > Chryseobacterium_A > Chryseobacterium_A lacus. Next base: position 241,647 of record NZ_QPIE01000002.1, read on the forward strand.
CATTATTGCGCAGAGTTCGGGATTTTGCGGAAATAAAAGGAAATGGCGAAATAGAAATCAACATTACAAAATTTGCATTAAACTCTTTGAATGTAGATGAATTCGGGCTGGATGACATGGACAATAAAATCATGCGGGTGATGATAGAAAACTTCAGGGGAAAACCGGTTGGAATTTCTGCGTTGGCAACCTCTATCGGAGAAAATCCGGAAACGCTGGAAGAAGTGTATGAACCGTTTCTTATTCAGGAAGGTTTTATTATCCGGACTCCACGAGGACGGGAAGCGACGGAAAAAGCGTATCAGCATTTAGGAATTTCAAGACCAAAAAGAACAGACGAACTTTTCTGAGAAAAAAACTTTACTCTGATCACAGATTTATTTTAATCAAAATATGAAACTATATCCTCTACAATGCGGTAAATTCAAATTAGACGGCGGTGCCATGTTCGGAGTGGTGCCAAAATCTATTTGGGAAAGAACCAATCCCGCAGACGAAAAAAATCTTATTGAACTGGGAACGCGTGCTCTTCTGGTGGAAGACGGAAAAAAACTCATTCTGATCGATTGCGGATTAGGCAATAAACAGGATGAAAAATTCTTTGGCCATTATTCACTTTGGGGAGAGGATTCTCTAGAGAAAAATCTTTCCAAGTATGGTTTTGTAAAAGAAGATATTACCGATGTTTTCCTTACCCATCTTCATTTCGATCATTGCGGAGGAGCGGTGGAATGGAACGATGAAAGAAATGGCTATCGTCCCGCATTCACCAATGCACAGTTCTGGACCAATGAAAATCACTGGCAATGGGCTACCGAACCTAATCCAAGAGAAAGAGCAAGTTTTTTGAAAGAAAATATTCTGCCAATGCAGGAAAGCGGACAGCTTAATTTTCTTCCACTTCCTGCAACCGGTAATTACGGTTTCGCTCCGGATTTGAAAATGGATGTCATTTTTGTAGACGGACATACCGAAAAACAAATGCTTCCTGTGTTGCAATATCAGGATAAAACCATTGTTTTCGCTGCCGATTTGATTCCTACCGCCGGCCACATTCCGCTGGTGTATGTCATGGGATATGATACGCGGCCACTTTTGACAGTAGAGGAAAAAGATAAATTCCTGAGGCAATGCATTGACAATGAATATCTTTTATTCTTCGAACACGATGCCCATCATGAACTTGCTAGCCTGAAAATGACGGAAAAGGGAGTGCGCCTGGACGAAACCTTTAGTTTTAATGAAGTATTTGGTTATTAAAAACTTCTTTACCTTTACCAATGAAAATTTTCCGAAATTTTGTAAATATTCATCTTCGTAAAAAATATTATCTTTGAATTTATTTGAAAATTATGGACACAACTGAGGGTGAGCCCCCACCGTCTGAACCCGAACCGAAGATTATCGGGCTTACCGGCGGCATAGGCTCCGGAAAAACTACTGCGGCACAGTTTATAGAAGAATCAGGATTTCCTGTTTATTATTCAGACATCCGTGCCAAAGAAATTGTGAATGAAAATGAGGTTCTGAAGCAAAGCATTCAGGAACTATTAAGCCCAGAATCATATGACGCTGAAGGGCTGTATAACAGAAAAACAGTTGCTGAAAAAGTTTTTGGAAATCCGGTATTGCTTCAGCAATTGAACAGCCTTATTCACCCTGCCGTCCGCGATGATTTTGAGTATTGGGTGCGTCGCCAGCATACTCCTTTCGTTTTTAAAGAAACCGCGTTACTTTTCGAACTTGGCTTAGAGAAAGAATCTTTTCGAACTATTTTGGTTACTGCCGAGGATAATCTTCGAATTAAACGGGTGATGGATCGCGACGGAAAAACTTATCGCGAGATAAAATCCGTTATGGAACAACAGATGCCGGAAAAAGACAAAATGAAAAGAGCCGACTTTATTATTCACAACAACAACGGGATAGAAACCCTGAAAAAGGAAATAGAACAAGTTCTGCAAGCTCTGAATGTGGTTGTAAAACAGTAAGTTACTCTACATAGCAAAAAAAATCCGACGGCATTCCGTCGGATTATCTTTATTAGTGGAGCTGGAGAGATTCGAACTCTCGTCCAAACAAGCAATACGCAAGCTTTCTACATGCTTATTCTGCTATTGATTTTCGACTGTAAACAGAGAGCAAACACCCAATTTACAGCTTATCTTCTGAAGTTTTCGTTCCGGAACCGAAGTTTTCCCGGACTTATTTTCGCTTTTTCTATGCCCCGGACTCAGACGCTGCGAAACAGAGCTTCTGCGGGACATCTTGTTTCCTTACTATACTTCGGGAAAAACGCTTATCCTACTATGATTCAGATTAAGCAGCAAGAGCATACTCTTGGTTGCCAGTTAAAAATGTGCAGCAAGGGATTTAAGAGATCGCGCTGCGGTTCTCTGCATGCTTACTTACCCATTGGTCTTGCTGTCGAAACCGGTCAGCCCCAATTTGTAAGTTTGCAAAGATATGAAAAAATATCCTAATTTCTTTCTCTGCAAAAATGACATTCAGTGCCTCCCCTAATTTGTTGCAAATTATCACTCTCTGTTTTTCACAAGAATCCAGCCTTTCCGTATGATTGTTTTTTTCGAAATGGGATCTATCCATGTTACCTGATACCAATAGGTTCCGGTACTTACCTGAGCATTGGCATACATTCCACCCCAGATAGTTCTGGCAGGAGCGGAACGGAAAACTTCTTTTCCATACCGGTCGTAAATGGTTGCGGTGAAATCTTTGTATTTGCTGGCAGCTGTGAAATCAACATAATCATTCACACCGTCACCATTTGGCGTGATGGCATTAGGAACAAAAAATGTAAGATATTCCACCGTCGCATAGCAATTCACTCCTTTATAACGAACCGAAACATAATACGTCGTATTGCCAAGGATATTTCCAAAAACATTTGAACTTTGCCAGTTTATTCCATTATCTATAGAATACTCCATTTCTGCCGTTACATCTTTAACATTTATCGTTAATCCGTTTCCTTCGTAGATAATTTCATCAATTTCAGGAATGGGAGTATAAGTAGCTTCTGCTGTCAACTGTACGGAACACACTCCATTGCTGATAGTGACTGTGTATGTACCTGCTGTATCCACTTGTAAAGTCTGTGAAGTTTCGCCCGTATTCCAAAGATAGGTATATCCAGGTCCTGCTCCCGCATCAAACGTACCGCTGTCGCCTTTACAAAATTGAATATCCTGAAGCGTAGAAACTATTGCTGGAACAACATTAATGGTAACAGAAGCCGTAGTTCCTTCACAACCATTTGCTCCTACCCCACTCACGCTATATGTTGTAGTAACCGAAGGTGATACCGTCTGGGTATTTCCTGAGCCAGTGAGCCCCACCCAAGTATATGTTTGTGCCCCGGAAGCTGTTAAAACTACGGATTCACCCTGACAAATAGTGAGACTGCCTGCCGTCAATCCAATTACAGGCGGTTGATTATTTTCAATAACTGTTACTGTCTGCTGTTGAGAACAAGAGTTCCCGAAAGTATTGGTAATCGTAAGCGTATAATTACCTCCCTGATTCACAACGGGAGTCAAAGTATTCGCTCCGGACACAATATTTCCTCCTCCAGAAGCTGTCCAAAGTATATTGACCTGTCCTTGTGAAAAAGTGGAAGCAGAGGCATTCAAAGTTACGGAAGTATTGATACAGGTAATTTGTGCGGGTTGCGCAATCACAATATTAATCGGCGCATCCATCGTAACAGTGGCAGAAGCAGTGTATTGACATCCTGCCGGTGTTGTAACCGTTACGGAATAAGTTCCGGCTGCATTCACCGAAGTTGTTTGTGCATTGGAACCGTTAGACCATGCAAATGTATATCCTGTTCCGGTAACAACAGCGGTAAGCGTTGTTGATGATCCTTGACAAATAACTGTGTTTCCGTTAATAGACAAATTAGGATTGTTATTTTGAGCAATATTTACCGAAACTGAGGGACTGACGCAGTTACCATTAGAAACGGTCAATGAATAATTTCCCGGCGTTGTGACAGTGATGCTTTGCGTTGTTTCTCCAGTAGACCAAAGGTTTCCAGTTGCATAATTGGAAGTCAGAATAACAGGATCTGTTCCACAAATAGCGGGTGCAGATTGTGTAATAACCGGCGCAGGAGTTGATGTTACTATTAGTTGCAATTCTGCGATCTGGAAGCAATTTCCATTGCTCACCCGGACATAAATTATGGTATTCCCGGAGTTATAAGTTGCCGGAGTGGTAATATTATTTGTATTTCCTGCATTGGCATCTGCAAGGTTGGTATAATAGGTAAAAGTAACACCCGGAGTTGTACTGATATTTGGCTCTGCCGAGGTAAGGTCGAACGTAAAAGTATTCGTTACGGAACATTCATTCATCAAATAATTCTGCACGGCAGGAACCGGATTTTCTGTAACGATAGCAGATTGCTGAAACTGACATCCCGCTGGCGTTGTTACAGTCACGGTATAAGTCCCCGGTGCTGTTACGGTTATTTGCGAGCCCGCAACACCATTAGACCATAAAAATGTATTTCCGGTTCCGCCTGCTGTGGCTGTGAGGATGGTAGAATCTCCAGCACAGAAGGACATATTCCCGCTAATTTGAAGATTCGGGTCTGCACTTCCGGTAATGGTAATGGTGGCGGAAACACTGGCGCACAAACCAACGGTATTGGTAAGTGCATAAACTCCAGGAGTTGTAACATTGATCGATTGGGTCGTTTCTCCGGTAGACCATAAGTTTCCATTGGTGTAATTAGAAGTGAGCGTAATGCTTCCTGTTCCACAAATCACTGTTCCGGATGCGGTAATCACCGGTGTTGCAGGCTGAGCTTCCACCGTAAGCTGCAGTTCGGCAATATCGCTACACTGCGTACCGATTACTCTTACAAAAAGAGTAGTATTTCCAGAAACGTACGCTGTTGGATTAGTAATAAAATTATTGTTTCCCGCAGTCGCATCTGCCAGATTGGTATAATATCGAAAAGTAACACCCGGAGTTGTACTGATGGAATTTTGTGCTGAAGTAAGATTAAAAGTGGCTGTATTGCTGGCTGAACAGACGCTCAAAGAAGCATCTAAAGCCTGAGGAAATGGCAATGTCGTTACTGTAATTGAAGCATTTCCCGGGCAAGTTGTATTGGGAACATGCACTTCGACAGAATAAACTCCAGGCTGGCTAACCGTGTAAGAAACACTGGTAGCTCCGGGGATAAGATTATTATTGAAAAACCACTGATACGTAGCACCTGGAACTGCAACAGAAGCGTTGAGCGTTTGCGAACTTCCCTCACAAATGCTGATGCTGGAAGGTAAATTATTTCCGGAAGGATCAGTCAATTGTACGCCGATATTGAAAGAACCTGCCTGAAGAAATACGCCGGTATCAAACTGCCTGTCCGTGTAATCTGCCAACACCATTTTGAAACGGTAGGTTTCTCCAGGAACTACTGTCGCTGTCGCTGTTAGGGGAATCGTTCGGCCTGCGAAATTCGTTTCTATGTTGGTCGAATTATATCCTCCGAAATACTGCTGATTGATCGCAGGACAGGATGGGGAGACATACGGATGAATATTGGTTACTCTTACCGGTGTTCCATTCGGCAAAACAGCAATATTGGTATAGGTAGGATCAGTTACTTTTTTTAACAGCAATGCAAAACCATCACTGAAATCACACTGATAATTCCCGTCATATTCTTCTGAAGCAAAAATATAATTGAATTTTATCTCACTGGTGACCGGAGTAAAATCAAACTGGATATAAGTAGCATCAAATAGTTCGCTATTCGCCACGCCTAATGCGTTTGCCAAATCAAGATCACCTGCCGTTGATAAATTTCCAGAAAGATTAGGAATAAAGGAATTTCCCGCAGTATTTGCCGGGCCTGTCATAAGTACTACTCCATCGTTAAAGGGAAAATTGGTAGTCCCCTTATTAAAATAACCCCATGAGCGATTGGTATTGGTTGCCGTAAGATTAGGAGAAACAATTACATTTGTTACATTCGCTGTACAATTTGAACCACCGGTAATCAAAACATTTTTTATCAAATCCTGAATACTATAGGCACTCTGAGGATATGCTGGCGTATTAACATTAATAAAAGCTCCTGCTTTCATCGTGGCTGCTGTTGCAACTTTAGGCTTATTTTGAGTTCTTTGCGCCACAACAAATGAGCAGAAAAAGAAAAACAAAATCAGTACTATTGTTTTTTTCATTATATCAATTTATTAGGAATCATTATGTATAATACTGACTTGGAGACTATTATCCGTATCCCTATTATCACTATGTTCCTTGTTTTTCAAAAATTAAAAGTGGTTAAAAATAGTAATTATTTTTTTATAGCTCCTTACAAGATTTTAATATTTGGTGGCTTCAAAAAAAAATTTTACTTTTGCAAACCAAAATGAGATGTAATATATGTTAATAATTCCAGTAAAAGACGGAGAGTCTATCGACAGAGCCCTCAAAAAGTACAAAAGAAAATTCGACAAAACAGGCGTAATACGCAAGTTAAGATCGAGACAGCAGTTTATAAAACCTTCTGTTATCAAAAGACAGAAGATTCAAAAAGCCGCTCATAAGCAAAGAGAGGCCAGCTTAGAAGAGCAGTCGTAAGATTTCCTTACACACATACCATATCACTTTCCGAATCGTTATATTTGGAAAGTGATTTTTTATTTCTACCCATGACTGAAAAATTCATAGAACATATCATCGTAGAAAAACGCTATTCCGCACACACCATCACCAGCTACCGCAAAGACCTGGCGGATTTTCTGCACTTTTATTTAGAGACAGAAGGTTCAGAAAATTATCTTCAGGCCGATAAAAAAATCATCAGAAACTTCATCGCTTATCTCGGAGAAAAGAAACTAGCGAAAAGAACCATTAACCGCAAACTTTCCACCCTCCGAAGTTTTTACCTTTTTCTTTTAAAAATAGGTGAAATCAAAGCCACGCCGATGGAAAACATCTCAACCTTAAAATATTATCCCGAAATTCAAATCCCTTTTTCCCGGGATGAAATGGCAAATCTACAGATGCTTTTATCTGATTCTGAACAATTTTTTGAAATGCTCATCATCGAAACGCTGTACCAGACCGGAATGCGGAAAGCCGAACTGTGCAATCTCCTTTATCAGGATGTGAATTTGAAAGGAAATGAAATGAAAGTGACCGGAAAAGGCAACAAGCAAAGAATCATCCCTTTCTCCGATGAACTGAAGCAGCAACTGGAGTTTTACGCAGTCCAAAGAAAACCATTGAAAGACAACGAAAAATGGTTTTTCCTCCATCCCAAAGGCAAAAAACTGGGAGAAAAATTTGTCTATTCCATCGTAAACAAGTACCTTAGTCTTGTCACTTCAAAGAAGAAAAAGAGTCCCCATATTTTAAGGCACAGTTTTGCTACTCACGTCTTAGAAAATGGGGCTGAAATTTCTAAAGTAAAAAAAATAATGGGCCATTCGTCCTTGGCATCCACACAAATGTACACGCATGCCAATATTGAAAAGTTGAAAAAAGTATTCGGCGAGGCTCACCCCAGAGCAAAGAAATAAACGAAGGTGCAACAGGCACAAATTTTTAACCTTTAATTAAATAATGCAGTTATGAAAATCACAGTACAATCCCTTGGAGTTACTCCTCATGCGCCACTGGAAGAACATCTGAACAAAAAAATATCGAAACTCTCCACTTTTTACGATAAAATTTTGGAATGCCAGGTAGTCCTGAGAGTGGAAAATACCAACGAGAAGGAAAATAAAACTGCCGAGATAAGATTAGTAGTTCCCGGAGATGATATTATAGTAAAAAAGACTTCTGAGAGTTTTGAAGAAAGCGTGGATCAATGCGTGGAAGCCGCTAAGAGGTTGCTAATCAAGAAAAAGGAAACCGCTTGATTTTTTTTCTAAAAAAATACTAAAGTAAATTTGTAGATTTCAAAAAAACAATCATATATTTGCACTCGCAAAAAGAGATCAGCGTTCTTTTGAAATCTATTTTGCCTCCTTAGCTCAGTTGGCCAGAGCACGTGATTTGTAATCTCGGGGTCGTGGGTTCGAATCCCTCAGGAGGCTCTTGCAACATTTATCTTAAAATTGGGGAGATTCCAGAGCGGTCAAATGGGACTGACTGTAACTCAGTTGCTTCGGCTTCGCAGGTTCGAATCCTGCTCTCCCCACATTTTTTGATAAAAAACTTTTGCAGATTTCAGAAATTAAATTAAATTTGCACACCGTTTACCAACAGATTTGTAAACACAAATTGCGGAAGTAGCTCAGTTGGTAGAGCGTCAGCCTTCCAAGCTGAATGTCGCGAGTTCGACCCTCGTCTTCCGCTCAAAGAATCACAACCAAGAAACGGCTTGTGATTTTTTTTTAAAATTATAATTGCCGACGTAGCTCAGGGGTAGAGCGTTTCCTTGGTAAGGAAGAGGTCGTGAGTTCAAATCTCATCGTTGGCTCTACAGAATCACAATCTTTTTGGTTGTGATTTTTTTCATTTTTAAGGTAAGCAAGTAGACGGGAATTCCCGTCTGCTTTCAGAAAGAAAATTACATCTTATATCCAGAAAATCTCAGCATTACAGGAATTCTTTCATGACAACACTATAAAAACTGCAAAGTATTTTTAAAAAAGAGATAATTTTATTACCTTCGCAGTCTCATTTTTATGTGGGTTCCACTATCGCAAACTGCTGATTTTGAATATTTAGACTTTTTTTAGCAAAAAGGAGCTTGATTTTCAAAATTTCACTATATTTGCGCACTGAAATTTTAAAAGTAATAAATTAAATATTTAAAATCATGGCAAAGGAAACGTTTAATCGTAACAAACCACACTTGAACATTGGTACCATCGGTCACGTAGACCATGGTAAAACTACACTTACTGCAGCAATCAGTAAAGTATTATCTGACAAAGGATTGGGTACTGCAAGAGACTTCTCTTCTATTGACTCTGCACCAGAAGAAAAAGAAAGAGGTATTACTATCAATACTTCACACATTGAATACGAAACTGCAAACAGACACTACGCTCACGTAGACTGTCCTGGTCACGCCGACTATGTGAAAAACATGGTAACAGGTGCTGCTCAGATGGACGGTGCTATCCTTGTATGTGCTGCAACAGACGGACCGATGCCTCAAACAAGAGAGCACATCCTTCTTTGCCGTCAGGTAAACGTACCTAAGGTAGTAGTTTTCATGAACAAAGTTGACATGGTAGATGATGCTGAGCTTCTTGAACTTGTAGAACTTGAATTGAGAGATCTTCTTTCATCTTACGAATATGACGGAGACAACTCTCCTGTAATCCAAGGATCGGCTCTTGGTGCACTTAATGGTGAGCCAAAGTGGGTTGCGACTGTTGAAGAATTAATGGAAGCTGTTGATACTTGGATCGAACTTCCAGTAAGAGATCAGGACAAGCCATTCCTTATGCCAATTGAAGACGTATTCTCTATTACAGGTAGAGGTACTGTAGCAACTGGTAGAATCGAGGCTGGTGTTATCAACACTGGTGATCCAGTTGATATCGTAGGTATGGGTGATGAAAAACTTACTTCTACTATTACAGGTGTTGAGATGTTCCGTAAAATCCTTGACAGAGGTGAAGCTGGTGATAACGTAGGTCTATTGTTGAGAGGTATTGAAAAAACCGACATCAAGAGAGGTATGGTAATCGCTAAGAAAGATTCTGTGAAGCCACACAAAAAATTCAAAGCGGAGGTTTATATCCTTTCTAAAGAAGAAGGTGGCCGTCACACTCCATTCCACAACAAATACCGTCCACAGTTCTATGTAAGAACTACTGACGTTACTGGTGAGATCTTCTTGCCAGAAGGAGTAGAGATGGTAATGCCAGGTGATAACATCACTATTACTGTAGAATTGCTTCAACCAATCGCTCTTAACGTGGGTCTTAGATTTGCGATCAGAGAAGGTGGTAGAACAGTTGGTGCTGGTCAGGTAACTGAAATTTTAGATTAATATCTAACTCAATATAAAGTTCTGTAAGGAAACTTACGGAACTTTTTAATCTACGGGCATCGTCCAATGGTAGGATACCGGTCTCCAAAACCGTTGATCTGGGTTCGAATCCTAGTGCCCGTGCAAATAAAAATTATGAGTTCATTTGTAGATTTTATTAAAGGTTCCTACACCGAATTTAAAGATAAAGTAGAATGGCCAAAATGGCCTGAACTACAATCCTCCACGATTGTAGTAACCGTAGCTACCATCATTCTCGCTTTATTTACATTCGGCGTGGATGAGTTGTTCTCCAAATCGATTAGAAATATTATCGATTTGCTGACAAGCTTGTTTAATTAAAGTATTTCCTGAAAATGAGTGAATTGAAATGGTATGTGCTGAAAGCCATCAGCGGACAGGAAAATAAGGTGAAAACTTACATCGAGAATGAGATGAAGCGCTTGAACTTCGAGTCTTACGTCACTCAAGTAGTTATTCCTATGGAAAAAGTTATCGTGATGAGAAACGGTAAAAAAGTTCCAAAAGAAAGACCTTATTATCCCGGCTACCTAATGGTTGAGGCTAACCTGATGGGAGAAATACCACACATTATAAAAAATATTCCGGGAGTAATCTCGTTTCTAAGCCTTACCAAAGGCGGCGATCCTGTCCCTATGCGAAAAGCTGAAGTCAACAGGATGTTAGGCAAAATGGATGAACTCTCGGAGTTTGCTACCGAACTGGAGATTCCTTTTGTAATAGGAGAAAGCGTGAAGGTGACCGATGGTCCTTTCAATGGTTTCACGGGTACAGTAGAAAAAATTCTGGAAGACAAAAAGAAACTGGAAGTTTCGGTACTCATCTTCGGACGAAAAACACCTATGGAACTCAGCTTCATGCAAGTGGAAAAAGTATAACGATCAAAATAGAATCGTCTCTTTTCAGAGACGATTTTTTTATCCACAATATTCTCCTATTTCCATTTTATCCCTATAACTTTGTTGAAAATTTTCAGCAATGTTTGCCCTTATCGACTGCAATAATTTCTTTGTAAGCTGCGAGAGAACTTTAGATAAAAGTCTCATTGGCAAACCTGTAACTGTACTTTCCAATAACGACGGCTGTTTTATATCCCGAAGTCAGGAAGCCAAAGATCTTGGTATTGCGATGGGTGCCCCGCTTTTTAAATATAAAAAGATAATTGAAACTCATAACATCCAGTGTCTTTCCCCCAAATTCGAGCTGTACAATTATAAAAGCCAACAAGTAATCCGTACTGTTTCCAGCCTCATTCCGGAATATGAAGTGTACAGTATAGATGAAATATTTTTCAGTTTAAAAGGTTTTGAACGGTTTTTCGATATCAAAAATTATTGTCAGATAATTCGTCGTACAGTAGCTTCCGAAACGGGCATTCCCACATGTATCGGCATTGCACCTACGAAAACTCTCGCCAAATTAGCCAATAAAATCGCAAAGAAATTTCCCGATACGTTCAATGGTGTCTATCTGATGGATACCCAAGAGAAAATCGAAAAAGCCTTGAAGTGGTTGCCTGTGGAAGACCTTTGGGGAATCGGCAGAAAACTGGCTGCTAAAATGCATGATGCAGGCGTTTATAAAGCCCATGATTTGACTCAAAAACCTGAAATGTGGCTTCGTAAAGTGATGGGAATTCACGGCGTGCGGATGATGAGAGAACTTCAGGGCATTCCTCAGCTCCCTTTGGAAGAGCCTTCCATTGCAAAACAGTCCATCGCTACCACCCGAAGTTTTATCGAGATGATTGCTGAGAAAGAGCAACTCCGGGAGCGCATCAAAACATTTTCATTCGTTTGTGCCGAAAAATTAAGGAAGCAGAATTCCTGCTGCAAAAGGATCACTGTTTTCATCCAGACCAACCGATTTCATAAAACTTCAGGCGTGTATAACGGCGTACTTTCCTATACCTTTCCCAATCCCAGCAGTTCATCCGTTACGATTTCTAAAGCTGCCGACATTTTGTTTGAAGCACTGTATAAAGAAGGATTCCGCTACAAGAAAGCCGGCGTAATCGTTACAGATCTGATTCCGGATAACGAAAGACTTATCAATCTTTTTGAAAAAGATATAGAACAAAAACATATTCCCGTAATGAAAGTAATGGATTTTCTCAATAGGAAATATGGGAAAGACAAAATCCGTCTGGCTTCCCAAAGCGGAAAACCCACCTACGAAAGGAGAAACCTGCCGCCGGAATATGAAGAATTCTTAAAAAGCAATACCCTTCCGGAAGCCAGTTTCAGGTTTCATTGAAAAAAGTACATCTCTTTTGATTTTTAATCATTTACTTGTTTGTCGTTTCAAAAAATATCCATACTTTTGCAAACTCAAATACCGCTTTGTGAGGTGAGATAAGCAATCGGTAGAATAATAATGCTTCCAAATTCATTAATTATTCATAATTAAAAAACAAAAAATGGCTAAAAAAGTCTTTAAAATGGTAAAACTTCAGGTGAAGGGTGGCGCTGCCAACCCGTCTCCTCCAGTAGGTCCGGCATTAGGATCTGCAGGGGTGAACATCATGGAGTTTTGTAAACAATTTAACGGAAGAACCCAAGACAAACCCGGACAAGTTTTGCCTGTAGTAATTACAGTGTACGAAGACAAATCTTTTGAATTCATAATCAAAACTCCTCCTGCTGCCGTCCAACTGATGGATGCAGCGAAGTTGAAAAGTGGCTCCGGAGAACCCAACAGAAACAAGGTAGGGTCTGTATCATGGGATCAGGTTAAAAAAATTGCTGAGGATAAAATGAGCGATCTAAATTGCTTCACCCTAGACTCTGCATTGACTATGGTAGCAGGTACTGCAAGATCAATGGGAATCAGAGTGACAGGAACTAAACCCGCTAACGCTTAAAACGTATTGAAATGGCAAAACTGACGAAGAAACAAAAAGAAGCTTTAAGCAAATTAGAAAAGGGGAGAATTTATAATCTGCAAGAAGGCTCTGCCCTTGTAAAAGAAGTAAATACAGCAAAATTCGACGCTTCCGTAGATATCGCAGTAAGACTGGGTGTAGATCCCAGAAAAGCGAATCAAATGGTGAGAGGTGTAGTTTCTCTTCCGCATGGTACTGGTAAGGACGTAAAAGTTCTCGCACTGGTAACTCCGGATAAAGAAGCCGAAGCCAAAGCTGCAGGTGCAGATTATGTAGGATTAGACGAATATCTGGATAAAATCAAAAGCGGATGGACAGATGTTGACGTAATCGTTACCATGCCTGCCGTTATGGGTAAATTAGGCCCGTTAGGTAGAATATTAGGTCCAAGAGGACTGATGCCGAATCCAAAATCGGGGACAGTAACTATGGAAATCGGGAAAGCCGTTTCTGAAGTGAAAGCCGGTAAAATTGATTTCAAAGTAGATAAATACGGTATCGTTCACGCTGCTGTAGGAAAAGTTTCCTTTGATGCTGATAAAATCAAAGAAAACGCTGCAGAATTAATTCAAACATTGGTTAAGCTGAAGCCTACTGCTGCGAAAGGAGTTTATGTGAGATCTATTTATCTTTCTTCTACCATGAGTCCTGGAATTGCAATTGATACCAAATCTGTAAACTAAAATCTGAATACAATGACTAAAGAAGATAAAGTACTGGTAATACAAGAAATAAGAGACCTGTTACAAGACGCGAAAGTGGTATATGTGGCAGATCTTGAAGGCTTGAATGCTGCGAAGTCATCAGATTTCAGAAGACAGGCATTTAAAAACAATATCAAGGTAAAAGTAGTAAAAAACACACTTTTACAGAAAGCAATGGAACAGATGGACGTAGATTTCTCTGAAATGTTCGTCTCTTTCAAAGGAAACTCTGCCCTGATGATCTCCGAAACAGCTAATGCTCCGGCAAAACTGATAAAAGATTTCAGAAAAAAAGAAGAAAAGCCAGCCCTAAAATCTGCCTATCTTCAGGAAACCATCTATGTAGGTGACGAAAATCTGGAAACTTTGGCCAACATCAAATCGAAAGATGAAATGCTTGGAGAAATCATCGGATTACTTCAGTCTCCAATTCAAAGACTTGTTTCTGCTCTTCAGAACAGATCTGAAAGCGAAGAAGCAACTACAGAAGAAACGGCTCCGGCTGAAGAAACAAAAGCTGAGGAAACTCCAGCCGCAGAAGCTCCTGAAGCTGCTGCAGAAGGCGAAACCCCAGCTGCTGAATAATACACACTCAAAAAATCATAATCGTTCAACATTTAAAACATTATCACAATGTCAGATTTAAAAAACTTAGCGGAAACGCTTGTAAACCTTACAGTAAAAGACGTAAATGAATTAGCTGCTATCCTTAAGGATGAGTACGGAATCGAACCTGCTGCTGCTGCAGTAGTAGTATCTGGCGGAGGTGCCGGAGAAGCTGTTGAAGAAAAAACAGAATTCGACGTAATCCTGAAAGCTGCCGGTGCTTCTAAACTTGCTGTAGTTAAATTGGTAAAAGATTTAACTGGCGCAGGACTTAAAGAAGCTAAAGATATGGTAGACAGCGCTCCTGCTCCAATCAAGCAAGGAATTTCCAAAGATGAAGCAGAAGCTCTCAAGAAGCAACTTGAAGAAGCTGGTGCTGAGGTAGAATTGAAATAATTCTGATCTTTTATACTATATAAATCCGCTCCAACGAGCGGATTTTTTATTGTTATTTTCTGAATCTTTGGTTCCAAAATAAGCCATAAATTTGCATGATGGATTTTCCGCAGCGCAAAATTATACATGTTGATATGGATGCATTTTATGCGTCAGTAGAACAGCACGACCATCCCGAACTTCGCGGAAAGCCCGTTTGTGTAGGCGGCGGAAAATACGGCGTGGTAGCTGCAGCCAGCTATGAAGCCAGAAAATTCGGGATTCGTTCTGCAATGCCGGGAAAACTGGCTTTGGAAAAATGTCCGGAATTGATTGTGATAAAACCGCGCTTTCAACGGTATAAAGAAATTTCGCAACAAATTCGCCAGATTTTCCATGAATATACTGATCTGGTGGAACCGCTCTCTTTGGACGAAGCTTATCTGGACGTTACCGAAAATAAAAAGGGAATCGAATCGGCAAATCAAATTGCAAGGGAAATCAGAGAAACGATTTTCGAGGAAACCGGGCTTACGGCTTCCGCAGGAATTTCCGTTAATAAATTTTTGGCTAAAGTCGCCTCGGATTATAACAAGCCGAACGGCCAGAAAACCATTCATCCCATCCAAATATTGGAATTTATGGAAGAACTTCCCATCGAAAAGTTCTATGGAATCGGGAAAGTTACAGCCAACAAAATGCATCAAATGCACATCTTCAAAGGGTCAGACCTGAAGAAAAAATCTCTGGAAGAACTGGTCCGAATTTTTGGAAAGTCAGGAAATTATTATTATCACGTGGTTCGCGGAATTCACCGGAGCGAAGTGAAACCACACCGCATTCAGAAAAGTGTAGGTGTAGAAGAAACCTATTGGGAAAATCTTCTGGACGAAGAATCGGTTTTCAAACAGTTAAAACTTATCAGTGAAGATTTAGAAGAAAGGCTGCGCCGAAAAGAAATCCGCGGCAAATCGCTTACCCTGAAAATAAAATACCGGGATTTTTCTGTTTATACCCGAAGTAAAACTCAGGAAATGTACTATGAAAACTTGGAAGATTTTTACAAAACTGCTAAAAAACTCTGGGAACTGCGGCCTTTTGATAAACCTGTACGCTTGCTTGGATTGTCGCTTTCCAATCTCAATACACAGGAAAAAAAACAGGTTTCGGTACAACTGAAAATTCCTTTTCCGGAATTGGATTAGTTTTAAATGATTTTGTCCTATTTTAATCTCAGTATATTTCTCAATCTATTGTCCTTGTTTCCTTATCTTTGATTAAATTTCAAAAAAATACATGAGAATATTAATAGTAAACGGCCCTAATCTGAACCTGCTGGGAACTCGCGAACCGGAAATTTACGGAACAGTGAGCATGCAGGAATTTCTGGATCGGCTAAGAGATAATTTTCCTGAAAATGATATTGCTTTTTTCCAGTCTAACCATGAAGGTGAAATTATAGATCATTTGCAGGACAGTAGTTTTGATGCTTTAATTATCAATCCCGGAGCTTTTTCGCATTATTCTTATGCGATTGCCGACTGTTTGAAAAACATTCAAAAACCCAAAATTGAAGTTCATATTTCTAACATTTACCAACGGGAAGAATTTCGCCAGAAATCTGTCACAGCCAGGTACACCGATGCTGTGCTTTCGGGCTTTGGTTTGAATGGATACCGGCTCGCAATACTAAGTTTACTGAATCAACAATAATTCATTTTTAGAATCAAAAAATCCTCAAACTTCAATGCTTGAGGATTTTATTTAAGTTTAAAATAGGCTATTATAACTGAGGCCCTGCTGCGATCAGTTTTTTGGCTTCTTCGTTATCGCAATATTGCTCAAAATTCTTGATATACCTTCCGGCCAAATCTTTTGCTTTGGTCTCCCATTCAGCAACATCCGAATAAGTTTCTCTCGGATCCAGAATTCCTTCAGATACTTTTGGAAGTGAAGTAGGAATTTCAAGATTCATGATAGGAATTACCGTTTTAGGTGCATTTTCAATAGATCCGTCGATGATGGCATCAATAATGGCACGGGTATCTTTCAATGAAATTCTTTTGCCAGTTCCATTCCAACCGGTGTTTACCAGATAAGCTTTGGCTCCATGTTCTTTCATTTTCCCGATCAGTGTTTTCGAATACATCGTGGGATGCAATGTAAGAAACGCCTCACCGAATGCAGGTGAAAATGAAGGTTGTGGTTCCGTAATTCCTCTTTCAGTTCCCGCCAGTTTGGAGGTATAGCCGCAAAGGAAATGGTACTGTGCCTGATCTTCATTCAAAACAGAAACCGGAGGCAAAACTCCGAAAGCATCAGCTGAAAGATAAACGATCTTTTTGGCGTGACCCGCTTTTGATGGAAGTACAATTTTATTAATGTGATAAATAGGATAAGAAACCCTAGTGTTTTCGGTGATGGAATTGTCCGTATAATCTATTTCTCCATTTTCTTTTACCACCACATTTTCGAGAAGTGCATCTCTTTTAATGGCTCTAAAAATATCCGGTTCTTTTTCCTCTGATAAGTCAATAACTTTTGCGTAACAACCACCTTCATAGTTGAACACACCATTATCATCCCATCCATGCTCATCATCTCCGATTAAATAACGTTTCGGGTCTGCAGAAAGTGTAGTTTTCCCGGTTCCGGAAAGTCCGAAGAACAGTGCAACATCGCCGTCCTCGCCAACGTTGGCAGAACAATGCATAGAAGCCATTCCTTTCAGCGGAAGGTAATAATTCATGATGGCGAACATTCCTTTCTTCATTTCTCCGCCATACCAAGTTCCGCCGATAATCTGCATTTTTTCAGTAAGATCAAACATGATGAAGTTTTCAGAATTCAATCCTTGTTCTTCCCAGTTTTTGTTGGTTGTTTTGGAACCATTGATTACTGTAAAATCCGGAGTTCCGAAATTTTCCAGTTCATAATGAGATGGACGAATAAACATATTGGTCACAAAATGAGCCTGCCACGCAACTTCCATAATGAAACGGACTTTAAGTCTCGTATCCGGATTGGTACCGCAAAAAGCATCTACTACATAAAGTTTCTCTGCTTTAGAAAGCTGATCGAGAACCTGCTGTTTACAATCTGTAAAAATTTCAGGCGTTGTCGGCAAATTCACTTTTCCATCCCAATTGATGGTTTCTTTGGTAACATCATCTAAAACGATATATCTATCCTTAGGCGAACGTCCTGTAAAGATGCCTGTTTCCACTGCGATAGCACCAGAATCTGTAAGAATACCTTTTTCAAAACCTTCATTAGTTTCTGCTACTTCATCCTGGTATAATTGCTCAAAACTTGGGTTGTACACCACTTCATGGTCACCATTAATTCCCATGTTTTTCAGATCCTGGATAATCTTGAAATTTCTCATATTTGAAAGGGTTTATTTTTTAGTTTGAAGATTTCCAAATTTAAATAAAAAAATGGCATTTTACTGAGAAAAGCATACTGATTTAAATCAGGATAAAAACCCAACTGAATGAACTGATTGTCAGAGTACTAAATCCCGCCATTCGAAAATGCGGGTAAAATTTCTATCTGAAAAATATTTTTTGTAATCCCCGAATTTGGAAGCCAATACAAAATCTCCGCCCCAAGCTCCCAGACTTTTTATGAATCCTCCGTATTGTGGGAAATATTTTTCTTTGGCTGTTTCTATTCCTAAAAAAGAAGAAATCAACAATTCGTGACGATTCATGTAGAGTGTAAGTTCATCTATGGTTTTTGCCAAGAAAACAGCTTTGGTAATTTCAGAAAGTTCATGAATAAGTTCGTTATTCCTCGGTTTGGAACGGTACAACGCAATCCCGTCCCTGCTGTCCTGTTTTTGGTTAAGATGAATAAAAATAAGTTCATTCTTAAAACCGGGATCAAATTCAATCCTCATAATTTTATTTTCCGGCAAAGTCTGATACAAAATCGGGGATTTTTCTTGTGCTACTGCGATATCGTATCCGCTGCCTCCCAAAGCCAATCCATTAAGTAGAAATGGATCAATTTCTGCCCATTCTGCAAGATTATTCATTAATGTAGAACTGCTTCCCAAGCCAAAATCGGGAGGAAACTGAAGATTGGTTTTCAAAAAATAAGAATTTTCTTTATGAAATCTTATATTAGAAAGATCCTGAACATGTTGAAGGACACTTACCACAAATTTGGCAGGAGTTTCCATATTGGTATCCAGAATCGTCCAGTTTCTGTAATTTATTTTGATGCTGAGCCACAATTTTTCCTGATGGTAGGCTTGCCAAATGATCTCAGAATTGCGATCGTGAATTTCTTCAAAAAAAAACTCTTGTCCTGGCTTTGTAGGTATAGCCAAGGCAAGAGCTCCGTCTAAAACGAAATATTCTGAAGTTAGTAATAATTTTCCGGGTGAAAAAATGCGGCCCACTTTCTCTGTTTTTACGATACCGCTACTTCGGCATTAATTTTTCTGATCAGGCCCTGAAGCGTTTTTCCTGGTCCAACTTCTACGAATTGTGTCGCTCCGTTTTTAATCATATTTTGTACACTTTGTGTCCATTTCACAGGGCCGGTGAGTTGTGCCATCAGATTTTGTTTAATCTCTTCAGGATCAGTAACCGCAGTTGTAGTAATGTTTTGGTACACCGGAATCATTGCTTTCCGGAATTTCGTTTCTTCGATAGCGTTGGATAAACGATCCTGAGCCGGCTGCATTAAAGGTGAATGGAATGCGCCGTTAACGGGTAATATTAACGCTCTTTTAGCTCCTGCTTCTTTCAACAATTGACAGGCTTTTTCTACTGCTGAAGTTTCTCCGGAAATTACCAGTTGTCCGGGACAATTATAATTCGCAGGAACTACAATCCCTTCTACAGATTCGCAAATTTCCTCTACTTTATGATCTTCCAGCCCCAAAATAGCGGCCATTGAACTTGGATTGGAATTGCACGCTTCTTGCATTGCCTTCGCTCTTTCGGAGACCAATTTCAGGCCATCTTCAAATGAAAGAACTCCGTTGGCTACCAGAGCAGAGAATTCACCTAAGGAATGTCCCGCTACCATTTCTGCGCCAATAGTATTGGTTGCTTTCAGTTCAGCTAAAGAATGTATGAATATAGAAGGTTGAGTAATTTCAGTTTTCTTCAGATCTTCTTCTGTTCCGCTAAACATAACGGACAAAATATCGAAACCAAGGATATCATTGGCAGATTCCATGAGATCTTTAATGTCTTTCCGGGAATCATAGAGTTCTTTTCCCATCCCGACAAACTGAGATCCCTGCCCAGGAAATACAAGTGCTTTCATTAGTTTTATTTAAATTGACAGCAAATTTAAGCAAAAAATATTTCCTGAAACATGACGGCGGTCATCAACAGAAATAAGACTAACGAAGGAGACGGACTATTCGGTACCCGGTATTGACGTATGCTCCGTTTCTTTGAATTCTGGAAAATTCAAATTTTGTGGCCAACTGAGTCTGTGGTTTGCTAATCTGTTTGAAGATTTCTCCCTTTGTATTTTCGCGCATCAGCATATCATTCACCACATCAAACCCGATAACTGCGTATTTAGAAGGTGTTTTACAATATTTGTCTTTGTATTCAGCTAAAATTTCATTCTCAAAACGGCCCTCAGTGTTTATTTTTCTGTCCATCAAATACACCAAACTGGTTGCACTGAGTTCATCTATATTTTTTTCGAAAGCCGGCACATAATACATGCTGAATGCTTTGATTCCCTGAACTTCCTGAGACAAGGTGATCATTTTATTCGCAAATACTTCGCCAACACTGTCATTATTATTGGCCAAAACTGCGATTACTGGTGCTTTCTGCCCTGTCATCATGTTGGTATCCGCCTGAATTTCGTTGGCTGAATTTACGATGATGATTTGAGGCGTTTTAAGAGTTTTCATCAAACCTGATCTGATATAATTAGCTTTGGACTTATCAGAATCAGCTACAATATAAATTCTTTGATCCGAGTATACCGCTTTTACTTCGTCCATAATGCGGTCTGCATACACCTGATCATTGGTTTCCATGATGATCAGATTGCTGAATCCATACAAATCTTCTGAATTGGCAAACGGCGCAACAATGGGAATTTTAGATGTTTTCACGTAATCCAAAACTTCCAGAACGCTGGATTTAAAAAACGGACCGATGATAAGATCGGTATTGTCCTTATTGATTTGGGTAAGTGAGTTTTTGAAGGTGGCTTCATTTCCGGCATCAATGATTTTCACATTCAGTTTTTGTCCTTTTTTTGCATTTCGTTCTATGGCAAGCTTGGCTCCAGAAAGGAAATCAAGAGAAACGTTACGGTATTTGCTATCATTGGAATCATAACCGAATGGCAACATGATGGCAACATTCAGTTCGTCTCCGGATTTTTTAACATACGCAGGATCTGCTTTTCGGATTTTAAGTGTAATACCTGGTTTCAGTCCGGAGGATAAGGCAGGATTCAGTTGGATCAGTTCATCCAGCGCAATTCCAAATTTATTGACAATTCCAAAAGTGGTATCGCCACTCTGAACAGTATAAGTCACGAAATCATCTGAGGAAACACCGGTTGTAGTGTAAGTATTGGATGAAACAGGAATATTAGCTTGTGATTTGGGTGAAGTAACTTCTTCCAAAAGTTCGCCGTTTCCGTATTTTTTAATATTTTCCAGAGGAAGAATAATCCGCGAACCTGCTTTCATCTGGTTGTTAAGATCAGGATTCAGTGCTTTAAGATCAGTTTCTGAAATACGATATTGTTTTGAAATACCATAAATGGTTTCCTTTGGTTTCAGGATAATATAACCCAGCTGTTTTGAACTGCCCTTTCCGTCAAGGCGAAGCACCTCTCCAATTTTAATATTTCCATCTTTGGATTCGGGGTTCAGACGCAAGAGATCGTCCACAGAAATATTGTATTTTCTGGAAATACCAAACAAAGTATCCCCTTTTTCTACGGTGTGAGTTTTTTGGGCAAACAGGCTTACAAAAAAAAGCAATCCTGAAAATATGAATAATTTCTTTATCATGTACAGTATAGAATATTTGCAAAATTACCTTTTTCAACTCAATTCACAAGAACAAGCAAATTGGGTTGCAAAACGTCCATCTCTTCTAAACAAGTTTCAAGCCAAGCCCGGCCTTCGTCTGCATAAAAGACACTAAAGTTGAGTACTCTTTCCTGCCAGATTCCGGAAGGATTTACGGTGAGATAAAGTTGCTGAAGACGGGAAACCAACTCGTGCTGTTTTCTTTTTTCGGCCCGCAGCAATCTTTTTTTCATTCTTTGGAAAGATTTCAGCTGCCTGATTTCTTCTGCTTTCACGAGATTTCCGAAAGATTTCTCAGTCAGTTCGGACACGTTTTTTAGCTCTGAAAAACTGGAAACCAAAAGGCTCTCAAGGCGTTGAATATTATCCAATATCTTTTGATTTTCTAAAACTTTCTGATCTGTAATCTTTTGAAAATTATTCAAAAAATCGCGAGGCGAAAGTTCCAGTTTTTTTATTTTATTTAAAGTTTTTTCAGTAATCCACAGCATTGAATTTCTGGGAACCAGCACGGGAAATGGCAATTGTATGGATTTAAAATAATCTTTCAGCTGCAGCCAGTACATGATTTCCGCATTTCCCCCAATATACATAATGTTCGGCAACACTGTTTCCTGATATACCGGCCGCATGAGGGCATTGGGGCTGAATTTTTCAGGATTGGAATGCAGCTCCTGCTCTATTTCATTTTTTGTGAAAGTGATATCAGTATCTACAATATTAAATTTTTCTCCGTCAAATTCAATTCGGTTTCGCGTTTTAGAAAGATAAAAAAGGTTGATTTCCCTCGGGTTTACCTGAGCTTTTCCGTAATTTTCAATCAGAAAATCTACATTTTTTTTGGATTCCTTCAGCAAAGAATTATTATTGAGTTCCTCTTTAAAAACAGGAATCATCAGTCGTTTCAAATCCATTTCATTTCCGTCGAGAATCAAAAGACCAAATTCTGAAAAAAGCCGGTTCACCAAAATTCGGGTCGCTTCCGCCAATTTATTTCCCGTTCTGTAAGCTTCCTTCATCATCAAAATCAACTCGGTGCCAAAAACAGAATTTTCAAATTCGCTTTCAAAATTCTTTATGAAATCCGTATCGCTGATGGAAATTTCACCGACAGCGCCTCCATTCTTTTCATTAATTTCATATTGCCTGCCGAAGGTTTTAAAATGATTGATTTCTTCAAAATCATGATCTTCTGTTGCCATCCAAAATACAGGTACGAACTGATACTTCGGAAATTTTTTCTTCAAAAACTGACTGGTTTTTATGGTTTGCAGGATTTTATAAATAAAGAAAACCGGCCCTGTGAAGAGGTTCAGCTGATGTCCTGTAGTGACAGTAAATGTATTTTCATCACGAATTATGTTCAGGTGATTTTCCTGCTTTTCGGAAAGAACCACCGTTCTCATTTGTTTCTCGAAAATCTGAGAAAGTACGCTGCGTTTTTCGGAAGAAAAATATTCTTTTCTGGCCTGAATTTTTTGCTCAATATTCTGTAGACTAAAATTTTCGCTTCGGAAATCCTCTATACTTCCTGCCAAAAAATCTTTGATAAGTTGGGGAATATTGTCAAGATCTGCGAATTGTATTTTCTCAAGTAATTTCAAAACTCTCAGTTTAATTAATCATATACCAAACGATTCCGATATTGATGCGGAAATCATAAAACGGATAATGAGGAGCGGTGTAGGTAGTATTATTGGCAAGAATAGTATTCAAATGCTGACCTTCGACAAAGAAAAACATTCGCTTCACTTTCATGTTGATATAGGCATCCACAATGGGTTTTCCACCAATAGAAAAAGGATTCGCGTTCTGAAGTGTGAATTCATTCAACACCGGAAAATAGTCTCTTGATTCAAATTTCGTGAAATAATGAACTTTGATTCCACCTTGTAATTCCGCGGCATTTTTAAAGGCTTTCGTTTGATAAAAAAGATTTGCCCTTCCTATGACATTCGGAGCTGGAAAAAGCTCTTTATTGGTGAGTGTATTCTGGAACAGAAGTCTGGTATTAAGCCTGAATTTGTTATAATGAAATGTAGCTTCACCTCCGATTTGTGAAATATTGACCGAGGTGTTGCTTTGCGCAGGCTGGCCTTCTGCATTGAAATAAGTAAAATTATCAATCCTGAAATATTGCGCGAACAACTGAGAGTTAAACCATTTCAAATTCATATTTCCTCCAATTTCGAGAATATTCTGATTCTTAAAATCCATGAAATTGTAATTCATTTTTCTATAAGGAGAAGTATTCAGAAGATAATTAAATGAAGGCGCAGAAGACTGAAAATTCACTTTTGCATCGATAAAATATCCAGTAAAGGGTTCAAAATGAAGAGTGTTGGCGGTCCGGATAAAATTACCGAAATGTTCGCCTCGGGAGATTTCAAGATCTGCATTCAGAGCTATTTTGTTCCAGAGATTTATTTTTAAATTTCCTACTGCTCCAATTCTGTCTTCACGGATTTCCTGTGGGACATTCAATTGTCCTATTTCCAAGGGTTCATACACGCCAAAAGCAATATTCTGATGACGAATTCCTGCATTCAACTGAAATTTTTCATAATGAAAAATCAAAGCGACTGTATTGCTCAAATTATTAGAATATTTACCGGTGGACAATGGGAAACCGCTAATAATTTGCGTTGGTTGATCATAGAAAAAAGGCTGAAGTCCTGTCTGACTGAAAAAATATTTATTTCCCTGATGAGAAATGGTATGTTGAAGTTTGAAGGGAAAACGTTCCGGATTAAAGGGAGAAAACTGATGGCCAAGATAATATCGACGGTAAGAAAACCGAGAGTCGACGCCCTGTAAATTGACTTCAACATTGGCCCGGTTGCTATACGCTTCTGCCCCGCTGAGAAAAAGACTGTCATTCACGATACCTCCATTTTCCTCACTATTTACATTTTGGTGAATAAAATGCGCAAAAGCTTCATATTTATTGTTTCTGGATTTAAAATGCCCTGAAAAAACAGTGTTATTATTCACTGCAAGGTTGTTGCTGTAATTTCCCAGTGATCGCAGTCCCATATATTCTATTGCGAAATTGAAAGTTTTACCAATGTTTTGGGTATAAGTACTGTTCAGTGCTACACCATTTCGCATGGCATTATGATAAACAAAAATCGCAGTGGGAGTTTTAACGTCATAATACCTGATATCTCTAATTCCTAAAATATTGTGTGCTTTATTGGAAGGAAGCAATGTGAGGTTCTGCTCAGGATCATACTCATAAACCAGCGGATTAAACCCTGTTCCGATATTGGCAAACTGAATTTTTCCGAAATTATCTCGGTTATTATATTGCGTGAAAATATAAGTTTTATCATAAGAAAGCACAGTGTCCAAAATTCTCTTCTCTGAAAACTGAGTGTAAAACTTATAATCCTGAATAGTTGGTTTAAAAATAATAAGGGAATCCTTCGTACCGGAATCCACTATGACAGAATCCTGAGTCTGGATCCGGTTAGAATCCGTTTTGTTAACAATCTGAGCGTTAACAATAAGACCGGTAAAAAAAAATACTAAAAGTAGATATTTCATGGACAGGTGTGTGGCCACAAAAATAGGAAAAAAGAAAGACAAACAAGACCTACAGAGCAACAAGACACAGTTAAAAATAAGACGAATAAAACCAATGATTTTGGGTACTTAAATCGAAAAAAAATCATTAAATTAGCAGCATAAGTGAAAAATCATGAAAAAAACAATTACCTCAATTTTTTTGCTACTTTCTTTATCGCAAATACATGCTCAAACTGACCTTAATTTCAACGGTTTCAGACTTGTCGAAGACATATGGTTTAAAGGGGTTTTCCAAGAAAGTATGACCGACATTGCTGGCTCACCATATTATGATTCAAATTTTCAGGCTGCTAAATTAGTAGGTACAGAAGAATATTTGCCTATACGTTATAATGTATTGCATGACAATCTAGAATTCATCAGGGACGAAAAAATAATGGTAGTACCTCGAGAAGAAATTTATAAAAGTTTTAAATTTACCCATAATAGTGAACAGATAGATTTAATTGATAACACTTATTATATTAAATTCTATCAAGGCAAAAATGTAAGTGCTTACAGTAAACCAAAGGTGAGATTTCAAAAATCAGAAAAGGCTGCTTCCGGCTACCAAGATGACAAACCAGCGAAATTTATTAATCAACCTACAGATTACTTTCTTCAGATTAATGGTTCCCTAACTCCCGTACCAAAAAAACATAAAGACTTTATACAGTTGTTTCCTGACCGAAAGGATGAACTTCAGAAATATTTAAAAGCTCACCGGCCAAAGTTGACTGACAAAAACGATCTAAAAAAAATTTTACAGTTCATAAACATATAAAATTTATAGCGATGCGCTGAGCATCGTCTATACGCGAAAGTTCGCGATAAAATAAAAAAAAAAGCTGTCTACATAAGTTGTGGGACAGCTTTTTTTATAGACTAATTAAAAAATAGCGTGATGATTTTTAACCGATTAATTGACATTTATAGTCAAAATGATTGAGCATCAGCAATCTCTTACAACTCTAAGAATCACTCTTAACACATATTGTATGTTTTACATTTTCTAAATCAAATTATCAATCATAAAAATGCCCCTCAATTGAGGGGCATTCAAATGTATTATTTTACGTTGATTAGAATCCAGTGAAGTTCTCAACTTGATTCAAGAACCCTGCGTTTGTCCCCTCTAACATAAAATTAGCTTGTATCACTAACTTTTTACTACACATATCTATAGATGATGCTTTACCAGGGATTGGGGTCACGATTGCCTCCAGCCCTGCATAAGGAGCACTCTGATAAACATAACCTGACTTCTGTGGCTCATATGTTACCACGCCTTCGTCATTATATCTGAATATAAAATTTGTACCAGGCTCTGGATAATCCAAAATCCTTAACGTGTTAGTTGATCCAGGAACTTCTTCAATGGTGTAAACACCAGTACCATTCCATGTTCCAGCATAAGTGAACGGCGCAGAAGTTCCTCCGCTTAAGAAATCACTAACTAAGCACTGAAGCTTCCAGTTCAGGATGAACTCATTATCAAAAACAGCATTAGCAATCGTAGAAGATTCCAGTTTAAATACCGCTTTCTTCAAATCACTCGGGCTAGCCGGTTCCAAAAGTCTTATTGAGAAAGCACCACCCGTTTCCCCATTTGCTAATTCATCTGTTGGATTTAATATCACGAAATCTACACCTTCAACAGCAGTAGATGAAGGATCCACTACTAATTTTACTTGATGAGATCCTGTTACTGGCTGGATTACACCGTACTTTACTTGAATGTCTTTACTTGCACTTCCAATTGTAACTACTTCGTTTGTTGCAATTCCAAAATTGAAATGCAGGTAAGGAGATCCAGTATATCCTGGCTCTGTATGGTCTTCGCGACAAGCTGTGACCAAGAACAATAGCGAGAAAATCGCTAATAAATATTTGATACTTTTCATATTGTTAAAAGAATATAAAATTAATAATTAGGATTTTGAACGATAGTTGCGTTCCCTGCTATTTCTGCTGCAGGAATTGGGAAAGTCCATCTGTAGTCACCAATAGGCAAAGTCAATGGAGCATTTAAACCAGCACCACCATCATCCAATGGGCTTCTGTCTATACTTACTCCAGCCTTTGCACCAAGACGACGTAAGTCAACATATCTATGACCTTCAAATGCTAATTCAGCTCTCCGTTCCTTCAATATATCCGCATATGCCTGCGCTTGGCTTGTGTATACGGGCACTGGAATAGTAACATTCATAAATCTTCTGGCCATTCTCACATTATGGATAATTGTTGCAGCGGTGGTAAAATCGTTATTATATGCTGCCGCTTCCGCACGAATAAAATGTAATTCAGTCGTTCTGAAAACTTTTATATCATTCCTAAGTGGAGTATTCCCTTTACCTGGATACTTATTTAAGATCTTTACTGTTGCTGATGAAGTTTCATCTACAAACGCAGCGTGTCTAATATCGTAATCAGGATTCCATAATGCATAGAGATTCATTCCTATTTTCAGCAATGGCGATCCAGTAATACTTGTCGTGTTTGTAGTCCAGAATCTCGCTATTTCACCCCATGTACCCGCAGAAGGTCTACTAAGAGCAAAAATAATTTCTCCCTGACTTGTATCAGCCCACATAGCTCTGTAAGGATTAGAGGCCGTATTACTTGCTGCGCCTAACATAGCAGGAGCGGTAGCCAAAGCTGCTTGAGCATATTGATCCGCAAGAGTGTAGTTTTCTCTGTAAGTATACATCCGGGCTCTTAGCGCATTAATTAAAGTCTTCGTTACTTTCTTATAAGTAAGGGGATTAGCAGTATCTGTATCCCAAAGATTAGCCTCTGCAAAATTCAGATCAGACTCAATCTGAGCGTAGATTTCGGCATTAGTTGCCCGAGGAATCTGTGCATATAAATCTGGTACACCCTCTAATAAAATCACACCTAGTGCGCTATCATCAGTCATATCTTTGGTAAAATAAGACTGGAGTTGCAAATACGCAAACGCTCGTGCTGCCCTTGCTTCTGCAAGAATCGAATTATATCTTTGGGTTTCTACTCCAGCCTCAGGAGTGATTCTCTCTGCTGCTTTAAGCAATCTGTTTACTCTATTAATAGCTCTATAATGACTTCCCCAAGTTCCAGCTACGTATCCATTATCACTTGTAAGGATATATCTGAATTCAGAAAAATACCATCCAGAATTACTTGGAGCTATCCCTGTTTCATCTGTGAAGACAGAAGTGAGAGAAATTTCATTAGTAGTATCAAGAGCTCCATACACATTTCCGTTGAGGAAACCTCTTAAATCTGACACGTTCTGGAGAGCAACTTCTTCAGTAAGTTCACCCTCTTGAATGATGTCTACAGCATCCCTACAGGACAAAACTGTAAGTGAGGCCATAATAACATATGCAAATAACTTTATTTTTTTCATTGTATAAAAATTTTAAAATTCAACGTTCATTCCAAAACTAACCGTTTTCATATTAGGATAAACGGAGAGAGAATAAGAGAAATTCGGCTCTGGGTCATATCCTCTCCATTTGGTCCATGTATATAAATTTTCTGCTTGCACAAAAACTTTCATACTCTTAACAAAAGTACCGGATAAGGCAGATTTTGGAATATTATATCCTATAGATACGTTTTTTAGTCTGATAAAAGAAGCATCTTTCAGGAATCTGTCGGAATATCCATCATAAGTAAGGTTCGTAGCAGAAAGGGACGGCTGTGTTCCCCCTAGATTGGATGGCGACCATGCATCTAACATATCAGAAGACTGGTTCCATTCACCAATACTCGTGGGATCATACAACCACGCCATAGCATTATCATATTTCCATGCTCCCTGTTGGAAAGAAAAGTGCGCATCCAAGAAAAACCCTTTATACTCACTATTAAAACCAAAACCTCCACTCCATACAGGATACATATTTTTACCGGTAGCAATCTGATCAGTGTCTGGATTCAATATTTCAGTTGGATTACCGTTTGCATCTAAAAATAATGCGTTACCATTATCTGGGTTTACACCAATATAGGGTGCTAAGAACCACTGGAAAGCAGGCCCGCCTACAACATTTCTTACAGTTCCGTTACGATCTTCCACTTCAAGACTAAGGATTTTATTCTTGTTATAAGATGCATTTGCATACACTGACACCCTGGCATCCTGAGTTCTCACTGCAGTATATTTCAACAACCCTTCAATACCTCTGTTTTGCAACTCACCGTTATTCCCCTTAATGATATAACTTCCTGTAACTGCAGAGAGATTAATATCATTATATAGTTTATCGGTCGTTTTATCGTAGACATCAATATTACCTTCTAATCTTCTGTTAAGGAGCGAAAAATCTAATCCAATATTTGCCTGATTAATTACTTCCCATTGCACATAAGGATTGGTAAGACCACCAAAACCTATAGATCCAGGAAGATTATCATAGCCATTACCTGTTAAATAAACCTCTCTTACTAAATTTGTCCCAGCAAGCATCGGGTTATTCCCAGCGGTAACTGCAATGATATTCTGGTTACCCATGCTTCCGTAAGAAGCACGTAGTTTCAACATATCAAATCCAGATTCACTCATGAAATCTTCTTTATCAATATTCCAACGTCCTGCAATAGACCAGAATGTCGCCCACTTATTGTCATCTAAGAATCTATAAGAGCCGTCTCTTCTAATCAAGCCGTTCAAACCATACTTATCATCGAAGTCATAATCTAGAGTTGCAAAGTACGCTAATGCTCCAGCAGTAACTTTGTTGGCACCTGCAGATGGAATGTAGTAAGTAATTGGAGCACCCTGAGCCACAGTTGGATGAGGAGAATACAAAGGAGCTAAGTATCCTGTTCCTGCTCCAAACACCCAAGTTCTGTCATCTAAACCAGTTCGTCTTTGAGAAGTTGAGCTGTAATGCACTTTTAAGTAGTCCATATATAACCCCGCACTTACAGTATGTTTTTCTCCGAATAATTTACTGTACTGCAAGCTGGTAATAGAGTTAAAGTTGAACTCATTATTTTTTGCCATGTCCTCAATACCCGGTTTTGGTGTAAATGATACTGCCTGGTCATTTTGCCATATGGTTGCAGTTTGACCTGATGCCGTGGCAATCGCTAGATAATTCCATGGAGCACGGGCGAAGTTAGTTTCAGAGTATTTGTAATCAATACCCGATTTATTGGTTAACACTAAATCATCTGTTAATTTATAACTTAGATTTATATTTGTTAAAATACCAGTCTCGTTTCTTCTGTTTGGAATTGTATTCTTAAGAATATCCTCTAACACGAAAATGTTATTTCCGCCATCAAAATTAGTTCCTATAGCATTGAAGAGATCCCATCCACTATTATACCGTCCAGGTTCGATATAAGGTAAACCAGCGTTAGCACCATGTAACGGGTTTTGAATAGAGTTGTTTCTAATAGCCGTATTGGTTTCTTCATCAAGCTGATGTCTTCTTGAATAAGAAAGTGCAACTTGTGCTCCATAAGTGAAGCGGTCGTTATCACTTTTACCGTTCAAGTTATTTCTGAACGTAAATCTTTTGAAATCAGAAGTTGCAGGTACATTACCCGTAACGTCTAAGTAACCCAAGGAAGAGTATAAGTTAACTTTTTCTCCCCCAACGGATAAAGACAAATCATGTCTTTGTGTAAATCCAGGATTATAGAAAACTTTTCTCCAATTCGTGTCCGGACCTGCATAGTTAGCAATATCAGCATCACTCATTCCCGCTCCTATACCTTTCCCTGCCATTTGCTCTAGACGTAATGCTTGTCTCGCATCATTCAATCTGTAATCATTTTCCGGCAATAGATTAATACCTGTAGACATGTTATAAGAGAACTTCATAGGAGAATTATATCTCCCGGTCTTTGTTCTAATAACAACTACACCATTTGCAGCTCTATTACCATAAATAGAGGTTGCCGCTGCATCCCGAAGAATAGAAGCGGATTCAATATCACTATCATTTAGATTTCGGAACTGAGTAGCATTAGAAATAATACCATCAATAACGTACAACGGCTCTGTACCGGCAGATAATGACCCTACCCCTCTAATGATCATGTCAATTTTTCCAGACCCTGGCTGACCAGATGAAGCATTAACAGTAAGCCCCGGAGCTTCCCCTTGTAAGGAATTCAGAAATGACGTCGTAGGACGATTTTCAAACTTCTCCGCAGAGATCGTCGTAGAAGCTGTCACGTCTTTTGGTTTAGTAGCAGTTCTGTTATAACCCAAAACTACCACCTCCTTAATTTCAGTGGCAGTTGTATCAGACGCTGTTTGCTGGGCTGTTACAGCTTGTCCTAAGAAAAAAAGGACACCCGTACTTAGTACTCGTAATTTAACATTCATATTAACAAATTTTAATATTAATTTTTTACAAATATGTTAATTAAAATTAACATATACAACTTATTTTTTATAGTGATCAAAAATAAAATAAATTATTCTTTTATAAACTTAGAAGTGAATTCTGTGCCCTTATTATCTTTGTAGATTAACATATAAGTGCCTTTAGAGAGTTGGCCAATGAATATTTTATTATCTTTAAGCGTTTCCTGATGAATTATTCTTCCTGTAAGATCTAAAATAGAAATTTTCGCTCCACTATTTTTATTTATATATAATACGTTCTTAGCTGGATTGGGATACAGCTTTATCTCCTCACTTTTATCAGTATCCTGCACAGATAAAGATGCTACATTATCGCCTGTAACAATTAAACTATAATTCTGATTTCCATTAAACAAAGTTCCTTTATGTGTAACAGTAATGGTATATTGTCCTACAGGGTTTGGAATGTCCACTCGTTCAAAATTATCTACATCGTTGGTTGAATTATTGGTGGCCAAACCGGAAGGATTCGTCATTCCTTGTAGTTTCCAAGGATAAAAAACAGTACCTGTGCTTGAAGTTACTTTCACATCTAAATCGTTTACCAGATATTTTGTAGTTGGATCGACAACACCATTATTTTGACCTAAGAAGGCTGGATCTGTCCATGAAATAGAAACTTTCAATGGCTGAGTACCATTAGAAGTGATAACTTTGGTGAATACTGCTCCATTATTGAGAGTGTTCTCTTCTATTATACTTCTATTAGCGCTCATGTTTTTATTAGCAATTGCCATGGCAGCACGTTGTGCGTTGACTAATCCCCAACCAGCCTCATAATCTGGTCCATCTGCAAAACCATATTCGTCTGCGGTATGCAAAATCAAACCTTTCGCTGTGGAAGATTTCATAAAAGACGAATAAAGCTGATTATAATATTGCTGAAGCAACAAAACAACTCCTGTTATACCAGGAGAAGCCATTGATGTCCCTTGTAGGGTTGCATACCATGTATCACTATTACTATAAGTTGATCTGACCCCTACACCTTTCGTTGCAATATCAGGCTTTATTCTTCCGTCATCTGAAGGCCCCCAACTGCTGAAATTAGACATTACCACGCTACCGGGACCATTATAATTTAACACTTCATTTACTGCGGCCACCGTCAAAATGTTCTTTGCATTTCCATGGCCAAAGATCATATCATAGCCCCCTTTATTTGCAATCTGAGTGGACCCTGGTGCTGTGTTTTCATTTCTGTCATTGCCGGCAGAAAAAACCGGTAAATAGTAAGGATTATTAAAAGTAATCTGATCAACTTGTCTTGCTCTACTGTCATAAGCCCCATAAAACCAAAGTGAGCCAAGAGCTCCCATTCCATAGGAATGATTAGAGGCTAGCATACTTGTAGCTTCATCTAACATTTCGTTTAAATCATCCGCCCAATCGTATGCTACGACATTTGAGTTAAAAGCAATTCCCCGAGCCGTCGCATCGATTCCTTGTGCCGCAACGGTTCCTGCAACATGGGTTGCATGACTGGAAACTCCAGTCAAATCCATATTAAGAATTTTACTAAAACCTCCAACCATAAATTCCTGATGTGTTGCACGCACAGTACCTCCGTCCCACACTCCGCCAATCATACCTTGCCCTTGAATATTAAGTCCTAAACTTCCGCCACTATATAAAGTGTTAGCTCGTGCCGTTATCGCTGCACCAAAATTATGGGTTTTAGCATATATTTTCTCGCCATTAGGGAGCACGTCCATCAGTTCTTTTTTTCCGAAACCGTCATCGGTAGTTTCGACTTTTGAAATTTGAGGATTGCTTTTCAGATAGGCGTCTAATCTTAACTTTCTTTGCTGTTCTTCTTTTTGTAATTCTTTTGCTAAGACTGCATTCGCTTCTTTGTTGGAAAAAGAAGCCAATTTTCGTTTTTCCTCAGCAGTCTGAGAAAATGCGAAGAAAGGGAGTAACAGCAAAAGTGGTAAAACTTTAATTTTCATTTCTTTAAAATTGCATTTTTTTTTCAATTATCTATTTTAGCAGGTAAATATATAAAAAAAATGAATTACTTCAATTTTTTCTTTACTGCTACTTCTTCGTACACTTCCAGAATATCGCCGATCTGAATATCATTATATCCTTTAATGTTCAGGCCACATTCGTATCCTTTTGTTACTTCTTTGACATCATCTTTGAAACGTTTCAAACTTTCTAGTTCTCCATCATGTTTCACAATACCGTCGCGCAGAAGCCTGATTTTTGAATTTCTCGTCACTTTTCCTGTAAGAACCATACATCCTGCAATAGATCCGATTTTGGAAATTTTAAATACCTCACGGATTTCTACATTACCAATCACCTGTTCTTTGATTTCCGGAGAAAGCATTCCTTCCATTGCTTCTTTTACTTCTTCAATGGCGGCATAAATTACAGAATAAGTTCTGATTTCAATCTCTTCTTTATCTGCAAGATCTTTTGCATTCGCACCCGCTCTTACATTAAATCCGATAATAATAGCATCTGATGCAGTGGCAAGGTTAACATCGGATTCGGTAATCGGCCCTACACCCTGATGTAGAATATTCACACTGATTTCTTCTGTAGAAAGCCTTTGCAGCTGATCTGACAATGCTTCTACGGAACCATCCACGTCGCCTTTCAAGATAATATTCAGTTCTTTAAATTCTCCTAATGCAATTCTTCTTCCCAGTTCTTCGAGAGTTGTATGCTTCTTAGTTCTAATGGAAAGTTCACGTTGAAGTTGGCCTCTCTTCACCGCTATGGCTTTTGCCTCGCTTTCTTCTCCAAAAACACGGAATTTGTCTCCGGCTGTTGGCGCACCGTCCAATCCAAGAATAGTAACGGGAATTGAAGGACCGGCTTCTTTCAGGTTTTTCCCTCTTTCATCCAGCATTGCTTTCACTTTTCCGTGGTTTTTACCTGCAAGCAGATAATCGCCAACACGAAGGGTTCCGTTTTGAACTAACAACGTAGTAACATATCCTCTGCCTTTATCAAGGGATGCTTCAATTACAGTACCCACTGCATCTCGATCAGGATTGGCTTTCAGTTCGAGCATTTCTGCCTGAAGAAGTACTTTCTCCAAAAGCTGATCAACATTATTACCAAATTTTGCGGAAATTTCCTGAGACTGGACATTTCCTCCCCACTCCTCTACCAGAACGTTCATCGCAGAAAGCTGCTCTCTGATTTTGTCAGGATTCGCTGTAGGCTTATCGACTTTATTTAATGCAATAATCATGGGAACACCTGCAGCCTGAGCGTGAGCAATCGCTTCTTTGGTTTGTGGCATCACATCATCGTCGGCTGCAATTACAATAATTACAATATCTGTGATCTGGGCACCTCTGGCTCTCATCGCTGTAAAGGCTTCGTGACCCGGAGTATCTAAGAAAGTGATTCTTTGCCCTTTTTCTAGTTTAACATTATAGGCACCAATATGCTGAGTAATTCCTCCGGATTCTCCTGCTATGACATTGGTTTTTCTGATATAATCCAGCAAAGATGTTTTACCATGATCCACGTGTCCCATTACCGTTACAATAGGTGCTCGAGGTTCTAAATCTTCTGCTGCATCTTCTGTTTCTTCCAGTTCTTCTTCAAGATCTGCATCCTGAAACTCAATTTTATACCCGAATTCATCTGCGACTAATAATAATGTATCGGCTTCCAGACGTTGGTTCATAGTAACCATAACGCCAAGTGAGAAACATACGGAAATCACTTCGGTAGGGTTCACGTTCATCAAACTGGCCAATTCTCCAACGGTAATAAACTCGGTGACTTTCAGCGTTCTATCCTGAGCATCTATTTCTTGTTGGATTTCGTCTTGTTCTCTGCGGTATACTCTTTTTTCTTTTCTGTATTTAGCACCTTTGGATTTTCCACCTTTACTGGTCAGTTTTTCCAGCGTTTCGCGGATTTGGTTTTTCACCTGCTCATCAGTCAGTTCCACAGGCATTACCCTTTCTCCTCTTCTGCCAACAGGTTTTTTGTTGCCCCGGTTGCCACCCTGATTGTTTCCTGCACCTTGTGGGCGCGGGCCACCTTGTCCCTGTTGCGGACGTTGGCCACCTTGTTGGTTTCCACTGCCTGCTTGTCCGGTAGCTGGTTTTTCGATCCTTTTCCTTTTCTTCTTTTTATCTGCAGCAGATTTAGATTTATCCTTAAACTGAGACAAATCCACTGTTTGCTTTAGAATTTTTGGCCCGTCGAGTTTCTGATAAACTGTTTTTAGAACATCTGGATCTGGCTTGTCAAATTCCACTTGGGTTATTTCATCAGATTTCGGCTTTGCCGGTTCAGCTTTTGGTTGTTCAGGAGCGGGCTTTGGTTTTTCTTCCACTTTTTTGGTTTCGGGCTGTGGTTTTTGTTTTTTAGGAGCCGGCTTGGGCTTGTTGGTTTCGAGTTGGGAAAGGTCTATTTTGTCCAGAACTTTCAGTTCGGGTTTTTCCTCAGCTTCAGCTTTTATGATCTCAGGTTCTTTCGGAAGCTCCTGCACTGGCGCGGCGGGTTCTTCCATTACCGGCTCTGGTTTTTTAGGTTCCAAATCAATTTTTCCTAAAATTTTAGTTTCAGGTCTTTCTGATTTGGCTTTTATTACTTCTGGTTTGTTGTCTTCTATCACTAGTTTTTCTTCCGGTACTTTTGTGATAACAACTTCCTGTGAAGCTTTCCTTTGTTCGCCATCTTTGGCAAACTCGGCTTCCAGGACATCATATGCCGCTGCTTCCAGTTGAGCGTTGGGGTTTGCATCTACTTCAAATCCTTTGCTCTGCAGAAATTCTACGAGTCTGGACATTGAAATATTAAATTCCTTTACCGCTTTATTTAATCTAATTTTTGGCATGTAAAATAGTTGCTTTTTAAAAATATTAATTTTATATCAGGATTTGGTTTTTTGGTTTAATGAGGATATTATGATTCCAATTCTTCTTTTAAAATCTGTTTTACTTCATCAATTTGTTCTTCTTCCAAATCAACAAGATTCAGAAGGGCTTCGGTATCTTTATCCAATACACTTCTTGCCGTATTCAATCCTACTTTTTTGAATTCTTCGATGACCCACTCTTCGATTTCATCTTTGAATTCGTTCAATTCGACATCGTCATCTTCGCTGGTTTCTCTGTACACGTCTATTTCAAGACCGGTAAGCCAGGAAGCAAGTTTGATGTTCTGCCCTTGTTTACCGATCACCTTTGAAATTTCCTCTACCGGAGTATACACCATGGCGTACTGCTGCTCTGTATTCAGATCTATTTTATTAATCGTCACATTACCCAAAGCTCTTTTTACTAAAATTTCGGGGTTTTTGGACCACTGAATAACATCGATATTTTCATTTCTCAATTCTCTTACTACACCGTGAATCCGCGAACCTTTCACGCCTACGCAGGCTCCTACCGGATCGATACGGTCATCATACGCATCTACTGCAATTTTCGCTTTTTCGCCCGGAATACGGACTACTTTCTTCAGCATAATGGTTCCATCCTGAATTTCAGGAATTTCCAGCTCCAACAATTTTTCCAAAAATCTTGGCGAAGTTCTGGAAACAATAATCTGCGGTTTGGCTCCTTTAAAATCAACAGAATCCACAATAGCTCTGATGCTTTCTCCTTTTTTAAAAAAATCTGATGGAATCTGATTTTCTTTCGGCAGAATAAATTCGTTGTCATCATCATCCAGCAAAATTGCATGTTGCTTTCTAATATGGTGAACTTCTCCGATTACTATTTCTCCAATTTTATCGCGAAACTGATCATACAACATTGCGTTGTTATGTTCCTGAAGTTTTGTTGCCAAAATCTGCTTCAAGGTAAGAACATTTCTTCTTCCCAACTGTGCGATCGGAATTTCTACGGTATAATCTTCTCCCACTTCAAAGGTAGGGTCTATTTTCTTGGCTTCTGCTATTTCAATTTCCAGATCATCATCTTCGGACATGCCGTCTTCTACAATGGTTTTATTCAGAAATATCTGAAAATCACCTTTATCAGGGTTTACAATCACATCAAAATGATCGTCGGAATCGTATCTTTTTCTTAAAAGCGTTTTAAGCGAGTCTTCTATGATTGCCATTAAATCAATCTTACTGATGCTTTTCTCGTCTTTAAAATCGCCAAACGCTTCTATTAACGCTAAACTGTCCATTCGTTATTTATGTATTAAATTATCTTTTTAAACCGTAGTAGGCTTAAAATTTTATTGTTACTAATGCTTTCTTTATATCTTGGAATTGGATGATTTTCTCTTCCTCGACATCTATTTTTCCTTTTCCTATTTCTTTTGGCTTGCGGTAGCGTAATAGTAAAGTAATACTATCCTCCTCCACTTTTGTAAGTTCACCTTCTATTCTGGTATCATTCTGCAACAAAATATCCAAAGATCTTCCAATGTTTTTTTTGAATTGTCTCGGCATCGAAAGTGGCTCACTGAGTCCTGCCGACATTACCTGTAGACTGAAATCATGCGCTTCTCTGTCCATATTGAATTCAACAGCTCTGCTGGCATCCAGACAATCCTGCAGTGTAACGCCTTCATCTCCGTCCAGTATTATCGTTACATCATCGTTAGCAGAAATCTTCAGATCTATGAGGAACAAATCTTCCCTGTTTTTCAGAAAATCCTCCAGCAATCGTTCTATTTTATTTTTGAATTCCATATCCACCTCAAATATTGTTACGAAAAAAGGCTTTCTTGCGAAGCCTTTTCATTTATCCCGTAATCAGCTGCAAATATACGATAATTTTTCTGCCATCAAAAAAATCGAGGGTTTAACTGCTGTTTTACATGCAGATTATCCGAACATTAGTCCAATTTACCTGAAAACCGGCATAAGTTGTAATTCATTTTTTAGTAATTTTGCGCCTTTAAAGTTAGGTTTGTAAAAATGAATATCACCATCGTAGGAACAGGATATGTAGGTCTGGTTACGGGAACTACCTTAGCAGAATTGGGAAATTCGGTGTATTGTGTGGATGTAGATGCGTCCAAAATCGCAAAAATGAAAAACGGCATTGTTCCCATTTATGAACCCGGCCTCGAAGAAATGTTTCTGAGGAATATTCAGGCAGACAGGCTTCATTTCACCACCGAACTTTCCGAAGCCATCGATAAAAGTGAGGTTATTTACCTTGCTCTTCCTACACCTCCGGGCGAAGATGGTTCTGCAGATCTTTCTTATGTGTTAGGTGTAGCGGAGCAAATTGGATCACTGATGACCAATTACAAAGTGATTGTTAATAAATCAACGGTTCCAGTGGGAACCGCAGATAAAGTTCGGGAAGTTCTCCTCTCAAAGACAAATTCACCCTTCGATGTGGTATCGAATCCCGAATTTCTGCGCGAAGGTTTTGCTGTGGAAGACGCGATGAATCCTGCTCGTGTTGTAGTAGGCAGCACTTCCGAAAGAGCAAAAGAAATTATGTCCAAAATTTATCAACCGTTTACCAATACGGGCATTCCGATTATTTTCATGGATGAAAAATCATCTGAACTCACTAAATATGCTGCTAATTCTTTTCTTGCCGTGAAAATTACGTTCATGAATGAAATTGCAAATTATTGTGAAAAAGTGGGTGCAGATGTAGATCATGTTCGACTTGGAATGGGAAGTGACGACAGAATCGGGCATCGGTTTTTATTTCCGGGAATAGGATATGGAGGAAGTTGCTTTCCGAAAGATGTGAAAGCATTGATAAAATCAGGCAAAAATGAAAATTATGATTTTAAAATTCTGGAAGCAACAGAAAAAGTAAATCAAAAACAGAAAGTTATTCTGGCAGAAGAAATCGATGATTATTTTGATGGCCAACTTCAAGACCTTAAAATTGCAGTTTGGGGATTAGCTTTCAAAGCGAGTACTGATGATATTCGGGAAGCTTCTTCTTTGGACAATATTCGTATTTTTCTGGAAAGAGGAGCTAAAGTAATTGCCTATGACACAGTGGCGGAAGAAAATGTACGCAAAATTTTAGGCGATCAAATTGAATATGCAAAGGATATGTACACTGCACTGGAAGGTGCCGATTGTTTGTTAATCGCCACAGAATGGCCGGAATTCAAAAATCCGAATTTTAAACTGATGGCAGAAAAGTTAAAAAACAAAGTTATATTTGACGGCAGAAATATGTTTCCGTTAGAACTTGCGGAACAAAACGGATTCTATTATAAATCTATCGGAAGAAAAACTATAACACCTTGATTATGAGAAACATCATCATCACCGGCGGTGCCGGATTTATTGGCTCGCACGTGGTGAGGGAGTTTGTAAAAAATCTCCCCCAAACCAATATTATCAATCTGGATGCGCTTACCTACGCAGGAAATCTGGAAAACCTGAAGGATATCGAAAACGAACCCAATTATTTTTTCGAAAAAGCCGATATCACCAAACCGGAAGAATTAAAAGCCATTTTTGAAAAATATCAGCCCGAAGCTATTGTTCATCTGGCAGCAGAATCGCACGTTGACAGAAGTATTACTGATCCCAACGCATTCATCAACACGAATGTAAACGGAACTGCGAATCTTCTGAATCTTTGCAGAGAATTCTGGCCGCTGAATCCTGAGCATCAACACGGGAATTTCCCCAATGAAAAACGGACAAATCTTTTTTATCATGTTTCCACGGATGAAGTGTACGGAGCTTTGGGCGAAACGGGATTCTTTACAGAGGAAACTCCGTACGATCCGAAATCACCGTATTCCGCAAGTAAAGCTGCTTCCGATCATTTGGTGAGAGCTTACGGAAATACGTACGGAATGCCTTTCATCATTTCCAATTGCTCCAATAATTACGGACCAAATCATTTTCCGGAAAAACTGATTCCGCTTTGTATTCATAATATTCTGAACGAAAAACCACTTCCCATTTACGGCGACGGAAAATATACCCGTGATTGGCTGTATGTCATTGACCACGCCAAAGCGATTTTCCAGATTTTCCATGAAGCAAAAACCGGAGAAACCTACAACATCGGAGGTTGGAATGAATGGCAGAATATCAATCTGGTGAAAGAACTCATCAAGCAAGTTGATGAAAAAACCGGGAAACCGGCAGGTTATTCTGAGAAACTCATTACCTTCGTGAAAGACCGCCCAGGCCATGACAAACGTTACGCTATTGATGCATCTAAATTAGCAGATGATTTAGGCTGGAAGCCTTCTGTAACTTTTGAGGAAGGACTTTCCAAAACAATTGATTGGTTTCTGGAGAACAAAGGTTGGCTGGAGAATGTGACGTCCGGCGACTACCAAAAATATTACCATGAACAATATCAAGCTTAAAATATGAAAGGAATTATTTTAGCAGGCGGTTCCGGAACAAGGCTTTTTCCACTTACAATTGCAGTCAGCAAACAGCTGATGCCTGTGTACGATAAACCGATGATTTATTATCCGCTTTCCGTGCTTCTGTTGGCAGGAATTCGCGAAATATTGATCATCACAACACCGCATGATCAGGAGGCTTTTAAAAAATTACTCGGTACTGGTTCACAGATCGGCTGCCGAATTGAATACAAAGCCCAACCTTCACCGGACGGCCTAGCTCAAGCTTTTATTTTGGGCGAAGAGTTTATTGGTACTGACTCAGTAGCGTTGGTATTGGGAGATAATATTTTTTATGGAGCCGGCTTGCCACAGTTATTGGAAAGCAAAACCCATGTTCAGGGTGGTTGCGTATTTGCGTATCAGGTTTCAGATCCGGAAAGGTATGGCGTGGTTGAATTTGATGAAAATTTCAAAGCCATTTCCATCGAAGAAAAACCTTCTAAACCGAAATCCAATTATGCGGTTCCCGGGTTATATTTTTATGACAATTCTGTAGTGGAATATGCCAAAAATTTAGAGCCATCTCCTCGCGGTGAATTGGAGATTACGGATATCAACAAAATATATCTGGAAAAAGGAAATCTGGAGGTGGGCGTCATGTCACGCGGAACAGCCTGGCTGGACACCGGAACTTTCGATTCGCTGCACGAAGCTTCAGAATTTGTAAAAGTTCTGGAAAAAAGACAAGGTTTTAAAATTTCATGTATCGAAGAAATCGCGTGGCAAAAGGGTTTCATCAACAATGAAGAATTGCTGACGGCCGCAGAAAAATACGGAAAAAGTGGATACGGGGAATATCTCCGCAAACTTATGGATTAAAAAAAACAACCGGAAATGAGCAAATCTTACGAAACAATTTTTATAAATAATAAAAAATGGATCCAGGAAAAACTGGGTCAGGATGCAGATTTTTTTAAAAAACTTGCCGACGGACAGCATCCTGAATATCTCTACATTGGCTGTTCCGACAGCCGCGCGACTGCGGAAGAACTGATGGGAATGAAACCCGGAGAAGTTTTTGTTCACCGGAATATCGCCAATGTGGTGAATACTCTGGATATGAGTTCCACTGCGGTAATACAGTACGCCGTAGAACATCTGAAAGTAAAACACATTATCATTTGCGGACATTATGGTTGCGGTGGCGTGAAAGCAGCAATGACACCTGCAGACCTGGGATTGTTAAATCCATGGCTCAGAACTATCCGGGATGTATACAGAACACATCAGGCCGAACTGGACGCCATTTCCTGCGATCAAATGAAGTATCGAAGATTGGTTGAACTGAATGTTCAGGAACAATGCATCAATGTAATTAAAATGGCCTGCGTGCAGCAGAGATACATTTTAGATGATTATCCTATTGTTCACGGTTGGGTATTTGATATTGCCACGGGTGAGCTGATAGATCTCAATATTGATTTTGAAGAAATTCTGACAGACATCCAGAAAGTCTATGATTTAACTAATTCTCACTGGCTTATGAGCAAAAAAAATAATAAAAACCTTCTATGATTATAGATTTACAGTATTAAATTTTATTAATATTTAGATAAAATCTATAAAATACTGGATTTTTTGGCTGTTAATTTTTATATTTGCA
Organism: Chryseobacterium lacus; assembly: GCF_003336205.1. Classification (GTDB taxonomy): domain Bacteria; phylum Bacteroidota; class Bacteroidia; order Flavobacteriales; family Weeksellaceae; genus Chryseobacterium_A; species Chryseobacterium_A lacus. The sequence continues at coordinate 284,146 of NZ_QPIE01000002.1, forward strand.
GCGAAATGAAACGATTTGTGAACATATTGGTTTTGGCAGTATTTGTCAATTTCATGGTTCTTCCTACAATTGCCGGTTTAATGGATATAGAGATTCCCCAGACAGCCATCGTGATGTCGGAAGAAGAGAATCATTCTTCATCGGCTTCGTTCTTCGAAAAAACAATTCCCAATCAGTTGAATGTTCATGATTTTTTGAAATTCTTTTCAGCTGCTATATTCAGAAAATTGCATTTTATTACAGATGATAATTTTCATCTGTCTCCCTACCTTTCTATTTTTTCACCGCCTCCCGAAGTTTAATTTGAAAATTAAAAAAGAACGCTTTTAATATATTAAGAGCTTATTCTTTTGGCATTTAATTCAAATTTTCACCTGTCGGACCATTGTTTTACAATAGCCGGAATAGCGGCATTGTACTATGGTACGCGCATCAAAACTTAAAAAAAATGAAAAAAGCAAAAAGTATATTTGGCGGGCTGAAAGATAACCTGCCCTCCGGAATCGTGGTATTTCTGGTAGCATTACCATTATGTTTAGGAATTGCTCTGGCATCGGGTGCGCCGCCTCTTTCAGGAATTATCGCCGGGATTATCGGTGGAATTGTCATCGGGTATTTTTCAAATTCCAACATTTCAGTTTCAGGACCCGCAGCGGGATTGGCGGCCATTGTTCTCGCAGCCATTACTGAACTTCAAGCCTTCGAATTATTTTTATGTGCAGGCCTTATTGCCGGATTCATTCAACTATTACTAGGATTTATGAAAGCCGGCAGTATTTCGAATTATTTCCCCAACAGTGTAATAGAGGGAATGCTCGCCGGTATAGGCATCATCATTATTTTAAAACAGATTCCTCACGCATTAGGTTATGACGCTAGGCCTTTCAGCAGCGAAGTTGTCTTTGAAAATGGCTACAGCTGGGCGAGTATTTCCAGCTATCTCTCCACCTTACTTTCATCCATGCATTTGGGGGCAGTCATTGTGACACTTATATCTCTTTCTATCCTAATACTATGGGACAAGATTCCCTCTTTAAAGAAATTTAAGCTCATGCCGGGTGCTTTAGTTGCAGTAGTAGTAGGAATACTAATAAATAAACTTTTTAAAATGAGTGGAAACTCTTTAGCCATTAGTTCAGAACATTTGGTGACGTTACCCGTGCCGGAAAGTGCTGCAGATTTGGCAGCATTAGTTACAATGCCAGATTTCTCAGGATTCTTAAATCCTCAGGTTTGGATCATCGGAGCTACCATCGCCATCGTCGCATCTATAGAAACGTTGCTCTGTATAGAAGCATCCGATAGACTGGATAGTCAAAGAAGAATTACAGATACCAATCAGGAACTCCGAGCACAGGGCATCGGAAATATCTTAAGTTCCATGATCGGCGGGCTTCCTATAACTTCGGTGGTGGTGCGCAGTTCTGCCAATGCCAATGCGGGTGCTACTTCAAAACTGTCTACTATTATACACGGAGTTTTACTGTTAATTTCAGTGTTGTCTATTCCGGTTTTGCTCAATAAAATCCCCTTAGCAACGCTGGCAGCGGTATTACTTTTAGTAGGATACAAATTGGCAAGTCCCGAAAAAATACGTCATTTTCTGAAAAAAGGTAAATTCCAGTACTTGCCTTTTCTTGCTACCATCATTGCTGTAGTGTTTACAGATTTGCTCACAGGAGTAGGAATAGGGTTGGTTATTGCCGTCATTTTCATTTTACAGGGAAATATGAAAAGAGCTTATTATTTTAGTAGAGAAGAACTGGAAGAAGCCGATGAAATAACCCTGAAGCTGGCGGAAGAAGTTTCTTTTCTGAACAAAGCTGCCATTAAAAAAACCCTGAAGAACGTTCAGCCATATTCAAAAATTACTATTGATGCCAAAGGTACTTCCTACATTACTTTAGATGTGTTAGAACTGATTCAGGATTTTGCCAACATTCGGGCTAAGGAGGAAAATATTCAGGTGCAACTGATTGGTTTTCGTACAGATTATAATGATTACGAAACAGATCAACATTCTCATATTACCATCAACCACAGAAGAGCCATGTAATTAAAAAAATTTTAATCAATCATCAACTAACAATATAAAACAAATGAAAGCACATACATCTGAAACTCAGGCCACAATAACCCCTGAAAAGGCTCTGGAATTTCTGAAAGAAGGAAATGAAAGATTCGTGAAAAATCTAAAAATGAACAGAAATCTTCTGGAGCAAGTAAATGATACGCGCGAAGGGCAATGGCCTTTTGCAGTGATACTGAGCTGCATAGACAGCCGAACTTCTGCAGAATTGATTTTCGACCAAGGTCTCGGGGATATTTTCAGCATCCGGATTGCGGGGAATTTTGTTAATCGGGATATTCTCGGTTCCATGGAGTTTGGTTGCAAAATAGCAGGATCCAAACTTATAGTAGTTTTGGGACACAGTAAATGCGGAGCATTAAAGGGCGGATTAGATGCGGCTGCAGTACAAGAACTTGGAATGGACAACCTGAACCAACTAATTTATCACTTTGATTCCTGTATTCAGGAGGTGATACATGAAGGCGAAGAGAGATCTTCCAAAAATGAAAATCTGCTGGAACGTCTCAATATTTGCAATATCAGGAGAACTATCGAAGACATCAGAAACCAAAGCCACACCTTGAAAACGATGGAAGAAAAAGGCGAAATAAAAATAGTGGGAGCGAATTATTGCGTGGAAAGTGGTACTGTAAACTGGATTTAACGATTGATTTAGTATTTTGAAAAGCTGCTGCAATCGCGGGCAGCTTTTCTATTTTTAAACCTATTTCCCGTTGAAGGCAGACATGGTATTCTGGATGCCTGCAAAAACAAAAGATAAAATCGCTTTGGAAAACATTTCAATTCGTTCAGGAAGCTGCTCGTTCTCTGTTGTATTCCAGGTTCCCAGAACATAATCTATCTGGCGGCCTTCGGTAAAATCCGCAGAAATCCCAAAACGAAGCCTCGGATATTGTTGCGTTTGAAGTTCTTCCTGAATGCTTTTCAGTCCGTTATGACCTGCGTCTGAGCCTTTCGATTTCATTCTTAATGTTCCAAAAGGCAAGGCAAGATCGTCAGTTATCACCATTAAATTTTCCAATGGAATATTTTCCTTCTGCATCCAGTATTTGACGGCTTTTCCGGAAAGATTCATATACGTGTCAGGTTTCAAAATAAAGATTTTGCGGCCTTTGTATTTTCCTTCGGCAATCCATCCAAAATTGGCTGTTTTAAAAGGCGCATCAATAACCTTCGCCAAATGTTCCGCTACTTTAAAACCGACATTGTGACGGGTTTCGGTATACACTACTCCTTTATTTCCCAAACCGACAATCAGATACTTCATTTTTTTAAAATAATTTTTCAATTCAATCTTGGCAAAAATAGGAAAATCCCAACACAAGGCCGGGATTTTCACTTGATGTATACTTTGTTAGTAGGGAATATAGTCAAAATGTAACGTGGTATCAGCCTGCTTTGAAGTTTCAAGAAAACCTTCAGAATTATACGTGAGTACCACATTTTCTGTGTGAGAACCGGCGCTGCTTTGCACCGTCATCGTTTTATAATTGCTGATGGAAAGCGCGGAAATTCCCACCAGATGGCCTTCATGATGAACATTGGAAAGAATAAGCGGAACCGGAAGTGTCCTGAATGGATTCTGATGCGTGTCATAATCTGAATAATTCGTTGTGGTGACCACAGGTGATCCCGGTATAGAAGCGTCATCAATAGTATACACCCATTTCGAAATATTAAATCCGGAATAGCTAAGTTCGCTTTTTAAGGTTCTTATTGCTGAGGCATTTCCAGGCAGATAATATGCTGTGGTGATGATCGCCGGTTGATCGCCATTATAGGTAATTTCGGTAACAAAAGTTTCAAGAATAACTCCTGACTGACTAACTGTTCCGGAAATTTCTGCAACTTGTGTACCGCTATACTGAAGCTCAGAAGTAACAATTAAAGGTTGTGATAGAGTATTATCTTTCTTCGTAATTTTTTTGATTTGGTTTCCATCATATTCGATGGTTTCAACAACCTGATTATTCCCTTTTGTCACCGACATCAATCTGCTTCCTGCATGCATATAATGGACATCGTAAGGTGCAGCAGAAGTTTTCTGAACATGCACTTTGCTGAGCACTCGGTTATGAACATAATTTGGCAACAAATCATTTAATCCACCTAAATCGCCTGTAGATCTTCCGCAGGAAACGAGAAACACGAAAGCGAAAAGAAAGGAAGCGTATTTCAATTTTATTTTCATTTTATTTAAGTCCGTTATTAAATTAAAAGAGAAACGCTTTCACATTTCTCTGGTTTTTCTTAAAAATAATTTCCTTAGAAAGGACGATAATCGTACACAACACCCCATCCTGTAACTGCGTATTTCAGAGCATCATAGTTGTATTGAGTTTCTTCCACATGCGGAAAAGGCTCTACATTGGTTTCCCAGATAATCTTTTTCGGATTGTTTGCCGAAAATCTATAATTGAGGTAAGGATTCTGGAAGGTTTTATGCAAAGTGTATCCAAAAGGAATCAAGGTGTAAGGATTGATTCCGCTGTCGTATTCAGTAAAATCATAAGTCTCGTAAACTGGAGATGGTTCAAGATTTCCCATCACAATTGATCCTATTTCTTTATATACATTGGTCACATTTTTCTTAGAGCTGTTATAAGTATAATCTACTTTCCAATACGACGTAAAAACAAAAGGCGTAAGTGGAACAACATTTCCGGTTTTGCTGAGAACAGAGGCCAGTTTTCCTGAAGCATCAAAGGTTGGTTCGTACATTGTATTGGTCCGTTTCACAATAATGTCTATAAAAGGAACCGTATGAATATCTTCGTAAACGCTTTTGGTTTCAGTAATCAAATTCAGAACGTTTCCGTTCATAATGTCATAATTAAATTCCTGTATGTAGGAAATACTGTCTCCTTCTACCACGCCGTTATAGTCGATTCTGCTGATAAGATCTCCTGAATAGGAAATATTTGTTATAGCACTGTCTTCCAATACCTGAACTAATTTTCTGCCCGCATAATTGTATTGGGCTAAAACTTTAGCGGAGGTCACTTCCTGATATAAAAAACGGTCTTTTCCCAAACCATCTTGGTTACCGTTCATATTGTTCAGCAGATTTCCATCATCATCTCCCATTCTTTGGCAAGACTGAACTGCAAAGAGCAACAAAACCGCTGATAGAATTAAATATGTTTGTTTTTTCATTACGTTGTTGTTAAAATATTTTAAGGCTTCGACTGATAAAGAAACTTTTGAAACCCGTTGGAAGTGATATAGTTATGCGTATCGTACTTGTAAGTAAAATTAGTTTCCACAACAGGATCCGATCCTTTAGTAAATTTCAGTTTAGCTGCATTGTTGTCCGAAAAATGAGCGTACATTTCCGGAAATAAGGTAGCCATGATCATCAAATAATTATCAGAAATGCCGGTATAAGGATTTATTCTCCAGTCGAAATTGCTGAATTCATATTTTTTTGATTCGGAACTTTCTATAACTCCTGTAGTTACATTCACTACCTCATCAATGGATTCAATTTCCGTTACGTTATTTCCGTCAAATTTCAGGTAATCTTTCCGGTAGTCTGGATAAATATAATTCGTTGGTGAATTTGGGTCTACCGTCGCTGTTTTCGTAAGAGCTCCTGCAAGTTTTCCGTCAGTATCATATACATAGGTGGTAATCGCGTGTTTCTTATGCGTAGTTCCTGTATAGAAATCACTCATCAGGCTGACTATTTTTCCGGAAGTCTGGTTGTAATTGGGAGTTAAATCAAATCTGCCGGATGTTGTAGTTCCCGGATAAGTTCCGTTCACTTCAATTTTAGAAATTCTGTTGCCGAGATAAAAAACATAAATTGTCTGTTGCTCTACTGCGGTATTCCCGTCATATTTATTTCGCTTTACTTGGAAAAGTTTTCCTTGGTTTAATTCATATAGCTCTTCATCTACACCGTTTGTTACTACTTTTTTCAGTATTCTGGGTCCGGAGATATCTTCAGGATCATCCCAACCATATACATCAGCAGGATCCGATTCCGAACAAGAATTAAAAATGAGCAGCCCTATGATAAGACTAAAAAGTTGTAAAAACTTCTTCATAATACTGTTTTAAATTTATTAATACACAAAACTAAATATTTTTTAAAGATACAGCAATATTTGACAACAAAAATTTCAGATAGCTTCGTGTTTGTAAATTCCTAATAATAATACTCCCAAATTACTGGATAGGTTTGTAATAAATTTTTCTCACTCCATTTTCTGCTGATATTGGGTAGTTGTAGGAATCGTAAACCATATCGTTTACCGTTGTTATTATTGGGTTAGATGGAAAAAACTCATAAATAATAGTGCTTTTCATCGCATTATTGTAATTGATTCCTATAAGTGACACAGAATGTAAAGCACTTCTTCCGATATGATATTCTTTCGGCAATGTAGTCATCGGGTTTATCTTGTTGTCAAAATTCTCTATAAGATAGGTTATTCCCATTTGCGGGTTGGGGGGATCAAAAACATTATTGGTTACAAATCCGTTTTCTTCCTCTATTTTGGTGAGATTTTCTCCAGAATAGGTCATTTTACTGATTTTGTAATGAGTCCAATCCGTATTTACCGGTTGTGCGGTAAACGCTAATTTTTGAGTTATTTTGGAAACTTTCCCTGATGCATTATATTCCAATTCTGAAAGTTGGAATGAAAACGTTTGTATTCCTGCAAAAGTTTCATTTGTGATTTGACTGACTTTTCCTGAACTGTCATAATAAAGTTTAGTTTCTATCTTGCCTGTGGAAGAAGTATATATGATTTTATTGATTTTATTATTAGAATTATAATCGATCGCTGTAGTGTCTCCGTCCTTGTTTACAACAGCTTGAAGAAGACCTGAAGGTGTGGAAAAATATTCTTCAATGGTAACACCTGCACTATCGACTTTGGTAATAATCCTCGGCCCGGCAATATTTGCTCCCGGATTATTGGGATCATTGGGTGTCAGACCGTATAAAGCAGCAGGATCTGGGCTCGTACACGAAAAAATAACAAGAGAAATAAATGTTGCAAAAAGAATAGATAAAATTTTGTTCATAATATTGATGTATGTTGCAAAAATATCTTTTTTAAGCAATAAAAGGATATGATTTCGCAATTATTTTAAAATTCTCTCTAAAACATCAGTTACTTCGTCTACGTTTTTCACATTTTCTTTCCGCATCATGAGTTGGTTGCCGTCCTTAGAATGTTTTTCTTTTAAAGTTGCTTCCACTGGATTAGACGTCAGATAAGTGATAATATGCCTGAATTTCTCGCTTGCGTAAAACTTATCCTGCGGATTAGCCGGAAAATATCCCAGAAAAGTCCCGTTCTTTACTACAATTTTCTCAAAACCAATATCGGAAGCAAGCCACTTCAGCTCCACAGATTTCAGAAGGTTTTGGGCTTCTTGTGGTAAATTTCCAAAACGATCGATCAGTTCACTTTCAAATTTCTGCAATTCGGTTTTGTTCGGAATTCCTGCGAGTTTTTGATATAAGGAAAGTCTTTCTTCCGTACTCTGAACATAAGAATCCGGGAGCATCAGTTCCATATCGGTGTCAATATTGACGTCTTTGGTGGTGTTAATCAATTTCTTACGTTCTTCTTCGTTTTCAAAAAGATTTTCAAAAGTATCGTCATTTTGAAGTTCTTCCAGCGCTTCCTGCATGATTTTCTGATACGTTTCAAAGCCCATTTCGTTGATGAATCCACTCTGTTCCGCACCCAATAAATCTCCGGCACCACGAATTTCCAGATCTTTCATCGCAATCTGAAAACCACTTCCCAAATCTGAAAACTGCTCAATAGCTTCCAAACGTTTCCGCGCATCGGAAGTAATCATATCATACGGCGGCGTAATCAAATAACAAAAAGCTTTTCGATTGCTTCGTCCCACTCTTCCGCGCATTTGGTGGAGATCCGCCATTCCGAATTTCTGGGCGTCGTTGATGAAAATAGTATTGGCATTCGGCACATCCACTCCCGATTCTACAATAGTGGTAGAAACCAAAACATCATATTTCCCTTCCATAAAATCCAGAACATTTTGTTCCAGTTGCTTCCCTTCCATTTGGCCATGACCTGTAATTACCCTGGCTTCCGGAACTAATCTTTGAATTAAGCCGGCAATATCTTTCAGATTTTCAATTCTGTTGTTGATGAAAAAGACCTGTCCGTCACGCTGAATTTCATAAGCCACAGCATCGCGAATAATTTCTTCGTTAAAACCAATTACCTGCGTTTCCACCGGTTGACGATTGGGCGGGGGCGTTTTAATAACTGATAAATCCCGTGCTGCCATCAGCGAAAACTGTAAGGTTCTGGGAATGGGAGTTGCGGTAAGCGTCAGCGTATCAATATTACTTTTTAGCGTTTTAAGTTTATCTTTCACATTCACCCCGAATTTATGCTCTTCATCAATGATCAAAAGTCCCAGATCTTTGAAAGCAATATCTTTTCCCACAAGTTGATGCGTTCCAATGACGATATCAATTTTCCCATTTTTCAAACCATCTTTAGTTTCAGATTTTTGTTTTGCGGTACGAAAACGGTTCAGATAAGAAATCGTTACCGGGAAATCCTTCAGTCTTTCCTTGAAACTGCGGTAATGCTGGAATGCCAAAATCGTGGTCGGAACCAAAACAGCGACTTGCTTTCCATCCGTAGCCGCTTTGAATGCCGCACGAATCGCTACTTCCGTTTTCCCGAATCCAACATCGCCACAAACCAATCTGTCCATCACAGTTTGGGCTTCCATGTCTTTTTTCACATCCAAAGTTGCTTTTTCCTGATCGGGCGTGTCTTCGTAAATAAAACTAGCCTCCAGTTCATTCTGAAGATACGAATCGGGCGTGAAAGCAAATCCTTTCGCGGTTTTTCTTTCTGCATACAGTTTTATCAGATCGAAAGCGATTTGTTTTACCTTGGCTTTTGTTTTTTGTTTTAAAGATTTCCAGGCCGGTGAACCCAATTTGGACAGTACGATTTCTCTTCCATCCGGACCATTGTATTTCGATATTTTATGAAGTGAATGAATGGATACATACAGCAAATCCTGATTTTTATACACCAGTTTGAAACATTCCTGCACTTTTCCGTTATTATTAATCTTCACCAATCCCATGAATTTCCCGATACCATGATCGATATGAGCGATGTAATCTCCTATTTTCAGAGACATCAAATCTTTCAGAGTCAACTGTTCAGATTTGGCAAAAGTATTCTTTGCCTGAAACCTTTGGTAACGGTCAAAAATCTGATGATCCGTGTACACCGAAATCATTAGTTGAGGATCTACAAAACCTTCATGCAGTTCGGACCGAAAGTTTTTAAAATAGACCTCATGATTCAATTCTTCAAGAATACTTTCCAGCCTGTCTTTTTGTTTTTCTGATGTAAAGGAAATCCATGTATCATAACCTTGGTCTCTTTTGTTTTTTAAATCTTCAGCCAGAAGTTCAAAATTCTTATGAAAACCAGGCTGCTGAGTTTGGTTTAAAAGTATTGGAGTTTGAGAATTGCGGAGCGGCTGAGAAGTAAAATCAATCCATTTGAATTTCTGAAGACTTTCAGCGAGAATTTCTTCCGAAATAAAAAGTTCTTCCCGGGTTTGATGTTTCAGTTCCTTACTTAATTTTTCAAAATTAAGTTCTGCTTTTTCGTAAAATTCACGAATTTTCTTTTCACCCAAAAAAGCGTTTTTTGAAACAATAAAACTGTCCGTTTTAAACAAATCAAAAAAAGAAACCTTGCCGCCCGAAACCGTGTAATTCATATTGGAAACCAGCTCAAATTGCTTTATTTTCTCTTTGGAAAGCTGAGTTTCGATATCAAATGTTTTAATACTTTCCACTTCACTTCCGAAAAAAGTGATACGATAAGGCTCTTCGTTGGCGTAGGAAAAAACATCTACAATTCCGCCCCGTACAGAAAATTCTCCTGGTTCCGAAACGAAATCCGCCTGCGTGAAATTATAATGCATAAGCAACTCATCCACAAAATCGAAATCCAGGGAATCGCCTACTTTGATGGTGTGAGAAATCGCTTTGAAATCTTCTTTTTTCAAAACTTTTTCATTTAAAGCCGCAAACGGAGCTACAATAACTTTCGGTTTATTCTCAGAATTCAGACGGTTCAAGACTTCGGTTCGCAACACTAAATTGGCATTCTGAACTTTTTCGATCTGATAAGGTTCGAGATGCGAAGGCGGAAAATACAATACATGTTCTTTCCCCAAAAGCTCTTCCAGTTCCGAAGTTGCGTACAAGCTTTCCTCTTTATCATCTAGGAGAAAAAGAACAGTTTTCTTTTGAATCAGATACAACTCAGCTACAAAAAGTGACGGCGCAGAACCGGCAAAACCTTTCACAGAAATGCTGTCACTCGTTTCAAGTTCATGAAAAATCTCTTGTCCGAAATTCTTTTTTAAAAGATAAGGCAACAGCGTATCGCTGATATTTTTTAACTTCATTTGAGAGTAAATATATAAAAACAGAAATGCGGTTTCAAGTACTTTTGAAACCGTTCTGAATTAAGAATGCAAATTTATACAATTTTTAAGTTTTCGTATATAATATCAATTACTGAAGCATAACTGTATATTTTTTGGTATGAGTGACCGATAATAAATAAATATTGACATTATGAAAAAGACAACCCGAATTTTTGCGTTTTTACTACTATCATTCTCCATGATTTTATTGACTTCCTGCAACCGTGATGACGATCCTGCTGACAACGACTTTTTTGCCGGAACCTATAACGGTTCTGTCGGTTTCGTCGAGCCTTCCAGCGGAACCAACATCAGTTCCAATGACGGGAAAGTATTTGTAACGAAAATTGCCAGCGGAACGAAGTATAATTTTTCTTTTTCCAACGGAATTCCTGATCTTAACGGTGTTGAGTTCCAGAAACAGGGCGACAACGTATTAATTAATGTTAATTCGTCGGCTACGGCCATTATCAAAATTGACAACAACGATCTTGATATATTTTATACCACAGACGGAAAAACATGGACAGCGAACTGCACACGATAATTTTTTTCTTCATATAGTTCTGAAGAACTGTTTCTCATTTAGGAACAGTTCTTTTTTTTGAAAAGAATCTTACATTTGCCAAATGCTACATTTTATCAAGAAATTTGCTGCAAAAATATGGGCCAAAAAGCACGTCCGCGAGAGTGAACACTTCAAGCAAAACAGTATTCAGGATCAGGAAAACCTTCTGATTTCTTTGGTGAGAACTGCAGAGAAAACCCTTTTCGGGAGAGTTCATCAGTTTGAAAATATTAAAACCATAGCCGATTTTCAGTCTCAGGTACCGGTTTCCGACTATGAAGATTTGAAATCCTACATTGAAAAAATAAAAAAAGGACAGGCTGGAATTCTGTGGCCCGGAAGTCCGGAATATTTTGCGAAAACCTCCGGAACGACTTCCGGCACGAAATATATTCCTTTGACAAAAGAAGGAATGGATTATCAGGTGAAAGGTGCACAAAGTGCGCTATTTCATTATATCGCGCAAACGAATAATGCAGATTTCGTGAACGGAAAAATGATTTTTCTGCAAGGCAGCCCTGAACTGGAAGAAATCTATGGCATCAAAACCGGGCGACTTTCAGGAATTGTAGCCCATCACATTCCTAATTATCTTCAGAAAAACAGACTTCCGAGTCTGAAAACCAACCTTATAGAAGACTGGGAAACCAAAGTTAACGAAATAGTAAAAGAGACGGAAAAGGAAAATATGACGCTCATTTCGGGAATTCCGCCATGGCTCATCATGTATTTTGAAAAACTGATAGAAAGAAACGGAAAGAAAATCACTGAACTTTTCCCGAACCTTCAGCTGATTGTTACCGGCGGCGTGAACTTCGAGCCTTACAGGGAAAAGATGAATGAGCTTTTGGGAAAACCCGTGGACACGGTTCAGACCTTTCCTGCTAGTGAAGGATTTTTTGCTTTTCAGGACGATTACACCCAAGAAGGGCTGCTGTTACTTACCAATCACGGTATTTTTTATGAATTTATTCCTTTGGAAGATTTTGGAAAACCTGAGGCAAAACGATTAACATTGAAAGACGTGGAACTTCATAAAGACTATGCGCTGATTCTCACGACGAATTCCGGACTTTGGGCGTATTCCATTGGTGATGTAGTCCGTTTTATTTCAAAAAAACCACACCGGATTCTGGTTTCGGGGAGAACCAAACATTTTACCTCCGCTTTCGGGGAACACGTCATCGCTTTTGAAATAGAAGAGTCGCTGAAATCTACTGTAACAAAATTTCCTGCCCAGATTACGGAATTTCATCTCGCTCCTCAGGTGAATCCTAGCGAAGGATTGCCGTATCATGAATGGTTTGTTGAGTTTGAAAAGGAACCGGAAAACATGGAGGTTTTCAGGAAAAACCTGGATGATGAAATGCGAAAGCGCAATTCCTATTATGACGATTTAATTTCCGGAAATGTTTTGCAACCGCTCATCATTACGAAAATTCAAAGAAATTCATTTCAGGAATATGCGAAATCGGAAGGAAAACTGGGCGGACAAAATAAAATTCCGCGACTTGCCAATGACCGGAAAATTGCTGATTTTCTGATCCAATTTAAAATATAAGTTCCTTTTACACTAAAAATCTGCTTTTCTGAAAAAAATTTATAAATTTGAACAAACAAAATAGTTATGAGATTATCTTTATCTGCCAAATGCATTCTAATAACAGGCGCATTTCTGTTTTCTTCCTGTGCAACAACTAAGTACTCTTCCGATATGAAAGAAAATAATTTTGCTAATCTGCGTTCCGGAAGGCCTTATACTTTTAAACTGAAAAACAGTACCGTATCCAAAAAGATGATCTTTTCGAACTTAACGAAAGACAGTATTATTGGGTATTCAAAATCAGACAATTCCACCAGAATTGCGATTGCAAAAGCCAACGTAACCGAATCCAAAGATCTGAAGAAAGCTACGATACAAACGGCCGCTATTGCGATAGGAGCAGTAGGAGCGGCTGCCATCATCATCAGCAGTAGCAGAGCTACTAAAAACGAATAAGCTTTTACATTACTGTTCAACAAGTGAACAATTTTGATATTTAGTTCCCACCCTAAGCCATTGCTTGCGGTGGGAATTTATTTATGTGAACATTTTCATTTTAATCAGATTCTAGTTCATACTTCTGAATGAATGAATGAACACACCGTTTCTTATTCCTATCCTCTACATTGTTAACTTTCGGAAACCTTCATTATTAACGTAAAATTAATTATGAAGTATTTAAGATGAGATTGCGTGGACCTTATATTTAATAGAATGGCCTGAAATATTTTGTTTATCTTACTTTTAATATCTACTTTTGATAAGATAAATATTATTATTATGAAAAAAAATCTCTTTATTTTACTTCTCTGTTTAGGTTTCGTAGCTCATGCGCAAACTTCATTTGATTCGAAAATTAAGGAAAAAACCGCAAAACTGGATCGCGCTTCCACTGTGGAAGAATACGACATTTTGTTTGCTGAATTTTCCGAACTTGTACGGACGGACCATCCGAACCGTTGGCAGGCTTACTATTACGCAGGATTTACTCAATACAAAAAAGCAGAAACCCTGATGAAAGCCAATGACAAAAGCGGTGCTATTGAAGCGAACGGATTGGCTTATAAATATGCCAATGGAAACGCAGAAAATCTGAAACCTGAAGTGAAAAAACTACTTCAGCAAATTTTAGATCAGAAAAAAAGACTTCAGTAATTTTTTACTTTTTTACTTAATTAATTATCTCTTTTACTATGAAAAAAGTTCTATTTTTCTTATTATTTTTCGCCGTGTTCGCCCAAGGACAGTCAGACTGTATCAGTGCGATTCCAGTTTGTGGCAATTCGAATATTTCTTATACCCCAACCGGACCAGGAAATATTATTGAAGATCTTGGAGGATGCCTTACAGGAGACGAACATTATTCAGTCTGGTATTCCTTTACCATTGCCGATCCCGGAACGCTGACCATGACCATTACGCCTAATGGAAATGCAGATTATGATTGGGCTATATACGGACCGAATGTAACGTGTGGAAGTTTAGGTGCGCCGATAAGATGTTCCTACGCAAGTACTGCAAGCGGATATTTAACCGGGATGAACACTACTGCTACGGATACCTCCGAAAGTGCAGGCGGCACGAATGTTGACGGATGGGTACAACAACTTACTGTAACTGCTGGTCAGACTTACTATCTTGTGGTAGATAATTTTTCTCAAAACGCCAACGGTTTTCAGTTGACCTGGGGTGGCACGTCATCATTGGCTTCACCTTTCAATGATCCTGCAATTCAACCAAATCCTTTTGTAGAACCAGGGCCGGCACAGGACGGAAACGTTCTAATATGTGTAACGCCTACAGTGTTTGATTTTTCGACACTATCTGCTCAAATAATCAATGGAAACCCGAACTTCTTTGTGAGCTACTACACCAATACTAATGATGCAATTACAAACACCAATCCTATTGTGTCGCCAATTTCTGTAACTGCGGGTACAACGTATCATTATGCCATTTATTATGTGGATCCTGCTAACCCAAATAACCCAATCAACAAATGTCGGGAATATGGAACACTGACTTTTGTTTCAGGAGCCATCACGGTTGGCAACCCCACAATATATGCTTGTAATAACAACAATGTCGGCATAGGAACTTTTGATATTACCACAGCAACTACTGCAGTTTATGCGGATCCTACCGCAACTGTAGTCTATTATACTACTCTATCAGATGCACAAAATAATATAAATCCGATCACGAATCTTACCAGTTATGAAACACAGCCTCGCCAAATTTTTGCAAAAGTTACCACAACACAAGGCTGTATCAACATCGCAACAGTTACCTTAGCATTATCCCCATTACTTCCTGTAACTAATGCGACTATTAAGGCCTGTCATGACAATAATTCTGGAGTGGCTTATTATGATCTTACTACAGCAAATGTGTATTCGGATGCAAATGCTCCAAAAAAGTTTTTCCCAACCCTTACAGATCTTTTGAACGGAACAAATCAAATTACGAATCCGCAGCTATATATGAGCGCAGAAGGCAATGTGTATGTAGAAATTACCGGAGCACAGGACTGTAAAAATTATGCAACAATTACCTTGGAATTTTATCCTGTTGTACCAACGCAGGAAGCTACGCTAACGGAATGCTTCCTTCCAGATACACCTCAAAAAGCGGAATTCGATCTTACAACAGCAGTTGTAACCACTCAAATTCCAAATACGAAAGCCTTCTACTCATCACTTCAAGATGCAATAAACAATACCAATCAGATTGCGAATCCATATGTGTATGAATCCATTGCAACCGCCGTATACGCAAGAGTCTACAGTGCAGATGGCTGCTGGAATATTGCAAAAATAAACCTCAACATCACACCACCTAAATATTCAGAAGTTTTAAAAGACAAAATAATCTGTATTGAAAGCCGCACAACATTGGATGCCGGAGATGGTTTCACTTCTTACTTATGGAGTAATGGCGAAACGACACAATCTATTTCCAATGTCACTGTAGGAGAATATTGGGTAGATCTTACCAGTGACGGATGTGTTACCAGACAGACGGTAAAAGTAATTGCAGCTGCAAATCCCGTGATTAACGCTATTGATATTACAAACAATACCATTACCGTTACTGTAAACGGGGGCAGCCAACCGTATCAATATTCTTTGGATAACGTAGTTTGGCAAACTTCAAACGTATTCGAAAATGTGAAACGAGGCCAGAATACCATTTATGTGAAAGACAGTTACAACTGTACGCCCGTAATGGTAGAAGTAACGGTTCCGAATCTCATCAATGCCATGACTCCGAATGATGATGGCATCAATGATGTACTGGATTACTCCGAACTGCATTATAAAAAAGATCTGACGATATCTATTTTTGACCGTTACGGAAACAAAATCCATACAGCCAATAAGAATAACTTCTATCGTTGGGACGGAAGAACTGGAAATAAGAAAGTTCCAACAGCAACTTATTGGTACACCATTTCATGGACAGAACCTGTTACCAACGCCAAGACCCAATATACAGGATGGATTATGGTGAAAAACAGATAATAAAATTTTTATTTCAGAAAAAGATCACCTTCGACTTTCCGAAGGTGATTTTTATTTATCAACATACTTAGTTTTGATTTACAATCAGTTAACTCAATATTCAAAGCATTGTTAGTTATTCAAATTCGCCATACTTTATAAAAAGAAGTATCTTTGCTGCATGGCTCATAAAGAAACACTTTCTTCCCTTATTCACGGAAATTTTGCACGCGAACTTTCAATTTCAGACGGTAAAATGCCTCCCAATGCCATAGATTTTGAACGCTTGGTGATCGGCACTTTCCTGATTGATAAAAAAGGACTGGATTATTCTATTGATCTTCTGCAACCCGATGTTTTCTATGATCCCAGACATCAAGTTATTTTTGCCATCATCCAGAAAATGTATCTGGAAAACCATCCTGTCGATATGGTGACGGTGATTAACGAATTAAAAAAAGAAGAAAAACTCTCACAAGCCGGCGGCGATGCTTATATTATTGAACTGACCCTTGGTGTTTCCTCAAGCGCTCACATTGAATATCATGTCCGCATTATTCTTGAAAAATACATTCTCAGAAGCCTGATCAATATTTCGGCAAACGTGATAGACAATTCTTACAAAGAATCTACCGATGTTTTTGAACTGTTGGACAAAGCCGAACAAAGCTTTTTCGACATTACCAACGGAACCATCAAAAAAGGCTTCGATACCGCCAATTCTTTAGTAAAACAAGCCATCGAAACCATAAAATCTTTGAAAGACAAAGAAGGGCTTTCAGGAGTACCATCCGGATTTAAAGGTTTGGATAAAGAAACCGGAGGCTGGCAAAATTCAGACCTCATCATTATTGCAGCCCGTCCTGCAATGGGAAAAACGGCCTTCCTTTTATCAATGGCCAGAAATATTGCCGTAGAACATAAAATTCCACTGGCACTTTTTTCCCTGGAAATGGCATCTGTACAACTTATTACCCGAATGATCGCTTCCGAAACCCAGATTTCTTCGGATAAATTGAGAAAAGGAACCCTGACGGATGAAGAATGGACTCGCCTTTTTCACAATGTTTCTGAACTGGAAAACGCACCACTTTATATTGACGAAACCCCCTCGCTTTCGGTATTCGATTTTCGGGCAAAATGCAGAAGACTCGTCATGCAGCACGGTGTAAAAATTATTATGGTGGATTACCTTCAACTGATGACAGCCAACAGCGGAAACAAAAGTTCCGGAAACAGAGAGCAGGAAATTGCTACTATTTCCCGTTCTTTAAAAGCGATAGCCAAAGAATTGAACGTACCCGTTATCGCGCTTTCTCAACTCTCCAGAAGTGTGGAAAACCGTCCGGGAAAAAGGCCTCAACTTTCTGACCTCAGGGAATCCGGAGCCATCGAACAAGATGCCGACATTGTGTCCTTTATCTTCCGCCCGGAATATTATAAAATTGCACTTTGGGATAATGATCCTGAAAACGAACAAACATCCACAGAAAATCAGGCGGAACTCATTATCGCAAAACACAGAAACGGAGCTACGGCGGATGTACGGCTTTCTTTTTACAAAAGTTTTGCAAAATTTGCTGATCTCGATGCGTTCGGAACAGGTTACGGTTATCAACCTTCCAGTTTTGGGCAGCAGGATGAACCCAGCGGTTTTGATAAAATAAGGACCACGATTCAGCCCGGCGCAGCATTTGATTTGCCTGATAATACAGGATTCAGCGGACTTTCCGGCTCTTCGATGAATGATCTGGACGATGATGATTTTCTATACTAAAAATCAGAATTTTGAAATTGAGAATCGATATTTATACGGATGGTGCTTGTAGCGGTAATCCCGGAAAAGGCGGATATGGAATCTTGATGCGCGTTCCTGAAAAAAAATATGAAAAGCGATTTTCAAAAGGATTTCGTAGGACGACCAATAACCGAATGGAATTGCTGGCTGTAATTACAGCTTTAGAGAAATTAAAATCGGATCAGAACGATATTCATATTTATACCGACAGCAAATATGTATCCGAAGCAGTGCATCAGAAATGGATTTACGGATGGGCGAAAAAAGGTTTCATTAAAGTAAAAAATCCTGATTTGTGGAAACGTTTTTACGAACTTTACAAAAAACACAACCCTACTTTACACTGGATTAAAGGACATTCAGGCCATCCTGAAAATGAAATTTGTGATCAATTGGCGGTTGCAGCGTACAAATCAGATCAGCTGGAAATTGACGAAAACTTTGAAAATCCTTCAGATTCCGGACTATTCACACCATAAATCGTATTGATAGATAATCAGCTGATAGGTTGGAAAGAATCTGCTCATTTGTTTTCCGTATTTTTGTAGGATGAATTATTTAGAAGCACTTCAGAAAAGATATTCGGTAAAAAAATTCAACCAGGAAAAGATTCCGGCGGATATTCTCAGAAACATTTTACAGGCAGGAAAACTCTCTGCAAGTTCTCTGGGTCTTCAACCGTATAAAATTTATGTAGCGGAAAGCAAAGAAATTCTGGAGAAACTACAAAGTGCTTTTTATAATCCTTCTCAAATTTCCACCTGTTCGCATCTCATTATTATTGCAGCTAAAAATCATATTGAAGATCATTATATTGACGGATATTTCAGGCATATCGCGGAAATTCGCAACGTGGAACTGGAAAGCTTGGAAGGTTTTCGGAAAAATATTGATGGTTACCGAATGGCTAAAAAAAACAATATGGCGGACTGGAATGAAAAACAAGCTTATATCGTCCTTGCCAATATGATGTTTGCAGCCGCTTTGGAAAAAATAGACAGTTGTCCGATGGAAGGTTTCAAACCGGGAAAAATTGAAGAAATTCTGGAATTGGATACGAATAATGAACGCATTTCAGTTACATTGGCTTTGGGATACCGTGCTGAAGATGATGCTTTTCAGCATAACAAAAAAGTGCGGAAAACAGATGAAAAACTGTTTAAATTCTTATAAAAACCCTCACATCACCCGATTTGTTTTATTACATTTGAATATTAAAATACAAAAACCCAGCAGATGACCGAAGCAGATGTATTGGTAATAGGCTCCGGAATTTCCGGATTATCTTATGCAATAAAAATTTCAGAGCAGCTTCCTGATACTAAGATTACAATTGTAACAAAAGCGGATGAAGGTGAAAGCAACACCAAATATGCTCAGGGCGGATTGGCTGTAGTTACAGATTTCGATAAAGATAATTTTCAAAAACACATTGATGATACCATGCGCGCCGGTGACGGTGAAAATGAACGCTCCATAGTGGAAATGGTTATCCAGGAAGGGCCGGCAAG
Source organism: Chryseobacterium lacus (assembly GCF_003336205.1). Classification (GTDB taxonomy): domain Bacteria; phylum Bacteroidota; class Bacteroidia; order Flavobacteriales; family Weeksellaceae; genus Chryseobacterium_A; species Chryseobacterium_A lacus. Next base: position 303,639 of record NZ_QPIE01000002.1, read on the forward strand.
ATTTCAGGAACTGGTGAACTGGGGAACACGTTTCGACAAAGGAAACGATGGCGATTATAAATTAGGAAGAGAAGGCGGCCATACTGAAAACCGAATTGTTCATCACAAAGACATCACTGGATTTGAAATTGAAAGAGCCTTGCTGAAAACAGCGAACCAATCGCCCAATATCCAAATTCTGGATCATCATTATGTGATTGATATTATTACTGATCATCATGTTCCGGGTAAACCTTTCGATAAAAAAAACATCAACTGTTATGGTGCTTATGTGCTGGATCAGAAAGATAAAAAAATAAAGAAAATTACAGCCAAAATTACTTTGGTAGCTACCGGAGGAGCCGGGCATGTGTATAAAAATACAACCAATCCCTTGATAGCAACTGGAGACGGAATTGCCTTTGTACACCGCGCCCGCGGAAAGGTTTCCAATATGCAGTATTATCAGTTTCATCCTACTGCAATGTATTCTAAGCGCGACGGAATGCTCTTTCTGGTTTCAGAAGCGTTGCGTGGCGACGGAGCCAAACTTCGCACCAAAAACGGAGAGCCTTTCATGCATAAATATGACGAGCGGGAAGAATTGGCTTCGAGAGACATTGTAGCCAGAGCTATTGATAATGAACTCATTACACGAGGAGAAGATTATGTAGGTTTGGATTGTCGAAATATGGACAGAGAAAAGTTCATCGAACATTTTCCGAATATTTACAAAAAATGCATCGCAGAAGGCATCGATCCTTTCCAACAGCTGATTCCGGTGGTTCCGGCCTGCCATTATTTGATGGGCGGAATTGATGTGGACAGAAACGGACAAAGTTCTATCAATTATCTTTTTGCCGTTGGCGAATGTACCAATTCCGGGCTTCATGGCGCTAACCGACTGGCCTCCAATTCATTATTAGAAGGGTTGGTTTTCGGACATAACGCCGCTATGAAATCGGTAGAATATTTAAAGAATGATGTATTTAATTACAATGATCTTTCTCAAATCCCGGAATGGAATGATGATGGAATGAAAATAATGGACGAAATGGTACTCGTGAGCTATCTCAGAAAGCAGCTTCAGGAAATGATGAGCGATTTAGTAGCCATCGTAAAGAGTAACAATAGACTGGAACTTGCCAAAAGAAAACAGCAAGAAATCTTTGAAGCCGTAACCGAATTGTACAATTATTCTATTCTTTCCCCACAGCTTTCGGAACTCCGGAATTTGGTGAATGTTTCTTATCTTATCATCAAACATTCTTTGCAAATGAAGGAAAATAAAGGATCTTTTTACAATAAAGATCTGGCAAATAAACCCTTGACCATCATCTAATCATCTCTGAATATTTTAATAAAATGAAGAAACCAAGCTACATTACCCATAAAGCATTACAGAAATTCATACAGTTAGCATTGGAAGAAGACCTTCAGGAAGGCGACCACTCTACACTTTCCACTATACCGAAAGACTTGATACAGCAGGCTCAATGCATTATCAAAGAAGAGTGTATTGTAGCTGGAATTGCTCTCGCAGAACAAATTTTCAAAACGCTCGACAAGAATGTTTCCGTAGAAATATATATTAAGGACGGCGAATCTGCCAAGGCAGGAGATATTGCCTTCACTGTTACAGGAAAAGCTCAGGCCATCCTTCAGGCAGAAAGATTGATGTTGAATTGCATGCAGCGCATGAGCGGAATTGCCACATTAACACACGACTGGGATTCACGTTTGGTAGGAACAAAAACCAAATTGCTGGACACCAGAAAAACAACACCCAATTTTAGAATTTGTGAGAAATGGGCGGTAGCCATCGGTGGCGGAACCAATCACCGGTATGGATTGTACGACATGATTATGCTGAAAGACAATCATATCGATTACAACGGAAGCATCACTAATGCCGTAAAAATGTGCAAAGAATATCTGAAGAAGAATAAAAAGAAATTGAAAATAGAAGTAGAAACCCGGAATCTGGAAGAAGTTCAGGAAGCTATTGACGCCAAAGTAGACCGAATCATGCTGGATAACATGACCGTGGCCATGATGAGAAAAGCAGTAAAACTGATAGACGGCCGTTGTGAAACCGAAGCTTCAGGAGGTGTTACGAGAGCAATGTTAAAAGAGATTGCCGCTACAGGAGTCGATTATATTTCTGCCGGAGCCCTCACGCATTCTGCAAAAAATATCGACATCAGCCTAAAAGCAGTGAGACAATAACTGGAGAGTCGGCTTATTTGCAGGCATTATAGTTCGACAATTCCAATGGGATTTTTTATCTTTGTCAGCAAACATTAAAAAATTTATTATGGATTTCAATCTAATGCTAAATGCCCACCGCGGTTTCGCGTATTTGATTCTTCTATCCTCTGCACTATTCATCATCGCTTTATTGATGGTGATGTTTGGATATTCGGGTAAAATCAATAATTTCCTTAGAAAATCAACTTTATTTACGATGATTTTCTTTCACACTCAGGCGATCATAGGACTGGTAATGTTATTTTTCTTTTCTCCCGGATTCAAACAAGCTACAGAAGCCGGAACCCTGATGAAAGATGCCGTAGCAAGGAATACCTATGTAGAACATCCTTTTGCAATGATTGTTTCCGCAGTATTGCTGACTATCCTGAACAAGAAATTTAAAACCAACGACAAAATGCAGATCAGCTGGGTCATCATGGCGGTGATCGCTTTAGCACTCATGTTCTGGGCATTCCAGTGGAACAGGCTTTTTGGAGCTTAATTTTTCTTAAATAAAAATGAAAGTAGCGGTAGTAGGAGCCACAGGAATGGTAGGGCAGGTGATGTTGAAAGTATTGGAAGAACGAAATTTTCCGGTTACTGAATTAATTCCTGTAGCTTCAGAAAAATCTGTAGGTCAAAAAATATCTTTTAAAGGTGAAAAATATGCTGTAGTTTCTATAGAGGATGCGGTTCTGAATAAACCTCAAATTGCTTTATTTTCAGCTGGAGGAGAAACTTCAAAGAAATGGGCTCCGGAATTTGCAAGAGCAGGAACTTTCGTTATTGATAATTCATCGGTCTGGAGAATGGACCTTGATAAAAAACTGATCGTTCCGGAAATTAATGCTGATATTATTGAGAAATCAGATAAAATTATCGCCAATCCCAATTGTTCCACCATACAACTGGTAATGGTGCTGCATCCGCTCAATCAAAAATACAATCTGAAAAGAGTGATTGTTTCCACATATCAATCGGTTACCGGAACAGGAAAAGCTGCAGTAGATCAAATGAATGCAGAAATGAAAGGAGACTACAGTGTGAAAAAAGTGTATCCTCATGAAATATTTAAAAATGCACTTCCACAATGTGACGAATTTTCGGACGAGGATTACACAAAAGAAGAATGGAAACTAATGAAGGAGCCCATGAAAATCCTGCAGGACGATACTTTCACCCTTTCTGCTACGGCAGTGAGAGTTCCCGTGCAGGGTGGCCATTCTGAAAGTGTTAATATTGAATTTGAAAATGAATTTGATCTGAATGACGTGAGAAAAATTCTCTCCGAAACTCCGGGAGTTCAACTGATGGATGAGGTAAAAAGTGGAATTTATCCTACCCCACTATTTGCTGAAGGAAAAGATGAAGTTTTTGTCGGGAGAATCCGACGAGATCCATCGCAACTCAAAACGCTCAACCTCTGGATCGTGGCAGATAACCTCCGAAAAGGTGCAGCTACCAACGCAATACAGATTGCCGAACATCTCATTGAGAAAAAAATAGTATAATGAAGTCCCGCATCCAGCGGGATTTTTTTGTTAGAAATCTCAAACTTTAAACTTCCAGATATGGAAATTAACAAAACAGATCACCGGAAATTTTCGCTACAAAGAAATATTGCTGTGGCAGGTTTTTTCCTGTTTATTGCCAAACTGTATGCGTGGCACATCACCGGTTCTGATGCTGTTTTTTCAGATGCCATGGAAAGTATTGTGAATATCATCGCAGCTTTCATGGGACTTTATTCACTGTATCTTGCCGCCAAACCTAAAGATACGGATCACCCTTACGGTCATGGGAAAGTAGAATTCATAACTTCCGGAGTAGAAGGAGCCCTTATCATTTTCGCCGGAATCATGATTATTATTGAATCTACAGATTCTCTACTGCACGGAAACACCCTGAAAGAGCTGAATTGGGGAATTCTCATTATTTCGCTTACCGCAGCGGTCAACTATTTTCTTGGGTATATTTCCTACAAAAAAGGAGTAAAAGAAAATTCGCTGGTTCTGCAAAGTTCAGGCAAACATTTGCAAAGTGACACCCTTACTACAGGAGGCGTTGTACTCAGTCTGATTCTGGTAAATTATACCGGGCTTTTTTGGCTGGATGCTGTGGTAGCCATTGTCTTCGGAGGATATATTATTTTTGTAGGGTATAAAATTATTCGGAAATCTCTGAAAGGAATTATGGATGAAGCGGATCTCAGAATGGTGTCCGATATTGCAGAACTTCTCAACAAAAAGCGGAAACGGGAGTGGATTGATGTTCATAATCTCAAAATTCAGCAGTACGGAAGCAGGTTGCATATCGACGGACATATCACGCTTCCTTGGTATTTTGAACTAAGAGAAGCGCATTCTGAAATGGAAGAAATGATCAAATGCATAGCGAAAAATACAGATCGTCCTGTAGAATTTAATTTTCACATGGACGATTGCAAGCCTTTCTCATGTGAAATTTGCCAGCTTTTTGAATGTCAGGTTCGACAACGGCCTTTTGTAAAAAAAGTAGAATGGACTGTGGAAAACATTGCTCAGCAGGATAAACATACGGTAAACGACTAAAAATCTAGCTATAAATTTCTTATCACGAAATAAAGCAGAATAATGCCCAGCACAATTCGTATGGCATACTGCCCGAATAGCGCTCTCCTCATCCGAGGATATTTTTCAGCAATTTCCTTTCTTTGAAAAATAATTCCTAATCCTACATAAGGAATCGCGGAAATCAACAGCGGATTGTAGCGAAAAGCTTCAGCAATATTAAAATGCAGCAATTCGTGGAAAGCTCGCTGTGCACCGCAACCAGGACAATCCAATCCCGTCGCAAATTTAAAAGGACATTTCAGGAAAAAAAATTCTTTACTTGGATCTACAGTGTAATACACAAAAACTGCGACCGTTAAAAAAACTGAAATCAGAAAATAAACAAGAAATTTATTTTTAAACCCCACCTGCTATTGCCGAAAAAATTAATGCGCCATACATCAGCATAACTCCAATAATGCCCATTGCACCTAGAATCAGCGTAACCAAGGCAAGAATTTTTGCAGTATTTGAATCCTGATGAGCACCATCTATATCGCCTTTATAAAATTTAGCTTCAACCTGTGCGGAATACCAAATCCCGATGACTCCCAAAATATTACAGCAAAAGAGTGTAATGAGAATATTTTCAATAAGCCATGTTCTGGGAGGTACGGTAGATTGATAATTGGCGTGAGGTTCATTTTGAATTTCCATACGGTAATATTTTTTGCTAAAAATACATCTTTTTCAGTATAGATCGTTAACATATTATTTATAAACAATCTAAATGAAACGAATTGGCAATCCACTTAAATTTTTCGTATTTTTGAAATCCAAAATTCAGCTAATAAAAACATCTATAATATGACTTTTGATATTGATATGATCAAAAAGGTGTATGAGCGTTATCCCTCCAGAATAGAAGCTGCAAGGCAAGCTGTAGGCAAGCCTCTTACCCTTTCAGAAAAAATTCTTTACACCCATCTTTGGCAAGGGAATGCAACCCAGCCTCACGAAAGAGGAAATTCTTATGTGGATTTCGCTCCGGATCGTGTCGCCATGCAGGATGCCACAGCTCAAATGGCATTGCTACAGTTCATGCAGGCTGGAAAAGCAAAAGTAGCCGTACCATCTACAGCTCACGCGGATCACCTTATTCAGGCAAAAGTAGGTGCAGAAAAAGATTTACAGGAATCCATTAATAAAAACTCCGAAGTTTTCAATTTTCTGAGCTCCGTTTGTGAGAAATATGGAATTGGATTCTGGAAACCAGGTGCCGGAATTATCCATCAGGTAGTTTTGGAAAATTATGCTTTTCCCGGCGGAATGATGATTGGTACCGATTCGCACACCGTAAATGCAGGCGGACTGGGAATGGTAGCCATCGGTGTGGGTGGTGCAGACGCTGTAGACGTAATGGCGGGAATGGCCTGGGAACTGAAAATGCCAAAACTGATCGGTATAAAACTTACCGGAAAACTCAACGGATGGACTTCTGCTAAAGATGTGATCCTGAAAGTGGCCGGAATCCTGACAGTAAAAGGCGGAACCGGCTGCATCGTTGAATATTTCGGCGAAGGCGCGCAATCGCTTTCAGCAACCGGAAAAGGAACCATTTGCAATATGGGTGCAGAAATTGGTGCAACCACTTCTACTTTCGGTTATGATGATGCCATGAGAAGATATCTTTCAGCAACCGGAAGGCAGGATGTAGTGGAGGCTGCAGACAAAATTGCGGAACACCTAACCGCCGATCCTGAAGTGTATGCCAATCCAGAATTATATTTTGATCAGGTTATTGAAATAAATCTGAGCGAATTGGCACCTCACTTAAACGGACCTTTTACACCGGATCTTGCTACTCCTGTTTCTGAATTCAGAGCTAAGGCAGAAGCCAATGGATGGCCTTTAGATGTAGAATGGGCGCTGATTGGCTCCTGTACGAACTCTTCTTACGAAGACCTTTCCCGCGCTGCTTCCATCGTAGAAGATGCAGTAGCAAAAGGTGTGAAACCGAAAGCAATCTTGGGAATCAATCCAGGTTCTGAACAAGTAAAATATACCGCCGAAAGAGACGGCTTTATGGATTCCTTCAGGAAATTCGACAATACACGAATATTTACCAACGCTTGTGGACCGTGCATTGGACAATGGGACAGAGAAGGTGCTGAAAAGGGAGAAAAGAACTCTATTATTCATTCCTTTAACAGAAACTTTGCGAAAAGAGCAGACGGAAACCCAAACACGCACGCCTTCGTAGCTTCTCCAGAAATGGTGGCTGCTATAGCGATTTCAGGCAGACTGGATTTCAACCCAATTACGGATTCCCTAACGAACGCATCTGGTGAACAGGTAAAACTGAATGAGCCAACAGGTTCTGAACTTCCGGAAAGAGGATTTGACGTTGGCGATAACGGATATCAGGCTCCTTCGGAAGACGGATCTGCAGTTCAAGTTATTGTAAATCCCGATTCCGACAGACTTCAACTATTGGAACCTTTCCAGCCTTGGGACGGAAAAAACATTGAAGGAGCAAAAGTTCTCATCAAAGCTTTTGGAAAATGTACCACCGACCATATTTCTATGGCTGGCCCATGGTTAAAATACAGGGGACATTTGGATAATATTTCGAACAATATGCTCATTGGTGCCGTGAATGCCTACAATATGGAAACAAATCACGTGAAAAACCAACTGACGGGAGAATACGGCGAAGTTCCTGCGGTACAAAGAGCTTATAAAGCAGCCGGAATTCCTTCCATTGTGGTCGGTGACGAAAATTATGGTGAAGGTTCTTCGAGAGAACATGCAGCCATGGAGCCAAGGCATTTGGGTGTATCAGCGGTTTTGGTGAAATCTTTCGCAAGAATCCACGAAACCAACTTAAAGAAACAGGGAATGCTGGGGTTAACTTTCGAAAACAAAGATGATTACGACAAAATTCAGGAAGACGATACAGTCAATTTCCTGGATCTGGATCAGTTTGCGGTCGGAAAACCATTAACGTTGGAATTCGTTCATGCAGATGGAAGCAGAGATATTGTGGTTACAAACCATACTTATAACGACCAGCAAATCGGATGGTTCAAAGCCGGTTCTGCACTGAATTTGATTAAGCAAATGCAAATGGGCAACTAAGAAAAATTAGAATTTTTTAAATACCAAATCCTTCAGGCTCTGCTCTGGAGGATTTCTTTTTGAAGATCTTGTATTGTTCCATTGAATAATATAAGGTTTATTAAAGATTACCTTAATTTTTCATTAAAAATAATATTTTTTAAAATGAGGAAATTCGTATTTCTTTGTAACAAAAAACAGAAATCACTGTCTAATAGTTTTAGACTTTAAAGAACATGAAACTCCACAAAATTACCGCTGCATCCTTATTTTTAATTTCAAATTTCTGGTTTTCTCAGGAAAAACCCAAAGTTGAAAAGGAAACCAAAATAGAGGAAGTCACCATTATCAAAACAAAAAAAGCGGTTGAACAAAAAGCTGACAGAACGATTTTTGATTTCTCGGAACAACCACATTTGAACAGCGGAACTGTAATGGAAGGCGTGAAAAAACTTCCGGGATTGGTGGTGACCGACATTGCGGGTATGATGTATCAGGGAAAACCGCTGGACGTTTATATGGACGGCCGCCCGCTAAATATCAGTTCCAACGAACTGAACGGTTTTCTGGAAGGTATGCCGGCCAACGCCGTGGAACGAATTGAGATCATTACCCAACCGGGCGCAGAATTTCCGGCTACTTCCGGCGGAGCGATCATGAACATCATCACGTCCAAATCGGCGAAAAATTATCTTTCCGCAACGTATTCAGGGAATTACAATTTCACCAATTACGACAAACTTCGCAGCCGCACTAATAATTCTCTGAACCTGAATGCCAAAAATAAATATTTCGGTTGGCAACTGAATATCGGCCAAAATTATAGAGAAAGTATGATGGCAACCAATATTGATGATCTTTCCGCTACAAATACGGACGGAAGAAGGCGCGGTTATTTCGCAAAAGGCGCGCTCACCTTTGATATGGGCCTAGACAGACTGCTTTTGAATTACGATATTTACCAAAATGATAACAGCAGCCACATCCTGAGTACTGGAAGATATTTCGGAATGCCTTATCTTTCCGATGACGATTCGGAATCCAATAGTTTGCGTCAGGATGCCGTCGCCACTTATCAAAAACGTTTTGATGATCCTTCCAAAAAGCTCGATTTCAAATACAATTTCACCAGTTCTGTTTCAGATTTCAATCAGGCCAACCGTTTGCAAAACCTGAACGTACTGGAAAACAAGTCGACAATGAATATTTCAACTTTTAAAATTGATTATTCCCAACCTTTGCAGCTTCTGGACGAAGGGAAAATAAGCATCGGGGGATTGTATGACCATCAACATTTGGAAACAGAAAGCCGCGGAATTACCAATCTCAATTACCGGAGACAAACTGCCGCTACCTATCTGGAACTGCAGGCTAAACTGAATAAATTTGATTTTATCTTAGGAACCCGAGCCGAAGATTACGACATTTCCGGGACTACGAGATCTTCATTAAATGCTACCGAAGAAAAACTACATCCGTTTAAAAAATTCAGGCTTTTCCCCAATGCGAGTATTCAGTATAATTTTATGAATCAGGTTTATCTTGCTTTGAATTATAACAAAAAAATAAGTTTGCCCGGAATTTCTTCGCTCAACCCGAACAACGTCACATATCAAAATCCGAATTCTGTAACTACTGGAAATCCAAACCTACAGCCTACAATTTTTGATAATTTTGAAGCCAAAATTTCTGCCTTCGATTATGCTTTCGTGGGATACAGCATGAATGTTGCCAACAATCAGGTAGTGCAAATGGTGACCCGCGAAACTATGACCGATCCTATCACCGGACTTTCCAACGATTACATCGTGAACAGAAATATGAATGTTTCGGAAGTGCGAATTCATAATTTTAATGTCGGGCTTCCCATTCCGTTCATGATTTTTACAAAACCTTTCAGCGAGATCATGAAGTTTGATTTTAATCCCGATAAAATCAATTTTATGTACCTGTACGCAGCATATCAGAAGCACGAACTTCCTGATCTGGATACCAAAGGTTTTTGGCTGTTCAATATCATGTCTCAGGTGATTCTCCCGAAAGATATTAAACTGGTAGCCAATTACTCTCTAATTCCTACGGGTGCCAATTATTATTATTTTGAAACCGTAAAACCCATCGGAAACTCAATAGACATTACCTTTTCTAAAAAATTCATGAACGACAGGCTGAATGTTTCCATTTTTGCCAACGATATTCTGAACGGCCAACAAATGGTATTGCGCTCTTTAGCACAGCAGCCTTATCCGGTTCTGGGAAATAAATACGACAGCAGAAGTTTCGGAATTTCAGTGAATTATAAAATTCCAACAAAAAATAAACTGGCGAAAGAAGCGCCCAATTTGCTGAATCAGGAGAAGAAAGAAGAAAATGGCGGAATCATCACTCCGGCGCAATAGATATTTGACATTTCAACAGTTTCTGTTCTATGATTATTTTTAATATAATTGTAAAACTAAACTTCTGAAATGAATCGAATTTATTTTAAATATCTTTCGGTGGCTTCCGCAGTATTGGTCATCATTTCAATAATTCTTGAGATAAATATTTTGACCATCATTTCACTTCTGGTAACCTTCTTATTAGCCGTAGTTTTACAATTTAAAAGAGAAAAGAAAGCTGAAATAACGAAATTAATTTCACTCACACGCTTTCCAAAGCGGATCGTGCTGAGGAACCGGAGCAGTAATTTCAACAGGTTCTTTGGTAACGGGATGAATAAACCCCAGCGTTCGGGCATGAAGAGAAATACTTCCGTCAGGATTGGAACGCGGCGCACCATATTTCAAATCTCCCTTTACAGGAACGCCAATTTTGGAAAGCTGCGCCCGAACCTGATGGTGCCGTCCTGTTTCAAGATCAACTTCCAATAGCTGATAATTTTCCAAAGTTCGAATGATTTGATACGTTAAAACCGCTTCTTTTGCACCTTCGGTCTCTTTAGGAAAAACGACCGATTTATTATTTTTCTCATTTTTTCTGAGGAAATGCGTCAGTTTCTGGGTTTGAGGAATCATTTCTTTCGGAACAATAGCCCAATAGGTTTTCTTAATTTCCCGGTTTTTCACCATCTGCGTAAGTCGGGAAAGTGCCTTGGAAGTTTTGGCATACATCACCAATCCGGAAGTAGGCCTGTCGATTCTGTGAACCAATCCCAAATAAACATTTCCGGGCTTGCTGTCGCGGATTTTTATAAAATTTTTAATAGAATCCAGCAATGGTTCGTCACCGGTTTTATCTCCTTGCACCAGCTGTCCGGCTTTTTTATTAATGACCATAAGATGATTGTCTTCATAAACAATCTGATGGCTGCTAAATTGTGTATCGTACATTTCTCGAAAAAACTATTGCTGTCTCGGAATTCTGGGCCTATTAAAAATAGAAATCACAACACCTGCTAACAACCCGATGGTTTTCATCGCATCAAAACGGCTGTCTGTAGGAATAAGAGCACCGATAATACAAAGTGCTGCAGACAAATACATTGGATAGATGAAATTGCGGTTAGAAAGTGTGGGCGCCATTAGAATAAAACTGATTCCAATTAAAATAAAGAAAATTTTCTGGTATAGAAATTCATTAATTTCGGGAGAAAAGAAGTTGAACCAGCCCGCAAGCAGACAGACAAGTGCGACCAGAGAAATGATGGCTTGTAGAGTTTGTTTATTTTTCATTTAATAACTTTCATTTTCATTAGGAAACCGTACTTCTTTCACGTCCTGTACATATTGCGCTACAGCTCCCGTAATTTCTGCATACAGATTCAGGTATCTTCTCAGGAATTTCGGGGAAAAATCTTTGTTCATGCCCACCATATCGTGATACACCAGAACTTGTCCGTCACATTCGGAACCGGCTCCGATTCCGATGGTAGGAATAGAAATACTTTCCGAAACTTTTTTAGCAAGATGGGCAGGTATTTTTTCGAGAACTAAAGCGAAACAGCCTAATTCTTCAACCAGCTTTGCATCTTTCAGAAGTTTTTCGGCTTCATCATTTTCTTTTGCGCGCACTTTGTACGTCCCGAACTGGTAAATAGATTGCGGCGTAAGGCCCAAATGTGCCATCACGGGAATTCCTGCATTAACAATTTTGCGGATGGAATCTTCTATTTCTGCACCGCCTTCTATTTTTACGGAATGGGCACCACCTTCTTTCATCATGCGAACTGCAGATTCCAAAGCTTTTTCCGGATTACTTTGATACGTTCCAAAAGGAAGATCGGCAACTACCAAAGCTCTTTCCACTCCGCGAACAACACATTGGGTATGATAAATCATTTGATCTAGTGTGATGGGAAGTGTTGTTTCAAAACCGGCCATCACATTGGCGGCAGAATCACCGACAAGAATGGCATCAACTCCACCGGCATCCAACATTTTAGCAGTCGTGAAATCATAAGCAGTAAGCATGCTAATCTTCTCCTTATCAAATTTCATTTTCCGCAGCGTCTCTGTGGTGATTTTTTTGATTTCAGAATGTACCGACATTATTTTAAATTAATTTTGGGAAATAAAGGAAAATCAAAGTGTTACGTGTCCCAGTTTGATGAGTTTTTCGTGATTCAAAATCTTTATATTTCTTCCTTCTGTTTCTATAAGGCTGTCCTGTTTGAATTCGGAAATAAGACGAATGGCACTTTCAGTTGCGGTACCGATAATATTGGCGATTTCTTCTCTTGTTAATGAAATATTAATGAAACCTTCCGGATCTGTTCCCAATTTCTGTTCCAGAAGAAGGAGAATCTCGGCGAGTCTTTCGCGAACGGTTTTTTGAGCAAGAAAAGTAATGGTATTGGAACTTTCTCCCAATTCGAAAGCTACTTTCTGGAGCATGACAAAGGACAATTTTCCGTCTACTTCCAGAAGATGCATGAAGAGATCGGAAGGAATCATCAGCGCTTCAATATCCGTCATGGCTTCCGCTTTTGCCTGAAAATTTTCACCACATAACAATGAACGATACCCGATCATGTCTCCATCTTTTATAAATCTAAGGATTTGCTCTTTTCCGTAAGCACCAAGTTTTGAAAGCTTGGCGGTTCCGTTCTCAATATAAAAAACCGTTCTTGGGGTTTCCTGTTCATCGAACATCATTTCGCCTTTTCGAAAACTTACTTTCTCTACAGCATTTTTATAACGTTGAAAATCCTCTTCTGATAATCTTTCTTTAAAAGCTTCATCATTAAAAATCTGCTTCAGGCTCTGGTCGATCATGATCTGTTTCTCGTGGGACATTTTTATGACATTTATCAGCAAAAATAGACTTTTTATACCGGAAAGACAAAGTTATTTGCCCTATTTTTGTGGGTCAATTTATAATCAGAAAGTGTCGGAGAATTGTTTCCATTGCGGGCAAAATATAGAAAAAGAGCGCATTAGCTTTGATGAGAAGGTTTTTTGCTGTACAGGATGCCAATCGGTGTACGAAATCCTGAACCTGAACAATCTTGAGAACTTTTATGCGATGAATAAAAGTTCCGGGATACGGCCTGATGACAGCACTCACGAATTTGACTATTTAGACACTGCTGAAATCTTCAATCGGGTTACAGATTTTTCCGAAGGCAACACAACGGTGGTCACTTTCAAAATCCCTGTGATTCACTGTTCTTCCTGCATTTGGTTATTGGAAAGCCTTTCCACGCTGAATCCTCACATCCGGTTTTCGCAAGTTAATTTTACCCGAAAAACACTTCAAGTTTCTTTCAGCCATCAGGAACTGAAACTCAGCGAACTGGCAAAATTCTTAGCAAAATTAGGGTATAAACCGGTGATTAATCTGGAAACTGCCGATAAAAAATCGGAAAATCTGGATAAAACACTTTTGATAAAACTGGCCATCGCAGGATTTGCTTTCGGAAACGGAATGTTTTTCAGTTTTCCGGAATATGCCAATGAAATTCTAGGCCTGAACGACTATTGGATGGACCGGTATAAAAATCTGTTTCGTTTCATCATGTTTTTGTTGGCAACGCCTGTTGTTTTCTATTCCGCATCAGATTATTTCAGATCAGCTTTGTTTGGTTTAAGAAATAAAATTATCAATATTGACGTTCCCATCGTTCTGGGAATCATTGTTTTGTACGGAAGAAGTATTTACGAAGTGGTTACCGATTACGGCCCAGGATATTTCGATACACTTTGCGGCCTGTTGTTTTTCATGCTCTTAGGAAAAATATTTCAGAAAAGAACTTACAGCGCACTTTCTTACGATCGGGATTATAAATCCTTCTATCCTATTGCCGTTACGAAAGTTGATTTCAACGGAAAACAGGAAAACATTCTTCTTTCAGAACTATCTGTGGGAGACCGTATTATGGTGCGAAATCAGGAGATTATTCCGGTAGATGGTATCCTAATTAGCGGGGAAGGAAATATTGACAATAGCTTTATCACGGGAGAAAGTTCCACAGTTCCCAAGAAAGCAGGCGATAAAATTTTTGCCGGCGGAAAACAAACAGGTTCGGTACTGGAACTGGAAGTTATTAAAAATGTAGATCAAAGTTACCTTACCCAATTATGGAATAAAGAGGCTTTCAAAAAACACGAAACCGGACTGGATACACTGACCAATAAAATAAGCAAGTATTTCACCATCATTATAATAGGAATAACCATAGCTGCCGGAATTTACTGGAGCACTGTGGATTTTGAAAAAATGTTTCAGGTGGTTTCTGCCATTTTGATTGTAGCTTGTCCTTGCGCATTGGCACTGTCCGCACCGTTTACTTTGGGACATATTATGAGAATTCTCGGAAGGAATAAATTCTATGTGAAAGATACCCTGACGATCGAGAAACTGGCAAAAATACAAACCATTGTTTTTGATAAAACCGGAACCATTACTCATAACAAAAGATCAGACGTTCATTATGAAGGAAAAGAAATTGAAGAATTTGATTTTCAGATTATAAAATCGTTGTTGAAAAACTCCAATCATCCTTTATCGAAAGCGTTGTATGAGTTTATTGAAACTGAAGATAGATATTATCCTGCCGAAGATTTCAACGATATTCCAGGCAAAGGATATTCTGCCAAAGTTCGCGGCGTAAAATACAAAATAGGGTCCGGAAGTTATAACGGGCAGGTTTCCAGAAATCATGAAACCGCTGTATATATAAGTAGAAATGAAGAATTTCTTGGAAGATTTATTTTCAAAAACGAGTACCGTTCCGGATTGAAGCAATTGTTTTCGAATTTGAACGAATACAAGATTCACATCCTGAGCGGGGACAACAGTTCTGAAGAAAAAAACTTGAGAATTACTATTCCTCGAGCCACAGGAATGGCCTTCAATCAGGATCCGGAAAGCAAACTGAACTACATAAAAACATTACAAGACAAGGGCGAAAAAGTGGCCATGCTGGGCGACGGACTGAATGACGCAGGCGCACTGAAACAGAGCGATGTGGGTATTGCAGTAGCGGATGACACCAATTCATTCACCCCTTCTTCGGATGTTATTATGAACGGGCAAAAAGTCGTGGAACTGAATAAATACCTGAGTCTTACCAAAGATGCGATGACGATTGTAAAGTTCACTTTTGCCATCAGTTTTGCATACAATGTTGTAGGGCTTTCTATTGCGGTTTTAGGATATATGTCACCGCTTGTAGCAGCGATTTTGATGCCGATAAGCTCCATCACTGTTGTGGCATTTACCTCAGCTGCTACTTGGTTAAGGAGTAGAAAATATTTCAGTATTTAAAGAGCTTGCAGCGTCTTATTTAGATAGATTTTAAATTACCCTTATTTTGGGTTTAGTGATTAATATCATTATTTTTCCTTAAATTTGGGGTCTTATATATTTTAATTTTGCATTGCTATGGAATTACTCTATTTGATGATCCTTTGCAGTGTTTCTTTAGCGGTAATATTTTTAATTATCTTTATTTATAACGCCAGAAAAGGACAGTTTGATGATGATGAATCTCCAGCAGTCCGGATCTTGTTAGATAAAGATAATCCTGATGAAAGAGACGAACAGGGAGAAGAAAAAGATAGAAAAAAGAAAAAGATAATTAGTGATTAGATACTATGGAAACACAAAAGTTTAGTTATGATAACAGTATAGTTCGAGCGTTTCTTTATGCTACCGTCGTTTTTGGTATCGTAGGATTTCTGTTTGGGCTTACTGCTGCATTAATGTTATTTTACCCTGAACTTCCTGAATATTTTCTGGGAACCGATGATGATACGATCAAAAGTTTAGCTGCCGGAAATATTGAAGGATTGATCAATTCCCAAGGAGCTTTTGGTTTCGGAAGGATCAGGATGATTCATACCAGCGCGGTAATTTTCGCATTTGTTTGTAACGGTTTCTTTGCTGGAGCTTATTATTCAATACAAAGATTGTTAAAAACCAGAATGTGGAGCGATACACTTTCTTGGATTCATTTCTGGGGCTGGCAATTGATGATTGTAGCTACGGTGATCACTTTTTTCATGGGAATCAACACTTCCAAAGAATACGCAGAACACGAATGGCCTATCGATATTCTGATCACGGTAGTTTGGGTAATCTTCGGGATTAATATGTTCGCTACCATAGCAGTCCGCAGAGTCCGACATTTATATGTAGCTATCTGGTTCTACATTGGAACCTGGGTTGCGATTGCGATGCTGCATATTTTCAACAACTTGGAAGTTCCGCTTACCTTTACCGGCTGGAAATCCTACTCTGCTTATGCGGGAGTGAAAGACGCCTTGGTACAGTGGTGGTACGGTCATAATGCCGTAGCATTCGTACTTACAACACCAATTCTTGGGTTGATGTATTACTTCCTTCCCAAAGCCGCAGACAGACCTGTTTTCTCTTATAAACTTTCCATTATTCACTTTTGGTCATTAATTTTCGTCTATATCTGGGCTGGACCTCACCATTTACAATATACTGCACTTCCTTCATGGGCGCAGGCCTTGGGAACAGGATTCTCCATTATGCTAATCGCTCCTTCGTGGGGTGGAATGCTGAACGGACTTCTAACATTGAGAGGTGCCTGGGATAAAGTAAGAGAAAATCCGGTATTGAAATTCTTTGTAGTTGCGATTACCTGTTACGGTATGGCAACTTTTGAAGGCCCTATTTTGGCAACAAAGACACTTAATAAAATTGGTCACTTTACCGATTGGGTTATTGGACACGTACATATTGGCGCATTAGGCTGGAACGGTTTCATGACCTTCGGGATGATCTACTATCTCCTTCCTATTATGTGGAGAACCAAGCTTTGGTCTGTAAAACTGGCCAACTGGCACTTCTGGCTCGGAACATTAGGAATTATATTTTATGCCGTTCCTTTATACATTGCCGGATTTACCCAAGGTTTGATGTGGAAACAGTTTAATCCGGATGGAACACTGGTTTATAAACAATGGTTAGATACAGTAACTGCCATTATTCCTTATTATGTGATGAGATTTGTAGGCGGTCTGTTGTATATCATCGGAGCAATCCTGATGTGTATTAACGTTGTTGCTACCGTAAGATCAGGATCTTTCCAAAAAGAAGTTCATGCAGAAGCACCTGCTCTTGCTAAAATCAGTAAAAAAAGAAAAGAAGGCGAAGGTGCACACCTTTGGCTGGAAAGAATGCCAGTTTACCTTTCCATATTGGCTTTTATCGCTGTAGCGATTGGAGGTGCGGTTCAGATTATTCCAACGTTAACAGTGAAGGAAAACGTTCCTACCATTTCTGCCGTAAAGCCCTACTCACCACTGGAATTGGAAGGCCGGGATTTATATATCAGAGAAGGTTGTAATTCCTGCCACTCTCAGGTGATCCGTCCTTTCCGCGATGAAGTAGTAAGATTTAACGGTAAAAACGGGCAGTATTCCAAAGCAGGCGAATTTGTTTATGACAGACCTTTCCTTTGGGGATCGAAAAGAACCGGACCCGATCTTCACAGACAAGGTGGCAAAAACCCAAGTTCTTGGCATTATAAACATATGTATAACCCAAGATCAACTTCCGCAGGCTCTATTATGCCACGTTATCCTTGGTTAATTGCCAATGATTTGGACAGATCACAAACGGTAGATAAAATACGTTTCATGAAAAATGTTTATGATGTGCCGTATTCCAAAGCAGAAATAGATTCGGCCACACAATGGGCAGACAATCAAGCAGCGAAAATTGTAAAAGAAATCTTTGATGAAGCACCTGATTTGAAATCGGCTTATGCTACAAGACCGGAAGGTGAGCTCAATAAAAAAGAGATTATCGCTTTAATTGCTTATCTGCAAAGGCTTGGAACAGATATTAAAACCACTGAAATTAAGACAGCAAGTAATAACTAAAATTTCATAACCAAAGAAAAGCATTATGATTCCCCAAAGTTTCAGAGACATATTGTCCAATAGTGAAAACACCGGATTATTCCAGACTCTGGCTTTGGTCATCTTTTTGCTCTTTTTTATCGGAATTGTAATTTATGTCTTCAGCAGACCTAAAAAATACTACCGCGAAGAAGAAAATGCTCCTTTGGACGATGATCAACCATTTAATTCAAACCATTAACATCATGAAACGAAGAACCCCGGTTTATATTACCATACTGATTATCATTACTATAATGATTGTAATATATTACATGTTCATTCAGAGCGGTATTTTCTTCACATCTCCTTACTTTTTGGGAACAGTGGCCATCAGTATTGTACTTGTGCTGATTCATAATTCCATTGGCGATCTTATAGAAAATGATAAGTTCAAAAAGCTGACTCCTGAACAACAACTGGAATATCTGGAAACTAAAAAAGTTCCTTATTTTAAAGCTCTATATAACGATGCATTTAAAAAGCAAAGCAATACAGAGGAAAAGGATATCCTTATCGACCACGGATTTGACGGGATTATGGAGTTGGATAATCAGCTTCCGAGATGGTGGCTGGGTCTTTTCTGGTTTGGGGTAGCCTATTGTATCATTTATATGATCGCTTATTCATTTACCGATTTTGCTGATCCTACTAAAGAATATGAAATTGAACACAAAGAGCAGATAGCCAGCATTGAGCAGTGGATGAAAGAAACTCCCCCTCCTACGATAGAAAATGCAGTGTACTCTGCAGATAATATTGCAGCAGGAGAAGAGGTTTACAGAGCCAACTGTGCTTCCTGCCACAACGACGGAGGAAGAGGCGGTATCGGGCCAAACCTTACCGATAACCACTGGATCAACCAACCGGAAAAAACCCTGTTCAAAAATATTTTCCACATGGTAGAAAATGGTTCACCCAATAATCCAGCTATGCAACCGTTTGGAAAGAACGGTGTGTTAACAGGATTTGATATCCAGAACGTGTCCGCTTACATCTATCATATTAATCAGGAAATACAGCCAATAACTCCAGAGCAAGGCGGAGCAGCTCCTCAGGGCACGCCTGCCAACTGGGAAAAACAATAAAAATATTGAACCCTTTTAAAAACATAATCCGTGATTAAATCTAACTGAGGAGATAACGGGTTATGTTTTTTTTCATTTAAAAAAGTGAGATAAAAAAATGTCAGATAATGATAATAATTATAGAGGCGGACAAGGGCAGGTAGTAAACCCTGAAACTTTTCGTGATTCTGTAGGAACAATGGATCAGTCAGGGAAAAGAAAATGGGTATATCCGCGTAAACCTAAAGGTCGATATACGGATTATAGATACCTTGTCACCCTTATTCTGCTCACCATCTATTTCGGGCTTCCCTTTCTAAAAATAAACGGAAACCCCATCTTATTGTTGAATGTGCTCGACAGAGAGTTTTTCATCATGGGACAGCCTTTCTATCTTCAGGATTTCTTTATTTTAGCTTTAGGTGCTATCGCTTCTATCGTCTTCATTATTCTTTTTACAGTAGTTTTCGGGAGAATTTTCTGCGGGTGGATTTGCCCTCAGACAATTTTCATGGAAATGATTTTCCGTAAGATTGAATATGCCATCGAAGGAGACAGAAACAAGCAGATAAGGCTCGATAATCAACCGTGGAACACAGAGAAAATCTGGAAAAGGAGCTTGAAATGGTTTATTTATGCGGTGATTTCTATTATTATTACTCATATCATGTTCATGTATATCGTAGGATATGAGAGAGTATTTGAGATTATGCAGGAAGGCCCGTTCGAGCATCCAACGAATTTTCTGGTGATGATTCTTTTCACAGCAGCTTTTTATTTTGTATTCGCATGGTTCAGAGAGCAGGTGTGCACATTGGTATGTCCGTACGGAAGGCTTCAGGGCGTGCTGATAGACAAACAGACCATCAATGTTTTTTACGATTTTAAACGCGGAGAAAACCGGTCCAAATGGAGAAAAGGTGAAGACCGCCGTGCTGCCGGAAAAGGCGACTGTATTGATTGCAACCAATGTGTGGTCGTTTGTCCTACAGGAATCGACATACGAAACGGGCAACAATTGGAATGCGTAAATTGTACAGCGTGCATCGACGCCTGCGACGAAGTAATGGTAAAAGTAGGCCTTCCAAAAGGACTCATTCGTTATGCTACAGAAGATGAAATAGAAAAGGAAATTCCTTTCAAATTTACCAATAAAATGAAAGCCTATTCTGCAGTTTTGATTCTGCTGATAGGATTTCTTGGATTTCTGCTGTATAACAGAGGTGCAATGGAAGCAAAATTCATTAAACCTGCGGGCACAACCTATCTCGTTCGCGATGGGCAAATAAGCAACACCTACAATTATACCTTGCTGAACAAAGGCACTACCAAGAAAACCGTTACTATAAAGGTACTGGAACCCGCACACGGCGAAATACGAGGTGGAAGTAATATCGTGGTTGAAAAGGACAAAATGGCAAAGGGAAGCGTAGCAATCAGTTTCCCGGAAAAAGAAATCAACAAAGCAAAGCAAAATATAAAAATTGGTATCTACGATGAAAAAGGTGAACTCATAGATGAGTATGAAACCTATTTCGAAGGACCGTTTAAATTACAGTTTTAAAATTTATCATGTTAAAAAATTTCACTTGGGGACACGGAATTGTTGTAGCGCTGGGATCATTCATGATCTTTATCTTGTCGCTGATATGGTATTTTACCTCTACCTGGAAAAATTCAGAACTCATCACCGATAATTATTACGAAGAAGAACTGGCGTATCAAAATGTCATTGATGCAAAAAACAAGGCTACTAATCTTAAAGAACTTCCTGTCTATCATCAAAATGAATCGGGAATTAGCGTCACTTTCCCTTCAGAAATAAATAACTCCAACAGTAAATTCAGGATTGATCTTCACCGTGCTGAAGATCAGAAACTTGATATTATCCGAGAAATGGAATTAGACCAACGGAATAGTATTTTTATTCCCGCCAAAGTACTAGCGAAGGGCAATTATGTGCTGCGCGTGATGTGGAAAAAAGATAATGAAGAATATCAGATCGATTATGACCTGATTTGGTAATATTATGGAAATCGCTCTTATCGTTTCTGCGCTAATTCTGGGGCTGGGTTCCGGGTTTCATTGTATCGGGATGTGCGGCCCGATTGCCCTTTCCATGGGACTAACGAAGCAGCAAGCGTTGAATTTTCATCTTCAGAATACCACCTACAACTTAGGCAGAATCGTTACGTATGCATTCCTCGGAGCAGTTCTGGGAATCGTGGGCGTAGGTTTCAATGTTGCAGGAATTCAACAATATCTCACCGTAGGTGTCGGTATTTTGCTTATTGTTATGGCATTATTTTCATTCGGAGGAAAAGATTTTGCCTCTAAAATTCCATTTCTGTCCAAATTTCTGCTTTCTATAAAAATAAATCTCGGAAAATATCTTCAAAAACCTGGTTATTCCTCCCGCTTTATTACAGGAATTCTAAACGGTTTTCTTCCTTGCGGAATGGTGTATATGGCACTCACTGCATCGCTGGCAGCAGGCGGTGTTTGGCAGGGTGCAGCATTTATGGCGTTATTTGGTTTGGGAACATTTCCTTTTATGTTTGCCGTAGTTTTTTTCGGGAACATGATGAATACAGCGTTTCGGATAAAAGTTCTGAAAATTATTCCTGTGATGATGATCATTTTGGGCGGCCTCTTCGTACTGCGCGGTTTGGAACTCGGAATTCCTTTGGTTTCACCAAAAAAAGAAGCGATGCAAGTAATCCACAACGATTCAGAGAATCACCATCAGGGCGATCATTCAAGTTGTCATTAAAAGTTGAAAAAATCAACTATGAACCAACATCGTGATTTTTATTCGTGTCAGTCCGTATGTACTATGACACTTCAAACAAAATCCTTTAGAAAAAGCGCAAATCCACTTTAACAAAAATTCCGCACTAAAAAAATAATGCGGAATTTCTTTTTTCAAATTTATATCTTTTAATTGATCATTTCAAGCCTTGCATATTCCGCGATTTTCTTCGGAATTTTAATTCCTTCCGGAGTTTGATTGTTTTCCAGAAGCGCTGCCATAATTCTCGGAAGTGCCATTGCAGAGCCATTCAGCGTATGTACCAGTTGGGATTTTCCTTCATTTCCTTTATACCGGCATTTCAGTCTGTTTGCCTGGAAAGTTTCAAAATTGGAAACGGAACTCACTTCCAGCCATTTTTCCTGCGCAGCACTCCAAACTTCGAAATCATAGGTCATTGCTGAGGTAAAACCCATATCGCCGCCGCAAAGACGCAATATCCGGAACGGAAGTTCGAGATCTGTAAGAATTTCTTTTACGTGTTCCACCATTTCTTCCAAAGCATCGTAGGAATTTTCAGGTTTTTCAATCCGTACAATTTCTACTTTTTCAAACTGATGCAGGCGATTTAAACCGCGGACATGCGCTCCGTAACTTCCCGCTTCCCTTCTGTAACACTGAGAAAAAGCAGTGTTTTTCACAGGAAGTTGTTTTTCATCCAAAATCACATCGCGGTACAGATTCGTCACCGGAACTTCAGCCGTTGGAATCAGATACAGATCATCAATTCCAATATGGTACATTTGCCCTTCTTTGTCCGGCAACTGTCCGGTTCCATAACCTGAAGCTTCGTTCACAACGTGTGGCGGATTAACCTCTAGATAACCTGCGTCTACATTCTTATCTAAAAAATATTGAACCAATGCCCGTTGAAGCCGAGCACCTTTCCCAAAGTAAACTGGAAATCCGGCACCGGCAATTTTCACACCCAGTTCAAAATCTATCAAATTATATTTTTTGGCCAATTCCCAATGCGGAATATTTCCCTCGCCAAGTCCTTCTACATCATGAGACTGATACACAATCTCATTATCATCTGCAGAAACTCCGGCTTTCACCTTGTGATACGGAATATTTGGCAGCAGATAAAGGATATTCTGGAGTTTGGATTCAGATTCTTTCAGCTTACCCTGCAATTCCTGCGAATCTGCTTTATAATCTGCCGTTTTTGCTTTGGCAGCTTCAGCTTCTTCTCTTTTGCCTTCTTTCATCAACAAGCCGATTTCTCTGGAAATTTTATTCATCTGAGCCAGATTTTCATCGAGATCAAACTGAATCTTCTTACGTTCATCATCCGCCGATATGGCATCCTCCACAAGATGCAGCTGTGAGAAATTTCTTTTATTTAAGCCTTCCAATACGCGTTCCTTGTTTTCGCGCAAAAAATTGACCTGTAGCATACGGTTGATTGAGATTAATGTTAAAATTCATGCTGAAGATCAGAATAGCACCTCTGAATTCCGACTCCGAGCATTGCAAAATTAAGGATTATTTGTGGATTTTGATGACGTTAGGCGGGCCATCCTTTTTGGTGAAAACCAACTGATGATTATATAATGCACTGGAAATCTGAAAAAGGTTCGGGGTATAAGTGTAATTTAGAATCAGTGTGTCACGGGAAACCGACTGCGTGCTGTCATTAATTCGTGAAACCAATTGAAGCGCAATTCGGGAACGGTACATTTTCTTGTCCGCTACAGAATCTGTGAGCAATCTCGTGGCCCCGGCAATGTATTCAATATACGAAATTGTATCGGCATTTTTTTTCAGATTGACCGTAACAGGAGCATTGTCAGTGGCGCCATCCACATCATTCATCGAAACAGAAAAATACGATCCGGGAATATTTTTGTTCAGCATATCCTTGCCTAAGGAATCAATATAAAGATGTATAATCTGGTCAATATTCTGCAACGGTTCCTCCTTCCTGCAGGAAGCTACGATGAGGAAAATAAAAATCAGTAGAAAAAATATGTTTTTCATGTTCAGCAAAGATAAAATTTCTTCAGGAAAACAAACTTCCGGCTTTTACTTTTTCCAGAAATATCCGTAGTTCAGATTTTGACAGAATGAAATCCTTATATCGAAAGTCAGTAATTTGATAAAATTTCCAGAACAAAAGAGCCGAGGAAATGCAGTAAGACACTGTTGTGGCAAAACACGCTCCTAAAATTCCCCATCTCGGAATACAATACCAAGACAAAAGTATGGTGAAAAATAATCCAACAATTGATTTTATATTTAATATTTTGAGTTTATTAATAGCAGCAAAATAATGTCCAATAATATTGCTGACCGACATCGCCAGAATGCCAGGAGAAAGAAGGAGAATTATACTTTTAGTCTGATGAAAATCTTCTCCGAAAAAGAAAATGTATCCCGAAGCAGGAATCAGAAGAAGTACAAAAAGAAACAAAACGGTGATGAGAAAGCTGATCCTGACAGAAATTTTAGTTTTATTAATCGCTAATTGCACATCATTAGTATTCAGAACATTGGAATAGAGAATCACTGAAAGGCTTCTGCTGATCGTCCATACCGCTTCAGAAATTGCAACACCCACTGAAAAAATTCCGACACTGGAAAATCCTTTGAAAAATTCAAGGAAATAAAAGGATAACCGATAATTTAGAAATTGAACAAACGCGCTCAACTGCGTTTTCCAGCCATAACTGAACATTTTGCCGGCTAAAGATTTGGAAAAAGAAATTCGTGTTCTTTCAAAATTCTTAAAAAGATAAAAAGAACTAATCATAAAAAGTAAAAAATAACACGCAATTTGCGCTACAAAATACATTTCAATATCCGAAAAGCCCAAAACAAAAACCAATAATACAATAAAAAAGAGATGAATCGCCAGCTGCAGCACCGAAAAAATATTGAATTTTCTAATATCCTGACTGCCAATAAAAAAACTGATATTGGCGTTATAAAGCGACAATAATACCGAGAGCGCAATGAGAAAAGGCAACACCTCCGCAGTATGCGGAACCGCACCGAAAAACAACACGATACAAATTCCCACCAAAACAGACCAGCCGTAAGCGAAAAATAAAACCTGTTCTTTAGGGTATTTCGTCAGAAAATAAGAAACACTTCCGGCAACAAAAATATTGCTGAAAAAACTAATGATTGCCAAATCTGCCGTTACTAGAGAGATCAATCCTTTTCCGTGGCTTCCCCAGATGTTCGTAGAAAAAATGATAAGTCCGAAGTTGAAAAACAAGATCAGGAATCTGGAAATGACCGTCTGAAAAATCGTCTTTTTCTTCATAAAGCGTTTTCTATAAACTGAACAAAATTTTTCCTGATAAGATCCCAATTATAATATTTTTCATATTCCAGACGTGCGTTCTGCGCATGTTGGCTGTATAATTCAGGATTTTGCAGGTAATTTTCAACGATTTTAGCGATGGATTCAGCATCTTCAGGATTTACGAGATGTCCAAATTTAGATACTTCCACATGTTGTCGTGTTGCTTTCAAATCGCTATAAATCACTGGTTTTCCTGAGGCTGCATAATAAAAAATCTTGATGGGAAGACAATGATGATTTTCCAAATTCATTTCCCTCAAGTCAAAACAAATGTCTGCCTCGATATACGTTTCTGTAAACTGCTCGAATGCAACAGGCTTTTTAATGATAATATGTTCCCATGAATATCGGGAAAGCAAATCAGAAAAGTAAGTTTCGTCGGTTTTGGGCGGAGTTCCTATTAATGAAATTTTAACGGTAAGTTGTGGGTTTCGTTTTCTTAATTTATCCGCAGCATTAAAGAAATTCTCAATACCCTTTTCTTTTGAAAAAGATCCTGTATAAGCCAGATGAATCTCATTTGGAGTGAGATTTTTGATGCTTTTTCGGATATAAATTTCGTCAGGATAATATGGCAGAATGAGCCTTTTTTTAAACGGAAAAACATAAGCCAAAGGAAACTTTTTGGTACCCTCACCAAAAATAAAATGCGTACTCAGAAATCCGGCGTACAACTGGATAAGAAAAAAACGAATCGCGTGGAAAACATTCAATGGAAATGGGAAACGCTGCACCATTCTTTTGGCAGGATACCATTCGGTAATGTCATAAATAATGCTGTATCTCTTTCTTTTTTTTTGAGAAGCAACCACTGCCAGCGGTTCTGAACAAAGGATGCAATCCGGTTGAAATTTTTCAATCACTTTCCTTAAAACCTTGATTTTGGCGTCAGTATCCAGATGCAAAACGGGATAGGATTCTATTTCAATACCATTTAAAATTCCTTTAAAATCAGAAGAAAGGCTGCAAATCTTTACTTCATGGCCGCTTTTGTGAAGTTCTTTAGCCTGATGATGAAAAATTCGGTCGTCATCATATTGGTGTGCGGTGGTGAGGAAAAGAATTCTGGCCATAATATTTCCTATAAACTGACGGATTTAAAAAATAGCCTTAACTTCTGAAAGTTTGTGGATGACTGTTAAACCTTCAGCTTTATAATGATCATTAAAAACATCAAAAAAAATAGTCTTCATTCCAAAAGCCAAGCCGCCCTCCACATCGGCTACCCAATCGTCGCCGATCATCGCTGAATGCGCAACTTCGGCACCTGCTTTTTTCAAAGCGTATTCAAAAATTTCGGGATTGGGTTTTCTAATATCAATTTCGTCAGCACTCGTGATGGTTTGAAAATAGTTTTTAATGCCAGACAGTTCACATTTCCTTACGGTAACTTCAGAAAAACCGTTAGAAAGAACATGAAGCTTGTATTTCTTTTCGGAAAGATATTCCAGAAGCTCGAAGGCACCTTCTACCAATTCATTATAATTCAGTATTTCATCCAGAAAATGATGTTCAAATTTTTGGGAAAGTTCTAAATCATCAATACCAAAAAAAAGAAAACTATCATAAAACCGATGCTTCCGAAGATGTTCCTTATCAATTTTTCCATCGCGGATTTGCGCCCACAGGTTTTCATTTATGGTATAATATTCCTTATGAAAATCTTCGAAATTAATAGAGAATTTATCCGAAATCTGCTCGCGTTGATAAAGATCAAAAAGTGTCAAACGGGCGTTTTTCCTGTGATCCCAAAGGGTATTGTCGAGGTCAAAAAAAATGTGCTGTATCATTACAGCACAAATGTAAATAATTAATTTTTGGTGATGGGAAAGCTTTTGTTTTTTGTTTTCAAAACTTCCACGCTTTTGGAAAAACTTAGTAAAAAAGCAATGGTTTCTTTTTTTGGTTTGAGGTTTTCTCTTTTTAAAGTGTCATTTTTTTTCATAGGCAATTACTTACCTTTTTAAACGCTGAAAAAAAAATATTATTGTCTTGTGAGTGAAATCTGATGTTCCTCAATCATCTTTCGGAGATTGATGAGCGCATAACGCACTCTGCCCAGTGTTGTATTAATACTGCTGTCGGTTTGCTCGGCAATTTCTTTGAAACTCAGGCCATCAAAAAACCGGAGCTTGATAACTTCCTGCTGATTTTCCGGCAAATATTGAAGAAGATTCATCATATCATGATTAATCTGATGAGTAATCAACTGATCTTCAATATTATCAGAAGGTTCTCTCAGGATATCAAAAATAGAATATTCTTCGTTTTCGTACGTAGTTTCTGAAACTTTGATATGCTTGGATTTCAGCCGGTAATGGTCAATGATGAGATTATGTGCAATTCTTTTAGCCCAAACGTTGAATTTTCCTTCTTCGTTATAGCGTCCTTGTTTTAAGGTGACTATAATCTTCATGAAGGCATCCTGAAACAGGTCATTAGCCAAATCCTGATCCAGAACTTTATAAAATATAAAGGAAAATATTTCTTTCTGATGCCGTTCTATAAGAGTTGCCAGCGCAGCTTCATTACCATTTTGATACTGCGTAATAAGAGTGCTGTCTAATGTAGTTTTCATAACTTTTTCTTCAATATAGTGTTCTTTATCCTTTTGATAGACAAAGGAGTTGTGTGTGGTACAAAATAAACGAAGTAAAAATTATTCTATAGGCATTTTTCTTTTATGCAGTAAATATAAATAATATTTTTAATATATCTTAAACAATTCTACATTTGCTGGTATTTCCTAATCAATTTAGTTTAGAAGGTCACGAATCATCACAATGGGCAGATTAATAGTAAAGTTTAAATTAAATCCTTCCAGTTTTTTTCCGTGCAACCCTTCTGTTCCAAGGGGAAATGCGTAACCACCAGTTAAATCCACGAGTCCGAAAAGGGTAACCCCAACTTTCGGGGCGATATATTGTGTAGTGATTTCAGCACCGCCTAAGAAATAATAAGCGTGGTTCAAATCGACATTTTTTTCAAAATTAAACAGCACATCTGCCTGAACTTTCGGCATCGCAGCGAACTTTCCGTTTACACTGCCAAATAAACCGGACGCACCTATTCTGAAAATAACATCATCATTGTTAAGCAATAACAGCCGACCTCCAATCTCACCAAAACTCTGATTTTGATACACATATCCGACATGAACCAGCGTATGCGCCGTGAGCTGAGCTTTGGTTAGGCTACTCATCAAAAAAAGTAAAATAATGACAAAAAACAGTTTAAGTTTCATGATATAGGATTCATTTATTTTGGTAAAGTTAAAAAAAACTGCTTCACTTTAACGATGAAGCAGTTTTTTTACTGATCAGAATTCAAAAAATTAAAGGCTGAATTCTTTTTTAATATCTTCCACTCTATCGAGTTTTTCCCAGGTGAAAAATTCAAGATCATTTATCGTTTTTTCATTGCTCTTTCCTTTGTTAAAGGTTTTGTCGGAAGTATAATATTCTCTTCCCATGTGACCGTAGGATGCTGTTTCCAGATAAATAGGATTTCTGAGTTTCAGATTTTGTTCTATAGCAAAAGGCCTTAGATCGAAAAGCTTATTCACTTTATGGGCAATTTCGCTGTCGGAAAAATTTACTTTGGAAGTGCCGTACGTATTAATATACAATCCGCAAGGTTCTGCAACACCGATGGCATAAGAAACCTGAACCAGAACTTCATCTGCAACACCGGCAGCCACCAGATTTTTCGCAATATGTCTTGTCGCATAGGCAGCACTTCTGTCCACTTTGGAAGGATCTTTCCCGGAAAATGCACCACCACCGTGAGCTCCTTTTCCGCCATAAGTATCTACAATTATTTTTCTTCCCGTAAGCCCTGTATCTCCGTGAGGACCACCAATGACAAACTTTCCGGTAGGATTAATATGATATTTAATCTCGTCATTGAAGAGTGATTGGATTTCTGGTTTTTGACGGGATCTTACTTTCGGAATAAGAATATTAATAATATCCTGTCTTATTTTTGCGAGCATCGCTTCATCACTTCCGAATTCATCATGTTGGGTAGAAACCACGATAGAATCTATTCTCACAGGTTTATGATTATCAGAATACTCAATGGTAACCTGGGATTTCGCGTCAGGACGCAAATATTGAATTGCTCCGTTCTCCTTTCTGAGTGCGGAAAGCTCTTTTAGAATAGAGTGAGCTAAATCCAAAGCAAGCGGCATATAATTTTCGGTTTCGTTGGTCGCATAACCGAACATCATTCCCTGATCTCCAGCTCCTTGTGCATTTGCCCGGGTTTCAAAATCCGCATCTTCGCTTACACGGTCAACTCCCTGATTGATATCCGGAGACTGCTCATGAATTGCAGAAATCACACCACAGGAATCTCCATTGAACATGTATTCGCCTTTGGTATAACCAATTCCATTGATTACATCTCTTGCAATACTCTGAACATCAAGATAGGCTTTAGATTTTACTTCTCCAGCCAATACCACCTGTCCCGTTGTGACCATAGTTTCACAAGCCACTTTGGAAGTGGGATCGTACGCTAAGAAATGATCGATAAGCGCATCCGATATCTGGTCAGCAATTTTATCAGGATGTCCTTCTGAAACGGATTCAGATGTAAATAAATACGACATATTTTTTTATTTTAAATTAAAAATTATGAAGGAAAAAGCTGAAAAAAGAAACTGAAGCTAAAATAGAAATTGTGTTTTAGCATTTTTTTCCGAGGTTGCAATCAGCTCAAATTTTTCCTCCTTTCAAGGGACAAATGTACTGACAATTTTTTAATTCAGCAAAGCAGATCTACGCCACATACTTGTTTTTCTACTGCGGTTTTATACTGATATAATCTTCTGGTTTTTCGAAATAATTCAGTTTATTTTCCACAGATTTCTTTACAAAAGAGGTGAATTCATCAATGATCTTTTGTTTATAAGTGGGTTTATAATAAATAATGCTGATTTCCCGGAAAGGAAAAGGCTTTCTGAAACGGGAAACTTTTTTGTTCTGCTCTTCGGAAAGCTGATGGGTAGCCATTTCCGGAATAATAGAAATGCCGCCTACTTTATCCACCATTTGTATCAGCGTATTAATATTAGAAGCCATGAAATCAAGATTTTTTGGCTTCATTGTGTTTTCTTTCAGATGACAAATATTTTCAAACTGCGTTCTCAGACAATTGCCTTCTTCCAGCAACCAAACTTTATTAACATCAATGGCTTCAGGAACAATATAGCTGTCTTCCTTGGTGATATTTTCTGAAGAATAAATCATCAGTTCTTCATTAAAGAGAAAATCCTGATAAAATTCGGAAGCTGCATCGAAAGGCGTAGAAATAATTCCCGCATCCAATTCGCCGGATTTCAAAGACTTAATAATATTTTCTGTAGTCATTTCTTTTACCTGCATTTCTACTTTTTGATTGATTTGAAGAAAATCAAATATTTCAGTAGGCAAAATGTAAGTGGAAACCGTGGGAATAATCCCGAGGTTAATTTTGCCGCCCAATACGTTGTTTAGTAAATCGGCTTTAGTGCGGAGTTCATTTACAGAATCAATGATAGTTTTCGCATGAACGATAATCTGCGAACCGACATCAGTAGTACGGATAGGATGCGTAGTGCGGTCGAAAATCTTTACATCAAGCTCATCTTCAAGCTTTTGGATCATCGCACTTAAGGTGGGCTGCGTAATAAAACACGCTTGTGCCGCTTTGCCAAAGTGCTTATATTTATCTACTGCTATTAGGTATTCTAACTGTTGAATGTTCATTTTATTAATAATATCTATCACAAAGATAAGCTGTTTTTGATAATATGTGTTAAATTTCAGGGTATTATTAAAAGCAATCCCTAAATTTGTATTTGTTGAAAAAACCGTCGTTATGGACTTTAGAAAAATGACTCCGTCTTCCGATCGTCAGGATGCGTCATCCGATCAAACTACTGTACTTCACGATTTCCTGCTTCGCGAAAATATGGCCCGCATTGCACGGGAACAAATTCCGGAAAGAGCTGTGTACGCAAAAGGATCCGGAGCTTATGGCACCTTTACTGTTAGCCGCGAACTTTCAGCATACACACAAGCTAAGCTTTTTTCAAAAGCTGGAAACAGCTGCAAGATATTTACAAGATTTTCAACTCTTGGAAGCGAAAAAGGAAGCCCGGATGCTGCAAGAGACTTGCGGGGATTTGCTATAAAATTTTATACAGAAGAAGGAAACTGGGATTTGGTGGGCAACAATACGCCGGTTTTCTTTATTAATGACCCAAAAAAGTTTCCGGATTTTATTACCAGTCATAAAAAGCTCCCGAAGACTAATCTGAAATGCGCAAATGCAATGTGGGATTTCTACAGTCAGAACCCTGAAAGTCTTCATCAGATAATGATGCTAATGTCCGATCGAGGCACTCCGAAAGGTTACAGACATATGAATGGCTACGGATCTCATACTTTTTCAATGATTAATGAAGCGAAGGAAAAAGTCTGGGTGAAATTTCATCTCAAAACTCAGCAGGGAATTCAGAATTTTTCCCGAGAAGAAGCTATAAGAAATAGCGGAGAACATCCGGATTCAGCACAGGAAGATCTGTGTGACGCCATCGAACAGGGCATTTTCCCATCATGGATTATGTACATTCAGGTTATGACGGAGGAACAGGCGAAAAATTCTCGCTGGAATCCCTTCGATGTGACCAAAGTTTGGTTTCAGGACGAATTTCCATTGATAGAAATCGGCAAAATAGAACTTAATGAAATCCCTTCGGATTATTTCAGTCATGTAGAACAAGCTGCTTTTGCCCCTTCAAACCTTATTCCTGGAATCGGTTTTTCTCCGGACAAAATGTTGCAGGCTAGATTATTCTCTTACCCCGATTCACAAAGACACAGAATCGGCATCAATGCTGGACAAATTCAAGTTAATCAATCACCTTTTACAGGTAACCAAAATCCCTCTCTTCGTCAAAACGAAATGGATTTTAGCCAATACATCGCGCTTGAAACCGATGAAGATCATTATACCCAACCCGGACTTCTCTACACTAAAGTAATGAACACTGAGGACCGCAACAGGCTGATTCATAACATTATTGAAAGTATGAAAGAAATTAAAGGAAGCCAAAAAGATGAAATCATCAACCGTCAGCTCTGTCATTTTTTCCGCGCGAATATTGAAATGGGAATGAAAATCGCAATGGGGCTTCAAATTAATATTGATGCCAACACACTCAGCCATGCCAAAGTTTAATTGTTATCCATTACATAACTAACAAAGCAGATTCTCAACTATTTTAATTATCTATTAAATAAAATTTCTTTAATTTGTCAAACAATTGTCAGATTACACTCATAACTTATTATGAATTACGAAAATATAATTATTGATACCGAACAACACGTGTCGGTGATTACCATCAACAGACCACAATCTCTGAACGCTTTGAACGCAGCCACCATCGCGGAAATCAGCAATGCGCTGGATAAACTGCAAAGTGAAACTTCCTGTAGGGTTATCATTATTACTGGCGCTGGCGAAAAATCATTTATTGCCGGCGCGGACATTAAAGAATTTGCAGATTTCAATGCTGAAAAAGCACAACAACTTGCAAGAAACGGACAGAATTCTTTATTCAATAAAATTGAAAACTTGACAAAACCCGTCATCGCAGCTATCAATGGATTTGCATTGGGCGGCGGACTAGAACTTGCCATGGCGTGCCACATTCGGTATGCTTCTGAAAATGCAAAACTGGGACTTCCGGAAGTAACATTGGGATTAATTCCCGGCTATGGAGGCACACAAAGACTGCCGAAACTGGTTGGAAAAGGCTTGGCGAATGAATTAATTTTTTCAGCAAAAATGATCTCTGCAGAAAGAGCTCAGGAAATAGGACTCGTAAATGAAGTTTTTCCACAGGAGGAATTGCTGGCAAAAACCAAAGCTTTAGCAGAACAAATTTCAAAAAATTCTCCTATGGGAATTGCAAAAGCAATAGAAAGCGTCAACCTTTCAGATACCGATAAAGGTTTTGAAAAGGAAATCATTTCCTTCGGAGAACTTTTCGAAATGGACGACAAAAAAGAAGGCGTTGCAGCATTTCTTGAGAAAAGAAAACCTGTGTTTTAAAATAAATAGTATTTTGAAACCAAATAAATTTGATATTGCTTATCTGAAAATGGCTCGTGAATGGGCGAAACTTTCCTATTGCCACAGAAAACAAGTAGGCGCACTGATCGTAAAAGACCGGATGATCATTTCGGATGGTTATAACGGAACTCCCTCTGGTTTTGAAAACCAATGTGAGGATGAAAACGGAAAAACGCACTGGTATGTTCTGCATGCAGAAGCCAATGCTATTTTGAAACTCGCAGGATCTACACAATCTGCAAAGGATGCTACTTTGTACCTCACCCTTTCGCCGTGTAAAGAATGCAGCAAGCTGGTGCTACAATCCGGCATTTCCAGACTGGTCTATCTTCAGGAGTATTCTGATGATGACGGTATTTCTTTCCTGAAAAACCATGGAATAGAAATACTAAAAGTTCTGGAAGAAGAACTTTAAAAAACACAAAGAAAACACAACTATGAATTGGGATGAAAAATTAAAAGACTTTGAGAATTTTCTCAGGTTCGAGAGAAACTTTTCCGATAACACCTTGGATGCTTATGTTCGGGATATCCGGAAACTGAAAGACTACGCCGAAGTTGAACTTCCCGGTATTGGCCCGGACACCATTACTTACACCCAATTGCAGGAATATCTTTTCGGACTATCAAAATTAAAATTTAGTGAACGTTCACAGGCTCGTTGGATTTCCTCTATTAAAGCTTTTTTCAAATATTTATTAGAAGATGAAATAAGGGAAGACAACCCTTCAAAGCTTCTCGAAGGCCCAAAACTCGGGCTTTATCTTCCTGATACGCTAAGTCTGGAGGATGTAGAAAGAGTTATCAAAGCGATCAATTTGGATACCGATTTAGGGTTGAGAAATCAATGTCTTATAGAAGTTTTGTACGGATGCGGACTCCGCGTTTCTGAACTTATTGAGCTGAAAATTTCTAATATTAATTTCAAAGAAAATTATCTGAAAGTAGACGGAAAAGGAGGCAAATCCCGTTTTGTTCCGCTGGCCGATTACACAACAAGGCTCATTAGGAACTATATCGACCATGTAAGATCTCAATATAAAATTAACAAGAAACATGAAGATATTCTGTTTCTGAACAGCCGCGGCTCTTCGATGTCGAGAGTTATTGTTTTTATAATCATCAAAGAACTTACAGAAAAGGCGGGCATCAGCAAGAAGATTTCGCCGCATACTTTTCGCCATTCTTTCGCGACACACTTATTGCAGAATGGTGCCGATTTGCGTTATATTCAAGAAATGTTGGGGCATTCCAGTATCACAACAACTGAAATTTATACACATTTGAAAACCGAAGAACTCCGCGATGTGATTCTGAATTATCATCCACGAAACATTACAGAAACAGGATCCAGAATTTCATGAGTACATTTCAATACTGTCCCCATTGTGGCCAAAAAACCATCCGTTGGGACAACAGAAAATGGAGTTGCAATTGCGGATTTACGCTCTATCACAATGTTGCGGGAGCGGTTGCCGTTATGATCAGACATAAAAATGAAATCCTTTTTACAAAAAGAAATAATGATCCCCACAAAGACAAGCTGGATCTTGCCGGCGGATTTGTAGATCCTGAAGAAAGTGCTGAGGAAACGTGTAAAAGAGAATTGTGGGAAGAACTAAAGCTGGAAGTAGATTTAGCTTCTCTGCGTTATATTTCCAGCCTTCCGAATATCTATCTTTATAAAGGAATAGATTATCACACCCTGGATCTTTTCTTTGAATATGAAATTCCCGAAAAACCTGAAATTATCCCTGAACTTTCCGAGATCTCTGAAACCCGGTGGATACCCATTCAGGAACTGCGTTTAGAAGATTTAGCATTTGATTCCCAGAAAAAATTCCTTCAAGATTACCTGAAAATCTAAATTAATCTCAATCTGAGATTTTATTTAAAGAAATTTTAAAAAGTAATTCTGTAACTGCCTGTAGACGATGTATTCGCTTTTTCGGCTTTTACATATTGTCTTACCCAAGCAAGCGTGGTGGATACCACACAGGCATCCGAGATTCCACCGGAACGTCTCGCTGAGGTAACATTCCCTGCTTGATCCACAACATAAGCGATCGTAATACTTCCACTTGCTTCGCAATTATGACTGGGTTGCGAACCACCTCTTCCCATTGTTCCCGGAATAAATCCAACAAGTTTTCGGTCGATGCCTATCCGGCTGTCTCCATTTCCATCTCCACCCAACGGATCTCCTGCATTTCCTGTAGTTCCGCTTGTTCCCTGGCTTCCGGCATTATTTCCCCGTCCGCGGATCAGATTTCCTACAGCGGCTGTTCCTTTTCCGTCGCCTTGTGATTTGGGCGTTGTGGTAGAGGATTTCACAGATGCTGAAGAAGGTTTATTTCGGACAACGGGTTGCGGAGCAGCTTTTTTCACATTTTCCTTTTTCTCCGTCTTCGGAGTGGTCATACTTATATTATTTCCAGTAATCACCTTTTCATTTACCGCCGGTGAAGTTATGGCGACAGGTTGGGGTTGCGTCATTTTATCTGAGGAAGCAAAACTTCCTTCCTGGGGAGCAGGCTCTTCCGTCCCGTCGCCATCCCGGAGATCACCAAAATTGATCAACATGGTGGTAATTTCTTGGGGTGGAATCACAGTTCTTGTAAACTGATAGAAAAATATTCCTAAAAACACCAGTAACGAAAACACAAACGTGATCACCGCACTTTTTCTCCGGTCATTCTGTTCATTTCTCTTATGTTGCAGTGTATACATTTATTTAAAAATAGTATTTATTCCTCAGTAATGGTGGCAATCGCTAAATTAAAATGGTGCGTTTCTGCAATTCCCATAACGAAAACCACATCTTTATGAATAGCATTTTCATCAGC
This sequence comes from Chryseobacterium lacus, assembly GCF_003336205.1. Taxonomy (GTDB): domain Bacteria; phylum Bacteroidota; class Bacteroidia; order Flavobacteriales; family Weeksellaceae; genus Chryseobacterium_A; species Chryseobacterium_A lacus. Next base: position 340,012 of record NZ_QPIE01000002.1, read on the forward strand.
TCTGATAGTAAAAGAAGGATTTTCATTTCCGTTTAAAACATTTACCAAATGATTTTCCAGCTGTTCTTTGGCTATTTCTTCATCATTTACAAAGTATTTGCCATCTTTGGTGATGGTTACCGTTGCGGGATCCTGTGCATTTGCTTGTTCGGAAGTAGCTTTAGGCAGTTTCACATCAATAGCGCTTTGGCTGATGGCAGAACTGGTAATCATAAAGAAAATCAGCAACAGAAATATAATATCTGTCATGGATGCCATGCTGAATTCCGCACTTACTTTATTTCTCCTTTTCAACTCCATATTACAACGGTTTGTTGAGGGTATCTAAAAATTCGTTAACATGAGTTTGTATTTTCAAAACCAGGCGATCGACATTGGTAACCAGAATATTATAAAAGAAATACGCTGGAATCCCTACAAATAAGCCGACTGCCGTGGTTGCCATTGCAGTATAAATTCCAGAAGCCAGTAATTTTGGGCTTACCGCTCCGGTAACATTTGAGATTTCAAAAAATGCCATAATCATCCCGACCACGGTTCCCAGAAACCCTAACATGGGAGCTGCCCCAGCTGCAGATGCAAGAATATTGAGGTTTTTTTCCAGCTTGGAAACTTCCAGTTGTCCCTGATTTTGCATGGCATTGGAAATATCAGAAATTGGCCTTCCGATTCTGGCCAGCCCTTTTTCTATCATTCTTGCTTCAGGAGAATCAATACTTTTACAATAGTCAACGGCGGTCTGTATTTTTCCGTCCTGTATGAAATCCCTAATGTTTTCCAGAAAATTAGGAGTCGGTTTGGAAGCTCTTTTGATGAAAAAATACCTTTCGAGGAAAATATAAAGTGCCAGAATTCCCAATAGAAAAATAGCAATCATAATGGAATTTCCCACAATTCCACCGCTGAACAAAACGTCCCAAAGTGAAAAAACATGGATTTCCGGTTCCTGAACCGTGGGTGTTACTGCCGTTGTAATAACCTGTGTACTGTCCTGCATAGTATTGTTTAGTATTTATAGTAACGAAAATCACCTTCCGTTAGTATGATGAAATTATTTACGTTATGATTTTTATTATTCGTCGCCAACTTCAGGATCTTCATGTTTGAAATGACATTTCAATCTGAAAGGAACCGGTGAGTCCAAACCGGTATAAAAATCACTAATCATCCCTTTCCAAACGAGTTGTAGAACTTCTTCATCATTAGTATTGAAAGTGAGTTCATTATCATAAAGATATGCGTCCTCATCATCATATAAATCTACTTCTGTGAAGGTGTTTTCATCATCATCAGAAATCAGGAAAGTGTGTTCTTCGAGATTTTGCGAATCAATAGGAAAATCAAAAACATTCAGAGAGAGCTGTGGAAAATGATACTGTAATGAGTCGTCCTCTACATGATCAAGACAGTCATCCGTCTTTATTTCTACTTCCAGAAGATGCTGTTTATTGCTGTAAACTGCTTTGCAGTAAGTATTTGTAATATGATATTTTAAGGTCTCGTCGGGGTGATAAATTTTCAAAATCCCTTTCATTTTACTTTAAAGAATTGAATGTAAATATTTGATTTTTAAACGCATTGAACAAAGATAAAAAATTGCCCGGTTACGCAAAACATTTTAGCCGATATTTTGTCTAGCGAAGGGTTGTATGAAGAGAAATTTAAAATTAATTTAGCATAGCAAAAAAGAAAACATGAACAACAAGATTCACCTGCTCTTTTTCATATTTGTGACACTGCTCACAGCATGTCAAAAAAAACAAAGTGTAGAAGAAAAAAAACCTTCAGCAAATATAGACTCGGTTGCGGCAAAATATTATGAACAATATCTAAAATTTTATCCTCTCGAAGCCACGGCTCAGGGAGATGGCAGATACAATGATCAACTTCCAATAAATATCAGCAAAGATTTTATTTCTGAAGAAATCGCTTTTTATACTTCGGTTCAGGATCTTCTGAAACAGGTGGATTATAAGAACTTAACAGATGATAAAAAGGTAATTTTTGATGTGCTCGATTTTACCCTCAAAGATAGAATAGAACGCTACGCCTATCATCCGCAGTATATTCCTTTTACACAATTTGGCGGATTGCCGTTAGATTTTCCTCTCTTAGGCAGCGGAAAAGGAAGCCAGCCTTTTCATACTGAAGAAGATTATAACAATTGGTTGCGCAGAATGGAGAAATTTCCGGCCTGGATGGACACCGCGACCGAAAATTTTCGTCTGGGAATACAGAATAATATGGTTCTTCCTCGAACATTAGTGATGAAAATGATCGCACAATTGAGAGCTACGGAAATCACTAGCAAAAACCGCAATGAAAACATTTTCTTTGGGCCGCTAAAAGAATTTCCAGCAACAATATCTTCGGCCAGTAGAGAGAAAATTTCTGCTTCATATCACGAAACTATTACCCAAAAAATAATTCCGGCTTATACAGCCATGGCAGATTTTCTGGAAAAAGAATACCTTCCAAAATCCAGAAATACAGACGGATACCACGCCATCGCCAATGGAAAAAACGCTTATGCATATCACGCAAAAAGCTGGACTACGACTAATACTGATGTAGAAAAAATCAGGAAAATCGGCGAAGAAGAAGTAGCCATGCTGCGTTCGGAAATGGAAAAAGTAAAACTTCAATTAGGATTTCAAGGTACTCTGGAAGAATTCTTGGCTCATCTGAAAACCGATCCGAAAGCCATGCCTTATCGTTCCTCCAAAGAAGTACTTGCCGCTTTCAACGAAATTATGAAGAAAATAGAACCCAAATTGGGCTCCATGTTCAGTGTTTTTCCAAAAACGGGTTTTGAAATCCGCCAAACCGAAAAATTTCGGGAAGCAAGTGCAAGTGCAGAATACGTCCAAGGAACACCTGATGGAAAAAGAGCGGGTATTTTTTATATTCCTATTCCCGATCCTTCCAAGTTCAATATAACAAGTGGTATGGAATCTCTCTTTCTTCACGAAGCGATTCCGGGACATCATTATCAGGTTGCTTTGCAGCAGGAAAATGAAAATATTCCAAAGTTCATGCGTTTTGGTTGGTTTGGCGCTTATGGTGAAGGCTGGGCGCATTATTGCGAAACATTAGGCCCGGAATTTGATTTGTACACAAATCCTTATCAGAAAATGGGGTATTTGAGTGATCAGATGCTGCGCGCAGTACGCCTTGTGATAGATACAGGACTTCACACCGGAAGCATGTCCAGGGAACAGGCAATTCAGTATTTTCTGAGCAACGTAGCTTATGATGAAGCCAGCGCAACTGCGGAAATAGAACGTTATATGGCAATGCCCGGACAAGCACTGAGCTACAAAATAGGCTCCATAAAAATACGGGAATTACGAAATAAATATGAAGCAAGCCTAGGAAACAAATTCCACTTAGCCAAGTTTCATGACGAAATCCTCAGCCAAGGTTGCTTGCCATTATCTGTTCTGGAAAGAAAGATGGAATTATGGGCAAATAAACAATAATATTTATTTATCTTTATTCAATTGCTTTTTATTATTATATTTGCTTTGTTATTTTTAAAATAATAAATGTGATTTTTAATACAATAACATCGTGTTACATTCATTAGAATTCATGATTAAAATTGATGTATCCCTAAAAAGGTAAAAAAATGAAAATATTCGTTGTGGACGATAATGAAGATATCTGTACTCTGGTTGAAACCTTGCTGGTTCCGGAAGGTTATTCAGTAACATGCTGTGTAAATCCCATGATCGCCGAAGAAATGATCAGAAAGACAAAGCCAAACCTCATCATTACTGATATGCTGATGTCGGGGGTAGACGGCCTCACTTTAATTAAAAATCTGAAAACCCGGAAAGCAACAAAAGACATCAAAATTATCCTTATGTCCGCCCATCCTCAAACGTTAAAACTAGGCAAAGAAGCCGGAGCCGACGATTATCTTGCCAAACCTTTTGAGATTACTGAACTGATTTACAAAGTGAAAAAAATTATTCAGTAGTTTTTTCTCCGGAAAGCATTCTGCTGATAAAATCTCTTTCTCTATTGCCTCGCGCGGGAGAATATTCCCGGCCGTAAAAAATAATCTGAAGATGCACTTTGTTCCAAGTATTTTTCGGAAAAGCTTTTTTCGCATCTTTTTCTGTTTCCACCACATTTTTTCCTGAAGTAATTTTCCACTGTGTCAGCAACCGGTGAATATGCGTATCGACCGGAAATGCAGGATGTCCGAATGCCTGACTAATCACTACAGAAGCAGTTTTGTGACCTACTCCTGGAAGTTCTTCCAGTTCTTCGAAAGTTTGCGGCACCACGCTGTCATGCTTTTCCACGAGCAATTCCGCCATTCTTTTAAGATTTCTGGCTTTCGTATTGCTCAGTCCTATCTCTTTGATGAGTTCACGGATTTGCTCCACCTCCAAAGCAGCCATTTTCTGCGGCGTATCGGCAACAGCAAATAACTTGGGTGTAACTTCATTTACCTTTTTATCGGTGGTTTGTGCGGAAAGTGCAACAGCAACCAACAACGTAAAAGGATCAGTATGATCCAGCGGAATTGGAGTTTCAGGATATAATTTTTCGAGTTCTCTGAGGATAATTTCGGCTCTTTGCTTTTTGGTCATGTCACTTATAATTCTGATCGCAAACGTAGCATTTTTAAATCAAAATATACCTACACCCTTATTTACCAAAGTAGAAAGACGATTCCTTTTAAATTCCTTATTTTTGAAATTAAAATGAAAGATATGTTGAAAGAAGGAGACCAATTACCGGAGTTTGAACTGAAAAATCAGGACGGAAACATCATCAAATCTACAGAATTTCTGGGCAATAAACTTGTGATTTTCTTTTATCCGAAAGCCAATACGCCAACGTGTACCGTGGAAGCCTGCAACTTGAACGATCATATTTCAACATTGAAAAAGGCAGGATATCAGCTCATTGGAATTTCCGCCGATTCCATAAAAAGACAGAAAAATTTCCATGAAAAATATGGATTTCGTTATGATTTGCTTGCGGATGAAGATCAGCAAGTAGTGAATCAGTTCGGGGTTTGGCAGGAGAAGAAAAATTTTGGGAAAACCTACATGGGAATTGTGCGGGCAACTTTTATTTTCGATGAAAAAGGGATCTGCACAAGAGTGATCGATAAGGTGAAATCTAAAGAAGCCGCAACACAGATTTTGGAATAAAATTAATTTTTTCTCCGGAGTTTCTGAAGTCTTTTCTTCATTTTCTCTGTCATTTTTTTCTGAATTTCCTTCTGTTCTTCCGCTTTTTTCTTCACGTCTTCCATCTGCTGCTTCAGCGCATCGTAATGTGGATTATTGGTGCATTCTTTCCCGTACAATTCGAAATAGGTTCCCAGTTCTTTTTCCTGAGTGATTTTCCCGGTTTTTTTATCAATCCAGACTTCATAATGGTTTTTTTGGAGCGGACATTCTTCTGAAAGCACTTTACCCGCATCCACCACATAAAATGCGCCTGCATCGTAATAATTTGCGGTATAATCTTTAAATCCAAAATCAATTACATAACCTTCTGCTGCTGCAATAATAGCTGCTTCATCACCGTTATCCACGATTCCTACAAACTGTTTCAAAGCCTGAAGATCAGTGATCTGAGAGGTGTTTCCGTCTTTAACATAGTTGATATAAAAATATCCTTCCTGATGAGGACCAATTTGGAAACCGTCGAAAGCCGGCAACATTTCTTCTTTACCCGAAGACTTTACAACGCGGTCTCTTGCATAAACATTGTAGATGAGCGTCCAGGAATCCAGCCGTTCATTAGGAACAATATTGTTAAGAATGTTTTCCGCATTGCTATAGGACGTTTTCTTCGGTTCTTGCGAAAACAGAAAGCTACCCATCAATAAAAACAAAAATAAAAATATTTTTAGCATAATAAATCTTATCGAAATACTTCTAACAGAACAAAAATACTGCGGGAATATTGTACAGGTTCAGATGAATTTATCGCCTTTCTTGAAGTTTTTCAGATCCTGAATATACTCTTTAATCAGCTGATCATTATTCCGCGGACAAATGAGCAGTGCCTTGTCCGTATCCACAATAATATAATTTTTGAGGCCGTCAATAATGGCTGCTTTGTTATGATTTTTGAATCGGATAATATTTCCTTTGGAATTGTAAGAAAGAACGTACTTGGAATTGATGGCGTTTCGGGCTTCATCTTTCTCTGCATTTTCATAAACAGAAGTCCACGTTCCTAGGTCACTCCATCCTAAATCTGCCGGAATCACATACACATTTGTCGCTTTTTCAAGAATTCCGTTGTCGATAGAAATTTTATTTACTTTGGGATAAATGGTTTCAATACAGCGTCTCTCACCCTCCGTATTATACTCGCACGAGCTGAAATGTTCCGTCATTTCCGAAAGATATTCCGCAAAAGCTTTATAAATGCTTTTCACATTCCAGATAAAAATGCCGGCATTCCAAAGGAAATCGCCACTTTCAATAAAAGTTCGTGCAAACTCCAGACTTGGTTTTTCCGTAAATGTTTTTACTTTAAATGCGCCTGCGTTTTTTTCCTCTACAAACTGAATATATCCATACCCCGTATCCGGCCTTGTAGGCGTAATTCCCATCGTGATAAGGTAATCGTTTTCTGCCGCCAACTCAAACGCAAATTCAACTTTTTCCAGAAAAACAGTTTCTTTCAGAATTAGATGATCTGCGGGAAGAACAATAATATTGGCATCTGGATCAATTGCCGCTATTTTATTCGCCATATAAAGATTGCAGGCTGCAGTATTTTTCATCATCGGTTCACCGACAATATTTTCAACAGGAATTTCGGGTAACTGCTGTGCGGTGAGTTCTGTATATTCTTTATTGGTGATAACAAAAATATTTCCCGGAGGCAGAATATTGCTGATTCTGTCGTAGGTTTGCTGAATCATTGTTCGGCCGGTTCCCAGAATATCCTGAAATTGTTTAGGAAATTTTTGTGTACTCATGGGCCAGAATCTGCTCCCGATTCCTCCTGCCATGATGACACAGTAGTTGCTTGAATTCAACACCATTTCAACTTAATTTTTTAACTTTTGCCAGCGGCTTGAAAACGTATTTTTTTCCAGTGCTCAGCCGGGTGCAAAGATAGTTCTTTTTAAGTTTGGTCTCCATCTTGTAATTTTCCTGACGGTAACAGAAAATGGTTCCCTTCTTCAGCGTTTCCACAAAATTTCCTTCTTCTCCGTTGTCGGTATGGAAATATTTCACCAATCCTGTACTGGCAGCAAAACTGGCTTTCGGCGACTTTGAAAATTGCAAAATAACAGGTTGTAAATCCTTGGAATAAACTGATAAACTGTCCATGAGCATCTTTGCAAATTCTTCCTTCCATTCCCTTCCATGCGGCCGGATTCTGTATCCAAACTTTTGAAAAGCAAAAAAATGAGCCATTTCATGGGTGAGGACAAAAAAGAATAATTCCGGAGGCAAAGTAGAGTTGATGGTAATCTGATGCGAATGATCAGGCATTCTTCGGTAATCTCCGAGCTTTGAACTTCTTTCTCTGGAAATCAAAATTTGAATGGGATGTTGCCCCAACCATTGCTGTAGATAGGGCAAAGAATTTTCCGGTAAATATTTCTGTAAAAAATGCGCCGTCATATTACACTTTTGCCTTTAGAATAGTGTTTCACAGGAATAAAGATAGAAATAATTTTACAAAGCTATCGGAATTCCGGCATAGAAATTTAACAGTTTTACGCTGAAAAGATAATTGTATTTGGCTTGCGCTATAGAACCTTGCGCATTCGCATAGTTGTTTCTCGCTATATTGACATCATAAATGGTGCTTTTTCCCGCAGCGAAACTTTTTTCAGTAAAATCCAGAGCCAGTCTTGAACTTTCCGCCGCTTCCAGGGCAGCCATATAAGTTTCATAGTTGCTTTGCGCATCGAACTGAGCACGCTGCACATTCTGAAGAACTTCCTGCTTTTGAGCTTCCAGATTATTTCTTGCAATATCTTCGTTTATTTTGCTCTGCTGCACCTGAAGTCTCGTAATTCCTTTGTTAAAAATAGGAATATGGGCGGAAAGGCTGATCTGTTGTCCGAAATTATTTTTGTATTGCTGAAAAAATCCGGCTTCTTTGATAACATTTCCGGTAAGATCTCTTCCTGTAATATCCGTAACAAGCGAGTTAAAATAAGAAGTTCCCAAGCCTGCACCTGCAGTTACCGTTGGCCAAAAAGCAGTTTCTACCACTTCTGTTTGTGCTTCGGCAGCTTTGATTCTTGTTTCCGCAGCTTTGATCTGTGGTTGATTTTGATATGCAGTTTCGATAATATTTTCGGTGGAATGCAGAGGCGGTTGTGGCACTTCGGGGAGCACTACATTTTCCACATCAAAATTTCTGTAATCCTCTATTCTTAGTAATTGAGCCAAGGTAAAAAGGCTTCTTTCGGTATTGATTTCCGCATTTTTAAAATTCTGCTTTTCTCTTGCCAGTCCGGCTTCAGCTTCCGCAAGAACGGTTTGTGGCGTCGCACCTCCTTCTGTGGTTATTCGCGCCCTGTCGTATTGTCTTTGCGCATTCTCCAATGCACTAGCCGAGATCTTCACGATTTCTCTATTCAGAAGAATTTGAAGATATTGCTGTGCCACCTGAAGTGAAATATCATCCTTCACTCTCAGAAGATCGTACTCAGAAGCTTCAAGGTCAAAAGCAGTTTTCCTGACATTTTTCTCCAATCTTCCATTATTAAAAAGCAGAACATCAGCACTCAAACTGGTCGTATTGCTGAAATTATCATTTCGCTGCGTAGTTCCGAAAATATCTCTCCCTTCACCAAAAGAAACTGTATTACCAATGTTTCCGGCTACCGATGGCAGATATTCCCTTTTAGCAATTTGAAGAGAACTTTCCTGCAATTTTCGGTTATAATCTGAACTGATCACTTGCAAGTTATGAGAAACCGCATAATCCACAGCTTCCTGCAGAGTCCATTTTTTTTGTGCCGATACAGACAAAAAAGTACCACTCAACACAAGAAACAGAAGCTTTTTCATAGCAATGTTTTAGAAGATTAGACGAAGGTAAATATAAAATGTTACAAATCCTGACAGGGATATTTTATTAAAAGAAATATTTTTGGACTTTTGCAAAATGACTCAGGAACAATATCAAGATGCTATCGAATGGCTCTTTGCTCAAACTCCAAATTATCAGACCGATGGACAAAAAGCCTATAAACCCGGATTGCAGAATATTTCTGCGCTGTGTGAATTTTTTGGAAATCCGCAAGACAAAATAAAAACCATCCACATTGGCGGAACCAACGGCAAAGGTTCTACGAGCAATATGCTGGCATCGGTAATGCAGGAAGCTCGCTATAAAATCGGGCTGTACAATTCGCCACATCTTATTGATTTTACTGAACGAATCAAAATAAACGGCAAAAACTGCGATCAAAATTTTGTATACGCATTTATTCAGCAAATGAAAAACCTTCCAAAGGATCTTCAGCCTTCTTTTTTTGAAATTACCACCGTTATGGCTTTTGAATATTTTTACCGCCAAAAAGTGGATTTCGCTATTATCGAAGTCGGTTTAGGGGGCAGGCTCGACTCCACCAATATTATCAATCCTCTGGTTTCCGCTATTACCAATGTTCAATTGGATCATCAGGACATTCTTGGCGATACCATCGAAGCAATCGCGAAGGAAAAAGCCGGAATTATTAAAGAAAATACACCCGTAATCTCCGGTGATGAAAACCTGATAGTGAAAAATATTCTGTCCGAAACTGCGAAAGAAAAAAATGCCGCTTTCGTTGATGCCACCTTGATTGAAACTTCACTCTCCTCCGATTTAAAAGGAATTTATCAGAAAAATAACATCCGTGTTGTGCTAGCTTTGGTGAAGGAGTTAAAAAAAATGGGCGTTCAGATTTCAGACATTGATATAGAAAGAGGGCTTCAAAATGTTGGCTCCAATACCAATTTCATTGGCCGCTGGTTTCAGTTCTCTGAAAAACCGCTCATCATTTGCGACACCGCTCATAATCAGGCCGGACTGGAAATCGTGTTTGAGCAACTGAACGAAATCCCCAAGACAAAACACATGATTTTGGGGTTCGTGAACGACAAGAAAATTGATGAAGTTTTGAAAATTCTCCCTGGCAATTCCCGCTATTATTTTGTAAAACCCGCTATCAGCCGTGGCCGTCATCCGTCGGAATATGAAAAAGAGCTGCAAAATGCCGGAATTCACTATAAAATTTTCGACGATGTACAGTCGGGATATCAAGCTGCAAAACAAGATGTTAATGAAAACGAAATGATCTTTATTGGCGGCAGCAACTTTGTAGTGGGAGAATTTTTAGAAAAAAATTTGCAGAACTAATATTTCGTTGTATATTTGCCGAACCAAAAACAAGGGTTCTTAGCTCAGTTGGTTCAGAGCATCTGGTTTACACCCAGAGGGTCGGGGGTTCGAATCCCTCAGGACCCACAAAATCTCAGAGAAATCTGAGATTTTTTTTGTATTAAATTCAAACCCATTCTAAGAGTCGACCTCGTCTGAGGCGAGATCAGGACCCACAAAAAACTCAATGGAATTGGCCGCACTGACTCATCATTTTGAAAACTAAATCGCACTTCCGGGAAGTCAAATCACAAACACTTCGTGCTTTTCAAAAAAGTGAAAATCAAATCAACTAACTTCAATAACTTTATCTTCAAAAAAAAACGCTTCTACCGAAGCAGAAGCGTTCAAAAAAATTACAATTACATCATTTATTCGGTTTGGCGAAACACCAATCCGCTTTCTTCAAAATAATCCAGAGTAATGCGGTCGCCGTCATTTACATTTCCGGCCAGAATTTCTTTGGAAAGTTTATTCAGAACTTCCTGCTGAAGGACTCTTTTCAAAGGCCGGGCTCCGAAACTCGGGTCATAACCCTTGTTCATGATGTACTCAATGGCATCTTCCGTAGTTGTCATCAGAATACCTTTTTTCTCCAGCATCTTATTGAAACCTCTCAACTGATACTGAACAATTTTTCCAATTTCCTTTCTAGTCAGCGGTTGGAAAAGCACCACTTCATCGATTCGGTTCAGAAACTCCGGCCGCAGGGTTTGTTTCAGAAGGGTAAAGACTTCCTCTCTAGTTTTTTCAATAACTTCATATCTGTTATCATCTGTCAAATTCTCAAAATTTTCCTGAATAAGCTGTGATCCCATGTTGGAAGTCATAATGATGATCGAGTTTTTGAAATTCACTACGCGACCTTTATTGTCTGTTAAACGCCCGTCGTCCAAGACCTGAAGAAGGGTATTGAAAACATCCGGATGTGCTTTTTCTATTTCATCCAACAACACAACGGAGTAAGGACGACGTCGAACCGCCTCAGTAAGTTGTCCGCCTTCTTCATAACCGATGTACCCCGGAGGCGCACCTACCAGTCGCGACACGGAATGGCGTTCCTGATATTCGCTCATATCAATTCGCGTCATGTTATTTTCGTCATCAAAAAGAAACTCGGCAAGTGCTTTCGCCAGTTCGGTTTTCCCGACTCCCGTGGTTCCCAGAAAAAGAAAACTTCCGATAGGTTTTTTCTCGTCATTCAGTCCGGCGCGGTTTCTGCGAATTGCATCAGCTACTGCTTCTATTGCTTCTTCTTGTCCTACTACCCTTTTGTGAAGTTCATCTTCAAGATGCAGAAGTTTTTCTCTTTCACTTTTCAAAAGTTTAGTCACCGGAATTCCAGTCCATTTCGAAATAACTTCAGAAATATGTTCCGCAGTCACCTCTTCTTTAATAAGTTCGTTTTGACTGTTCTGCATTTCCAACTCCATTTTTTTCAGTTCTTCTTCTTTATTGCGCAGTTTACCGTACTGAATCTCTGCAACTTTCGCATAATCACCGGCTCTCGAGGCTCGTTCCGCCTCCAGTTTCAGGGATTCTATTTCTTTTTTAATTTGAGTCAGATCCTCAGATTTTTGTTTTTCTTTCAGCCATTTTGCATTGATCTCGTTGCGCTCTTCCGAAACCTTGGCAATATCTTCTTTTATATGGTTGATTTGTACTTGGTTACCTTCACGGGAAATGGCGGCAAGTTCGATCTCCAGCTGCATGAGTTTTCTGTCCAGAACATCCAGCTCTTCAGGCTTCGAATTAATTTCCATTCTGAGTTTCGCTGAAGCTTCGTCGATCAAATCAATAGCTTTATCAGGTAAAAAGCGGTCAGAAATATACCGTTGCGACTGTTCAACAGCTGCGATAATGGCTTCATCTTTTATCCGAACTTTATGGTGTGCTTCATATTTATCTTTAATTCCCCGTAAAATCGAAATCGCAGATTCCGTATCCGGTTCTTCCACCATCACCTTCTGGAAACGTCTTTCCAGCGCTTTATCTTTTTCAAAATATTTTTGATATTCATTCAGAGTTGTAGCTCCTACTGCGCGAAGTTCACCGCGAGCCAGAGCAGGTTTCAAAATATTTGCTGCATCCATGGCACCTTCACCTCCGCCCGCTCCTACAAGCGTATGAATTTCATCGATAAAAAGAATGATTTGACCGTCGGATTTGATCACTTCATTCACCACGGATTTCAGCCTTTCTTCAAATTCTCCTTTGTATTTGGCACCTGCAATTAACGCGCCCATATCCAACGAATAAAGGGTTTTATCCATCAGATTCTCTGGAACATCTCCGGAGATAATTCGGTGTGCTATACCTTCTGCAATTGCGGTTTTACCCACGCCGGGTTCACCGATGAGAATAGGATTGTTTTTGGTTCTTCGGGATAAAATCTGCAACACTCTTCGGATTTCTTCATCTCTTCCGATGACAGGATCCAGTTTTCCTTCCGCTGCTAGTTCGTTGAAATTTTTCGCATATTTATTCAGGCTCTGATACGTCTCCTCCGAACTGGCCGAAGTGGCGCGCGATCCTTTTCTAAGTTCTTTTATCGCTGCTTCCAAGGAATTTTTCGTAATTCCCATATCTTTCAATATTTTGGAAACTTCAGAATTGACTTCAAAAAGAGAGAGCCAAAAATGCTCAATCGTAACGTATTCATCGCCCATCTTTTTAGCGATATTAGGCGCATCCAGCAATATTTTGTTTGCCGTCTGTGAGAGATAAAGATTGCCCCCTTCCACTTTAGGAAGTTTTTCGATCAACGCGCGGTTTCTTTCTCGTACCAAAGTTACTTCTGCTTCAGATTTTTTCAGAAGAAACTCAGAAACACTGTCATCTATCTGAAAAATTCCTTCCAAAAGATGCTGTGGTTCAATACTTTGGTTGCCAAATTCCATCGCAATTTGCTGCGCTTTCTGAATGGCTTCCTGAGATTTTACAGTAAATTGGTTTAAGTTCATATTATTTGTATTGTGATGTTTAAAATTTTCCTGAGTAGTGCAAAAACCTCATCAAATTGCTATAGCCACCACAATAAGGACAATTTTTCCGAAATTAATGCGTTTCATTGATAAATTTACGACATATTTTCCGAAATCAACAATCTCATCGGAATATGAATTCAAATATCTGAACTTTTTAAACATTGTCCAAAATAAAAGCCGCCTTTCCGTGTTTTGTATTTTTCTGTATATTTGTTGAATTCACTTCAGGTGATTTTTTATCAAAACTATGCATCATTTTCATCAGCTAAAAACAACCAAAGTAAGCAAGGAAACCAACGATTGCGTTAATATCGCATTTGAAATTCCTGAACATTTAAGAAATTTATTCAAGTATAAACAGGGACAGTACATCAATGTGCGCCGAATAGTAGACGGTGAAGATCTGCGCCGTTCTTATTCCATTGTTAATGCGCCATCAGAAGGCAACCAGGAAATAGAAATCCTAGTAAAAAACATGGAAGAAGGCCGGGTTTCCTCTTTTCTGAATCACGAAGTTCAGATAGGCGATCATCTGGAAATACTGGAACCGATGGGCCATTTTTACACCCATCACCATCCCAGCAACCAGAAGACCTACGTTGGTTTGGCTGCGGGAAGCGGAATTTCTCCTGTGCTTTCCAACCTGAAGGAAGCATTGTATCAGGAACCGGAATCCCGTGCTTATCTCTTCTTCAGCAACAAAAGTTTTGAAAGTATTATTTTCCGAAAAGAAATAGATGCACTTGCAGAGCAATTCGGCGGAAGACTGAAAGTTATTTATCTTCTATCAAGAGAAAAACATTACGAAGATGAACTTTTTGAAGGAAGAATTTCTGCTGAAAAACTGGATCGGCTCTTTGAACGTTTCCCCGAAATTCCTGTTCAGGAAACTACTTTTTTCATCTGTGGCCCGTCAGAAATGATCAAGGACATTTCAGAATATCTAAAAAAGGACAGGAAAGTACCTTCGTTGCAGGTAATGTACGAATACTACTCGGCACCGGATGATGATGAAAATGCAGAAAAGAGCGACGAGTTCAAAGCCATCCCGAATCTGGAAAGCATGGTGACGCTGATCATTGATGATGATGAATATTCCTTTCATCTCAATTCCAAGAAAAACAGTATCTTAGACCAGGCTCTTGCCGAAAAACTTCCGGTTCCATTTGCCTGCAAAGGCGGCGTTTGCTGTACCTGCAAAGCACAAGTAATGGAAGGTGAGGTATTTATGGAAAAGAATTTTGCGCTTACGGAAGACGAAGTGGCAAAAGGCTTTGTATTAACATGCCAGTGTCACCCAACTACGAATGTTGTGATGCTGAATTATGATGTTTAACCTATTAAAAAGTACGATTATGACCCAGTGGAAATTTGATTCGATAATTGAAGAAGATAAAGAGCACAAAATAAAAGGGCTTAATATCTGGAGCCATTACTGGCATTGTACAGACCGAAAAATCGAAGTGAGAGATCCTTTTGAAGGTCAGGTTTATTATTTTAATGAATATGAAATTGATGACGGTCCTGAGAAAGTAAGTTTCGTTGCCGGCGAATATGCAAACGGAAAACTGGGACTGTATATCAAAGACGAATTAAGCGGGGAAAAACTTTAATATTGGACTCCTAAAACAAAGGAGCCGTAAACAAATTTATGGAGTTACAAAAGTTTTTAGATTACGTACAGGCAGAAAATAAAGTTGAGCCTAAAGATATGATGCCGGAGGATTACCGGAAATTGCTGGTACGCCAGATTTCGCAACATGCTCACTCGGAAGTGGTGGGAATGCTTCCTGAAGCCAATTGGATCAGCAGAGCACCATCGCTCCGAAGAAAAATGGCACTTCTGGCCAAGATACAGGACGAAGCGGGACATGGTCTCTACCTTTATGCGGCTAGCGAAACTCTTAATGATGGTACCATTCGCGCCGACAGAGATTCTACCTACAACGATATGCTGGCCGGAAAAGCAAAATATTCCAGTATTTTTAATTATCCTACACTCAGTTGGGCCGATATAGGAGCCATCGGCTGGCTTGTGGATGGTGCTGCCATTATGAATCAGGTGATGCTAATGGGAAATTCCTACGGTCCGTATGCCAGAGCTATGGTGCGGATTTGCAAGGAGGAATCTTTTCACCAAAGACAGGGATATGAAATTCTGATGACGCTTTGCCGCGGAACCAAAGAGCAGAAAGAGATGGCACAACAGTCCCTGAACCGCTTCTGGTGGCCTGCGCTGATGATGTTTGGCCCGAATGACGACGCGTCTCCTAACTCACAGAAATCAATGAACTACCGCGTAAAAAGAGAAAGCAATGATGCGCTTCGCCAAAGATTTATTGATGTTACCGTTCCGCAGGCCGAATTTTTAGGTTTGAAGGTTCCCGATAAAAATTTAAAATGGAATGAAGAAACGCAACATTATGATTTCGGCGAACTTCCCTGGGACGAATTTTATGAAGTTTTAAAAGGAAACGGTCCCGCCAACAAAAAACGCCTCGAAACCAAACGAAAAGCCCAAAGAGAAAACGCTTGGGTTAAGGAAGCGGCGATTGCATTTGCGGAGAAATTGGAATTAGAAAAATAAAAAAGAGATATATGAAAAAAATTTACTTAGCTTTTATATTTAACCTATTATTGAGTCCAATTTTTGCTCAAAGTATTAATTCAACGATGTTAGAAACCAATTTTGGTGGAGATAGTGAACCAGATCATTTGACAAGAGTTGGAAATAAAATTTTTTTCTCGGCCAATGTATATAATGACAGGGAATTATATGTTAAAGATAACTTGAATACTAAACCACGTCTTGTAAAAGATATAAATTCTAACAACAGTTCAATTGACAGTGGATGTTTTTTTAAAGAACTTAATGGAGTGCTACTTTTTACTGCTGATTCTAATTTAATTGGCAGTGGCAATTATTATCAACAACTTTGGAGAAGTGATGGGACTGAAAGTGGAACCTACCTTTTGAAAATTATTAATCCTAACTACCATACTAGTATTTCAAATTCGATAATTCTTGGAAGCAAGATGTTTTTTACTAGTTATGTCAACAATTCGAATGATTTGTGGGTAACCGATGGGACAGAGGTTGGGACTAAAATCGTAAAAAAAATTAATCCAAACGGTAACTCGAATGTATTGCATCCATTTATTTTTAACAATGAAATTTATTTTCTTGCAAGTGATGGTATAACTGGGACTGAACTGTGGAAAACTGATGGGACAGAAATTGGAACAACGCAAGTTCTTGATTTTTACGTCGGTTCTAATAGCGGACTGAATCTAAAGCCAATTGTATATAACAATAAAATTTATTTTATTGGAAAACAAAATAATATTCTACAAGGTTTGTGGAGTTTCGATGGAACGCAAACGCAATTAATTAAGAATTTTTCAAATATTTATCATTTCGATGCAGTGAATGTTCAAAATAAAATAATGTTTTGTATAAATACATCTTCAGGTCTTCAACTTTGGACTAGTGATGGAACACCTGCAAACACCATTACTTTATTCACAAATCCACCATATTCATCTGTTGCTGGTTACAATCCTTTAAGAGTTTTTAATAATAAGCTATATTTTGAAGCCTCAGATTCTTCTTTCAACCAATCTTATTGGACTTCGGAAGGAACGGCAGCGACTACAGTTAACTTATCATCATATATTCCTTTGTTGTCGAACACCACTATCGTTGCAGAATCCTCTGAAAATTCATATTTGTTTTTCAGAAAGAATAATAATTATAATGAACATTATATTTCTGATGGGACAACAGCAGGAACTAAACTCGTATCAGATATTAATTTAACATCTAATTATACAGGATATAGTTTAAATGCTTTTGAGTATAATAACACTTTAGTGTTAAATGGTGAAAATATAAAAAATGGAATTGAACTTTTTAACTATAATTTTTCAACTAATACTTCAACACTTTTAGATGATTTAAATCACAGAGGAAGTTCAGATATTGATGCCAGTATTTCCTTAAATAATAATTTAATTTACTTTGGAAATGGATTCAAAGAAGGAATGGAAGTGTTTAAATCAGACGGAACATTGTCCAACACTAAAATAATTAAGGATATGAATGTTGGAGGCTATTCAACAGTTTATGGAGGCGATGATAATTATTTTTTTAAAAATGGTAATAAGGCTTTTTTTAGATGCAATGTTGGAAGTGGGTTTGAACCTTGTGTAACTGATGGCACTGAAGCAGGAACATATTTAATAAAAGATTTAAGTCCATATAATCAAGGATCATTAAATGTCAATCCTTTTTATATGGCATTAAATAATAACATTACACTTTTTGGAGCAGACGATGGCTCAACTGGCACAACTGGTGCAAGTAGACTTTGGAGAACTGACGGAACTGTTGTTGGAACTTACAAGATACATGATGTTCAGGTGGTTAATGTTGGTACTAATGGAGATTTTGATTATGCAAACTTTAACGGGAAGGTTTATTTTACAGGATATGATAGCAATAACATTTATTCAATTTGGGAAACAGATGGAACAAATGTAGGGACACAAATTTTTAAAACATATTATAATTCAGTAGGTCAAAATGAGATTCCGAGAATAATAAATGTTGTAAATAACAAACTAATAATTGTTGTAAATGATAAAACAGCCAATGGACAATATTTTCAGGATTATTGGTCAACAGATGGTTCAGCTTCCTCGTCAGTAAAATTTGCTAGATATAGAAAAAATGCTGAATATGGTAGTGGGATAAATACCAGTAATACAATAGTTTTTAATAACAAGTTGTATTTCTATACTTGGATTTTTGATGGGACATATCCGACCGACGCTTACAAATTATATATGACAGATGGAACAGTTTCGGGAACAAATCTGTTTTCGAATTTAGTTTCGAATTGCTGCGGAATGGATATTAAATTTACTTTATGTGGAAATAATATTTATATTTTGCGAGGTAAGCTTTATGTTACTGATGGAATAAATCAACCAGTTGCATTGGATAATGCCACTCACAATTTTAAGGATTTTAATTGTGTTAACAATAACTTGTTTTTCTTAAATAGTCAATATCAGGATTACAAAATATGGACATCTAACGGAACAGTTTTAGGAACCTATCCATTCACTTTGTATGCAAATGGACATTTAATTGGTAATGAAGAATCAATTTATAAACTTGTCTCAACAGAAGATAAATTATTTTATCTCGCCAACTTTTACAATACAGATGTATTGAAAGAATCTGGTGCTGAAATATTTATTGTAGATATAAACAATCTAGGATTAGCAAATGAAGAAGTTATTCAAAGTCATGATACTGGTTCTAGTTTTGTTGTTTTTCCAAACCCTGTTAATGAAGAATTCAATGTTCAAAGCAAGAAAGGAGAAAAAATAAAAGAGTTGAATGTTTATGATACTTCTGGGAAGCTTGTTTTGAGACGTTTCTTTGATGATTATCAAGTAAAATTAAATTTGAACAATATGCTGCAAGGAGTATATTTTGTGACAATAAAGTCTGAAAGTCAAATTTTTACGAAAAAAATTATAAAAAAATAAAAGAAGATTTAATGAGCAACTTAGAAATGTGGGAAGTTTTTATCCAAACTAAACCCGGACTTTCCCATAAACACGCAGGAACGGTACAAGCAGCAACCGCAGAAATGGCTTTGCAAAATGCGAGAGATGTCTATACACGACGAAAAGAAGGAACCTCGATTTGGGTGATTCCGGCAAAATATGTTGTAACTAGTGAAGGAATGGACAAAGAAGCATTCTTCGATCCAGCTGATGACAAACTCTACCGTCATCCTACTTTTTATCAAATTCCTAATGATGTGAAAAATATGTAAAAAAGCTTTCTTTCATCAGCCATCGGTCATCACCGAAGCAGATCAACGAAAGCCGAAAACAAAATTATGAAGAATTATATCTTAAAATTAGCCGATGATACCCTGATTATGGGACAGCGCCTTGCAGAATGGTGCGGAAAAGGACCTTATCTGGAGGAAGATATTGCCCTCACCAATATTGCGCTGGATTATTTGGGACAAAGTTCCAACTTTTATAAATATGCCGCTCAATTACAGGGTGAAAATAAAACAGAAGACGATCTGGCTTTTCTGCGTTACGAACATGAATATCTGAATGCCCATCTGGTAGAGCTTCCTAATGACGATTATGCTCAAACCATTCTGAAAGTGTATTTCTTTTCTGTGTATCAGAGTCTGCTTTATTCAAAACTCTCTGATAGTGCTGATGAACAACTGTCCGCTTTGGCGCAGAAATCTTTAAAAGAAGTGAAATATCATTATACTCATGCTGCTACCTGGGTAAAAGTTTTGGCTGCAGGAACAGAGGAAAGTACCTCGAGAATTCAGAAAGCTCTTGATAACCTTTGGGAATACACCGGAGGTTTGTTCGATGAAGTAAAAGACGAAACTGAACTGGTTGCCTTAAATTTAATTCCCGACTCTACAACACTGTACGGCGACTGGAAAAGAAAAGTTGCTGAGGACTTTCAAAATTTCAGCCTCGAAATACCTGCTTCAGATTTTATGCAAAAAGGCAGCAGAACAGGATACCACACCGAATATTTCGGATACATCCTTTGTGAATTGCAGTACATGCAACGCGCATATCCGGGCTGTGAATGGTAAAACTAAACAATATAATTCCTTTAAATATTACATTGAGAAACTGACATTGATTGATTTAAAAAAAATATTATCCCAAATTCCAGATCCTGAAATTCCGGTGATCAATATTGTGGAACTGGGCATTGTCCGTGAGGCGAAAATGGTGGCTGAAAGTGAAGCGGAAATCATTATCACACCTACGTATTCTGCCTGTCCTGCGATGTATAATATTGAAGAGGATATCATTAAACTTTTCAAAGAAATGGGAATTACGGCAAAAGTAATTACGGTTATTTCCCCGCCGTGGACTACGGATTGGATCACGGATGAAGCAAGAGAAAAATTACGAGTTTACGGCATCACACCACCGGAAAAAGGCGCCGATAAAGATCATTTGAACAAGCCAAAACCCTGCCCCAGATGCGGTTCAGAAAACACGAAGCAGATCAGCCGTTTTGGGTCCACACTCTGCAAAGCGAGCTACCAGTGTAATGACTGTTTGGAACCTTTCGACTATTTCAAATGTCATTAGTTTTCTTTAACTTTATATAATTAAAAAAATAATAAGATGGCAAATTACGTCTACTCACAATTCGACATGGAATCCAGAATGAATGGCCGGCTGAAGATCGCCTGGCTCAATCAGCCTGAACGAATGAATCCATTAACCAAACCCCTTCTTCTGGAACTCGCAAGTTTTATAGAATTCTACAGCCGTAACGAAGATACGCGGTGCATCGTTATCGCGGCAAAAGGAGACGTGTTTTCTTCAGGGCAAAATGTAAATTTTGAAGATACTGATACTAAAAATCAGGGTTCACCAAGAGAAGTGAAAAGACTGGTTACCGATTATTACAACCCGCTTATTTCCGCCATTCGGTATGCAAGAAAACCCGTTATCGCTTTGGTAAATGGGCCTGCATCCGACACAGCCGCTAATATTGCTTTGGCCTGTGATATTACTTTAGCTGCAGATACAGCATATTTTGCCCAGATTTTTTCTCAGATCGGACTAATTCCTGATGCCGGCGGAACGTATTATTTACCTAAAAATATTGGAATGCAAAAGGCTGCTTACCTCGCATTTACAGGAAAAAAAGTCTACGCGAAAGAAGCCGAACAAATGGGAATGATTGCGGATGTTTTTCCAAAAAACGAATTTGAGGAAAAAGCTTTTCAAGTCATTGAAGATATTGTAAACATGCCTACCCAAGCGTTGTGGCTCACCAAAAGAGCTTTCAGAAAAAGCCACGACAACAGGCTGAACGAACAACTGAGGCTGGAAAGTGAATATCAAAGTATGGCTGCTGCTTCAGAAGATTATGCAGAAGCCATAGAAGCGCACTACCAAAAAAGAAAAGCCATGTTCAAAGGCAGATAATTTTTTGAACTTTTTTAGAATAGCGGTTTCCGAAAATGGAGGCCGTTTTTTTGTGGATTTAAAATTGAGTTGATCTGAATATCGTCTAATTGTTGTATTTTCGTCAGGTTACAAAATATTTTTAAATTATGATTACTCAACTGGACATCGAATCCCATTTTGATGGTAAACTGATGATTGCTTATCTCAATAACGATAAGACCATGAATGCGCTTAACAGGCCGACACTGAAGGATTTACAGAACTTTTTCATTTATTGCAACGAAGACGACAACGTTCGCGTAGCCGCAATTTCCGGAAGAGGCCGCGCTTTCTGTTCCGGCCAGGATCTCGCTGCCGCATTTGCAGATCGGGATGAGAAAAATGATATTTCCATCGTTAAAAAGCTCGTTACCGATTTTTATAACCCGCTCGTTTTGGAAATCACGCGTTGCAGAAAACCGGTAATCTCTTTGGTGAATGGTCCTGCAGTAGGCGCCGGAGCTATGCTCTCACTCATCTGCGACTTTGCCTTAGCTTCAGAAAAAGCGTATTTTTCCCAGGCATTTTCCGGCATCGGCTTAATTCCGGATACCGCTGGAACTTATTTCCTTCCAAAACTATTAGGACGGCAAATGGCCAATTATCTTACTTTTACAGGCAAAAAACTATATGCTGAAGAAGCCAAAAACTTAGGATTGATCGCAGAGGTTTTCAGCGAGGAAGAATTTATGACTAAATCCATGGAAATCCTTGAAAAGCTGTCAGAAATGCCAACATCCGCATTCAAATTTACTAAACAGGCTTTTGCAGAGTCTTATGATAACACCCTGAAACAGCAGCTTCGCTTGGAAGCAGAACTTCAGCAGCGCGCAGCCAACACGGAAGATTTCAGTGAAGGTGTTGCCGCATTCTTAGAGAAGAGAAAACCCGTTTATAAAGGGAAATAACAATATTCATTTTAGTTTACAGATAGTTTTGGGGTTTCCAAAACTATCTTTTTTGTATCTTTAGCGTTTATGAAAAACATTGGAATTATCGGTTCCGGAACCATGGGAATCGGCATAGCACAGGTAGCTGCATCATCCGGCTGCAAGGTTTATCTTTATGATGCCAATATCGCTCAGACTGAGAAATCTCTTGGCGCACTGCGGTCTACACTTGCAAAACTTGTGAATAAACAAAAGATAACACAGGAAGAATCTGACGGGATTATCGGCCGTATTGTTTCATGTGTATCACTTTCGGAATTTAAGAATTGCGATTTGGTGATTGAAGCCATTATCGAAAATGCAGAAATTAAAAAGAAAGTTTTTGCCGAGGTTGAATCTACAGTTTCCGAAAACTGCATTATCTCGTCGAATACTTCTTCCATTTCCATTACCTCACTTTCGGCGGATTTGCAGCATCCGGAAAGATTTATCGGAATTCATTTCTTCAATCCTGCTCCGCTAATGCCTTTGGTAGAAATCATTCCGGGGCTTTTAACGAAGAAAAGTTTAGACTTCGAAATATCAGAATTAATGAAATCCTGGAAAAAAATTCCAGTGATAGCGAAAGATATACCCGGGTTTATTGTCAACAGGATTGCAAGACCGTTTTATGGTGAAGCACTGCGAATAGTGGAAGAAAATATCGCTACACCGGAGCAGGTAGATGATGCGATGAGAACGCTTGGAAATTTCAGAATGGGACCTTTTGAACTGATGGACCTGATTGGAATAGATGTAAATTTTGCAGTAACCACCACGGTTTACAAAGATTATTTCCACGATCCGAAATATAAACCTTCTCTCCTGCAACAACGAATGAGCGAGGCCAGACTTCTGGGCAAAAAAACGGGAAAAGGATTTTACGATTATGCTGAAAGTGCGGCGAAACCGGAACCTTTGAAAGATGAAAAATTGTACAAAGAAGTTTTCATGCGAATTATTTCCATGCTCATTAACGAAGCTGTAGAAGCGAAAAGACTAAAAATTGCCAGCGACGAAGATCTGGAAATGGCAATGCAGAAAGGCGTAAACTACCCGAAAGGTTTGTTAGCCTGGGGAGCAGAAATTGGGTATGATAAAGTTTCTGACACGTTGCAGAATTTGTATAATAAATATCAGGAAGAAAGATATCGACAAAGTCCGGCATTACAGAAAGCATAAAATCAAACTGCGGGTTTGTTAAATAATTAAACTTTACATTAAAAATCATGTCTCCTTTCGAAATTGCTCAATATATGCTCAATCAGGATTATTTCTCACAGTGGATGGGCATTAAACTGATTGAAGTTCGTGAGAAATACTGCCTTATTGAAATGCCTGTGAAACAGGAAATGATTAACGGGCTGAAAACGGCTCACGGAGGAATTACTTTTGCCTTTGCCGATTCTGCTCTCGCATTTTCATCTAACAATACAAACGATGCTTCTGTTGCATTGAACTGTACCATAAATTTCACAAAAGCGGTGAAAATGGGAGATACTTTGACAGCTGAAAGCATCCTGATTGCGGACACCAGAAAAACTGCTGTGTATGACATTCAGATAACAAATCAAAAAAAGCACTTGGTAGCAAGTTTTCGGGGAACCGTGTATAAAATAGACAAGAAAGTAACGGAGTTGTAACTATGAAATCTAAAAAATTATTGCTCTGAATCTTAAAGACAACCAAAATTAAAAAAAATGAAATTAAAAAATTATATAGCCGGAAACTGGATCGAAGGTTCCGGTGAAGGAATAAAACTTTTGAACGCTGTAAACGGTGAACTGGTTGCGATATCCGATACCGAAGGGATTAATTTTGAAGAAGCACTGCATTACGGAAGAACGGTCGGGTACAAAAATCTGTCTGCAATGACCTTCTATGACCGCGGTGAAATGCTCAAAAAAATCGCACTTTACCTTCTGGAAAGAAAGAAAAAATATTACGAACTTTCCTATAAAACCGGAGCTACGCATGTCGATTCCTGGGTGGATATTGAAGGAGGTTTCGGTACATTTTTCACTTATAGCGGACTGGCAAAAAGAATGTTGCCCAATACTCCTTTTTGGGTAGATGGCGAAATACAGAAAATATCCGCCAACGGAACACATCTCGGAACGCATATTCTAACGCCTAGCGAAGGTGTTTCAGTTCAAATTAATGCATACAATTTCCCTGTTTGGGGAATGATGGAAAAACTCTCCACTTCTTTGTTGGCTGGAGTTCCCAGTGTTATAAAACCTGCAACTCCCGGTTCTTACCTCACTCAGGCTGTATTTCAGGATATGATTGAAAGCGGGCTGCTCCCGGAAGGTGCGCTGCAGTTGGTAGCAGGCGAGCCGGGGAATATTCTTGATTACGTACAGGATGGCGATTCCGTATTATTTACAGGTTCGGCTTACACGGGCAGAAAATTAAAATCCTTGCCTTCTATCGCCGGAAATGCGGTACGTTTTAATATGGAGGCCGATTCTCTGAACGCTTCTATCCTTGGATTAGATGCAAAACCCGGAACACCGGAATTTGATTTATTCATTAAAGAGGTTCGCAACGAAATGACCACAAAAGCCGGACAAAAATGTACCGCAATCCGAAGAATCATCGTTCCGGAACATCTGGTTGGCGACGTTCAGAATGCGCTGTCAAAAGCTTTGGATCAAACTAAGATTGGAAATCCGCTGAACAGAGAAACCAGAATGGGTGCGATTGTCGGAAAAAAAGAACTGGAAGTTCTGAAAGGAAAAATAAATCAGCTGAAATCTGAAACTGAACTTATCTACGACGGTCAGCATGAATTGCTGGACGCTGATTTTGAGAGTGGCGCATTCATGTCGCCAAAAGTATTTTACAACGATCAGCCTTTTGAAAAAAATATTTCACACGAAGTGGAAGCATTTGGACCTGTGTCCACTTTGATGCCGTATAAAGATGCTGAAGAAGCTGCGGCTCTGGCAAAGCGCGGAAAAGGAAGCTTGGTAGGCTCCATTGTTTCTCACGATGAAAAATTTGTGGCGGAAACCTCATGGAAAATGGCTTCTGCACACGGAAGAATTTTTGTTCTAAACCGTGATAATGCGAGGGAATCCACGGGTCATGGATCTCCGTTGCCTACATTGATGCATGGCGGCCCGGGAAGAGCAGGTGGTGGCGAAGAAATGGGCGGACTGAACGGACTGCATTTCTTTTTGCAAAAAACAGCCATTCAGGGATCTCCGGATATCCTCACTGCGATTACTAAAATTTATACTCAAGGTGCAGGTAAAAAATATAGCGACAAACATCCGTTCCAGAAATATTTTGAAGAAGTAGAAATAGGTGATTCACTGGAAACCGCCGGAAGAACAGTAACAGAAGCCGATATTGTTAATTTTTCTAATGTTTCCTGGGATCATTTTTATGCACATACCGATGCAACAAGCTTAACTGGAACCATTTTCGATCAACCGGTTGCGCACGGCTATTTCATATTATCGGCTGCAGCCGGCCTCTTTGTTTCAGGGAAGAAAGGCCCTGTAATTGCCAATTACGGACTTGAAAATGCAAGTTTCTTCAAACCGGTTTATGCCGGAGATACTATTACGGTTTATTTGACTGCCAAAGAAAAAATCAACCGCGGTGTGAAGGGCAGAAATATTCCTTCAGGCGTTGTGAAATGGTTAGTAGAAGTCGTTAATCAGCGGGAAGAAGTGGTTTGTGTGGCCACTATATTAACTTTGGTTGCAAAACAATCACCGTTTTTGGATCTGAAATTTAATACAGTTCGAAAATTATTGAACGGATTATCAGAAAACTCGGAAAGAAAATTCGGAATTATGTCGCCTCAAATGATGGTGGAGCATTTGGAAGAAGTCGTGCGGAAAGGCCTTGAAATCACGGATGCAAAAGACTTTGAGCAAATACCTGAAGAGCAAATAGAAAAACTTCAGGATTGGCTGTATACAAATAACAAAATTCGCCCTGGCGCACAATATCCTCTTTTAAAGGAAGGCGAAACCCCTGTTCTGCGTCATAAAAATTTAGATATGGCAAAAGAGGCACTTTTAAATTCTTTAAAGGAATTTCAGATTTATTATCGGGAAAATCCTCATGCTCACCATTATCATACAAAATTCGGAATGTTAAACAAAGAGATGTGGGAACTGTTTCAGAGAAAGCATTTTACGCATCATTTTGAACAGTTCGGATTAATATAATGGTATATGAACTTCGGAGAAAAAGTAGTAGTTTTCAATCAAAACCTGAAATATCATGGGAAACTTCCAAAAGATTTTCAGGTGATGAATCCGTTCCTGGACAATCCGGAAACGCTGCTGGTCATGAAGCAATTTTATGACAAATTCTACGGTGATAACAGAAGTAGAAAATTTGTTATCGGAATCAATCCGAGCCGTCATGGAGCGGGCGTTACCGGCGTTCCTTTTACCGATACCAAAAGATTGGAAAGTGCTTGCGGAATCAGAATGGAATCTGCACGAACACATGAAGTTTCTTCGGTTTTTCTTTATGAAATGATTGAAGCTTACGGTGGTGCAACAGCGTTTTACAAGGATTTTTATATCAATTCCCCTTTTCCCCTGGCCATTACACGAAAAGGAAAAAACGGAATTTACGTGAATGCCAATTATTATGACGATAAAGAACTGTTTACCGCAGTAGAGGATTTTATGGTGGAATCGTTGATAAAGCATATCAGTTTGGGGTTAGACACCTCTGAAGTTTTTGTTCTGGGTGTTAAAAATGCTGCTTTTCTGAAAAAAATAAACGACCGCGAAAAACTGTTTGATCAAATGACGGTTCTGGAACATCCGAGATACATTCAACAGTATAAATCAAAAGAAAAAGAATTTTATATTGATAAATATTTATTGGCATTTAATCAGAAATAAACAAGAATGAATTGTCCCCATTAATAAAAAAATTATGACACAACCTTTCGTTACCTCAGAAATCAAAAGCCGAATTGCTGAAATTACTTTCGGTACTCCGAAGAGCAACTCGCTTCCCGGACATATTTTAGAACAACTTGCCCAAACCATTTTAGAGGAAGGAGCAAAAAAAGAAGTGAAAGCAATCCTTCTGAAATCACAGGGTGAAAAAGCCTTTTGTGCCGGAGCTAGTTTTGATGAACTATTGGACATCACTGAGCTGGAGACTTCAAAAGAGTTTTTCGGGGGTTTTGCTAAAGTTCTGAATGCTATGCGAACTTGCGGGAAAATTGTTGTGGTGCGGGTTCAGGGAAAAACTACCGGCGGCGGTGTAGGTATTGCCTGTGGTGCCGACTACTGCTTCGCAACCAACGATGCTTCTTTAGCCTTAACGGAACTGAATTTGGGAATCGGGCCTTTTGTCATTGGCCCTTTTGTGGAAAGAAAAATAGGGAAATCGCAATTTGCCGCTATGGCCATCGATGCCGATTTCAGATCTGCAAAATGGGCGGAAACTCACAACATTTATCATTCGGTGTCGTCAAATATCGATGAGATGGACGCTCTACTGGAGCAGTTTCTCAACACGCTTTCCGGGCGGAGTGACGATGCACTCGCCCTGATAAAAAAAGTATCCTGGGAAGGAACTGAACATTTCGAACACCTGATGCCGGAACGTATTTATATGAGTGCCAGCCTGATTCTGGAAGATACAGCAAAAGAAAATATCCAAAAAATAAAAGAGCGTTTGCGGACGAAATAATTACCTTATCCGTTGCTAAAATGAACAATAAAATCCGTCTAAAAAGGCGGATTTTTTATGCTTTCAACATATTAATTGTTACTGTAGCCAACTCGGAATCAGGGAATTTCTTAAACAAATTTTCATCTGCAGTCAGGCCTACTTCTGCGCAAATTTTTTGAAAAACTTCTACCTCAACAATATACTGATCTGAAAAACCGTGCGTTGCATCATAGGCCGTCGCTGCAGTTTCGCCCAGATGCTGACTCGTTATTTCCGGATCCAGCGTATGTAATTCTATGACGAGAAGTCCGTTCTTTTTAATATAGGGAAGCCATAAGCTGAGGTGCTCTTTCAGATTTTCTTCCACCAATGTATTGGAAATTCTCTTTCCACGAAACGCAAAAGCACCTGTAGAAGAGGAAATTCGTTTCGGATTCTTATTTTGTGGTTCTTTCCAAATTCGGTTGTGATCCAGAAAAGTGCGGATATTCAATAAATCCGAAAGGTCAATATCATAACTTTGATTTAAATCTTTGGCCAGCTGATCGGGATTTCCAATATCTCCCCATATCACTTTTGCCCAGATATCGTTGCTGATGAGATTCGCTCTGGTCACATTTAAAGCTGCCTGATTATAATCGGCACCTACGAGAAATAACGGATAATCTTCCAGCATTTTGCCTCGAAGTGTATGTCTTTCAATAGTCTCAAAAATATGTTGAATAAATGCACCATTGCCACATCCCATATCCAGAATTCCTTTCGGTTGCAAATAAATGGGCTGATTGAAAATAGAAATGATAAAATCCGTAACCATCTTAAAATAAGCAGCATGAGCACCGCCACTTCCCCACACATTCATCTTTCGGTCAACATGAATTTCATCCTCATTTTCACTGATTGATCTCAGCTTTTCGGGATTTCTAAACAACAGATCATCCATCCTTCGAAACATCGGAAGATAGGAAACCGTAACACCATAAGAAGTTGCACGCCGTGCAAAATAAAGTCCTGCTTCTGTAAATTTGAAGGTACTGTTGCTTTTTGTAAACCATCCTAAATGGGTAAGAAAATCCAGTATTTTTTCAAAATGATCAGGATCCCGGTGAAATTCTCCGGCCTGAAAAGAAGATTCCATGAAATATTTGTGAAACATTCCCTTCATTCCTAGCTGAACGATCAACGGTCCGGCAATACAGCCCTCCAGATGTTTCAAAACCTGCCTTTCAACATCGTTATGAAGAGGTTCTTCTGATAAAGTTAACCCAAAATTATTGTTGTACTCTCCAAACAAATGCAGATGTGTTTCAAAACAGGATGAATCAAAATTTTGAAAATCTGCAGAAATGGAGTGATGCAGAAATGGAATTACTTTCTCATACATCGGAATTAATTCAATAAAAAATCTCGTTTTTTCGCTCGCAGAAACCCTTACAATATCCTTTGCGTGTTCTACTTCATAATTCAAAAATCCCTGCGAAGCTAAAGTTCGGAGCGCAACATTCAAATACCCTTCATTGGACGGAAAATGTTCTGAAATTTCCTGTAATGTGACAGTTTCATGATCCAAAATAAATTGTAGAATATTTTTCTTGTGTAGAGCAACAGCAATTGGTGCCGTTACAATTCCGTCCAAATGTTTGAATATAGTACTCCGTAAATCTCTTTTATCCATGTTTTAAAGATATTCATTTTTAAAATACCTGAGCAAAATAAATATTTAAAAATTTGGAAGAGATGAAAATTCTATTAACTTTGCAAATCAAAGTACTTTAAATGGAAACTAAAAATTATCACGATGACCTGTCACACATCCGTTCGATGATGGAACGTTCCTCACGGTTTATTTCCCTGAGCGGGCTTTCCGGAGTATTTGCCGGAACGACAGCATTAGCAGGAGCTGTGTATGTTTATTTTATTTTAAAAAGAGAGAGCATCAATTATTTTGAAGGAAAAGCTAATACGTTTTCACCGGAACTGATTCGCGAATTGTTCATCGTGGGTTTGACGATTCTAATCGTAGCTGTTTTCTTCGGATATTTTTTCACTTCCCGGAAAAGCAAAGCATATCAACTGAAAATTTGGGACGCTACTACAAAAAGACTGTTGCTCAATTTTTTAGTTCCTCTGGTTGCTGGCGGAATTTTCTGCATAGCACTTTTTTATCACCAGTTATTTGTTTTAGTAGCTCCAGCCACGCTCATTTTCTATGGACTGGCTTTGGTAAATGCCTCAAAATACACGCTGACAGATGTACAAAATCTTGGCTATTTTGAAATTGCTTTAGGTTTACTTTCCTTATTTTTTGTAGGTTGGGGTTTGGTTTTCTGGGCATTTGGTTTTGGGATTTTACATATTGTGTATGGACTGATCATGCATAAAAAATATAAATAGATCCTTCACAATTATTTACATTTTAAAAAAAATCAAACAATCTCTAAATTAATTTCATGATTTCACAACTCAATAAAGAATTCGAAAGCCGCGTCAGACTGGGCATTATGTCCGTTCTGATGGTGAACGACTGGGTTGATTTTAATGACATGAAACAACTTCTGGAAGTGACGGACGGAAATCTTGCCAGCCATAGTTCTGCACTGGAAAAATCCGGATTTATTGAAATCAAGAAAGCATTTGTAGGAAAAAAAACAAGAACTTCATACAGGGTAACACAAGCCGGAAGAGCTTCCTTCACGGAACATTTGAACGCTCTGGAAAAACTTCTGAAAAAATAACACTCTTTTTTTTAAATATTTACTTTGAAACACAAAGTACTTTATAAATTTAAATATTATGAAAACCATCAACAAGGCTATTATCATTTATTCTGTTGCAGCCATTATATTGGCAACTCCATTTGTGGCGATGCAGTTTACCTACCAAGTAAAATGGAATTTATCAGACTTTATTATTGCAGGAATTTCACTCTTCTTCACAGCATTTTTGATTGACATTATCCTTCTCAAAGTAAGTACCGATTCCAGAAAATTCATCTACATTTCTATTGTTTTGGCTGTTCTTTTTCTCATTTGGGCAGAGCTAGCAGTTGGTGTTTTCGGGACACCCTTCGCAGGAAATTAATTTTTAAAAATTACAATGATGAAAAAACATCAGCTCATCCTCATGTGCACCGCGCTCTTCATTGTCTTGTTTTATCAGCAGGACATGGGAATAAATTTCGGGATTCTAGGAAGTTCTTTCGCAGTTCTCACCTATTTTTATACAAGAAAAATCAACAGAAACAGAACATTTTTAATAATTTTTGCACTCACCATTTTGTCTGCGATTTCATGGATGTGGTATGCCGATTTTCCATCGTTTTTGTCACTGATCATTTCAATACTCATCTTAACATTGAAATCTAAAAACAGAAACATGAAGCCATTGTTCGTAATCCCTGTTTTTGTAACCAACGGATTTACGTTCATCTGCAGAGTATTCAGTTTCGATAAATGGCTTCCGAAAATAAACACAGGAAAAGTTTTTCCAAAACTATTGGCATTGTTTTTTTTCCCTCTCATTTGCTTATCCATTTTTTTCGGAATTTATGCATTGGGAAGTGAGAATTTCGCGGAGCTGTTCAAAAATTACGAACTGGATTTCGATGTTTGGCAGTTTATCATTCTGGCTTGTCTGGGCTTCTTCCTTGCTTTTAATTACTGGCATTTCGCCGTCGAACGGTATCTTTATAAAAATCACCATTTTCTCAACGATAGCTTCAGAAAAGAACAGAAAGTTGTGAAACCCACTTACCGTTTTCTGGGAATTGAACTTGAGCGAACCGGCGGTGTCATTACTTTTATGCTTCTGAATCTCCTGTTACTTTTTTTCATCGCGACGTATAATTATGAACAGTTTTATGCATCCTCCAAACTCCCGCACCGGTTGTCGGAAGATACACATGAACGGGTTTACGCTGTAATTATAAGCATTGTAATGGCTGTTTTTGTGATCATGTTTTATTTTAAATCGTCTTTCAATTTTGATCCTGAATCACGACTGTTAAAAATTTCTGCGCAAGTCTGGCTTTTGCTCAACGGGGTTTTGGTAGTTTCAGCGCTTGCAAAAAATACGGAATATGTTCTCGAACTCGGGAGCACGTATAAAAGAATCGGGGTTTTTGCCTTTTTAATATTATGTATGGCAGGATTGTTTTATACTCATCTCAAAATTAAAAACCAGAGAACCAACGCATATCTTATCAACAGAATGTTCTGGTATTTTTACGGAATGATTTTAGCTTCCAGTTTCGTCAACTGGGGAAATTTGGCGACAATTTATAATATTGAAAATGGAAAAGGAGATTTTTATTTTCTGAATTCCCTCCGTTATAACCATAAAACTTTGATGGATAAATTTCCTGAAGAAGCAAATAATTCAGAACTCAAAGAATATATAAAATCTGAACAAGAGAAATCTTTCCTTTCAAAAACTTTGTATTGGCAAACCATCGACATTAATAAATTTAAATAATGAAAAAACTGTGGATTCTCATTCCTCTGATAACGCTCTCGTGCAACACCAAACAAGAAACAATAAGCAGTCAGTTTACAACGGATGCAGACCTAGCCATTCCACTTTCTGCAGATGTGTCTCACGAGAAACTTCCGGACAGTATCATCAACAATTCTCCCGGCGTTCAGGAAGTGTTGCGCGAAGGAATTATGCGCGAAGTAAACGGCAATCAAATTGTCCGAACTGTAGATGCGGCAGATTTTCCGGCTACGCTGGGCGAAGAATTCATCAATAATGATCAGGAATTAATAATCAAAATAAGAAACTTTAAAAATAAACAACTTTCCGTGGCGGTTGTTCCGGAGTTCAAAGAAATGAATATCCGAATCAATCAAATAAAACTTGCTGACGGAAAACTGGACGGCCCGATGGGCAGAGAAGTAGTTGGTTATCCTGTACACCATCCGGGAGAAATCTGGGTTACGATTGCAAAGAGCAATATGGCATCTGGAGAAGCTTCCGGAAATTTTTCAGTGAAACTTCAATAATTTGCTTATCTTTTATAAATCCTAAAGGTAATCAAGCCTTGTAAAAAGTTTGGTATATTTTATGTAAAAATCAAAAAAAAATCAAAATGAAAAATGTCTTTTTATCAGCGGTTATTGCTACTGCTACCTTAGCAAGTTGCTCCACAGTTTCATCCATTATGCAGAATACATTTCCTTATTCTGCCACAATTATAGTAACCCAGGGATCGCCTGCCAATACCCAGCTTTCAGCAATAGGTGTAGGCAACAGTATCAACCAGCTTTTTGGTTCGTCCGCCAACGTGAGAGATATCCGGCTGAGTTCTGCTACGCTTTCCGTTACTTCAGGAAATCAAAGCATGGGCGTATTTAAAAGTGTAAAAGTGTATCTTTCCTCAGGCAGTTCAGAAGTTTTGGTAGCATCTAGAACAAATATTGCGGATAACATTGGAAACACCCTTTCTTTAGACCTCAATAGCAGCCAAACACTGGACAACATTATGAAATCCGGAAATACAGTTCAGCAGCGGATTGTGTATGAATTAAAATCTTCACCTACTTCCGATATGAACGTAAAAAGTTCGATGAGTTTCAGCAGTGTTCCTGTAACCAACTAATTTATAAAAGCCTTTCCTGAGGCTTTTTTTATGTAATTATTGCTTGGTTTTGCTGTCCATAACAATGGTTACCGGACCGTCATTCAGCAAAGAAACTTTCATATCAGCTCCGAAAATACCACTTTCAGTCTTCAATCCGGATTTTGATATTTCATTTTTAAAATATTCAAACAAAGGAATGGCCTGTTCGGGTTTTGCCGCTTTGGAAAAACCTGGACGGTTCCCTTTTTTGTACTCTGCAATAAGGGTAAACTGACTGATAAAAAGGATCTCTCCCTGAATATCCTGAACCGAATGATTCATTTTCCCTTCTGCATCGCTGAAAATTCTCAGATTCAGAATTTTCTGCACCAGCCAATTCGCATCGCTTTCATCATCTTGTTCATCAATACCGATCAGCAAAAGAAGTCCATTAGAAATGGCACCGACTATCTGCCCACCCACAGTTACAGAAGCTTCTGAAACTCTTTGAATAACAACTTTCATTTTTAAAAATTAATAAAAGATGGAAAGAATGTTCGTTCCGGGTTGATAGTCGTATGGATAGATTTTAGGAGGAACTTTAGCTGTTTTTATTGGCTCACCACTAATCAGAATCCATTCTGCACCATCTTTTGGGCATACTATCCGAATATTATTTTCCACTACAAGTGTCGTATCGTTATCCGGGCAAAGATGTGGCGCGTTGCGGTCATACACCACAAATCCATTGCCGGTACGCACAACAATCAGTCCTCGCGATCCCGGACTTTGTTCATCTACATAAATCCATCCTCCGGAAATTTGAAGCGGATAATATGCGGGCAAATTTAGATTCAAAACCACATTAATAGGTGTGTTGGGAAAACAACTCACAGTATCTGCAGTTCTGCTGCACGAATTCAGATTTAAAGTACAGAAAATCAACAGAATCATGATTAAATAAAATCCCGGTTTATTCTTCATAACTAAAAAATGTTTATATTTGTGAAACGAAATACAAATATATACATTGTCCGGGCTGTAATGGCCGGATAATTTTTTTTATCTAATCTAAACAAGAATTATGGCAACATACGTAACACAAGAAGGCCTGGAAAAAATGAAAACCGAAGTGGAACGCCTAGAAACTGTAGAACGGCCGAAAATCACCCAACAAATCGCTGAAGCGAGAGATAAAGGCGACCTGTCGGAAAATGCAGAATACGATGCCGCAAAGGAAGCACAAGGCATGCTGGAAATGAGGATTTCTAAACTGAGAGATGCTATCGCGACTTCCAAAGTAATTGATGAAAGTAAACTTGATACTTCAAAAGTAGCCATTCTCACCACCGTAAGACTAAAAAATAATACTACCGGACAGGAACAGAAATTCACTTTGGTTCCTGATAATGAAAGTGACCTGAAAGCAGGAAAAATCTCAGTAAATACTCCTATTGCAAAAGGATTATTGGGAAAAACCATTGGCGAACATGCGGAAATCGTGCTGCCGAACGGAAACAAACTTTCTTTTGAAGTTCTCGAAATTTCTCTGTAATTTTTATAATATTCTTTTAAGATGAGTTCTGTTTTTACTAAAATCATCAGCCGGGAAATCCCCGCACATATTATTGCAGAGGATGAACAGCATATTGCGTTTCTGGATATTTCGCCCCTAGCAAAAGGCCACACCCTTGTTATTCCGAAAAAAGAAACGGATTTAATTTTTGATCTGGACAGCGAAGAGTTCAGAAATCTTTGGTCTTTTGCACAAAAGATCGGCAAAAAAATCGGCAAAGCAATTCCCTGCATTCGGGTAGGTATTGCTGTGGTAGGACTGGAAGTACCACATGCACACATTCATCTTGTGCCGCTGAATACGATGGGAGACCTTAACTTCATTAATGAAAGACTGAAGCTTTCACCGGAAGAATTTCAGGAAATTCAAAATGCCATCATCAACGCATAATTATTTTGTCAAAGTCCGTAACTTTGACAAAATTTTTTTCACTTATTAACAATAATTTTTTAAAAATAAATGAATCCTAATCAATGTTCGTTCTGCGGAAGCAAGCGCAGCGAAGTAGCGATACTGGTATCTGGGCAAAACGGTTATATATGTGAACAATGTATTGAACAAGCCCACTCTATTGTAACAGAAAGTATAAAAGAAACGGGGTTTTCAGCAGCTGAACACTTGGACGAGCTGAAAAAACCAAAAGAAATAAAATCATTTTTGGATCAATATGTCATTGGCCAGGATCAGGCTAAAAAACAGCTTTCCATTGCAGTTTACAATCATTACAAACGTCTCCTTCACGCTAAGAATAAAAAAAGAGAAATCGAAATAGAAAAATCCAACATCATCATGATTGGCGAAACCGGAACGGGCAAAACGCTCTTGGCAAAAACCATTGCCCGCGAGCTGAATGTTCCGTTTTGTATTGTAGATGCAACTGTTCTTACTGAAGCAGGTTATGTAGGCGAAGATGTGGAAAGCATTCTTTCCCGGCTGCTCATGGTGGCCGATTATAATGTGGAAAAAGCTGAAAAAGGAATCGTTTTTATTGATGAAATCGACAAAATTGCAAGAAAATCTGATAACCCAAGCATCACGAGAGATGTTTCCGGAGAAGGAGTTCAGCAGGGCTTGCTGAAATTATTGGAAGGAAGCATCGTGAATGTGCCGCCTCAAGGTGGAAGAAAGCATCCGGATCAGAAATATATTCCGGTAAACACTCAGAATATTCTTTTTATTGCGGGCGGAGCTTTTGATGGCATCAAAGAAATTATTGAACGAAGGCTGAACAAACAAGCCATCGGATTCAGTCTTGAAAAACTGAACCAAAAGCAGGAAGAAGAATATATTTTAAGTCAGCTAAATGCCATTGATCTTAGAAAATTCGGGCTTATTCCTGAATTGTTAGGACGTTTTCCTATTGTTACTTATCTGGATTCTCTTAACAAAGAAACCATGATCCGCATTATGAAAGAACCTAAAAATTCAATCGTGAATCAATTCATTGAACTTTTCAAAATGGATGGTATCAAACTGGAGTTCACCAACGAAGCTATTGAAAAAATTGTCGAAGAAACGATGGAAAAAGGTTTGGGAGCAAGAGGGCTGAGAGGCACCACAGAAAAAGTGCTGGAAGATTATATGTTTTCTATCGGAGAACAGAAAAAAATTACACTTACTGAAAAAAACATCCTTGTGTAAAAGCAAATCATGAAAAGAAATCTTTTATTTATCACCATTTTAGCTACTGTTTTCCTCAAAGCTCAGTTTTCCGTATCGGTACAAACTCCGGCACATTTTCAGGGAAAAGAAGCGATCCTTTACACCCTGAACGGTTCAAAGGATATTATTGCAGCCCGGGAAAACCGAAAAGGGAACGGACTCAATTTCCGTGTCCCTACTCCATACACAGGCATGATGAAGGTGTATTTTCCGGAGGTGAATGCTGCGTTTAATCTTATTTCTGAAAATAAAGAAATCAGTATAATTCTGGAAACTTCCACTGATAAAATCAATAACGTAATCTATCGGGATGAAGCCAATATACTGATGGAAAACATTCAGGATCATCAGAAAAAGACAGAAATGATCGCGCCAGCATTGGTACAAATTCAGGAATTTTACAGGAAAGATTCAGATTTCGGAAAAGCAGTGCACAAGGAAATCGAAAGGTTGAAAGTCAAACCGACTATTGATGCGACTAAAAATCCTTTTGTTCATTATTATCATACGAATTACAATATTTATTTAACCGAAAAACCTGCAAAAGCTCCGGATCAGAACGAAATCCTGAAATTCATTCAGAACTCCGGAGATATGCTGGAAACCTCTTCCCTGCTGCGGCCGCTGCTGATTCGTTATATGAATACAGCCGGAAACGCACAGGTTTCTGAGGCAACAGACCGACTTCTTCATGCGCTGAATACCGAGACCGCAAGAGGACAAACGGTGCTTTCTGAACTTATTGAAATTTTTGATGTGTATTCCATGACCGAGATGAAAGAAAAGTACCTTACTCTCGCTAAAAATCTGAAATGCACCATCAACGACCGGCTAGCATCTACTATTGCCTCCAATAAAAATGTAGAATTGGGCGCTGTTTTCCCGGATTATTCTTTTCAATCGGCTACCAATACCCAAACTAAAACGTTGCACAGTGTGAAAGCAGATAAAAAAGTAATTGTATTCTGGTCGTCCACGTGTTCTCATTGTGAAGCGGATCTTCCCGTATTGCTCGAAAAATACCACCAGTTAAAAGATAAAAACATCGAAATCATCGGACTTTCCTTGGATAGTGATGCTGCTTCTTACCGGAACAAAATCGCGGCATTGCCGTGGATTAATGACAGTGAACTCCGCGGCTGGAACAGCAGTTATACCGAAACGTACAACATCAGTGCAACGCCTACTTACTTCGTTCTGGACGCCGCAAATAAAATTATTGCACGCCCGGATCACGCTGCCGATGTATTGACGTTTTTAAACATCAAATAATTTTGCCTTGTTTTAAATTATATTTATATTTGCACCACTCAAAACGGCGAGGTAGCTCAGATGGTTAGAGCGCAGGATTCATAACCCTGAGGTCACGGGTTCAATTCCCGTCTTCGCTACTATACAGGACAAATGAAATTATTTTCGTTTGTCTTGTTTTTTGTTCTTGGTTTATATTTCGGGACAGTACCTGCATTTGAAATTAGAATATCTCTATCTTCTTAGAAAAGAACATTATTTTATCTGTCTGGTTTTTTTATTTTCCTTCCTGAAAAAACTCTAAAAAAAAAAATAAACAATTGTTTAAATAAAATGCCTTCTAATTAAATTAAAATTGTATTTTTGTGCCGTTTGGAACGGTTATTCAAAACCGAATAAACAATAGTTTTTTTATCATTTGTGTTTTTAGAATCGTGAATTTTCACGATTCTTTTTTGGCTCCGTTCTTTTGTAACGAATCAATAAATCGGTGAAATAAGAATAAGTGATGCTGCCCTCCTGCTGGTTGCTTTTCAGAAAAAGATGATTGGTGAATCCAAAGAAAACTTCAAGTGCGCCCTGATGTTGTTCATAAAACTGCATTTCATACTCATGATCCCGTCGCATTCCCGGACTGAAACTATTCACGGTTTGTTTCACAAATTCCGGATCTTTCACCGCAAGACTTCTTAGCAAACTTTTCAGAGCAAACCATTCCACACTGTACCGGAACTCGGGAATTTCTGAATTTCTTCCCAAAAGATAACTGATAAAATTAGCCTCCTGTTCGCGGGCATACCCCAGCTGATGTGCACTTTCATGAGCCATCACCGCTGGCAACTGAGAAGAAGGAATTCCCGGATTGTATTGTGCTTCCGCAGTAAACGGATTATAATATCCTGAAATCCCCGTGTAATTCATGATAAAACGAAACAAACTTGGCTTTATGGATTGTATATTATTGGCCTTTTTGTGAGAAGCAATTTCAGGAAGAAACTGTTGCTGCTTCAGGATTTCTTTTTTAATAATATCCGAATCATGAATGGTGAAAATTCCATTTTTATCTTCCTGAACCTGAGAGCGCGTCAGCCGGCATTTTTCCAAATATTCAAGCGTTAGTTTTTGTGCTTCAGCTTTTGTAGGATTTTGCGCGGAAAACCGGTCGCTCAGCGGAGCCTGAAAATAAAGCATTCCCCAGAAAATCTGATAAAGAAAATAGAAAACATTAAGCAACAGAAAGAAATTAAACGCTGCTTGCTTTCTCGTAGATTTTCGAAAAAGTTTAAAAAACAAAACCCCGAAAATAATTCCTGAAACAATGTAGAACACGTCTCCCAGTGAAAAAGGAAGCCAGGCGAACAGGAACTGGTGAACTTCCTTTTGATTTTCAAAGAATGATTCAAAGAAACGAACAGCAGGCGGAAATTGGGAAAAGAAATAAAACAGCATCGCCTGCAGCAACAGCAAAACTGCCCAAAACCACCATCGCCGAAGAATTTTTTTATTACCCATTCTCTGGTTCTGAAAGAGAAATTCCTTGTTTTTTCAGTATTCGGGGAGTAATAAACCCATAAAAGGCAAGATAAATAAAGCAAACTACGGGAATAACATAGGAAAAATGGGTAAAGGTAATTCCCAGAATTCCTTCGGGACGGGTTTGGTCAAAATCACAAATCCAACCCTGAATCAGAGGAATTACACCACCGCCTAAAATCATCATAATCAGAAAAGAAGATGCTTTACCCGTATTTTTTCCAAGTCCTGCGATAGCCAGATCGAAAATTGCGGGCCACATAATGGAACAGAACAATCCTCCGGAAATAAAGAAATATTGGGCTATTTGTTTATCCGGATATACCAATCCCATCACCATCATCAACGCTCCGGAAATCCCGAAAATCATCAGTGTTTTTCCTGCATTTTTACCTCCGATGAAACTCATCAAAATAAAAAGTACGATCCAGATCGGATAAATATAAAAAGCCGAAACATCTTTTCCGCTCAGGCTATTGGCACCGATAATGACACCAAAAGCAATAAACGGAACGATGAATTTCAGTAACAGATTCATAGTTTTAGACGTATTAAAAACATTGATTCCGCCATTCCACCGGCCAATCATCAGACTTCCCCAATAAAGAGAAATGAACGGCGCAATGCTGTGTTCCATCACACCTCCGAAAGCTTCCGTCTGCAAAAGCGCAGGAAGATTGCTCCCGATGCTTACTTCCACACCAACATAAATAAAAATCGCCAGCATTCCCAATACCAACTGCGGATAACGGAAAAGCCGGAAACGCTCAGCAGGTTCGGATACGATATCTTCCGTCTTTTCGGGGTCTTCTATTTTGGAAAACATCAGAAAAAGTGCAACGAGAAGAAAAGCAGAACCGAGAATAATAAATGGAAGTTTTACATCTTCCATATTCAGTTCAGTCTGCTCGCTGCCGGTTCCGAAAAACACAATTCCAAATAAAATAGGGGCAATGGTAGTACCTAACGAATTGATACCGCCTGCCAGAGTAAGCCGATGCGCACCTGTTTGTGGCGAACCCATTTTAATCGCCAACGGATTGGCCACAATCTGCTGAACAGAAAAACCTAAACCAACAGTGAAAAGCGCAATCAGAAATACCCAAAAATTATCCATCACTGCTGCGGGCACGAATAGAAATGCACCTGCTGCAGACAAAACCAGTCCTGAGGCCAGTGTTTTCTTGTAACCGAATTTCTGAAGCACATCACTTCGCATGGAAATCATGAAGAATATCGCCGATCCAACAAAATAGGCAACATAGAAAGCCCATTCTACAAGTTGCGCTTCAAATTGGGTAAGGGTAAAATTCTTCTTAAAAACCGGAATCAGCATTGAATTTCCGGCGGCTACAAATCCCCAAAAAAAGAAAATTATAATTAATGAACCGAACTGCGACCATTTCGTTTGCCCTTGGTGATGTTCCATTGTTTTTTTTTAATAAAAACAAATATAATTAAATAATCTGCTTACTTCTCCAGCTCCAGGGTTTTTTTGATGAGGCTGTAGGAAAGTGTTTTCATCTCATTCACTTCTTTAGGATTCAAGATCCCGTTTTGATATACCCGTACAGTTCCGGGATGCCCTCTGCCATTATCAAAAGGAAACATTTCTTTCAGTCCTTTGAAGGTGTACACCACAATCGGAAAACCATGTTTCGCAGAAAGGATGAAAGCACCGTCTTTAAATTCGCCCAGAACGATTTCAGGATCTTCCGGGACACCACCTTCCGGAAAAATCACAATATTTTGTCCGTGCCGCATTTTATCTGCTGCTTTCCGGTACACATCAGCACGGCTTTTGGGACTTTTTCTGTCCACCAGAATACAGATCCGACGGTAAAGAATTCCGAAAACAGGGATTTTTGCCAATTCAGCTTTTCCGATAAAACAAAGCGGATGATGCGGATGCAGAACAGACATCAGCAAAATGTCAATCGTGGAAGTATGATTGGCGATGAAAATATAATTTTGATTCGGATCCGGGCGTTTCCCGTTTTCCAGAATCAATCTGTAGCGAAATCCTGCTCCGTAAAAAAGAACGACACAAAACAATCTAATAAAAATATAAGCGTATTTAAAATGTTTTTCTTTTATCGAGAGCAGCAGCACAGGAATTCCGAAAAGAAGGATCATGATGAGCGCAAGCAGCAAAAACCATCCCCGCCAAATATAATTCAAAACTCTTGTCATAGATTCCAAAAATAGGGATTATCCGTTGAAAATAATCCTCTTTTTCACAGAATAGTTCAAAACGGCTACAAGAAGAATAGCTGAAATTTTACTGATCATTTCGGGACTTAGGGTATAGAAAATCAAATCAAAATTATCCTCGAATACAAAATTGTAAAATACTTGAAACAACGTCAGACTAACTAAAGTAGAGAGAAATGAGACGAGAATGAAATAAAAAAATTCCCTTTTTTTGGAATGCTTACCTCGCTCAAAAACAAACCAGATGCTCAGGAAATAATTGCAAAAAATGCCCGCAGAAGTAGAAAAAACATTGCTCAGCGGATATCGTATTCCGTACAAATTATATTCCCAGCTGATCATCCGTGGGAACTGGACACTGAAAATTTTGAAGCTGCCGATTTCTACCAGCGCACTCAGTGTGCCTGCCAGTAGAAAAAAAATAACCTGTTTTTTGTTGCGCAGCAGTTTTATCATTTCTAATAATTGAGTGCAAATTTAAAATTAAATGTTAAAGGTTTTAATTTCTGTTAATTTTTTTTTCACTTTAAAATATTAATGTACTTTTAATCTTCCAATGAGCACAGTACCTGATAATATTTTCATTTTCAATGCATTCCGGAAATGTTCTTTTATCTTGAAAACCTTTTATTAAAGCCTTTTTTATACCGGAAACATCATCAAAAAATGAACAAAAGAAATCCTTACCGAAAATTTCAGGGGCAACAAGACCTAATTCGCAACCTGGAAAAAACCAGCTCTCGCTTCAAGAGAGTTTACGACGAGTACGCACTGATGTCTGAAGAACTCTGGAATCTTGAAACCACTGAAGGAGAAGGCCTCCCCGACGATTTTATCAATTCTATTATATTGCAGACTTCTTATCTGGAAGAAGAAATTGAAGACTGGCTGAGTGCGCCTGTCTCAGATCAGGAAAAATAATACCAGTCACCAATCCGGGCAATGCATTTATTTTTACAAGCCGCTGCTTCTTGTTTTAATTTTGCCTATTTTAGCATTCTGTTTTTCAAAAAATGTTGAAATATGATAGCCATTGTTGACGGCGGTTCTACCAAATGTGACTGGGTGATCCTGAACGAAAACGGGAACACCGTCCTGAAAACTGAAACAACTGGATTCAATCCGAACATTATCAGGCCTGAACTCATTGTTCCGGAAATCAGCAAAAACAAACAGCTCGTTGCCGTAAAAGACAGTATGGAAAAAGTATTTTTCTATGGCTCCGGATGCGGTATTGCCGAAAACTGTGCGGTGGTGGAACAGGGATTACAGCATTTTTTTACCCACGCAGAGATAACTGTAAAAGAAGACCTTACAGCTGCTGCCTATGCTGCTTACAACGGCAAACCGGCCATCATTTGCATATTGGGAACTGGGTCCAACTCCTGCTATTTCGACGGACATACCATCAGAAAAGAACTTCCTTCGCTGGGATTTTTGATTGGTGATGAAGGCAGCGGAAGTGCTATCGGAAAACATCTGTTGCGCAGATACTTTATGAAAAAACTGCCGGAAGATTTGCATCATTCTTTTACGGAAACCTACCATCTGACCATTGAAGAAGCGTTGAAAAACATGTATCACAACCCTAGAGCAAACGCTTATTTGGCAGCATTCAATACTTTTGTGGTGGATCATAAAACGCATCCTTACTTCCAGAATATGGTTTTTGATGAAATGAAAAACTTTCTTGAATATCATGTTTTACCTTACGAAGAAGCCAGCCGTTCTGAAATAAATTTCATCGGTTCCATCGCGTTCTTTTATGAAGATATCGTAAGAGCCGCAGCGGCAGAGCTCAACCTGAATGTGGGTATAATGGTACAAAAACCGATCGAAAGCCTGGTGCAGTACCACAAAAGATACCTTCTGGATTTCTGAACATCTGCATAGATTCTGCACTTCAACAGAACGGCTGAATTAATAAAGACGGAAAAACAGCAAATATCATTGATTAATTGATCAGTGTACCCATCAAAATAACATTTAATCC
Organism: Chryseobacterium lacus; assembly: GCF_003336205.1. GTDB lineage: Bacteria > Bacteroidota > Bacteroidia > Flavobacteriales > Weeksellaceae > Chryseobacterium_A > Chryseobacterium_A lacus. Next base: position 383,816 of record NZ_QPIE01000002.1, read on the forward strand.
GAATCAAAAACAGTAAAGTGCTGACCCTGATGGGATTCGGATTTTAACCTGAATAATAAAAAGATGACAAGCAAAACCAATAGAGACGAAAAAAACTTTAACCAGGCTGCCCTCGATTATCACCGGGCAGATCCGCGCGGGAAAATAGAAGTGATCCCATCCAAACCGCATTCTTCTGCAAGAGACCTATCCTTGGCTTACTCACCAGGGGTGGCCATTCCTTGTTTAGAAATACAGAAAGATCCCAAAACCGCTTACGAATATACCGGAAAGGGAAATCTGGTGGCCGTTATTTCCAACGGAACGGCAGTTTTAGGCTTGGGAGACATTGGTGCAGAAGCCTCCAAACCGGTGATGGAGGGGAAAGGACTACTCTTTAAAATCTTTGCCGATATTAATGTTTTTGATATTGAAATCAACGAAAAAGACCCCGATAAATTCATTGAAATCGTTAAAGGAATCGCCCCTACTTTTGGCGGCATCAATCTGGAAGACATCAAAGCTCCCGAAGCTTTTTACATAGAACAGCGGCTGAAAGAAGAACTCGATATCCCGCTGATGCACGACGATCAGCACGGAACCGCCATTATTTCCGCGGCAGCTCTCATTAATGCCTTGGAACTGGCAGATAAGAAAATTGAGGAAATAAAAATGGTGGTGAACGGCGCCGGAGCTGCAGCCGTTGCCTGTACCAAATTGTACCATGCTCTGGGTGTAAGAAAAGAAAACGTCCTGATGTGTGACAGCAAAGGAGTGATCAACCACAAAAGAGAAAACCTCACTCCTGAAAAAATAGATTTCGTTGCCCATACCGATAAAAACACTTTGGAAGATGCCCTGAAAGAAGCGGATGTCTTCATTGGACTCTCCAAAGGAAATGTGATGACTCCTGAAATGCTGAATTCTATGGCCAAGAACCCGATTGTATTCGGGCTTGCCAATCCGGATCCGGAAATAGATTACGATCTGGCCATAAAAACCAGAAAAGACGTGATCATGGCGACAGGAAGAAGCGACTTTCCCAATCAGGTGAACAATGTATTGGGATTCCCGTATATTTTCCGCGGCGCTTTGGATGTGCAGGCAAGTACCATCAATGAAGAAATGAAACTGGCCGCCGTTCATGCCATCGCCAATCTCGCAAAAGAAGCCGTGCCGGAAGCGGTGATTCTGGCGTATAACCTGACTTCACTGACTTTCGGAAGAGAATATTTCATCCCGAAACCTTTCGACAACCGGCTCATTACGCGTGTGTCCAGTGCAGTCGCCAAAGCCGCCATCGACAGCGGTGTTGCCGGAAAGCCGATTGAAAATTTCGAAGAATACGAAACTCAACTGCTCGACAGGATGGGCAGAGACGAGAAGCTGATCCGGATGATGCAAAGCCGTGCCCGCGCCAATCCAAAAAGAGTTACGCTCAGCAATGCTGAAGAATACAACGTTCTGAAAGCTGCTCAGATTCTTTACGAAGAAGGAATTGCAAAACCGATCCTTTTAGGTGAAAAGAAATTCATTAAAGAACAGATGGAACGCTATGGAATTGAACTGGATGTTCCTATCGTAGATCCGATGGATGACGACCAGGAGGACAACCGGAAAACCTACCGCGACCTCCTCTGGAAACTGCGCCAAAGAAAAGGCGTGAATGAATATAAAGCCAAAAAATTCGTCAGGCAGCGCGATTATTTCGGACCGCTCATGTTGAGAAACGGCGATACCGATGCACTGATTCTTGGTTTTTCCAAAAACTACACTTCTGTGCTCAGGCCTTTGCTGGAAGTGATTGAGAAAGAACAAGGTGTGGACAAGATCGCTTCTATGATGATGATTCTTTCCGGGAAGAAACCCATCTTTTTTGCCGATACTTCCGTGAATGCCAATCCCACCACCGAAGATCTGGTGAATATTGCAAGAATGTCAGAGATTACCGTGAAGAGTTTTGCCATAGAACCGCGCATTGCAATGCTGGCTTACGAAAACTTTGCAGGCATTTCCGACACGTCCAAAAAAGTAGCCAAGGCAGTGAAAATTCTTCACGAGAAACATCCCAAAATGATTGTTGACGGCGAGATACAACCCGATTTTGCGATGAATACCGATCATTTGGCCGATTATCCGTTCTCGAAACTGGGGACACAGCCGGCGAATGTGTTTGTATTTCCAAATCTTGAAAGCGCCAACATTTCCTATAAAATCATTCGCGGAATGAAAGTAGCGCAGGTGGTGGGCCCGATTCTCATGGGATTGAAACAGCCGGTACACGTCCTGCAAATGCGCTCCAGCGTAGAGGAAATAGTGAACCTCGCCACCATTGCCGTTCTGGATGCTCAACGGAGGGAACGTTAAAACAAAAACGCTGTATCGCTTCAGTTTTAGCGTATAAACAAACCGTGTACTACATAAAACCATACCATCTTATCAACCGGCCGGAGATTTCCGTCCGGTTTATTTTTTTCTATTTGTAGAGTAATGTCAGGATTTATTAGCTTCTATCGTTATTTTTAGGACAGGCTACCCTTTACAATAGCCTTAGATAGGCTGGAGGGTACCGGGAGGGTACCGGGAGGGTACCGGGAGCTACGGTGGAACGGTGGTATAACTATGGTGGAACGATGGCTGAACCTTTGGAAACCTTTTGGTGGTGGGTGTTTTGTGAGAAAAGCTACTGACGGATTCAAAATGTAGCGGGAACATAGTGAAAATGCACTTGATTTCGAAGCCTGTGAATACAAATGTAGTTATTATTTTTGATTTGCTGATGAAACGGTTAATGGTTTAGAGGGAGCTGATTTGCGAATTTGCTGATTTGCTGATTGCTGGTTAATTGATTAATCGATTAATTGCTTAGTAATAGCGAATTTGCGAATTTGCTGATTTGCGAATTTGCTTATTAGTTCATCATGTTTTGTTCGGATGTAGTTCGGGTCGTGTTCGGTACACCTTCGGTAAAACACCCATTTTACCGAACACGATCCGAAGGAGACCCGAACCGTATCCGAAGAAAAGGAGTATGCTGGTTAATCGCTTAATCGGTTAATTATTTAGAAAAAGTAAATGTTTTCCCTCCAGTACAAAAGAGGTTGGAAATATTCCCCTCCTCCGGAGGGGTGGCAGCCGACGAAGGAGGATGACGGGGTGGTTTTTTGCACTTAATACTTAGAAAAAGTGAATTTGCTGATTTACTGATTTGCAGATTTGCCAAACGGTGATTGAGCGGAGCCGAAATCACTGCGACTTAGAATGTATTTTACTTCTTACTTTTTGCCTTGACGCAAAAAGTAACAAAAAAGTCAAGACTGGACCTTTTTGCTAAAAAAAGCAAAATTTATTCATAGAAAACTTACAAACTTGCGCGAAATGACTTTTGTTGCTTCATGTCAAATTTTGTGTCGCGCTTCAAACACTGTAAGTTTTTATGCAGTCCATAAAAGTGAGCGTAATTAAGGAATAAATTTCACTTTTTTCTTTATGCAAAAAGCTCTAAGGTCGATTGCTTTCTTTTGAACTTTAGGTTATAATTTAGTCGATAGATATCGGATGGGTGGCTGAGGCTCCCGAAGCCAATCGGTTAGTTGTTTAGGAAGCTGATTTGCGAATTTGCGAATTTGCTGATTTACTGATTTGCTGATTTGCGAATTTGCTGATTTGCTGATGGCTGATAGCTTACAAAGTGAATTTTTCCCTCCAGTACAAAAGAGGTTGAAATATTCCCCTCCTCTGGAGGGGTGGCAGCCGACGAAGGAGGATGACGGGGTGGTTCCTCGGTTTCGGCTAAAATTGGCGTTAAATGGTGGTGAAAATCCGTTTCTTGGCTTCCTTAAAACCCCTAAAACAGGCACTTTGATCACCTCAAAATTTCTACCTCCATACTTCACCCGTACATACCCCGTACATACCCCGTAGTTACCCCGTAGTTACCCTATGTCCAACTTAGGGCAATATAGCAAGTCGAAATTTCAAAAGAAAGCAACCTGGTTTAGAGAAGCAAATTTGCTTTTTCGCTTATTTGCAAATTTGCCTGTTACGGGTTAATCGGTTAATGTTTTAGAGTTTGGTGCGCTCTGGTGGCTGAGGCTCTCGAAGCCAACACGGATTTTAGATCTCACAGATTTCGCAGATTTTCGCAGATTCTAAAAACTAAAAAGTTAAAATGAAACAATAAAAAGTGATACCCGCTTAAGAGAAACTATGTATTGCATCGTTGGGAAACGTGTGTTCATGCGGGTTTTGATAAAAATTAAAGATTTTATGATATTTTAGCTTTTATATTAAAATAATTTCTGATTCTCCGCAAACACACCTAATATTTTTAGTATATTAGCGCTCAAAAAGCAGGGATTATGAACATATTCAGTTTTACGGCTCATTTCGGTTCGGAGGAAGATTGTCGTTTGCATTTC
>NZ_QPIE01000020.1 GCF_003336205.1 Chryseobacterium lacus
TACCCCAGTTCACGGTGGCGTTGTAAGCAGGTTGCGTTCCCGGAGGCTGAAGAGTGCCTCCCGACACAGACCATTGTACATTGGTAATGTTAGGCCCGGCAACGGTGTATTTTACCTGGCTGAATTCACACACGCGGATACAGCGGGAGCCTTCGATCTCCTCCCATACTGCCATGGCTTCACGAGGATCGCCTTCAGATCCGTAATCAAGGCAGGCAACCTGGTTATTCCAGGTAACAGTCGTTCCGCTCTGCGCCCACACAAGTGCAGGCATCAGCAACATCCACAGGAAGAGCAGCATCTGGCCCTTCGGGGGAATTTTCAAATGGTTTAAATTGACCATAAAAATAGTTTTAAGGTTATTGATGAGCCGGATGATCCGGTTCTTTTTTAATGATTCTCAAGTTGTGCACCGTTGCCAAGTGCATTTCTGATCTATTGATCATCCGGTTTGATCTTCATCATTTTACCCTTTACCATGATGCCCATTTGCACAATAGAATGCCTATTTGGCCATCTCCTATTACTCTTGTTCTTTACTGCATGTTTACCGGTAGGCCTTACACTCTGGAACAACTAATGATCCTGTATTTTTAAATTTATCATCCTTTACAAACGTGTCATACACGTCATTCACCATTCACTATTCACGCATTCACTATTCAGTCATTCACCATTCACCATTCACCATTCACGCATTCACGCATGAATAATCTCACTTCTTTTTCAAACTGTACAGGAAACAACGCCGCTGCGGATTGCAGTGGGTTCTTTTTTCTGAAAGCCGTGGTGCTTCTCATAAAAGAGCCCACGCATTTGTGTTTTTTAGAAAAGGGCACCCGTGTAAATCCGGCCGAACCCTTTATGAAATTCTCCAAATCGTTTATCTAATCAATAAAGCATATTCGTGAAGAATTTCTTTTCAAATATAAAAATTATTTACTGATTATCCGTTTATGCACCTGTTATATTCGCAATTACTAGTCTGTCAAAGAGTTTGTCTCCAAAATACCGTCTGTTTAATTTGTAAATAAACTCGTTGAGATACAACTGTAAGT
>NZ_QPIE01000021.1 GCF_003336205.1 Chryseobacterium lacus
TTGTACGACATAGTAAAACCGAACCAAACAAAATGAAAGTCAGAGAAGAAAAGTTAAGAACAATTATAGAATGGTCGGAGAAAAACGAAGATGTAAGAGTTCTTCTTCTGACAAGTTCACTTGTAAATCCTTTAGCACTTGTTGACGAATTTAGTGATTTAGACATTGAATTTGTTTTTGAGGATAATACAAATTACATTTCAGACAAAAGCTGGACGCTTAAATTCGGAAATCCAATTGCTATGATTGAAGAAGACGAAAGTTGTTTTAACCATAAACACGCAATGAAAATGCTACTTTATGAAGACGGTGTGAAAGTAGATTTTAAACTTTACAGCAAATCAAAATTTATAAAGGAAACGCAAGAGAAAGAATTACCAGAAGATTGGGATATTGGTTATAAAATTTTAATTGATAAAGATGGTATTACAAAGCAAATGCTGAAACCAACTTATCAAATTTCCATTATCAAAAAACCGTCTGAAAAAGAGTTTCAAAATCTAATAAACGATTTTTGGTGGGACACAACTTACGTGGCAAAGTGTCTTGTGAGAGATGAAATATTCTATGCGAAATTTATGTCGGAAACCGTTATTCGCACAGAATATTTAATTCCTTTAATTGAATGGCACATTGCAAGTGAACACAATTGGAACATAACGACCAATAAATATGGACGACTTTTCAAAAAGTATCTTAACCAGGAAATGTGGGCTAAAACAGAACAAACATTTTCAGGGAGCGATATAAAGGAAAATTGGACTGCTCTATTTTCAATGACTGATTTAGTTTCAGAAATAGGAACTGAATTGTCAAAAAAATTAGAGTACAAATACCCGGATAAATTAGAAAATGACATACGAAAATATTTAGCTGGACTAAAACCCAAAACATAACTACGTCGTACAACATCGTATTGGCAATAGGCGGGCTGAACGGCTTCGTATCAACGGAAGTGCAAAATTCAACTTCTGTTCTTCGATTAAAGTTCAGTGCTAAAAATCCCGCCCATCGCCAATACGCGGCACGTTA
>NZ_QPIE01000022.1 GCF_003336205.1 Chryseobacterium lacus
ACGTACTCCGCTCTGATCTCAAATGTGCCGGATTGCGATGCCTTCACCATAATCTCATTTCGGTGAGGGGTATAGGACAACTGTACCGAAGGATCATTGGTACTCCATAATACCGAAGTAGTCGGCCATTGAGGGAGGCTGTACTTGTACTGCTTATCCGTACAGATGACGGCATCTCCTTTAATTTGGCCAGCGGATATTACTACAGGAATTTTAACGGTCGTCCATTCAGCACAGCCACATTTGGATCGGTACATAACATATCCAAAGCCATCAGCAGGGTCAACGTGATCCCAGCGGACTTCAATCTGAGTGCCTGTATTGGAAATTATAGTGCCTCCGATGACCTCCCACTCGCCGCCGCAAGGATCATTGGCAGTGTAGGTTTCTTTACTGCCTTCACACACGACTGATTTACAGGCAATGCTGACAGGGATGGATTCCGTCACTTCCACGATAACCCTTCGGGAGTTCGTACAGTTACATTCATTGGTAGCACTGAGGGTAACTTCGTAAGTTCCTGCCTGAGTATAGCTGTGTGATGGCTCAAAAAGCGATGAAGTTGGAGATCCGTCTCCGAAATCCCACAGATAATGAATAATGCTGCTGCCACCACCGTTGGTGGAGAGGTTGTCAAAATACACCGGAGTGTTTTTACAAACCCGTATGATTTCCACATGTTGATTCAGGTGTCCGATCACGGGTTCCGGCCCATGAATCTTCTCAATGCACAAGGTGGCGCTTTCCTGGGTGCCATTGGCGTATGTAATGGTAATGCTCACGGCACCGTTTCCTGCATTACCCCAGTTCACGGTGGCGTTGTAAGCAGGTTGCGTTCCCGGAGGCTGAAGAGTGCCTCCCGACACAGACCATTGTACATTGGTAATGTTAGGCCCGGCAACGGTGTATTTTACCTGGCT
>NZ_QPIE01000023.1 GCF_003336205.1 Chryseobacterium lacus
CTACTTCGGTATTATGGAGTACCAATGATCCTTCGGTACAGTTGTCCTATACCCCTCACCGAAATGAGATTATGGTGAAGGCATCGCAATCCGGCACATTTGAGATCAGAGCGGAGTACGTAAATACTTTGCTGGGGTGTGAAGGCTCTGCGCGATTTGAAATTAATGTGACCTCCCCTGTTATCGTTACAGGAGGTGCGGATACTGTATGTACGGGCAGCAGCCTGACTTTCAGCAGCATCCCGGGAGGCATTAACAACTGGACGGTAGTGTATAATAATAACACCCAAAATTATAATAATGTCAACGGGCCGTTTACTCATACGTTCAATACTGCAGGCACCTATGCCATTTATGCCAGCAAGCCTGGCGGCTGCATGGGAGATGCCAAAATTGTAAAAGCCGTTAAGGTGCCTGACGCTCCTACCGGCAGCATCACAGGGCCCGACAAGGTATGCCAGTTAATTCCACAAACGTACAGCCTCAGCAGTATTGACAGCGGCACGATTCCGGTATGGGAAGTGACAGGAGGTACCATCCAGGGAAGCAATACCGGGCAAAGCATTACGGTGATTTTTACCGGTGCTGGCCCTTTCAGTGTCTCCGTACGAAACCGCAGCCTTGATCCGGTAGGGTGTCTTTCACCACCGGTTACCTTGCCTGTAGAAGCTTTCAACATGGGCAGCATCACCGTTACGCCGCCTTCAGGAGGCCTTTACTGCCCGAGTTCCAACCAGACGTTCACCGCCAATCTGAACGGCATCGTTCCCGATTCCATGGAATGGAGTTTTTCGCCATCCAATTTTGGAAGCTTCGTCAGCGGACAGGGAACTTCATCCGTCACGGTGAATTTTAACGAGATCTCTACCAACCCTAACGGAGTTCTGCAGCTGAAAATCGTAAAATGTG
>NZ_QPIE01000024.1 GCF_003336205.1 Chryseobacterium lacus
ACTTACAGTTGTATCTCAACGAGTTTATTTACAAATTAAACAGACGGTATTTTGGAGACAAACTCTTTGACAGACTAGTAATTGCGAATATAACAGGTGCATAAACGGATAATCAGTAAATTTATCTAATTCTCAAAATAAGATGAAGGAAATTTTTGGCGATAAAGTGGAAAACAACAGAGTTTTTATTAATTGGTTTACTGGATTAATCAATTTTCCTGACAAAACAGAAAAAAATAAAATTCTCCGTTGGGACGGAGTTTTTTATAAAATATTTGAATACGAAACTGTTTTAGGTTTTCAAAATGGAAATTTAATTAGTCAAGGAAATGTGAAAAATTATGCAAAAATCAAAAATGGAATTAATCGAAAGGATAAAAGCAAAGTTTCTAAAATTATCTTTGAAAAACTGAAAAAGAAAAATTGGAAAAGTGATTATGATTGTTCGGAAAAATATCTAATTACAATTTCTGAAAATGGAAAAATATCAAATGTGAGAATGACCTATTCAAATGAAGAACGAAAAGAGTTCTATGAGGAAGATGAATATGAGTATTGTATCAGCAAAGTGAGAAATGCTTTAACTGGACTACAATTTGATATTTTGAAGGATAAAGGAAAACCAATTTCAGAAGATATTTATATAGAAATTTGGCAAGAGAAAAATGGGAAGCTTGAGGATTGGACGCGCTAAAGAAGACACTTCTGCTAATAACTAAGCTTTCGTCTTGTCCGCAGGACACAAGATGAAAGCCTGTTGAACGGAACCTTCGGGAGCTTTTTTGGCAGTCTATGGAGTTATCGTTTTTAGAATTTAGATACACAAAG
>NZ_QPIE01000025.1 GCF_003336205.1 Chryseobacterium lacus
GGCGGCGGCGTATCACCTGAAAACGGCAGCGGCACAATCGGTTGCTGCTCTTGTATCGCGAACGTACCGGCTTTGCTTCGTAAGCCTCCGGTCTGTGTATCAAATTCCCAAATGCACTCCATCCCGCTATCGCCGAGAGCATGGATGACCGGATGAGCGTGCATATCTGTGTCGGGCATGAGGTAGCCAAAACTGACCGCCGTCGGCCAGCCTTTGCCTTTCCTCGTTGACGTACCTTTGGCGACAGGTACGAACACCCCGCCGCTCGTTACATCCCATTGCCAATTAGGCTGATAAAATGGAGCTTTGCTGCTTAATTGATCGCCGTATGCCCCAGCCCCCTCGGGCATAACATCAGGAGTGCTCGCTACATATGGCGTAGTCAGCGGACCGATCATCGTGTCGCCGGCTTTTTTGACATAACGCTTATCAGCTTCGGAAATAGTCAGCGCGGAAACATTGGGGTCAACTTCAATCACGACGCTTTCCGCATGTGTCAGCGCCATTACGAAATTGATAATAATCTCTTTCATTACCGGTGCACCGTCCGCCGGCAATACTGTATCCGGGTAATCACCATATGCCACGAGCACGCCGGCAGCACTGACCAGCCCCACTTCTCGCAGAACCTTTCCGGGGTGTTTTCTTGCTTCGATAACGGTCTGACCGCTAATCATTC
>NZ_QPIE01000027.1 GCF_003336205.1 Chryseobacterium lacus
TTTCCCATTCACCGTTTTAGTAATTTTGTTTTTATTAAACCCTAAAAAACATATAAAATGGCTACAAAAAAAAATCTCCGGAGGAGTTAAGGACTAACAAGTTTCTCAATCGTGCCTCTAGCGAAGTTAATGGTTTTGCCGAACTCCTGCAACGCTTTGAAAGAAATATTTCCATTCTGGGCAGAAGCAAACGAACCTTTGATAATTATTCCAGGCATGTTGCCGCCTTAGCGCTTCATTTCGGTAAAATCCCTACCGAATTAGACCCGGAAGACATCAAAGATTATCTCTTTGAACTTCAAAAGCGATCAAAAACCCCTTCTCAGTCGTACTTTAAACATACTGTTTACGGGCTGCGTTTCCTGCTGAAAACCGAAGGTCTACCTTACAGCTACCTCCATCTTCCCACCATTCCAAAAGTCAAGAAACTTCCTGTAATTCTCAGCCGGGAAGAGATCTGGTGCATGCTTCAAACCGCCGAACTCCTGAAGCATAAACTGCTCATCGGACTGATCTACGGGTGTGGACTCCGGTGTATGGAAGTGCGGAATATCGAGCTTCGGCATCTGGATTTTGACCGGAAAATGCTTCACATTGTGCAGGGTAAAGGCCGGAAAGACCGGTATGTTC
>NZ_QPIE01000028.1 GCF_003336205.1 Chryseobacterium lacus
TCGTATTGGCAATAGGCGGGCTGAACGGCTTCGTATCAACGGAAGTGCAAAATTCAACTTCTGTTCTTCGATTAAAGTTCAGTGCTAAAAATCCCGCCCATCGCCAATACGCGGCACGTTAGCAGAAATGTCAAATGAAAGTACTGCATAAAACACTTTTCTTAATTATTATCTTGTTTGCAATTAGAATTTTTGCAAGTCCACAAATTCCGGATTATATCATTTATAAAGGTGACACTATACCAACGTATAATTTAATTTTAGAACAATTTTTACAAAAGAAAAATCCAAATGAAGAAAAACTTTTTGGGTTAAGTTTCAGAAGCTCTGAAAATATTGGGGTTTCAACAAATTGTTGGAGAGGATATCAAGCGATATACGAAATAATAGACAATAAACTTTATTTAACAAATATTATTTCTTGTGGTGAATTATACGAAAAATCCAAAATAAATTTATCTGATTCTCCGCAAACACACCTAATATTTTTAGTATATTAGCGCTCAAAAAGCAGGGATTATGAACATATTCAGTTTTACGGCTCATTTCGGTTCGGAGGAAGATTGTCGTTTGCATTTC
>NZ_QPIE01000003.1 GCF_003336205.1 Chryseobacterium lacus
TGGTTGTTATTTATATTTCAAAGATCTCTTCTCTTTTCGCTTGTATCAGGATTCTCTTTCTGTCGTTAACCCCGATTTGCGAGTGCAAAAGTATAAACTATTTTTGAACTGACCAAATGTTCTTGAAAATAAATTAAAAATAATTTTCTAACCCCTATCAAATACATCCTAATCCTCAATCGCCTCTCCTGCGCTTCCCTTAAAACATTCTCTCGTTTTGGGATTGCAAAGATACGCTCTTTTTCTATTGTTCCAAATAATGGCTGCAGTATTTTTACACTAATTAAGTAATTGTTTGAAAATGAGAATGATTTTTTTCTTCCCACTCATGTTTTAAAGACAATATAACTTAACTGCCACTTATAAAAATTTAAAATTCTTTATAAATTACTGTGAGAAATTGGGCGTAGGATTTCTCTAACAGTTGAATATCGCCAGTTTTGATGTTGATTCCGGGATTTTCTGGGGAGTTTGACCCGATACGAAAAGGCAAAATTTGAATATATTGTGCTGGCTGAGAATCCTGTGCAGAAAATTTAGCCGAAGATCCCAAGAGTTTTCCTGTAGAAATTGTATAAATATTTCCTGGTTGCAAAACCTGTTTCGTAAAAGTTCTAGGATGCAAAATTATGCTCTTTTCATTCAGCGTCATCTTTTGTTTTTTATTGGACGGTGCAAATAAATACAACATATTATTTTCTTCAGAAAATAAATGAGAAGGTAAATAATATAGTGCTAATTTATAATTCCAAGGATCGAAAGGAAGGAAACCGCCTTCTATTGCCTGAACGGGAGCATAAACAAATGCATTGGCTCCAATTTCTTTCGCCTTAGAATATACACGTAAAAATATTTCAGCATCATCTTCTGAAAATCCCTGCACTTCTACTTCGCCCAAATATTCTGCTTCCGAATGTTCCGGATTTATTCTATAAAAGATCTTGTCTTTATTATCATGAACTTTTGCTACTTTGGAAAGAATGACATTCTGAGCAGCAGCAAAATTCATCAAGCCAACAAAAAGAATGATTATAAAATTCTTCATTTCGAGTTGTTTAAGATTCCAATACATTCTTCCAGACTTTGTTCCCAGTGTTTGATTTCCACATTATATTTTTCTTCAATTTTACTTAAATCCATGGTGCTTCTTCTCGGTCTTTTGGCTGCTGTGGGAAATTGATCTGTAGAAATAGGATTTATTTTCACTTTGCTTTTGGAAAATTCAGCAATTTTCGAAGCAAATTCATACCATGTAGTTTCGGGATAATTTGAAAAATGAAAAATGCCGTACGTTTTATTCTCGTTAGCTATAATTTTCATCAGTGCTTCGGCAAGGTCATTAGCATTTGTAGGTTGCCCGAACTGATCAGCAACTACACTCAACTCTTCTTTTTGACTGAAAAGATTCAGCATGGTTTTCACGAAATTTTTATTAAACTCTGAATAAAGCCAGGAAGTTCGTACGATGATACTTTCAGGATTTAGTTCAATGGCCAAATTTTCTCCTTTCAGCTTAGAAGCTCCATACACTCCGGAAGGCTGGGTGAAATCGTCTTCTGAATACGAAATTTCTGTTTCCCCATCAAAAACATAATCAGTAGAAACATGAATGAACGTTGTTTTGAATTTTTTGGAAGCTTCTGCGAGAAAAGCCACAGCATCTGCATTCACGGAAAAAGCCATTTCTTCCTCTTTTTCAGCAAAATCTACTGCGGTATATGCTGCCGCATTGATGCAATAATGAGGTTTATATTCTTCAAAAAAATCAAAAACTGCGGCTTCGTCTGTGATATCCAAGTCGGATGAATCTGTAAAACGGAAATCATAATTCAGTTCATAATCGGGTGCTATTTTTTTCAAACAGTTCCCCAATTGTCCGTTTCCTCCTGTAATGAGTATTCTTTTTTTCATGTTAAAATTATGCTGTTTTGTTGTGCTTTCTGAAATAAGAAACCCTACTTTGAAAATCTTTCTGCTCAATTTCAACTCCATATTCCCGGAATTTGTTCTTGATCTCTTCAGGCTGTACTTCAGATTTTCTTGTTTTCAGGTTGAAATAGATTATCGTAATCCAAAGTACTGCGTGGATGGTTTTCCCATCTTCACTTTTCATGAGAATTTCTATTTTTGACAGTCTATCACCCACATCGACTGTTTTACTGCTGATTTGAACTTTTGAGTTGTACCGTACTTCTTTCAGATATGCAATTTCGTTCTGTATCGTAATCCATGTACAGCCGGTTTGTTGAGTGTAATCTTCATAAGTAAATCCGTAAAAATTTTCTACGTGATCTTCTCTCGCATTCAGCATATATACCAAATACTTTACATTATTGAGGTGTCCTATCGGATCGCAATCATTAAAACGGATTTTGACGATTGTTGAAATTTCTTTTTCCATGATGCAAAAATAGAAAAACCATCCCTAAACAGAGATGGCCGTATTTTCAGTTATTTTTAAAATTAAATTCCCAATTCTTTTTTCACTGCAGGAGTAGCATCAGTACCACCTCTGTAGATGAGTGCGCTGGCATCAATGATAAAATCCCAACCGTTTGCTTTTGCAGCCTTTTCGATAGCGTTGTTCAACTTATCAAGTACAGGCTTCAGAAGTGTTTCTCTTCTTTTCATAAGATCTTGTTGTGCAGTTGTAGCCATTTGTTGCAAATTGGTCTGTGTTTTCTGCAGTTCAGTTTCTTTCGCTGTTCTTTGTGCTTCAGTTAGTTTTGCACCTTCTGCCTGATATTTTTGGACTTCTGCCTGGAAAGTATCGCCTAGTTTTTTAAGTTCAGCTTCTTTCGTTTTGCTAAAAGTATCAAGATCTGTAGTTACTTTTTTAGTTTCAGGCATCAAGGAAAGAATTTCCTCATAATTCAAAGCTGCAATTTTCTGAGCATTTGCTACGCCTGCTGTCATCAGCAACATTACCACAGCAAATAATACACTTATTTTTTTCATAATTTAGGTTAAATAATTAATTTGTTTTCGTTTGATTGTAATATGGGCGCAAAGTTAAACTATTTTTTTGATGAACTTTTACCCGTTGTACCTTTTGTAAGAAAATCCAGAACTTTGTCGGTATAATCATATCTTTTCTGAAGAAATATTACGCTAATGTTGTTGCTTTTATCAAGAACTATGCCCAATCCGTTTTTCTCGGAAATCGTCTTTATTGCGTCCCAGATCTGATCCTGAAAAGGTTGTGTGAGATTCGCTCTCAGCTTCGCGATCTCGCCATTTGTTCCGAAACGAAGGCTGAGCGTTGTCTTGATATTTTTATCAAGATCCATAACTTCTTTTTCCCGTTGCTTCAGTTGTTCGCCTACCAACAATACTCTTTCGTTATCAAAAGCAGATTTTTTTCTTTCATACTCAGACTGTAAATTCTGAATTTCAGTTTGCCAGGTTGCAATTTGTGCGTTCAACCGGTTTTCGGCTTCTTTATATTGCGGCAGCCTATTCAGGATATAATCTGTATCTACCACGCCGATCTTCTGTGCTTCTGCGGAAGCATAGGTGAAAAGAAGCGCAAATAATAAAATTATTTTAAAGTTTTTCATTGTCAAATTTACAAAGTTTGGTTCATCAGGAAGTGCGTTCTCCAACCCGAAGGTTCTGAACTGAATAATGGCTTATCAAAACCATAAGCAAAATCAAACCCTATTAATCCGAACGCTCCCATATATACTCTGATTCCTACACCGGCGGACCTTTTCAGCTGAAATGGGTTGAAATCTCCCCATTTGTTCCAGACATTCCCCCCTTCCAGAAAAGTAAGTGCATATACTTTGGCGGTTTGGTTCATAGAGATCGGATATCTTAATTCTAACGAAAAACGGTTGTAAATAGTACCTCCACCCAATTGGGTAACGTCAGTTCTTGTTCCTCCGTTGGTAGAAGCATTTTCATATCCACGCAGCGGAATAAGTTCTCTTCCGTCGAATCTTCCTCCGAAAAGTCCGGTTCCGCCTACATAAAATCTTTCAAAAGGCGGCGCGCCTAATTCTTTGTTATATCCGTCCATGAAGCCCATTTCGGCGGTAGTACGCATCACCAGTTTCCCGATAACTTCATTATAGGCATCCGCTTTGAATTTTACTTTATAAAACTCCATCAGTTTGTATTTCTGAACAGGAGTCATTGTGGAATAATCTTTATTACTAAACAATGAATAAGGCGGCGTAAATTTCACCGACGCTTCCACGTTGGATCCCTGTGTAGGGAAAATCGGATCTAAACCTGCGGAGTTTCTGCTCAAGCCAACATTGATGTTGAAGTTTTGTGCATTTCCATTGTATTCTGTGACTTCTCCGAACTGGAAAGGATAATTATTGAAATTATAGCTCTGATATTGAAGTCCCGTGTAGAGAGAGAAATAATCGTCCGGCCATTTCAAAAGTCGGTTCAACCCTACATTTGCTGAAAAAATATTCAGTTTCTGAGAACCTCCATACTGGTCTGAATAATTAACAAGTGACTGATTAATTCCTACAGAAAGTGCGGTAGGTTTAGTTCCGAAAAGCCATGGTTCCATAAAGGAAACTCCGTAATTCTGGAAATAATATCCTGCCTGCGCCTGAAGCGACAACGTTTGTCCGTCACCTTGGGGAATCGGCCTGAAACCTTTGAGCTTCAGGAAGTTTTTCAATGAAAAGTTATTAAAGGTCAATCCCAGTGTTCCAATAAAAGTATCGCCACCGTAACCTGCCTGAAGCTGAACCTGTGAAGATCCTTTTTCTACCAAAGACCAGTGAACATCAACGGTATTGTCTTGTTGATTGGGTTGAATATCATATTTAATAGCCTGCGGATCAAAGAACTGCATCGAAGCTAAATCAAAATAAGTTCTTCTGATATCCGCTTTTGCAAACAAACTTCCTGGACGTGTACGAAGGGAACGCAATACAACATGGTCGTGTGTTGTCGTATTTCCGCTCCAACTGACGCGATTCCAGGCTGCTTTTTCTCCTTCAGCAATTCTAATTTCAAGATTGATGGAATCTCCATTTACGGATTTTTCCACTGGAGTTACATTGGAAAAAAGATAGCCGCTGTTCATGTACATCGATTTGATATCGCTGTCATCATCTTTTCCGCCATCTTCGCCCACTTTTTTATTAAAACCTATTGCATCATAAATGTCGCCGGTTTTATATCCTAAAACCCGCTCCAGATAATCCGTTGAAAACGCTGTATTTCCTGTAAAAGTAATATCGCCAATGTAATATTTTTTACCCTCATTCAGTTTTACATTGATCTCAAAGTTTCTATTCTGATTTCTCCAAACTGAATCTGAAATAATTCTGGCATCACGGTATCCTAAAGAATTATAATAATTAACCAGATTATGCTTATCTTCTTCGTATTTTTCACGAACAAATTTCGATGGTTTGAAAATACCGCCGATTCCGAATCTTTTCTGTTTTGTATTTTTGAAGGCTTTTTTTCTCAACTTAGCATCCGAAATGGTTTCATTTCCTTCAAACTCAATGTGGTCGATTTTAATTCTTTTCCCTTTTTCTACTTCAATAGTCCAGTCTACCAGATTAGGATCGCTTGCATTTATTTTATCATGAATGGTAATTTTGGCATCTGCAAAACCTTTGCTGACATATTCTTTTGGAACATTCGTTTTAAGAGTAGAAACAAGATTCTGAGTGATTTTCACTCCGGGTTTCAGGTTGTTATCCTTTGCCAGTTTCTCATTTTTAGATTTCCCGATTCCTTTTCCTGTGAATTTCACTTCGCCTAGTTCTTTGAGATCTTCCAGATGAAACTTCAGGACTACATTATCTCCTTCAATACTTTCCACATACACTTCCACTTCCGAAAAAGCGTTCTGTTCCCACAGTTTTCTAATCGCAGAACTGATCTTTTGCCCCGGAATATCCACGGTTTCACCTTTGTTGAGGCCTGTGAATCTGAGAATCTGCGCGGGTGAATATTTCTTGACACCATCGATGACGATGTCTTTTAATTTATAAGTACCTGTCTGGTTTTCAGTATATACAGGATTATTATCCTGAGTATTTCCCTGTGGTGTTACCTGACCGTAAAAATGTGCCGAGGCAACAAACATAATGATAGGGATGAATCTAAGCTTCATTGTATAGTATAATAACTTTTATTTATTTATTTCCAGCTGCTCGCTGGTTTTGCCGTATCTTCTTTCTTTGTTTTGATAATCTACAATACACTGGAAGAAAGTATCTTTCGTGAAATCTGGCCACAAAATATTAAGAAATTGTAGTTCTGCATAAGCAATCTGCCACAACATGAAGTTGCTGATGCGCACTTCACCACTCGTTCGGATCATTAAATCTACCGGAGGAAAATTTTTAGTGTACAGATGTTCTTCAAAAATGTGTTCATTGATATCTTCGGCCTGAAGGTCTCCCTTCTTTACTTTTTCACTGATTTGTTTTACAGCCTGCAGAATTTCCCGTTGCGAACCATAACTTAATGCCAGAATAAGATTTCCTTTTGCGTTGTCTTTAGTAAGTTCCACCACATTCATCAGCTGCTCTTTCACCAACGCAGGAAGTTTATCCACTTCTCCGATGACATGTAACCTGAGGCCTTTTGTGAAAATTTCCTCGGCTTCCAGAAGCAGGGTCTCGGAAAGCAGATTCATCAATGTATTCACTTCGTCGTGAGGCCGACTCCAGTTTTCTGAGGAAAAAGTATACAAGGTTAAATAGGGAATGTTGATCTCATTACAGGCATTAATTGCATTTCTGACTGAATTGATTGCATTTTTGTGCCCAAAAGTCCTCTCTTCTCCGCGTGATTTCGCCCATCTTCCGTTGCCATCCATAATGATAGCCACATGTTTCGGGATATTTTGTAAATTGATTTTTTCTTTTACTGATGACATATTAATCACAATAACACGGCGGTCTTCCGAATGAGTAGGTTACTGCCAGAGTAACACTGTTGATCCAGTCTTTGGAATTAGGATCTCCCACCTTTCTTCTGTATAGAAAATCCCGTTCTCTTTCCTGAGCTACTGCATAATAGTAGCCAGTTTGCAAGAGTGAAGTATTGGTATTGGGAGAAAGAATATCTGCATTAAAAGTGGATTTAAGATCTTTTTCCTTCAGCATGCTGTAATCTAACTGTTCACTGATGGTAGGCCTGAACATTACTTCTGCCGATATAGCCCAGTTGTAGTTGAATTTATATTTCAAACCAACACCGAAAGGAACATATCCTGTTACTTTCTTCCCGGAATCGTATTCTATGGTCGAATTAAAATCCAGCTCGTTTACAGGAGCCTGAGCAACACCGTTCACATCTCGTCTGAAGTCATGAGACATCGTTGCCTGGGTAACATCATGCATCATCGCTCCTACACCGGCAAAGATATAAGGGCTGATCATTCCTCTCTGTTGTTCATTATTCACAGGGAAGAAATTATATTCAAAAATGGCACTTGCTTCATAAAGATCATTGGTTCCCCACATTTTTCTGTTGTAACGATATTCTTCCTTGGCTGCTGCATCAGCAAACTGAACATGATTATAACCCAAATCAAAACGCAAAGTCTGATGCGGATTGAAATTCATTCTGTAAAGTAAACCTCCGTATACGGGCAAACCAAACGTGGAAACATCTCTGAACGGCATTTGCAAAATATAATTGGTGCGGCCAATATCACCTACAAGGTTGCTGTGGCCTACTCGCACACCTAACTCATGCCTTTGTGCATCCATATCTGCAATTGTCAATACAAGAGCTAGTATGCTAAATAATAATTTTTTATTCATGGAAGAATACGGTTTATGGTTACTTTAAAAAATTTTATTTGTGCAAATATAAAACATTTTTATATTTCCAAAATTCTTAATGATAAGTTAAATATAGACAAAAAAAATATAATTTTTAAAAACTAAACGTCAAAATCTTTATTTTATTCTAAATTCTATAGAGCTACAAGGCTTTTAATCAGTAGCAACCTTTTCTAAATCAATCACGAAAAACGCATTCTGAGAAATATTAATGATGTAAAAACTTCAACAACCGGGAACTTAAAATACCCCGTTTTGCGTTTTCGTAGTCATCTATTGTGCAAGGCAACCATTCCTCAATACTTTCACTATTTCCGACATACCACAGATTGCTGAAAACATCTCGCCGAAAAGCGTATTGAGCATCATCAATTATTACCCAGAAAGTTTCAAATTCCCTTTCTTCAGGATGGCTTTTCCGAATGTTGATGCCTTCTGTTAAATACCAGATCATCTGCGCCAGAAGCTGTTCATTCAATATATTTCCGGAATCAGCAACCACATTGAAAATCCCAACAGATTTCAAATTTCTGCCCAGCCCGATTTCTTTCATAATGGCACATATTTCTCTTCGGTTCAGTCCGTTTACCTGCGGATGGATTGAAAAACAATCGCTCATACTTTCCACAGCATCACAATTTACCGTCACCATATCGGTAGTCCGCAAAAAGGGTTCTGCTTTGTCCGACCGGTTCATCATTTCTGCCAGTCTCATTACATCAAAATCCACTTCATTCATCAATTTTATGGTCTCAACTTCATTCAGATGCTTCTGATAACCAAGGTGATGATATTTATTAATTGAAAAGTTCTTTGATGAAAATATTTTGCTTAGGAAGTTATTTTCCGTAACTTCCGTACCTTCCGTATCCAGTGAAATCCTATCTGAAATCTGAGTATAGCTGATGTTTTTATGATGAAAATTCAGCGCAGAATAAACAGAAAAAGAGAGATCATTGCTTCCACCGATCACAACAGGAATTGTCTTTTTATAATGACAGGAAGATAATATTTCCTGAAGAATATAGTGGGTATCCTCTCTCGTTTTCCCTGAAATCAAATCTCCGAAATCATGAACGGGCACTTCGAAATCCAACCCTGAAAGTTGATAAAGCTGTCGCCTGACCGGAGTAAAATCCAGCATTTCTGCAGATTCGCCTGCTCCACGATAATCCGATACCCAAAGCAACGCAATTCCGGCTTCAGGCAATTCGTCTTTCAACTGACTGCCGAACTGCCATTTTTCGGTCTTGATATATTTCGGGGGAATAATGAAATCTTCGTAGTTCATGAATTGATCAGGATTGTAATTCAACAAAAATAGCAAAATTTACTTCGCCTTTCACAGAACCTTCCCAAAAATTGTTTTCAATATTATTTATCAGATTTTTTTGGAGCTTTTTTCGCAGCCACAGTTTTCTTTGGAGCTGCGGTTTTATTTGGAGTTGCTTTTTTGGCCGCAGTTTTTTTCTTTTCTGCAAAAGCAGTCTTATCCTGTGCTGTAATCCATTTTTTCACTTCTTCCAGAGTCACTTCTGCTAAATCCTCAGCGGTATATTTCTCGTCGTCTTTGGTTTTTGGAATTTTAAAATTTGTTTTCCCAAATTTAATAAAAGGGCCCCAACGTCCATTCTCAATAGAAATCTTCTCTTTTTCCCACTGTTGTATATAGCGGTTCGCTTCTTTTTCCAGTTTTGCTTCTATCAACTCCTGAATGTCATTTTGAGAAAGATTCTCGAAATCATATTTTTTAGGAACATTCACAAACATATCTTTGTATTTGATGAATGGCCCGAATCTTCCTTTTCCTTTGGTTACAGGTTCTCCTTTGTAATGAGCAACCGGAGCGTCGGCAAGTTGTTTTTCTTTTATAAGTTCTTCGGCACGTTCCTGATTTACAGACAAAGGATCTTCTAATTTCGGAATACTAATGTACGTTTCGCCCCATTTTATATACGGGCCAAATCTTCCGACCGCAACAGAAACCGGTTTGCCTTCATAATCCTGAAGTTCAAAAGGCAGTTTGAACAGTTCCAGAGCTTCTTCCAAAGTAATGGTGGCAATATTTTGTGTTGCCATCAAGCTCGCAAAAGTTGGCTTCACCTCATCATCACTTTCTCCAATTTGAATCATAGCACCATAGCGCCCCATTCTTGCATAAACATTTTTTCCTGATTTCGGATCTTTCCCCAGCAATCGTTCTCCTGTAGCGCGGTCTGCATTTTCCTCTACATCTTCTATTTTAGGATGAAAGTCTTTGTAAAATTCACCCAAAACTTCTTTCCATTTTTCGGCTCCATTGGCAATATCGTCGAAGTTCTGTTCTACTTTTGCTGTAAAACCATAATCCAGAATCTCGGCGAAATTATTCGTCAGAAATTCATTCACAACTTCACCAATGTCGGTAGGAACAAATTTATTTTTATCGCCACCGAATTTCTCTGTAACAACTTGTTTTTTAAGCTCCTTCGTAAGGGTCATTTTTACGATTTCCCTTTCCTGTGGCAAAATTTCCCGTTTATCTACATATTCTCTATTCTGAATGGTTTGAATCGTCGGCGCATAAGTTGAAGGCCTTCCGATACCGAGTTCTTCCAGTTTTTTTACCAGTCCGGCTTCCGTGTAACGTGCTGCAGGCCTTGTGAATTTCTCGGTAGCTTCAATTTTTTTATATTTTAATAGTTCACCAACTTTTACTTTCGGGAGGATCTTTTCGTTGTCTTCATCGTCTTCATCTTCGTTTTTAATAATTCCGTACGCTTTCAGGAAACCTTCAAAAATAATTACTTCTCCCTGAGCTTCAAACTGATACTGAAGTTTTGAATTTCCAATCTGAATTACGGTTCTTTCGATCTTGGCATTGCTCATCTGCGAAGCGAGCGTTCTTCTGTAAATGAGCTGATAGAGCTTATTCAACTGAGCATCCCCAATAGATTTCACAGAGAAATCTGTCGGCCGTATCGCTTCGTGGGCTTCTTGTGCAGAAGCAGATTTTGTGGTATAATTTCTCGGATTAGAATACGCTTCCCCAAACTCTGAAATAATTTGAGACTTCGCTCCGTTGATCGCTTCCTGAGAGAGATTTACGGAATCTGTTCTCATATAAGTTATGAATCCTTCTTCGTATAATCGTTGTGCCAAACGCATTGTTGTGGTGACATTATAACCTAATCTGGACGATGCTTCCTGCTGAAGCGTAGATGTTGTAAATGGTGCTGATGCAGAACGGGTTCCGGGCTTTGTTTCAACGTTCTGAACTTTGAATTCGGTGTCTTTTGCCTGAGTTAAAAAATTCTCGGCTTCTTCTTCTTTTTTAAAATCACCTTTCAGTTTGGCAGCAATTTCCTGTTGTTCTTCATTCAGGAAAGTCCCTTCAATCTTGAATGCAGAAACCGGCTTGAAATTTCTGATTTCTAATTCTCTTTCTACTACAAGGCGTACTGCAACAGACTGCACTCTTCCTGCCGAAAGTCCGGTTTTTACTTTTTTCCAAAGCACCGGCGACATTTCAAAACCCACAATCCGGTCCAGAACTCTTCTGGCTTGCTGGGCATTCACCAAATTCTGGTCAATTTTTCTCGGATTCTCTATCGCTTTCTGGATGGCATTTTTGGTAATTTCATGAAAAACGATTCTCTTCGCATTGTTTTCATCCAATTTCAATTCCTGCGCCAGATGCCACGCAATAGCTTCTCCTTCACGGTCTTCATCGGAAGCCAACCAAACGGTTTCCGCTTTTTTCACGGCTTCTTTCAGCTCGGAAACAATTTTCTTTTTATCGGGAGATACTTCATAATCGGGCGTAAAAGTGGTGAGATCTATTCCCATTCCTTTCTTAGGCAGATCCCGAATATGGCCGAAGCTGGATTTCACTTCAAAATCCTTTCCGAGATATTTCTGTATGGTTTTGGCTTTTGCCGGCGATTCGACAATAACGAGATTTTTGGACATCCTGAATTTTTTGCAAAAGTATAAGTTTTTTTTAAAGTGGGAATTCTGGCTTTTCGAACTTATTTATTTTACTTCATATTAAGAGAGAATAAAACTTGATTTATCATACAAAAAATGCATTGTCGATCGCTCTTATAATAGCATAGAATTTCTTATATTCGCACTCTTAAATTTTGCAACAGAACAGTTTGAAAATGAAGAAGTTTAACGAATACAAAAACCTTGATCTCACCGCCGTAGCAGACGGTGTTTCCAAATTCTGGAACGAAAACGATATATTCAGGAAATCGGTTGAAATCCGCGAAGGGAAACCGGAATTCGTATTTTATGAAGGTCCGCCTTCTGCGAACGGAATGCCGGGAATTCATCATGTGATGGCAAGAGCGATTAAAGATATTTTCTGTCGTTTTCAAACCCAGAACGGTAAAAAAGTATTCAGAAAAGCAGGCTGGGATACCCATGGATTACCGATAGAACTAGGTGTGGAAAAGGAACTGGGAATTACCAAAGAAGACATCGGAACCAAAATTTCTGTTGAAGATTATAATAAAGCATGCCGCGAAGCTGTGATGCGCTACACTGATGTATGGAATGACCTGACGGAGAAAATAGGCTATTGGGTCGATCTGGAAAATCCTTACATCACCTACGAACCGAAATACATGGAAACCGTTTGGTGGTTGCTAAAACAGCTTTATGATAAAGGATTGCTGTATAAAGGATATACCATTCAGCCTTATTCACCAAAAGCGGGAACAGGTCTTTCTTCTCACGAACTCAATCAGCCGGGAACGTATCGTGATGTTTCTGATACTACCGTTGTGGCTCAGTTTAAAGTGAAGAATCTATCCTCAACATTACAATTAAAAACAACCTTTTCCGAAACAATTCATATTCTAGCGTGGACTACTACACCGTGGACTTTGCCTTCCAACACCGCTTTGGCCGTAGGAAAAGATATTGAATATGTTTTGGTAAAAACCTTTAACCAGTATACTTTTGACCCGATTAACATTATTTTAGCAAAAGCTTTATTGCCGAAACAATTTGGTAAAAAATATAATGAAGGTTCAGATGAAGATTTCGTGAATTATACTTCTGAAAGCAAAACGATTCCTTATCAGATCTTAGCAGAATTCAAAGGTGAAGATTTGGCCGGAACTGAATATGAACAATTGATACCGTGGTTTTTGCCGGCCGAAAATCCTGTAAAAGCCTTCAGAGTTATTGTGGGCGATTTTGTAACCACGGAAGACGGAACCGGAATTGTGCATATTGCACCCACTTTTGGTGCGGATGATGCGCGCGTAGCCAAGGAAAACGGAATTCCGCCAATGTTGGTGAAGGATGAAAACGACAATTTGGTTCCTTTGGTGGATCTAACCGGAAGATTTTTGAAAGGCAAAAATGTACCTGAAATTTTCTCAGGAAACTATATCAAAAATGAATATTACGACGACGGAACTGCTCCTGAAAAATCTTGGGATGTAGAACTCGCGATTTTATTAAAAACCGAGAACAAAGCTTTTAAGGTAGAAAAATATGTTCACAGCTATCCACATTGCTGGAGAACAGATAAGCCAGTGCTTTACTATCCGCTCGATTCGTGGTTTGTAAAAATGACGGAAAAGCGCCAACGTTTAGTGGATCTGAACGAAACCATCAATTGGAAACCGAAATCTACCGGCGAAGGGAGATTTGCAAACTGGCTGGAAAATGTAAACGACTGGAATCTTTCCCGCTCCAGATACTGGGGAATACCGCTACCTATCTGGAGAAGTGCAGACTTGAAAGAAGAGAAAATCATCGGATCCGTAGAAGAACTTTATTCTGAAATTGAAAAATCCGTCGCCGCAGGAATGATGACAGAAAATCCTTTTTCAGCTTTTGAAATCGGAAATATGTCAGATGAAAATTACGAAAAAATAGATCTTCATAAAAATTATGTGGACGAAATCATCCTCGTTTCCAATTCCGGAAAGCCAATGAAGCGCGAAAGCGATTTGATCGACGTTTGGTTCGACTCCGGTGCAATGCCGTATGCACAGCTGCATTATCCTTTTGAAAATAAAGAATTAATTGATCAGAGAAAAGCATTTCCTGCCGACTTTATTGCAGAAGGTGTGGATCAAACTCGTGGATGGTTCTACACGCTGCATGCGATTGCAACTTCAGTTTTCGATTCAGTAGCCTATAAAAATGTGGTTTCCAACGGTTTGGTTCTGGACAAAAACGGACAGAAAATGTCAAAACGCCTTGGAAACGCAGTTGATCCCTTTGAGACATTGAAAAAATATGGGCCGGATGCAACGCGCTGGTACATGATTTCTAATGCCAATCCTTGGGAAAATCTGAAATTTGATGTGGAAGGAATTGATGAAGTGCGGAGAAAATTCTTCGGAACGCTTTACAATACATATTCTTTTTTTGCGCTATATGCGAATGTGGACGGTTTTAAATACGAAGAAAAAAACGTAGAAAACCGCCCGGAAATCGACCGGTGGATTCTTTCAGAACTGAATATTCTCATTAAAGAAGTAAAGGAATCTTATGAAGATTATGAACCTACAAAGGTGGCAAGAGCCATCAATACTTTCGTAAATGACAATCTAAGTAATTGGTATGTAAGGCTTTGTAGAAGACGTTTCTGGAAAGGTGACTATTCAGCTGATAAAATTTCGGCTTACCAAACATTGTACACCTGTCTGGAAACTGTTGCAAAACTTTCTGCACCGATAGTGCCTTTTTTCATGGATCGCCTTTATCAGGATTTGAATAAAGTAACAGGAAAAGACACCGCTACTTCTGTACATTTAACCGATTTTCCAATCGCTGAAGAAAGCAAAATAGAAATGGATCTCGTAGAAAAAACGCATTTAGCACAAACGATCACTTCCATGGTGTTTTCACTCAGAAAAAAAGAAAACATTAAGGTTCGGCAGCCGCTTCAGAAAGTGATGATTCCGGTGCTGGATCAAAAAACGGAGAAACAAATCGCAGCCGTTTCGGAACTGATTAAGCAAGAAGTGAACGTGAAGGAACTACAGCTCATCAATGCTGAAGAAGCGTCGCATCTGATTGTAAAACAGATTAAACCGAATTTCAAAACACTGGGCTCAAGGCTTGGAAAAGACATGAAAACCGTCGGTACAGAAATTTCTTCGATGACAACGGAACAAATTGCCGACCTCGAGAAAAACGGAAAAATGTCCGTTGCCGGCCACGAAATTGGTTTGGATGATGTAGAAATTTCAACGAAGGATATTCCGGGATGGACGGTAGCCAGCGAAGGGAAAATTACCGTTGCACTGGATCTTACCATTACTGAAGAACTGAAATCGGAAGGAATTGCCAGAGAGTTCATCAACCGGATTCAAAACTTAAGAAAAGAAAAGAATTTTGACTTAACCGACAGAATTTCAATTCAGTTGGAAGGAAACTCGCCTTTTGAAACAGAAATCATGAAGAATCAACAATATATTTCAGACGAAGTATTGTCAAATAAAATAGAAATTGTAAATTCACTCGCAGATTTTGACAGGATCGAGATAGACGAGATTCAGTTTAATGTAAAAGTTAGTAAAATCTAAAAATATTTCTTATCTTGAATCACTTTCAAAGAAAGAAGGAAAATAAATAATTAAACAACATCGAAAATTTGCAGACATGGCAGAAGAAAGACAGCGTTACAGCGATGCTGATTTAAAAGAATTCAAAGAATTAATTAGCGCAAAAATAGAGAAAGCCGAAAAAGATCTGGCTTTGATTAATGAAAATTTCGTGAACGACCAAAATAACGGAACCGACGATACATCGCCCACTTTCAAGGCTTTTGAAGAAGGCGCAGAAACCCTGAGCAAGGAGCAGAACGCAATTTTGGCCGGCCGCCAAGAGAAATTTATCCGCGACTTGAAACATGCGCTCATCCGCATCGAAAATAAAACGTACGGAATTTGCAGAGTGACCGGAAAACTGATTCCTAAAGACCGATTGAAAGCCGTTCCACACGCCACCTTAAGCATCGAAGCGAAAAATATGCAGCGTTAAAATCCTAAAAACGCAAGAAGTGTACAATTTCTTACAAAAACACAGTATCGGGTTCTTGTAAATACGGACTTTGTAACTTATAACTTTTATCCAATTGAATACTGTCCTCATCATTCTCGCTGTTGTAGTAATTTTCGCCTATTTTTTCCGGAAAGAAATTAAGGAGAAAATTGCGCCCGATGCAGAAAGAAATTACACCATTGACGATAAATTCAATGCTGAGAAAGTTTCAAGACAAAAGGAAATCGACCATCTTCTGAGTAAAATGGGAGAAAACGGCATCGATGATTTGTCCGAAAAAGACCGAAGGAGACTCGATGAACTTTCAAAGAAATAGGGATAAATAGAGGAGAAATTCACTCACAAAACTTATGAACCAGGAGGAGAAAGAAGTTGTCAGAATTTTCAAATAATAAAATTCAATCTTAAAAACTCTCCAGGTTTTCAACAAATTATGAAGAAAATAGCATTCGTTACCCTCATTATTTTATTAATAGACCAAGCTTCCAAATTTTATATCAAAACCAATTTCCAATACGGCGAAAGCATTCCCGTGATGGGGCTGGACTGGTTTCGGATGACTTTTGTAGAAAACCCAGGTATGGCTTACGGTTTTCATTTTGGGGGATTATTGGGGAAATATTTTCTGGTGATCGTCCGCCTTTTCCTTATCGGAGGGATGATTTATCTTTTCATGAAATGGAAAAAGCAGGGCATCACCACCAATTATTTGCTGATCCCGATGGCGATGATTTTTGCTGGAGCTATTGGCAACCTGATCGACGGAATGTTTTACGGAATGATCTTCGACAGTGGTACGGTGTACGACGAAAGCGTGAACCGGTGGATTGAATATGGCGGCGTTTCCCAAATAGTTCCTTTCGGGGAAGGTTATTCTTCTTTTATGAAGGGCTGTGTGGTAGATATGCTCCATTTTCCTCTAATCGACTGGACGGTGCCGGAAAGTTGGCCTTTGCTGGGTGGCAAACAAATTGAATTTTTCAAATATATCTTCAATGTTGCCGATGCCGCCATTTCTGTAGGTGCAGCCTTGTTGCTTATTTTCAGAAAAAAAGCTTTCCCGAACGGACTGGATTTTTAGAATTTTATATTAAATATGAAACTTCAGCAAATTGCCTGAAGTTTTTGTTTTTCTTATTTTCGCAAATCATTTCTTGTAACCGCAAATTTCAATTTTATGTCACGAATCCTTACCGGAATTCAGGCCACAGGAACGCCTCATCTGGGAAACCTTCTGGGTGCGATTATCCCTGCGATAGAACTTTCAAAGCAATCAGAAAACGAATCTTTCCTGTTCATTGCCAACATGCATTCTTTAACCCAGATTAAAAATGCTGAGGAATTGAAAAGAAATACCTACGAAATTGCTGCAGCGTGGCTGGCTTGCGGATTAGATACTGATAAAACGTATTTCTACAGACAAAGCGATATTCCGGAAGTGTGCGAGCTTTCCTGGTATCTTTCGTGTTTTTTTCCTTATCAAAGGCTGACCCTTGCCCATTCTTTTAAAGACAAAGCAGACCGCTTGGAGGATGTGAATGCCGGACTTTTCACTTATCCTGTTCTGATGGCTGCGGATATTTTACTGTACGATGCCGAAATTGTTCCGGTAGGGAAAGATCAGCTGCAACATCTGGAAATGGCGAGAGATATGGGAGCGAGATTTAACCATCAAATGGGAGAAACTTTCGTATTGCCAAAAGCAGAACTTCAAGAAGATACCAAATATGTTCCGGGAACTGATGGAAATAAAATGTCGAAATCCAGAGGGAATATCATCAACATTTTCCTTCCTGAAAAGCAACTGAAAAAACAGGTAATGGGCATTGAAACAGATTCCAAATCTATGGAAGAACCGAAAGATCCCGCTACAGACAAAGTTTTTGCAATCTATGAACTCATTGCGACAGCGGAGCAAACGGGAGAACTGAGGCGGAAATATCTGGCCGGCAATTTCGGGTACGGGCACGCTAAAACTGAACTTCTGAATTTAATCTTGGAACGGTTCAAAACTGAAAGAGAACAATTTGACTATTATATGAACCATCTTCCGGAACTGGATGCAAAACTATTGGCAGGTGCTGAAAAAACCCGCCAAATAGCTACTGAAACACTGAAAAGAGTTCGCGAAATTCTAGGAATGTAAATAATAGTGAAAGGCTGTCTCTCAGGAAACAGCCTTTTATTTTATTTTCAAATTCTATATTACTGAACGTAAATTCCAGCCCAACTTCTTTGTAAAGGCAAAAGAAAATCTGAAAGAAAACTGATGTAGGTATCTTTAGAAAAATCAAAAACTTCAATATCCGTAGAAATTTCGTTGTTTTTAACTGCCTGTCTGAAATCCTGAAGTTTCATGGTTTTCACCTCTCCGTTTTCTACATAGCTGGCTTTCATTCTATCAAATAAACCGAGTTGAAACTCATTATCCAGTTCCCGCATGATGCCGTTCAGAGAGTCGATAGAACATCCGGAAGTCATTTCTTTTTCTTCATCTACAACAATAATAATAAACTGGTTTTTTTCAATCTTAAACGAAGACGAAAGGGGTTTGCCATGAGCAGCCCAAGTTCCCAGAAAGTCGTATAATTTTTCTGCAATGGTCTTGCATTCCTTTGCCGTAAAGGCTCTGGAAGCAGGATAAATAATCACTTTATAGTCGTTGGTTTCTATGATATCTGATTCTTCTATTTTCATTTTTATAAATCTTCTGCTTCCGCAATGAGTTCCGCAATATCCTTTACTTGGACATCGCTATTTACATGTTTCACACCATCCGTCATCATGGTCATACAAAACGGACAACCAGTTGCAATGATATTGGGTTTTTCCGCCAATGCTTCTTCTGTACGCTCCACATTAATGTCTTTTTTTCCTTTCTCCGGTTCTTTGAACATTTGAGCACCTCCAGCTCCGCAGCACAATCCGTTACTTTTGCAGCGTTTCATTTCAACCAGTTCCGCATCCAGTTTCTGGAGCAGATTCCGGGGAGCTTCATACTCACCATTGGCGCGTCCCAGATAACAGGGATCATGAAAAGTTATTTTTTTTCCTTCAAACTTTCCGCCTTCTATTTTCAGTCTTCCTTCCTGCATAAGCTGTTTCAGGAACTGCGTATGATGTACCACTTCATAAACTCCGCCCAACTCAGGATATTCATTTTTGATGATATTAAAACAGTGCGGACATGCAGTAACAATTTTTTTAACTTCGTAAGCGTTCAGAATTTCAATATTCGTCATCGCCATCATCTGAAAAACGAATTCATTTCCGGCTCGTTTTGCGGGATCTCCTGTACAACTTTCTTCAGGGCCAAGAACCGCGAATTCCACTCCTATTTTATCTAATATTTTGCAAAAAGCACGGGTTATTTTTTTGGCGCGGTCATCAAAGCTTCCTGCGCATCCAACCCAGAAAAGTACTTCCGGTGATTTTCCTTCGGCAGTATATTCTGCCATTGTTTTAATTTGCATTGTTTCTGTCTGTTAAAATCAGAATAATATTTTTTATTTTTTATGACAAATTAATCATTTGCCCAATTCAGACGGTCGGCCTGACTGTATTGCCACGGAGCAGCATTATTTTCAATATTCTGGAACATAAGATTCCATTCCTGTGGCGCTGAAGATTCTTCCATGATCATAAATCTTCTCAGATCCATAATGATAGAAAGCGGATCGATAAGCACCGGACAAGCTTCGACACAGGCGTTGCAAGTAGTGCAGGCACGAAGTTCTTCTCTGGTGATATGATCATCCAAAAGTTTCTTGCCATCATCAATGAATTTTCCGTTTTTATTAATATTTCTTCCAACTTCCTCGATTCTGTCGCGGGTATCCATCATGATTTTCCGCGGAGAAAGCTTTTTCCCGGTAATATTGGCCGGACAAACGGCGGTACACCTTCCGCATTCGGTGCAAGTGTAAGCGTTCAGCAACTGCACTTGATTTAAATCAAAAATATCGCTCGCTCCGAATTTCTCCGGGACTGCATTCGGATCTGCTTCCGGTGGTGCAGCGTACGGATCCGCATTAGGATCCATCATCAGTTTTATTTCTTTGGTTACTGATTCCAGATTGTTCAGTTTTCCCTTTGGTTCCAGGTTGGCAAACCATGTATTTGGAAAGGCAAAAATAATATGAAGATGTTTGGAATAATACAAATAATTCATAAAGAAAAGAATGCCGATGAAATGAAGCCACCAAGCTGCTCTTTCAACAAATAAAATAAATCCATTGCCAAAACTAAACCATTCATAAACGGGAACAATCAGGTTTTGAGAAACCGGGAAAAAACCGTGTTGTGCATATACTTCTCTTTGCTGAAGAATAGCATCGGTAGTATTCATCGTGAAAAATGCAACCATCAGCAGAAACTCAATGATCAGAATCCAGTTGGCATCATTCTTTGGCCAACCGAAAAGTTCCTTCATGGTCAACCGTTTTACGCCATAGAAATTTCTTCTAATGAAAAACAAAACTACTGCAATAATCACTAAGAAGGCCATCACTTCTAAAACTGAAGTCAGCGCATTATAAAATGTGGCACCTAGAACTCCGGCTAAAAAGCGATGTGTTCCGAAGATTCCGTCTACTATAATTTCGATCAATTCGATATTGACAATAATAAACCCTACATACACAAGAACGTGGAGAAAACCGGCAACCGGCCTGGCTCCCATTTTACTTTGTCCCAATGCGACATTGGCCATTAACGCCCAGCGCTCATTTTTACGGTCGGAGCGGTTTATTTTTTTTCCTAACTGTATGTTTCTGTAGATTTCTTTGAGGCTTTTAAAAAAGAGGCCGAATCCTACAATCAGCAGTACTACAAACAGAATATTATCAATATACGCCATTCTGAAGAGGTTTAATCTTTACTGTTTTTCCCAAAGACCGAGAAGTTAAGGTATCTTTTTGGGTTGGCTTTCAAATCCAACACCAGTTCGTTCAGGTTTTTAGAAGTTTCCTGAAGATTGTTGTAAAGTTGCTCATCTTTTGCGAGTTTTCCTAAACTTCCTTGTCCGTTTTCAATGCCAACAATAACATCATTGAGTTTGCTAACGGTCAGATCAAGATTATTAATGGTGCTGTTGAGCTTTTTGGTATCAATACTTTCGGCAAGGTTTCCATATTTATCCACAGCAACATTGGCGGAAATCATAGCTTCATTAGCATTATCCAATACCCTCTGCACTCTGGGATCGCTGTTGGCAATTAAGGTATTTACACTTCCTGAAGTTCCTTCCAGAGCTGAAACTGTTCTGTTCAGATTCATGAGTAATGCTCTGATTTCTGCACGATTCTGGTCATCAAAAATCTTATTGGCATTGGTGGTGAGAGAATCAACTCGTCTAAGAACTTCCTGTACCTGATCTTTTACCGGGCCAACCTGCGAGGAAATATTATTCAGCATCGACATTTTGAAGGAACCTTTCAGGGTATCTCCGTCTTTTGCCATCGTTGGGCCGGAAACCAGATTGATTTTCATTTCTTTGGCTGACATGATTCCCGGTTCAAAAATCTCCACAGTTGACTGCTTAGAAAACTGAAAATCGTCGTGTACCAAGAGTTTCACCACGAAATGAATATCGCCGTTGGTTTTGGAAATAGGAATGATCTGATCTACTTTGCCTACTTTCAGTCCGTTAATAGAAACCGGGCTGGACGCTGTCAGTCCTTCTACATTATCATATTTTGCATAGAATACATTATCTGTAGTGAAAAGACTTTTTCCTTTCATAAACTGGAATAGTAAAACAAATCCTACAATGGCCAGAATGGCAATAAAACCTGCTTTTATTTCTTTTGTTATTTTCATTGAGAATAAAAAATTTTACGGGAACAAATATAAGATTTTAAATGTTTATCAAAATAAAAAAAGCGGCAATTGGTTGCCGCTCTTTCATTTGTTATTGAAACCCTTTGTCCCAGACTTCAATTCGGTAGTCTTTTATGTCGGCATTATCCTGTAAACTTTTCAGGAATGCCTGCCCGAACATGCTTGCGTTTTGTCCTGAAATAGATTCTGTCATTTGTTTGATATCTCCAGGTTGCTTATTCACCGTTTCAGATTTTTTCACCAAAACATACACTCCAGTTGCACCTTCCACGGGATTTGAAGTTTTTCCTTTCGCTACCCCGAATGCTGCTCCGGCAACTTTAGGTTCCATCGCTCCGGCAATCTGAGGGTTCAGAAGGTTCACTTGTCCGGATTGTTGTGTCGTTCCGAACAGTTTTGCTACCTGAGCAAGTCCGGTTGCATTTCCGCTTTTCATTTTTTCGATAATTTTTTTCGCGGCCAATTGGTTTTTCACAATTGGTTCTATCTGTTCTCTCACAGATTCCGGATCGGCTAATCCTTTTTCCTGTTTTCCATTCATAATAACGACTACTCTGTCGCCGCTACCTTCTACTACAAAGAATTCAGTATCGCCCTTCTTTCTTTTTTTATCATAAGCCCAGGAAATAATTTCGCTGTCTTTTGGAGTTCCTAACCCCTGTATTTGCCCGTCAAATCTTTTTACCGATTTGGCATTGCTGAAATTATAGTTGGATTTTTTGGCAAGATTAGCAAAATCGTTGAACGTTTTTCCCTGTACTTGCTGAATAAATCTTCGTGCATTTTTGTCAACCTCTGTTTCAGTGGCGTCTGAAGCTGTTAATCCTTTCACGATGTGGGCAAGCTTGTAACCCATTGTTCCGGATTTTTTATCTTCAATATTGATGATATGATAACCAAAAGCTGACTCCACCACATTGGTAGCACCTTTCGGGTTATTCAAAAGGAATTTCATGTAAGCAGGATCAAAAGGCGAGGAAGGAGTAACCCAACCAACACTTCCGTTTCTTTCCACAGCATTTGGTTCGTCAGATAACTTCAAGCCTTCAGCAAAAGCTGCAGGATTTCCTTTAATTACTGCATACAGACTGTCCGCAATTTTCTTGGCTTCTTCTTTCTTACGCGTTGCAGTAGAACGCTCGGATCCTTCATAAGCGATAAGAATATGCTTTGATAATACGGAATCCGATGGTTTTTTATCCAATAACTTGGTAAGTACCAAGACATCTTGTTCTCTATAAGGTCCGTTAATCTGGCCCTTTGATGCTGTTTTAACCCATTCTCTGATGGCTGGCGGTAGTTGATTTTCGCTTAAATATCTGGAATCGAAAGGCAATTCAGAATTCAGCATGACAAACATGGAATCGTTTGTTGTGTTTTGAAAGTTTTCCGCTACGCCGCTGGCATCTGACTGACCGGAAAGCAAGTTGTTAATTTCCTTCATGGTAGCATCTTCATCCGCCTTGCTGGGCATAGAAGGAAAATAAACTACCCCTAAATTCACACTTGGATCCGCTTTATAAGTTAAAGGATATTGTTTGATATAATTGGCAAGATCTGCAGTAGTTACTTTTATTGGATTTTTTTGCAGAAATGTTCCGTAATCTACTTTTACAAAATCAATATCTGCCAACTGATCGCGTTGCTTCATCAGCTCCTCAGCTTCTTTTTTTCCGGTAGTAATTCCGGTGGTAATATTGGCAAAAAGCTGTCTTGCCATCATTCGGTACTCAATAGCTTTTCTGGTTTTCATCCATTGGTTGTAAGCCTGAAGATCGCCACTATTCTGAAGATCAGCGACTTGTTTTTTAATTTCTTGCAGCCTGAAGTTTCCTTTTTCGTCAAAATTCTGCTGATTTTGCGCGAACATAGGATCGAACTGCAATTGGCTATAGAAGAAATCATCGGTCATCTGCAGTCCCATTTTTTCAAACTGTTGTTTGATAAGTTTGCTTTGCACCATCATTTGCCACGCCTGCTCTTCTAAACCCGTACCGGGCTGGCCTTGTTGTTGGGCTTGCTGTTGAAGAACATACAGCTGATCACTATATTCTTCTCTGGTAATTGTTTCGCCATTTACCTTCCCGAGTATGTTTGGATTTTTACTAAAAATTTGATCAAACTGGTCGGGTGTCAGCAAGAATGCTAATAATGCAAATGCGATCAGCCCAATAAGTAACCACGATCTTTTTCTAATTTCCGCTAAAACTGCCATCTTTTTAATACGTATTTTTATCAGTCTGCGAAAATACACATTTTTAGGAAATTATAGAAAATTTGAATCTATTTTTATTTGTTCTTAGCTGTTTAATGAAAATCTGTCCTCTTTTTTATAAAAATAACAATGGCACAGGAATTGAGAATTCCCCCTTACTGACAGCAATAAAAGCACTTTCCATGGGCATTAAAACCATGACAAGCACAAACTAAATTAAACCGTGACAGTTTGTCACCCCCTTTTTATATGGAAGAATTTGAAGAGATAGATTTTGAAAATATACTGAATGAGAGTTTTGGTATGGTAACGGAAGAGTTGAACGTTGATGATATAAAAGAAACCGCAGAGAATACGGTTCAAAAAGTATTTCCCATTCTTCCGGTACGGAATATGATCATGTTTCCACAAGTAATTACTCCCATTACCGCAGGCCGAAAAAATTCCATCCGCTTGATAGAAGAAGCGCAGAGAAACGGTGAATTTATCGGCATTATCAGTCAGAAAAACTCCAATATCGCACAACCTTCTGAAAAAGATTTATACACCGTAGGAACGTATGCGAAAATTGTGAAAATCATCAAATTACCTGAAGGAAATGTTACTGCAATTATGAAAGGTTTCGGAAGATTTCGGGTGAAAAAAATGATTCAGCATGAACCCTATTTCAAAGCTGAAATTGCAAAACTGAAAGACACTCTTCCTAAAAGTGAAGAATTTGAAGCTTTGATGGAAAACATCAAAGATCTTGCGGGAAAAATCATCAACATCGATCCCAATATTCCAAACGCAGCTAATTTTGCTATCAAAAATATTTCGCAGCCGGAAGATTTGCTGAATTTCATCTGTTCCAATGCGAATTTTGATATCGCTTCCAAACAAGCTTTGCTGGAAGAAAGACACCTTCAGAAAAGAGCAGAAAAATGTTATCAGTTGATGCATGATGATTTCAGAAAACTGGAACTTAGAAACCTGATTCATCAGAAAACATCCAAAGATCTGGACAAGCAACAGAGAGAATATTTTCTGAACCAACAACTGAAAACTATTCAGGACGAACTTGGCAACGGTGCAGAATCAGACGCTGATGAGCTTCGTAAAAAAGCCGAAAAACTCACGTGGAGTACAGAAGTTCAGGAACATTTTGATAAAGAACTGAGCCGGCTTCAAAGGCAGCATCCCAACTCTCCCGACTACAATGTTCAACGAAATTATCTTGATTTTTTCACCGATCTTCCGTGGGGAATTTATTCCAAAGATGTTTTCGATATCGTAAAAGCAGAGAAAATTCTCAACAAAGCACATTTCGGATTAGAAGATATTAAAAAAAGAATTCTGGAGCACATGGCTGTTCTGAAGCTGAAAAACAATATGAAGTCGCCGATTCTCTGTCTGGCAGGCCCTCCTGGAGTAGGAAAAACTTCTTTGGGAAAATCCGTAGCCGATGCATTAGGCAGAAAATATGTGAGAGTATCTTTGGGAGGACTTCATGACGAAAGCGAAATCCGCGGCCACAGGAAAACCTATATCGGAGCCATGGCAGGCAGAATTCTGCAATCCATTAAAAAATCGGGAACTTCAAACCCGGTGATTGTTCTGGACGAAATCGACAAAATCGGACAGGGAATTCACGGAGATCCAAGTTCGGCTTTACTGGAAGTGCTGGATCCTGAACAGAATCACAGCTTTTATGACAATTATCTGGAGTACGGTTTCGATTTGTCGCGAGTACTGTTCATTGCAACAGCCAATTCGCTTTCCTCCATACAATCTCCTTTGCTGGATAGGATGGAAGTAATTCAGATTGCGGGATATACTTTGGAAGAAAAAATTGAAATCGCCAAACGGCATCTCATCAAAAAGCAATTGGATGAAAACGGTTTGAATGCAAAATCTTACAAACTCGGAAATCCCGAAATAAGACATATTATAGAAGCGCACACTTCTGAAAGCGGCGTGCGATCTCTGGAAAAACGTATCGCCTCCATCTCACGCTGGGTAGCATTGCAAACCGCCATGGAAAAAGAATATGACCCTAAAATTACCATTGACAAGATTGATGAAATTTTAGGAATTCCAAGGCCTAAAAATA
This sequence comes from Chryseobacterium lacus, assembly GCF_003336205.1. GTDB lineage: Bacteria > Bacteroidota > Bacteroidia > Flavobacteriales > Weeksellaceae > Chryseobacterium_A > Chryseobacterium_A lacus. Next base: position 25,958 of record NZ_QPIE01000003.1, read on the forward strand.
TCTCGGAAATCACAGGAGTTCCGGGTGTGGTTACAGGATTAGCTTGGACATCAGTAGGCGGCGATATTCTTTTTATTGAAAGTATCCTCAGCAATGGAAAAGGAAATCTTACGATGACTGGAAATCTCGGGAATGTAATGAAAGAATCTGCTACGATCGCTCTGGAATACATCAAAGCAAAATACGGCGAACTGGGAATTTCCGAGGAAGATATTGAGAAAAAAAATATTCACGTACACGTTCCCGAAGGTGCAACGCCTAAAGACGGCCCTTCCGCAGGAATTGCGATGCTGACTTCGATGGTGTCCAGCTATAAAAACAAAAAAGTAAAACCTCATCTTGCGATGACAGGAGAAATTACCCTTCGTGGTAAAGTGCTTCCTGTTGGCGGAATAAAAGAGAAACTTCTGGCAGCATCACGCGCCGGAATCCAGGAAATTATCCTTAGTGAAGCCAACAGAAAAGATGTAGAAGAGATAAAGAAAGATTATCTGAAAGGCTTGAAAATCAACTATGTTACCAGAATGAAAGAGGTGATTGATTTAGCCATTGAAAAATAATGAAAAGTCCCGAAAATTCCGGGACTTTTTTTGATGAGATCAAGTATTTAAAACTGCAGCAATCTGCTCCAGATGTTCATGTGCAGTGAGATCAAACTTAACAGGAACTACGGAGATAAATCCGTCTGCCAAAGCTGTTTCGTCGGCATCGCTTCCGCTGTCCATATTATTGAAATATCCTGTGAGCCAGAAATACTTTTTACCATGCGGATTGATTCTTTCATCAAAGCTTTCTTCCCATTTAGCGTGCGCTTGGCGACAGACTTTTATTCCTTTTATTTTGTCTTTTTCCAGTTTTGGAATATTCACATTCAGCACAACACCTTTTGGCAATGGATTTTCTAAAGTTTTCAGTACAATTTCCTGAATAAATTCCTTGGCCTGCCCGAAATCTGCGTCCCAACTGAAATCTAAAAGTGAGAATCCAATCGCCTGAAGACCTTCCACGCCGGCTTCTACGGCAGCCGACATCGTTCCCGAATAAATCACATTGATGGAAGAATTCGCACCATGATTAATCCCCGAAACCACAATATCCGGCTTTCTGGTCAGAATTTTATCCAGCGCAAATTTCACACAATCTACAGGAGTTCCGCTCAGCGAATAATCGGACTGTGGACCTTCCAGCGATATTTCTTCAAAAGTTAAAGTAGAGTTGATAGTAATCGCGTGACCTTTTCCGCTCTGTGGCGAATTGGGTGCCACTACGACCACTTCGCCTATTTCGTTCATAAATTCTACCAAGTTCCGAACGCCCGGAGCCGTAATACCATCATCATTGGTAACCAATATAAGGGGTTTTTGCATTTTAAATTGATTTTTAACAAAAATAATGAAAAAAAAGGCGCCAATTATAAATTAGGTACTAAATTTGAAGTTCTGTAGGCGCTCGTAACAAATGCACCTAATTCTTTACTAATAAAAGACAAGAAACCAAATATGTTTAAAAAATTTAAGCTCAATACGTTGCTACTTTTCATCCCTTTAATGAGTCTGATGTTTTGCTTCAATGCTCCGCAAAATGATGATGAAAAAATGCAAACCATCATGGTAAGTGTCAAAAATACGCTCGCTTACCTTCATTACAGTCCGAAACCAATAAATGATGCCTATTCGCAACAGGTATATGACAAATATTTTGAAATGATTGATTTCGGGAAAAGATATTTCCTGCAGTCGGATATGGAAGAATTCAGCAAACACAAAACCAAACTTGACGATTATCTGAACAGAGGCGAACTTACCTTTTATAAACTCACTGTTGACCGCTTGTATCAACGGGTGGATGATGCGGATCAAATCTCAAAAGATATTTTCAGCAAACCTATTGATCTTAATGAAGAAGAAACTCTGATTCTTGAACATAAAATAAAGAAATCTCCTGCCAACAAAGAAGAGCAGTACAATGACTGGAAAAAATTCATTAAATACAACATTCTTCAGGAAATTGAAACCCTGAACAGCCGAGAAGAAGCGCAACGCAAGAAGAAGGACAGTGTTCAGAAACACGGTTTGCAAGACACCATCAAACTGGAAATTCTAACACCTGAACAAAAATTTACCAAAGCGCGCGATGAAGTAAAAGATTATATGAGTGAAACTTTTACCCGTTTCAAAAAAAGAAAAAAAATGGATTGGTTCACGGTGTATATGAACGCTTATTCTGAAGTTTTCGATCCGCATACCAGCTATTTTTCTCCCCGAAACAAAGAAGATTTTGATGTTAATTTCACCGGAAAAGTTATTGGTATCGGTGCGATTATTCAGGAGAAAAAAGGAAATTTATTTTTAGGCCCGCTTACCATTGGAGCTCCTGCCTGGAAATCAAAACAGCTTTCTGAGGGCGATAAAATAATAAAAGTAAAATCTTTGCCCAATAAAGAAGCAGTGAATGTAGTAGGAATGCTTTCCGACGAGGCAGTTCGGCTCATTCGGGGGAAAGAAGGAACTGCAGTAACTTTAACCGTGGAAAAGAAAGACAAAACGATACAGGAAGTTACCATGATCCGCGAAGAGGTGGCCATGGAAGACACGTATGCCAGAAGTATCATCGTCGATTCTCCGGATGGCAAGAAGTTCGGGTTCATCAATCTTCCGAGTTTTAATGCAGAATTCGATAAATCGGACGGGCGTAATGCTTCCGATGACGTGAAAGCAGAAATCATAAAGCTGAAAGCTCAGAACGTTCAGGGAATTATTTTGGATTTAAGAAACAACGGCGGCGGATCTCTTACTGAAGTGGGCGATATTATGGGACTTTTCATGAATGCAGGGCCGTATGTTCAAGTAAAAGACACTCAGGGGAAAATTCAGACTCTAAAAAATAAAAACAACAATCCGCTGTGGACAGGTCCATTGGTCATCATGCAAAACGAACTTTCCGCATCTGCATCAGAAATTCTTGCGGGAGCAATGCAGGATTACGGAAGAGCTGTTGTCGTAGGATCTCCACAATCTTTTGGAAAAGGAACGGTACAAACTTTCATTGACCTCAACCGGTTTTTAAGCACCAATGATGATTTCGGTTCTGTAAAATTGACGATTCAGAAGTTTTATCGCGTCACGGGTGAATCGACACAGAAAAAAGGAATTGTTTCAGATATTGAAATGAAAGATTTTTATACCTTTTCTGAAATCGGCGAGCGTTATGATGACTATGCACTTGCTTGGGACAAAATTCCTGCAGCACAGTTCACTCCCGTGAAAATGGTGAATGTGGAAAGCCTCAGGAAAAACAGCGAGAAGAGAATGATGAACAATACCAACTATCAGTTGCTTCTAGAATCTGCCCAGTGGAAGGAAAACATGAATAAAGAAGAATCCATTCCACTGAACCAAACCAAGTTTTTTGAACTGATGAAACAAAGAAAAGATCAAATCAAAAAATTTGAAGCTTTGAATAAGTTTAAAAACGGATTAAAATTCAATATTTATCCTGATGAAATTCAGCGCGAGAAAAAAGACGAAGCCTTTAAAAAGAAAAACGAAAACTGGATCAAACGCTTGGAAAGGGATGTTTACCTGCAGGAAGCTGTAAATATCATCAACGAAATATAATTAAAAAATCCGCTTTGCATAAAAACAAGGCGGATTTTATTTTCTGAATGAACAGAATTATTTTATTTCAACACATCCAATTCGTCCGCCTGCATTTCCGGTAGGTTGTGTTTTGAAATCATCTTCTTTTTCATGAATAATAATGGATTTTCCATAGATATTTTTGGTTTCATCACTACAACCAAGACACCATTTATCCGTACTCATTACCAATCTGCCGGTTCCGTTGGCATCCGCCTTCAAGTTTCCCAGATCCCCTGCGTGATGGCTTCCGTGTCCCCATTTACCATGGTCTTCCGACGTTGGATTCCAGTGTCCACCTGCCGAACTGCCGTCTGTTGCAGAACAATCTCCTTTTTCGTGAATATGTGCGGCGTGAATTCCGTTTGGATTCAGTTTATAAGCATTCAAATCCAGTTCTACAGTGTTTCCTTTTTGGGTGAACTTCGCAGTTCCTTGTACCTGCGAGCCACTTTTTGAATGAATGGAATACGTTTTGGTCGCGCTGCACGATGCGGCGAAAATACTTCCGGCTGCCAAAATGTAAAATGTTGATAATTTCATTTTAATCGGTTTAAAAATTAAGTTTATAAAATTAGGCATTAATTACTTGCTGAAAACACTAGCATTAAAATATTAAAACACAACCAAGAAATTATGTAAGCGAAATACGTTTTCCGAAAAAGAGACTTCCTACTTTTACCTATCTTTGCAACCAAAAAATTTCCAGTATGTCAAAATCATTAATTCCGAAGCTCGAAGCGATAAAACAGCGCTACAATGAAGTAGCAGATCTCATCATCCAGCCGGATGTCATTACAGATCAGAAAAAATATTCGCAATTGAATAAGGAATACAGCGACTTGGGAAAGATCGTGAAGGTGTACAATCAGTATAAAGGTGCTTTAGATACCATTTCCGAGTCTGACGAAATTATCGCAGACGGTTCTGATAAAGATTTTGTAGATCTGGCAAAAGCGGAAAAAATGGAAGCTCAGGAAAAAATTCCGGCATTGGAGGAAGAACTGAAAGTATTGTTGATACCGAAAGATCCGACGGATGACAAAAACGTCATTGTAGAACTGCGAGCAGGAACCGGCGGCGACGAAGCGGCCATTTTCGTGGAAGATATTTACAGAATGTATTCCATGTATTTTAAAACCAAAGGCTGGCGACATGAAATTACCGATTCCAACGAGGCTGCCAAAGGTTACAAAGAACTCATTATGAAAGTGGAAGGCGAAGGCGTCTACGGAATTATGAAGTTTGAATCAGGCGTTCATCGGGTGCAGCGTGTTCCGGAAACTGAATCTCAGGGAAGAGTTCATACTTCTGCCATCACGGTGGCCGTACTTCCGGAAGCTGAAGAAGTAGATGTAGAAATAAATCCTGCCGATATTGAAATGCAGACTTCGCGTTCCGGCGGAGCAGGAGGCCAGAACGTAAATAAAGTAGAAACCAAAGTTCAACTTACGCATAAACCTTCCGGCCTTGTTGTGGTTTGTCAGCAGGCACGGTCGCAGCTGGCTAACAGAGAATTGGCAATGGAAATGCTTCGTGCAAAACTTTACGATATTGAACTCCAGAAAGTGCAGGGAGATGTAGCCGCACAAAGAAAATCGATGGTTTCTACCGGCGACCGTTCTGCGAAAATAAAAACATACAATTATCCTCAGGGAAGAGTGACGGATCACCGCATCAACAAGTCTATTTACAATCTGGATGCTTATATGAACGGTGAAATTCAGGAAATGATTGACGCAGTCATCATGGCGGAAAATGCGGAAAAGATGAAAGGAGAAGAGGAAAATTATTAAACATTTTTTGTAGCATAAATATGTATATTTACCAAATTATTATTAATCACTTAAATTACAATTTTATGAAAAAGTCAATTTTTATCATCGGTGCCATCGCCGCCGTATCACTTGTTTCGTGTAAAAAGACTGAAGCCACGGCTTCTGACGTTCATGATGATTCTGCAATAATCATCGGAGATTCTGCCGCTATTATCGTTGATGATGATTCTTTGCCTATTACAGATTCTCTGGGTAATGCGGTCGAAAACACTATGGATGCGGCAGGAAATACCATCCGGGATGGTGCCAATGAAGTGAAAGACGCTGCTAATGATGCCACAGACGGTGATGGCGATATCACAAGATAATGATTTTTAAAAAATCATTCTGAACTCATAATCTTATCGGTTATGAGTTTTTTTATTTTATATATTTGTTAAAATCTAAAAATTCTAAACATGAAAAAACCTTTCGTTTATATAACACTTCTGTCTGCCGTTTTGTTTATTTCCTGTGAGAAGAAAACCACGACCACCGTAAATGATGAAGGCAAAATTACAACAGTAGAGAAAGTAGGTTTCGATGAAGAAAAGATTGACTCCACAGCTCAAAATGTGAAAGAAGAGGTGAATAAGGCTGCGCAGAAAACCGGAAAAGCGCTGGAACACGCAGGAAAAAAAATAAAGGAGGAAGTTGATAAAGCCGAAAAAGACCTTAAAAAAAGTACAAACACAAGTAAGGATACTATAAAAGTAAATTCAGGCAATAATTAAACAAGTTCTAAAAAACCTTAACTTTACTGCCTTTAGCAATTAACAAAGAAATGCGTCAGAAAATTCAGAATCAGCATCCAGATTTCATACACTCTTTTGAAGGAAAACAACCATATTTTTTTGAAAAAGACGGCCTAGAAATGAAATCATCTTATACTTCAAAAGATACTCAGGACAGTAATATACTAAATACTCAGGCGGGAATCGCTCCTTATCTTCGCGGGCCATATTCGACAATGTATGTTCAAAAACCGTGGACTATCCGTCAATATGCAGGATTTTCAACTGCTGAAGAATCCAATGCATTTTACAGAAGAAATCTGGCCGCTGGACAAAAAGGGCTTTCTGTAGCATTCGACCTGGCAACACACCGCGGCTACGATTCCGATCATCCCAGAGTAGTCGGCGATGTAGGAAAAGCCGGCGTAGCCATTGATTCCGTGGAAGATATGGAAATTTTGTTCCATGAAATTCCTTTGGATGAGATTTCAGTTTCTATGACGATGAACGGTGCCGTTCTTCCTATTTTGTCCTTTTACATCGTAGCCGCTGAGGAGCAAGGCGTTAGTCAGGAAAAACTTTCCGGAACGATACAGAATGATATTCTGAAAGAATTCATGGTGCGCAACACCTACATTTATCCGCCTGCTCCTTCCATGAAAATCATTGCAGATATCTTTGAATATTCTTCTAAAAATATTCCTAAATTCAATTCTATCTCTATTTCAGGGTATCATATGCAGGAAGCGGGTGCAACTCCGGTTCTGGAAATGGCTTATACGCTGGCAGACGGATTAGAGTATGTGAGAACTGGAATTAAAGCAGGAATGAGCATTGATGATTTCGCTCCACGTTTATCGTTTTTCTGGGCTATAGGAATGAATCATTTCATGGAAATTGCAAAAATGCGTGCTGCAAGATACATCTGGGCTCATCTTTTGACTCAGTTTAATCCTCAGAATCCAAAATCTTTAGCCTTGCGAACCCATTCTCAAACCTCGGGCTGGAGCTTAACCGAGCAGGAACCTTTTAATAATATTACAAGAACTGCCATTGAAGCCTTGTCTTCTGCTTTGGGCGGAACACAGTCGCTCCACACGAATGCCTTAGATGAAGCCATAGCACTGCCCACCGATTATTCTGCGAAAATTGCGAGAAATACACAAATTATTCTTCAGCATGAAAGCGGAATCTGCGATGTTGTAGATCCAATGGGCGGAAGCAATTTGATAGAAAGCCTCACCCAGCAGATGATCGATGAAGCGATGAAATATATTGATGAAGTTGAACAGGAAGGCGGAATGACAAAAGCCATCGAAGCGGGAATTCCCAAAATGAGAATTGAAGAAGCCGCGGCGAAAAAACAGGCAAAAATTGACAGTGGCGAAGAGTTTATCATCGGGGTCAATTCTTTTAAATCACATTTGAAACAGCCCGAATTTGATATTTTGGATATTGATAATTCTGAAGTTCGGAGAAAACAGATTGTAAGGCTTGAAAAAATAAAATCGGAACGGAATGCTGAAGCAACGGCAGAAATTTTGAACCAACTTAGAAAAGCAGCCGAAACCGGAAGCGGAAATCTTCTGGAAATCTGCATTGAAGCAGCCAGAAGAAGGGTTACTTTAGGCGAAATGAGCGATACCATGGAAGAAAGTTTCGGGCGGTACAAAGCCAATATCAGAACCATACAAGGCGTATATGCTATGAATGCCAATAAAAATGAATATTTTGAAAAAGCAGTGGCTTTAACTCAAAAATTTGATGAATCTGAAGGGAGAAGACCAAGAATAATGGTCGCCAAAATGGGCCAAGACGGACACGACCGTGGTGCCAAAGTAGTGGCAACGGCTTTTGCAGACATGGGTTTCGATGTGGATGTAGCTCCTCTTTTTCAAACTCCTGAAGAAGTGGCAAAACAGGCGGTAGAAAATGATGTACACATTCTGGGAATTTCCTCGCTTGCGGCCGGGCACAAAACTCTTGTTCCTCAGGTAGTAAAAGAACTAAAAAAGCTTGGTGCAGAGGACATCAGTATTGTTGTTGGCGGTGTAATTCCACAACAAGATTATGATTTTTTATATCAAAACGGTGCCGACTTCATCTTCGGGCCGGGAACTAACCTGCCAAAATCTGCCTGTGAAATTCTTGAAAAAATGATGCCCTGATAACCTAAAAACTACGGTAAAGACTTATTTTAATTATTTGCCGTAATATATTCATAGACCAAAGTTCCCTGCTCATCTGTAAGCTTGGATTTTTTGGCCATAATATTGACAATCCCGATCCATTCATCATCGTTATGAGATTTCGGGTCAGGAAGATCATGGCATTTTCCGCAAGAATTATCGAAAATTACTTTTCCCTGTGCAATCCGGTCAGATTCTGAAACCTTGCTTCCGGCTTGTACTGCAGTTCCTTTCTGTGAACAGGAAACCATAAAAATACCTGAAACCATCACTGTAAGAATTACTTTTTTCATTGGTAAATATTTGTGCTCTAAAATACAGATATTTTTGAAGCCGGAAAATTGTTTTTTGTACATTTGAGAAAATGAAAATTTCCAACGAAGAACTGATAAAAGGAATTAGATCCGGCAACAAACGAATGCTGGGCAAAGCCATCACGCTGGTGGAAAGCCGAAACGCAGAACACCGGCTACAAGCTGAAGATTTGCTGAAAAGAATAATGCCATATACCGGAAAATCGGTTCGCATAGGCATTACAGGAGTTCCCGGCGCAGGAAAATCCACTTTCATCGAAAGCTTTGGTAAACTTCTCATTCAGAAAGGAAAAAAAGTCGCAGTTCTCGCTATTGATCCGAGTTCTTCTTTAAATAAAGGCAGCATTTTAGGAGATAAAACACGGATGGAAGAACTAGCCAAGGAAGAAAATGCTTTCATCCGACCTTCCCCAAGCTCAGGATTTCTGGGAGGAATTGCAAACACTACTTTTGAAACGATGCTGATTTGTGAAGCCGCAGGATATGATCATATTCTAATAGAAACCGTTGGCGTGGGACAAAGTGAAGTTCTGGTAGCAGACATTTCAGATGTTTTTCTTTTTCTGAAAATAATTGGCGGCGGCGATGAATTGCAGGGAATAAAACGCGGTGTGATGGAAATGGTGGACATTATCTTCATCAATAAAGTAAATCCTGAAAATAAAAATAAAGCGAAATCTACGAAACAGGAACTTCTGAGAGCATTGTATTTTCTGCATGAAAAAGAGAAAAATTGGAAGGTTCCGGTGTTATTAGGATCTGCATTGCAAAATGAAGGAATCGATGTAGTAAATGAAAAAATTTCAGAATTTATCGAACTCAAAAAACAAAGCGGACGTTTTGAAGAAATACGCAAACAGCAGGCCGAAAAACGTTTTGAATATTGGGTACAGCATTATATTATTCAGGCAACAACCCAGGAAAATACCATGCAGAATTCTTTAGTAAATCATAAAAAAAATGTATCAGAACTGCGCGCAAATCCGAGTTCTGAAGCTAAATTATTCGTGGAAAAACTTTTAGGGAAATCTATTTCTTAGTTTCCTCATTTTTCATTTTCATGATATACCCGTCATAGGAAATCGGTTGCCGGTCCTGAGCATCCACAGAAAGTGTCGCTTTTCCGTTTTTGTAAATTTCCAAGTGTAAAACATTGATGTGAGAAACATCCCGCGGATTGATTTTCAGTAAATAAGTTCCTTTCTTATTCTTCTCCTGTGTAATGGTAAAATCTTTAGAGCTAAAATTAATCCCTTGTTTATCAGTATTGTAAATATTTGCATTGTAAACTCTGCCAAAATAAGGCAGCGCAGCCGTTATGGAATTTTCCTTCAGAATAAGGCTATAACCATAATCCAACCTCATCATTCGGGATGCGCTGTATGTAGGAATTGAATTAGCAGCATTGATCACATCAGCATTTGAAGTATTGGCTTTTTCTGCCATGAAAGTGAACTGCTTTGCGTTCACCATGCTTTCTAACGCTTCCGGAGATACGTAAATTTGTGAAGAGCATCCCTGAAATAGTAACATGCTCATCATCAGAAATATAATCTTTTTCATTTTTTGAAATTTTTGTTGTACAATCACAACAAATGTAATGCAAAAAAAGCACCTTTTTTCTTTTGGAATAAAAATTGAGGAATCTAATTAGTATTAAATAATCTGTTATGAATAGTAAAAGTATTTTAGGAATCGGAATTACGCTAACCGTGATGACGGCATGCTCCACCAATCCCATTACCGGAAGATCTTCTCTGAAACTTGCTAATGACGCTGAAATTGCTACCATGGCGGCACAGGAATATCAGAAAACGTTGACTCAGCAAAAAGTGATTACCGGAACGCAACAAGCCAAAAGTGTTACGAATGTAGGAAACAGAATTAAAAATGCAGCGCAAGCGTACTATAGAAATATTGGCCGGGAATCTGACCTTGCACATTACAATTGGGAATTCAAACTCATTGAGAATAAGCAACTTAACGCTTGGTGTATGCCAGGAGGAAAAGTAGCTGTTTATACAGGAATTCTGCCTGTTACTCAAAATGATACCGGACTTGCCGTTGTTCTCGGACATGAAGTTTCTCACGCATTAGCAGGACACGGAAACGAGAGAATTTCTCAGGCAATGGTGGCAGAATTGGGAGGTGCTCTTATTGGATCCACTATTTCTAGCGGACAATGGGGTCAAATATTTTCGCAAGTGTATCCTATTGGAGGACAAATGGTTTTACTTTCCTACGGAAGGAAACAAGAGCTTGAGGCCGATCAAATGGGACTTTATCTTATGGGAATGGCTGGATACGATCCCAGACAAGCGATCCCGTTTTGGAATAGAATGGAATCTGCATCCGGAAACAACCAACGCCCGCCTGAATTCCTTTCTACCCACCCCGGACCAGAAAACCGTATTGCCGGTTTGAATAAATATATGAACAAAGCAATGGAGTATTACAGAGCTGCTGGCGGAAAATAAATTCTTTTTTTGAGCGAAATTGTCTTAAATTTATTTACATTTGAGTCTACAATCCCATCCATTATGAAGAACTTGATCTTTGCAGGTGTGCTGCTTCTCGGCGTTTCATTTTTATTGTATAATCTGATGCCGGAGTTTTCTCCCGTCAGATTTTTTGAACCCATCAGTCTGATGGGAATGCTGGCAGGAATAGGAATTGGGCTCATCATCGGAGGTGTTATCGGTTACATCAGCAAAGGTTCAGCAATAAGGGAAGAAAAGAAAAGACAGGAATTTAAAAAACTTTTGGAAGAACGAGCAGCTTTACAAAAACAAGCTGAAGAACTTGCTAAAAAAGAAGAAGCATTAAGACAAGAATCAGTTTTAAATAATGATGCGCAGAATAATTTTTAATTCTGCGCATTTATTTTATTGCAAATTAAATCAATAACAATTCTTAGAAAACGTATCCGATTCCTAAAATAATCAAGCTTGGCCTGTTGTCATATCTAATCACATAATCAGGATCAATCGCATTGGAAGCAGTATTCACATACGTTCTTTCATCCGAAGTGAATGCTCCTTCATATCTTGCTGTAAGAACAATTTTGCTGATTTTGGACTGAAGACCAAACTGGTATCCAACCGTAAAATTTTTCGTTGCATTCTCTTTGAAATCATTATACTGGTTTTCTGAGCTCAGATTATAACTTGCTACAGGTCCGGCTACCACGCCAAGATAATCGCTCACTACGTTCATCCCCAAAAGCACGGGCAAATCTATACGATTATTCACTGCTTCAATCGTTGTATTGGTATCTCTGTGCGTAAAAGAATTTTTGAAAGTAGTATAGTACAGTTCTGGCATAATAAAGAAAGAGGAAGGAAGATCAACCTTGGCTGAAATTCCGATATTGAATCCTATGTTATTTTTCCCGCTATTACTGTAAATTTCGGGAACAGCGTTGCTTAAATTTTCCCAGGATGGGCTTCCGGTTGGAAAAATCATATTCGCTTTTCCGGCAAAGGACACTTGAGCAGCAAGATTTATGGAAGCCGAAAACAAGATGGTAAAAATAAGTTTATTCATTTTCCTTAGGTTTAATATTGTCAATTGAAGTTTTATCTGTGGATAAGAAATATTCTCTAAGTTCTTTAAAAAGTTCTGATGAATATACGAAATCAATCAGATTCTCATTTTTTGCTGTAATAACATTATCTTTATTTCCTTCCCATTCCAGAAGGCCATCCTTCAGATATACAATTTTCTCGCCAATAGTCATCACCGAATTCATATCATGGGTATTGATAATGGTGGTGGTATTATATTGTTGCGTGATTTCTATTAGCAGATCGTCGATAACATTGGAAGTATAAGGATCTAATCCGGAATTGGGTTCATCACAGAAAAGGTACTTGGGATTATTCACAATCGCCCGCGCGATAGCAACTCTTTTCTGCATACCACCGGAAATTTCTGCTGGAAATTTTCTGCTGGCTCCTTCCAAATGCACACTGTCCATTACTTCTCTTGCTCTTCTTTTCTTTTCACGGAAAGTAAGATTGGTAAACATATCCAACGGAAATGTTATATTTTCTTCCACCGTAAGGGAATCGAAAAGGGCACCGCCCTGAAATACAGTTCCGATTTCTGCACGCAAACTTTGTTTTTCTTCTCTTGACAATTTCGTGACATCTCTCTCATCGAAAAGAATGGTTCCCGAGGATGGTTCGTACACATTGAGCAACGATTTCAGAAACACCGTCTTCCCTGAACCACTTTGCCCAATGATGAGGTTAACTTTACCGGTTTCAAAACTGGTACTGATGCCTTTCAGGACTTCAGTATCCCCAAATTTCTTTTTTAAATCTTTTACTTCAATCATCAGCTTAATATCATTTGGGTCAATAATAATTCGGTAATAATAATAAAGACCATCGTCCATACTACCGCCTGGGTGCTTGCTCTTCCGACTTCCAGAGAACCTCCTTTTACATTATATCCAAAATAAGACGGAACTGTAGCAATGATGAACGCAAAAACCAAAGTTTTGATGAAAGCATAATAGTAAAAAAGATTCGGCATATACATCTGAATACCTGTAGCATAATCATCCTGAGTCCAGTTGCCCGTCATTTCTCCCGCCAAGTATCCGCCTAAAATTCCCATGGAAATACTCATAGCAATCAGCAAAGGATTGAAAATAAGACTCGCCAGAATTTTCGGTAATATTAAGAAATTAGGAGAATTAACCCCCATAATATCCAGCGCATCAATCTGTTCCGAAACTCGCATGGTACCAATGCTGGATGCAATGTAAGAGCCTACTTTGCCTGCCAAAACCAAACTGATAATGGTAGGTGAAAATTCCAAGACCAGTACCGCCTTAGTCGCATATCCAACGAAAGAGGCAGGAATAGGAAAAGCAGATGCTTCAAAATTATTATACATTTGAATGGCTACTACCGCACCTACGAATATAGATGTGAAAACAACCAATCCGAAGGAATTTACTCCCAGATCATTGATCTCTCTCATCAAGTGTTTCCAGAAAACAGACATTTTCTGAGGATTTCTGATGGATTTCCCCATCAGCAAAAAGTATTCTCCAAAAGCGTTCAGAAACTTTTTTATCATGCGGCTAAATTAATATTTTTCTACTTATCTTCAGTTGTTTAATATGCTTTTTTATCTCCCGCGAGCACGAGATAAATAGTTTTGACGATAATGACAAGATCCAGAATCGGGCTCCAGTTTTTCACATAGAACGCATCGGCCAGGATTCTTTTTTTCATTTCAACATTCATATCTCCGGTGTCACCTCGCAGGCCATTTACCTGAGCGAGGCCTGTAATTCCAGGTTTTACAAGACTTCGAATGGTATATTTTCCTATTTTTCTTTTATAAAAATCATCCACCAAAAGCATGTGCGGACGCGGACCCACGACGGACATTTCGCCAAACAAAACATTAATGAACTGAGGCATTTCATCCAGGCTGGTTTTTCTTAAAAATTTTCCTATTGAGGTAATGCGGTCGTCATTTTCTTTTGTGGTTTTACTGGCGGATTCATTATTCACCACCATCGTTCTGAATTTATAACAGTAAAAAACCTCATCATGATAACCATAGCGTTTCTGTTTGAAAAAAACCGGGCCTTTGCTGTTCACTTTAATCAATAAAGCCAGAATCGGGAAAAGCCATGAAGCAATAAAAACAAGAACGAAGGCTGAAAACAGAACATCGAATATCCTTTTTATCAGCCAGTTACTGAAATAATCCAACGGAAATTTCGCCGGCGAAAGGACAGGCTGGGTTTCAATATACATTACTTCATAATTGAAATAATGGTTGTTATCTGTTTCCGGGATGAGGGCTACTTTTATTTTATGGATTTCTGCCTGCCGATAAATTTCATTCTGTTGTGCGGAACTGATGCCTGAACCATGCGCCGGCATATACAGCGTATGAATTCCGTTTTCACTCCAAAAAGCTGTCAATTCATCATTTCGAATTTCCGAATGAGGATAAGGGTGAATTTTAAAACCATAATCCCTTCTCTCTTTCAATGCATTTTCCAAAATTTCACTCGCGTCTGTTTTTGAGCCTAAAAACATGACATTCCGGAAGTTGAGGCCTTTTGTTCTCAAAAATTTCAAGAAAAAGAAAATAATCGATTTTAGAAAAAAGAAAATAACAAACAGACTGATAGCCAAGCCAAAACGTTCATATTTCAGAAAGATATTATTGCTTACTTTTCCTAAAAGGATAATCCCGAACAGAAAAATAAGAATATGGCTAATGAGGCGTTCCAGATAGAGCGTGTAGGTTAGGTTTCTGGGAATATCGTAGAGTTTGGTTCTGCCGCTCAACAATATCCAGAAGAAAATAAGCAACAAAACAGAAAGCCCATTTTGCTCCCAGTCTACATTTTGAATCTGAAGTTCCCGGTTTCTGAGATGAAAAAAGAAAACAAAGACAAAAGCAATGATAAAGATATCCAGCAGGATGACAATTCCTTTGAAGTATTTGGAAAACCGAAGTTTCTGCATTCTATTAAAAAAAAGAAATTAAAGATAAGAAATTTTTTCATTACAATAATCAAACCCACCTTCTATAGCAGATTTGACTCTATGTTCCTAAGGGCTTAAATTAAATTTGAGCGGTTTTTTGTTTTAAAAATTCTAAAACTTTCCAGCCAAGTTCATCAATCTTTTTGAGGAATTCTGCAAGGAGAATGGCTAAAATAATATTAACAGCAAAAATAAATATCAACAAAACTCCCCACTGCATTCTTTCCTGCAACGGAACCACAATAAAGTAGATGAGCGAAGAACTCATTCCCTGTGCGAAATAATAGAAAATAGCATTCCGCCCAATATAATTGATGAAATTATCTTTCCTTATTTTCAATCTGTTATACAAAACAAACAAGGTGGCCAACGAAAATAAAGACCAAATAACGTACGGGATTTTCGGGGGAAATTTCTGTTTATTCATTCTGTAAAATATATCATTTCCGTAATTCCAGAACATTCCGATTAATAGTATCGCAATTCCTGCATAGATAAAAGGAATGGTTTTCGTAGGGATTTTTTTTCCTTTTAAAGTATTGGCAACCAGAAAAACGCCGAGATAAACAACGATATATCCTACCTGACCTGAAGGATAATAATGTGGAAAGAAATGAAAAAGAAGGATGAGTGCGAGACAGATTCCGATGAACCAATGAACATGCTTCGGAAAGAATTTCAGGATCAAAACACCAAAAACGGTCATGATGAAATATACTTTCAGATACCAGAAACTTCCCATCACTACAGGAAAAGTGTCCGCGTTGGTATAGCTGTGAAGGTACCAGTTGCCTAAGTTTTGCCATTGTGGAATGTCCGAAATATTTTGTGGCACATATTTACTGCCAAACGTGGAATAGAAACTTTTCATCTCATCTATTCCGAAAAAATGAAGCCCGAAAACTTTAAATAAATAATCCAGGAAAAACAGAAATGTCACAAAGATCATGTAGGTAATCTGCAGTTTCAGAAGTCGGTAAAGTGTTTTTTCAACATTATTGCCGGAAGTTATTCCGCTGAGTGCATAAAACAGCGGCACATCTATTAGTAGTGAAAGCACCCGCATTTCCGTAGGAACATAAAACTGTCCGCTCCAGAATACGGTGTGAATAAAAATAATGGAAAGGGTGGCAATACCCTTGGCGAAATCAATGTAAAGGTCTCTTTGCATATAGTCTGCTTATTCAGAATCAAATGTAAAATAAAAAACACAGACAACCCTTTGAATTATAGAAATATTTTGTACTTTTGCACACTCAAATATTTATTAACAACCTAAAAATTATAAGCAATGTTTGCAATTGTAGAGATAGCAGGGCTTCAATACAAAGTTGAGCAAGACCAGAAGTTGTTTGTAAACCGTCTGAAAGGAGACAAAGGATCGAAAGTTTCTTTTGATAAAGTTCTTCTTACTGTGAACGGTTCTACAACTGTTGGCGCCCCGGCTGTAAGCGGTATCACTGTTGATGCTGAAATCCTGGACCACGTAAAAGCTGACAAAGTAATTGTCTTCAAAAAGAAACGCAGAAAAGGATACGAGAAAAAGAATGGTCACAGACAATCTTTATCTCAAATCGTAATTACCGGAATCACAGGTTTCGATAATGACAAGAAAGAAAAGAAAGCCGCTCCAAAGGCTAAGAAAGCAGCAGCAGCAGAACCTGCAGCTACAGAAACAACAACAGACAGCAACAACGCTGAATAATTTATAAACCAAAAAACCTTAAAATAAAATGGCACACAAAAAAGGAGTTGGTAGTTCCAAAAACGGTAGAGAGTCGCATTCCAAAAGACTGGGAGTGAAGATTTTCGGAGGACAGGCAGCAATTGCTGGCAACATCATCGTAAGACAAAGAGGTACGCAACACCACCCGGGTGAAAACGTGGGAATGGGTAAAGACCACACTTTGCACGCATTGGTTGACGGTAAAGTAGTTTTCAGAAAGAAAGCAAACAACAGATCTTTCGTATCTATAGAGCCTAACGCATAATTAGCGTTAGCATAAAAATTGAAATCCTGACTTTTTGTGAGTCAGGATTTTTTATTTGGAATTCGCTTCCGTTTCTTTCTTCTCCCCAGGTGAAATCCCAATAAGGGTTCTCTTTAAGCCGTCCTCAATTCCTTTCCAGAACAAATTGAAAAATGACCGGGAAGGATCGCGCTCTGCTTTTATTTGCACAGAATCTGGAAAGTTTTCTGAATCAGATTTTACAAAAATATTGACAATGGCCGAAAGAACTTTCTTCTTTTCGCCGGTTTCTTTCAGCAAAGTCACTTTCAGGTCTTTGTGCTTGATCTGCATTGCTCCCAGAATTCCTGATTTATTTCCATTAAAATCAAAATTCAAGGCATCAATGCTTCCTGTAGCACGAATTTTCAGATAAGGTTCAATAAAAGGATTAATGCGTGGCGCCGGCAAATCGGCGATGCTTCCTTTAATCTGAAACCGGTCATCTTTACTCGCCGTATCCAAATTCCAGCTAACATTCATAGGAGAAGCGTTCATAAAACGACACTGGATGCGAATCGGAATTTTGGTATTTCCAGACCGTTTCCCTGAGTTGATATTTTGTGCTGTCATGTTAAAATTTCCGAAAGTCAGTTTTCCCGGGCCTTCACTTTTTTCGGTGTCTTCTTCATATTCCAGCAAAGCACTTTTGAGTTCCAGTTTCTGCACTGTGAAAGGAAACGAAATCCGCCTCAATAGTTCAGAATACATTGGCTTTACAGAAGCATCATCTTTTGGAATTTTGCTCCGGAAAATATTTGCGTGTGCTGATTGAATGGTAATTTGATCTGCATTGAAGGATTTATTTTTCGAAAGTAAATTCCATTTTCCCTGTATTGAAATCTTAGGCGCTTTCAGCGTATAAAGGTCTTTTTCCACAGGAATCATTCGGATAAATTCACTTCTGGAAACTGTCGGGATCATGGTGAAATCCTCCATCTGAATAGTCGACGGATTTAGATTCACATTATTTGTTTTAATGTTGTAAAAGCGGGTTTTGTAGTGTAAATTTCTTGCAGTGATGGAGTAATTTCCGGGATCGAAGACCAATTGATCGGTTTGTGAAATTTTCAAAGAATTTACATTGGCAGTCAGGCCGGTTATGGTAAGAGGTTGTTCTTTATTTAAAAAAGTAAAATCAGAGTTTTTCACTAAGATATTTCTAATTTTTACTGGAAAATGAATAGTGGAAACTTGTGTTTTCTTCGGTTGGGAATTTGCCGCCGCTCGCAGTGAACCTTTGGCTTCGTTCACGGTAATATTTTCAATGTCTAAATGAAGTTTATTATTTTTAAAACTCCAGTGGTTTGTAGTGAAAGTCAATTGATTACCGGTAAATTGTAAGGAAGAATTATTTGAATTGTTACCGGATGGAACTACAGAGATTCGATTGAGTTTTCCGCTTTTCGGTGTCAGAGAAATGGATCCTATTTTTCCTTTCTGGCTCTTTGCAGCGAAAGAAATATTTTCTCCGAAAACTTTGAAATCGGCATAGGTAAACGGAATTGTTTCCTTCGATGTTTCCTGATCGAGAATAAATTTATTGATTCCAAGATTCACTTTTTCTGATCCAAAAATGGTTTCGCCGTTGGTTTTTCTGATTTCGATTTTGGCGTTTTTCAAAACAATATCATCAAGTTTCAGCTCTGGAGTTTCCCCCTTTTTCTTTCTTTCCACAGAAGCCGTTGAAGTGTGCATCAGAATTTCAGGTTGTTCCAGAGTGAAGTTGGCCATTGAAATGATGGTTTTATTCAGCTGAATATCGGTAAAGTGAACTTCTTTGGAAGTAATGTGAAACATGTTTTTCCTTTCAGGGAAAGATTTTTCAAACTGTTGCGGCTTGACTTGCGGTATCAACCTAAATTCATCAATCACCATTTTTCCTCTCTCCGTGTTGATGCTTTTTGCAGAAACAATGTACAGATCATCAGGCTGATAAAAAAACTCTTCACTTTGAATATCGTAATGATCGAACGCTAACGGCAGCACACTTTCTCTGGATTTTTCCGTCATGCGGATATTTTGAACCTCAAGATCCAGTTGGTTCACGGAAAGGAGTTTCTTTCCTTTCGCCGTGAAAACCTGCATATTTCCGCCGTCAATTCTAATGTTTTTAATTAAATCCTGCGTTTTACGTTTTTCTGAATCAAGTTTTGGCCGGGCGAGAATAATTTGAAGATCAGGTTTGTCCAGAAATAATTCATTGAAATAAAATTCCTTTTTAAATACTGCACGATAAATCCCAAACCTGCTGATCTCCAAGGCATTTATTTTTCCTTTCAAGCGAAGAATTTCCTGATTTTCCGAGTGCTTAGTTTCTATCGAAATATCCTGTGCAACGATGGAACCTGTAATCAAACTAACTTGAAGCGATTGATATGAAACTACATAATCACTTTTTTTCTTAATGATTTCCGGCAACTTGTGTTGGAGCCAAAGATGAAGCCCGAGATTGGCGACAATCCCTAGAATCATTATAATCGCCAGAGCTATGACACCCTTTTTCGCCCATCTTTTATTCATCAGAAAAAATATGATCTAAAGATATGGAAAAAGCAGTCGCAATGTTTTTTCAAGCTATTTTGAAATGTTTGCTTAATTATAATCTATAAATTAGAAAACTACAAAGTTTCAAGCTCCACTACATAGCCTTCATGACTTCTCATATTGATGAAATTTCCACCTTCAAAATAAAGATATTGCCCTTTAATTCCGGCTAATGTTCCTTCAAACTCGGGATTTTTGTCCAGCGTAAAAACATTGATGTTCGCGGGAGCTTCATAAGGATAATCCAACCGCGACACCTCGCCTTCCATAGAATAGAAATTTTTGAACTCTTCAGGAAAATACTGTTCTATTTTATTTCTGAAATCCGCCAGATCCAGATCGTCTTCAAAATCGTCCTGAAGCATTTTTTTATAATTTGTTTTATCCGGGAGATGCTCTTTCAGGGCAACTTCTATCATTCCGGCTTCATAACGGTTGGTGGTTTTGGCAATGGGCAGTGCGAAAGTAGCACCCTGATCTATCCATCTTGTAGGAAGTTGATTGAATCGCGTAACGCCCACTTTTACATCTCCGGTATAAGCCAGATAAACCACGTGTGGAACCAGTTGAATTTCCTGTTCTACCTGCAAATCCCTTTCGGCAATTCCCAGATGTGCGGTGGAAAGTTCGGGCCGTATAATGGTATCGCTGGCATAAGGGCTTTCAAAAAAACAATTTTTGCAGAATCCCATTCGGTACAATCTCTCATCATTTCCACAATTCACACATTGATAGCCAATAAGCGTGAGTTTCAATTTTTTTCCGATGAGTTGATTCATGTTAATCAAATCATTAGAAAAATTCATATAATATTGAATAGGAGTATCATTAATCGTGCTCATCTTCAGCACCTGTCCCTGAAATTTCATTCTGAATTTTTCGTAAAAATAAGGAATTATTTTCCTCTTTCTAATTTTATACCTTTGCGATACAAATAAAATCCAGTATGACGTATCTCATCACCGGAGCCAGTGGTTTCATAGGTTCTCATTTAGCTCAGCACCTTTTGCGAAACGGACACTCTGTCATTAACGTTGACAATTTTGACAGTTTTTATGATTACAAAATTAAAATCCGAAATACGCTGGAATCTTTACAGCAATCTTCGCATTTTTCTTTCTCAGAAAAGGATATTGACATCAATACACTTGTAAACAGCACCCGTTCTGAGCGGTATCATCTATATTATCAGGATATTAGAGATCGTACCGGTCTGAAAACGGTTTTTGAAAATCATTCAGTTGATATGGTGATTCATTTGGCAGCTTTGGCGGGTGTCCGACCTTCTATCGACAGGCCTTTGGAGTATGAGGAAGTCAATATTCGCGGAACGATGAATCTTTGGGAACTGTGCAGAGATTTTAAAATTCAGAAATTTATCTGCGCTTCCTCCTCCAGTGTTTATGGAAATAACGAGAAAATCCCGTTTTCTGAAACAGATTCAGTGGATCAACCCATTTCTCCTTATGCAGCAACCAAGAAAAGTGTAGAAACTTTAGGCCATGTTTATCATCATTTGTATGCAATAGATATGATTCAGCTTCGTTTTTTCACGGTATATGGGCCGAGGCAAAGACCTGATCTTGCAATTCATAAGTTTACGAAAATGATTTCGGGGCAACAGGAAATTCCTTTCTACGGAGATGGAACCACTTCCCGGGATTATACGTATATTGACGATATTATTGACGGAATTTTAAAAAGTATTGAATATCTGCAAACTCATACTCAAGTTTACGAAATTCTCAATCTTGGAGAAAATCAGGTGATACAGCTCGATGAAATGGTAACCACCATCGAAGAAGAATTGGGAATAAAAGCGAGAAAGAATTACCTTCCTTTACAACAGGGAGATGTCATGAAAACCCACGCCAATATTGATAAAGCAAAAGCAATGATCGGTTATCAACCTAAGGTAAACTTCCAAAATGGCATAAAAAGATTTGTGGAATGGTTTTTGAAAAATTGAGCCCAAAGCTGCAAGAAATACTGAATATAAAAGCCTGTTTTAGCCTTTTTGAAAAGCGGAAACCAAAAAGATTCACGACAACTCAAAATCAGGAATAAAGAATCATTGCAAATGTTTCAAAAAGATTGAAAATCAGCGGGAAAAAACTTTGATTTTTCAGCTAATTTTATACTTTTGCAGGGAAAATAAAAACACTAAGAATATGTACTGGACATTAGAATTAGCTTCCTATTTAAGCGATGCTCCGTGGCCTATGACGAAGGCGGAGCTTATTGATTATGCCATCCGAACCGGTGCGCCGATGGAAGTAGTCGAAAACCTTCAGGCGATAGAAGATGAAGGCGAGATTTATGAATCTATAGAAGAAGTATGGAGCGATTATCCTACAGATGAAGATTTCCTCTGGAATGAGGATGAATATTAGTTTTACCACGGCGGAGGCTTTGCCATCTGCCATTTTTAACAAAATCCAAAGCAGCCGGCAGTCCGCTGCAAGCAAATAACAAGACATGAGTGTTTTAGACAAAATTCTAAAAGGTTTTCTTGGTGATAAAAACGCCAATGATCTGAAAGAGGTAAAAAAAGTAGTAACCAAAATAAAAGCTGTAGAGGATAACATCCGGCAACTGAGTGATGATGAATTGCGAGTGAAAACAGCGGAATTCAAAGAAAAAATAAAAAGCGCATCTGCTTCTGTCACTTCCGAGATCGAACAAACCAGGAAACAAATTCAGAATACTTCCAATATTGATGAAAAAGAAGCGCTCTTTCAGCGGATAGATGCGCTGAACAAAGAAGCTTACGAAACAGAAGAGAAAGTATTGATGGAAATCCTTCCTGAAGCTTTTGCACTCATTAAAGAAACCGCAAGAAGGTGGGCAGAGAATGGTGAAATTCGTGTGAAAGCAACAGATTGGGATCGTGAACTCGCTGCCAGCAAAGATTTTGTAAAGATAGAGGGTGACGAAGCGGTTTGGAAAAACTCATGGAATGCTCATGGAACAGAAATTATTTGGGACATGGTGCATTACGATGTACAGTACATCGGAGGTGTAGTACTTCATAGCGGTAAAATCGCAGAAATGGCCACTGGTGAAGGAAAAACGCTTGTAGGAACACTTCCCATTTATCTCAATGCACTTCCGGGCCGGGGTGTTCACGTAGTTACCGTAAATGATTATCTTGCTAAAAGAGACTCCGCTTGGATGGGGCCTTTATATCAGTTTCATGGTCTTTCCATTGATTGTATCGACAATCACCAACCCAACTCCGACGGCAGAAAGAAAGCGTATAATTCCGATATCACTTATGGAACCAATAACGAATTTGGCTTTGATTATCTGAGAGATAACATGGTGACATCTCCATCCGAACTGGTTCAAAGAGAACTGAATTTCGCAATTGTGGATGAGGTAGATTCCGTATTGATTGATGATGCGAGAACACCACTGATTATTTCCGGGCCAGTTCCGCAAGGCGACCGTCAGGAATTTGACGTTTTAAAACCATCTGTGGATCGCATTGTAAGTGTACAAAAGCAAACGGTTTCCCAGATTTTTAATGAAGCCAAAAAACTAATTGCCGCAGGCAATACCAAGGAAGGTGGTTTCAAGCTCCTTCAGGCATACAGAGGATTACCGAAGTCCCGACCTTTGATTAAATTCCTTTCAGAAACCGGAAACAAGGCTTTACTTCAGAAAACGGAAGGCCAATATATGGCGGATAACAACCGTGAAATGCCAAAAGTAGACAAAGATCTTTATTTTGTGATTGATGAAAAAAATAATCAGATTGATCTTACCGATAAAGGGGTAGAATATATGTCCGCCGGCGATGGTGATAAAGATTTCTTTATATTACAGGATATCGGCACCGAAATAGCAGAACTGGAAGCGAAAAATCTGTCGAAGGAAGAAGAATTTGCAGCGAAAGAAGAACTCTTCAGAGAATTTGCAGTAAAATCAGAAAGAGTACATACTTTAAATCAACTTCTGAAAGCGTACACGCTCTTTGAAAAAGATGATGAATATGTCGTAATTGACGGCGAAGTAAAAATTGTAGATGAGCAAACCGGCCGTATCATGGAAGGCAGACGGTATTCCGATGGATTGCACCAAGCGATAGAAGCCAAAGAAAATGTAAAAATAGAAGCCGCTACACAAACTTTTGCTACCGTTACGCTCCAGAATTATTTCCGGATGTACAATAAACTGGCCGGGATGACGGGAACAGCGGAAACCGAAGCAGGAGAATTCTGGCAGATTTACAAACTAGATGTTGTCGTAATTCCTACCAACAGACCAATACAAAGAGATGATCGTCAGGATCTTGTCTTCAAAACCAATCGTGAAAAATACAACGCTGTTATTGAAGAAATAGAACATCTGACCGCTGCCGGAAGACCTGTTCTTGTAGGAACTACTTCAGTTGAAATTTCTCAACTACTTTCAAAAGCGATGCAGCTCAGGAAAATTCCTCATCAGGTTCTGAATGCAAAACTTCACAAAAAAGAAGCTGAAATTGTTGCTGACGCTGGTCGTGCGGGACAGGTAACTATTGCTACGAATATGGCAGGTCGGGGTACTGATATCAAGCTGAGAGAAGGCGTAAAAGAAGCCGGAGGTTTAGCGATTATAGGTACCGAAAGACACGACTCCAGAAGGGTCGACCGACAGTTGAGAGGGCGTGCAGGAAGACAGGGAGATCCTGGAAGTTCACAATTTTATGTCTCACTTGAGGATAATTTGATGAGACTTTTCGGTTCAGAAAAAATAGCCAAGATGATGGACCGAATGGGACACAAAGAAGGTGAAGTGATTCAACATTCCATGATTACAAAATCTATCGAAAGAGCCCAGAAAAAAGTAGAAGAAAATAACTTTGGAATCCGAAAAAGATTGTTGGAATATGATGATGTGATGAACAAGCAACGGGATGTGATTTACAAAAGAAGAAAAAATGCTCTCTTCGGAGATCACCTGAAATATGACATTTCAAACATGATTTATGATGTGGCTCATTCTGTGGTAGCAAAAACGAAAGCAGATGGAAACTACAAAGATTTTGAATACGAAATCATTAAGAATTTCACGATGGACGCCCCTGTTTCTGAAAGTGTATTCAAAAACACACAAATTCCGGAACTGAGCAATATCGTTTTCAAAGCAGCTGAAGAAGATTATAAAAAGAGGCTGGAACTGATGAGAGAAAAATCCTTTCCCATCATCGAAAATGTTTACCAGAATCAAGGCTCTATGTTCAAAATGATTCAGGTTCCATTTACCGACGGAACCCGCACCATGACCATTGTTGCAGATCTTCATAAAGCTTTTGAAACCAAGTGCCAAAGCCTGATAGACGATTTTGAAAAAAATATTTCGCTGTCTATTATTGATGAAAACTGGAAACTGCATCTTCGCGAAATGGATGATCTTCGGAGATCTTCACAGGGAGCAGTTTACGAGCAGAAAGATCCACTAGTAATTTACAAACAGGAATCTTTTTACCTTTTCAGTGAAATGGTGGACAAAGTAAATAGAGAAACCGTTTCCTTCCTTTTTAAAGGAGAAATCCCATCGTAAGATGAATGTTTTATATATTAATCCGCTTGAGAACTTCAGGCGGATTTTTTATTTTTACCATATCAATATCCGTACTATTACCCAAATCCATGAATTATGCTAAATTTGAGAAATTTAAAACCTGAAAGAAATTTTCATGTTTTATTTCACTTTAATTTGATAATTACCCATCCGTAGAAACATACAATATGACAATGGAAATCGCACTTGGAATCGACATTGGCGGCACCAATACCAAATTCGGGATGGTGAACCGCGCCGGTGAAATCTTAGAGAAAGGAAGCCTGCCTACTGGAAAACATGAAACTGTGGAGGAATTCATCAATGCGCTTTCTAACATTATTCATCCATTGATTCAGAAGTTTAGCGATCATCAGTTCTGTGGCATCGGAATAGGCGCACCCAACGGAAATTATTATACTGGAACCATAGAGGATGCGCTCAACCTGAAGTGGAAAGGAAGTATTCCTTTGGCCCGAATCCTGACGGAAAAATTGAATATTCCCTGCACCATTACCAATGATGCCAATGCCGCTGCAGTAGGTGAAATGAAATACGGAGCCGCCAAAAACATGAAAGATTTCATCATGATTACTTTGGGAACAGGCGTCGGAAGCGGAATTGTTTGTGACGGAAAATTAATTTATGGACATGATGGTTTCGCCGGCGAACTCGGGCATACCATAGTAAAACCCGGCGGCAGGAAACACTGGAGTACAGATTCGGAAGGTTCGCTGGAAGCATATGCATCCGCAACCGGCATTGCCATTACGGCAAAAAAGATGCGTGCAGAATTTCCCGACAGTCTGCTCAATCAATATCCTGAAACGGAAATCAATTCTAAAACCGTTTACGATTGTGCCCTGAAGAAAGATGCGGTTGCCATAGAAGTATTTCGATATACAGGCCAGAAACTGGGCGAAGCATTTGCCAATTTCGTGATGTTTTCCTCGCCTGAAGCAATTCTTCTTTTCGGTGGCGTTATAAAAGCGGGAGATTTCCTTCTCGGGCCTGCAAAATTTCATATGGAGCGCAATCTTCTTCCCTCTTCACGTGGTAAAATAAATCTCATCCTCAGCGAACTTCCTGAAGCTGATGCTGCTATTTTAGGAGCCAGTGCTTTGGTTTGGGAAGAAGATTTCTGTTGATTTTTTATCAAATCATCTTCTCGGGTTTCACCCATTCATCGAACTGCTCGGCGGTCAACAATCCCAGATTGATGGCTTCTTCGCGCAGCGTAGTCCCGTTTTTGTGCGCAGCTTTGGCAATGGTAGCTGCATTTTCATATCCAATGTGAGGATTGAGCGCGGTAACCAACATCAGGGATTTCTCTACCAGTTCCTGGATTCTTGGTTCATTGGCTTCAATTCCAACAGCGCAATGATCATTAAAAGAAATACAGGCATCTGCCAGTAACGTAGCCGACTGAAGGAAGTTGTAAATCATGACAGGTTTAAAAACATTCAGCTCAAAATTTCCCTGAGTGCCGGAAAAAGAAATCGTAGTATCATTTCCTAAAACCTGTGCGCATACCATCGTTAAAGCTTCACTTTGCGTAGGATTTACCTTTCCCGGCATGATGGACGAGCCAGGTTCATTCTCAGGAATAAAAATTTCACCAATTCCTGAACGCGGGCCAGAAGCCAGAAAGCGGATATCCTGTGCTATTTTATATAGGGATACTGCCAGTTGTTTCAGCGCGCCGTGGCTTTCTACAATAGCATCGTGCGCAGCCAAGGCTTCAAATTTATTTTCAGCGGTGATGAAAGGAAGCCCCGCAAATTCGGAAATATATTCTGCCACTTTTACATCATATCCTTTCGGTGTGTTCAGTCCGGTTCCTACAGCAGTGCCGCCAAGAGCGAGTTCTGACAGGTGAGAGAGAGTGTTTTTAATTGCTTTTAACGAGAAATCCAGTTGAGCAACATAGCCCGAAAATTCCTGTCCCAAAGTTAAAGGAGTCGCGTCCATCAGATGGGTTCTTCCAATTTTGACAATATTCTGGAATTGTTTTGATTTTTGTTCCAGTGTATTTCTTAGTTTTTCCACTGCGGGAATCGTGTGCTCCACCACTTTTTTGTAAGCCGCGATGTGCATGGCTGTAGGGAAAGTATCGTTGGAGCTTTGGGATTTATTCACATCGTCGTTAGGATGAATGACAGATTTTTCGCCTAAAATTCCTCCGCTATTTACATGAGCTTTATTAGCAATCACTTCATTCACGTTCATATTGCTTTGCGTTCCACTGCCGGTTTGCCAGATCACCAGAGGGAAATTCCCGTTGAGTTTTCCTTCCCGGATTTCATCACACACCTGTGCGATCAGGTCTCTTTTTTCCGAAGGAAGTACACCGAGATCGGCATTGGCAAAGGCTGCGGCTTTTTTCAGTATCGCAAACGCTTCGATGATTTCCGATGGCATACTTCCTTCCGGCCCTATTTTGAAATTGTTTCTGGAACGCTCCGTTTGGGCTCCCCAAAATTTATCCGAAGGAACATTGATTTCGCCCATCGTATCGTGTTCTGTTCTGTAATGCATGATTTTGTGATTTTAAATTTGGAATTTTTAAGATACGAAATTATTTTTAAGTCAATCATTATTCTTTGTAGTTTCGGAAAGTAGTTTTACCGAACTTTATTAAACAAAGAAGCCGTCTCATAACTCAATGAAACGGCTTTTTTTGTTTTTTCTTACGTACCACTTTGAATATTAAAATCTCAGAGGCTTAAAGAAAGTATTGAGCACTTTCAAAATTACTGTTTGGTTAATATGATATTCTGCGGCAAAGTAATAGTATTATCATAAGGGGGTTGTCCAGGTAAATTAACTTTAATTCCTTGATAATTCTTTAAACTAACTATTTTTATATGGTTCGCATCTATATATTCAAATTCCCCTTGTACAGATTTATTTTTAGAAGGGTGATTGAACCCGACTGAAATTCTGTTTGGTGGTAAATTTGGTTGCGTACCAAAAGTTATTATTGTATATTTTTTTTGGTTAAACGTTGCGTTAATAAAAGGAAGTGAATCCTCTACAATTGTGTTATTTACTTTGTATTGGTGATAACCAAACAAAATATCTGCATATAAGTTCATCGTAACTGGTACTTTTGCATTGACTTTCTTAAAGACGATTGTCAAGGAAGTTCCATTGCTCTCCCATTTCCATGTACCTACATATTTATTTAGTTCTGCATTCAGTAAGTTGTCTCCGGGTTGTGGTTCAATGTTCTGTCCTTTTATAAAGAAAACAAAAAATATAAATGAGAAAGACAGTATTGTTTTTAGAAATAGTTTCATGTTAATTGCAATTTTGTGGGGTTACAGTGCCATTGGCGTTCTTATTTAATACTTGCCAGTTATTAAAATCTGATGTTCCTTTTAGAGCTTTCAGTCCTGAATTTGTAGCTTCTAGAAATCTAACAAATGCTGCTTCATTCATAGCAGGAGAGTTACTTTCATTGATATTATATTTATCGTATATTATTTGATACATATTTACAGAATTTGAATCGTATCCTCCATTTGAATTAAGGAGGTTTGAAGCAAAATTACTAAATTTCGTCGGGTTGTCAATTACTAATAAATATTGTGTACCAGAAGCTGTAACAACGCCAAAAGTAAACGTGCCAACATTGCTAATACCACCATTTTGATATAAACTTGCCACTGCAAAAATATCAGATACTGAAAAAACAGAAAGCAAACCTTGATAATGAGAATGAAGCATAGAGTCTATTTGGCCGTTGAGACTAATTTGTATTTGTCCTGACGCATAATCACCTTGTAAATGTAATGGAGGTTCGTTGGGCGGAATTAGATAAGCATGCTCTACTGTAGCACTTGTTGCTTTACCTTTTAAAAATTCAAGTAAAGCTTTTCTATCTGCATTCTGAGATATAGATTTTGATTTTGCGCATGGCGATGGCTGCGTTTGTGGCTGTGGCATTACAGGGTTTGAGTTGCCTCCTCCTCCACAATTACCATACAGAGTGCAATCACCACCTGGAGGCAAGTGAGCATAATCTACTGTATCAATAAATAAACTTTGCTTTACCGGTTTAACTGCTTTGGGAACTATAATAACAACTTCCTGTATTAGAGTTTCTTTTGGTTGCGGTGGATTCTCTTCACCACTAATAACCCCACCAGCGTGTTCGGCAAACTCGTTTATAATTAGTTCTACTAAATCATCTTTTTCTGCATAATAAAACTCTACATAAGTTTCGTCACGATTTACATGCCCAACCATGATATCTATTACCCGCCTTTCATGAACAATGGGGAATAAAACATACTTAGAAGAATCTTCTTCATAAAACACTTGTGAGGCAAACCTAAAATCAACTAAAGGTTTTGAAGCATCTTCAAAATCAGGAGCTTCTTCTGGATAGAGTTCGTAGTAGCTGGAGTACAGGTAGCGAAAGCCTTCCTGATAATGCATATCATTCTCGCGGGCCAAGCTGCCTTCTTTCTTATTGCTAAAGATTCCAAACTTTGAAACCTTTTCAGATTGTTGTTGCGCTTCGGCGACCATCTCATCCTGTCGACAACTATTTAGTATTAACAGCAGCAGGAATAACAATCCTGTGTAATTAATGATTCTCTTCATGGGCTTTATAATTTAAGTGTTTTAATTTTCTCCGAAATTAAAAAATATTTTCATATGCATATCATTCTATTTACGCATAATCTTACCCTGATTTCGGGTAAAGCAATATTTGGATTTTATTTCTACATTTGCTTAAACAAAACAAAGTATGAATACAATTGTTTCAGAGAAAATAAAAAGATTGAGAAAAGCAAAAGGGCTGTCGCAGGAAGAAATGGCAGATAAACTCCATATTTCGCAATCTGCTTATGCAAGAATTGAAACCGGCGAAAGCCTGTCATGGCAACTCATTTAGAGAAATTGAGCGAGATTTTTGAAGTAAGACCTGAAAGTTTCTTTATAGATGATGCCAATAATTTTAACAACCAAAATCAGGAACAAAACGGCGGTATGGCATTTCAGTTTGTCGGAACCATTAATACGATTAATTCCTTATCTGAAAAACTGATAGAACAATATGAAGAAAGAATTCAGGAACTGTAATCCATCATCAGCGAACTGAAAGAAGAAATAAAAACGCTGAAAAGCTAAAGAAAATCACAGTTTTGGTCTTCAGCAATAATTCGTCCATATCTTTTTATAAAAACGTCCTGATGTTTTAGTGAAAACGTCCTAACGTTTTTTAGTAAACGTCCGTATCTTTTGAATAGCTTGTTCTGATGAGCTGTACAAAAGGTAAAATCAAATTATTACAAGTGATTCTATTACTCACTTTATTGAACCATAACCTTTTTTGGAAACATCAGATGTATTTTAAGATAAGTAAAGCAGAGGAAACAAAAAAACCGAAGAAATTCTCCGGTTTTTTATTGATGCCAAGATGAGGTTATCTCTTCTTTTTTGCTTTCAGAACGCTGCCTTTCACAGGTGTTGGATGCTCGTTGGTCACGAAGGTCATTTCGTCCACAATTCTCTTTGCACCGGCATATTGGTCTATAGTCCACATTACAAAACGGATATCCACATTGATGGTTTTCTGCCATTTCGGTTCGAAAACGATGTCTCCTGAAAGCGCTTCCGAATTTCCGTCAAAAGCGATTCCGATCAGGTTTCCTTCTGCATCAATCACCGGTGATCCGGAATTTCCTCCAGTGATATCGTGATCTGTAAGGAAGTTGACGGGAAGATACCCGGCTGCATCGGCGTAAATTCCATAATCTCTGGTAGCGTGCATATCTAGAACCTTTTTAGGAAGGTCAAACTCTTCGTCTCCTTCTTTGTATTTATCTACCAGCCCCTGCATATCTGTATAGAAATTCTCGGTAATTCCTTTGTAACTTCTGTCAGCTCTTTGAGGAAGCGTGGCTACTTTTCCGTAAGTCAATCTCATGGTTCCGTTCGCATCCGGATAGAAAGTTCTCTCAGGGAACGCTTTTCTGTAACCTTCCATGAGCATTCTGCTGTTTCTGGCAAAATTACTTTCTACCAAAGAGAATTTCTTAGCCAAAGCTCTTTGATCAGCAACATAAGCGTTGGAAAGTCGGTACAGCGGATCGGCATCCAATTTTACTTTATCAGGATTCAGCATGAAATTGAGGGCTGAAGCTTTATTGGCGAATATGGAAGAATGCGCCTGCAAAGAAAGGTTGGAGGCATCCTGAGCCATCAATGTTGGCGAAGCCACGTCACGGTTTACTTTGGTTTGATAAAGCTTCACCAGTGAATTCAGCATTTCGCCTTCCAGTTCTGCATCGAAATCATTGTAGAAATCATTGATCGCTTCCTCCAGTTGAGGCCTCATTTTGATTCTGTTCTGCATATCCTGATCTGCATAGGTTTTAAATAAATTCCCCAGCTGAAAAGGTGTTGTAATATACTTGGAATTGATTTGAATCTGAATATTATAGCTTCTTTCCATATTCCGTTGGGAAACCTGCTGATAATAGGTTTTTATTTCTTCCAAGATCCCGACGTAATCCTGATTTCCGGGAAGCAGTGTCCAGTTGGCAAAGGCATTCTCCTCTCTCTCTTTCTCAGAAATGGTAGAATTTTGAATAACTGCATCAATGGTTCCTTGTCTGTTTTTCCAGTAATTGGCAACATTGGCGTATTGTGAAGCGTAATTCAATTGTGTCGCTTTATTCCTGTCCATGTATTTTTTCATTACCTGCATCGCGAGATTGGAGGCTTCTACCCAAGCCGGATAATCTTTGGTCACGAGCTGATTGATTCCATAAGACGTCATATAACGGTTGGTTCTTCCGGGATATCCGATGATCATGGAGAAATCTCCGGGCTGAATGCCCTTGAGTGAAACAGGAAGATGGTGTTTCGGTTTCAAAGGAACATTTTTCGGGTCGTATTCTGCAGGATTTCCTTTGGCATCAGCATACACTCTGAAAACAGCAAAATCTCCGGTATGTCTTGGCCATTCCCAGTTATCGGTATCGCCCCCGAATTTTCCTATGGCAGAGGGAGGTGCGCCTACGAGTCTTACATCTTTATAATCCTGATAAACGAAATAATAAAATTCATTCCCGTTAAAGAAATCCCGAACAACTACGGTATATTTTCCGTTCTCGGAATTTTCAGTTTGAATGGCTTTATATTCTCTGTCGATGACGGCTTTGCGCTGTTCTTCCGTCATAGTATCGTTCAGTTTTGAGTTGATTCTTTGGGTTGCATCATCCATTCTGATAAGGAAACGGACATACAGATCCTTCGCATTAAATTCATCTTTCTGCTTCATGGCCCAGAATCCGTTTTTCAGATAATCCTGTTCCGGAGTGGAAGCAGCCGCAATGTTGTCATATCCACAGTGATGATTGGTAAAGATTAATCCCTGATCAGAAACAATTTCACCCGTGCAATATCCTCCGAAGCTTACAATAGCATCTTTCAGGGAAGAATTATTAACGGAATAAATTTCTTCAGGAGTCAGTTTCAGGCCCTGGCGCTGCATATCCACTCCATTCAGTCTTTTGATCAGCATCATGAGCCACATTCCCTCATCAGCCTTCATTTGTACAAAACTCAGAAGGAATGTAAGCAGTAAAAATATTCTTTTCATTGTTCTAAAATTATTAATGGTGGCTAATTTAGTAATTTCTTTCAAGAATCATTTTAAGATTTTGGATATTTTAAGAGAATTTGTATAAAAATAAAGACTGCCTCACTTTCGGAGACAGTCTTCAGAAAAGATATTAGAACTCAATTTTATTTTACAATGGTCATTTCATTGATCAAATGGCCTGCTCCGGCGAATTTGTCAATAACCCAAAGTACATATCTGGAATCTACGGCAATGGTTTTCTGCCATTCTTCCTCGAAAACGATGTCTCCGGAAAGGGCTTCAGAATTTCCGTCGAAAGCTAAACCAATCAGTTCTCCGTTACCGTTCAAAACCGGCGATCCGGAATTTCCGCCTGTGATATCATTATCGGTAAGGAAATTAACCGGAAGGTATCCTGCAGGATCAGCGTATTGTCCATAATCTCTTTTCGCATTCAGGTCGATAAGCTTTTGTGGCATATCGAATTCTTCGTCTCCTTTTTTGTATTTTGCTACAGTTCCGTCTAGATCTGTGTAGAAATTATTGGTAACACCATGGTAATTTCTGTCATCTCTGAAAGGAAGTGTCGAGATTTTCCCGAAAGTAATTCTCATGGTAGAGTTGGCATCCGGATAAAATTCAACTTTGGGATGTGATTTTCTTAAACCGTCGAAATAAAGTCTGTTGATGTTGCTGAATTTATCATCTTCCGCTGAAAATTTATCGTTCAGTTTTCTTTGATCTTCCACATATCCGGTACCCAGTTTATAAAGCGCATCTCTTTCCAGCGTTTGCATATCTGGATTGTTAAGGAAATTCATGGCTGAGTTTCTGTTTGCAAAAATGGAATGTTTCGCAACATCGTCCAGAAGATCAGCATTGATATGCTGGAAATAAGGCGAAGCCACAAAGCCATCCACTTTGGATTTATACAGGCCCACCATGGTTTTCAGCATTTCCTGCTCCATTGCCGGATTGAATTTCTCATACATCGTATTGATTCTTTCCGATAAAGTTTTCTTCAGTTCCGCTTTTTTGGCAGCATCGGTTTCGTTCATCATCGTTTTGAAAGCACTTCCCAAAGAAACGGCGTAAGAAATATACTTTGCATTTCTGGTCATTTGTGAAGCATAATTTCTTTCTACACCTCTGGCAGAGGTTGTTTTGTAATAAGACTCCATATCAGCAAGTACATTTCCGTACAGGTCTTTATTTTCAGGTTTTTGTGCCCATTTTTGGAATACCTCTTCTACCTTTTGTTTATCCTGAATCGTTCCGTTTTTATTGACGGATTCAATGGTTCCTTGTCTGTTTTTCCAGTAATTGGCTACGGAAGCGTACTGAGAAGCGTAATTTAATTTCGTAGCCTGATCGCGATCCATATACTTTTTCATCACATCCATCGCATTTCTGGACGCGTCTACCCAACCCGGGTAATCTTTATTTACCAGTTGATCAATTCCGTACGATGTCATATAACGGTTTGTTCGTCCCGGATATCCTACAATCATTGCAAAATCTCCTGCTGTAAAAGGTTTTATAGAAACGGGAAGGTGATGTTTAGGCTTCATCGGAACATTGTTCGGGGAATATTCTGCCGGATTTCCATTGACGTCCGAATAAACTCTGAAAACCGCAAAATCTCCGGTGTGTCTTGGCCATTCCCAGTTATCGGTATCACCACCAAATTTTCCGATGGAATTAGGCGGAGTTCCTACCAATCTCACATCTTTAAAATCCTGATAAACAAAATAATAAAATTCGTTTCCATTGTAAAAATCGCGAACTACTACGGTATATTTTCCGTTCTCAGAATTTTCATTCTGAATCTTTTTATACTCAGCGTCGATGATGTCTCTTCTTTCTTTGGTGGACATTTGGTTATTCAGCAACGCATTGATTCTGTTGGAAACATCATCCATTCTAACCAGAAATCTCACTGAAAGACCTTTTGCCGGAAGTTCCTGGCTTTTGTTCATCGCCCAGAATCCATTCGTGAGATGGTCTTTTTCAGGGGTAGAAAGCGCTGCAATCTGTCCGTAACCACAATGGTGATTCGTGAACAGCAACCCTTCTTTAGACACCATTTCCGCAGTACATCCGCCACCAAACTGCACGATGGCATCTTTCAGGCTAGAGCCATTCACCGAATAAATTTCTTCTGCAGTTAATTTTAGTCCTTTTTTCTGTAAATCCTGTCCTTTCAGTCTGTTTACCAGCATCATCAGCCACATTCCTTCATCGGCTCTCATTTGAACAAAACTCAACATGAATGTTAAGAGTAAAAATATCTTTTTCATAAGTAAAATTAAATTTGCCGCAATTTAATCATTTTTTAATGTATTTTTGAATGATCTGTTTAAAAAACCCGGATAAATGAAAAGTTTCGCTATGCAGTTGCTGCTCCCTTTAATGTTAATTTTGATGATGAATTGTAACTCACAACACAACAAAGATCAACTCCAAAAACAGTGGAGCCTGATTTCATTTAGCGATTTTGATAAAACTCTGCTGACGAAAAACAATGCGTACCTGAATTTAATTCCTAAGGAATCTGCTGAAAACCAGTACAGTGCCTACATGGGATGCAACAATTTATTTTTAACCGCAAAATTTGATTCAAAAGGAAATGTTGAGTTTTCCGATATTGGCGCCACCATGATGTATTGTGAAAATAATATGGAACTGGAAAAAAACTTCATCTCGCAGATTGCTGAAATGAAATCGTACCGTATTGAAAATCAGCGCCTGATTCTTGCAGATGGGCAAGGAAACGAAATGATTTTTACGACCAGTGAAAAGTGATGCCTGCAATTTTATATTAAATATCCGAAATAGTAGAAACATTTTAGGCCTTCAAAGCCCGTTATTTACGGATAAAAAGAACAGATGGATGTAGATCCCGAAATTATCGGATTTTTTGCAGGAGGTTTGTCTTCGGCCTTATTTATTCCTCAGATTATCAAAATTTTCAAAGAGAAATCAGCTGAGGAAATATCATTGCTCACCTGTATTATCGGTATTGTGAGTGCGGGACTTTGGCTTTGGTACGGCATTATTCAGGAACATATTTCCATGATTGTTACCAATTCTATAGCTTGTATAGCGACCACTGTTCTGCTTGTTTTCAAAATGATTTATAACCGGGGAAAAAACTAAATTTGTAACATTGAAAGGAAGAATTTATGCTTGAAAAAAAAGATCATAGTTATGAACGCGCCGTTTTGGTCGGCTTAATTACCAGAGATCAAAATGAAGAAAAACTAAATGAATATCTTGATGAACTGGAGTTTCTTGCTTATACAGCAGGAGCATCCGTAGAAAAAAGATTTACACAAAAAATGACTCAGCCGGACGCCAAAACCTTTGTAGGAAGCGGTAAAGCTGAAGAAATCAAAGAATATGTAAAAGAAAACGAAATCGGAACCGTTATTTTCGATGACGAACTTTCCCCGTCACAACTGAAAAATCTGGAACGGGAACTGGAAGTGAAAATTATCGACAGAACCAATTTAATCCTCGACATTTTTGCACAAAGAGCACAAACTTCCTACGCACGAACTCAGGTGGAATTGGCACAATACGAATATTTACTTCCACGATTGACCAGAATGTGGACTCACTTGGAAAGGCAGCGAGGAGGAATCGGAATGCGCGGTCCCGGTGAAACGGAAATTGAAACCGACAGAAGGATCATCCGCGACAGAATTTCTCTTTTGAAAGCAAAATTGAAATCCATCGACAAACAAATGACGACCCAAAGGCAAAACCGTGGAAAAATGGTGCGCGTAGCTTTGGTAGGATACACGAATGTCGGGAAATCTACGCTCATGAATGCGCTTTCAAAATCCGAAGTTTTTGCTGAAAATAAATTGTTTGCCACGTTGGATACTACGGTGAGAAAAGTAGTGATCGGGAATTTGCCGTTTCTTTTAACCGATACCGTAGGATTTATCAGGAAATTACCCACTCAGTTGGTGGAAAGTTTTAAATCTACGCTGGATGAAGTTCGTGAAGCGGATTTGCTGATTCATGTGGTGGATATTTCTCATGAAAGTTTTGAAGATCATATTGATTCTGTAAATCAAACTTTGATGGAAATAAATGCGCATCAGAAACCGATGATCATGGTTTTTAATAAAATAGACGCTTTTGCTTACGAACAGAAATCTGAGGACGATCTGACTCCTTCCACGCGAAAAAACATTTCACTGGAAGCATGGATGAAAACTTGGATGGCAAAATCCAAACATCCTACCGTGTTTATTTCTGCGCTCAACAAAGAAAATTTTCCGGAAATGAAAAAACTGATTTATGAAGAAGTTCATCGTATTCATATTTCCAGATTTCCGTACAATGATTTTCTTTTTGAATATTTTGATGAGGAAGAAACGGAGAAATAATGACCGAAGAAATCAAAACTGCGCTTCAGTTTCTTTCCCAACCTGAGAAAAAGGAATTCTTTCCCCGCTTTTTTAAATCCGGGCCGGGCGAATATGCTGAAGTCGACGAATTCATCGGCGTCACGGTTCCGGATCAACGGAAAATAGCCAAAGCTTATTTTCAGAAAATTTCTTTGAAAGAACTGAGCGTATTGTTATCTTTAAAAATCCATGAGCACCGTCATTGCGCTCTGCTGATGCTTGTTTCTAAGTATGAGAAATCAAAATCTGAAGAGGAAAAACATGAAATTGTGGATTTCTATCTTCAGCATTTGGAGTATATCAACAACTGGGATTTGGTGGATAATTCCTGTTATAAAATTCTGGGAAGACACAGTTTTGAACATGATGACGACAGCATTTTGCGAAATTTATCAGTTTCAGAAAATCTTTGGCAGAAGCGCATGGCCATCGTCGCGACACTGTGGCATGTAAAGAAAGGATCTTTTCAACTGACACAGGAATTGGTGCTTCAAAACCTGAAACATACTCATGATCTGATGCACAAAGCCAACGGCTGGTTACTGCGTGAAATGGGAAATAAAAATGAAGAAATTCTCCTCGGTTTTCTGAATAAGCATTATCGGGAAATGCCGCGAACCACACTTCGTTACGCTATTGAAAAGCTGAATGAGGCGCTTCGGCAGGATTATTTAAAAGGAAGAATATATGGAGTTGTCTGATTGGCGAACCTTTGTTCATTATTTTTTACATTTGGTTTTTCCGGTTTTTATAGCGCTGGTTTTCTTCAGAAAAAATTGGAAGAAAGCTTACTTTCTGATGCTTGCAACCATGTTGGTAGATCTGGATCATCTTCTGGCAACACCGCTTTTCGATCCGGACAGGAACAGTATCGGGTTTCATCCGTTACATTCTTATCCGATGATTGCGCTGTATTTTCTGGGAACTATTTTTCTTAAAGGAAATCTCAGGATTATTTCCGTAGGACTTCTATTTCACATGTTTACAGACTTTCAGGACTATTATTTATGGAATAATATCAATTAGTTTCTTAAATAATTATTTAATTTTAAAACTCTCAAAAATAAACAGTTTCGAAACAGCTTTTTTTATTCCAACTTTTTCGCTACCGCCATTTTGTGAGCCATGAGTTGTGATATATTTCTGGCTTTATAAACGGCCATTTCTGCAATTTCACCTGCGAAAAGTTCCTCTACCGTTTCTGTCCAGAGCTGAAGCCAATGTTGAAAATGATGTTTTTCTATGGCAACTTTCGCATTAACAGGAAAATGGGCGGACATGGGATTTCCTTTGTAAGAGACCTTTCCGAATAACAAAGTTTCCCAAAACTGATACATTTTCGGAAGGTGAATATTCCAGTCTACCTGAGCTACATCATTAAAAAAATAACCAATGGTTTCGTCTTTCTGAATTTTGCCATAAAAAGTATTCACCAGAAGTTCAATGTCTGCTCTTGTTTCAAGATCTTTCATAACCACAAAGTTATGAAATATTATAAGCATTGCCTTTTGGATGAAATTTTAAAAAAAGTAAATTTGCCCGATGGATTTGGAACTTCATAAAATACAAGCGCTTCAGAAACAAAAAGAACATCAGAAATTTCTGGCACAGCTGAAGAAAAAACCGCCCAAAAATCTGGATGTTACTGTTCAAAATATTCATGATGAAGTTTTTAAAAATATCAATTGTCTCAAATGTGCCAATTGCTGCAAAACCACAGGACCACTTTTTACGGAAAAAGATATTGAAAGAATATCAAAAGGCCTGAAAATGAAAGCTGTAGACTTTGAAAATCGTTTTCTGAGAACGGATGAAGATCAGGATAAAGTACTGAATTCGCTTCCATGTTGGTTTTTGAATGAAGACAACACCTGTTCTATTTATGAAATAAGGCCAAAAGCCTGTCGCGAATTTCCACATACGAACAGAAAGAAAATTTACCAGATTAATCATCTTACCATTCAAAACACCGTTATCTGTCCCGCTGCATTTTCATTTGTAGAGAAAATGTCTCTGCATTTGCAGCACAAAAAATGATTTTGATCACACCGTTGCAGTGCCTGCCAATCGGTAAATTTCTGTAAATTTGCTGTTATAAAAAATTAATGATGGAATTTCAGTATCAGGAACCTTATCCTATTTTAAAAGATGACACGCAATACAAAAAACTGACTTCGGATTTTGTAAAAATAGAAAAACTTGGCGACAGGGAAATTCTCGTGATCGACCCGAAAGGCCTCGAATTTTTAGCCGAAAATGCACTTAGCGATGTTTCTTTTATGCTTCGCCCTTCACATCTTCAAAAATTAAAAAATATTATTGATGATCCTGAAGCTACTGATAACGACAGATTTGTTGCGTACAATCTTCTGCAAAATGCCGCTGTAGCTGTGGAAGGAGCACTGCCGTCATGCCAGGATACCGGAACCGCGATTTGTGTAGCCAAAAAAGGCGAAAATGTGTACACCGGTGCTGAGGATGCAGAATGGATTTCCAAAGGAATTTTTAATACGTACCAAAACCGAAATCTCAGATATTCACAAATCGTACCTCTTACCATGTTTGAGGAAAAAAACTCAGGTTCCAATCTCCCCGCACAGATCGACATCTACGCAACGGCAGGAGATTCCTACAAATTCCTGTTTCTTGCAAAAGGTGGTGGTTCGGCCAATAAAACTTTCCTGTATCAAAAAACCAAGTCGTTGCTGAATGAAAAATCCATGGAAGAGTTCATCCGGAAATCTATAATGGATTTGGGCACCGCAGCTTGTCCGCCATATCACCTCGCCTTGGTGATTGGAGGAACTTCGGCGGAAGCCAATTTGGCTGCTGTGAAAAAAGCGAGCGCCGGATATTATGACCATCTTCCTACAGAAGGAAATATGGGCGGACAGGCATTCCGCGATTTGGAATGGGAAGAAAAAGTGCAAGATATTTGTCGAAAAAGTACAATTGGTGCTCAGTTCGGAGGGAAATATCTCACTCATGATGTTCGCGTTATCCGGTTGCCAAGACACGCTGCGAGTTGTCCGGTTGGGATGGGAGTTTCCTGTTCGGCAGACCGGAATATCAAGGCAATGATCAATAAAGAAGGAATTTTTCTGGAACAGCTGGAAGAGAATCCTAAAAGATTTTTGCCGGAAACGCCACCACATTTGGAAGCTCCTGTAGCCATAGATCTTAATCGTCCTATGGCAGAGATTCTTGCTGAACTTTCAAAATATCCGATAAAAACAAGACTGAAACTTAGCGGAACCCTTATTGTGGCTCGTGATATTGCGCATGCAAAAATCAAAGAAATTCTGGATTCCGGTAATCCGATGCCCGAATATTTTAAGAATCATCCGATTTATTACGCCGGGCCGGCTAAAACGCCAGAAGGGATGGCCTCCGGAAGTTTTGGGCCTACAACCGCCGGGAGAATGGATGTGTATGTGGACGAATTTCAGGCTCATGGCGGCAGCATGATTATGCTGGCAAAAGGAAACCGAAGCAAGGATGTTACGAATGCCTGTGCGAAATACGGTGGTTTTTATTTAGGATCTGTTGGCGGCCCGGCTGCGATTCTGGCAAAAGAAAATATCAAATCGGTAGAAGTAGTTGATTTTCCGGAATTGGGTATGGAAGCCATCCGTAAAATTGAAGTAGTGGATTTTCCTGCTTTTATTATTACAGATGACAAAGGGAATGATTTCTTCGAGAGTATTTCCCGTTAAAATGATCTAAAGTGCTTTCAAATAACAAAAATCAG
The DNA here is from genome assembly GCF_003336205.1 of Chryseobacterium lacus. GTDB lineage: Bacteria > Bacteroidota > Bacteroidia > Flavobacteriales > Weeksellaceae > Chryseobacterium_A > Chryseobacterium_A lacus. The sequence goes on from NZ_QPIE01000003.1 coordinate 67,067, forward strand.
GATGAAAAACTTTTTTAATACAACAAAATAATTTAATTTTGCTCAAAATCTGAATTCAATGTTATTGATATTATCATCTTTCTGGCCAGGTTACCAATTCTTTTGGTTCGTGTTTTTTGTAATCATGTTCCTGATAGGATTCTGGTGTATCCTGATGTTTTTCGGAGTCATCATCCCAATGTGGCTGACTTCAGGATTAAGAGAATATTTTGGAAAAACAAAACCTTTCGATCCTGAAGATATAAGAAGAAAAACATTACCGGAACAAGGTGCCGAAGTGATTTACAGCAATCCGAAAGGTCGCGGCCCGTTTAATGATCACGGTCATCATTAACCTGATGGCATTGCTTTTCTCACTTTAATCCGGGAAAGCAATCCTCAAGCAAAACACTATATTTATCCGCTTTCACACTTCTGAAAGCGGATTTTTTATTTCTGCTAACTCATTGTGTTCTTTCCAAAGCCTTATTTTTTCCGTAACTTTGTCTCAGTTTGAAGTTCGGTTACAATTCAAAAATGTATGCTCGCTAAAATAAATCCTACCACCACACAGGCCTGGAAAAAGCTTCAGGCTCATTTTGCCCGGACCGATTTTGATTTGCGGACTTTATTCCTGCAGCCGGAGCGTTTCAGCAATTTTTCGGTTGAGAAAGAAAATTTCCTTTTCGATTATTCTAAAAATTTGATTAACGAGGAAACGATTACGCTTCTGTTTCAGCTTGCGGAAGAATGCCAATTGAAGGAAGCAATTGACAGCATGTTTTCCGGAACTAAAATTAATGAAACAGAAAGCCGAGCTGTTCTTCATACTGCACTTCGTCATTTTTCTGATGATCCGATTTTGATTGATGGCAAAAATATCAAGGAAGAAATCAGAATGGTTTTGAATCAGATGCGGGATTTTTCTGAAAAAATAATTTCCGGCGAGCATCGCGGATTTTCGGGTAAACAAATTACAGATGTCGTCAATATCGGAATCGGCGGTTCAGATCTGGGTCCGGCGATGGTGGTATCTTCCTTGAAACATTTCAAAACCCGGCTGAATGTACATTTTGTTTCCAATATTGACGGAAGCCATCTGGCGGAAACAGTGAAAGCACTGAATGCTGAAACCACACTTTTTATTATTGCCTCCAAAACCTTCACAACTCAGGAAACTATGACCAACGCAGCATCTGCTAAAGATTGGTTTTTAAAAAATGGTGGTGAATATGAGGATATTGCAAAACATTTTGTGGCGATATCAACGAATACAAAAGCAGTAAAAAACTTTGGTATTGATGAAGAAAATATGTTCAGGTTTTGGGACTGGGTTGGCGGAAGATACTCTCTCTGGAGCGCCATCGGATTAAGTATTGTTTTAGCCGTTGGTTTTACCCGTTTTGAGGAATTGTTGACAGGTGCTTTTAATGTGGATCAGCATTTCCGGACAGCGAAATTCAGCGAAAATATTCCGGTAATTATGGGATTGCTGGGAATTTGGTACAGAAATTTTCATCATGCAGAAACCCATGCAATTCTTCCTTATTCTCAATATCTACATCGTTTTCCGGCCTATTTGCAACAGGCAGATATGGAAAGCAACGGCAAGTCTGTGGATCGCAACGGTGAATTTATTAATTACAAAACTGGCCCTATTCTTTGGGGCGAACGCGGAACCAACGGGCAACATGCATTTTTTCAGCTGATTCATCAGGGAACTGCAATAATTCCTGCAGATTTTATTGCTTTTACCCAGTCTGCAGATCATCTTTCAGATCATCAGGAAAAATTGCTGGCTAATTTTTTCGCTCAGCCGGAAGCCTTGGCTTTTGGAAAAACGGAAATCGAAGCAAGAACAGAACTGGCAAAATCCGGAATGGATGCTGCAACTGTAGAAAATCTCGTTAATCATCATATTTTCCAAGGAAACAAACCCACAAATAGTCTGCTGTTTAAGGAGTTGACTCCTTTCTCTTTGGGACAGCTTATTGCACTTTATGAACATAAAATCTTTGTGCAGGGCGTGATCTGGAATATTTTCAGTTATGATCAGTTTGGAGTAGAGTTGGGGAAAGTTCTGGCCAAAACGATACTTCCGGAGTTGAAAAATGATCATCATATTACCTCTCACGATAGCTCCACCAATGGTTTAATTGCTTATTTTAAACGCCATCATTTATGAGTATTCGCTCTTTATATTATGCATTAAGCCCCGAAATCAGGCTGTTGGTAAGAAAAATCTATTATTGGCCACACGATTGCTATAGAAACCTTTTCGGAAAAAAAGGAATAATGGAACCCGGAAAAGGAGACATTTATATTGGATCCGGAGATTTCATAGAACAAGGAAAAAAGCAGGCACAACAGCTTAAAGAGTATATTGATTTGAGAAGTGATGACGTGGTACTGGATATTGGCAGCGGAATTGGCCGAACTGCAGTTCCTTTAACGGAAATAATCACCACAGGACAATACGAAGGTTTCGATGTCGTAAAAAAGGGAGTGGACTGGTGCCAAAAAAATATTACAACAAAATACCCTAACTTCAGTTTCAAATTCGTTCCGCTTCACAACGATTTGTACAATACATTTGATACCAAAGTTTCGGAATTTAAATTTCCATATCCCAATCATCATTTTGATAAAGTTTTTCTTTTTTCAGTTTTCACCCACATGAAAACTCATGAAATTCAACATTATCTCAAAGAGATTCAAAGGGTAATGAAACCCGAGGGAAAGTGTCTGGCTACTTTCTTTTTGTACGATGAAAACACTGAAGAAACGATTGCAAATAATGAAGGATTCAGCTTTCCGCATCAGTTTTCAGAAGGCTATCGGCTGATGAATAAAAAAGTGGAATCCGCGAACATCGCAGTCAGTATTCCGCTCTTACAGAAAATGACAGAAAACGCTGGATTAGAAATCGAAAATATACAACCTGGATATTGGAATGGCTTCGTTTCAAAAGAAAATGCCGCCCATTTCCAGGATATAGCAATCATCAAAAATAAATAAAAAATGGCTCAGATTCTTGACGGACTCAAAGTTTCCAAAGAAATCAAACAAGAAATTCAACTGGAAGTAGAAAAAATTACAGAAGCAGGGAAAAGGCCGCCTCATTTGGCAGCGATTCTGGTGGGTGAAAACGGCGCAAGTAAAGCCTACGTCAACAGCAAGGTAAAAGACTGCAAAGAAGTAGGATTTGTTTCGTCTTTAATCCGTTTCCCAGACACTGTTTGCGAGAAAGAGCTTCTTGCGGAGATTACAAAACTCAACGATAATGAAGAAGTGGACGGATTTATTGTCCAACTTCCACTTCCGAAAGGAATAGATCAGGAAAAAATCATCAATGCAATAGATCCTAAAAAAGATGTGGATGGTTTTCATCCGGAGAATTTCGGCAGAATGGCATTGGAAATGGAAGCATTTCTTCCTGCAACACCGTATGGAATCATGACATTACTGGAAAGACATCACATACCTACCCGCGGAAGACACTGCGTGGTAGTAGGCCGAAGCAGAATTGTTGGCAGACCGATGAGCATTCTGATGAGCAGCAAAGGAAATCCCGGAGATGCAACCGTAACAGTCGTGCACAGCCATACCCGGAATATAGAAGAATATACCCGGAATGCGGATATAGTTATCGTGGCTTTAGGTGCTCCGAAATATCTGAAAGCAGACATGATCAAAGAAGGTGCAGTTATTATTGATGTGGGAATAACCCGCGTAGAAGATACAGGAGCAAAAGGTTATCACCTTGAAGGCGATGTAGATTACGAAAGTTGCGAACCGAAAGCGGGATGGATTACCCCGGTTCCAGGCGGAGTTGGACCGATGACAAGGGCAATGCTGATGAAAAACACTTTACTTGCCTACAAGAGATTTAATAAATAATTTTGCAAGACAGAATTCTATGAATGGATTTTGTACAAAAATAAATGACAAACGATCAGGAAATACTATTAAAACAAGGAAAAATGCTCCCGGTGATGGAGCATTTTTATACCATACAGGGCGAAGGTGCACATACCGGAAAAGCAGCCTATTTTATAAGATTAGGCGGTTGTGATGTAGGCTGCCATTGGTGCGATGTGAAAGAAAGCTGGGATCCTAATTTACATCCACTTATGGATGCGAAATCTGTAGCCGAAATAGCAGCAAGTTTTTGCAAAACTATCGTATTAACCGGCGGAGAACCGCTGATGTGGAATCTTGACATCCTAACCGGAAGGCTGAAAGAACTGGGATGTACCATTCATATCGAAACCTCCGGCGCCTATCCTATGAGTGGAATTCTAGACTGGATTTGTCTTTCTCCAAAAAAGACAGGATTGCCAAAGCCGGAGATTTATCAGCAAGCTCAAGAATTGAAAATGATTATCTTCAATCAACACGATTTTAAATTCGCCGAAGAACAAGCAGCCAGAGTTTCTCCTGAATGCCGACTCTTTCTACAAAGCGAATGGAGCAAGCGACACGAAATGTATCCTAAGATTACAGATTATATTCTGGCAAATCCACACTGGCAAGCTTCCGTACAAACGCATAAATATTTAAACATTCCATGAGTTAGCACGAAAAAAATAACGTGGAAATCTTAGTCTTTTCTGCTGTTACTTCTTACGATAAAGGCAATCAAAACGATTAAAAGCAATGCACCTATCACCCAATATAACGGATTTGCCATCCATTCTTCAGTTGTGGTACTAGTGGTGGTAGTTTCAGTGATGGAAATGCTGTCTTGGGCAAAAGCCGCAATACTTGAAAGCAGCATAATAGTAAGCAACACGAGTTTTTCGGATTTTCTTTTTAATAATGAAGTTGTCATAATTTTATTTTTTAATAGTTGAATAATTGATAGGATGAGAATTTCAACTAGAGTGCCACAAAATCAAAATTTCTGAAATCATGTGAATCATATAATGAGATGTTATAATTTTGAAAATGGAATTTTATCAATGATAAATCTTAAATTTACCAAAAACACAGGAAAATATGTTCAAATTAAAACTCCCGACTGATCCGCGCTGGGCGAATATCGCAGAATCCAATCTTCCTGAGATTCTGACGGATCACGCTTGGTGTGAGCAGAAAGCAGCCACCAATTCTATCACGCTCATTACTATGTTGCCGGAATATCCTGACATCGTTTCCGAACTTCTGGCCATTGCTCAGGAAGAACTGGATCATTTTCAGCAGGTTCATGAGATTATTAAAAAACGCGGTTATCAGCTTGGCAGAGCGAGGAAGGATGATTACGTAAATGATCTGGCCAAATTTATCATTCAGGGAAGCCGTGAAGATTTAATTATCGATAAAATGCTTTTTGCAGCCATGATAGAAGCCCGAAGTTGCGAGCGCTTTCGGGTGCTCACAGAAAATATAAAAGACGAAGAACTAAAAGTTTTTTATCGGGAATTAATGATCTCCGAGGCCAACCATTATACTACATTCATTGGTTTCGCTCGGCAGTTGGGCGATCCTGAAAAAGTGAACGAACGATGGGAAGAATGGCTTGAATATGAAGCAAAAATCATCGCAGGATATGGAACCAGAGAAACAATACACGGATAAACAAAGCTGGCTGCCGGCCAATGTGAAAAGAAAAAGAGATTTTCCGGGATTCTTCCTCAAGTCTTTTTTTCAGGGATTGATGATTATCGGCCCGTTTGGGCTCACGGTTTTCGTCATCTGGTATATTATTTCTTCTATTGATAATCTTTTTCCTTCCGTTTCACATCAGTATCCGGGATTGGTTTTTATTTCTGTTATTACTCTCACCGCCATTCTGGGATTTTTGGGAAATAAATTCATTTTAGGAAGACTTTTGCTGGACAGAATCGATTTTCTTTTGGAAAAAACACCAGGCATCAAGCATATTTATACGCCTACAAAAGATGTGATGTCGTCCTTCGTTGGCGATAAAAAGAAATTCAACCATCCCGTTTGGGTAAAGACCAACGAACATCCCGAAATATGGAGAATTGGTTTCCTGACGCAACAAAACATGTTGGAGGTGAATAAAAATGAACACGTTGCGGTTTACCTTCCGCACTCTTATGCCATTTCCGGATGGGTCATTGTCACCAAAAAAGATAACATAGAACCTATTATTGGAATGAGTGCTGCAACAGCCATGAAATTTGCTGTAAGCGGTGGTGTAGCGGGATTTCACCTTGAAAAAAATATTTCCAAAACTGCGGAATAAAATAAATTTACTATTAATATTACCAACCTTACTTACAGAAAATATTTAACGAAATGAACTTACCCTACGCTGAACCTTACAGAATTAAAATGATCGAAGAAATTCGTCAATCCACAAAAGAAGAAAGAGAAGAATGGCTGAAAAAAGCAAACTTCAATCTTTTTAATTTAAAATCTTCACAAGTATTTATAGATCTGCTCACCGACAGCGGCACAGGTGCCATGAGCGACAAGCAATGGGGTGCGCTGATGACTGGCGACGAAAGCTACGCAGGTTCCCGCTCTTTTGAAGCACTTCACAATACTGTTCAGAAAATTACAGGATTTCCTTACCTTTTGCCTACTCACCAAGGTAGAGCTGCCGAAAATGTTCTATTTTCTGTCTTGGTAAAAGAGGACGATGTGATTCCCGGAAATTCTCATTTTGACACGACAAAAGGCCATATCGAAATCAGGAAAGCGCACGCAATAGATTGTACCATAGACGAGGCTTTTGACATCAAAAACCTTCATCCTTTTAAAGGAAATATCGATCTGGAAAAACTGGAGAAAGTATATCAAACCTATCCAAAAGATAAAATTCCTTTTTGTCTCATTACGATTACCTGCAATACTTCCGGAGGACAGCCTGTTTCTATCAAGAATATAAAAGAGGTAAAAGAACTTTCTGACCGTTACGGAATTCCTATTTATTTCGACAGTGCGCGGTATGCAGAAAACGCCTATTTCATCAAACGAAGAGAGGAAGGTCAGCAACACAGAAGTATCAAAGAAATTTGTCGCGAAATTTTTTCCTACGGAGAAGGAATGACGATGAGTTCTAAAAAAGACGGCTTGGTGAACATCGGTGGATTTATTGCACTGAATAACGAAGAAGTTTTTCAAAAAGCGTCCAATTTTACTATTATTTATGAAGGTTTCATCACGTATGGCGGACTGGCTGGAAGAGATATGTCGGCTCTATCCGTTGGTCTGGATGAAGCTACCGAACTAGAGTACCTAGAAAGCAGAATTTCACAAGTTGAATATCTCGGAAATAAATTAATGGAATTTGGAATTCCGGTTCAAAAACCGATCGGTGGACATGCCGTTTTCATTGATGCATTGAAATTCTTGCCCAATGTTCCAAGAGAGGAATTTCCTGCACAAACACTGGGGTTGGAATTGTATAAAGAAGCCGGAATCCGGGGTGTAGAAATCGGGACGCTATTGGCAGACCGTGATCCCGAAACAAGAGAAAACCGATATCCGAAACTGGAGCTTTTGCGTTTGGCTATTCCGCGTCGCACCTACACTAATAATCACATGGATTACATTGCGGTGGCATTAAAAAATGTTTTTGAGAGAAGAAATGAAATCACCAAAGGATATCAAATCACCTGGGAACCGGAAATTTTGCGTCATTTTACAGTGAAGCTGAAAGAAGCGTAGAAGAACAGCACAAAAAATCCCGGAACTGAAAAGCTTTCCGGGATTTACTTTTTAGGTTATGAATAATTTATTCAGCAGTAGCACGGTTTCTGTTCAGGTCAAAAGATGCGCCTACGAGAAATGCAAACTGATTGTTCAATAAACGGTAGCCCGTCGCATCCGTATTGAATCTCGCGATAGGAAACTGAGTTTCTGCAAAAATCCCGAATCCTTTATCAAAGAAATATCGAACTCCCGCATGGCCACCGAAATTCTTCAGTCCAAGGTTCAGTCCCGGATAAATATCGAAATTTTCAGGAAGACCAATAACACCACCCAAGTGTGCGCTGGCTCTGGCTTTTACATCAAACCGATGTTCCGCCATAATTTTATCCCCAATGACATTTTCTTTAGCTCCCAGCAGATAACCAGCCTGTGCTCCAACAGAAAAACTTTCGCCCAAACCATAATCCAAAGACACCATAATTCCGGTTCCTCCGCTTTGCAAATTCGCACCAATATTCAATCGGAGGTCTCCCTCACCTCTATAGGCACTGTTTTGTGCATAGGCAAATCCTAAACTTAAAATGGAAACTGCTAATAATAATTTCTTCATATTTTATATTTTTTATCCGACAAAGATACCCTATTTTGGAGAAACTTTATACAGTTTGCCGCTGTCCGTAATACCGTACAGATTTCCATCATGGCCATTCAAAACATCTCTGAATCTTTCATTTTCGTCTTCTAATAACCATTCTTCGCCGGTTACTTTGTCATTCTCTATCACAAGCCGAATAATTTTTTTTCCGCTAAGGCAGGCAATCATTAAATTATTTTTCCATTCCGCAATATTTCCGGTATAAAAATCAATCCCGCTGGGAGAAACGGAAGGATCCCAGAAATAAACCGGTTGTTCCAATCCGTCTTTCTGCCCGATTCCTTCGCCAATGGTTTTTCCGCTGTATTCTTCGCCGTAAGTAATCGTTGGCCAGCCATAATTGATTCCAGGTTTTATGAGGTTCACTTCATCCCCTCCTTTGGGCCCCATTTCAGCCTGCCATAACGCTCCCGTTGTCGGATGAAATGCAATACCTTGCGGATTTCTGATTCCTGTAGCATAAATTTCCGGTTTCCAGCTCGGTATATTTGGATTTCCTGCAGCTGCTTTTCCTTCTTTATTTATTTTAAGAATTTTTCCTAAATAACCACTTTGATCTTGTGCCAAATGACGCGTTGCCATATCTGACCGTTCTCCTGTAGTTACGAATAAATTTCCGTCTTTATCAAAAATAATTCTGCTTCCGTAGTGTTTATCACCATCATAAGTTGGAACTGCACGAAAGATCACCACCGGATTTTCAACTGATTTCTCGTCAGCAGATAATTTTCCTTTCGCTACGGCTGTATGATTTCCGTTGCTAACTGGTTCTGAAAAAGTCCAGTATATCATTCTGTTGTTTTTAAAATCAGGATCTAAAGCGACATCTAAAAGACCACCTTGCCCTTTATCATCCACTTTTGGAAATCCGTCGACGGTAAGTTTTGTTTTACCATCTTTTGAAACAATAATCATAGATCCTGATTTTTCGGTGATCAAAAATCTTCCGTCCGGTAAATTAATAATTCCCCAAGGTTTCCCGAGACCGGAAGCGATTACCTGAGCTTCATACGGAACCGATGTTTTCACGCCTTTTACCCTGGTTTGCCCTTCATAAGCAGCCGGAATATCAGTATTTCTCTTATCACTTTCCGGATTTGGGAGGGCTGTTCCAACCGCTTCCGAAGATCCGTTTTGGCTTTTGGTATTGTTTTGGCAACCTGCAAGAAATAATGTCGCCACAGCCAGAAATTTAAATGCACTGTTCATTTATTCAAATTTTAGTAAAAATAGTTCTTTTCTGAATTGACAGGTTATAGCTTTTATGCTTATTGTTTCAAAATTAATTAGAACCATGATGGGCTGACATTACTTTTTTCTTTTTGTATTTTTGAACAATGAAATTTAATCTCCATTCCAACTTTAAACCAACTGGTGATCAGCCCCAAGCAATTGAAAAATTGACAAAGGGAATAGAAACCGGCGAAAAATATCAGACTCTTCTGGGTGTAACAGGCTCCGGAAAAACTTTTACCATAGCCAATGTTGTGAATAACATTCAGCGACCAACCATCGTTTTAGCACACAATAAAACATTGGCAGCACAACTTTTTATGGAGTTCAAGGAATTTTTCCCGGAAAATGCCATTGAATATTTTGTTTCCTATTACGACTATTATCAGCCGGAAGCGTACATTGCTTCGAGCGGAACCTACATCGAAAAAGACCTTTCCATCAATGAAGAAGTTGAGAAACTAAGACTTTCGGCAACGGCAAGTTTGCTTTCCGGAAGGCGGGATGTTCTGATAGTTGCCTCCGTTTCCTGTATTTACGGTATCGGAAACCCAAACGAATTTCATAAATCCCTTATTTCAATTGCGGTTGGTGATAAAGTGACCAGAACTGCGCTATTGCATTCGTTGGTTAATGCTTTATATGCCAGAACATTGAATGAGTTTCAGCGAGGAACTTTCAGGGTGAAAGGCGATGTTATTGATATTTTCCCAGCGTATGCGGACAATGCTGTTCGGGTTCATTTTTTTGGGGATGTGATCGAGAAAATTCAAACTTTTGATCCGGTTTCAGGAAATGTGGAAAGTAATTTCGACCAAATTCAAATCTATCCTGCCAATCTTTTTGTGACTTCAAAAGAAACGTTAAACGGTGCCATTCGGGATATTCAGGATGATTTGGTAAAACAAGTAGACTTTTTCAACAGCATTGAAAAACCTCTGGAAGCCAAGCGTTTACAGGAGCGTACAGAGTTGGATTTAGAAATGATTAAAGAACTCGGATATTGTTCCGGAATTGAAAATTATTCCCGCTATCTTGACGGAAGGTTGCCCGGCTCAAGGCCTTTTTGTCTGTTAGACTACTTTCCACGAGATTTTCTCATGGTAATTGATGAATCTCACGCGACAATCCCGCAAGTTCACGCGATGTACGGCGGCGACCGCAGCCGTAAAGAAGCCTTGGTAGAATATGGTTTCCGGCTTCCGGCTGCGATGGACAACCGTCCTTTGAAGTTTGAAGAATTTGAGGGAATGCAAAACCAGGTGATTTATGTATCCGCAACACCGGCAGATTACGAACTGGAAAAAACCGGCGGTGAATATGTGGAACAGATCATCCGTCCGACGGGACTTCTGGATCCTGTGATCGATATTCGGCCGACGATTAATCAAATTGATGATTTGATGGAAGAAATTCAAAAACGGGCAGAAATTGATGAACGCGTTTTGGTGACAACGCTTACTAAGAAAATGGCGGAAGAACTCACAAAATACTTTACAAGATTTGGAATCAGAAGCAGATACATTCATTCTGATGTGGAAACTTTGGAGCGGATCCAGATCATGCAGGATTTACGCACCGGGCTTTTTGACGTTCTGATTGGAGTGAATCTTTTGAGGGAAGGCCTGGATTTACCTGAAGTTTCTCTTGTTGCAATATTAGATGCAGACAAGGAAGGAATGCTGAGGTCAAGACGTTCGATGATTCAGACTATTGGGCGGGCTGCAAGAAATATCAACGGAAGAGCAATATTGTATGCGGATAAAATCACAAAAAGCATGCAAGCTGCCATCGATGAAACCAATTATCGACGAGATAAACAGATGCAATACAATCTGGAAAATAATATTGTTCCAACTCAGATTAACAAAAAAATATCTGAAGCTTTGGTGGGAAGAGCTAAAGATTTCCCTGATGAAAAATATACGCAGAAAGAGATCTTAAAACAGGTTGCTGAACAGCGCGAAACTTATGGCGAAGCGGATTTGGATAAGCTCATTGCTGAAAAACAGAAAGCCATGGAAGCAGCTGCGAAAAATCTTGATTTTATAAAAGCTGCGAAATTACGTGATGAAATTGCTGTACTTAAAGGTTAGAACGACTTCTTCGTTCACTGTTTCTTAAAATCTGAAAATCTTCTTTTTGGGCGAGTCATTATTCTTCGTATTTCCACGTAGCGGTGTTAGCAAATCCATTAAACCGTTAATTTTAATTTCGTAAATCGTAGAAAGTTGCATCCCGAGTTTACCTTTCGGGAAACCGCCGTTACGCATGAACCATTCAAGATAAGAAACAGGCAAATCGGCTAAAACGGTATCTTTATACTTACCGAACGGCATTCTAACAACACAGATTTCTTTCAAAATTTCAGGTTTAAACACTGATACTAATATTTGGTCTTTAAAAATAAGAAATCATTATAATTCTATAAGGTTTTCGTTAAACAATATTTTTATATTTGATCATCACAAATTAAAAATACAATGGAAAAACCAAAACCGATGCTCACCATGAGCCAAATAATGAGTAAGCTTGCAGATAAAGGAATTACGAATGAATTTCGGATGCATGAAAATCTGCAGATGATTTTGGAAGGTAATGAGCATGCTTACCAGCCAGAAGATTTAAAAATATTAAAAACTTTCCGTTTTGAAGGTGACAGCAGCCCGGAAGATAATGCAGTACTTTATGTAGTTGTAGATCAGAAGGGAAACAAAGGAATTATTATCGATTCTTATGGCGCGGAAAGCAATTATCCCGGTGAAGAATTCGATAATTTCCTTCGGAATATTCCTGTAGATGAAGATGATGAATATAATTTCTATTGATCAACTGTATTTCAAATCAGAATAAAATTCCAAGTTCGAATTTCGCTTCTTCACTCATCATATCTTTATGCCATGCCGGTTCAAAAGTAAGTTCCAGATCCACAGATTTCACACCTTCTACGCCGGCTACTTTTTCTTTCACTTCGGCGGGCATACTTTCAGCAACGGGGCAATTAGGCGTTGTTAAAGTCATCACTACTTTTACCTCGGCTTCATCAGAAATCTGTATATCGTAAATAAGTCCTAATTCATAAATATCGACCGGTATTTCAGGGTCATAAACGGTTTTGAGTGCTTTAATAATATTATCGCCTAAATTGGCTATTTGTTCGTCATTTAACTTCATAATTCAAAATTTTTGCCGCATCCTGAATTATTCCTCTTTTTTAATAAGCAATTCTTCCTGTCTCATTCTGCGGAAAATATTGGCCAAAGTTAAGACATCTTTCTCACAATATTGAACGATTCTAAATAAATCTTTATCAATATAATAGATTGATGAAACCTGTGAACCATCGATATCGTCCTTAGGCGTAGGGATTTGAAATACATGAGCAAGAAGTTCCAACGAAATATACGATTTATAATCCCCGAATTTCCAGAGCTCCATTGTATCAATATGTGGAATTTCCCAGGGTTTCTTTCCGTACATCTGAAACGGGATCGGAGGCTGCATTCCGTTAATTAGAAAACGACGGGCAATCCACGGAAAATCAAATTCTTTTCCGTTATGTGCACACAAGATGGAATCTCTTAATTTAGGTCTGTTAAAAATTTCACCAAACTCTTCCAGCAAAACTTTTTCATCGTCTCCATAAAAGCTTTTAATAAGAAGTTTTCCGTTTTTCTCTATTTTTCCGATAGAGATACAAATAATCTTCCCAAATTCTGCCATCACACCCGCTCGTTCCTGATAAAAGTCTTCCGCTGTCAATTCGTTTTTACGTTGATGAAAAGTTTTTTTGTCCCAGAGTTTTTTCTCGGAATCGGGAAGATCTTCCCAAGCTGAAGCGTTCGGTACGGTTTCGATATCCAGAAACAACACTTTTTCGATGGGAATATTTTGTATCATTTTTGTAAAATTGTTTAGTTGAAATGAATTTTTCTATTGTTTCTAAAATAAATTATCTAGTCGTCAAGTTATGTTCCTCAGCAGATAAACAAAAGTAACGATAAAAATGAAGTGAAAAAACAGGAATTTTCCTGTTTTTTGTATAACATAAACTTCTTATTTTTACCATTTAAACCAAATTTGATATGCTTATAAAAATCTATGGAAGTGCCATTTATGGAGTTTCTGCACAAACCATTACCATCGAGGTAAATGTAGATACGCCAGGTGTAGGCTATTATTTGGTTGGCCTGCCCGATAACGCTATAAAAGAGAGCAGCCACAGAATTTCCGCAGCATTAAAAAATGTGGGTTTTAAAATTCCGGGAAAGAAAATCACCATTAATATGGCTCCTGCCGATCTCAGAAAGGAAGGTTCTGCTTATGACCTGAGCATCGCCATTGGCATTCTGATCGCATCGGGACAGATACAGGGAGATCAGGTTTCTGATTATATTATCATGGGCGAACTGTCTCTGGACGGCGGTTTACAGCCAATAAAAGGGATTCTTCCCATTGCAATAAAAGCCCGGGAAGAAGGGTTTAAAGGAATTATCCTCCCAAAACAAAACACACGCGAAGCCTCCATTGTGAACCAACTGGAGGTGTACGGTGTCGAAAACATTAAAGAAGTTATTGACTTTTTTGATAAAGGAATTCCGCTGGAACGCACAGAATGGGATACCCGGAAAGAATTTCAGGAAAAAATGAACGATTTTCCATTTGATTTTTCTGAGGTAAAAGGACAGGAAACAGCTAAACGAGCGATGGAAGTTGCTGCAGCTGGCGGACATAATATTATTTTGATCGGGCCTCCGGGAAGCGGAAAAACCATGTTGGCAAAACGAATTCCGAGTGTATTGCCGCCATTAACCATGAAAGAAGCTCTGGAGACTACCAAAATTCATTCTGTTGCCGGAAAAATAGGTTCGGAAACTTCTCTGATGACAGTGAGACCATTCCGAAGCCCTCATCATACGATATCTGATGTCGCTTTGGTAGGTGGTGGCAGCTATCCGCAACCGGGAGAAATTTCTTTAGCACACAACGGTGTTTTGTTTCTGGACGAAATGCCGGAATTTAAAAGAACGGTTCTAGAAGTAATGCGGCAACCTTTAGAGGATCGCGTGGTAACGATTTCTAGAGCTAAGTTCACGGTGAATTATCCGGCAAGTTTTATGTTGGTCGCAAGTATGAATCCCAGTCCGAGTGGATATTTTCCTGATGATCCGAATAATACTTCCACCGCATTTGAAATGCAACGGTATATGAGCAAACTTTCCGGGCCGTTGCTAGACAGAATTGATATTCATATTGAAGTTCAAAAAGTGGAATTTGACCAACTTTCGGACAAACGAAAAGGAGAAAGCAGTCTTGAGATACGGGAAAGGGTTCTGAAAGCCAGAGCCAAACAAACTGATCGTTATAAGGATCTCGACATCAGTTATAATGCGCAGATGGGACCGAAAGAAATAGAAAAACACTGTGAGCTGGAGGAAGCATCTAAAAATCTGATCAAACAGGCGATGGAAAAACTGAATCTTTCTGCACGGGCTTATGACAGAATTCTAAAAGTAGCAAGGACGATTGCCGACTTAGAAGGGCTGGACAATATAGAGAGCGACCATATTTCAGAAGCCATACAATACCGAAGCTTGGATCGTGAATTCTGGAGTGTATAAGAAAAAAAGACTGTCGTAAAAACAGTCTTTTTTCCTTCGTTTATTTTAGAAAAGTCTATTTATTGAAGAGTTCTTCCACTTTATCCCAATTGATTACTTCAAAAAAAGCAGTAACATAATCGGGTCTTCTGTTCTGGTAATTCAGATAATAAGCGTGTTCCCAGACATCTAAACCAAGGATTGGCGTTCCGTCGCAACCTGCATTAGGCATTAGCGGATTGTCCTGATTTGGAGTTGAACAAATTTCTACGGAACCATCTTCCTTTTTACATAACCAAGCCCAACCGGAACCGAATCTTGTTTTAGCCGCTTCTGAAAAGTCAGTTTTGAATTTATCAAATCCTCCCAATTTTTCAATTGCATTTTTCACGTTTCCTGTTGGTTCTTTGCTTCCACCAGGTGTCAAAATCTCCCAGAAAAGAGTGTGATTGAAATGTCCCCCTCCATTATTTCTAACAGCAGGTTTATCTGCTCCTGTTCTGCAGATTTCTTCAATAGATTTACCTTCCAGTTCGGTGCCTGCGATGGCTTTATTCAGATTATCAATATAAGCCTGATGGTGCTTTGTATGATGGATTTCCATCGTTTTAGCATCAATAGTTGGTTCTAATGCATCGTACGCATATCCTAATTTCGGTAATTCAAATGACATATTGTTGATTTTAATTAGTTTCAAAGATAGGGATCTTTACGCTCTTTTAACTTATAACATTTTTTAAAAAAATTATATCAATAATTGATGAAAGCTACTATTAACGGTTCATCGACATCAAGAACTCCTCGTTGTTCAATGTACCTTTTATATTTTTCTGAACAAATTCCATTGCTTCCAACGGATTCATATCAGAAAGATACTTTCTGAAAATCCACATTTTCTGTTGGGTATTTTCATCATGAAGCAAATCATCCCGTCGTGTACTGGAGGACACCAAATCAATGGCCGGATATACTCTTTTATTCGCAATTTTCCGGTCGAGTTGCAGTTCCATATTCCCGGTTCCTTTAAATTCTTCAAAAATCACTTCGTCCATTTTAGAACCTGTGTCAATAAGAGCAGTGGCGATAATGGTTAAAGATCCGCCGCCTTCAATATTTCTTGCAGCTCCAAAAAATCTTTTCGGACGGTGAAGCGCATTGGCATCCACACCACCGGAAAGAACTTTCCCGGAAGCAGGCGTTACGGTATTATAAGCTCTTGCCAATCGGGTAATAGAATCCAGTAGAATCACAACATCGTGTCCGCATTCTACCATTCTTTGTGCTTTTGCAAGAACCAGATTCGCTACTTTCACGTGTTTATCTGCAGCTTCATCAAATGTAGAAGCAATTACTTCTGCGTTCACGCTCCTTTCCATATCAGTAACTTCCTCCGGACGTTCATCGATAAGAAGAACCATCATATAAGCTTCAGGATGATTGGCTGCTATAGCATTGGCAATGTCTTTCAACAACATGGTTTTACCGGTTTTGGGTTGCGCAACAATCATGGCGCGCTGTCCTTTTCCGATAGGCGCAAATAAATCCACGACACGGGTGGCTATCGTAGACTCTTTTCCAGCAAGATTGAATTTCTCTTCAGGAAAAAGTGGTGTTAAATATTCAAAAGCAACACGATCCTTGATGAAAGCCAGATCTCTTCCATTTACTTCTAATGGTTTTTGAAGCGAGAAATATTTCTCTCCTTCTTTTGGCAATCTTACAATTCCTTTTACAGTATCTCCTGTTTTCAGGCCGAAATTCCGAATTTGAGAGGTAGAAACATACACATCATCGGGTGAAGAAATGTAGGAGAAATCCGAAGAACGGAGAAAGCCGTAATTGTCTGGCAAAATTTCTAAAACTCCTTCGATAATAACAAGACCATCAAAATTAAATTCCTTTTTAGATTCAGATTCCTGCTGCGGTTCTGTACTTTTTTGTTGATTGGAATTTTTATGCTGATGTTGAGGATGATGCTGTTTCGCACCGTTGTTGGCCTGATTTGGATGCTGTGGTTTAGGCTGTGGCGCTGGAGGAGTTTCCGTTTTTTCGGAAGATGCGGGAGCTGGTTTTTCAGCGGGTTGCGATTTTTCAGGTTCGGTTTTGTTGTCTACCCTTTTTCTTTTCTTTTTATCAGAAGTGGGCGCTGGAGTTTGCTCAGTTGGCTGTACCTGTACCGCAACTGGAGCCGGAATGGTAAGTATATCCGTGACTTCTGATTTTTCTTCGGCAGTTTCTGGTTTAGGTTTTACTTCCTCGGGTTTGGGTTTTGGTGTACTTCGCTTTCTGGGAGTTGTTTTTTTCACTTGCTCCGGTGCTTTTTGTGATTCTTCTTCCTTTGCAGGATGCTCGGAAGCGAGGTAATATTCTTTGGCTATTTTGGTATTGGAAGCCTGAAAATCAAGAATAGCGAAAATGATGGTGTCAGGATCGCTGTTTTTGGTTACTTTCACGCCCAAATCTTTGGTAATTTTGGTCAGTTCCGAAATGGATTTAGACCTTAGCGTTTCTAAGTTGAACATATAGTAATGATAGGTATGTTTCGTAAAAAAAAATGTTGTTGTAAGATAGTTGATAAGAAAACAAGTCGGGCGACTTTTTTCCAAGGAATCTGTATTGCAAATCTACACTTATTTTTGAATTGAACAAAATTTGTGCTATTTTTGCGCTCTATTAGCTGAAATGATACAAAGAATACAAACTGTTTTCCTGTTCATCGCTGCATTATCCGCAGCGGCTCTGCATTTTACCGGAATGGATGCAGAAGTTTTCGGAAGCCAATATATCGTTGCGGCGATAAGTTTGGTTTCATTTATGGTAGCAATCGTTTCCATTTTCAGTTATAAGCAAAGACAAAGACAAATCATGTTGAATACGTTCAACTTGTTTATAAACGTTTTGTTGATTGGTGTACTGATGTACTGGCTGCTCAATTTATCTGGAGGAATTTCGTTTCCTGAGAAAGGTATTGAGCCCGTCTTTCCTGTGGTAGCGATATTTTGCCTTTTTATGGCGAATATTTACATCCGCAGAGATGAAAGGCTCGTAAAATCTGTGGACAGACTTCGGTAACCTTACAACGATTTTTTTGAGTGTGAACAGTTCCTTTCGGGGAGCTGTTTTTTATTTCTTTAAAGTTGGCAAATTATTTATTATTCAAATCAACCGCTTACTTTTTCTGAGATCTCATCGCTTTTACCTTTTTGATGTTTGAATCCGCCACAAAATTTTGGTATTCTTTTGTTTCCATTCCATAAAGGGCAATTTTACCGTTACTATCGCTGTGAATTCCAAACCCATAACTTTTTGTCAACGGCGAAGCCCGAAAACAAGGTTGTCCTTTGGAGAAAAACGCTTTTCTAGCTTCAGAATAATCTCCGCTTTCCACCTTGTTTCTGTCGGCATACACTTGAAACAGAATATCATCCGAAGTAAAACGATACGGATTTTCAACTAGGAGCTCATACTGCATTGCGGCCACAGTTTTCTTTTCCTTCAACGGTGGCGGCGTTCCGACTTCTGCTTTCGTGTCATCAGCTACTTCTATAAAAGTGTCAAAATAATTGGCAGTATGGGTTTTCATAAGTTTATTTTGAGGTATATTTTAATTTTAGTCAATTAACATAAAAACTGAATTTATTGTCTGATAAAAGTAAACAAATTCTCATAAAGAGCAAATCTTAAAGTTGTAAACCGGTGTACCATCCGCTTCAAAAAACCACTACCTTTGCGGTATGAAACAGTTTTCATCGAAACGCAGTGTCCAAATCTTGGCACACCTTCTGGAAGCCTATGGAATCAGGCATTTTATCATCTCTCCCGGTTCGCGCAATGCGCCCATTTCTATTCATTTTTCGGAAACAGAAAGCTTCAACTGTTACAGCATCGTGGATGAAAGAAGTGCCGGATTTGTCGCCATCGGAATGGCAAAAAGCCTAAAAAACCCCGTTGCCGTAACGTGCACCAGCGGTTCGGCAGCAGCAAATTATTATCCGGCTGTTACCGAAGCTTTTTATCAAAACGTTCCGTTATTACTCTTAACTGCAGACCGGCCGGAAGATTTCGTGGATTTATTCGACGGGCAAACCATCAGGCAAAAAAATCTTTTCAACCAACACAGTTATGGAGATTTTCAGTTGAAAGAAGATGATGAGGAAAATGCTGATGAATACAATTTTGATATCATAAAAAAAGCAATCGAAGTTTGTCTGGAAAAACAAGGCCCGGTACACATTAACATTCCACTTTCGGAACCGTTGTATGAGCTGGTTTCCGAGCTTCCGTTGTTTGCTGATGTGGAAAATACCATTCAAAAGAAAAATTATAATTTACCGTCCGTACTCACTGCCGACTGGAACATTTCTAAAAGAATTCTCATTTTGGCAGGAACGCGGGATTACAGCGAAGAACTGCAAATGCAGCTTTCACAATTGGTTAAAAATCATAGTGCTGTGGTTTTAACCGAAGCCAACTCCAACCTGAATAATGAGAAATTCTTTTCCCATATCGATCGTTACGTCTTTGGTTTTAATGATGAAGATGAACGAAAATACGCTCCGGATTTGCTCATTACCATCGGACAAAATGTAGTTTCCAAAAGGGTAAAACAGTTTTTGAGAAAAGCCAAACCCAAAAATCATTGGCATATTGATGAAATCTGGCAACCAGATACCTACTTTTCGCTGACACAACAAATCACTGCAAAACCCGAAGTCTTTTTTAGTAAACTTCTGAAAGCCATCAATCTGGAACCTCAACCTTATTTCAATCTTTGGGAAATACTGAGGGAAAAGAAAGATGTAAAACATCAGGAATATGCACTGCAAACCGGTTTTTCCGATTTCTACCTTTTCAAATTATTAGCAGAAAAAACACCTGCGAATTATAACATCCATTTCAGTAATAGTTCTGCGATTCGGTATGCACAACTTTTTGATTTTCAAAAGTTTAAAGTTTACTGCAACCGCGGAACCAGCGGAATTGACGGTTCCACTTCCACAGCGATGGGTTTTGCAATGGCAGATAAAAACCCTGTGCTATTGGTAACCGGCGAACTCAGTTTTTTCTATGACATCAATGGATTATGGAACCAATACATTCCACCTTACACGAGAATTGTTGTTTTCAACAATGGCGGCGGCGATATTTTTAAAATTATTCCCGGGCCTTCCAAAGCGAGCAACGCATTGGATGAGTTTATAACTACTTCACACACTTTACAAGCCAGAAATCTTGCGCAGCATTTTGGTTTTGAATACATTAAAGTAGAAGATGACGGAACTTTGGAACGCGTGTTAGACGGATTTTTCCGAACCAGTGAAAAGCCGAAAATCCTGGAAGTGATCACCCGTGAAATTGAAAATGCAGAAATCCTGAAAAACTATTTTGAATACCTGAAAGACTGATCACCATTTATTAACCAAGCAGGTTGATGATTTTTTCTATAGGATAAATAATTCCTGAATTCATATCGTTCATGGCATTAATAATCCTGAAATGAGAAAAGGTTTTCAGATTCTCTACCGTGATTCTTGTTTCTTTAATTTGATTATTTTTCAGAAGGAATTGACGCTGGACACCATTCAGAAGGAAAGTAGAAGGTGTAAACCATGTTTCATTTTTGAAGAAAATAAGATTGCTGAAAGAAGTATCTGTAATATGACCATTTTGAACAATAATAATTTCTGCCGCTTTTGCTTCTGATTTTAATTCAGTAAAAAATTGCCGGTTCTCATACTTAAAGCAATATTTTAAATCATCTCCATTGAGCAATTGAAAATCAGAAATGAGCGGGACAGAATAGTGCTGAATTTCACAATTATAATTTCCTTGTAAATCATACAAAATCCTAAGCTTAAACAAACCATTTTTCTGATGCAGAAGGTTCCTGAAAATTTGCAATAAATCTGGCGGATTTTCTTTTTTGAAATGTTTGAAAGTATCGTTCACCCTTTTCTGATGGTACTCCAAAAGAAAAGCTTTCTGTTCTTCAACCTTGATGCTTTCAATGAACCGGAACATAAATTTTGTTTTTCATTTCCTGATATTCATCTTCTAAATTGCTCAGATGTGTGATGCCGCCGCCGCTTTTAAAATAAAGTATTCCATTTTCTTTTTCTATGAAGCGGATCATCACGCAACTATCCATGTTTTCGCCATCGAACCAACCGCAAACACCAGTGTACCAACCTCTTTTATATCCCTCAGATTCCAGAACAATTTCCAGCGTTTTTGGTTTAGGTGCACCCAAAACAGAACCGGCAGGAAGCAAGCTTTTCATAACACTTCCCGTTTTTCCGAGAAATTCAGGTTTTAAAATTCCGGAAATTTCAGAACTCATGGCATACAGATTTTTTTGCTTGGTTCTGATAAAATCTATCCGTTGAAATTCTTCCACTTTCACCTCATCGGCCACCATGCTCAGGTCGTTTCGTAAGAGATCGACCACAGTGTAATGTTCGGCTTTTTCTTTAACATCATTTTTGAGAATCTCAGCCGCATTTTCAATTTCCGCATCGATTGTTCCTTTCATAGGGTGCGTGAAAATTTTACCTTCACGAACTTCCACGAAGGTTTCCGGTGAGAAAAACACCAACTGATCCTGATACAAAACTTTATATTTCGCTTTTGAAACAAAGAAAATGTCTTTTAGGGTGAGATTGGTTTTTATTTCCGTTTTTCTGGTATAATTGGTAAGATAAGAATTTCCCAATTTAAGGTTTCTCTGAACATGATCAAACCCTTTTTTATAGGATTCCTGAGATTCGGGAAACGCTGTAAATTCAGTTAGTTCCGGGGAAATGTCAGGCAATTCATAATTTTTGAAATGAGGAAAATTAATATGGATTCCTGAGTTTGAAAGCTCTTCAACAGTAGATAAAACGATATTTTCAGACAAAAAGTCAATCATGAAAAAGAAAGGGATTTTCTCCCGGGAAAGGGCATCCATTCTGTCGAAAGCGGGATGAAAACCTGTAATCATGAAACAAAAATAATTTATTTAGCCTTACTTTTGTGCAAAATTATAAAGATGAACGGAAATAACCCTGAAAAAGTCGGGATATCCACGATTATTGGAGAAGCATTTTCTTACTGGACCAGAACGCTGATGTATCAGGTAATGTTCAGCCTCCTTTATATTTCGATACTCATTACAGTGTTGTTTTATTTTGCTGAATATTATGGCATTATGGAGGATTATCTGGCAAGTGTGGATGAACTTAAAAACGGAATGGAAGCGTATGCAGAAGCGCAGAAGAAAATCATTGCGAATCCTAATTATGGTAATTTTTCTTGGGTTCTTATCGGTGTCCTTACTTTTCTTTTTCCTTTGAATATGGGACTTTACAAAATGTTCAGAAAACTTGACCTGAAAGAACCTCTCGTAGTTCAAGACCTGTTTGCGGGATATGTCGGAATCAATTTCTTCAATTATGCCAGCTATTATTTTTTCTGGTTTATGGTATTTAGCCTTACTGCTCCGACGGTTTTTCTTGGGATTATTTGGGTAGGCATTACCTTGTTCAGTGCGCCTTTGATGTTTTTCAGAAATTTGCGGATTTTTCAAACGTTTAGCCTCAACATTACGGCCTGGAAAAAGTTTTTCCCATTAATTTTGTCTGGAATTCTATTTTCGATGATTTTCAAATTCGTTGGGATGATCACAATAATAGGCATTCCGTTTACATTTGCTTTCACCAATGCGATGATTTATGTTCTTTATAAAGGAATCTTCCGAGAAGAAGAGCGGCCGGCAAAACAGTAAATTTTTCTCTAAAGTTTAAGCAGATTCATCATAGAAAGAACATTATTTGTACATTTGATTTGTTGACACCACGCCAAAATATTTGAATATGCCCAATAGAAAATACCAGATCAGCGGAGTAAAAATAAAACAGGTTTTCCTGCTACTGATTATTACCGTCATGGTTTTGCTTATTTTATTTAATCTTTCGATGTTTATTCCTGCACTTTTGGGTGCGCTTACCTTGTATATTGTTTGTCGTAAGTTCAATTTTTATCTTCAGGAAGAAAAAGAATGGAAACCGGTCTGGGCATCTTTACTGATCGTTTTTTTGGGCATCATCGTGTTGGTAATTCCTGTATATCTGTTGGTCGATCTGATCATAGAACGAATTGGAGATTCTAAAGAATATCTGGAGAAATTCAATGTTTTTCTCGATAAAATTCATGATTATGTTTATGCCAAAACGAACATCGATATCCTAAGCAAGGAAAACCTGGACAAGATCAAAGAATGGGCAGGGAATTATTCCACATCCGCACTCAGCGGAACCTTCAGCACACTTTCGGTGATTGCGGGGATGTTTTTCATGCTGTATTTTATGCTGGAAAAACCAAGGTTTTTTGAAAGACTTGTTGCTTCTGCAGCGCCTTTAAAAAAAGCCAATATCAATCTTATCGGCGAAAAATTCAGAAAATTGGTGATCGCAAATGCTGTTGGTATTCCGGTAGTTGCAATAGGACAGGGTTTGGTAGCGCTTATTGGTTATTTAATTTTCGGAGCGCCAAGCCCGGTTCTTTTATTTGCATTAACGGCAGTTACGTCTATGATTCCTATTGTAGGCGGTGCAATCGTTTTTGTTCCGGTAGGAATTTTTATGATTGCGGAGGGCGATACTTTCGGAGGTGTGGGCGTTCTGCTGTACTGTATGATTATCGTCGGGCTTACGGATAACATCATGAGATTTACTTTGCTGAAAAAGCTTGAAAATATACATCCGCTGAATACTGTCTTCGGAATTATTCTCGGACTTAATCTTTTTGGATTTATCGGATTGGTTTTCGGACCCATTTTGGTTTCTATGACTGTGCTTTTGATACAGGTGTACCGGGATGAATTCTCGGAAGATGACACACCGGAGCTAGAGCTTCCGGAACCAAAAGAAATCGAAGAGAAAATTGATTTAACAATTTAAAGTAATATAAAAATGTCCCAGAAATTCAAGGAACTCATTCAGTCGGAACGTCCGGTACTTATTGATTTTTTTGCCACGTGGTGCGGACCATGCAAAGTTCAGTCTTCTGTTCTTACCACGGTAAAGGAAAATATTGGCGATTTGGCCAGAATCGTAAAAATAGATGTCGATCAGTTTCCGGCTATTGCCGCTGAATACGGCGTTCGGGGAGTTCCCACGTTAGCGGTTTTCAAAAATGGAGAACTGCTGTATAAGCAAAGCGGGGTTCATGATGTGAATACGCTTACCAAACTGCTAAAACAATTTGCTGAAAGTTAGTTTTATTTGATTTCAAACGCATCGCGATCATCCAGAAACCTGAAATGCTCCCGAAACTGAATCAGCTTTTCCAGATTTATTTTTGCGGAAATTAGATCGCCTTCTTTTTGTGAAATTTCGCTTCCATCTGCAAAAAAACAATGGGAACTTTCTTTGTAAAATAATCCGTTTCCATCCGTACCAATCCTGTTTAATCCAAAAACATACGCCTGATTTTCGATGGCTCGTGCTTTCAAAAGGTGTTGCCAGGCTTCTACTCTTTTTTCAGGCCAGTTCGCAACGTACAAAGTCAGATCATAATCTCCATTATTTCGTGAAAAAACCGGAAAGCGAAGATCATAACAAATCTGAAGCAAAATCCGAATGCCTTTATACTGAGTAATCATTCTTTTATTTCCCGCAGTATATACCTTGTCTTCTCCGGAAAATGAGAAAAGATGTCTTTTGTCGTATTGGGTATAATTTCCGTCGGGTTCCACAAAATACATTCTGTTATAGAATTTTTGATGTTCGTGTATGGACACACTTCCACAGACTGCTGCGTTTTTATTTTTTGCAAAACTTTTCATCCAACTCAGAGATTCTTCATTTCTGTCTGCAATGTCTTCAGGTTCCATACAGAATCCTGTCGGGAACATTTCCGGAAGCAAAAATATGTCGCTTTCCTGGTGGTCAAACGCTTTTTCAATGTCTTGGAAATTTCTGTTTTTATCCTTCCAGTGGATGTTTTGATTGAGGCCTAAAATTTTCATCAGATAAAAAGATTTACAATCATTAAAGATAGAACAATTCCGTGATACAGCCTGTTTTTATCGTTTTGGTCTTATTTTTGTTTACTTCTTTACTGATTTTTCAGACAGTCAGTTCGCTGTTGTTTTAATAAAAATCAATACTCAAAACATCAAAATTAAAATAAACATTAAAAATTTACTATTATGAAAAAGCTATTTTCAGCAGTAATGTTAGGAGCTGCACTTCTCTTAGGAACCCAATTTACAAATGCCCAAACCTACAGAACGGGAGCAGGATTACTGATTGACGTCGGTGACGGATCGACTCTCGTAGGCCCACATTTGAAGCATTTCTTTTCAGGAAGTAATGCCGGTGAGTTTTCCATATTATTCGGCGGAAACATGACAACCGTTCAGGCACTATACCAATACCATCAGCCTTTCAGCGGAGCATCAGGTTTAATGTGGTATGTAGGAGCGGGACCAGCTGTAAGTTTTGGTGACGGAAATTCTGCATTTTCCATTGTACCTGTTGCCGGTTTAGATTATAAAATCTCCGGTGCACCATTAGATATTTCTTTCGACTGGAGACCAAGAATTTGGTTCGGAAGCGGTAATTCAGATTTCCTTGCGGGAAGGTTCGGTATCGGATTAAGATTTACTTTCTAAAAACCTCTTCATAAAAATCACAAAAAAGGTTCTCAACTTCGAGGACCTTTTTATTTGGCATCCTTTTGATAATTACTACATTTGCAAATTAATTAAAACACTTAATGGAATTAGCAATTCAGATATTTCAATTCATTCTCAGCATATCAATTTTAGTACTTCTTCACGAACTTGGGCATTTTCTGCCAGCGAGATGGTTTCGAACCCGGGCAGAGAAATTCTTCCTGTTTTTTGATCCTTATTTTTCTCTTTTTTCGATGAAGAAAATCAATGGCCAATGGAAGTTTAAATTTCTTTCGAAAAACCTGCCCGATACAGAAAAAATCCTGGTGAATGGCGAAAGCAAAGAAGTTCCTGTTAATATTGAGAATCTTCCGGAAAGCGACTGGAGAAAGCATCCCGAAAGCACCAAATACGGTATTGGATGGTTGCCTTTAGGCGGATATGTGAAAATCGCCGGAATGGTAGATGAAAGCATGGACACGGAGCAACTTAAGAAACCTGCACAACCATGGGAGTTTCGGAGTAAACCAGCCTGGCAAAGACTGATCATCATGCTTGGTGGTGTAACTGTCAACTTTTTCCTCGCCTGGATTATATATTCTAGCCTGAGCTTTTTTAACGGTGAATCATATCGCTCGCTAAATAAATTTGAAGATGGAATCGGCGTTACAGAATCCGGAAGAAAAATGGGCTTTCAGAACGGAGATAAAATCCTGAAAGTAGACGGAAATCCTGTAGAACGTTTCGAAACGGCATCGCTTAATATTCTTTTCAGCAATGACGTTACGGTAGAGAGAAATGGACAGGAAATTACTTTTCCGGTGAGCGAAGATGGAATTGCTGAAGTAATCAAACAGCGAGAGGTGAGACTTTACCTAACACCAAGATTTAAAACCGTGGTGGATTCTATATTACCACAAAGCCCTGCACAAAAGGCCGGTTTGCAAAAAGGAGATCATATCGTTTCGGTTAATGGAAAAAATGTACAGTATTTTGATGAACTGACCGGAGAACTTTCTCAAAATAAGGGACAAAAAATTACACTAGGTATTCAAAGAAATAATGCTCCTGCAACCGTGGAAGCTCAGGTAAACAAAGAAGGAAAACTCGGATTTGCATTTGATGCAAATGAACTGGTTTCCGCTGATGAAAAGACAAAAACAGTTCAGGAATATACTTTCTTTCAGGCTATACCTAGAGGATTGGAAAGAACAGTAGATGCGCTTACAACCCAAGTGAAGCAGTTCAGAATTATATTTAATTCGAAAGTTCAGGGATATAAAAATGTTGGGGGCCCTATCGCTATTGTGAAAATGATGCCGGTGGAAAAATCCGAAACAGGAGCACTAAGCATCAACTGGCCTGCGTTCTGGAGTTTTACAGCGATGTTTTCCGTTTGGCTGGCCTTTCTTAACCTGATCCCAATTCCAGGCTTGGATGGTGGCCATGTAATGTTCACCTTATGGGAAATCATTACAGGAAAACCTGTACCTCAGAAAATTCTGGAACACGCACAGATGATTGGAGTCATTTTCCTCTTAGGACTGATGCTTCTTATTTTCGGAAACGACATTTTCAAGCTCTTCACCGGAAAACTGTAATTTTCCCGAAAAAGATTTGTGCAATATTGAAAAACATATTATATTTGCACACGCTTAACAAAAGAAAAGCATTCCTCCTTAGCTCAGTTGGTTAGAGCATCTGACTGTTAATCAGAGGGTCGCTGGTTCGAGCCCAGCAGGAGGAGCAAACCATCAGAAAATTCTGATGGTTTTTTTATAGAAATTTTCTTTACTGAAGAAGTTCGGGCAGTTAGCTCAGTTGGTTTAGAGCGTTGCGTTGACATCGCAGAGGTCACTGGTTCGAATCCTGTACTGCCCACAAAAAAAGTCCCGTTATGGGACTTTTTCATTTTAATCATTTCTGAAGTTGATTAACTCAATTGAGTCAGCAGATTTCTGAAATTGGTTTTCTCATCAATAATTCTTCTTAGTTCGCTTACTGCAACCCTTTCCTGTTTCATGGTATCACGATCTCTTAACGTGACCGTATGGTCGCTTAAAGACTCATGATCTACTGTAATGCAATAAGGTGTTCCTAATGCATCATTCCTGCGGTAACGCTTTCCGATGCTGTCTTTATCTTCATAAATAAGATTGAAATCATATTTCAAATCATCAAATATTTTTTCTGCATATTCGCCTAATCCGTCTTTTTTCATCAATGGAAGAATGGCAGCTTTTACCGGAGCCAAGGCGGGAGGAAGCGAAAGAACCGTTCTTTCTGAACCATCTTCCAGAACTTCATCTTTCAGACAATTGGACATCAACGCAAGAAACAAACGGTCTAACCCAATAGAAGTTTCTACCACATACGGAACATAATTCTCATTTCTTTCCGGATCGAAATACTGAAGTTTCCGTCCGGAATGTTGTTCGTGTGCATTCAAGTCGAAATCTGTTCTGGAGTGAATTCCTTCCAGTTCTTTAAAGCCAAATGGAAATTTAAATTCGATATCCGCCGCAGCGTTGGCATAATGTGCCAGCTTTTCGTGATCGTGAAACTTATAATTTTCTTCGCCAAGTCCTAATGCCAAGTGCCAGTTGAGGCGTTTTTGCTTCCATTCTTCATAAAATTTCAATTCTGTTCCCGGAGGTACAAAAAACTGCATTTCCATCTGTTCAAATTCACGCATTCTGAATATAAACTGTCTAGCGACGATTTCATTCCGGAATGCTTTCCCAATTTGGGCAATACCGAAAGGCAGTTTGTGCCGGGAAGTTTTCTGTACGTTCAGGAAATTAACAAAAATTCCCTGCGCAGTTTCCGGACGCAGATAAAGATCCATCGCATGTTCTGCAGAAGCACCAAGTTTGGTTCCGAACATCAGATTGAACTGACGGACCTCTGTCCAGTTTTTAGAGCCTGTATCAGGATCGGCAATTTCCAGTTCTTCGATTAACGCCTTTACATCCGCCAGATCATTGTTATCAAGAGATTGTGCCATTCGCGACAGAATACTTTTTTGTTTTTCACGATAATCAATAACTCTGCTGTTAGTCGCTTCAAACTGCGCTTTGTCAAAGGCATCGCCAAACCTTTTTGCAGCTTTATCTATTTCTTTCTGCGCTTTATCTTCCAGCTTTGCACAATAATCTTCTATCAGAACATCGGCGCGAAATCTTTTTTTACTGTCTTTGTTATCAATCAGCGGATCATTAAACGCATCAACGTGGCCCGAAGCTTTCCATGTGGTAGGATGCATCAAAATTGCAGAATCAATTCCTACAATATTTTCGTTCAGCTGTACCATGGCCTTCCACCAGTACTGTTTGATGTTGTTTTTCAGTTCTGCACCATTTTGTCCGTAATCATAAACAGCAGAAAGGCCATCATAAATTTCGGAACTTGGAAAGATAAAACCGTATTCTTTTGCGTGAGACACCACTTTTTTGAAAGCATCTTCCTGTTTTGCCATAAAATATTGATTAGATGTGCAAAAATAGAGATTTTTATCCCGATTTGAAAATGAGCGCAGAAAGAAATGCATCACGACCTTTAGCTGACTACAAATGTATATATTCAAAAATAAATTAAAATCTAAAATATTTTTTTTAAATCAAATAATATAGTATATTCGCTGAATTAAAACTAAACTTTAAAGAAATGAAAGATTTTTTTATTAACAAGAAAAAGGTGATAACTTCAATTGCATTTTTATCTATACTGAGTTTAACTGTTTCCTGCGACGAAGAAAGCAGATCATCTATGGGTGATACTAATGCAGTAGTGGTAGGGAAGGCTAAACTTGATTGTAAATCAGATGATGCTTTTAAAGACGAAGTATACATTATCAAGCTCATGTCAGACACACCTGGTAAAAATAATTCAAGCAATCTCTTTTATGAATTAAATCTACCAAAAGAATATCAACAAGCTAATAAGCCGATTACCATTACTCATAGAGCCCCAACAAAAGCAGAAATGGATCTTTTTGTATCCGAAGAATGCCAAAAAGGTTCTCTTTTCTCTTATATTTATATTGAAAGTATTAAGTAAATTTATTTTTTGTAAATATTATTATTCACTTTTTCGGAATTTAAATTAAAGGCTGTATTCATACTTGAAACAGCCTTTATAAATTTACAAAAAGTTCACATATTGCTTTCTATTAATTATCCTATGTATAAAAGCATTATTCGCCCATTACTCTTTAGGCTGGATCCTGAAAAAGCACATCATCTGACCTTTTTCCTGCTTAAAAATTTCAGCTTTCTTTCGAAAATTATATACGGCAAACCTTTGCATGACAAGAGGTTGGAAAGAGAAGTTTTTGGGCTGAAGTTTAAAAACCAGGTCGGACTTGCTGCGGGTCTAGATAAAGATGCAGTCGCTTATCAGGAGCTATCGGATTTGGGATTTGGTTTTATAGAAATCGGCACTTTGACTCCCAAACCACAGCCGGGAAATGACAAAAAAAGACTGTTTCGGTTATTGGAAGATTCAGCCATTATCAACAGAATGGGTTTCAATAACGGCGGAGTAGATGCTGCTGTGGAGAAGCTCAGAAAAAATAAAGGTGTTCTCATCGGCGGAAATATTGGCAAGAACAAATCGACGCCTAATGAGGAAGCAGTGCAGGATTACCTCATCTGTTTTGAAAAACTCTTTCCATTTGTCGATTATTTTGTGGTCAATGTCAGCTCTCCCAATACACCTAATTTAAGAGCTTTACAGGAAAAAGAACCGTTAACGAAGCTTTTAGGCGAACTGCAAACTCAGAATCTTAATAAAGCAAAGGCAAAACCCATTCTACTGAAAATAGCTCCTGATCTTTCTGATGAACAACTGTTAGATATTATTGACATTGTAAGAGATACCAAGATTGCAGGCGTAATTGCAACCAATACGACGCTTTCCAGAGAAAACTTGATTTCAGAAAATAAAAAAGAGTCTGGTGGATTATCTGGCAAGCCGCTTACCAGACGTTCTACAGAAGTGATTCGTTTTCTATCGGAGAAAAGTGGAAAAGCATTTCCGATTATTGGTGTTGGCGGTATTCATTCCACCGAAGATGCCATGGAAAAACTGGAAGCAGGAGCAAGCCTCGTTCAGCTATACACCGGATTTATCTACGAAGGCCCGGAATTAATCAAGAAAATTAATCAGAAAATTCTGGAAAATATTAAATAAAAAAGTGGGTAATCGTGTAGATCACAAGTCCAACGAAACCTCCGACTAAAGTTCCGTTTACCCGAATAAACTGTAAATCTTTCCCGACTTCCAGTTCGAGTTTGTCGCTCAGGGCTTTTCCTTCCCAATTTTCCACCGTGTTGCTGATGAGTTGGCCAAACTGATGTGTATTTTTTAAGATGTATTTATAGGCCGTTACCCGAATCCAATGGTCGATTCTGTATTTCAGTTGTTCATCATGCTGAAGTTTTTGCGACCATTCTGAAATATTTTTCACGAGATAATTTTTGAAAACAGAATCATCACTTTCAAGTTCCTGAACCAAGGATTTTTTAATAGAATTCCATAAATCGCGGGAGTACTGTTGAAGCTTTTCCTCTTTTAGAAAATTACTTTTAATTTCTCGGAATTCCTGCTCCCAGATTTCACTGGTTTTGAGATCATCGGAAAACAGAAGCAGTTTAGAAGTGACTTCATTCCTTAATTGGTGTTCTGAAGACTGCTCCACTTCCTCAAAATACTCGGAAATTCCTCGGGTTATTTTTTCTGCAATTACGTTATCCACAAACTTAGGAATGAGCGCAAAACTTTCTTTCTTTACTCGTTCCTGCACCATATCCTGATTGTTGACAACATATTCCTTAATTTGTTTGGCCAGAGAAGTGATGAGTTTCTGATGATCATTTCTCCGGATAACATATTCCAAACCGCTGCCGATCATTTCATGAAGCCGGAGACCATCAGACATTTCTTTTGCTTTTTCAGAAATAAATTGAACCACCTCATCGTCATCCAAACGGTGAACAATATCGAGAAGAATATTGGAACTTTCTTTGATGAGCAGTTGTTGATTGTGATTTTTAGAAAGCCATTCTCCCACAAATACCGCAACAGCAAGTTTCTTAATATAGGGACGAATACTCTGAGGCGAAAGAAAATTAGAAACCACAAAACTCCCGAGGTTATCCCCAATTTGATCTTTTTTATTTTGAATCAGATTCGTATGGGGAATTTTTAAACCTAAAGGATGATGAAAAAGCGCGGTAACGGCAAACCAATCGGCAAGTGCACCTACCATCGCCGCTTCAGAAAAAGCCCGGAAATACCCAATCCAATGGGAATTGTCTTGTTTTTCCAGATAAGTGGTAACAATAAAAATGACTGCCATTAAAACGAAAAGCCCTGTCGCAAAGGTTTTATATTTCCTGAGTTGGTGTCTTTTTTGCTCTTCATTCATTCTGTAATGATTAAATTTGAATATTGTTGACAGAGAAATTCTCCGATTATTATATCAGAATAATGAAAATTTTATACTTCATCTTCATTTCATTTTCTCTGTTGGCATGTTCTCAGAACTATCAACCTATAAAATCATCCGATATGACCAACAACACATCAAAAAACAATCCATATTTTTCCAGAACAGATACGGCTAAAATTAACATTTCAGAAGAAGAATGGAAAAAACACCTGGATCCTGAGTTATATTACATCGCACGTCAGCAAGGCACGGAGCGCCCACACACCGGTAAATACAACGATTTTGATGAAAAAGGAACTTACTATTGTGCAGCTTGCGGAAATCATTTATTTAAAAGTACGCAGAAATTTGCCTCAACGTGCGGTTGGCCAAGTTTTTTTGAAGCCGATAAAAACGGGGTCGAGTATAAAAGAGATTCCTCCCACGGAATGGAGCGGATAGAAGTGGTTTGCAAACGCTGTTCTTCTCATTTGGGCCATGTTTTCAATGATGGGCCGCCTCCAACCGGAACACGCTATTGTATGAATTCCATTAGTTTAGATTTCGTGCCGGACAACTGATTATCATCGTTAATTTATCTTAATTAGCGTTAAATTTTTTCAATTTAAAGGATTGACAGTTATGTTTTTATACATTTGCAAAGCCAAATGATTTAACATAATATAGATGAAAAAATTAATGATAACACTGGTGGCTACTTTTGGGGTTGCTACTTCTTATATTCCTTTTGAAAATAAAAACACTGTACCCAAAGATAAAATAAGCACTTCTGAGATAACTTCTGTCAACTCTTCTTACCTCAATAAAGAAAAGTTATCTTCTGCGGAAAATTTGTATAAAAGCTTGGATTTTAAAGGTGGAAATATCTTACAATATGATGTTTTTGAAAAAGCCATCAACGGATTTCATCAGTTGAAAGAAAGCGGAAAACTGAAGGCAACTTCGGAACTTCTTACGATTTGTGATTTCTCGTTGTCATCAAACGAAAAAAGGCTGTGGATCATCAATACCGTAACCGGAGAAATACTGTTCAATACTTTGGTAGCTCACGGAAAAAATACCGGAGAAGAGTTTGCTGAGAAATTTTCAAATACAGAAAGTTCACTGCAATCCAGCATGGGTTTTTATATTACGGACCAAACTTATTTTGGAGAAAATGGTTATTCACTAAGATTGCGAGGAATGGATGCGGGTTATAATGATGCTGCCGAAAGACGTGCTGTAGTAATGCATGGCGCGGATTATGTGAGCGAAGAGTTCACAAAAAAGCACGGAAGAATCGGAAGAAGCTGGGGTTGTCCTGCGATTCCCAGAGCGTTGGCAAAATCTATTATTGATACCATAAAAGAAGAGAATTGCCTGTT
Organism: Chryseobacterium lacus; assembly: GCF_003336205.1. Taxonomy (GTDB): domain Bacteria; phylum Bacteroidota; class Bacteroidia; order Flavobacteriales; family Weeksellaceae; genus Chryseobacterium_A; species Chryseobacterium_A lacus. The sequence continues at coordinate 100,641 of NZ_QPIE01000003.1, forward strand.
CATTTATTATCCGGATCAGGAATATTTGAGTTCTTCACAATGGCTGAAAACGGTATAAAATAAAAAAGGATTTCCGTTGAGAAATCCTTTTTTTAATGCTTGAAATGAACTTTAAAACTTCACATCAAAACCTACATAAATGTGAGCCGGCATGATGGGCGCATACACCATTCCACCATCGAAATAATTTCCGAAAGGATTGGCTGCATCAATGATCGGGTTGTTCTGTGTGTAAGAAGTCAGGTTTTCACCACCGATATACACTCTCATTTTATCATTGAAATTTTTAGCAATCTGGGCATTTAATGTAGAAAAAGAACCTGAATATTTTGGCAACTGAAATTCCGAAGGATTGGTTCCCATTTCTGGAAGCAGTTGTTTTCCAACAACATTCAATGTAGTATCGAATGTCCAAAATCCACCCTTTTCATTTTTCGATGTGGTATAAGCAAGATTCAGAAAACCCCGATGTTTTGCCATAAAAGGAACTTCGCGGCGGCCGTTGGCATAATCTGCCTGAACATCATAATATTTATACGCTAACCGAACTTCAAAATTTCTGATGGGCGTGAAATCCCATTGCGTCTGAAAACTGTTGGCAAAAGAAGTTCCGTTCAAATTATAAAAGACAATTTTCTGCGCAGATTGGTCCAGATCCAACAATACCTGCTGCTGAAAATCAGTCCGGAAAAAATCGGCAACCACAGTAGATTTTCTGCCTAAAAACTGGAATTCCTGCTGAAGGCTTGCACCATAATTCCATGCAATTTCCGGCTTCAAACCATAGATTTCACCATCATTGGGAATGATTTCTATCGTTCTGTTGGATGCAAAATACCCCTGACTTTCTGCAAAAACATTGGCCGTTCTAAATCCTTTTCCAGCGGACAAACGGAGAATGGTTTTGGGCGTAAAATCATATTTGAAATTTAACCTTGGTGTAAACTGAGTTCCGGCCAGATTATGAAAATCTGTTCGGGCTCCTGCTACCAGTGTATAATTCGTTCCTGTGAGCGTATATTCAAAGAACAATCCGGGAACGGTTTCGGTGCGTTTGAAATTTTGAGAAAGATAATCTTCATCATAGTTATCGTAGAGAAAACTTGCTCCGGTTTTGTACTTATGATTCGTGTTTCCGAAGATACTTTCAAAAATAAGATTGGAATAAAAAGTCTTTTGTTTTCCAAAATAGTCTCTCAATCCGAAGAAACTGTCCTGCTGATGGTACGTAAACTGATTCATCCAGCCAATACTCTGATATGGTTTTCCCTCAAAAATATGGCCGGTTTTGTTCCAAACCTGAAATCTGGAAATATCAATTCCGACACCATAATTCGGCTGAGAAATTTGAGGTTTTTGCCAATCAAAATCAACTTGCCCCGCTTTTCTTTTATCCTGAAGAAAATTGATTCCAAAATGGGTAGCCCATCCTGAGTGATCAAGATCGGTATAATTCAAGAGATAAGTTGCATTCAGCTGTGTTCCGGTTGGCTGATCCAAAAACCCGTCATTATTATGATCCGATTTTACCAAAGTTCCGTTGCCGTGAAGCAAAATACTTTGACTCCAGTGCTGTGTTAAATTAGAAGTATGGGTAATATTCGCTTCAGTTCTCGCATTAGAATCTGCAAAAATATTCAAAGAGGTTTCAGGTTCTTTACTGTGTTTCAGAAGTTCAGTATTAATTTGGCCTGTGATGCTTTCATATCCGTTGGTGACGGTGCTTCCGCCTTTGGTAAGCTGAATTCCTCCAATCCACCTTCCGGGAATAAAATTGAGTCCGTAAGGTGACGCCAAACCGCGAATTTCGGGCAGCAATTCCTTAGTAAGAGAAGTATATTTCTGATCCAAACCCAGCATTTTGAGCTGTTTCGTTCCCGTTACGGCATTGCTATAGGAAACATCAACTGTGGCATTGGTTTCAAAACTTTCAGATAAATTACAACAGGCGGCTTTCAAAAGTTCTTTTCCGCTGATATTAAAAGTCAGTCCAACATCTTTTCTGCTCAGCGCTGTAGCGTCCCTTTCCTTAATAACTGTTACTCCTTCAATGCTGTTGTCATAATGTTCCGGATGATCAGAAAAATCTTTTCGGGCAACAGATTCCGAAGGTTGTTCATCGATATGTACCAGCGGATTTTTTTCGCCAAAAGCCAGCGTCCGGCTGTACACACAACAGGCCGGCAAATCTTTGTACGCTTTTTCTGTTGACTGAAACATTTCATTATCATGCCCAACATCCGCAATTTTCTTTAAAATGGCTTCAGCAGATGTCTTAGAAGGATCCAGTTGCAATGTAATCTTCTGAGTAGGAGCATCCCAAACTGCGACATCTGCACCCGCATCTAAAGCTGCTTTTTCAATCCTGTTTTTGCAGGACACACAGTTTCCTTTTACGAAGTATTGAAGTTCGGAATCTTTCTTTTCAGTTTTCAGGAAAGAGGGTTGCCGTTCATAATGGCAGCAATCGGGTAAGTTATTGTACGTTTCCTGAGTTGTGCTGTATCGTTCGTTATCATGTCCGGCGTCGGCAATTTTCTTCAATACAGTATCGAGGTTGGTTTCGCTTTCGTTAAATTCAACATTAAGAATTTTAGTGGAAGCACTCCAGTTTGCCGTTTTTGCTCCGGCTTTTTTGGCGGTAGTTTCTATGCGTTCTTTACACATTCCGCATTCGCCTTTTACCAGAACTGCGTGAGTAACATTTTGTGCAAAGATAAAATTGGCAGCGAATAACACTATGATTAGTAAGCTCTTATATAATAATTTCATTGTAAAATAGGTTTAATTTATAAAATAAATATCCCAAAAAAAGTCTTCTCAACTGTTGAAGGAAGCACATAATTTTGGCTATCAATAAAAAATTAAACTATTTTAGGAGGATGCCAGATTTTGGAATTAACATCCAAAATTTCGGGAGTAATATAAGCGAACGCCTTTTTTTCGACAGGTAAAACCCTGAGAATATCCGTTGAGAATCCCGAAATAGGAACGGAAAAAAAAGCAATATGAAGATGACAGGCAGTACAGGTAAGGCATCCTTCACAGGAATGTTCTTTACTGCCTGAATCGTGACATGGTTTTTCCTGAGTTTCCTGTGAGGACTGACAACAGTCTTTCGAATCTGAATCTGCAATACAGCATATCGATTCTGCTTGGGCAAAAAGCATCTGTTTGGGTGTAATAAATAAACCCAAAGCAAAAATCAACAGGAAAATACTCAGTTTCTTTGCCATTGATTTGCAAAGTTACAATTTTTATTTTAAAGGTGCGCCTACAGCAATATCACATCGGTGGCCGGGTTCTCCATGTGGAGGATTCATTCCTGGTGCGGTGCTGGCAGTAGCTGCCTTTTCTGCAACAGGAGCTGGATTGGAAACCGGAGTAATGGTTTGTGTTTGTTGCGGTGCTGTTGCAGGTTTAGCTGGCGCACTGTTCAAAGGAGCTCCTACGGCAATATCGCAACGGTGGCCGGGTTCACCATGTGGTGGATTCATTCCGGGCGCAGTTTTTTTCGCTGTGGGTTGTGGAGCGGGTTGTGGAGCCGGAGCCGGTGTGGGAACTGCAACAGGAGCTGGAGCATTAACGCTTCTGGATTGTGCTAAGGGATTGGTATTGAAACCGCCTCCAGTTGCTGCAACAGGTGCCTGAGTAACAGAAGGAGCTGAATTGAGCGGAGCACCAACCGGAATATCACAACGGTGTCCCGGTTGTCCGTGTTCAGGATTTAAACCGGAAGCTGAATTGGCCGCAACGGTATTTGCTTCGCCCCGTGTATTGACCATAGCAGAATCTACAGTTAATGAATCATTGGATGTAACAGCGTTTTCATTGGCTGTTGTATTGGTTGTTTGATCTTTAGAACAAGCAGTAAGAAGTAATCCTGATGCAAGAAAAATATTTAAATAGTTTTTCATTATATTTTAAATTTAAAAAGTAAAAGCATCAAATTTAGCAAAATTTTACAAATGATGCTTTTAAAACAAAGGAAGTTAATGTTTTACGAGGAGCCTGAATCCTTCACCGTGAACATTGATGATCTCCAGCCCATCATCATCTTTCAGCAGTTTGCGAAGCTTGGCAATGTAAACATCCATACTTCTGGCGGTGAAATAATTTTCTTTTTTCCAGATTTTTCTTAGAGCCAGATCTCTGGGCATAAAATCATTGCGGTGAATACAAAGTAATTTCAGCAATTCATTTTCTTTGGGAGAGAGTTTATATTCATTATCGCCTACTCTGAGTTGCCGCAGCATGGAATCGAAATAAATATTACTCATTTTGAACTGTTCTTGCTCTTCATTTTCAATCGTGCTGCTGCGCTGCAGAATCGCTTTTATTTTATAAAGAAGCAATTCGGTATCAAAAGGTTTGGTAATATAATCGTCTGCCCCAATTTGATATCCGCGCAAAATATCTTCTCTCAGATTCTTAGCCGTAAGGAAAATAATAGGGGTGTTTTTATCAATTTTTTTCACATCTTCTGCCAAGCTGAAACCGTCTTTTTTGGGCATCATCACATCGAAAATACAAATATCGTATTCATTTTCCGTGAATTCTTTCAGGCCTTGTTCTCCGTCGGTCGCGAGTGTTACTTCAAAATTATTAATGGTTAAATAATCTTTCAGTACAGCACCGAAGCTTTGGTCGTCTTCTACTAATAAAATCCTGTTGTTCATTTTATTTTGTTTTTGTTATTCTTAATTTAGGTTACGACGTCATGGGCAATTTCAGTGTAAAGGTACTTCCTTTTCCTTTGTGCGATTCCACCAGAATTTGTCCCTTATGAAGCTCTACTATTTTTTTTACATAGGAAAGTCCTAGTCCCTGTCCTTTTACATTATGAATATTTCCCGTCTCCTCTCGAAAGAATTTTTCAAAAATTTTCTTTTTATTATCGCTGTCCAATCCAATTCCTTTATCCGAAATTTCGATGATATACCAGTGATTGTCGCTTTTGGTTTTCACCGAGATTTCGGGTACTTCCGGTGAATATTTATTGGCATTATCCAAAAGATTGATGAGCGCATTGGAAATATGGAATTCATCTACTTTTACGATGTAACGGTCGGCGGTAAATTCCTGAGTTATCGTGCCGTCACGCTGCGCAACGATGAGGCTGAAACTTTCTGTAATTTCCCGGATTAAATTTCTGAGATTGGTTTCTTTCAGAAAAAGCTGAACCTCATTTCTTTCCAGTTTGCTCATGTTCAGGACATTTTCTATCTGCTTTTTCATCCTGAGATTTTCCTGCTTAATCAGATGTGAATAATATTTTACCTTCTCAGGATTATTGGAAATTTTGTCATTGGCAAGCGAATCCGTCGCTACTGAAATCGTGGCTAAAGGTGTTTTGAACTCATGTGACATGTTATTGATGAAATCCGTTTTTACCTCAGCTATTTTCTTTTGTTTCATCATATAATTGATGGAAATGATATAAATTCCTAAGATCGTGAGAAGCGACAGAAATGTTCCCAATAGCATGGGCAAATTATTTTTCGCCAAAGAATATCCTTTCCTCGGGAAGACTAACGCCAGACTATATTGGATCTGATCATTACTGTCCAGATACAACGGGAAAGAATAGCTGTCGGCATTTTTTTCGTCTTTATAAATACTGCTTGCGACTGTGGTAAGCTGATCTTTACTATCAATTATTCCATAACCGAATTTGGTATCTATTCCCTTCATTTTCAATTCTCTGGAAACCAAAGAATCAATGCTGTTTTGATCCACTCTTTGATCTATTGGCAGATCTTTTACATTAAGCTGAGCAAATTCGCGGAAATTGAATTCACCACTTTCAATCTGTGAATTTTGTTCTGCAGTAAGCAACTCGGGTGTATTCTGATTTTTTTTGATGGTAATCAAAGCCTCATCAGTGTACATTTTGGTAAGATTCAAACTATCACCTTGCGGAGAAATCGGAATACTCTGTTTTTCAATGATATTTTTATAAGTTGTGATTTGCCTTTTACTTGCCGAATCTTCCACCGTTTGAATGAGCGTAAGTGTAGGCTGATCCGCATTTGCGATCGCTTCCTGATCGAAATTCTTGTATCGGGCGTAGTATTTCTCTACTTCCTGATCATTTATTTTTTTGACAGAGGACTCTAATGCGGCGTGAACTTTATTGGAGAAGTCCTGTTCCAATGCCTCATAATATCCTTTGAGCCAATAAAATTGCAGTGTGACAAAGACGATTAAAGAAATCGTCATAAACACCGAAATGATAGGGATGAATTTATTGTTCATTCAAAAATTAAATTCAAATGTTAAAATTACTGATTTTAACAATATAAAAACAGATAATGCGACAATATATTGTACATATTGTTTCAAAAAAATGATTTTTAACAGATATTTTCTATTCCAGTATTGAAATATCTTCGGGAAACAGCTCTTCATCCACGAAATACTGAATGATGGCTTTCTTCATCAGAATCTGCTGCTCATTCGGTTTCAATTCCGGAAGCACATCCAAAGTTTCGAAATGGGGATAACCATCGTCATCATAATGAGAAAACCGATAATATCCGAAAGGTTCCAAAAGCCGGCAAACCGCAATATGAATGAGGTTTAATTTGTCGTCTTTAGAATATTTTTGTTTTCCACTGCCCAGCTCCTGAATGCCGATAAGGAAAAGCAGGGTATCTATTGTAGGGTGTTTTTCGGTATCAAAATTTTCCTGGAAAAAACGTTCTACTTCTTTCCAGAGTTCTGTTTCGTTCTTCATTTTTTATTTTCTAATTTTAGCAAAAATGCAAATTCCAAGGCATCTTCTTTCAGGCTTTCAAACCGTCCGCTGGCTCCCCCATGACCTGAACTCATGTCGGTTTTAAACAGTAAAATGTTATCGTTGGTTTTTAATTCACGAAGCTTACAAACCCATTTTGCAGGTTCCCAATATTGTACTTGCGAATCATGAAAACCAGTTGTAATCAGAATATTAGGATATTTTCTCGGTTCTACATTATCATAAGGCGAATAAGATTTAATGTAGTGATAATACTCCTCCTCTTTGGGATTTCCCCATTCGTCAAATTCTCCCGTCGTCAACGGAATTGTTTCATCCAGCATAGTGGTTACCACATCTACAAAAGGTACCTGAGCGATAATTCCGTTAAAAAGTTCCGGCTCCATATTCATGACAGCTCCTACCAAAAGTCCGCCTGCACTTCCGCCCATCGCATAAAGATGGGCAGATGAGGTGTAACTTTCTGTAATGAGAAATTTCGCCGCATCTATAAAATCATAAAAAGTATTCTTTTTACGGAGCATTTTTCCGTCTTCATACCAGGTTCTGCCCAGATATTCACCGCCTCGAATATGTGCAATGGCATAAACAAAACCCCGGTCTAAAAGAGACAATCTTACGTTAGAAAAACTCGCATCTACCGTATGCCCATAACTTCCGTAGCCATATAAAAGCAGTGGAGTTTCAGGAGATTTTTGTGTGTTTTTGCGATACACCAGTGAAATCGGCACTTTAGTAACTCCATCCCGGGATGGTGCCCATATTCTCTCAGAAATATAATTTCCCGGATGAAAATCTCCGCCCAAAACTTCCTGCTGTTTCAGAAGTATTGTGGTTTTCTTGTCCATATCATATTCAAATGAAGCATTCGGTTGGGTCAAAGAAGTATAACCATAACGGAGCTTGGTGGTATCAAATTCCAGATTAATTCCGATAAATGCGGTGTAAGCCGGATCAGAAAACTCCAGATAATGAGAATTTCCAGTCATCTGATTGATTATATTAATCTGCAAAAGGCCTCCTTTTCTTTCTTCCAATACCAAATGTTGGGCAAAAATCTCAAAACCTTCCAATAAAATTTCTTGACGGTGAGGGATAATTTCTTTCCAGAATTTCATTTCACAATGATCTACGGAAGTTTTCACCAATTTGAAATTGAAAGCATCTTGCGCATTCGTAATGATGTAGAAATCGTTTTGGTAATGTTCAATGGAATATTCCAGATTTTCTTTTCGTCGCTGTACTATTTTCCAATCTGCAAAAACCTGATCTGCAGGTATAAATCGATGTTCATCCGACACTGTACTTGAACTGCCAATAAAAATGTATTTCAGCGATTTTGTTTTGTAAACATTTACATCAAAAGCTTCATCTTTTTCATGAAAAATCAGAACATCCTGAGAAGAATCGGTTCCCAACTCGTGCCGAAAAACCTGAAATGCGCGAAGGTTTTTGTCTTTCCGGATATAGAAGAAATGTTGGTTATCATTAGCCCAAACGACTTTTCCGGTGGTATTCTCAATATTATCGGGTAAAAGTTCTCCTGTTTTCAGATTTTTGATTTGAATGGTATAAATTCTTCTTCCGACTGTATCGGTAGAAAAGGCAGCCAATTCATTATCAGTGCTTACGGCAGCACTTCCGAAATCAAAATAAGAATGTCCTTCCGCAAGAAGGTTGGTATCGAACATCAGTTCTTCCGTCTGATCTAAAGAAAGATATTTACGGCAAAATAAGGGATATTCTTTATTCTCTTCGTAACGGACGATATACCAATAATCATTGAAAAAATAAGGAATACTTTCGTCATCTTTTTTGTAGCGGGATTTCATTTCCTCATACAGCGCTTCCTGAAGCTCGATAGTATCCTTCATCATGAAAGCGGCGTATTCATTCTCCTGTTCCAGATATCGGACCGTTTCAGGATTTTCTCTTTCGTTCAGCCAGAAATAATGATCAATACGTTGATCGCCATGGGTTTCCAGAACTTTTTTTATTTTTTGCGCTACGGGAGCTTTCATTTAAAAAATTTAGAAATCAAAATTATAATAAAAAAGCCATCTTTTCACACTGAAAAGACGGCTATTGGCTTATTTTTAGGAAATTATTTACCTAAACCTCTGATATATTTTTCTATTGCCATCGTCATGGAAGGGTTTTCCTTGGTAGGTGCCATTACATTCACTACCAATCCGGATTCTTCCGCAGCACTTTGTGTCGTGGTGCCGAAAACGCCAATTTTGGTTTTGCCTTGCTTAAAATTTTCAAAATTTTGAAATAGCGAACGAATCCCTTGTGGACTGAAGAAAACGAGCATATCGTAATCTTCAATATTAATATCCGACAAATCCGAACAAACAGTTCGGTACATGATGGATCTGGTCCAGTCAATATTGGCTTTATCCAGCGTTACCGGAATATCAGGACTCATGACATCTGAGGTAGGAATAAGATACTTTTCGGAAGGATATTTCTTAAAAAGAGGAGCCAGATCGGCAAAATTCTTTTCTCCAAAACTGATTTTTCTTTTTCTGTAAATGATGTGTTTCTGAAGGTAATTGGCAACAGCCTCGCTTTGGCAGATATACCTCATAGAATCCGGCACGCTAAAGCGCATTTCCTCTGCCAACCGGAAATAATGATCGATTGCGTTTTTGCTGGTAAAGATAATCCCCGTGTAATGGGAAAGATCTATTTTCTGCGTCCTCAGTTCTTTATTGTCTACCCCTTCTACGTGAATAAAAGGCCTGAAGTCTATTTTTATTTTCTCTTTTTTTGCCATTTCCAGATAAGGAGAAGATTCATTAGGAGCAGGCTGAGATACAAGAATAGATTTTATTTTCATTTCAATTTTTCTTAAAAAAACAACAGTTTCCACAGTGCCAACAATGGCACAAATTGGAGGGTGCAAATATACAAAATTTTATAATACCATTCTGACGGGAAAACCTTCTGAGGGTGAAACAGATAGAACAGATTTTTAAATGCAAAAATACAGCAAAGGCCCAAAATATAATATGGAAATACTTCTGCCTTATTGATACCGAAGTAATAATGAACAATAATGAGAGCCATGAGGATCAGCGAAACCACAAAGTAAAACTTCGTCGCAGCAAAATAAAATAAAGGCCATTTTCTGGAATCAGCGATACTTTGGTAAAACAAATAACTGAGAATCATTCTGCCGAAATAGAACAAAAAAACACTCAGCATCGTATAGCCAATTTTATTCAACTGATATCCAAGAATTTCTTTCTCAGCAACGATTTGTGGTACAAATGGAATATATTGAGAAACCAATACCGACAAAGAGATACAGTACACCAATGAAACAATCATCCAGCTCAAGATTTGATTGCTGGAATCCTCAAACGGCTGCAAAAGAAATTCTCTGATAGTAGCATCCCGTTGCAGCGAAATAATCATGAATAAGTACAGAAAACCACACCCGAGCAATATAAAGATAACCCAGTCGTTATTTTCCGGAATTCTGATGGTGCTGATGATATTCAGTGCCAATATCAAAGGTATTTTTTTTGCAAAAGTAGAGATTATTTTAAACACCCTAAATAGCAAAAGTGGAAATACGCTATCTTTGCACCTGAAATGAAGAAACTCGTCATCATACCTACTTATAACGAAAAAGAAAACATCCGAAACATCATTGAAGCGGTGTTTGCTTTGCAGCAGGAATATCATATTCTGGTAGTGGACGATTCTTCTCCCGACGGCACTTCCGAGATTGTAAGAAATCTTCAGGAGTATTATCCGGGAGAACTTTATTTGAGTGTAAGAAAAGTAAAAGACGGATTGGGAAAAGCATACATTCATGGATTTCAATGGGCTTTGAAAAATAATTACGATTACATTTTTGAAATGGATGCCGATTTTTCACACGACCCAAAAGACCTTCCCAAACTTTTTGAAGCCTGCAAAAAAGGCGGAATGAGTGTGGGTTCCCGGTATTGCAATGGCGTAAATGTCGTAAACTGGCCTATGGGAAGGGTGTTGCTTTCTTATTTCGCCTCGCGTTATGTCCGGTTTGTTCTGGGAATTCCTGTGTATGATACTACGGCAGGTTTTGTTTGTTTTTCGCGGGAAACTCTCCAAAAAATCGGGCTTCATAAAATAAAACTGAAAGGTTACGGTTTTCAGGTAGAGATGAAATTCAGAGCGTACAAAAAAGGAGTGAAAATTATCGAAGTGCCAATTATTTTTACCAACAGAGTGCAGGGAGAAAGCAAAATGAATGGCGGCATTATTGGTGAAGCTATTTTCGGAGTGCTTAATTTGAAATGGAAATCGCTGATCAACAGATTATAATTCATGAAAAAGCAACTCATATTCCTATTTCTGATTTTAATCACAACAGCATGTACCGAATATGTGGACGTGCCGGAAAAGCCACTTTCAAAAAACCAAATGGCAGAAATAATAGCCGAAATGACCCTCCGCCAACAGGAACTTCTGGCTGAACCCGGAAGTAAAATGCAGAAAGAAACTCAGGAGATTTTGAAAAAACACAAGATAAAAGCAGAAGATTTTACAGAAAGTTACAAATATTACATCATGAAAAAGGAAATGGATGAGGTTCTGATCAAAGCTCAGGACATTATTCTGAAAGAACATCCTGATGCCAAAAAATTCGTCGAAAAGAAACTGAAAGGAAATCCTGAAATCACCTCTGCTCCAAGATAAAATATATGCAGCCATTTTTTGAAATAGAAAAAAAAACAGAAAGCAAAGCCAGAGCGGGAGTCATTTCTACCAGCCATGGCCAGATTCAAACACCGATTTTCATGCCCGTCGGAACAGTAGCTTCCGTAAAAACGGTCCATCAGCACGAGCTGAAAGAGGACATCAAAGCTGAAATCATTCTCGGAAATACCTATCACCTTTATTTGCGGCCCGGAATGGAAGTGATGCAAAATGCAGGCGGACTTCACCAATTTATGAAATGGGACCTTCCTATCCTCACGGATTCCGGTGGTTATCAGGTTTTCTCGCTTTCCGATTCAAGGAAAATGACGGAAGAAGGTGTTAAATTTAAATCTCATATCGACGGAAGCTTTCACTTTATTTCTCCGGAAAAATCGATGGAAATCCAAAGACAAATTGGTGCGGATATTTTCATGGCTTTTGATGAATGTACGCCTTATCCGTGTGAATACAATCAGGCAAAAACCTCAATGGAACTCACCCATCGCTGGTTGAAGAGATGCATCAGTTGGTGCGGAGAAAATCCCGAACTTTATGGTCATAAACAACATTTGTTCCCTATTGTTCAGGGTTCAGTATATTCAGATTTAAGGAAAATTTCTGCCGAGGTGATTTCAGAAGCAGATGCTATCGGAAATGCCATTGGCGGACTGTCTGTTGGCGAGCCAGAAGAAGAAATGTACCGCATCACCGATATTGTAACCGATATTTTACCGGTAGCAAAACCAAGATATTTAATGGGTGTAGGAACGCCATGGAATATTTTGGAATCCATCGGTTTGGGAATTGATATGATGGACTGCGTTATGCCGACCCGAAATGCGCGAAATGCAATGCTCTTCACCTGGAACGGGGTGATGAACATGAAAAACGAAAAGTGGAAAAATGATTTCTCCGACCTGGATGAATTCGGAACCAGCTTTGTAGACAGAGAATACTCGAAAGCGTATGTAAGGCATCTTTTTATTGCCAAAGAATATCTGGCCAAGCAAATAGCATCTATTCATAACTTGGCATTCTATCTGGATCTGGTGAAAACTGCGCGCCAACATATCGTTGCAGGAGATTTTTATGAATGGAAAGATTCTGTTACGCCGGCGCTCAGACAACGTTTATAAAACATCAGAATAAAGAATAATGGGAATTATTGACAGATACATCATCAGAAAATACCTCGGAACGTTCGGGTTTATTTTGCTGTTGCTGTCAGTTGTGGTTCTGATTATTGATGTTCAGGCCAAAAAACCGAGAATCCAGGACAACGGTTTCGAACTGTCTCATTTCCTGATCAATTATTATCCCTTCTGGATTATTTATCTGGTCATGACTTTCATGTCAATTCTGGTATTTATTTCCGTTATTTTTTTCACTTCCCGAATGGCCAACAACACGGAAATTGTAGCCATCATCAGCAGTGGAGCCAGTTTTCACAGATTTGCAAAACCCTATCTGATCACTTCACTTTTCATTGCAACAGCTTCTTTGCTCATTAATCATTTCGTATTGCCTTGGGCGAATGTGAAAAAAAATGAACTGGAAGTGTACACTTACAGCGCGGCCAACCGAGAGAAAATTATTGGAAGTGCGCCGGTTTCTACCCAAATCAATAAGGATGAATTTATTTTCATCCACAGTTACAACAAAAAAGAAAAAAGGGGTTCGGGGTTTGCTTATAAAAAATTTGATAAAAACAAAAAACTCACTTACCAAATCTTAGCTTCGGAAATGAACTGGGATCCGCAGAAAAAAGTATTTATTCTTACCAGTTTTCACGAAAAAACTATCAACAAAGACGATACCGAGCGCCTGAACAATGGCAACGAAATGACCCGCAGTTTCGGCTTTCCTCCTGAGGAACTTTTCCCGGATGTGCTGCTAAGCCAGAGCAAAACAACGCCGGAACTAACCAACTTTATCAACAGAGAACGGGAAAAAGGAAACAGCAACCTGAATACCCATTTGAATGAACTTCATCAGCGGACTTCTATGCCAGTTGCGGTCATCGTACTCACATTTCTGGCGCTGTCACTTTCTTCACAGAAGAAAAGAGGCGGTTTGGGTGTTAATTTAGCAATCGGAATTTCTCTTGCATTTGTATTTGTATTCTCATTTGAAGCCCTGAAAATTGTTTCTGAAAATAAAACGCTGTCGCCATTGCTGGCCATGTGGCTGCCAAATATGGTTTTCACGCCGCTCGCAGCCTACTTATATTTTAAAAGAGCCAATCAGTAAAGCAGTTCAATTTCTTTATGGGAAAATTTGCGAACGCCGTCTTTTTCTAAATTTATCCATAAATAACCACCAGAATCGGTCTGCTGAATAATGCCATTTTGTCGTACTCCTTTGATCTCAAAAACGGAAATTTCATCTTTTCTGAAAAGATGCTTATTGTAAACCGAAACGATATCTTCCGGTATTTTAAGACTAAATAAATATGAGAAACGTTGGAAAAGACCTCGTGCAAGCAAGTGAAGATCCACCATTTTCCCAGTTTGTGTCAGGATACTTCCAGCTTTCGGCAAGTCGATAAAATCTTTCTGCAGCACATTAATCCCGATTCCGATAATATATTTGTGGGCTTTTTTCTCAATTAAAATTCCTGCTACTTTTTTATTCTTGATGATTAAATCATTCGGCCATTTAATTTTCACTTCGCTTTTTGTCAGATTGGCAATAAAATCCCTGAGAATGACTGCGGTATAAAAATTGATCAATGCACCTGAGTTTTTAAAATGTGTTTCCTCAACTGCTATAGTAAAGGCAACATTCTGATGCTCAGTTGATTTCCACGAATTGCCATACTGTCCGCGACCTTTGGTCTGGTGAAAAGTATACATCCCAATCACATCGGTGCTTTGGAAATTCGGATGAAGGAGGATCTCATCATTCGTGGAAAGGCAATGTTGAAGGTATAAGAGCGGACTCATTTAAGAAAGTTTTAATACTTTTAAAAACGTGAAAATAAAGAAAAAACAATAAATTTGCAGATTAGAGAAAATTTTAATGAGTAAAAATACTGATAAACAGCAACTAATAGATAAAATCGTAGATGCAATACAGGATACCAAAGGTGAAGATATCATGATTTTTGACCTTACCGGAATTGAAAATTCTGTAGCCGAAACATTCATCATTTGTAGCGGAAATTCCAATACCCAAGTCTCTGCTCTTGCAGGGAATATCGAGAAAAAAGTAAGAAACGAACTGCACGAAAGGCCTTGGCATGTAGAAGGCTCCGAAAATGCCCTTTGGGTATTAGTAGATTATGTATCCGTAGTCGTTCATATATTCCAAAAAGAAGTTCGGGAGTATTACGAAATCGAAGAACTCTGGGGTGATGCCAAAATCACAAAAATCGAAGCTTAATCTTAAAGAACAAACTTAATGAACAATAAAGGATTTAACTGGTTTTTTCCCATTGCAATTATGGGAATTATACTGTATTTCGCGATGGGCTTTTTCGGGTCTTCCGATATACAGGAAATCACAGAAGAAGAATATTTCACCTTGATGCAAGAAGGAAAGGTTCAGAATGTGAAAGCTTACCGGGACAATTATACTGCCGATGTTTTTCTTACGGCTACAGCTAAAAAAGAATTAGCCAAAACCAATGAACAAAAAAGTCCGTTTTCCGGGCTCAATCCGGCGCCCAGCGCAGATTATACACTGAAATATGGTGACCTTCGCCTTTTTTTAGAAAAATTTGACAAGATAAAAGCAGAAAATCCTCAACTCACCACTACTAAAAATGTAGACCGTGCAGGATCGGCGATGCAGGAAATACTGATTCAAATCGGCATCGGGCTTTTCATCATGTTCATCATTTATTTCGTTTTCTTCAGAAGAATGGCAGGACCTGGTGGCCCTGGCGGACAAATTTTCTCTATCGGGAAATCAAGAGCCAAGCTTTTTGATGAAAAAGATAAAATAAATGTGACTTTCAAAGATGTTGCCGGACTGGAAGGTGCAAAAGAAGAGGTTCAGGAAGTAGTAGATTTCCTGAAAAATTCAGAGAAATACACCAAATTGGGAGGCAAAATTCCAAAAGGCGTGCTTTTAGTAGGTCCTCCGGGAACGGGAAAAACCTTATTGGCAAAAGCTGTTGCCGGCGAAGCAAAAGTACCTTTCTTCTCTCTTTCGGGATCAGATTTTGTTGAAATGTTTGTAGGTGTCGGTGCTTCCAGAGTTCGCGATTTATTTGCACAGGCAAAAGCGAAATCTCCCGCCATTATTTTTATTGATGAAATAGATGCCATCGGAAGAGCCAGAGGTAAAGGAAATTTCACAGGCGGAAATGACGAAAGAGAAAACACACTGAACCAGCTTCTTACAGAAATGGACGGCTTCGGAACGGATACCAATGTTATCGTAATGGCGGCTACCAACCGTGCAGATATTCTGGACAAAGCCTTGATGCGGGCTGGCCGTTTTGACAGATCCATTTATGTTGATTTGCCGGAACTTCACGAAAGGCGACAAATTCTGGATGTGCATTTATCAAAAATTAAATTGGACGATAATGTAGACAGAGATTTTCTCGCCAAACAAACTCCCGGATTTAGCGGTGCAGACATCGCCAATCTGTGTAATGAAGCAGCCTTAATAGCAGCAAGAAACAATCATGAAACCGTAACCAAACAAGATTTCCTAGATGCGGTTGATCGGATTATTGGAGGTTTAGAGAAGAAAAATAAAGCCATAAAACCTTCTGAAAAAAGAAGAGTTGCCTATCACGAAGCTGGTCATGCCGCCATTTCATGGTTGGTAGAACATGCAGCTCCGTTATTGAAAGTAACGATCGTGCCGAGAGGAAGATCATTGGGTGCAGCTTGGTATTTACCGGAAGAAAGATCCCTGACCACAACAGAACAAATGTACGACGAGATTTGCGCCACCTTAGGCGGAAGAGCTGCAGAACAAACCGTTTTTGGTAACATTTCTACCGGTGCACTTTCCGATTTGGAAAGAGTGACAAAACAGGCTCAGGCTATGGTGACCATCTACGGATTAAACGATAAAATTGGAAATATTTCCTATTACGACAGCTCCGGACAAAGCGAATATAATTTCGGAAAACCATATTCTAACGAGACGGCCAAACTGATCGATAGTGAAATATCCAAAATTATTGAACATCAATATGTAAGAGCTTTGGAAATTCTGGCAACAAATCGGGACAAACTGGATGCGCTGGCTCAAAAACTCCTTGAAAAAGAAGTTATTTTCCGCGAAGACCTTGAAGAGATTTTCGGAAAAAGAGCCTGGGATCCTGAACTGACCGAAACTCCGGTGAGCAACAAGGAAAATAAACTTGTAGAAGAAGTCACTGTGGAGGATCAGAAGCAGGAGGAAAAAAATAGTATAGCGTCTCCGGAAAGCGGAGGCGGAGATCAGCTTTAATATAATAAGTCCGATATTACTTAAAATATCGGATTTTTTTATATTTTAAAGTTCATTTTCATGAAAATTTAAATTATTTTCTATTTTTGTATTCATCTTAAAAACCTAATAAAAGTTGAGCTTATTTAAAAAAATAGTCAGCAAAATAATGAACCAGCCTGAGGACGAGGAAAGCCAAAGCCTGGAAAAACTGGGAGATTCGCTTAGAAATGCTGATCTGGACTATAAATTTGCGCAGCTTTTCACCCATTCCGGTGGTTTTTTTAATTATTGTGCCGATGAAGCCGAAGCTCTTCAGACCCTGAACCAAATCATTAAAATTGAAGGGATTCGTTCCATTTTTTGTTGTGACAAGGAATTGCGTAGTTTTTTGGATGTTGTAAAAACTCAGTACACGAACGATCTGGAACTGTATAATGATGCGGCATTCATTACTTGTGAATATTTAATTGCGTTCGACGGCAGAATCATGCTTTCGCATAATAATATCAAGCATTTTCACTCATCTCGTCTTCCGGAAAAAGTAATCGTAATGGCTAATATTTCACAGATTGTTTCCAACCTGAACGAAGCCATGAGCAAAATCAAAAGAAACGGAAATGTGAAAAACCTCACTTCTATCAGCGGAAGCCAGAATAAACTGGACGCACCGTCTAAAAACAATACCAAGCTTTTCCTTCTTCTGCTGGAAGATTAATCTCATCATTTTTAACTAATTATTTTGGACAGAAATTTCCTTCAGCGTGTTTTATCAGGTTTTATCTATGCCGTGATACTGATCGCTTGCGTGCATCCTATCGGAGCTGAAACGCTCAATAACATTTTGCCGTTAACGATAAAACAGCATTACCTTTTCTATGGTTTAATGTCATTTTTCTTTTTGGCCGGAGCCTGGGAATGCATGCGGATCATGAAATTCGGAGGCGGTTACGAAAAATGGATTGTATTTCCCTTGGCCATTTTCATATTCTATCTGTTTTCAAAAAGATTTTTTTATCACGATTTCTTTTTCAATTTCCGGCTGACTGAAATTCTGGCACTTTCCCTTATTTTAATCGCTGTGGTGACGCTTTTCAGATCTACAAACGAGCTGTATTACGACAGCGGAAAACTGATTTTTACAGTTATTTATACAGCACTTCCTTTCGGTTTTGCTTTAGGGTTACCCAGATATTCAGCTTATGAAAATACCTTCAGCCTGGAAGTTTTCTTCCTCTTTATTTTGATCTGGAGCAGTGACACCTTTGCTTATCTCACCGGAAAATTCTTTGGCAAACATAAAATGGCGCCTAAAGTTTCTCCCAAAAAAACCTGGGAAGGCTTTGCCGGCGGAGTAATTCTGACCATTATTCTGGCGTTTTTTATAGAAAAATACAATCCGGGGTTGCGCGGAAACTGGATGGTAGTGGGCTTTTTGGTATCCGTATTTGCTCCCTTCGGTGATTTGGTAGAAAGCCAATTGAAAAGAAGTTTCGGCGTGAAAGACAGCGGAAATATCATCCCAGGACACGGCGGAATTCTCGATCGGCTGGACAGTTTTATTATTTGCGCGCCCGTTGTATATTTGTACTTTATTTTAGAAAAGTTAATCTGACTATGAAACTTCATAAAGAATCCAAGGGAACTATTGTGGTTGCCAGCGTTGCGTTTGCTGTTGTGGCATTTCTGGCCATTTATTTTCTGCAGGTCTGGTCCTTACTCATCCTGATTCCTTTGCTGGTTGTCTATGGACTTATTTTTTGGTTTTTCCGGGTACCGAACCGTGAAATTCTGGATCATAAAGAGCAGGTCATCGCTCCGGTAGATGGGAAAGTAGTTATGATAAAAGAAGTGATGGAAAATGAGTTTTTAAAAGAAAAAGCCATTCAGGTTTCTATCTTTATGTCGCCGCTGAATGTTCACATTTGTAGGTTTCCGGTTTCAGGAAAGGTAATTTATAAAAAGTACCATCCGGGAAAATATCTGGTGGCATGGCATGAAAAATCTTCGACAGAAAACGAAAGAACTACCATGGCCGTGGAAAGCCTTACGCATCATAAAGTGGTTTTCCGACAAATTGCAGGATATGTAGCCCGGAGGATTGTTTTTTACTGCAATGAAGGGGATACCGCTAAAGCAGGACATGAGTATGGTTTCATAAAATTCGGTTCCAGAATGGACGTTTTTCTCCCCTTAGACACTGAAATTCTTTGTAAAATAGGTGATAAAACGAAAGGCGGAATTGATGTTATTGCCCGGATGAAAGAATGATTTTTCAATAAAAAACAGCAAAAAAAGTCCGGTTTCCCCGGATTTATTTGTATATTTTGCCAAATATTTTGATTATGATGAAATTTGCCAAATATATTTTTGCTGCGGCCACGATCCTTTTTCTGTTTTCCTCCTGCAATGAAAATATGAAAAGGAAAGAACTCGAAATACAGAAACGGGAACAGGCTGTTCTGCAAAAAGAAAAAAGTATTGCGCTGATCGAATCAGATTATCTGAAACTTCAAAAAATGCGAGATAGTATTATTTCCATACAGGACAGCATCAGTGTACATGTTCTTCCGATAGATATTCAGGGAAGATGGAACGGAAAACTGGTATGCACCGAATCCAACTGTACCGATTATGTAGTGGGAGATGTGAGAATGGACGAATGGGAAATAAGCGAAGATAAGGGCAACATCATTGCAAAAAACATCAACAAAGTCGGTGTAATAAGGGTATATACCGGGAAATATGAAGGAAACTCGATCCAGTTGTTTTCCGAGAGCGAACCTACCTCACCGAAAACCCGTCACTTTAAAATTGAATTTACCACGATGACGGAGAAAAAACTTTCTGGATTCCGGGAAATCCGTGTGGACAATTCCTGTCTCTCCAAATTCACGATTGAACTTTCACGATAACCATTTTTTGTATGCTGACGATTTTAAGCGCCTCGAAACACTTTTCGCTTCCTCTGGAAGATCCGGTTTTAAAGTTTCTGGTGATTCTCGTGATTATCCTGTTCGCTCCTATTTTGCTCAACAAAATAAAGGTCCCTCATCTCATCGGGCTCATTATTGCCGGAGCCGTCATCGGGCCTAACGGGTTTAATATTCTTCCCAGAGATTCCAGCGTAGTTGTTATAGGAACCACAGGATTGCTTTTCATCATGTTTCTTGCCGGCCTGGAAATAGACCTGACAGAATTCAAAAAAAACAAATGGAAAAGCCTGGGATTTGGTATGTTCACGTTTTCTATCCCATTATTTTTCGGGATTCTTTCAGGATATTATATTTTAGGATATTCTATCTTGGTGGCCGTGCTTTTTGCAAGTTTATTTTCATCCCACACCCTTATTTCCTATCCTTTGGTCAGCAAATTAGGGATTTCCAAAAACAGGGCAGTGAATATTACCGTTGGCGGAACCATGATTACGGATGTGTTGGCATTATTGGTTTTGGCAGTGTGTGTAGGGATGGCGCAGGGAGAAGTCACCACAACATTTTGGATACGTCTGGGAATTTCTATTTTGATTTTTGGAAGCGTAGTGCTTTTCGGATTCCCGATTATTGCGCGCTGGTTTTTTAAAAATGTAAGCGATAAAGTTTCCCATTTCATTTTTGTGATGGTGATGATTTATCTGGCAGCATTATTTGCAGAATTAGCCGGAATTGAAGCCATCATCGGAGCGTTCCTTGCAGGATTGGCACTGAATAAACTCATCCCTCACACTTCTGGACTGATGAACCGGATCGATTTTGTGGGCAACGCTATATTTATACCTTTTTTCCTGATCAGCGTCGGGATGATTATCGATTTTAATGCTTTTATTAAAGATTTTGAAACCATAAAAGTCGCACTTATTATGACGATTCTCGGAATCGGAACCAAATATCTAGCGGCGATGGCAACTAAAAAAACCTTCAGGCTGACGGACGATGAAGGCAACCTGATGTTCGGACTATCCTCTGCTTCTGCAGCAGCTACACTGGCAGCCGTTATGGTGGGATATAACGTCATTATTGGTGAAACTGAAAATGGCGAACCGATTAGATTACTCAACGAGAGTGTTCTGAACGGCAGTATTTTGCTGATTTTGGTTTCTTGTACGGTATCGTCTTTCGTATCTCAAAAAAGTGCGAAAAATATTGCTGAAGAAGAAAATGAAAACAGCCTTTCGGAAGGAAATGATGAAGAAGAAAAACTGATGTTGGCCATCAATTATCCCGAAACCGTGGAACCGATGACCAATTTAGCATTAGTTACCAAATCCAAGAAAAATACAGACCAGGTGTACGCGCTGAACATCATCAATGAAGAACAGAACGAATCTTCGGAAAAAAATGCAGAGAAACTTCTGAAAACAGCCACAGAAATAGCCGCCGCTGCGGATCTGAAACTGAATGTTCTGAAAAGGCATGATTCCGATATTGTCAACGGAATTAACAATGAAATAAAAGAACATAAAATCACCGATTTGATTATTGGGGTCGATAATAAAAAAGGATTTTCGTCGGCGTTTATGTACAATCTGTACAACGGATACCTGAACAGTGAATCGACCAATGTGTTGGTGTACCATTCTGTACAGCCTGTTTCCACGGTAGAAGTGTATCATGTATTAATTCCGGATAACGCACATAAAGAATCAGGATTTTTCAAAGCATTGCTCACCATTTGGAATATCTCCAGAAATTCGGGAGCGAAAATTATCTTTTATGCTGAAGAGAATACCCTGAAAATGCTGGAAAATATTCAGAAAAAAGCCACAGTCGATGCGGTATTTATACCTTTGAGCAACTGGAATGAATTGCCGGAAATTGCGAATAAAATGAAGACGGATGAGGCGTTAATTCTGATCATGGCCAAGCGGGGAATGAAATCTTACCGTCCGGAAATGCGTCATGTTCCGCTGTATCTGGACCGTAATTTCAAAGATAAAAATTACTTACTCGTCTATCCGGCTATGGTAGGAAAACAGGAGGATAGCTATGGACTGCACACCCGGAGTTTCAATAACCCTGATGATTTTGCGGAAATCGGTAAATTAATTGGAAATATTTTCAGGTAATTTATTTCATTCAAAGTTCTGAAGATCTACCAGTTTACGGTAAATTCCGCCTTTATCATAGAGATCGTTATGATTCCCTTGCTCTACGATTCTGCCACGTTCCATCACGACGATAAGATCCGCTTTTTGAATGGTGGAAAGGCGGTGAGCAATAACGAGTGAAGTACGGTTTTCCATCATTTTTTCCAGAGCATCCTGCACAAATCTTTCAGATTCTGTATCCAGTGCGGAAGTAGCTTCGTCCAAAATCATAATCGGAGGGTTTTTCAGCACTGCTCTGGCAATAGAAATGCGTTGTTTTTGTCCGCCTGAGAGTTTGCCTCCCGCTTCGCCTATTCCAGTTTCATACCCTTTTGGTTGATCAATGATAAATTCATGCGCATTGGCGACCTTTGCAGCGTGTTCTATCTTTTCTTTGCCTGCCTGCAGATTTCCCAATGCAATATTATTGGCAATGCTGTCATTGAAAAGAATATTATCCTGTGTTACAAGCCCGAAAAGACGGCGGTAACTGGAAAGTTTTAAATTCTTGATATTATGTCCGTCAATGAAAATCTCGCCTTCCTGAACATCGTAAAATCGGGTAATCAGATTGGCAACGGTGCTTTTTCCACTTCCGCTTTGCCCTACTAATGCTATTGTTTTTCCTTTGGGAATCGTAAGGGAAAAATTGTGAAGTACTCTTCGGTCTTCATAAGAAAAACTTACATTTTTAAATTCAATTTTATCATTAAAACCTTTAATTTCGAATGCGTTTTCATCTTCCCTGATTTGATATTCAGCATCCAGAATTTCAAAAACCCTTTTCGCCGAAACTTCACCTTTCTGGAAATTGGAAATCGAATTGGAGAGTCTTTTTAATGGATCCAGAATGGTATAGAATAAAGAAATATAAACAATAAATTCAGCTCCACTCAGCCCTTTCCCCTGCAAAGCGAGTTTTCCGCCGAAATAAACAATCATTCCGATGGTTATCGCTCCCAGCAGCTCACTCACAGGTGAAGCCAGCGCTTTTTTCTTGAAAAGCCTCAAGGAAAGTCGCCGGATGGAATTCAAGGTTTGGTCGAACCTCGCCTTAATCTGATCCGAAGCATTGAATATTTTAATGATTTTTAACCCTACCAAAGATTCGTCCACATAAGAATACATTTTCCCGAGCTCGTTTTGGGCTTCTCCGGTATCTTTTTTCAGGCTTTTGCCAATAAGCGAGATCAGGGTTCCCATAATTGGAAAAACGATGAGCGTAAAAACTGTCAGCTGAAAATTGGAATACAACAAATAACCCATGGTAAGGATAATCACAATAGGCGAACGGATAATATCAATAAGGCTGTTCAATATATTGCCTTCTATTTCACCAACGTCTGAAGTGATTCTGGCGAAAACATCTCCTTTTCTTGTGTCTGAAAAAAAAGCCACAGGCAAGTCCAGAATTTTGTCGTGCATATTGCTCCGGAAATCCCGGGAAACACCGGTTCTGGAGTAGGTGAGATAGAACTCTGAAAAGTAACTGAATATATTTCTGAACAGAAACATACTGATAAAAATAATACAGGTAATCAGCAGAACGTATTCTGCACCACGGGTTTCTTCCAGATTCTGAATGAAATAATTAAAACTGTCTTTAAGATAGGTGGCGATATTAAAAAGAGAACCGTCAAACTCGGGTTTTGCTTCAATTCTCGGCGTTTTTTTATCAAAAAGAATATTCAAAACAGGAATGAAAAACAGCATCGCAAAAATGTTGAAAACTGCATACAGGATATTGAAAAAAATACCGGCAGCCAAACTGCCTTTGTACGGCAGGATATACTGGATCGCCCGTTTATAATAATTCATTGAGAGATTTTGATGCACAAAATTAAGGAAAATAGTACAAACGGTTGATCTCAAAAAAGTTTTAATTGCCGGGCTTTGGTTCCGGTAAAATGTTCTGTAGATAAAGCAGGCATTTTTTTTCCAGCAAAGAATTTTTTATTACCCAAAGCAAAGGTTTGATGAATCATATCTGCGATATTTCCCTGGCCCTGATACCGTTCAAAAAACCGTTTTTCGCCCAAGTTTCCGCCTCTCATTGATCGGATCAGGTTGAGCACTTTCTGAGCGCGATCCGGGAATGCTGTTTCAATCCATTTTACAAAAACCGGTTCGACCGTATCGTTAAGCCGAACTAAAACATACCCGAACGACAATGCACCTGCATCCGACACGCTTTTAAGAATGCTGAGGCTTTCGTCGCTCGTAAGGCCTGGAATAACGGGAGCGACCATCACATTCACAGGAATTCCGTTTTCCGAAAGAATTTCTATGGCTTTCAGTTTGTTTCTGGCAGAAGAAGTTCTGGGTTCCATGGTGCGGCGAATGTCTTCATTTAAAGTAGGAATGCTTAGAGAAACACGAACAAGGTTTTGCTCAGCCATCGGTTTTAAAATATCCAGATCTCTGAGGACCAGTGCGTTTTTAGTGATAATACTTACGGGATGACGGTAATCTCTGCACAATTCCAGCAACTTTCTGGTAATCTGCAACTGCCGTTCTATGGGTTGATAACAGTCGGTATTGCCGGACATCAGAATGGTTTGGGGGATATATCCTTTCTTCTGAAAGAATTTTTCAAGAAGGTCGGGTGCTGATTTTTTCACCATGATTTTCCTTTCAAAATCTACTCCTGCGGAAAATCCCCAAAATTCATGTGTAGGCCGGGCAAAACAATAGGAACAGCCGTGTTCGCAGCCCTGATAAGGATTCATGGAATATTCAAAAGAAAGATCCGGGCTTTTGACTTTATTGACAATCGTCTTCGGGAATATTTCTGTGAAACTCGTTTTTACAGTGTCAGGATGATCATCAGGTTCAAACGTATAGCGATCAAAACGGTTGATAACGTTCTGCTGCGCACCTTGTCCTTTTATAAAATTTTGATCTTCCATGCAGTAAAATTAAGGCGCACAAAATTAATAAAGTGACTTTCCAAAAAGAAGTTTTCCACAAAAAAAGCCGGCGTAAGACAACCGGCAAATTCTGTATTGCCTTATGGTTATTTCAAAGCCAGATATTCGATTCCGTGGTGTAAATCCGAATTTTCATCATCATCATAAAGATGTCGGTGGTAGTCCGAATATTCAGAATCATAATCTTTATTGGAGAGCAAGCGCTTGACTAATGTGAATCCCATAACTGCGAAAAAGCCGAATATCCCTGCAATAATAACTCCTGTTTCTTTTTTCATAAAAATTGATTTTGCTCTTTCGGAAATTACAAAATCTGTTCCTTTCTATGCCGATATTTCTTTTTCAATATGAATTAAATATCAATTTTTATCCGAAGAACAAATAGGCAAGGGTAATGGACGTGATAATGCCTACAAGATCTGCCAGCAACATGGCTCCCACAGTATATCGTGTATTTCTGATTCCGACAGCGCCAAAATAAACGGCAATCACATAAAAGGTCGTATCCGAACTTCCCTGTAGAACTCCCGCAAGCCTTCCCTGAAAACTGTCGGCACCAAAAGTCGCCATAGTATCTACCATCATTCCGCGGGCTCCGGATCCGGAAAGAGGCTTGATTAACGCAGTAGGTAAGCCATCTACAAAACGGGTATCGGCTCCGGAAACACTGGCAAGGAATTTCATCCCGTCTATGATAATTTCAAAAATCCCGGAAGTTCTTAGCAGTGAAATAGCGATCAACATTCCTACCAAATAAGGGATAATTTTAACACAGGTCCAGAATCCTTCCTTGGCTCCTTCAATAAAAGCATCGAACACATTAATTTTTTTATACACACCTCCGGCAACAATAGCGAAGAAAATAAGAAGAATAATTCCGTTGCTCAGCACCTTGCTGAAGCCGTCCAGTTCTTCTTTGCTCAGCTGAACCAGAAAAACTACCAAGCCGGCTATAATCGCAGAAATCCCTCCAATATAGGCCAGAACAACAGGTTGGAATAAATTAATTTTTTGTTTAAATGAAACAATAATCAGGGCCGCCATGGTGGCAGCGAAAGTGGCAATCAGACAAGGAAGAAAAATATCCGTTGGCGTTTCAGATCCCATACTGGCCCGGATGGCAATAATGGAAACTGGAATCAAGGTAAGTCCGCTGGCGTGAAGGCAGAGAAACATTACCTGTGCATTACTGGCGGTATCTTTGGAAGGGTTCAGGGTTTGCAGGCTTTCCATCGCCTTCAGGCCGAAAGGAGTAGCAGCATTATCCAGTCCCAATAAATTAGCACTGAAATTCAGCATCATGTGTCCAAAAGATGGATGATTTTTTGGGACTTCGGGAAACAGCCGGGAGAAAAAAGGCTGTATCATTCTGGAAAGCAGATTAATCCCTCCTGCTTTTTCTGCAATTCCCATAAATCCCATGAAAAGGGTCATTATTCCGATAAGTCCAAGACAGATTTTAACTGCGGTTTCTGAGGTACCGATAACGCCGTCAGCAGTTTGAATGCGATAGACCTCAACGCTCTGCCTTAGTGAATCCGTACGGTAGTGCACCGTTCCTTCCTGAAACTCCGGATTTTTCAGTAATTCCTGTTGCATACCGGTATTCAATTCATGGAAAGGTTGTGTCGCAATCGCTATGGTATCACCACTTCTCCCCACCACCATATCATTATAAATCGCTTGATAATTAGGCGAAAAAATATATTTTATGCTGGCCAGTACAATTGCAACAATAATAAAAGCCGACCAAATTCTGCTCAGTACCATGTTTTAAATTTGGAAATTGAAATGGAAAATACGACACATAACTGAATCAAATCTTTTCTTCATGAATCCCAAGAAGTGACACCGAACCATAAAAACAAAACAGGAACTGAAAAATTTTTCATAGAAGATAATTTGAAATGATTATTCAAAGATATATTTTTTTGTTCAGCTCCGGAGACAAACGGATTTAAAATCTAAAATTGAACTCCGTGCCATATCCGTTCAGAACATCAATTTCATTCCTTACGCATCGAAATTTTTTCTCATAAAATGAGCCTTATTCCCAGCGTCTTCTAGCGGAAACAGGAGATGAAAGAAAGAATTCTTATAAACCTAGTCAGGATGTTGATTTTTCTTAGTCCATTTTCCTGAAAACTTGGTCAGGTTTCCAAAAATGCTGGTCAGGTTTTCGGTTTTTCTTCCTATGTTTTTGTAAAAAGCTGGTCAGCTTTTTAAAAAGGCTGGTCAGCTTTGAAAATATATCTGGTGAGATTCCGCAAAATGAACAGCAAGGATAGCTCCTGCGGTGCGATAAATCTTATCCAGTCATGACCTACGCCTTTTTTGTCATGTTGTAAGCATCTCAACTTTTAGGCAAATAAGCAGAAAAGCGAATGAGCGAATGAGCAAATGAGCAAATTCGCTATTACTAAACAATTAACCGATTAATCAATTAACCCCTAACAGGCAAATTCGCTAATAAGCGAAAAAGCAAATTTGCTTCTCTAAACCAGGTTGCTTCTTTTGAAATTTCGACTTGTTATATTGCCCTAAGTTGGACATAGGGTAACTACGGGGTATGTACGGGTGAAGTATGGAGGTAGAAATTTTGAGGTAATCAAAGTGCCTGTTTTAGTGGTTTTAAGGAAGCCAAGAAACGGATTTTCACCACCATTTAACGCCAATTTTAGCCGAAACCGAGGAACCACCCCGTCATCCTCCTTCGTCGGCTGCCACCCCTCCGGAGGAGGGGAATATTTCCAACCTCTTTTGTACTGGAGGGAAAACATTTACTTTTTCTAAATAATTAACCGATTAAGCGATTAACCAGCATACTCCTTTTCTTCGGGTACGGTTCGGGTCTCCTTCGGATCGTGTTCGGTAAAATGGGGGTTTTACCGAAGGTTTACCGAACACGACCCGAACAACATCCGAACAACATCCGAGCAAAACCGTTTCAAGCGAAGAAGATGATGAGAAAGAAGAACATTCGCTAACCGATTAAACAATTACAGGCTTAAGAATTTAGTGAAGGAGCTAGAGCCAGTTTAAATTTTAACAAAATATTTTTAGTACAGGTATAAAATTGTAAAATTTAAACAGGCTCGTAGTAAGCTAATCCTCATTTCCTAACCAACTCACTGATTCAACACTTGCCTTCTTTTAGGTAAGCATTCCGCCATCCACATTCATTACCTGTCCTGTGATATATCCTGACCAATCACTTCCAAAGAACACACAAGCATTCGCTACATCCTCTGGCTTTCCGCCTCGTTTCAAAGGAATGGCTTCTCTCCATCCCTGAACGGTTTTCTCATCCAGAGCTGCGGTCATTTCCGTTTCAATAAAACCAGGAGCAATAGCGTTGCAACGGATATTTCTGGATCCCAGTTCCAACGCGACTGACTTTGTAAATCCGATAACACCGGCTTTGGATGCGGCATAATTTGCCTGTCCGGCATTTCCTTTCACACCCACCACGGAAGTCATGTTGATAATAGATCCCGATTTGGCCTTCATCATTGGTTTGATTACCGCTTTGGTAAGATTGAATACGGAATCGAGATTAACTTTAATGATGGTATCCCAGTCTTCTTTAGACATTCTCAGCATCAGATTATCCCGGGTGATACCGGCGTTGTTAATCAGAATATCGATCTTCCCGAACTCTGCCATCACATCATCGACCAGCTTTTGAGCTGCATCATAATCGGATGCATCTGACTGATAAGCTTTAATTTGAGTAGATGAACCTAAAGTACTTTCAAGATCCCGAGCCTTCTCGACAGATCCTGCATACGTGAAAGCGATCTTCGCGCCCTGAGCTGCAAAAACTTCCACAATTCCTTTCCCTATACCTCTTGTTCCGCCCGTAATCAGCGCTACTTTTCCTTCTAATAGTTTCATATTTTTATTTTTCAAGTTCTTTTTATAGAGTAAGGTTAAGATTTAAAACCACCTTAAACTGTAATGCTTAAGTCACATTATTAATCACCAATACAATTTCTCCCTTTAAAGTTTTGCTTTTGGAGAATTCAATTAACTCATTGATATTTCCTCTTTTAGTTTCTTCAAACTTCTTGGATATCTCACGGCTAAGGCTCACTCGGGTGTCTTCCCCAAATATTTCTTTTATCTGCTCAAGAGTCGTATTGATCTTGTGCGGACTTTCGTACAAAACAATGGTTTTTTTCTCTGCCGCAAGTTGGCTCAGTTTGGTTTGACGTCCTTTCTTTTGCGGAAGGAATCCGGCAAAAAGAAATTCGTTATTCGGCAATCCCGAAACCACCAATGCAGGCACAAACGCAGTAGCACCAGGAAGACATATCATTTCAATTCCGGCTTCTACACCGGCTTTTGCCAGTAGATAACCGGGATCGGAAATACCGGGTGTCCCTGCATCTGTGATCAGCGCAATATTATCCCCATCTTTCAGCTGTTGAATGATTTTTTCTGTAACATGATGCTCATTATGGAGATGATAGGACCTGGTGGGTTTAGAAATTTCATAATGTTTCAGCAAAACACCGGAAGTTCGGGTATCTTCACACAGAATATAATCTACTTCCTTCAGAACTTTAATCGCCCTGAAGGTCATGTCCTCCATATTTCCTATCGGAGTCGGAACAAAATAAAGAATTCCACTCATTAAAGCTGTTCAAAAATAATTTTCGAGAATTCTTCTAATCCTGGGTCTCTCGCTCCCATCAGCAGCAATATAGCACTTTCCGACAAAGACGGTCTAGCCTTCTCCAGAAACTGCGTTCTTTCTGCAACAAAAAAAGCTTTTTTTCCTTTTGCTTTGATGCCTTCAATCAGCTCTTCTGCCGAAATATCTTTCGTGGCCGTACCGCCTGCATAGAAAATTTCGCTCATCCATATTTCATCCTGAGGCCGTAGCGCAGCAGAAATTTCTTCTATAAAATCGTCTTTCAAAAAACGGGTAGGACCATAGCCGTGAGGCTGAAACCAAGCCACCACTTTATCTGCGAGCGGCTGACAGGCTTTGATGGAGGCCGCGCATTTCGCCGGATTATGGGCGTAATCATCAATGACCCAAATGCCGTTTTTGTTTCCTAAAATCTGATGCCTACGATAGATTCCTTCATAATTAGAAAGGCTTTCAGCACAGGTTTTTAAATCGACTCCAATTTGATGGGCTACGGCAATGGCCGCAGTGGCATTCTCCACGCTGTGCCTCCCTACGGCATTCATCTTTATGGTTTGTCCTAGAACCTGAAAAGTCAGTTCAAAACCTTTTTGCTGGAAATCTGTAGCGTTATATTTTGCAATTTTATTCTCAAATCCAAAATCAGTTTCTAAATTCTCAGACAGCAAAGCAGCCTTCATATTCGACTGATTAACGATAAATTTTCCTTTTGTATTATTTTTAAAAAGGGTAAAAAGCTGCATCAGTTCTTCCATTTCCTGATGGTCTTTATCTACATTCAGCAGTACGCCGATTTCAGGCCTGTATTGTACCACAGAACCGTCACTTTCATCTGCTTCTATAATGAGCCATTCTCCCTTTCCAACGGCTGCGTTTCCAATTTTTCCTTTTTTTATTAATGAAGTCAAACCTGCTCCGGTAATAATTCCGGGTTCCAACCGTGCTTCCGCCAAAATGTGATATAGCATCGCGGCAGTTGTAGATTTACCTGAAGTTCCTGCGATAGCAATGGTTTTCTTGCTGTCACAAATCATCGCCAGAAGTTCACTTCTTTTAATGACAGGAATATTGAGTTCCTGAGCTTTTACCACTTCTGCTACGGTATTTTCAATCGCCGTAGACACGACTACCAAATCCGTTTTCTCTGTAATTCCGCTGCCGTCCTGAAGAAAACAGTGTATTCCATCGGCTTCCAGTTGTTCTTTAGTTTTATTGAAAGTATCGGGTGTGAAATACCGGTCGCTGCCGGAGACTTCTTTCCCCGTTCCTTTCAGGTATTGCGCTAGGGCACTCATTCCTGCACCGGCAATTCCGATAAAAAAAATATTCTGAAAATCTGAGATATTTTGACTCATAAAATGTATTTCCTCGCTGAATGAGTATGAATTACTGAAACTTATTTTCTACGAGACTCCATAATCTTTGTGCGTATTCATCGGCTTTTTCCCAGCCTTTACGGTAATAGATATCACTTAAAAATTCTTTGGCTTCTTCCAGCGTAGAAAAGCTGTTGAGCTGATGAATAGTTTCATTCATTTCTGATTGGCTGCCTTTAAAAAGCATTTTTGAAAAAGCAATTTTATCATTTAAATCCAGTTTAAATTCAGGCTTTGGCTTTCCGGCCTCCATAAAATCAACGGGAACATTCGTTTTAAGTAAACTGGAAGATTCAGGTTTTGGGTCTTCTTCCGGAGTAAGTTCATCATCGAAAAGCGACTGTATTTTTTTCAGGCCTTTAATGTTGGCAAGCCGTATTTTTTTCTCTTCATGATGTAGTTCCTGAAGTTCTTCGGCAACTTCATTTAACTGCTGTAATCTTTCTTGTTTGGAAATTTCTACTATTTTTCCTCGGTTTTCATTCGGTTCAGATTCTTCAACAGCCAACTGTATTTCTTCATTTTCTTCATCTTCGGATAGAATTTCTTCTATTTCGTTCAGTTCATTATTGAAAACAGCTTCTTCCTCTAAATTTTCATCATATTCCGGATGATCAATTTCTGATTGATCGATCTGATTCAGTTCGTTGTTAAAAATCACTTCTTCCTCAGCATGATATTTTTCGGTATGGTTTTCAAAATCAGTTTCTCCATCGGGAAGTTCTTTTACATTTTTGTGATCTTTTTCTTCCTGTACTGATGAATATTGAATCGAGATTTTTAGAAAAGCAGCAAGTTCCTGAAGTTTCAGAATATCTTTTTCACTGTTGGCCAACGCTTCTGCTGTTGATTGGCTCATTAATTTTTCAACGATTTTCTTCGCATCCTGAAAAACGGACTCCTGAATTTCTGTCGCACTTTGCATAGCAATTCCTTATTAAATTTTGCTTATTTTTGAAATTATATTCACGGCTAAAATAGCAAATGTTTTTAGAAAATACAATAAATCATTCCAGACAGAGCGGATGGATGGAAGTGATCTGCGGATCTATGTTTTCCGGCAAAACCGAGGAGCTTATCCGCAGGTTGCGCAGGGCAGAAATGGCAGGCCAGAATGTGGAAATTTTCAAGCCTAAACTGGATACCCGATATGACGAAATAGAAGTAGTATCCCATAATCTTAATAAAATCAGAAGCACGCCCGTAGAAAGTTCCAACGAAATTCTGCTTCTCGGTTCTACCTGCGATGTCGTTGGGATTGATGAAGCACAGTTTTTCGATTCCGGAATTGTAGAAGTAGCCAATGCACTGGCGAATGAAGGCGTCCGAGTGGTGATCGCCGGATTGGATATGGATTTTCTGGGACGCCCGTTTGGTTCAATGCCTAATCTCATGGCGACAGCAGAGTATGTAACCAAAGTACACGCCATCTGCAAACGCACGGGAAATCTCGCCAATTACTCTTTGACAATCAGCCAAGGAAAAGATCTTGTGGAACTTGGGGAAACAGAAAGTTATGAAGCGGTAAGCAGACGCGTTTTTGTGGAAGAAATACTGAAAAACAATCCCACACCATGAACTATACTGCGAGACAAATGGCCTCTATTACTGGAAGTCAACTGATAGGAGACGGAGGACGAATGGTGCAGAACATTGCTTTCGACAGCAGAATATTGTTTTCGGTACAGCAGACGGCATTCATCGCCATTAATACTTCAAAAAACAGCGGCGAGAAGTATATCAACACTGCTGTGGAAGCTGGAGTACAAGTAATTATCTCTGAACATGAAGTCCCGGTCAACAAATCTGTTACGCTAATCATCACAGAAAATTCCATAACATTCCTGCAAAAATTGGCGAAATATCATCTGCAGCAGTTTCCGGGTTTAAAAACCATCGGAATCACCGGTAGCAATGGGAAAACGATTGTAAAAGAGTGGCTGTATCAGTGTCTTTGTAGCGAATTCAGTACTGTAAAAAGTCCGAAAAGTTTCAATTCTCAAATAGGATTACCGGTTTCTTTATTGCAAATAGATGAACGGCATCAGTTGGGAATTTTTGAAGCGGGAATTTCCAAACCGGGAGAGATGGAAAAACTAGAAGCGATTTTTTCTCCTGAAATCGGTATTCTCACGCATATCGGAACCGCACATTCTGCTCATTTTGATTCTGAAGAACAATTAATCGATGAAAAAATAAAGTTATTTCAGCATTCCGGTATCATTATATTTAATGGAGATAAAGAAAACGTTTACAATAAAATACATCAGGTTTACTCAAGTAAGAAATTAATATCGTATGGCCTTTGCCAACATAATGACCTTCACATAATTTCCGAGCCTGGCTCGCACCAAATTACAGTGTCATTTGCCGGTAGTATATTTTCATTTCCTGTTCAGGCAACCGATGAAGCCACACTCACGAATGCATTGGCCATTATCGCTGTTTTAAAAGAATTAAAATTCAGTAACCAGCAGATTATTGAGAAGCTGAATGCACTGAAATCGGTAGAAATGAGGCTGGAAAGCATCAACGGAATTCATGATAATTTAATCATTAACGATTCTTACAATCTGGATCTGGACTCTCTTAAAATTGCTTTCCAGTTCATCAACGAATATAATAAAGATAAAAAAATACTGGTCTTGACGGATATTGTAGAAGCACGGGAAGATCCGGAAGGAATTTATACCGAGGCAGCACGATTGGTGAATGAACAGAAATTCCACAAGGTTTTTCTTATTGGCGAAGGAATATCAAAATTTAGTGAACTGTTTCATACTGAAACCTCTACTTTTAATACAACTGAGCAATTAATTGAAAGTCAGGAGATTTTGAAGATATATAATTCCCTTATCCTTTTGAAAGGAGCGAGGAAATTTGAAATTGAGAAACTGAAAAATATTCTTGAATTGCAGAAACATGATACAGTGATGGAGGTCAATCTGCATGCAATTCTCAACAATATCAATGTGCACCGAACACTACTAAAACCCGAAACGAAAATTATGGCGATGGTAAAAGCGTATTCCTACGGACTTGGTGGCTATGAAATTGCGGAGTTTCTACAACATCACCACATTGATTATCTTGGTGTTGCGTATGCAGACGAAGGCGCTGAGCTCAGGAAAAAGGGAATTACCACGCCCATCATCGTGATGAATCCAGAGCAGCACAGCTATAATGCAGTGATTGATTACAATTTAGAACCGGAAATCTACAGTTTCAGGGTGTTGGAACTGTTCTATAAAACCCTGCAGGAAAAGGGAGCGGACAGAAATTATCCCGTTCATATCAAATTAGAAACCGGAATGCAAAGACTGGGTTTTCATGCGCATGAATTAGACGAACTTATTGAGAAACTAAATCAAATGAATCTGAAGGTAGCCAGTATTTTCAGTCATTTGTCATCAGCCGATGCAGAAGAAGAAAAAAAGTTTACCTTGCAGCAGATTAATACCTTTATCACCACTTCTGATTACCTGATTGCCGGAATTAAAGATCAACCTATTCGTCATATTCTGAATTCATCCGGAATCACGAATTTTCCTGAATATCAGTTGGATATGGTAAGAATTGGAATCGGAATGATGGGAATTTCGTCTCAGCCTGAAATTAAAAAACAACTACAAAGTGCTGTGGTATTAAAGACCGTGATTTCTCAGATTTCGAAGGTTAAAAAAGGCGAAAGCGTAGGTTACAACAGAAATCATAAAACTCCAAAAGACACATTAATCGCGACCATTCCTGTTGGTTATGCTGACGGAATTCCAAGATTAATAGGAAACAGCGTTGGTTTTGTGGGAATCAAAGACAGGCTTTATCCTATCGTCGGAAATATTTGTATGGATATGATGATGGTGGATCTTCAGGATGCTGACGATATACAGGAAGGCGATGAAGTGATTATTTTTAATTCTAATCCAAGCCTGGAAGAGTTTTCAAAATATTGCAATACAATACCTTACGAAGTTTTAACCTCAATATCCCGACGGGTAAAAAGAATTTATATCAAAAAATGACACGAAAAATTCTCTGGTTCACATTTCTTCTCATCTGCTCTTTTGGTAAAAGCCAGGTGAAGGAGGGATTTGTTCTGCCAGAGAATCCTAAAATTGGGCTTTCATTGTCTGGTGGCGGCGCGAAAGGTTTTGCGCATATCGGTGTTCTAAAAGTAATAGATTCATTGGGCATCAAAATAGATTATATTTCCGGAACCAGCATGGGTGCTATTATCGGTGGATTATATGCTGCGGGATATAGAGCGGATGAGATTGAAAAATTCGTGATGAAGACTGACTTTTACACCCTTATCGCCAATGAAAAAACGCGTCAGGAAACACCGTTCTTTTATAAAACTACGGACAAATATCTTCTCACCTTGCCTATTAAAAACGGGAAAGTGAATGTACTGCCAAAAGCTATTTCTACAGGCCAGAAAAACATTTACGTTCTGGAAGAACTGTTCAAGAATGTTTCCCATATTACGGATTTTTCTGAACTTCCGATCCCTTTTTTATGTATAGCCACCAATCTCGAAAACGGAAAAATGGAAATTTTTGAGGAAGGCGATCTGGTGAGTGCGATTATGGCCAGTTCGGCCTTTCCTTCTTTGATGGATCCGGTTCAGATCAATGACAGCCTTTACATAGATGGAGCCATGACGCTCAATTTACCTTCGGAACCTTTGAAAAAAAAAGGAATAGATATCGTTATCGGGGTGGATCTCAGCCAGCCACTTACTCCGAAAGAACAGTTAAATTCAGTTCTTGCTATCTTCAACCAGATCATTGATTTTGGGATTAAAAAAGAAAATAAAAGACAATATGAGTTTACTGATATTACCATAAAGCCCGATCTTTCCGGACTCTCAGCAACAAGCTATAGCGATAAAGAAAAAATTCTCCAGTCAGGATATTATGAAACATTGAAATACGCCTCTGTTTTGAGCAAACTTCCGAAACGGGAATCACCACTGAGAAGTTCCGTGCATTCGGTGTTTTCCAATGTGTATAAAATTGATCAGCTGATTCTTGAAAATAATAACATTTTCGATCAAAATTACATACAAGGTAAAATGAACCTAAAATTGCCGTCTCTTCAAACGTATGGAAGCATTAATAAAATGATCGGTAAACTCTATGCTACAAACAATTATTATACGATCAATTACGATATCATTCAACAGAATAACGAGAATCATTTAAAGTTAATTCTAAGTGAAGTAGACACCCGGTTTTTCCTGAAAGCAGGACTGCATTATGATGAAGTTTTCAAAACCGGACTTCTGCTGAATGCCACTATAAAAAGGCTCTTATTTAAAAATTCGATTATTTCTCTAGATTTAATTGTGGGAGATAAACCTCGTTATTATTTTAATTATTTTATCGACAACGGTTATATTCCGGGATTTGGAGTGTACTCGTCAGGAATGTCATTTGATTTCGCAGACGGAAATAACGAAAATATATCATGGAATTGGTTTAGAAACGATGTTTTTATTCAATCAGTGTGGAGAGATAAGTTTGCTGTCGGCGGAGGTTTTAATCATGAATACTTCAAAACCAATCTGCATAGTACAGGGAACTTTATCAATCCTTATGTTTTTATAAAAAGTGATACCCGGGACGACAGAAATTTCCCTTCACGAGGGTTTTTTATGGATATTAATGGAAAATATCTGGATTTCTTTAATGACAATCCCGAGAAAAAAACTTTTCAAACTAAAGCACTGCTTAATTTTAACTTTCCACTAACACAAAGTTTAACATATCAGTTAAGCTTCTTTGGAGGCATCACTGCAAACAAAGAAATTTCGCCATATTATAAGTATAGAGCAGGTGGAATTTTTGAGCAGGAATTAGGAAATTTTACCTCATTTCCAGGAATGAAACTGGCTGAAATAAGTAATGATAATATGATGAGTGTATCTCAAACGGCCCAATTCCGATTTCAAAAAAACTTTTTTATTGCAGGTAATTTCAATATGCTCACTGTTTTTGATGAAGTCCGAATTAGAGATATGTTGCATATTCATTATATTTCAGGCGGGTTGTCTGTAGGATACCGCTCTCCTTTGGGGCCGGTAAAAATTAATTATAGCATGATGATTAATAAGAAAAAAAGTGGAATTTTCAATATCATGCTCGGACATTGGTTTTAAATTATGATACAGTTTTTCTTTGAAAATACCGACGAGATCGCACTTAATCCGGACATAATAAGCTGGTTGAAGGAAGTAATAATAAGCGAGAATAAAAAACCCGGAATTCTGAATTTCATTTTATGTAATGATGCCTACCTGCTCGAAATCAACCGGCAGTACCTTCAGCATGATTACTTTACCGATATTATTTCCTTCGATTACACCAAGGGTAAAATCATTAGCGGTGATATTTTCGTATCTTTGCAGCGCATTTCAGAGAATGCCTCACAGTTTGATTCAGGTTTTGAAGAAGAACTAAAACGAGTGTTGGTTCACGGTATTCTGCATCTTTGCGGATATCATGATAAGACTGAAGCTGAAATAAATGAAATGCGAAGCAAGGAAAATTACTACTTAAAAACATTTCCTTTATAAATGTTTCACGTGAAACATTTCACTTTAAATTCAAATGAATGATTAGCGAAATATATGATGTAATCGTTGTTGGAGGCGGACATGCCGGTTGCGAAGCTGCTGCTGCCGCAGCCAATTTAGGCTCCAAAACGCTTCTGGTGACCATGAATATGCAAACCATCGGACAAATGAGCTGCAATCCTGCTATGGGCGGTATTGCAAAGGGACAAATTGTTAGGGAAATAGATGCTATGGGTGGATACTCCGGTATCATTGCCGATAAATCTGCAATCCAGTTTAAAATGCTCAACCTTTCAAAAGGCCCCGCAATGTGGTCTCCCCGTACGCAAAATGACAGAATGCTGTTCGCCGAAGAATGGAGATTAGCTCTGGAAAATACACCAAATCTTGACTTTTTTCAGGATATGGTTAAAAACCTTATTGTTGAAAATCACACCGTCAAAGGGATCATCACCTCTCTGGGAATTGAAATAAAAGCCAAATCCGTTATTTTGACGAACGGTACTTTTCTCAACGGGTTAATTCACGTGGGAGACAAGCAGTTAGGCGGAGGAAGAATGGGCGAACCACGATCTTTCGGAATTACAGAACAACTCACTTCTCTGGGTTTCGAAGCAGGAAGAATGAAAACCGGTACACCGCCAAGAATTGACGGGAGAACACTGGATTATTCACAGATGGAGGAACAAAAAGGCGATGAAAATCCTGGAAAATTCTCGTTTCTGGATACGCCTTTATTGAAAGAACAACGCAGCTGTCATATCGTTTATACAAATGAAAAAGTCCATGATATTCTGCGGGAAGGATTCGACAGAAGCCCTATGTTTAATGGGACAATACAAAGTCTTGGGCCCCGCTATTGTCCAAGTATTGAAGATAAGATCAACCGTTTTGCAGAGCGAAACCGACACCAGTTATTTGTAGAACCTGAAGGCTGGAAAACGGTGGAAGTGTATGTCAACGGATTCAGCTCTTCCCTTCCGGAAGACGTACAGATACGGGCCTTACGCGAAATACCGGGCTTCACAAATGTAAAAGTATTCAGACCCGGTTATGCAATCGAATATGACTATTTCCCTCCTACCCAACTACAGCATTCATTGGAAACAAAACTGATAGAAAACCTGTATTTTGCAGGGCAAATTAACGGCACTACCGGTTACGAAGAAGCTGCAGGACAGGGATTAATTGCCGGAATCAATGCGCACAATAAAGTTCACGGAAAAGAGGAATTCATTCTGAACAGAGATGAAGCCTACATTGGTGTACTTATCGACGATCTGATTACCAAAGGTACCGACGAACCTTACCGGATGTTTACTTCTAGAGCTGAATACCGCCTCCTTTTAAGACAGGATAATGCGGATATAAGACTGACAGAAAAATCGTACAAAATAGGCCTTGCAACAGAAGAAAGGTTAAGAAAAACAGAAGAAAAAATATTCAAATCAAAGGAGTTAGAAACATTTCTCAGAGAAACTTCGCTGAAACCTGCCATCATCAACCCTATTCTACAGGAAATGGAAAGCAGCCCTGTAGATCAGGCGTATAAAGCCGCGCAAATTCTTACCCGCCCAAACATTAATTTAAATACACTAGATCGTATTGATTTTATTGAAAATAAATCGAAAGAATATACTACCGAAGTTCGGGAACAGGCAGAAATTAACATCAAATACAAAGGGTATATTGATAAGGAAAGGGAAAATGTATCCAAACTTCACCGTATGGAAAATATTAAAATTCCTGAAGATTTTGACTTTACCAAAATTGCATCACTATCTGCGGAAGCGAAAATAAAAATGAATGCAGTAAAACCTAAAACCATTGCTCAAGCTTCCCGAATCAGTGGTGTTTCTCCTGCAGATATCAATGTTCTTTTAATCTATCTGGGAAGATAGGTACTGATTGTTTCACGTGAAACATTGTTAAATATTCAAATGAAAATTAAAGATTTATTTTTAACGCAGGAGGAGTTTATGCTCGCAGAAACTCCAGTTCCTGGAATTTTAAAAACCACTCCAGTTCCATCGAATATTGAGAAATATTATGAATCTGAACAATATATCTCCCATCATCAGGATAGCAACAGTTTCAAAGATAAACTCTATAAGTTCGCACAATATTTTAATTTGAATTACAAAAGAAATACTCTGGTTGCGGAAACCTTCCGTAATGCACACGTATTGGATTATGGCTGCGGTGCCGGTGAATTTGTGAAATATATTGAAGATGAATTTACTACGTTTGGATACGAACCTAATGCTTCTGCCCGCTCCTCTGCTACACGAAAAACAAGCAAAGCACAGATTATTGATGATATTAATAGTCTGGATAATTCTTTAGATGTCATCACATTATGGCACGTACTGGAACATATAGAAGATCAGGAAACAATTTTAAAAGTATTCCATCAAAAACTGAAAGAAAATGGTAAACTGATCATCGCAGTTCCGAACTATGCGTCTTATGATGCAAAATATTATAAGGAATTTTGGGCAGCGTATGACGTGCCAAGACATCTGTACCATTTTTCAAAAAAAGGAATGGAACAGATTTTTAACACCCACGAATGGAAACTTAAAAAAATAAAACCTCTTTTTCTGGATGCTTTCTATATTTCGATTTTGAGTGAAAAATATAAAAAAAATCCTCTCTTTTTATTAAAAGGAGGATTCATCGGAGCGATTTCTAATTTTAAAGCATCAAAAACCGGCGAATTTTCTAGTTTGATATATATTATCGAAAAAAAATAGATCTTTCAAATTAACCCTGTTTCTAAAAGCCAATTTTTGATCATGTTGTATAAGAAATAAAAAAAGTTACCAAAGCGGTAACTTTTTCTATATTAATCATTGATGGCGGCAATCCCGGGAAGTTCTTTTCCTTCCAAACTTTCCAACATAGCACCACCTCCGGTTGAAACATAAGAAACTTTTGATTCATATCCGTTCTGTTTCACAAACGCTACACTATCGCCACCTCCTACTAAAGAAAAAGCACCAAGCCGGGTTGCTTCCGCAATACTATCACCTAAACGGATCGTTCCTGCGGCAAAATTCGGCATTTCAAAAACACCTACCGGACCATTCCACAATATCGTCCGTGAATTCATAATAATATCATGAAAAAGCTTTCGGGTTCTTGGTCCTACATCAAGCCCCATCCAGTTTTCAGGAATTTGGTAGGCATCTGATTCTTTTCGTTCAGCATCATTATTAAATTCATCTGCAGCAATAACGTCCACAGGAAGGCAAATTCTTACATTCATCGATTTAGCTTTCGCAATAATTTCAAGAGCAAGGTCCATCTTATCCACCTCTACCAGCGAATTTCCTATATTTCCACCCAATGCTTTAATAAATGTAAATGCCATTCCACCGCCGATGATCAGATGGTCAATAGCGGGAAGCATGTTCTCTATGATGGTAATTTTAGAAGAAACTTTAGAACCTCCAATTATCGCTGTCACAGGTTTTTCCCCATTTTTAAGAACTTTATCAATAGCTTCAAGTTCTTTTGCCATCAGTAAACCGAAAAATTTAGTTTCAGGAAAATACTGAGCAATAATCGCAGTAGAAGCGTGGGCTCTGTGCGCTGTTCCGAAAGCGTCATTTACATAAGCGTCTGCATATTTGGCGAGATTTTTAGCGAAAGTTACATCACCCTTTTCTTCCTCATCATAAAATCGGAGATTTTCCAAAAGCAAAATTTCACCAGGCTTCAGGTCTTTGGTCATATTCTCGGCATCTTCTCCGATACAATCGTGGCAGAACAAGACGGTTCTTCCCATAACATTTTCAATTTCATTAACCAGATTTTTCAGTGAAAATTCTTCCGTCTTCTTACCTTTAGGCCTTCCCAAATGCGTCATTAAAATCACCGATCCGCCATCGTTAAGTATTTTATCAATCGTAGGCTTTGCAGCAACAATCCTGGTGTTGTCCGTTACTTTTAAATCTGCGCTTTGAGGCACGTTGAAATCTACCCTTACCAGTGTTTTTTTGTCCTTGAAATTAAAATCATTTACAGTTTTCATAGTGAAATTATATACCTACAAATTTAAGATTAAAAAACCCGATAAAAAATTTTGTCGAAACAATTTTATCCCACACCTGTCATTAACATTCATTTTAATTTTTTTTAATTATAATAAAAGATTTGAGTGATGTTGTTGTTGAGTGTTCGGGAAAGTATGGATAAGTTTTTTAGCAGATTTAATAACAAGGAAACGTTACGGTTTTAAGATTTAGTTAACATTATAAACGCCTAATTTTTAATATTTAACAAGAGATATTAACAATTATGAATAACTTGTTGTAAAATATGTTGCGGAATATACGTCTATGGAGAACTTTCCAATTTCCAAGAACAAATAAGTAAAACTATGCTACAGAATTTCAACAATAAAAAAGCATTAGCCTTTTTAACTGAAAAATGAAAGAAAAACTTTGTCAGACTTATCCACATCAGTTTGATAGAAATTGCTCATATATTCACAAGGAATGTTGATGAATTACTTTCGCAAAACCACAATACAGGTACTTCGAACACATAATTTCTGACTGAAAAAAGGTTGAAACAGAAAATAAGCTTGTTAATAAAAATGATTATCAGTTCATAAACCTTAAATTTGTAGAAACTCTGATAGACGAACATGAAAAAAATAGCAATAGCAGCCGATCATGCCGGTTTCGAATACAAAGAATATCTGAAAAAACAACTGGAAGGTTCTTATGAAATCACCGATTACGGAACCCATTCCGCAGACAGTGTAGATTACCCGGATTTTGTACATCCTGCAGCTGCCTCAGTAGAAAATGGGGAAAATGAAGCAGGAATTTTGATTTGTGGAAGCGGACAAGGAGTACAGCTAAGCGCCAACAAACACACAGGAATCCGGTGTGCGTTATGTTGGATGCCCGAATTAGCCATGCTTTCCAGACAGCATAACGACTGTAAT
This sequence comes from Chryseobacterium lacus, assembly GCF_003336205.1. Lineage (GTDB taxonomy): Bacteria > Bacteroidota > Bacteroidia > Flavobacteriales > Weeksellaceae > Chryseobacterium_A > Chryseobacterium_A lacus. Next base: position 143,094 of record NZ_QPIE01000003.1, read on the forward strand.
ATGATCGCCATTCCTGCGAGATTTATCGCCAAGGAACTGGCTCTGGAAATTGTGGAAAGATTTTTGAATACAGATTTTGAAGGTGGCAGACATCAGAAAAGAGTGGATAAAATAAGCTGCTAACCCAAATAACCAAGAATGTATGCCAAAAAAATCAAAATATTTCAGCCAGAAAAACCATCAGAAATTGCAAGACATCGGAAAGAAAGTTCTTGCTTTCATGAATCAGAAATCCAGCAAAATCTACAATTATAAACAGATCGCTGACGGAATTGGTTACGTTAATCCCCGACAGCGCGAAATGGTTATTCAGGCTTTGCATCAGCTTTTAGCGGACGATAAAATTAAGGAAACAGATAAAGGAAAATATATTTTAAATCTTAAAATCCAAGGAACTTTAACAGGAATTATCGATTTTAACCAGTCCGGAAATGCCTATGTGAATGTAGAAGGGATAGCGGATGATATTTTTATTCATTCCAAAAATGTGAAAGATGCCTTGCAGGGTGATAAAGTAATGATTGTCACCTATAATTTTAAAGGAAAGAAACTGGAAGGTTCGGTAGTACAGGTATTGGAGAGAAATAAAACCGAGTTTGTAGGAACTTTAGATTATATTGACCATAAAGAATTTGGCTTTGTAGTCGCTGATAAAAAGATTATTCATACTGATATTTTCGTGAAAAAAGAAAACTTTCACGGTGCCAATCCCGGAGATAAGGTTGTGGTAAAAATGCTGGGTTGGAGAAAAGGGGACAAAAATCCTGAAGGTGAAATTATTCAGGTTTTGGGCGCTCCCGGAGAACACGAAACCGAGATTCATTCCATTCTGGCAGAATATGGTCTCCCCTATCATTTTCCTGAAGAAGTAGAAAAAGAAGCGGATAAAATCGATAGAGAAATTCATGAGCATGAAGTAAAAAAACGTTGGGACATGCGGGAAGTACTCACTTTCACCATAGATCCAAAAGATGCTAAAGATTTTGATGATGCACTTTCCATCCGGAAACTCAGCAACGGAAACTGGGAAATCGGGGTTCATATTGCCGATGTTTCCCATTATGTCACTCCCGGTTCGTTAATTGATGAAGAGGCTTATCAGCGTGCAACTTCTGTGTATCTGGTTGACAGAGTAGTTCCTATGCTTCCGGAAGTGTTGAGTAACGGCGTTTGTTCGCTGCGTCCGAATGAAGATAAATATACTTTTTCTGCGGTTTTTGAGATGGATGATGAAGCTCATATTCACAAAGAGTGGTTCGGCCGAACCGTAATTCATTCTGACAGAAGATTCACCTACGAAGAAGCGCAGGAACGAATAGAATCCGAAACCGGTGATCTGGCGGATGAGATTCTGACCCTGAACAGGCTCGCAAAAATCATGCGTTCACAGAGAATAAAAAATGGAGCCATCACATTCGACAGAAGCGAAGTCCGCTTTAATCTGGATGAAAACAACGAACCTATTGGCGTTTATTTTAAAGTAAGTAAAGATTCCAATCACCTTATAGAGGAATTTATGCTTTTGGCGAACAGAAAAGTTTCTGAATATATTTCGCTGACCCGCAAAGGAGAATACACCAACAATACCTTTATTTACAGGATTCATGACGATCCCGATCCTGTAAAACTGGAAGCACTTCGTGATTTTGTTTCCACCTTCGGGTATAAAATGAACCTTGCCAATACAAAAAAAGTAGCGGAAAGCATGAACGCGCTTCTGCAAGGAGTTCAGGGAAAACCGGAAGAAAATATGATCGAAACCCTGGCAATGCGATCCATGAGCAAAGCGGTTTATTCTACCAATCCTATCGGACATTACGGTTTGGGATTCGAATATTATTCCCACTTTACCTCTCCTATCCGAAGATATCCTGACCTTATTGCACATCGTTTGTTGCAACATTATCTTGACGGTGGAAAATCGCCAAACCGAAACGAAATTGAAGAAAAATCCAAACACTGTTCTGCTATGGAACGCTTGGCCGCAGATGCAGAGCGTGATAGTATCAAATTCATGCAGGTAAAATTCATGGAGAAGCATTTAGGTGAAGTTTTTGAAGGCGTGATTTCAGGTGTTGCAGAATTCGGATTTTGGGTGGCCATTCCTGAAAATGGAGCCGAAGGACTTATCAAACTTAGAGACCTTGTTGATGACAGCTATAATTACGATGCAAAAGCCCACGCAGTGTACGGATCCAGAACCGGAAATCAATACCAATTAGGCGATCAGGTGAAAATAAAAGTGATGAAAGCCAATCTTATACAGAAACAGTTAGATTTTAAAATTGTGGAATAAATGTTTTATCAGTACCGGTACCTGTTTCGGGTGCTCATCATCCTTGCCAATCTGCTGATTTTTTTTACCATCATTCTTAATACCGTAATTTCGGTGTGGCAATTGATCATTATTGCAGGAATTTATGCCTTGTTTTCAGTGTTCATCTACCGCTGGATAAGGCCCAACTGGGAAATTCTTTTTGAGAAATCCGATTATTTCGGGTTTCTTGTTCCGTTGATATTTCATTTATTCTTCTTCCTCAATTTCGTATTTTCTCATCATCCGCAAACGGAAACTTACATATTTTCAAATACCTCTTCGGGCAGAATCGGAACCACATCAGATAACGTTCCTGTTCACGGAAATTCTACTACGATCCTTTTGGAAAACAATGCATACGGAGATTTTTATTTCATAAGAACCTTTGTGGATTATGATAAAATTAGGGGAAAAAATGTCATTGAATATACCTTTGAAGAAGGATTATTAGGATTAAAAGTGATCAAAAATTACCGGTTTTCAAATGATAATGTTATTTTTGAATAATTAATAGCGTATGTTTGAACTGATCTTCTCAGCCATCGTACTGGGATTCATGCTGAGTTTGGTATTTATCGGGCCTATTTTTTTTCTATTGATTGAAACCAGCTTTTTAAGAGGACCTAAAAGCGCTCTGGCATTAGATCTTGGCGTGGTGGCAGCAGATATTTTATGTATTGTTGCTGCCTATTATGCCAGTGCGGATATCATCCATCTTATCGATCAACATCCTGGATTCTATAGGATTACAGCACTCATCATTCTAGTGTATGGGATTTTTATGTTCATTTCTAAAACCAAAATGCATCTTCCCGGAGAGAAAAGACTCATCAGCCAAAATTACCTAAAAACATTTCTGAATGGTTTTCTGCTCAATTTACTCAACATCGGCGTGTTGCTCTTTTGGTTGGTTACCGTCATTACCGCGCGGAAAAATTATCCTGAAATACCAGAATTTGTCCTTTATATTAGCATTGTTATTCTGACCTATTTTCTTATTGATCTTTTTAAAATTTATTTGGCCAAAATGTTCCATGATAAACTGACGTATAAAGTGGCCAACAGTATCCGGAAAGCAGTCGGAGCGATTCTCGTGATATTCAGTATTTTTATTTTTCTGCAAAGTATCAAAAAATACAACCGCTTCGACAAACAACTAGAACATGCTGAGAAACAGGAACCAAAACACTTAAAAATGAAACAATGAAGTTCCCGAAAAATGTAAGAAAAGGAGATAAAATTGCTGTTGTTTCACCAGCAGGTGCGGTGGAAGAAAGCCAGCTCGCCTCTACCCTTTCCTTGATCGAATCTCACGGTTATCAGCCTGTGTTGGGAAATCACGTTTATGGGAAATATGACCATGGTTTTGTGTATTCCGGAACGGAACAACAGCGCATAGCGGACTTGAATTGGGCTTTGAATGATCCTGAAATTGCTGCAGTTTGGGCTTCCCGCGGTGGATACGGTTGCCAACATCTGGTGCAACACCTAGATTGGTCTTTTGTATCAAAAAATCCGAAATGGTATATCGGGTACTCAGACAATACTGTGATACAAAGTGGTCTGCTGAAAAATGATATTCCCTCTATTCACGGGCAAACCATCAAAACATCTTCTTTCGGGGTTTCTGAAGAAAGTTATCAGCATATATTTGATATTTTAAAAGGAAATATTCCTCAATATACCATTCAAAATCATCCTTATAATAGGGTCGGAGAGACAGAAGGTATTTTGGTAGGAGGAAATTTGGCACTGATTTATGCCTTGTTAGGAACAGAAAATTCCTTTGATTTTCAGGATAAAATTCTCTTTATAGAAGAAATTGGAGAACAGTATTATGCGCTCGATCGGATGCTGATGAGCTTGGAAATGGGCGGTGTTTTCAACAAAATTAAAGGTTTGGTTGTGGGCGGAATGACCAATATGGGCAAGGAAGCAGACAACCAACATTACACGGAAAGTTTTGATCCTTTTGCCAATCAGCTGATTATGGAAAGAGTTCAAAGTTATCATTTTCCAGTAGTTTTTCAGTTTCCCAACGGACATATTGAGCACAATTTGCCGCTCATCATCGGAATGAAAATGCGGCTGATCGTTGGCTCAAAGGAAAGTTCAATACAAATGGAACGCTGATGGCAGAGCATAACGAATTAGGGAAACAGGCAGAAGATAAGGCCGTAGAATTTCTTCAGGAGAAAGGATACACTGTGATTGCGCGGAATTTCCGTTGGCAAAAAGCGGAAATCGACATTATTGCGGAGCATCTCGGAATGATCATCATTGTTGAGGTAAAAGCCCGAACGAACGCTATTTTTATAGAACCGCAGGAAGCGGTGAATAAAAGAAAAATGCGTTTGCTCATTAGTGCTGCAGACGAATTTTTGCAAGCCAACAATAGGACTGAGGAAGTGCGTTTTGATATTGTTTCCGTAGTGCCGCAACAGCAAGGAGCCATGAAGATCATTCATATTGAAAACGCTTTCGAACCCTACGATGCAAACTGATGTCCTGCAAACGACCGGTTTTTTTGGAAATATAAATTTAAAATCATCACCTTTGCAGTATGAAAATTCTTCATCTTGAAACCTCATCCAAAAATTGTTCTGTAGCCATCTCCGAAGGTAAAAAGTTGCTTTGTCTTTGTGAAGAAACATCGGAAAATTACAAGCAATCGGAGTTGCTGCATACGTTTGTAAAATGGGCAATTGAAGGAGCCCAAATTTCGCTGAAGGAACTGGACGCAGTGTCATTGGGAGCGGGTCCAGGATCATATACAGGCCTCAGAATCGGCGCTTCTGCTGCCAAAGGTTTTTGTTATGGACTGAATATTCCACTTATTGCCGTAAATTCCTTAGAAACCCTAGCGGCACCCTTTTTAGCCACAGATTTTGATTTGGTGATTCCAATGGCCGACGCACGCAGAATGGAAGTATATTGCTCCGTGTATGACGGCAACAATGGCCAAGTGATCACAGAAACTGAAGCGAAAGTACTGGATGAAACTTCCTTTCAGGAATTGAGCGATAAAAAAGTGCTGTTTGCAGGAGATGGAGCAAGGAAAGCGAAAGAGATATTACAACTGCCTGATGCAACCTTCAACGCCGGAGTTTTGCCTTCTGCACAATACCTTATCGGAAAAGCGGCCGATAAATTTGAAGCTCAGAACTTCGAAGATATTGCATATTTCGAACCCTATTATCTCAAGGATTTTCAGGGAGTGAAGAAGAAATAAGGTGAGTATCCATATTTAGGAATAATTCCTTTTCCTTGATTTTTCAGGATCCTTTTTAGCTTCAAAGACTTCTAAGATAACCATTCTCGATGTTTTTCGTAGATAATAATATTTTTGTAATTACTAGAGCAAATATTGGGATTTCTACGGTCTGCCAATTGAAAACTTTTAGATCGTCCTATCTGGAGAAGCCTATCAAGTTGTAGCGTTTTGTCAAAAATTCACGGACAATCGCCTTTGCTTGTAGGCTTGCTTTATGTTTATAGTAATAGAAATATCTCGTGATTTCATTTGGGCAAACTGAGATCAAGTAAACTCTAATTCATTTAAATTAGATTTTTCAAATCTTTTGCAGAAGTGAATCGATAATTACTTTCGTCTTCTACTGCATGCTTGTCCTTACTCATGTACGTCACAACAAAAGCTGTTTTTTCTTTGCTAAATTTATATAAAAAAGTGAATAGAAAAATAAAATAGTAAAAGAGTTGTTCCATAATTTAAAAAAAAACACGATTTGTTATTTAGAAAGATTACAAATTATATATATTTGCGTCATTATTTTAAATCATTCTAAATAAATTTTATGAAGAAAACTGTATTGCCTGTAATTTTATTGGGTTCATTGTCCGGAGTTTATGGACAGTCAGATAGTTTAAAAATCGAAAATATAACTGAAGTTATTATAAACCATACCAAGAAATATAAGAATGATAATGCTTTTGCAGTTTCTAAACTAAATTTGAAAGACATTGAAAATCCACAGGTATACAACAGTATTCCGAAAGCCATACTGAAAGATCAGGTTTCTACAAATTTTAATAATGTAATATCCAATGCTACAGGAATTACGCGACTTTGGGAAAGCACTTCCAGAGGTGGAGACGGAGCAGAATATTATACCATGCGTGGTTTTTCTACACAGTCACGGTTGGTAAACGGAATGGCGAGTTTCAATAATGGCGGCCTCGATCCTGCCAATATCGAGAATATTGATGTGATTAAAGGGCCTTCGGGAACGCTGTACGGCGGTAGCCTTGTGTCTTATGGAGGTTTGGTAAATATCCAGACCAAAAAGCCCTACGATAAATTAGGCGGGGAAATAAATTATATCCTCGGAAGCAATGCCCTCAACAGAGTCACTCTGGACGTAAATACTCCTGTAAAAAACGGATTGTTTTTAAGGCTGAATTCTGCGTATCACACCGAAAATTCTTTTCAGGATGCGGGGTTTTATAAATCATTTTTTATCGCACCTTCTTTAAAATTTGTGGCAAGCGAAAGACTCACCTTTTTGGTAAATTCCGAATTTAAAAGCAATGAAACAGCCAATGCACCCATGATTTTCCTGAGCAGGTATGCGCCGCTTTCGTTCAATTCAATGGATGTTTTTGATGCCGGTTACGAAAAGTCTTACACCAGCAATAACCTCACCACACAAAACCCGACTTTTAATTTGCAGTCGCAGATGATTTATAAACTGTCCGACAAATGGACCTCTCAAACGCAGGTGGCCGGAAGTTCAAGCAAAGCGACAGGTTATTATCAATATTTGTGGGATAGTTCGAATGGCGACGAGTTTACCCGTTTTATCTCAAAAGCCAATAGTGAAACATTGGCCACAGGAATTCAGCAGAATTTTATTGGCGATTTTACTTTAGGAAATATGAGAAACAGACTGGTTGTAGGTTTAGATTATCTAAATACTAAAGTCATCAATAATGATTCGGAATGGAGAACTTTTGGAACGGTTTCTCTTAAAAATCAGGCCGATACTTCCCCATTAACCAGCCAAGGTGCAGATGCAGCCTTATTGGATGCTAAAGTAATTCCTGCTACAGCGGAAACCAATATTAAGAGTGCCTATTTCTCCAATGTTCTGAATATTCTCCCACAACTGGCAGCAATGGTGAGTTTGCGAATCGATCAGTTCAGCGGAAAACCAACCCAGTGGTCTACAGAAGAGATTGAAAGCCAAGCCACATTTTCGCCAAAAATTGGGCTGGTGTATCAACCGATACTTAATAAACTGTCTCTTTTTGCAAATTATATGAACGGATTTCAGTACCTGACACCGCAAAAAGTGACCGATGCGAGCAGCAACAATCCGTCAATAAAAATATTTGATCCGGAAAGAGCTAACCAATGGGAAGTAGGCGCAAAAGCGAATCTTATTGATAACACACTATCCCTTACCGCAAGTTATTACGATATAAAAGTATCCAATAAAATAATGGCAGATCCGGCGAACATCAACAATTCGATACAGGGCGGTGAAGTTTTCAGCAAAGGATTTGAAATCAGTGTCGTAGGAAATCCGGTGGAAGGGCTGAATGTCATTGCAGGATTTAGCAAAAATAAAAGTGAACAAATCAGCGGTGATGAGGCTTATAACGGACTGAGGCCAGAAGAAGCAGGTCCCGAAATGCTGATCAACTTCTGGGCAAATTATAAAATCCCGAATGGAATTCTTAGAAATTTCGTAGCAGGTTTTGGTTTTAGTCACGCTTCCGAGCATAAAACCCTCAACAGAACAGGAATCGGAACCTTCACACTTCCGGAGTACACCGTTGCCAATGCCATGATTGGCTATCATCCTGAAAATTATAGTATTTCCCTGAAAATGGACAATATTGGAAACACCAGATATTACTCGGGTTGGAGCACGGTGACGCCACAAAGATTACGAACGCTTTCTTTGGCATTAGGGTTTAATTTCTGATGTTTTTCTTACAACACTGCAAAATATTGTATTGACTTCTTTAATAATAAAGGATGAGAAAAAGACACGAACAACGTATTAAAAATCGAAAACCGGCATTCAAAAAGTGGATTAAGAGGCTGCATCTTTGGTTCGGGCTTTCCATCGGGCTTATTGTTTTTATTGTAAGCATTACCGGGGCGTTATATGTTTTTAAAGAAGACATACAGTATGTTCTCAGAAAAGATTTCATCACGCATTCCGAAAAAAATATTTCCGAAAAGAAAACTCTACCCCTGAAAGTGCTGGAGGAGAAAATTAACGAGCAGAATCCCGAGAAGTATCCTTTGCATTGGGTGGAAATTCCTTTGGACAAAACTAAATCTTACAAATTTTATTATTATGAACGAGATCCCGATGCATGGAATTATTTTGATGAATTCCCCATCTACAAATCTGTTTATGTCAACCCTTTTTCAGGAGAAGTACTCTCAATAGAGGATGAAAAAAACGGATTTTTTAATATTGTAAAATTTATCCACTGGAGTTTTCTGCTGAATTCTGATTGGGGAAAATATGTGGTCGGAATTCCGGTACTTATTTTTCTATTTATGTTGATTTCCGGCATTATTTTGTGGTGGCCCAGAAATAAGGCCGCCAGAAAACAGCGGTTTTGGTTTCAGTGGAAAAACATCAGAAACTGGAAACGGAAAAATTACGATTTACACAGTATTTTAGGCTTTTATGCATCATTTATTGCACTTATCGTTGCAATTACAGGCTTGTTTTATTCTTTCGTTTTTATCCAGGCTTTTATGTACTTCGTTTTTTCCGGAGGAAATACCGTATATCCTGAGTTTGCGCATATACAGACCGAAGATCCGGTGGAAATGAAAACGGCAGCGACCATCGATAAAATAGCAATGCAGGTAGAACAGCATTATCCCGATTATTCGGCGTATACCATCGATTTGGGACATGAGCATATTGATGATCACGAACACGAAAATTTCACCGTGTATGTGCGGGGTCTGGAAGATAAATACTATATCTACAGTGAGATGGTTTTTGATGAAAACTCCGGCAAACTCCTACTGAACCGGCCTTATGAAAAGCGGGATTTTGGAGAGAAATATGTTGCTGCCAATTATGACATTCACGTAGGAGCAATTCTGGGAACATTCGGTAAAATTCTGGCGTTAATTTCAAGTTTAGTTTGCGCGAGTCTGCCCGTCACCGGCTTCATGGTGTGGTGGGGAAGAAGAAATAAAGCGAAACGCTAATACGTTTCGCCTTTTCATGACAGATTTTAAAAACCGGAATTTAGATCCCGTCGCTGGTTGAGTTTTTTGTCCGGATAAAGATCATGGCAATGGCAAAGACAGGTTGTAAATGAAAAAAAATGCGCACATACCAAGATAGAAATTATTGTCAGATAGAAGCCTCTTTCATGTGCAAATATCCGAATAAGAAGCAAACAAGCATTCGTGAATAACATCCTGAAATTTTTTGATCTGAGTGCCGTTGCAAATAAACTGAGAGAACTTTACTCGCCACTCTGCTGAAATGAGCCTGTGTTCTTCCTTCAACCATTTAAGAATCAGCATTAAAATCTTTGCTAATCCCTGATATATGTGAGGAATAAATGCGTTTCGTTAAACAGTTTAACAATTTAACCGGATTAACCAATTCTCATTAATATCAGCAGAGTTACTTTCTTTGTTTCGGTAAAGTGGGCGGAGCGAGAGGATTTTCCTGAGCCTGTTCTAAAGATCTTTCTTCCGCTTTTCTGGCAGCATCGTTTTGCTGTTTCTGAAGAACATTGGAAGGTGCAGTATTGATAGGCGTTTCAGTCTTTTTCACAGGAGCAGTCGGTGTTGGGTTTTTCTGAATAACATTCCCTTTTTCATCCCGCATTTGAACCTTGAGATCGCTTTTTAGCCAGTTCAGCATTTCTTTTGCCTTTTCTCCTTCCATAGTTTTGTCATAGTTCAGAGCGATTTGTTCCAGCTGTAGAATCATCACTTCTTTTCCGCTCAGTTTGCCGGCATTCAGGGCATTCAGCAAGGCAAACTTCGGAACTAATGCATCGTTTTTGTGCTGTTCTAATGCATCGTGGATAATCGCTTGGCTTTCCGTAAATTTTTCATTTTCATAATAAGCAAAAGCGGTTCTGTAAGCTCTTTCGGCTTCTGGTGCTGATTTCACAAAACTTTTGTTGCGCGGGTTGCGGGCAAATTCAGCATACGAAGTATAAGGATAATCATTCAGCAATATTTGTTTGGCACGTTCTGCAGCTGCTGGATTATTTTCATAATTCATTACAAATATTTCGTAAAGTGAGAGCAGCATTACCTTTTCTTCCGGCTGGTTATCCACAAGATCGTACAGCGTTTGGGTAGCCAATGGCGTGTCTGAGAAGAAGTCGTCATACATCATTCCCATCCCCAAGGTGGCCGTGTCTCTGCTCTTTTTCAACAGATCCAGAGTGGCGGCATCTCTGGGAATTTTTTCAATATAAAAAGCGGGTTCAAATCTTCGCGGATCCGCAGTGGAAACCACGCCCAGCGCAGCACTTTTGGGATCCTGCATAGTGGCCATTCGGGCAGAATACCGCCAGTTATCTGAAAGTGCTCGGTTTCCCCAGATTTGTTTAAAATCTGTAGAACCACGGGAAACAGAAGAGGTATTGGAAAAATAAAACCCTTTGGAACCGCCTGTGAAATCCTGAAACATATTGGATTTTCCGGCGAATACCGAATTGGCTGAATAATCTCCGGTGTCAAATCCTTTGCTTCTTTCTTCCCGTATTCGCGCCCGTTCTTCGGCATCTTCTTTGGCTTTCATTTTTTCAATATGGCTGTTGAAATACGCAATTCGCTCGCCTTCACTCATTTTCGCAAGAGCAAGAATACTGTCATTTTTCTTTATCAGATAATAGTTGGCCGCAATTTTTTTAATATTACTGGATTGGTTTTGAAGAGCAATTTTAGTAGGCTCATACGTCATGACTGCAATGGCAGAATCGTAGTAGGCACCTGCTTTGATATAATCGTCTTCCTCAAGATAGCCTTTCCCGATTTCAAAATAACTCAGTCCGCGGATTTGTGGGTCAGAAACTTTTTCGGCCAGCGATTTTCTGAAGAAATCCTGAGCTTCCGTTTTCTTTCCGGCTTTGTTGGCCATCAATCCTAAAGCGTAATAAAATTCATTCTTTCGGGATGCATAAGTTCCTTTTTTGCTGATGTCTTCCAGGTATTTTCTGGCTCCGCTGTAGTCATCTTTGCTGTTGTATGTTTTCGCAATCTCAATTTGAGACTTTACTTCAAATTCAAAATCATTGGCGTACTTGTATGCAGAGGCAAAGCTTTCTCTGGCCTGTTGCCCTTTGCCCAAATCGGCAAGAATCTGGCCGCGGAGGAAGGCAATTCTGCTTTTCATTTTCCGATTGCTATTCACTTCAAAAGCATGGGCAAGTTCTGCAACGGCAGCCTCTTTATTTCCGGCTTCCAGAAGAGCTTCTGAATAATGAATGCTGAGCAGTTTTTGATAATCTTTTTTAAGTTTTTCTTTTTTTAAGTCCGCGAAAATCGCATTGGCTTTAAAGTAATCTTTCATTTTGGCATAGGCCAATCCCTGATAAATTTTAGCAAGAGGAAGCCTTTTGTCATCTTTCATTTTAATGAAAACGGTATTTAGGGCATCCAGTGCAGCGAGAGGTTTTCCCATATAAATCCTCGCTTGTGCGAGGGTAATATAAGCATCGAAAATACTGCTGTTTTTCTCCTGTCCGTCACGGATTACAGAATATTTGTCAATGCTTTTCAAGGCTTTAGCTTCAGCAATTTCCAGTGTTGTAGCTCCTTTGGCATCACTCAGCCCGTCATTTGCTCCTGGCATCGCAGGGAGGTTGCCAGCAGACCGTGACAAGGTATTTCTGCTGGCCGGAGTGGCGGTTTCCGAAAAAGCAGCAGCCTGTCCGATTTCGCTGCCCAAGGGTTGTTCTTCGTAAGTGAGAAGATGAATATAGGGAGCGTAAAAGTTGTCTTTATGGGCTTTTGTTCTTTCGTCGAATTCCGTGTTTAGGGCATCCTGAGCATTAAAAAGCGTGTTGTACTGCGTGAAAAACCCTTTCATGAAACGGGACCGCTTCTCCGGCTTTTTAGTAGCACAGGCAGCTAAGAACAGGATCAGAAAAAGAGAGAATATCGTTTTTTTCATTGCTTCATTATAACATGATAATCTGCATTTTATTGTAAAAAGCAGTGAATTAATGGTGTAAAAATAAGTAAAATTTGATTCCGAAGAATTAATGAAGCTGAATTTCGTTGATCAGGCTGTAAACCAGATGAGTGGGAAGGCCCATAATGGTGTAATAACTTCCCTCAATTCTTTCAACTTTTGCCATGCCCAGCCATTCCTGAATACCATAACTTCCGGCTTTGTCGAAAGGTTTGAAATGTTCAATATACCAGCGCGCTTCATTGGGAGTAATATTTTTGAAACTCACCGCAGCGACATCGGTTGCTGTTTTTTGCTCATGTACAGTACGAACCGTAATTCCTGTGAATACCTGATGTGTTTTTCCCGAAAGTTTCATCAGCATTTCAAAAGCTTCTTCAGCATTCTGGGGTTTGCCTAAAATCTCCTGATCCAAAGCAACAATGGTATCCGCGGTCAGCAACACTTCATCGTTTTGGAGAATCCGGAACGACTGCGCTTTCAAAGCAGACAAATATCCGGCAACAGCATTGGCATCCATATCTTCTGGATATATTTCCTCGCAGTTCAGCGATACCGTCTCAAATTCATATCCCAATTTGTGCAGGAGTTCTTTACGGCGTGGCGACTGGGAAGCAAGGAGAAGTTTCATCAGATCAGTGTTCTTTTAGAGGAGATTTTAAACCGACTGGGTATTGTCTTCATGCCATTTTCCCTGTATTTTCATCACCTGTTCAATGGCATCTCTTACCGCGCCATGGCCTCCAAAAACGGGAGAAATGTAATCCGAAATCGCCTTCACTTCGGGAACTGCATTCGCAGGACAAGCAGCGATAGCCACCATTCTCATCATCGCCAGATCGGGTAGATCATCTCCCATCATCAGAATTTCATCATTCCGCAAATTATATTTGGATTTAAAAAGTTCAAAATCAACCAGCTTGTCAGCCGATTTGGGATAATAATCCTGAATGCCCAGATACTGGATTCTGTGCTTCACGCCCGGATCATCTCCCCCTGTAATCACGGCAATCGGATATTGGTTTTTTACCGCTTTCACCACCGCATAACCGTCTAAAACATTCATAACACGGCACATGTTTCCTTCCGGCAGGAGATAGACGCTTCCGTCAGTAAAAACACCGTCCACATCGAATACAAATGCTTTTATATTTTTTAAACGTTCTTTATAGCTCATACATTTCTTTTATAGACTGGTTCAAAGTTTTATAAATTTCAAGTGGAGTTCCCTTTAGTAATTTTTCGTGAAGCTGCAGTACTCTGAAATCATTTCTGACAGCAGGTCCGGTTTGTGCATCTTTCGGCGGAAGAGTGTTTATTTTATCTACGGTTTCGTGAATCAAAGGTAAAAAATAACTGAATGGGATCTCCTGAGAGTTCGATATTTCCTGTGCTCTGGCAAAAAGATGGTTCACAAAATTACAGGCGAAAACCGCAGTAAGATGAATGTATTTTCTTTTTTCATAAGAACTTTCCATCACGTTATCAGAAATGGAACTTGCAAGGGTTGTTAGCAAGTCCAAATCGTTTTCATTTTCCGCTTCCAGAAAAAAAGGAATCTTCCGGTAATCCAAATCCTGATGTAGCGAAAAAGTTTGTAGGGGATAGAAACAAGCTTTTCGATAAGGGCCTTTCAGCATTTCTCTCGGAAGCGATCCTGAGGTATGGGCCACCAAAGCTTCTGGATTCTTGATCAATTCTGACACTTCTTCAATAGCATGATCACTCACCGCAATGAGGTAAAGATCTGCCTCCGCTAGCTGATGTGTGGAATAAGGAATGCCCAGTTCTTCCGAAATTCCTTGAAGTTTTTCGTCATTTCTCCCGAAGATTTGAGAAATCGGGATATCCTGCTGAGTAAAAGCTTTCGACAGGTGATAAGCAACATTTCCAGAACCAATAATAACAATGTTCATAGACACAAATATACTGTTTTCACGCTTTGGACTAAAAATTGGAGTAATAATTTTTAACTTTTAATTATATTGTCCATCCAAAGAATGAAGCATCTGTATGAAGATAACCGACGCTGAAATTATTGCAATGATGCAGGAAGAACGAAGTCAGGAAAAAGGGCTTCGGGTTTTGATGGATACCTACCAAAGCAGATTGTACTGGCATATCAGAAGAATGATTGTGGATCACGATTTGGCTCAGGATGTTTTACAGGACACCTTCATCAAAGTATACCAGAATTTTCATCAATTTAAGCAGGAAAGTAAGCTCTATACCTGGCTTTATCGGATTGCTACCAATGAAGCATTGCAACAGCTCAATAAGCTCAAGAGAATGAACAGAACGGATGAAGATCCTGAATATCACCTCGTTAACATGGTGGCGGATAACATTTCCACAGAAGCCGACGAAATTCAAGTGCTGTTGCAAAAAGCGATACAAACACTGCCTGAAAAGCAGAAACTGGTATTTATGATGAGGTATTATGACGATTTACCTTACGAGGAAATTTCAAATATTGTGGACATGTCAGTAGGGACTTTGAAAACCAACTATCATTACGCAAAACAGAAAATAGAAAGCTACATAAAAGAAAATTATCAAGAATAAAGTTGTCAAAATGAAACATTTAGATATAGAACAACTCGAGAGAAAAAACATTTACAAAACACCAGATCATTTTTTTGAAAAGATCCAGGAAAATGTAATGAAAGATTTTTCTGAGAACCAAAATCAGCAGCAGCCACAGATTGGGAGAAAAACCAACGGAAACTGGTGGTATGCAGCAGCCTCATTGGTTTTATTAGCAGGTGCGGCCTGGCTTTTTAGCAGCATTCCTTCAGAAGAAGCTAATAATATTGTTAGAAATAATGATATACGGGAAACGATAAACCCTCCAACCCAAATCCAGAATATGCCGAAACCGGAAACTGAAAATTATATCGCATTAGCAAACGATTTAACTATCGCAGCTGAGGTTCATCAAAAAGAAAAACAACCCGCAACAAAAATCAAGGAGATACCCGACCAACGAGCGGAAATAACTTTCACCGGAGCACAGCAGATCGAACAGATTCTGGATGTATTGACGGCAGAAGAAATTGCCTCGCTGGCACAGAATACAGAACAAGATATTTACTTAGATTTATATAATTAACTGAGAATCGGTAAAAAATGAGAATAGTAAGAAACTTGATCAGCATCGCATTGATAGGATTTATCGGATTCCTGAAGGCTCAGGACCTAAAAAATTGGCGTTCCATGAAGCCGGAGCAACGACAGGAACTAATCAATAAAATGAGTTCAGAAGAAAAAATTAACCTTTTGAAAACATTCAGGCAGAGAATGATGATCGATGAGTTGGAAGTTCCGGAAGCGAAGCAGGAAGAGTTCAAAACGCTGTACGACGAATATCAGGAAAGCCAAACCAAAATAAAAGGCAAGTTTCAGCCCAACCCCAATTACAATACCATGACGGATCAGGAAGCTAAAGCTGAACTCGAAAAAAGTTTCATCGTAGGACAGGAACTCTTGAATAACAGAAAGAAATATGCTGAGAAGTTTCAGAAAGTAGTAAAACCGCAACAGGTGTTAGAAATGTTTCAGAGTGAAGGAAAAATGAGAAACAGAGTAATCGATCGTAAGTCTGATAATCAGCAGAGAAGGCCGACGAAAACAGGAGAAATGAGAAACAGCGGAGAAACACGGAAAATTAATACCGAATCTTCAGGAATCAGAAACCCAAGAAACAATAACGGGGCGAATAGCCAGAGCAGACGACCATAATAGTTTATTTTTTTAAATGTTTGGACGACCTTTGCATCACAATGCAGAGGTTGTCTTTTTTTATAACAATCAGACGAAAAACACTAAATTTGCAAACTACTTAATATTTTAGATGAAAAACATACGCAATTTTTGCATTATTGCTCATATCGACCACGGGAAATCAACACTTGCAGACCGGCTGTTGGAGTATACCAATACAGTCACACAGAGGGAGTTGCAGTCTCAAACCCTAGATGATATGGATCTGGAGAAAGAAAGGGGCATCACCATAAAATCCCACGCCATTCAGATGGATTATGAATTGAATGGCGAACACTATGTTCTGAATCTGATCGATACACCCGGACACGTAGATTTCTCTTACGAAGTTTCCCGTTCTATTGCAGCCTGCGAAGGCGCATTGCTCATCGTGGATGCAGCGCAAAGCATTCAGGCACAAACCATAAGCAATCTTTACCTCGCGCTTGAAAACGACCTGACCATTATCCCGATTCTTAATAAAATTGATCTGCCTTCTGCCAATCCGGAAGAGGTGACGGACGAGATTATGGAACTTATCGGTTGCGAATATGAGGATGTACTGCGGGTATCCGGGAAAACCGGAGAAGGAGTGCATGAATTGCTGGAGCAGATCGTAAAAAGAGTTCCGGCACCAGTCGGCGACGAGAACGCACCGCTTCAGGCGCTTGTATTCGACTCTGTGTATAACCCGTTTCGCGGTATTGAGGCTTATTTCAAAGTAGTGAACGGAAGCATCAAAAAGGGCCAGAGAATTAAATTTATGGCCACCGGAAAAATGTATGAAGCAGATGAAGTGGGAACGCTGAAACTGAAACAGGCACCAAAAAAGGAAATAAAAACCGGAGACGTAGGCTATATTATTTCCGGTATTAAAGATGCGCGCGAAGTAAAGGTGGGCGACACGATTACCACTTATGAAAATGGTGCTGCAGCTGCTATTGAGGGTTTTGAAGAAGTAAAGCCGATGGTTTTCGCAGGAATTTACCCTATTGAAGCAGAGGATTTTGAAGAATTGAGATTCTCTCTAGAAAAACTAAGGCTTAACGATGCTTCTCTGGTTTTCGAACCGGAAAGTTCCGCCGCTTTGGGTTTCGGTTTCCGTTGTGGATTCCTAGGAATGCTGCACATGGAGATCGTGCAGGAAAGACTCGACCGAGAATTTAATATGGACGTGATCACCACGGTTCCGAACGTTTCTTATCATGGTTATACCAAAAAAGATCCTGAGAAAGTGATCCTCATCAATAACCCGTCCGAAATGACTGATCCAATGTTACTCGATCGCGTTGAAGAACCTTTCATCAAAGCTTCCATCATTACAAAATCTGATTTCGTGGGTCCTGTAATGACGCTATGTATCGAAAAAAGGGGCGAAATTGTTACGCAAAACTATTTAACAGCAGATCGCGTGGAAATGGTTTTCAACATGCCTTTGGCAGAAGTTGTTTTTGATTTTTACGACCGTTTAAAGTCTATCTCTAAAGGTTACGCATCCTTCGATTATCATCCGATCGGTTTCCGTGCTTCCAAGTTGGTGAAAATGGATATTCTGATCAATGGCGATATGGTGGATGCGCTTTCATCACTGATTCACGATAGTAACGCCTATTACATCGGTAAAAGAATGTGTGAGAAACTCCGGGAATTGATCCCGAGACAGCAGTTTGATATTGCCGTTCAGGCCGCACTGGGAGCAAAAGTGATCGCCAGAGAAACCATTAAAGCATTAAGAAAAGATGTTACTGCGAAATGCTACGGTGGTGATATTTCCAGAAAAAGAAAGCTTTTGGAAAAACAAAAAGAAGGAAAAAAGAAAATGAAACAGATCGGGCGGGTAGAAGTTCCGCAATCTGCTTTCATGGCGGTATTGAAACTGAATGACTAAACTAGAATTCACAACAAACTTTCGGCAACGGAAGTTTTTTTGTTATTTAGTATCATGAAAATCAAAGTTTTAATCAGCATTCTGGCGCTGCTTTATATTTTGTTTATAATAGTAATGTGGCAGTTTCAGCTGATAATTCCAGGAGTAGCGGGAATTATATTCGGAGCGTTGTATGAAATGACAGCAATTCCTGTGTTCTTTTTGGTGCCGGTGCTCACGGTTCTTTTTGGTGTTTTGTGGATCCGAGAAGGGTTCAAAAAAAAATCAGAATCACTCTACGCATTTCTGATTTCTTTAGTCGCTTTACTATTGATTATCCTGATGACTATCCAAGATCTTTAGAATTGGTTTTAGCGTTTCGGAAGGCCTTTGGCTAATGCACGATGGGCACGCTCAATCGCTTTTTTCTCTTTCCAGTCCATATATTTTCCCTTGAATCTTGCTTTCATGAAATTATCAAAACCTCTTTGTGCAGTTAAGTTCCAAAGAGAATGCGCTTTTACAGCCCAGCTTTTGTCCCAGGCACGCAGCGAAATGGAGAAACTGCCGTCCAGATATTTCATCCAGTGCCACCATCCTGTAGGCATGAAAAGAGTATCGCCATGTTCCAAATAACATTCGATGCCTTCAATGCCGTCTAATGCGGGAAATTTCTCAAAATCAGGATGTTCTATATCATAATCTTCTAATGCATAGGTAGCGAACGGAAGTTTGTACAGGCGTTCTTTCCATTTATAGTCGAAGAGCAGAATATGTTTTCTTCCATTAAAATGGGTATGAAAAATATGCGACATATCAATATCAAAATGCATGAAAGTGACAGAACCTTTACCGCCGAAAAACATGCTGGGATATTTATCAAGAAAACCACCCATGAGATCCTTCGGGAAAATGTAATCGTTCAGCAATTGGGGAGCCGCTTTGATGGGATCAAAGAAAAAAATTCTCAAATCCGTTGGCGTTTCTTTGATAAGGTCGATATATTCGGTGAATTTCATTTTTGCCGCTGCAGTATTGATGGGAGCCGCAGGATCTGCTTTGGAAGAATCATATAAAGGAACCTCAATATCTCCTACCATTTCCTTCATATAATCCATAGTCCATTTCTGATAGGCAGGCCATTTTCTGGCCATATTCCGAATTACAACAGGTTTTCTTTTCTTCAGATAATTCTCATAGAAATCTTCTCTGGAAATGTCTTCCACTACATCAATTGGACTTAGGATGATTCCCATTTTATTTAAAATTTGTGAGCAAAATTATTAATTTATTTTCATCATAATCAACATTAGTCATTGATTTTTTTCATTACCCCGATGATGTGCAGTTTGGCTGTAACAATTCAGCTGAGGAAGTTACTAATCTTTGAAACAATTACATGATCACCAGACTTTCTTTTCTTATTCTTTTTATTGTCGCTTCTTTCGTATATGCGCAACAAAGCGTTTCCGGAAAAGTAAAAAACACCGATGGAGAATGGGTGGCTAATGCCAGTGTAACCGTGGAAGAGCCCGGCAAAGATGCTATTATCGCTTATGCTATTACCAATTCAAAAGGCGAATATAAAGTAACTTTTACGAGTTCTGAAGCGCAGGTAGATCTGAAGGTAAAAGCTTTTAATCATCAAACCACAACCAAAAGTATCAAGAACAGTACGCAAAACCTGGATTTCACGCTTTCTTTACAGGCCACCGAAATAGAGGAAGTGCGCCTAAAAACGAGACTGATTACCAAAAAAGGAGATACTATCAGTTATGACCTGAAGTCATTTGATACGAAAAACGATCGTACTTTGGCAGATGTTCTGAAACGAATGCCTGGAATCGAAGTGAACAAAGATGGTTCTATTCTGTATCAAGGACAGCCACTTTCCAAATTTTATGTGAACGGGAAAGACCTTATGGAAGGCGGATATGGAGTGGTGAATAATGCCTTGCCCAAAGATGCTGTACAAAAAGTTGAGGTTCTTGAAAATCACCAACCGGTGAAAATCCTTCAGGATAAAGTTCCTTCTGATCAGGCGGCAATTAATATTAAGCTGAAAAAGCAAGTCACCATGACGGGCAGAGGAGAAGTAGGCGGCGGAATTGCAGATCCGGCCTTGTGGAATATAAAACTTACTCCGATGTTTTTCGGACAAAAAAATCAGTGGGTCGTCAATTATAAGACCAATAATATGGGCGAAACGGTAGAAAATGAAGGCAATATTTTTGCTTTCGGAAACCGTTGGGAAGGACGAAGAGGAAACGCATCTCAGGCCGGTTGGTTGAGCGTGGAAAAAGCATCTATCCCCAATCTTCCGGAAAAAAGATATTTAATGAACAATGTGCATTTTCTGTCAGCCAATATTTTGACCAATCCGTTTAAAAATAAGGAATGGGAACTGAAAGCCAACGCCAGTTATACGAATAATGCTGTTGAAAGAGAATCCTACAGCGAGCAGTATAATAAGCAACTGGACATTCGTTCCACAGTTTATAGAGACAATCGATTGTACACTAACCGCGCAAAGGGTGAGATGGTTTTCAGTAAGAATGCCAAAGAGGGATTTTTCAAAAACACGACGACATTCAATCAGTTTTGGAATGCAGATCGCGCAACTGCCAATATCGCTGTAGGTGCTGCAGGCCGGAATTCCGGACAGTCTGTGGAATCTCCTACAACCAATTTTGTCAACTCTCTCAGCACCATTATTCCCTGGAAATCCAGAATGGTAAATGTAATGTCATATATATCATATCAGGATGATCATCAGGAACTGCGCCTGATTCCCGCTTCATATTTTGCCGGACTTGCACCGGGATTTGATGAGGTGCGGCAACAATTTAACTTGACCACTTTTGAAGCCAATCATTCTGCAACCATGGGATTTACTAAAAAGTTCTGGACTTTCACCCCGGAGATTGGTTTGAAATATTCCAGAAACGGATTGGATTCGGAGCTTTTTGGAGTTCAGAATAGTTTTGTAAGCACTTTTGGAAACCAATTCCAGAACGACTTGAAATTTATCAATACGGTTCCTTATGCGGGACTGGGCGTGAATTTTAAGAACGAAAACTGGTCCGTAGGAATACAGTTGCCGGTTAATTTAAACAACATTCAGGCGGAAGATCAGGAAAGAATGGTGAATCAGGATTTCACAAGAGTGACGTTTGAACCTTCAGGTTTTATCCAGTATTCCTTCGCTTCCTTCTGGAAAGCGGCGGTTTCAGGAAATATGAGCAACAGTTTTTCATCTGTTGATAATCTGTATTCAGGTTTTATTATGACCAATCCTACCTTCCTGAATGCGATGGATGCTGATAATCCTATTTTGGAAAGGGAAGCCAGAAGAGTAGGAGCCCGTGTAGAATACCGGAATCCACTGAACAATCTTTTCTTTAACGTAAATTATAGTTTATCGGGATCTACCAGAAACTTGATCGAAGATTTTGAAGATGACGGAACGGGTTTCGGAGGAATGAAATACAGGCTGATGGACAATTCCAGTACAGGAAATACGGCAAGTGTGGAAATTGGAAAATACTTTCCTAAGTTCAAATCCAACGCTTCGGTTTCTTTCCGAAATTCTGATAATTCTTCCGATAACTTCAGAAACGGAACTTTCTTCGTGAACGAAAATGATGCACAAAATCTCTCTTTCAAACTGAATAATGCGCTTTTTTCCTGGATGACACTGGATTATAATTTCACAAAAGGATGGAGTTCCAACACCAGTATTTTCGGGAAAACGACATCATCGCAGTACAACCATAATCTAGGATTGACACTCTTCCCTGTTGAAAATCATTCTATTGCGCTGAACTGGGATCAGATTAATTATTCGCAGGCGGGAGAGCAGTATAATAATGGGTTTTATGACCTGACGTATCAGTTTGCATGGGCTTCTAAGAAAATCGATTTTGAACTGAAATGGATGAATATCGCCAATCAGAAAACATTTGAAACGCTGAACGACAGTGCAACGTATATTACCTTACAACGCATTAAAATTCGACCAAGCCAAGTAATGTTCACCGTGAAATTTAACTTTAAATAATCCTTGAGATCCAATCCGTAATCTTAAAAACCGTACGATATGAAAGTTTTCCTCACGCTGTTATTGTGTATTCCTATGCTGGCCTTCGCTCAGGTGAACCGTTTTATTTATGAATACACTTTCATTCCCAATATCCACGAGAAAGATTCTATTAAAAAAGAATTGATGGTTTTGGACATAGACGCCAAAGGATCCGTGTATCAAAGTATGGGGAAACTTGAAGCGGATTCTATCATGCAGGCCGAAATCAGCAAAATGTCCGGAAGACGTGGCGGCAATTTTAACTTTACCAGCCGAAATAATTTAAGAAACAGCATCGGTTATAGAGTGACCAAAGATTATCCTGAATATACTATTTTTCTTCATGAAAGAGTAGGAAGAGACCGATATAAAATTTCTGAAAATGAAAAAATAAACTGGAAAATAGACCCTGAAGTGAAACAGATCGGGAAATATAAAACCCAAAAAGCGACTGCCGAATTTGGTGGAAGAAGTTGGATTGCGTGGTTTTCTCAGGAATTGCCATTTCAGGACGGGCCCTATAAATTTTATGGATTGCCGGGACTTATTGTGCATGTAGAAGACAATACGGGTTCTCATATAATGGCATTGGCCGGAAATAAAACGCTGCCTCAGGCTAAGATTTCAGATGCCAATACTGAAATTCCCATTCTCATGGAAAAGGAAATACCGGTATCCGAAGCACAGTTTACCAAGGTATACCGCGATTATGTGAAAGATCCCGCTAAAAATATGCGCCAGATGATGAACAATTCAGGCTCCAATGTAAGCACCGTCATCCGTATGAGAACTGCCGACGGGAGAGAAATTTCGGATATGAATGAAATGGCAAAAATGATGGAAAAATCTGTGAAGGAAAACGAAAAAAAGAACAACAACAGAATAGAGCTCAATCTCTATTAATAGTGTAACAAATCCATAAAATAACGTACTAATTGAAAGAACTCAACATAAAAATTCAATGAAAAAATACCTTTCTACATTCCTTGTTTTGTCATTTTTAGCACTGAATGCGCAACAAACAGCAAACAGATTTTTCTATGAACTTACTTTTAAGCCGAAAAAAGAAAAGCCGGAAACCGAAAAAGTAATGACAAGCCTTGATATTACCAAGGATAAATCCATTTATCAGGATTTCACCGTTCCAGCACAGGATTCGATCATCAAAATGGAAATAGAAGCCATGGAGAAAAGCGGCACCTGGAAAGACATGTCCAAAAGCATTAAGATGCCCAAGTTTTCGTTTAAAATTTATAAAACGTACCCGGATATGACGGTTAGTTATATGGATAGAATCAGTACCAAACTGTTCAAATATGACGATCCAGTTACTTTTAATTGGAAAATACTTCCTGATAAAGAAAAAATTGGTGCTTACAATACTCAAAAAGCAACCACTGAATTTGGCGGCAGAAAATGGACAGCGTGGTTCTCCACCGAACTGCCTTTTCAGGATGGACCTTATAAATTTCACGGACTTCCCGGCCTTATCGTGAAAGTAGAGGATGACGGAAAAAATTATTCATGGACATTACAAGGAAATAAAAATGTAGAGAACTGGGAAGAATTTTCTTTTGCAGAGAAAGCCAATACCAAATATGGCATGAGCAACACTGCGGTAGCTACCACGAAGGAAAAATTTACTAAATCTTACGAGAATTTCAAAGCAGATCCATTAGCGGAAGCACGACCTTACATGACACCGGAATTCCTGAACAGAACCATGCCCGGATCTAGCAAAACGTTTGGCGAAATGATGAAAGAACAAGAAAAATTGTTAAAAGACTTCTTTGGAAGCAATAATAATCCCATTGAGATTCCGGATACGAAGAAAAAGAAATAACATTCCATATTTAGTTATATTAAAAGAGGCTGCCAATTCGGACGCCTCTTTTTGCTATGGAAAACAGCAATTTATTCGCTAAAATCTTATTTAGATTCAATTTAAATAACGTATATTTGCCAATGAAAAATGTACGATGTGAAAAGAAGTAACTTCATTAAAATGAGCAGGTTTCCACTGAACCAATCTGGGAAAATTCTAGATTATGACAACAATAGACTGATGATGCCCAACAAGATTATCGAGATGGGACTGCTGCCGGAAACCATTTTTAAAATTTTGTATCAGGCTCCGTTCGGCGGGCCGTTATATATTGAGTTTGGTAAAGAAAACAGCAGAATTGCGCTTCGGAAAGAAGAAGCAGAATATTTAATTGTAGAACAGATCCGCTAATACGGAGGTTTTTAAAAAATGAAAATGGCAAAAAACCGTACTCAGATCCTTTTGGTAGGAAATCCCAATGTAGGAAAATCAACTATTTTCAACGCCCTTTGCAACAAAAAACAGAAAACCGGAAACTACGCCGGAGTTACTGTGGCCAGCCATTCCGGGACGTATGTTTATAAAGAGCGCGAGATAGAAATTATAGATCTTCCGGGTTCTTACAGCATTTATCCCGACTCTGAAGACGAAGCGATTTTTTCAAAATTCTTGATACAAGAGCAAAATCAATATTCAGGTGCGATTTATATTCTGGATGCTATGAACCTGAAAAGAGGTTTGTTGCTTTTCCAGCAAATTCAGGATTTAGGAACACCGCTTTTATTGGTGGTAAATCAGATTGATGAAGCGGAAAAACGAGGAATTCATATTGATTTTGAACTTCTTTCACAGCAGCTGAATACCAAAATAATCCAGACCAATGCCAAAGAAAAAATAGGCCTGGACGAATTGCGCGAAGCAGTTCACCAAAATTGCTTTACAAAATCTGAAAGTATTTCTTTTGAAATTCCGTTGGAGCAAAAAGAAATTGTGCACCGGATTTCTTCTCAGGCAAATGAGAAAAACCCTTACAAAGTCTGGACACTTCTATCGTCTGAAAAATACTTAGGAAAACTAGAATCGGTACATGAACAGCTGACGGATCATGACAGAAAATGTATTGTTCCGAAAAGGCTTCAAACACAGGAAACCATCAGAAGGTATCAGGAAATTGATAAAATTCTTCCTAAAGTAATTACGAAAAAACCACAGTTCAAAGAGCTTCTTACCGAAAAAGCAGACAAACTTTTAGTTCACCCTTTCTGGGGATATGTCTTCTTTGCGGTTATTTTGCTGTTTATTTTCCAGATGGTGTTTTTCATGGCAGAATATCCAATGAACTGGATCGACGCGGGATTTGCTTGGCTCGCTGAAAATGTAAAAAATATCCTTCCTGAGGGCCCGCTCGGCAGCCTCATCGGCGACGGAATTATTCCCGGGATTGGTGGAATAGTCATTTTTGCGCCTCAGATCGGAATATTATTATATTTTCTTTATTTGCTGGAAGATTCCGGATATATGGCGAGAGTAGTTTTTTTAATGGACCGCTGGTTGAAGGTTTTTGGACTGAACGGAAAAAGTATTGTTCCGTTAATTTCCGGAGTAGCGTGTGCTATTCCGGCAATTATGTCCACCAGAAATATTGAAAATGTAAAAGAAAGACTCATTACCATTCTGGTAACGCCCTTTATGACGTGTGCAGCGCGGCTTCCGGTGTATACCATCATCATCGCTTTGGTCATTCCCGCGAAGAAATTTATGGGTATTGATTATCGTGCCATTGCATTATTAGGCATGTATCTGCTGGGATTCGTTACGGCACTGGTTTCTGCTTTAATTCTAAAAAAAACCATTAAGCAAAAAACCAAAAGTTTCCTGATTATGGAACTTCCGCCTTACAAGAAGCCCCTTTTCGGATATGATTTCAAGCTGATGTTGGGAAAGGTGTGGGAATTTATCAACGGAGCAGGAAGGGTGATTTTGGCAGTGAGTATCATTCTGTGGTTTCTGAGTTACTTAGGCCCGAAACAAAATCCTGATCAGTATGTGGCTACCGATGTTCATCTTCATGATTCTTACCTGGCAAAAATGGGGAAAGCGATAGAACCTGTTGTTGCGCCTTTAGGCTACGACTGGAAAATGGGAGTATCTATTATCTCAAGCTTTGCAGCAAGGGAAGTTTTTGTAGGAACCATGGCCACTTTGTACAGCTTGGATGATGATGTGGAAGAAGGCCCGATTGTAGAAAAAATGAGAAACGACGTGAAACCTAATGGCGAGAAAGTTTTTACGCTGGCGACGGGACTTTCCGTATTGGTATATTATGCTTTTGCCATGCAGTGCGTCTCTACTATTGCTGTGGTGTATCGCGAAACCCGCAGCATCAAATGGACGACCCTTCAACTGGTGGGAATGACCGGACTGGCCTATATCGCAGCTTTTTTAGTTTACCAGTTTTTTAAATAATCAAAATTCAAATGAAATGGACACATCACTTTTAATACAATATATCATTATAGCGGTTTTGGTTTTGGCAGCTTGCTATTCCATTTTCAAAATCTTTAAAAAGAATTTTTCACCGAAGAAATTTAAGGATAATGACAATGGCTGTAGCAGCAAATGCTGTTCGTAGAAACGGATTAATTCGTATTTTTGCAGCAATTAAAAAAAATCTAATACCTAAATTTTGAGAGAATTATGTCATTAATTAAATCCATTTCCGGCATCCGCGGAACCATTGGCGGAAAAGTAAATGATAACCTGACTCCCGTAGATGTCGTAAAATTTGCTGCAGCTTTCGGAACGTGGCTTCAGCGGAATCATAACAAAGAAAATCTTACTTTGGTGATTGGTCGTGATGCGAGAATTTCCGGTGAAATGGTGAACTCTCTGGTGACAGGTACGCTTCAGGGTTTGGGAATAAATGTTATTGATCTCGGACTTTCTACAACGCCAACAGTAGAAGTGATGGTACCGGAACTGAATGCAGACGGTGGAATTATTCTTACTGCTTCCCATAATCCAAAACAATGGAACGCGCTGAAACTCCTGAACGAAAACGGTGAATTCATCAATGGCGAAAATGGTGCGGAAGTGCTGCGAATTGCAGATAATGAAGACTTTGATTTTGCTGAAGTTGATGATTTAGGAAAATATGAAACCCGTTCTGATGGATTCGATATTCACATCAGTAAAATCCTGGCTTTGCCGATGGTAGATGCTGAAGCCGTGAAAGCGAAGAAGTTCAAAGTAGTGCTGGATGCTGTGAATTCAACTGGAGGAATTTCTATTCCGCCGCTTCTGGAACAGTTGGGTTGTGAAGTGGTGAAATTATATTGTGAACCCAACGGTCATTTTCCACACAATCCCGAACCGCTGAAGGAGCATCTTTCCGACATTTGCGAACTGGTGAGAAAAGAAAAAGCTGATCTTGGAATCGTGGTGGATCCCGATGTGGACAGATTAGCGATCATTGATGAAAACGGAGAAATGTTCGGTGAAGAATACACTCTGGTTGCGGTTGCAGACTATCTTTTGAAACATAAAAAAGGTGCTGCTGTTTCCAATCTTTCGTCCAGCCGTGCGTTGCGGGATGTCGCTGAAAAGCACAATTCCGAATATTTTGCAAGTGCTGTTGGCGAGGTGAATGTTGTAACCCTTATGAAAGAGAAAAATGCCGTTATTGGTGGCGAAGGAAACGGAGGAATTATCTATCCTGACCTTCACTACGGAAGAGATTCTTTGGTGGGAGCTGCACTTTTCTTAACGCATTTGGCTCATGAAAATAAGACTGTTTCCGAACTTCGGACCACCTATCCTGCTTATTTCATGGGCAAAAAGAAGATAGAACTGACACCAGAAATTAATGTAGATGAACTTTTAACAAAAATGGAAAACCTATATCAAAATGAAGAGATTTCTACCGTAGACGGCGTGAAAATTGATTTCTCTGAAAGCTGGGTTCATTTTAGAAAATCAAATACTGAACCGATTATCAGAATTTATACTGAAGCCAAATCTCAGGAAGAAGCGGATCAATTAGGCGATGATATGATTGCAAAAATAAAAAGTTTGATTTAGATTTTTTTATTTATATTTAGTCAGTTTATTTGAATCTTTTTAACAGCCGGTCTTTTGCGGAAAAGTTAAAGAACGCTTATGTGAAGATAGCTAAAGGATAATTTATAATTTATATGTTTTTTCAAAGTTGGGATATATTTTTCCTGCATTGAAGAGACTTTGAGATACACTATTGGAAGATTTTTTTGACAATGAACTTGCTAAAAAGTTCGAAGAAATGATTGAAAACAATGATGAATTTTATTTCGATACCGAAGAATTAGAAGACATCATTATCTATTATCTGGAGCTGGGAGATATTTCCTACGCAGATCTTGCGGTGACATATGGGTTGAAAATCCATCCTCAGTCTACCGAAATTAAAATTAAAAAGCTGGAGGTGCTTTTGGAATTGGAAGACTATCATCAGGCCAAACATCTTATTGATGAACTGAAACATGCTTCTGAAGAACATACCGATTTCCTGGTGTGCTGTGCCAAATATTATTCTAATCTTGGAAATCCTTCAAAATCAATCGCTTATTGCGAAAAAGCTTTGGCATTAGGAGAAGAAGAAAATTTCCTGCACAATTTTATTGCAGACGAATATGTCAATCTGGGCGACCCGTTTAACGCTTTAAAAAACTACAAAAAAGCATTGAAGTTTGATCCGAATGATGAATATTCATTTGAAAACTGCCTTCATTGTTTCTATAGTTTGAAAAAATATGAAGAAGCATTGAGCTTTCTGAACAATTATCTGGATCAGTTTCCTTTCTCAGAAACCGCTTGGTATGAATACGGACAATATTTTTACAACCGAAAAAATTACGAAGAAGCCATCAAGGGATTTGATTATTTGCTGGCCATCAATTCCGGTGCTGTAGGTGTTTACGGAAATAAGGCAGCTTGTTACGAAGCACTGAAAGACTGGGAGAAAGCGATAAAAGTGTATGAAGAAATGTTGGAACTGGAACATACCAAAGCTTTCACATTTTATAAAATAGGACTATGTTACAAAGAATTGAAACAACTGGTTCCTGCGCTTGCACATTTCCAGAAAACGCTGATTGAAGATCCTCAGTTTTATCATGCGATGATAGAGCAAAGTATTGTTTACGAAGAACTTGGTGGAATGAAAGAGGCTTTGCATTTTGCAAAAGAAGCGGCTTCTTACAACGAGAATAATGTTGAATTTCTGAAACGTCTGGCTTATCTCAGTATTCAGATGGGAGAAATGGAAGAAAGTGAACAGTGCCTGAAAAAAATGGTTCAGAAAGAACCCGATTTGTTCTACAACTGGTATGCGTACATTGAAGTTCTCATGATTTTGGGTGAATTCAGTGATGCACTGGAGGTTTTGGAAGAAGCCGTGATCCTGCATCACAGAGCGGAATTATATTACCAAATGAGCAATTGCTGGTACCATCTAAAAGATTCAGCAAAAGGCAAGAAATTCTTAGATCATGCCTTGGAATTAGACGCCACCATCGTGGAAGATATGGGAAAAAAATATCCCTACATCAAAGAAGCGGTGAAAAAATCTAAGACTAAAAAGAAGTAAATTTTATTTTATATTGAAACCGAAGTATTTGTGCTTCGGTTTTTTGTTTTTCTTCCTCACTGTTTTATTGGCTTGCTCCTCAAAAATATCAATCCGCCAATAATAATCAGTCCGCCGGTAAACTGAATGGCCGTAAGTCTTTCGCCGTCTAAAACGCCCCAAAGTACCGCAACTATTGGCATTAGCAAAGTAACGGTAGAAGCGAATAATGGACTTGAAATTTTCAAAAGCCGATAGTTCAGCAGCATGGCCAGTCCGGTTCCGAAGATAGAAAGCAAACTCACATATCCCAATCCTAGAAATTCAGAAGATGTTCCTTTAAATTCACCGAAAAATCCTGTCGATATAAGAGCCAAAAGAGAAGGCAGAAAAAGGACATAGAAGAACACAAATCCCGATAGCACTTGTGAAGATATGTCATTCAGCTTGGCTTTTACCGTAGTCATACTTATGGCGTAAAGAAAGGTAGCAATCAACAATAAAAGGATGGGAAAAAACTTGATTCCGGTTTCTCCCTGCGAACCCAACATCAGCAGACACGCACCCGAAAAACTGATGCTGACTCCCAAGATCTGTCTTCCCGTAGTTGCAGATTTCCAGAATAATCCACCCACAATAATCACGAAAATAGGCATCATGGAATTGATGATTCCTGCAACACTGCTGCTGATCTGCGTTTCCGCAATAGGAAAAAGAAACATCGGGATGAAGTTTCCGGAAAAGGCCGCCAAAACCAACCATTTTATTCTTTTTCTCGGGAATTTTTTTCTGTGAATAATGGCTAATGGCGAAAGCAACACTCCAGCAATCAGCACGCGCAAAGCTCCTACTTGATAAGGGTCAAAATGTTCCAGTCCTTTTTTGATCAGAATAAAAGATGAACCCCAGATAAGCGTCAGTACAATAAGCAAAATCCATTTTTCTTTTTCAGGATTCATAGCGTAGATTTGAGATAATATAAATAATCAATTTTGGAAATCATTCTTGCGCCAAGGCTTTTCAAATGGTCGGTATACACCTGACAGTCAATCAGGCTCAGTTCGTGCTGATGTTCTGACACAAAATAGATAAATCCCGCTTTGGAAGCATTGCTCACTTTTGAAAACATGCTCTCGCCACAGAAAACATCTCCGATTTGCAGCCCGTAAAATCCACCAACCAATTCGTCATTCTGCCACACTTCTACGCTTTTCGCAATTCCTTTGTTGTGCAATTGGACAAAAGTTTCGATCAGCTCATCAGAAATCCAGGTATCATTTTGATCTTTTCGATTGGTATTTTTGCATTGTTGCATTACCTCTGCAAAACACCTGTTTTCAGTAAACCGGAAACTATCTCTTGCCATTATTTTCCGCATCGATTTGGATATTTTTAATTCATCAGGGAAAAGTACAAACCTCGGATCGGGGCACCACCACAGAATTTTCTCACCTGGATTGTACCAAGGAAAAATGCCATGTTGATACGCCAAAAGAACGCGATCCACAGATAAGTCGCCGCCCTGCGCAATCAATCCACCTATAGGATGATAGAAAGCAGGATCGGGAAATGAAATCTCATCCTTCTGAAGCTGAATCATGGCGAAAAATAAATCCTACTTTTTTTGAAAAAGCAGGATTTTGAAATTGTTGTGTGCATGAATTAAAATGGCAAATCATCATCCTCGTCCTCAGAGAATGGGTTTTCATTGCTGGATGAAGCGGAAGGTTGGGAGGA
Source organism: Chryseobacterium lacus (assembly GCF_003336205.1). GTDB lineage: Bacteria > Bacteroidota > Bacteroidia > Flavobacteriales > Weeksellaceae > Chryseobacterium_A > Chryseobacterium_A lacus. The sequence goes on from NZ_QPIE01000003.1 coordinate 174,457, forward strand.
TGGTGAGGCTTGGGTAGGCTCTGCATTGCTGTTTTCGTGAACTTTTTCCAGTCTCCAACCGGTAATGCTGTTAAAATATTTGGTCACACCGTCTGGCGCAGTCCATTCTCTTCCCCGTATATTGATGCCTACTTTCACTTGTTCGCCCTCTGAAACATTATCAAGAAGATTTATTTTCTCAGAAAGAAACTCGATGCTGATGGGTTGGGGATATTGCTCTTGGGTAAGAAGAATCATTTCCCTTTTCTGAAATCCACTTGCAAAAGTTTGAGTTTCAAACACTTTCTTTACTGTTCCTTGTAATTCCATACCTTTATTATTAAAAGTGTAAAAGTAATAAAATGAAAAATAGTAAGCGAATGAAAACTTACAATTATCACAAAAAAATATTTTTCGCGTTTAATTCTTTTGGAAAGCTAAAATTGTATTATATTTGCACTCACAAAAAAGAAAAGTAGTTCTTTATCACTTGCGGATGTGGTGTAATTGGTAGCCACGCCAGACTTAGGATCTGGTGCCGAGAGGCGTGGGGGTTCGAGTCCCTTCATCCGCACATCTTATATTTCTGAATATAAATTCAGAAATTTTCGCGAAAATAGCTCAGTTGGTAGAGCACGACCTTGCCAAGGTCGGGGTCGCGGGTTCGAGTCCCGTTTTTCGCTCTGTTCTACTTTGCCCTGGTGGTGGAATTGGTAGACACGCAGGACTTAAAATCCTGTGTCCGCAAGGACGTACGGGTTCAAGTCCCGTCTGGGGTACTCGAAACGCAGCAATCATGGATTGGCTGCGTTTTGTTATTTTGGGCAAATACAATACTTCCAAAAAATTCGAGTATTTTTGTAGCAATTAGGAGGATATGTCAGATATTATTCAGCTTTTACCGGATCATGTCGCCAATCAGATCGCCGCCGGCGAAGTGGTGCAGCGGCCTGCATCTATCGTAAAAGAACTGTTGGAAAATGCCATAGATGCCAAGGCGCAAAAAATTGAACTCATTGTTCGGGAAGCAGGAAAAAATTTAATACAAGTAGTGGATGACGGAATCGGAATGTCTGAAACTGATGCCAGAATGGCTTTTGAACGGCATGCTACTTCTAAAATCCGAACTACAGAAGATATTTTCAAAATTGCAACCAAAGGTTTTCGTGGCGAAGCTTTGGCTTCCATTGCAGCCGTAGCGCAAGTAGAGCTGAAAACGCGGAAAAGCGAAGTTGTCATTGGAACCAACATCTATATCGAAGGTGGCGGATTGCAATTTCAGGAACCTGTGCAAACGGCCGAAGGTTCCAATTTTCAGGTCAAAAATCTTTTTTATAATGTCCCGGCAAGACGAAAGTTCCTGAAAAACAACAATGTAGAATTTCGACATATTATTGATGAATTTCAAAGGGTTGCGCTTGCGCATGAAAATGTTGAGTTTTCATTATTTCATGATGATGAACCTGTTTTCAAGTTGAGAAAAGGAACACAAATTCAACGGATTTTAGAGATTTTCGGCAGGAAATTGCAACCACTTCTCATTCCGATTAAAGAAGATTTGGGTTGGGTACAACTGAACGGTTACGTAGCAAAACCGGAAGGTGCCAAAAAAGTGCGTGGTGAACAATTTCTTTTTGTGAATGGAAGGTTTTTCCGAAGCCCTTATTTGAATAAGGCGGTTCAGGAAGCGTTTGAAGGCTTGCTGCTTCCCGGATATATTCCCACATTTTTCCTGTATCTGGAGTTGGATCCGGGTAAGATTGACGTCAATATTCATCCTCAGAAAACAGAAGTTAAGTTTGAGGATGAACATCTTATTTTTGCTTTGTTCCGTTCTACCATTAAAAAATCTCTTGGAATTTATAACATTGCACCAAGCCTTGATTTTGATCGGGATCCGCAGGTGGATGAAATGTTTAAAGCTTCAAAAGCGAACAGTGGAGGAAATTTCAAAATGCCTGATGTGGTGGTTGATAGAAATTACAATCCTTTTCTGGAAGAAAAAAAGGTGAAACAAGCGGAAATTCAGAATCTTTCCGAAATGTACCATCAGAATATTTCAGCGGCTCCGTCCAAAATCAATTTATTTGAAGATGAAGATTTTGACGAAGATCTGATGAGGCTCCCGAACGGATATTGGCTCTTCAACAAAGGTGAAAAAACGCTGATGTTGGATCTGGGAAGAATGCACCGGTTGATTGTTTCAGAGAAAAATAAAAACAAGAAACAAAACAGAAATTCCAGTTCACTGCTGTTTTCCCTAGAATATCACATGAATGAAATTGAGAAAAATAAATACAGATCCATCAAAAAGTACCTGCCGGATTTGGGTTTTGATATTAAAATCGCTCATGAAAATGTCCTTAGGATTGATGCAGTACCGGAAGGCCTGAAAGAGACGCAGGTAATGAAATTTTTTGAAAATATATTTGAAATTCTGGAATACCGGACCGAGGATGATTTTATGAATTTCTATGAAAACCAATGGAATAAGATACAGAGCAAGTCGCGGTTTGATTTCATCTACAAAATCGATGCAGAACAGCTGATTCGTGAATTTTCTGAACTGGGTTTCCCGGAATACCTTCCCAATGGCAAAAGATGCTTTTCGGAACTTCCGCTGGAAGAACTCAAAAATAAATTTTAAAAAGAATATGTTTCAAAATATCACTCCCGTTACGAAAACAATCATCATTATCAATGTAATTGTTTTTTTGCTTTCTTTTTTGCTGCCGAATTTGATGTATCATTTGGCGGCATATTATCCTTTTTCCCAAAGTTTTAAAATCTGGCAGATCATCACCCACATGTTTGCTCATGGTGGCTGGATGCATTTGCTGTTCAATATGTTCACTTTACTGAGTTTCGGTCCTGTTTTAGAAAAAGTTCTCGGAGACAGGAAGTTTATAAGTTTTTACCTGATTTGTGGCCTTGGTTCCTTTGTCATCTACAATATCTGGAATTATTTTCTGGTTCAGGAAGCGGCAAATGCATTATTGGAATCAGGAATCAATCCGGCAGCGATTTTTGCCAATGCCGATTTTTTTAATTTTAATCCAGCCTATTATAATTCACTTTCCGGCGCAGAGCAACATCTTTTTAATTTGCTTTCTACACCCATGGTAGGAGCTTCAGGCGCCATCTTCGGGGTGGTTACGGCATTTGCGATATTGTTTCCCAATGCCGAGCTCTTTTTCATGTTCATCCCTTTTCCGGTGAAAGCAAAATATCTTTTGCCCGTCATAATTTTAGGATCGTTATTCTTAGGATTCAGGCAGTTTGAAGGCGATAACATTGCTCATTTTGCTCATCTTGGCGGCGCGTTAATCGGATTTCTCTGGATAAGAAACTGGAAGAACAAGCAAAATTTTAACAGATTCAGATGAGGATTTTCCGGGCAATGTTGATGTTGGCTCATCTTGCAGTGGTGTTGATGCTTTTCGGAACCATGTTGAATGCCTACGTTCCGCCACGAATTTTCCCTTATCTCAATCTGCTGTCACTGGCATTTCCCGGGTTGTTTATTCTTCACCTTTTATTGTGTCTCGTATGGATTGTCAGCTGGAAAAAAAGGGCTTTTTTGTTCTTATTTCTTACGCTTTTTCTTTTACAACCGGCGAAAAGATGGATAAATTTTACAAGTGAAAAAACAGAAGCAGGAAACTTGAAAGTGCTCACAATCAATGTGAAAGGAACGGAATATGGATTAGTTGAAACTCAGGATTATCTTAAAGCTCAGGATGCTGATGTGGTTTTAGTTCAGGAATTTGGCGGTGAGTTTCCTGTAAATGGATATGACTATTCTGCCCATCATAATATTGTGGCTGTTACTTCAAAATCCAAAATTCTCGAGCATGGAAAAATTGAAATGGATTCTTATCCCGGAAGTGCTCTTTTTGCAGATATTAAAATTAATGGACAAATCATCCGCTTTATAACCGTGTATCTGCATCCTTTTTCTTTTGAGAAACAGAAAGTAAAACCGGCAGATGATTTTGAAGAAAATAAAGCCAAATCAAAATATATTTTGAAACAGCTGATTCCGAATTTCAAAAGGCATCAGGACGAGGTAGAAAAAATTCGGGAAGTGATTCAGAAGTCGCCCTATCCTGTGATTTTGACCGGAGATTTTAATGCGGTTCCGAATTCTTATGAATATTACCAACTTTCAGCCGGATTGCAGGATGTTTTCGTAGCTGTTGGAAATGGAAACGGCACCAGTTTTCATGATTATAAAATTCCGATAAGAATAGATTATATCTTTGCGTCAGAAAGTTTGCAACCGGTCAGTTACCAAATCGACCGTTCTGTAAAGCTTTCAGATCATTATCCTGTTATTGCAGAGTTTAAAATCAAAAATCCATGAGATTGAAAGTCATTTTCTTTTTGCTAATTCTTTTTATGATATATTCCTGTGAGAAAAGCAACCGAAAATCGCAACCGGAACCTGATGCAGATCTTCCTGCGCCTTATGATACCGTGGCAATCGATTCCTTTTCAGTCGGTGCGTCTTCTTCAGTTTTGACGAAACCGAAAACCCTCCTTTCTGATTCTTTAAAGAAAAAAGTTCGTAATTAAATTTAAAGTTTCTGATTTAATTCCAGAAGAGGATCAATATATTCCCTGTCATTGCTGAGTCTCGGAACTTTATTCTGTCCGCCCAATTTGCCCCGGGATTCCATCCAGTGATAAAAAAGATTGGGCTTTGCACAATGTACAATCGGTCTTTTTAGGGTCATATTATTGTAACGCTTGGCTTCATAATCTGAGTTGATAGATTTCAGACAATTATCAAAAGAATCAACGAAAAGATCAAGATCGGATGGGAATTTATTAAATTCAAAAATCCATTCGTGCGCGCCGCTTTCATTTCCTTTCATAAAAACCGGAGCTCCTGTAAAATCACCAATACTTGCGTTGCTGGCCTGACACGCTTGTGTAATTGCCGTTTCTACATTCCCGATCATCAGTTCTTCGCCGAAAGCATTGATGTAATGCTTAGTTCGTCCTGAGATTTTTATTCTGAAAGGATCCAGGGAAGTAAAGATCACTGTATCGCCTATCAAATAACGCCACAATCCACCGTTGGTTGTCAGCACAACGGCATAGTTTACACCTTTTTGTACTTCTTCCAGCGGAATCGCATTCGGTTCCGACTTTCCAAAAGTATCCATCGGAATAAATTCATAGAAAATACCATAATCAAGCATTAACAGCATTTCATCACTGTCGCTTCGGTCCTGTATTCCGAAAAAGCCTTCAGAAGCATTGTATATTTCGTAATAATTGATGTCTTTTCCAATAACTTCCCGATATTGTTCCCTGTAAGGTTTGAAACTGATCCCGCCGTGAAAAAACACTTCCAAATGAGGCCAGATTTCCGAAATAGTACCTACACCGGTTTCTTTCAGTACTCTTTGCAACAGTACCATCATCCAGCTCGGAACTCCGGTAAGACTGCCGACATCTTCATTTTTTACTTCTGAAATTATGGCTTGAAGTTTACTTTCCCATTCCGACATCAGCGAAACTTTTCTGCTGGGAACAGTGGTAAGTTCTACCCAAAAGGGAAGATTGTCAATCAATATTGCTGAAAGATCGCCAAATTTGGTGTTGAATTGTTCATACATTTCTGCACTTCCACCCAAACGGAGGTTTTTGTTGGAAAAAAGCAGATTATCAGGATGATTGTTGGCGTAAATAGAAATTAAATCTTTACCGGCTTTGAAATGACAATCATTCAGGCTATCGTCTGTAATAGGGATGTACTTACTTTTTGCATTCGTCGTTCCTGAGGATTTGGCAAAATGGCGAATTTGTCCGGGCCAGAATACATCTTTTTCGCCTTTCCTCGCTCTTTCTATATAAGGTTCAAAATCTTCATACGTTGTGATGGGAACTCTGTTTTTGAAATCCTGATATGAAGAAATGGAGCTGAAGCCATGAATTTTGCCGTATTCTGTGGTTTCCGCATGAAACAGTTGCGAAAAAAGAATTCCGTTTTGAGTGTTGATCGGCTCATTGATAAAATTCTGAATCTGACTGATCCTTTGCTTAATAAACCAGTTGACTAAAGAATTAAAAAAGGGTTTGTTCGCCATCGAAAGCAAAAATAGTAATTCGTTCCAGAAAAACAAAAAAAATTCCGCCCAGACTCTGAACGGAATAAGATCTACTAAATGTTAAATTTTAGCAATATTCGTTATAAGCAGCCTGAAGGTTTGCAGCAATTGCACCTGCAGGATTTCCTTCAATATGGTGTCTTTCCAACATGTGCACAAGTTCGCCGTCTTTGAAAAGCGCAATACTTGGAGAGCTCGGAGGAAAAGGAGCCATATACTTTCTTGCTTCAGCTACAGCATCGCCATCATATCCGGCAAACACGGTGACAAGATGATCCGGCTTTTTATCTCCTGTAAGTGAAAAAACAACTCCAGGCCTTGCTGCACCGGCGGCACATCCACACACGGAATTCACCATCACCAGTGTGGTTCCTTCTTTCTTTATTGCACTGCTTACTTCTTCGGGAGTTGTAAGGTCTTGGAAACCTTTATCGGTAAGTTCAGCCTTCATTGGCATTACTAAATCTTCTGGATACATAATATTTCGATTTTAGTTTAAAAATAAATTAATTCTGTCTTTTTAAAAAGGATGTTAAAGTCTTATATAGCTGCATCAATATCATTCCAACAAAAATGAAATGACAAAATGGCTGTTATTTTTTCTTTACTGCTTTGGCAATATTGATAATTACTTTTACTGCTTTCTCCATGGTTTCTAAAGCAACATATTCATAAGGTCCGTGAAAATTCATTCCTCCCGCAAAAATATTAGGGCAGGGAAGTCCCATGTAAGAAAGTTGTGCGCCGTCGGTTCCGCCACGGATGGCTTTTATTTTCGGCTCTACATTGGCGTCCCGCATCGCTTGTGCTGCAATATCAATGATGTGCATTTTTCCTTCAAACTGCTGCTTCATATTGCGGTATTGTTCTTTGATTTCAATTTCGGCAATTCCGGAACCGTGTTTTTCGTTCAGTTCTTCAACTTTGCTGACCATCAATTGTTTTCTGGCTTCAAATTTTTCAGCATCATGATCACGAATAATGTACTGAAGTTTGGCTTCAGAAACATTGGCTTGAAGTTCGGTCAGATGATAGAAGCCGTCGTAACCTTTTGTCGTAGAAGGTGTTTCGTTTTGTGGAAGCATACTTACAAATTCCGCAGCCAAAAGTCCCGCGTTCACCATTTTGCCAAACGCATATCCGGGGTGTACACTCAAACCATGAATGTTCACCACTGCACCGGCAGCATTGAAATTTTCATATTCCAGTTCGCCGGCCTCGCTGCCGTCCATCGTGTAAGCCCATTCAGCACCGAATTTTTCCACGTCAAATTTATGGGCGCCTCTTCCGATTTCCTCATCCGGTGTAAAACCAATGGCAATTCTTCCGTGTTTTATTTCCGGATGTGCCAAAAGGTATTCTGCTGCTGTTACAATTTCTGCAACTCCTGCTTTATCATCAGCTCCCAAAAGTGTGGTTCCATCAGTAGTAATCAGGGTTCTTCCAACATATTGTTTCAGATTTTCAAATTTTGAAGGAGATAGGGTAAATCCTGTTTCTTTATTCAAAACAAGATCGCCACCGTCATAATCGTCCCAAATTTGTGGTTTTACATTTTCACCGTTAAAATCAGGAGAAGTATCATAATGCGCAATAAATCCAATGGTAGGTTCGTCATCATTTTCCAGATTGGAGGGAATAAATGCATAAATATAGCCGTTGCCGTCCAGTTCTACGTTCTCCAATCCTAAGTTTTGAAGTTCTTCAAAAATATATTTTGCGATATTCCACTGTTGTGCTGTGGAAGGCGTGCTTTCGCTCTCAGGATCGCTGGTAGAATATATTTTTACATAATTCAGGAAACGGTTCTGAAGTTTTAACTTCCATTCCAGATTGAATTCTATTGTCTGCATTTTGTAAGATATTTGATTATAACAAAGATACGGTTTCAGTCGGAAACGGGAAAAGAGATTTGACTCTACATTTCCTATGTTTCACAAATAATAAACGAATTTACTTTCATTTTAGAATCATCAATAAACCTTGTTTTCGGCTTCCGATCAAAAAACTTATATTTGAAAAACCAAAAATTTTAAAATGTTTCTCACCGAATGTCCGCGGGATGCGATGCAAGGTTGGGGCGAAATGATCCCGACACAAACAAAAATTGATTACATCAATGCGCTGATGGAAGTAAATTTTGATGTCCTGGATTGTGGAAGTTTCGTTTCCCCGAAAGCAATTCCTCAAATGGCGGACAGTGGCGAAGTTCTGGATCATATTGACAAGTCGCTTTCCTCTACGAAATTGTCGGTTATCGTGGCAAATGTTTTGGGTGCTGAATTGGCTTTGAAACACGACAATGTCGATATACTGGGTTTCCCGTTTTCTATTTCTGAAACTTTTCAATACCGTAATACCAATAAAAAAAGAGAAGAAGCTTTTAATGAAATCGCAGAGATTTTTGAATTAGCCAAAAGTCAGAATAAAGCTTTAAATGTCTATTTTTCAATGGCCTTTGGAAATCCGTATGGAGAAACGTGGAGTCTGGAAGAAGTGGGATATTGGGCACAGCGCTTTAATGAAATAGGCATTCGGAATATTTTGCTTTCAGATACAACCGGAGTTGCAACGCCGGATCTGATTACGCAAATTTTTAAAGAAATTCCTCCTAAATACCCCGAAATTACTTTTGGTGCACATTTTCACAACCGATATGAAGACAGCTATGGAAAGCTGAAAGCTACCTATGACAGCGGATGCAGAAGTTTTGACAGCGCAATAAAAGGAATAGGCGGTTGCCCGATGGCAAAGGACGAACTGGTTGGAAATATGCCTACAGAACAAGTGATTAATTTTATGGCTTCGGAAAAAATTCCCCATCGCCTTCACCTTCTCAATTTTGAAAGTGCATACAATCAGGCGAAAAGAATATTTAATTTCTAAATAAATTAAATTTAAAAAATATGACATCAAAAATAAAATATATTGGCGATCTCAGATGTGAAGCGGAACATCTGCAAAGCGGAACGGTAATGATGACGGATGCTCCCACCGATAACCACGGGAAAGGCGAGAAATTTTCTCCGACGGATTTATGTGCCACATCTTTGGCAGAATGTGCACTCACAACAATTGCCATTTTAGGAAAATCTCAGGATTTAAACATTGAAGGGGCTACTTGTGAACTTCAAAAAATCATGCTTTCAGAGCCCAGAAGAATTGGGGAAATTATCTGTTATTTTGATTTTCCGGGTGAATTTTCTGATGATGAGATAGCATTTATCGAAACTACAGCTCAGAATTGTCCGGTCGCAAAAAGCCTGCATCCCGATCTGAAACAAACGATGAGGTTTAAATTCGGAAAATAAAAAACCGCCTCAATTATTTTTTGAGACGGTTTCCTATTTTATCCTTTCCATTCTGTAACGGCCCGGATGAAAGCTTCCGCATTTTCAACAGGAATATTGGGCAATATCCCATGGCCTAAATTCACAATATATTGGTCTTTTCCAAATCTGTTAATCATTTCATGAACCATTTTTCTGATGGTTTCCGGCGATGAATGCAATCTTGCAGGATCAAAATTCCCTTGCAGCGTCATTTTACCTCCCGTAGTTTTTCTTGCAAATTCAGGAGAAACTGTCCAGTCGACACCCAAGGCGGATACTTTGGAACGGCTCATTTCTTCCAGCGCAAACCAACATCCTTTCCCGAAAACCACCACATGAGTAAGCGGGCTTAAAGCTTCAACGATCTGGTCGATATATTTCCATGAAAATTCCTGATAATCTTCAGGTGAAAGCATTCCGCCCCAACTGTCAAAAATCTGAACAGCTGAAACGCCTTTTTCTACCTTTCTTTTCAGGTAAGCAATTGTAGTATCGGTAATTTTCTGTAAAAGCTGATGTGCTGCTTCCAGCTGTTGAAAACAGAAAGATTTGGCAATATCAAAAGCTTTGGAGCCCTTTCCTTCAACGCAATAACAAAGGATTGTCCAAGGAGAACCGGCAAATCCGATTAGCGGAATTTCGTTGTCCAGTTTTTCCAAAGTAAGTTCGATGGCATCAAAAACGTAGCCTAAAGTATCATTTACATCGGGAACTATAACGTTCTGAACCTGCTCCGCCGTACGAATTGGATCATCAAGCCAAGGTCCGGTATTTTCTTTCATTTTAAAATCAATTCCCATCGCTTGTGGTACCACGAGAATATCTGAAAACAAAATGGCCGCATCCAGAGGAAATCTCCGGATCGGTTGTACAGTGATTTCTGAAGCCAGTTCAGGAGTTTGGCATCGGGTAAAAAAATCATATTCTTTTCTAATTTCCATGAACTCAGGAAGATATCGTCCTGCCTGACGCATCATCCATACGGGAGGACGTTCCACCGTCTCTCCTTTTAACGCCCGTAAATATAAATCGTTTTTAATCATAATCAATTTTTGTTTTGCTTTTCAGCTTCTTTTGAAATCAGTTTCAAAACATCATCCAGGCTGATTTCCTTGCTGGTAATTATTTTGCTGTCGGTGTGCTTTTCAATTTCTTCGGAAGTGGTCAATCCGATTGAAAATATCTTTTTGCTTTCTAAACTGTTGTGTTTTATAAAACTTCGCACGCCGCTCGGGCTGAAAAAAACAACAGCATCGTAATTGTTCTCAATTTTGGGGTAGAGCAGCGTAGTTTCATACATACAAATCTTCCGATAAGAAATGTTTTGCAACGGAAGCGCTTTGTCCAGAACATCCAGTGCCAGATTTCCGCAGAAGTGCAGAAAGCGTTCTTTTCCAGAATGTTCAATGATAAAATCACAGAGTTCACGGGCGTGTTTTTTCACTTTGAAAGTTCCAAAACCATAATCCCGAATCCGTTTTTTTGTTTTCTGTCCTACACAATATATTTTGTTGAAATTTTTGCTGGTGAAATCTTCATTTGGAAGGAATCCGTTTTGGAAAAAACTTTCCACAGCATTGACACTTGTGAATATAAGCGAAGAATCTTTCAGGTCAAAATGTGGGACAGACAAAGGTTTTATCTCGATTACTTCGACGAAATCATAAGAAAAATGGTCTCCGATTTTTTCAGAAATAATTTCGGTGTCCAGATTATTTTTTGTGAACAGAACCTTCATTGTCTTCAGCCCATTTGTTGTTTTATTTCTTCCATTACGGCTTTTCCGCCGTTATTCAGGATTTTTTGCGCCAGTTCTTCGCCGAAGTTTTTGTTTTCTTTGTACTCAAAAATTTCATCTGTTTGAATACAGTTTTTGCCGTCCAGAGAACAGAGTCTTCCGATGAAACGGATTTTTCCATCTTCATACTCAGCAAATGCACCGATAGGGGCGGTACATCCACCTTCCAAAGTTTTCAGGAAATTACGTTCTATTTCTACACATATTTGGGTTTCCCGATGGTTGATCCGTGTCAGAACTTCGTTAATTTCTGCATTTTCTTCATGTCCTGCAACGGCTACCACGCCTTGCGATGCAGCTGAGATCATGCCTGGAATTTCCTCATGAGAAATATTGATATTGATTCTTTTAAGTCCTGCCAGGGAGAAAATTGTAGCATCAAAATCCTGTTCTTCCAATTTCCGAAGACGGGTTTGTACATTGCCACGAATATCTGAAAATTCAGTATCCGGAAATTCCTTCAGCCAGAAAGCTCTTCTGCGAAGACTGCTGGTGGCAATTTTAAGATCTTTGAGGTCAAGGGTTTGTGCGGATTGTTTTCTTACCAGAACGTCCTGATGAAAATCTCTCTGTAAATAACTGACAATCTTTATTTGATCTGGCAACTGTGTAGGAACGTCTTTCAGAGAATGAACTGCAATATCTATTTCTTTATTTAAAAGGGCAATATCCAGATCTTTGGTGAAAATCCCTGTGATTCCCATCGCATACAAAGGCTGGGTCAGGTTCTGATCGCCGGTAGAAATAATGGGAATTATTTCAGTAGTATAATTCAGATTCTGAAGATGTCTTGCCACTTCACGGGCCTGCCATAGCGCCAAAGGTGAATTTCGGGTGCCGATTCTAATGCTTTTCATTAAATTCGTTATTGGGGTGTTCTACTAAAATTTCGTGCATCAACTGGCTGATTTCCTCTGCTTTCCAGGGATGATCGATAATATATTTTGCAAACCGATTGGTAATTTTCTGCACCAGTTTTTCTGAAAGCACCATATCATGTACATCCACATACTTGTGTTTTTTGTGAATATTGTGCATTTCATTGCGCTCCATATTCTTTAAAACAGCTTTAAAATGATGAATTTTCGGAGCCAGTTTTCTTTTCTTTTCCCATTCCGTGAAATCCTTGGTCATTTCTTTAATGATTTTTTCGGCTTTCGGAATTTCTTTTTTCCGCTGCTCCATTGTATTGCTGATATGTGCAGAAAGTTCATCTACGTCTACCAAATTTACATTAGGGTTTGTGGTAATATTTTTTTCAACATTATTGGGAATAGAAAGATCTATAACAAGAGTCTCTTTTCCGTTCGGGAAATGATTTTGATGAATGATAGGATGTGCCGCTCCGGTTGCGACAATCAGAATATCGGTGTTCTTAAGTTCAGTTTCCAAATCGCTAAAAGCAATGTGAGGAATTTTATATTTTTCCGCGATTTTTTCCGCCTTTTCTGAAGTACGGTTCATTACTTTTATTCTCGGTTTGTAGATGTGTTTTACCAAATTTTCAACTGTATTCTGGCCAATTTCTCCGGTTCCGAGGAGGAGGATATTCTTATCAGAAATTTGTTTCTGATGATTCAAAATATAATGTACCGCAGCATAAGAAACTGAGGCCGCTCCGTTAGAAATCCCGGTTTCGTTTTTTATTTTTTTAGAAATCTGAATGGAAGAATTAATGGCCCGTTCCAGATAGGGATTGCTGTTTTTTTTCTCTTTTTTGAACCTGTTGTAAGCGTTTTTGATCTGTCCGATAATTTCAAAATCACCAATAATCTGGCTTTCCAGTCCGGCAGCTACCCGAAATAGATGATTCAGCGCTTCCTCTCTTGTAAAGATATTGGCATATTTGATAAAATCCGTGAGTGCTACGCCTGTAGTTTTGCAGAACTCTTCGGCTACCAACAGATAATTGTGCGAGGTTGTATATATTTCAGTACGGTTACACGTGGAAACCACAAATGCGTCTCCCATATTCCCCTCGTGAATGGAGTGTACAAAATCCTTGATGTGTTCATCAAAGAACGCAAACTTGCTCCGGGTTTCTGCATCAGCTTTTTCGTAGCTCACGCTTAACACGGCAAAATTAGCGGTTTTGTGTATTTCAGGGTGCTGTTTCATAGCAAACGCAAAAGTACTGATTTTTAATTTAAAGGCCTATGATTAAAGTCATTCATAAAACCTAAGCCGGTTGTCCATAAAACCTTAAAAAGACCTTTTTTTCGGGAAAATCTTCTGGTTTCCGGTTTAAAATTGATGTTGTTTTCACCAAGGTAAATTTAATAAAACTTTAACCAAATTTCAAGATACTTAAATCCCTGAGATGTTTCTAAATTTATATCTTTGTAAACTTAATTTCTACTTAAAAATCAAAAAAAAATATGGGTTTATTTGATATGTTCACGCAGGAAATCGCGATTGACCTCGGAACAGCTAACACATTGATTATCCACAATAATAAAATCGTTATAGACCAACCCTCTATTGTCGCCATCGAACGCTCCACAGGAAAACCCATCGCGGTAGGTGAACAGGCAAAGCACATGCAGGGAAAAACCCACGAAGATATTAAAACCATCCGCCCGCTGAAGGACGGAGTTATTGCAGATTTTCATGCTTCCGAACACATGATCAAGGAATTTATCAAAAAAATTCCCGGAATTAAAGGAAAATTAATACAGCCTGCGCTCAGAATTGTGATTTGTATTCCATCAGGAATTACAGAAGTTGAGAAACGTGCCGTTCGGGACAGTGCCCAAAAAGTGAATGCGAAAGAAGTTCGTCTTATTTATGAGCCAATGGCAGCGGCAATAGGAGTTGGCATTGATGTTCAGAAACCTGAAGGAAATATGATTATTGATATCGGTGGCGGAACTACAGAAATCGCAGTCGTAGCTTTGGGCGGTATCGTTTGTGACAAATCTGTGAAAATTGCAGGAGATGTGTTTACCAGTGATATTGCCTATTATTTGAGAACCCATCACAATCTTTATATCGGAGAAAGAACTGCGGAAAGAGTGAAAATTGAAGTTGGATCTGCAGTGGAAGAATTGGATATGGACATGGAGGATATCCCGGTGCAGGGACGCGACCTGATCACAGGAAAACCAAAAGAAATTATGGTGGGCTACAAGGAAATTGCACGAGCACTGGACAAATCTATTATCAGAATTGAAGATGCCGTAATGGAAACGCTTTCACTTACACCTCCGGAATTGGCAGCAGATATTTATAAAACCGGAATTTACCTTGCTGGTGGCGGTGCACTGCTGAGGGGTTTATCCGACAGACTTCACAGAAAGACAGGTCTTCCAGTATTTGTTGCGGAAGATCCACTGAGAGCGGTAGTTCGTGGTACAGGTATTGCGCTTAAAAATATGGATAAATTCAATTTCCTTATAAAATAAGTTTAAATTTCTTTGTTTTAGGGAATGGGGTTTTTGATGAGATTATTTTCAAAGAACAGTTTTTTCATGTTCTTTTTACTATTGCAAATTATTGCATTGATTCTCATTTTCACCCGAAATTCAATGCAACAATCGTGGTTTGCTGCACAAACAGCGGCATTCAATTCCTGGGTGTCCGGATATATTGATGAAGGAACTTCTTATTTGAAACTGAAGCAAATTAACGAGGATCTGGTAGCTCAGAATAAAGTTCTTATGGAGGAACTTTATGGAAAAGAGAGTCATGAAAAACCTGAATTCAGAAAAGTTCATGATACCCTAGGTGGCGGACAGATTTATACTTTCGTTGACGGTGAAATCATTTTCAATAGCATCAACAGGAAAGACAACTATTTTACCATCAACCGCGGAAAAAGAGACGGCGTACTTCCTAAAATGGGCGTTATTGCTCCCAATGGAATTGCGGGAATTGTCATTAATGCGACCAATAGTTACGCCCTTGTACAATCGGTGCTGAGTACCAATAAAATAAGACTGAACGCCTCACTGAAAAATTCCGGTTATTTCGGTACGCTGATTTGGAAGGGTGAAAATTCCAGAATTATGCATCTCGCCGATATTCCGAAATATGTTCCGCTGAATGTAGGTGATACCGTAGTAACAGACGGGAAGTCAGCTATTTTCCCTCAGGGCATTATGATTGGTACTGTTGCCGGATATGAAGTAGACAGCAAAACCGGGTTTTGGGATATTTCCGTGGAACTGAGTGAGAAAATGGGAACATTGAGCAAAATATATGTAGTGAAAAATCTGAAAAAATTGGAAATCCAAAAAATTCAGGATACGTTGCAAGCTACAATAGATCGAGAGAATGATTAGCAGAACACTTCTTACTGATTTTTTACTGATTGCCTTTCTGGTGGCGCTTCAGGTTTTCGTGCTGAACAGAATTACCGTTTCCAGCGAATATACGCCGGTGCTGTATCCGGTGTTTGTCATGTTCTATCCTTTTTTCAGAAACAGGTATCAATTTTTGGCGCTCAGTTTTTTGCTTGGGCTTTGTATCGACGCTTTTTTAGGAACCTGGGGAATCAATGCATTTGCTACCACCGCTATTGCTTATTTCAGGACTCTTATTTTCAGAACGTCAACTGATACCACGACCGATTTTTTCTCTTTCAGTTCGTTGCAATGGCCACAATTTTTATTGTTTATCCTTACCAGTATTTTCTTTCATCAGCTTCTGGTTCAGTTTATTGAGTTCTTCAAACTCAGCCGTATTTTCGATATATTGCTGAATGTGTTGATTTCCAGCATTATTTCTTTTATATTTATCGTTTTGTATGCTTTGATTTTTAAAATCAAACAAAGGATTTGAAACCACAATTTTTAAAAATAATCATCGTTTTAGGAATTCTTGCTGTAATTTTTATAGCAAGGCTGGCGTATTTGCAGCTGTTCACAGATCGTTATGCGCTGAATGCAGCCAATACTTCCATAAAAATAGAATATGTCATTCCACAGAGAGGCGTTATTTTTGACCGAAACGGAAGAATTTTGGTAGGAAATCAGCCGGCTTATGAAATCTCTTTTACACAAGCTCTGATGCGCCCGGATTTTGACACCATCGGTTTTTGCAATTTAATGGAAATCAGTAAAAGTGACTTTGTAAAACGTATCGAACAAATCAGCAAGGAAAAATATTATTCCCGCCTTACTCCGATGACTTTTATGAAGAATCTGAGCAGGGAAAAAATGGCCAAGATTCAGGAAATTATTTTTAAATATCCCGCGTTCAGTATTGTTTCCAGACCGCAGAGACAGTATGAAGTTTCTACTTCGGGCAATCTTTTGGGTTATACCAATGAGGTAAACGAAAATGACATTAAAAAAGATTCCCTCTATTATCTTCCCGGAGATTTTATTGGAAAATCCGGAGTTGAAAAATCTTATGAAAAACACCTTCGCGGTGAAAAAGGACTGAAATACATCCAAAAAGACATCAAGTTGAGAAGCATCGGTTCTTACAAGGATGGAAAACTGGACAAAGAAGAAGTTTCGGGAGAAGATATTACCCTTACCATTGACTATGATTTGCAGAGAATAGCCGAGGAAATGATGGTAAATAAAAGAGGCGGCATTGTAGCATTGGACCCCAATACGGGCGAAATTCTGGTGCTAGCTTCCGGCCCCGATATCGATCCCAATCTTTTTACCGGCCCCGACAAATCTAAAAATCTCTACAATCTGCAGAAAGATTTGTTTAATATGCCGATGTTCGACCGATCCATACAGTCTGCTCATATGCCCGGTTCTACCTTTAAAATGTTTACCGCACTTGCCGGAATGCAAATGGGCGTGATGGATGAAAATACCATTTTCCCGTGCGGACGTGGATTTAATTATAAAGGATTGCGAATAAAAGGACATGGCGGTGCAGATCCGCTGGTTCCGTCAATACGGGTTTCCAGCAACTGCTATTTCTCTTATGCATTTATTGCCATTATGAATAAATATCCGGGAAATCCTTCCAAAGCTATTGACGAATGGAAAGCCATTATGGAAAGTTTCGGATTCGGTGTTTTTCTGAATAATGACTTGGCTACAGGAGTGAGAGGCAGAATTCCTGATGGAAAATTTTATGAAAAAAGAAGCGGAAAAAAAGACTGGTTTTCTGATATTACCAGAAACGGCTCCGTTTTCAATGGAATGGGACAGGGTGATGTGATGCTGACACCTTTGCAATTGGCCAATGGCGTTGCTGCAATTGCCAATAAAGGCTGGTTTTATACTCCCCATATTGTAAAACTAATCGATGGAAAACCCAATCCGGATCCCAGATTTAAGGTGAAGCATAAAACACTGGTTGATGCAAAACATTACGAACCTATTTTGAAGGGTATGGAAGCGGTAGTTCTCGCCGGAACAGCGCGCGGACTGAAATCCAACGATTTTACTCAATTGGCCAAAACGGGTACAGCACAAGTTCCGCAGGGAAAAGACAATTCTGTTTTTGTGCTCATTGCACCTGCTGATAAACCGAAAATTGTTGTGGTTGCCTTGATGGAACATGCAGGTTTTGGATCAACTTGGGCAGGTCCTGCTGCTACGGTAATTGCCGAAAAATACCTGACCGGAGATCTGAAACGGGAACATCTTTATAATAAACTCGTCAACGCCAGTTTTATGCCTGAATACCGCAGACAATGGATTGCAGATTTGAAGAGAAAAGGCTTGTATAAGGAACCTGACAAGGATTCGATTCGACTTTTAGAAATAAAGGATAGCCTTAGATTTATCAAAAGTGAACCGGTGAGAAACAAACTTCTTCAGAAAAGAGATTCTCTCCAATCGAAAATGAGGAACACAAAAACTAAACAACAAAACCAATGAAGTGGGCCGCGGGAATAGATAAATTAAGTTTGGGGCTGTATCTCCTCATCTGTTCTTTTGCTGTAGCGAATATCTATAGTGTGGATCAGGCTTTGGGGCAGAAACAGTTCTTCTTTTTCATGATTTCTCTTTTTGTAGGAATTGTTATTTTTCTTTCAAGAAGTAATTTTTTTGAAAATTTTTCAGGGATATTTTATATTCTCGGGGTTTTATTGTTATTAGGATTATTTCCTTTTGGAACGGAAATTCTCGGACAAAAAAATTGGTATAAATTCGGTGGTTTCACGATGCAGCCAGTAGAGTTTGCTAAAATCGGAACAGCCCTCATGCTTTCCAACTATGTTTCCGGCCCTGATTTTAATCTGAAACATAAAAAATCACTGCGAACTGCTTTTTTTATTATTGGTATTCCAGCGATTATCGTGTTGGCTATTCCCGATGTGGGATCACTGCTCGTGTTTTCCGCTTTTCTTATTGCGTTATATAGAGAAGGGCTGAGCGGCTGGCTTTTCGGTATTGGTCTTTTGCTGGTGAGCGTTTTTTTGCTTTCGTTGGCTATAGATCCGCTCTATATTGCGATTACGGTCTTGTTAATAGGGGGGATTTTTGTTTTTCTGAATTATCGGAAAATCTCATGGAATGTCATCAGCATCGGAATGTTGGTCGGATCTGTGGGAATATTGTGCGGTATTGCTTTTGCCGGGCCTGTAATTCTGGAGAAACTACCGAAGCATCAGCGGGAACGGATTGAAGTTCTTTATAAAGGCGAAAGAGCATTTCGGGATACTTCAGGATATAATCTTTTGTATTCCAAAACCGCTATCGGTTCCGGTGGTTTTTCAGGAAAAGGATATCAGCAAGGTTCTGTAACCCAGGGGAAATTTGTGCCTGAACAGGAAACTGATTACATTTTCTGTACCGTGGGAGAAGAGTGGGGATTTGTAGGGAGCACTTTGTTGATTCTGGCGTACACTATTTTTATTGCCCGCATTTATTATCTTGCTGAAAGGCAGAAAACCGCTTTCAATCGGGTGTTCGGATACTGTTTCGCTTCCATTCTTTTCGTGCATTTTGCCATTAATATCGGAATGGTCATGGGACTTTTCCCCACTGTGGGAATTCCGCTGCCGTATTTCAGTTATGGTGGAAGTTCGCTTCTGGCGTTTTCTATTATGGCTTTTATATTTTTTAAATTGAATTACAACGATCGCAATTCATTGGTTTAAAGGTGTTTATCTTAACATTCTTTGAGCTTTGACAATTCCTTCCGCGAAAATATCAATTTCTTCCAATGTATTGTAAACTGCAAAACTCGCCCGTATGGTTCCGGCAATATTATAAAAATCCATAATGGGTTGCGTACAGTGATGCCCGGTTCTAACGGCAATTCCCAGTTTATCAAGAATCATTCCGGCATCAGAAGCGATTCCTGCGCTATTGAGCGTGAAGGAAACTACTCCGGTTCGGGGAGCTTTCTCGCCATATATTTTTAAATTTCCGATGTCCAGAAGTTTCTGCTGAGCAGATGCTAATAATTTATTTTCATGCGTTTGAATATTCTCAATACCTACCGAGTTCATGAAATCCACAGCAGCGCCTAATGCAATGTTCCCGGCAATATTTGGCGTCCCTGCTTCAAATTTAAATGGCAAAGCGGCATAGCTGGTTTTGGCAAAAGAACAGGTTTCTATCATTTCGCCACCACCATGAAAAGGCTGAAGGGAATTGAGGATTTCTTCCTTTCCATACAAGATTCCGGTTCCTGTAGGGGCGTACATTTTATGTCCGGAAAACACGAAAAAATCGCAGTCCAGTTCCTGGACGTCAATTTTAAAATGAGGAACCGCCTGCGCTCCGTCAATAATAATGAAAGCCCCCGAATTTTTCCGGATCATTGAAATCATTTCTTTTATTGGATTCACAATTCCAAGAGCGTTGGAAACATAATTGAAAGAAGCTACTTTTGTTTTTTCACTGAGGTTTTTCTCTAAAAAATCCAACTGCAGTAGTCCGTTTTCATCCATTGGAATTACCTTCAGAACAGCACCGGTCCTCTCGCATAACATTTGCCACGGAACAATATTAGAATGATGTTCCAGATGAGAAATAATAATTTCGTCGCCTTCCTTCAAAAGCCGGGAATTGGAGATTGCATAGGCCAAAAGATTGATTCCTTCTGTCGTTCCGCGGGTGAAGATGATTTCGTAATCGTGTTGAGCGTTAATGAAAGTTTGAATCTTTTTTCTCGCATTTTCCATTTCTGTGGTTGCTAGCTGGCTCAGCGAATGTATTCCTCTGTGAACATTGGCATTCAGTTCTTCATAATATTTTTTTTCAGTTTCAATAACGGAAGCTGGTTTTTGAGAAGTGGCGGCATTATCCAGATAAATTAGAGGATGGCCATTCACTTTGGTATTAAGAATTGGGAACTGTTTACGAATATGAAAAATGTCGAACATGATACTTATTTAGAAAGGTTCAAATTTACGCTTTTTTTATGACTGGTCGTCTCAGCTGCAATTTACAGAAACAAAAAACCCGCTGAAATCAGCGGGCAATATTTACTTTTTTAGAAAGAATTATTCTGCAGCAGCTTGCTCAGTTGCAGGAACTTCGCCTTCTGCAGTTGTTTCTTCTTCATCCTCATCATTCACAGCACCACCTTTCAGAGCAGTTCTGGACATTCTCACAGCAACTATAACTGCATTGTCAGGATGCATGAATGTATAGTTTTCGTTTTTGATATCGCCGATGTACAGCTTATTTCCTATTTTGAGAGGAGTAACATCCACAACGATCTCATCCGGTAAGTTAGCAGGAATCGCTTTCAGCTTCAGTTTTCTGAAGGTTTGACGCAACACACCACCCGCAACAACACCTTTTGCACGTCCTGTAATACGAACAGGAACGTCTATAACTACCGGCTTGTCTTCAGATAATTGATAGAAGTCTGCATGAAGAATTTGATCGGTAATCGGATGAAACTGAATGTCCTGAAGTACTGCCGGAATCGTTTCTCCGTCAATAACCAGTTCTACCGTGTGTGCTTCAGGGGTATATACCAGATTTTTGAATGCCTTCTCTTCTGCAGAGAAATTCAAAGGTCCATTACCTCCGTAAACAACACAAGGAACTAATTCAGCATCACGTAAAGCTTTTGTAGACTTTTTGCCCACGCTTTCTCTTTTTGCACCTTGAATTGTAATAGATTTCATTAGATAAAATGTTTGATTTTTTTAAGGTTGCAAAGATAATAATATTTGCGACAAAAAAAAACCTACTTTTTTATGAAGAAGGTTCGTTATTTTTAAATTATAAATTTATCGCTGATGGATTTGTGTTCGTGTACCATTTTCATTACATCGGCAAAAAGGGATGCACAGGAGAGCACTTTAATTTTTGATGAAAGTTCTGTTTTTACAGGAATAGTATCAGTAACAATAACTTCAGAAAGTGCTGAATTTTCAATGTTTTCATACGCTTTCCCCGAAAGTACAGGATGTGTGGCCATTGCCCTGACGGATTTTGCGCCGTTTTTCATCAGTATTTCCGCAGCTTTACATAGGGTTCCTGCAGTATCAATCATATCATCAATAAGAATAACATTGCGGCCGGTTACATCTCCAATCAGGAGCATTTCTTCCACAACATTGGCTTTTTTTCTTTCTTTATAGGCGATTACCACCTCGGCTCCCAGATACCCTGCATAATTTTTTGCCCTTTTGGCACCTCCCATATCCGGAGATGCAATGGTGAGATTATCCAGATTTAAAGAATGAATATAATCCACAAAAATAGTAGAAGCGTAAAGATGATCCACTGGAATCTCGAAGAAACCCTGAATTTGGTCGGCGTGTAGATCCATCGTCATGATTCGTGTTGCACCGGCAGCTGTAAGAAGATTGGCCACCAGTTTTGCTCCAATTGGTGCGCGAGGTTTGTCCTTTCTGTCCTGTCTGGCAAGCCCGTAATAAGGAAGTACCACCGTGATGCTTTTTGCAGAAGCCCGTTTTGCAGCATCAATCATGAGAAGGAGTTCCAAAAGATTGTCTGCCGGAGGAAAAGTGGAGCCGATCAGGAAAACGCGCCCTCCACGCACAGACTCATCCAATACGGGTTCGAATTCGCCGTCACTGAATTCCTGAAAGTTTATTTTCCCCATTTCCTGCCCATAATGCTTAGCAATTTTATCGGCAAGATCTTTACTCGTTCGTGTAGAAAACAGATAACTTAACTGTTCAGCCATTTTTACTTTTTTATATGATGCAAATTTAAAAAAAATAAAACCACCTGAGGGATTTCAGATGGTTTTTAAAATTATTAAATTAATCGGCCGTTATGGAAATGCAACTCCGGAATATTTGTTGATGTCCGTGAGTGGTAAATTAGAACCATATTTTGCATTAATTGCTTTAATAAATTCGTTAGCAATCAGCCCCGCTCCTCTTCCGGTAAGATGTACTCCGTCCAGAGAAAAGGTTCCTCCGGTAACGAACTCTGCAGTGTATTTCACATTATTCCAACGTATTCCTGATATTGAGGACAGTTCTACCATTTTTGAATGCGCATCTACAAAAGCGAGGCCTTTAGATTGTGCAATCGTACTTAAAGAAGCGTTATAAGCAGTGGTAGCTGTGGTTACTTTGTTTGCTTCCATTTCAGTAAGAACATATTGGTCACTTAGAGGAACTGAAGTACCTCCTCCTGCTGATGGGGTAAGAACGGCAGAAGCAGTGAGCAGAATAAGATCATTCGCAGTGGTTTGACGGTAAGAAGGGATCTGCATTGCGGTAAGATTCGTAAGATCTTTATCTACAATCACGGCTCCGTTGGCGATTCCTGTTTCAAATTTTATCAATCTTTTTTGATATTCAGCATCGGTAATCAAAGCAAAAGATTTCGCCTGTGCCAATGCGTTGTTATATTGTGCGTAGCCTCCATTCAATTGAGTTACCTGAGCGTCGTTCAGTCCGGCAATAGGCATTGCGGGAACTCTTGTAAAAAACGGGATTGAAGTAACACTGGGAATATTGGCAATAACGCCTTTGGCTCCGTTTGCGGTAAGTGCATTAACATAATTATTGATTACCGAAGCGAATACGGTGGGATCTGTAATATCATTCGAGCCATAAGTTGCCGGATTCATATTTCCTTTTTGGTCTACACCCGCACCTCCACTTGTTGCGTAAGAAAGAATATCATTATTCCCAATCCATAAGGAAAAGAATGTGGGGTTTAATTCTAACGCATCAGTTAATACGGAAGAAGTGGTAGGATTTTTAGCAAATCTTATAAAGTAAGGATTTGCGGCATTGGGCAAATTGGCAGGATTTCCGTAGCCTGCAATTCCAAGGTGGAAAGATTTCGCACCCGGAACTCCCATATTGTGATAAGGTCCGGAACTAAAAATATTGGCTAAAGTGGTTGCTCCCACTCCTGGCGCAATGGTGAGTTCCATGGTAGAAGTAAGGATTCTCTTATTGGAAAATCCCACCGAGGGAATTCCCCCTAAGTTATCGGCCATCAAAGGCTGCCGGAAATCTCCTCCACCTGCGAGTTTCATTTGTGATGCTACAATAGAAGGGTAGGATTCGTTTTGCCCGTCGATATATAATGCCCCGTCTCTGTATCCGGCTGTAAGTGAGTTTCCTAATGCAACATATCTGCTGAAATCGGCACTGCCGCTGGTTACAGGAATCTGGGTCAGGTCATTTTCAAAGTCAGTATCGCAACTGTATGAAAACAGCATCAGGGATACCGCGAGGGTGGATATGAATATTTTTTTCATGCTTTTTTAATTTAAATTATAATTAACTCCTAAACCAAAATAATAAGTTCTGGCTTTCGCCTGTCCGGCAAAATGAATATTTTGATTGTTAAAGGTCCGGCTTTTTGGGAAAGATACGGCAGCCGCTAAATCTACACCCAGGTTTCCGAAATTCAGTCCAATACCACCCGTTGCTACATTCGCGTCGAAAGAAGGAGTTTCCGGAATAAAATTGTTGTCTTCGTAAGGTGATTCATCATAGTACCAACCCAGTCTTCCTGCGATCATCGAATTGAATTTATACTCCGTTCCCAGTCTGTAAGTTCGGGTATTGTGGAAGTTTTTAGGATTTACCAAAACCGTAGGATCTGTTTGGTTGCCGGCCGGTGCGTTTTCAAAATCCAGAGTCAGTTTTTCATACTTTTCCCAGCCCGTATAGTTCATTTCGGCCGAAATTTTCCAATTTGGAGTTACTTTATAGGTAGCGCCCAAAGTATATTCTTCGGCTAAAGGAAGAGTAGCAGTAAATTTGTCTTGTCCGTTAGCATTCAGGCCTAATAGAGGATAAATTGCCTGACTTACATTGAAAGTGGCTGTCCCGTTTTCCGCTTTCATATTCACAGGAGAGCGATACGCGATACTCAGATCCAGATTATCTTCCGGCCGGAAATAGAATCCCATCCCGAATCCATGTCCTGTCGCTTTTTCGTCTTTAATATTAAGTGTTCCGCTGAATCCTGTCACCGCTTTGTCCCAATCTACAGAGCCTGTAGCATAAATGTAACTTACGCCTACAGAAGCCCAAGGCGCAAGCTTTACAGAAACCATAGGCTGAAAATACATAGATTTCAACGACATTTTCTGTACAATTTCTCTTCCAGCCCAATCTTCAGGCCATTGAATAGTACTTCCGAAAGGTGTAGTGAAACTGAAACCTACAGAAACATTGTCCAATACTTTATATGCAACCGCAGCATACAGAGGAGTCCCGATGGGATTATCAGTCTCATATGTCTGTCGAGTATCAAAGTTTTGGTAAGTAACAGAAGAGATGGCACCAAAACCACCTGCTGCAACACTTAATTTTGATGGGATAAATGAAATCCCTGCCGGATTGAAGAACGCTATACTTGCGTCTTCAGCATGTGCACTCGTGTGAGCCATAGCCAGTTGTTTCACGCCTTGTAGCGAAACTCTGAAACCGCCGGCGTAGGTGCAAACACCTGCTAATAACGCTGTGGAAATTAAAATTCTTTTCATAAACTAGATTTAGTATTCAAATATAAAATATATTTACACACCATGTTAATTTTTCTTAATATTTTTGATGAATAACAATATTTTAATTATGCTGAAAATAATACAAAGCCATAAGTTGTGCGTTTCAAACCGAATCAATACATGATCTTTCTGCAAGAGAAATAAAATTATTCTAAATTTGCAGATTAACAAATATAAAACAATAGAAATATGAGTTGCGGATGCAAAACATCCGGAGATTCTGCTCATAACTGCGGCACGAAATCCGCAAACGGTTGCGAAAATGTAGATACCTGTGGTAATAGCTATAAATTAAGTGTTTTTGACTGGCTTTCCAACGTTCAGAATCCTTCTTCACAAAAATGTGATTTTGTAGAAGTGAGATTTAAGAATGACCGGAAGTGCTTTTTTAAGAATGTACATAGTTTGCCACTGCACATTGGAAGCATCGTAACAGTAGAATCAAATTCCGGACACGATGTAGGAGTCGTAAGCCTTACCGGCGAACTGGTAAGAATCCAAATGAAAAAGAAACATTTTCCCGAGGAGAGCGTTTTAAAAATATACAGATTGGCCAATCAGAGAGATATCGAAGTTTGGCAGGAAGCAAGAAAAAAAGAAGATTCCGTAAAAATAGAAGCCCGAAGAATTGCGCAGAATCTTTCGCTACAGATGAAAATAACAGATGTAGAATATCAGGGTGATGCCGGGAAAGTAACTTTCTATTATACAGCGGAAAACAGAATAGATTTCCGCCAGTTGATTAAAGATCTAGCGGGAACCTTCCGGACTAAAATTGATATGAAACAAATCGGTTTCCGACAGGAAGCAGCTAAAATCGGCGGGATAGGTTCCTGCGGACGCGAACTTTGCTGCTCCACCTGGCTTACGGATTTCCGTTCGGTAAATACCAATGCAGCACGTTATCAGCAATTGAGTATTAATCCACAAAAACTGGCCGGACAATGCGGGAAACTTAAGTGCTGTCTGAATTATGAACTCGACAGTTATTTGGATGCGCTACATGATTTTCCTTCCACTTCTACCATGTTGGATACTGAAAAAGGCAGAGCTTTCTGCATTAAAATCGATGTATTCAAAAAGAAAATGTGGTTTGCTTATGTAGACAGTTCCATGGCGTGGTACGATCTGGATATCATGGATGTGAAAAAAATGATCTCACTGAATAAAAGAGGAGAGAAAGCCAAGCCTTTAGAGGAATTAAGGCTCGCTCATCCGGAATCTTTATCTAAAAACACAGACTTGATTCAGGAAAGCAGTGTAGATCGCTTTGAAAGAAAAAACCGGGGCAAAAGTAAAAACCGGAAACCGGAGCAGAAGAAACCTCAGGAAAATAGAAATAATTCCACAGAAAAACCGTTTCGTGGAAATAAAAAGCCCAATAACAGAACAGAAAAACCAATCGCAAAAGAAGGTGCAGCACAACCAGTCCATAAGAAGAAATTCAAGAAAAAACCCTCACCGAAACGGGATGATAATGCATAGATTATTGCTTTTGTTTGGAGTCTCACTGTCCGTGGCCAGCTGTATTCCCTCTTCCGGAGAAGTGCAGATGAAGCCTTTGAACGGAAATTGGAATAAGAAAGCGGAACAGGTCTTCGATATTGATATTCAAGACGCGCAGAATCCTAAAAATCTTATATTTGTCGTAAGGAACAATAACAGTTATCCTTACAGCAATATCAGGCTCATCGTCAATTTTGAGGATGTTAAAAACAAGAAAAAAGAGACCGATACACTGAATTATATTCTCGCAAAACCTAATGGCGAATGGATTGGAACCGGTTTTGGGGAAACAAAAGAAACACTGTTCCAGTATAGAATGAATTATAAATTCCCGCAGAACGGAGCCTATAAAATAGGGATGATACAAGCCATGCGACACGATACGCTTCGCGGAATTGAAGATATTGGAATAAGAGTAGAACCCGTAAAACCATAACATTTCTTATGGAAAATAAAAAAAATACAGGAAAAAACACCAATAAAACATTCCCGCTTCCGCCGAAAAAGAAAAGGAATTCTGGCTGGAAGAGATGGGTGCGATTCATTTGGATGGCCCTTATTGCAGGAATAATCGGCATCGCGGCGATATTCTTCGGTGCTTCACAAGGATTTTTGGGCGAGATGCCCGATGTGAAAGATCTTGAGAACCCTGATATCTATGTCGCTTCAGAGATTTATTCGGCGGATAATGTTCTATTAGGGAAATTTGAAAAAGAAAAAACACAACCTGTTTATTTCCGGGACTTGCCTCCGCATTTGGTATATGCGCTTCAGGCCAAAGAAGACGAACGATTCAAGGAACATTCTGGGATCGACCTGCAGGCTGTCATGCGTGCTGTAGCATTTCGGGGCGAAAGAGGCGGCGGAAGTACCATCACCCAACAGTTGGCGAAGCTGCTTTTCACAGGGAAAAGATCCAACAACAAAGCGAAAGCCGTTATTCAGAAAATTAAAGAATGGGTAGTAGCGGTCAGCCTGGAAAAAAGATATACGAAGGAAGAAATCATCGAGAAATACTTCAATAAATTTGATTTTCTTTATAATGCCAACGGTATTGAAATGGCTTCCAAGATCTATTTCAACAAGACAGCCAAAGAACTTACCCTTCCCGAATCGGCGATGTTTGTAGCCATGCTGGAAGCACCTGTGGGAAACAATCCCATGAGAAATCCCGAAAGAGCAAAAAGAAGAAGAGATCTCGTGCTGGATCAGATGCTGAAAACGGGATATATTGATGCAGAGACGCATCAGCAGGCTATTGATACGCCAATAAAATTAGACTATCAGCCTGTTAAATCTATTGATGAAGGCTATTCTGCTTATTATAAATTCTATCTCAGAAAAGAAATAGATGGTTACCTGAAAGAATATGAGAAAAAGACAGGAAAGGAGCTGAACCTTTTCAAAGATGGCCTCAAGATTTATGTAACTTTAGATTCCAAAATGCAGAAGTTTGCCGAGGAATCTATTAAGGAACACATGACGGAACTTCAGAAAAGCTTCGATAGAGAACAGAGAGGTAGAAAAGATGCGCCTTTTTATTACATTACCCCGAAAGAAATCGACAATATTATGATGGCCGCCGTGAAGCGAACCGGCCGCTACAAACAGCTCAAAGCTGCTGGTGTGTCCGAAGATTCTATCATGATCGAGTTCAAAACACCTATACAAACTTCGAGGTTTACCTGGAATGGTGAGGAGGAAGTGGAAATGTCGCCCTGGGATTCTATCCGATATCACAAGCACATTGCACAGGCCGGCCTCATGTCTATGGTTCCGGGAACGGGTGAAATTAAAGCGTGGGTAGGGGGAATCAACTGGCAACACTTCCAGTATGATCATATTAAACAAGGGAAAAGACAGGTAGGTTCCACATTCAAACCGTTTGTGTATGCCGCAGCCATTATGAATCTGGGCATGACGCCTTGCACCACGGTTTCCAACGCCACTTTCAACGAACGCGGATATCGCGTTTCAGGAACCGGCGGCACTCCGACATTGAAAAACGCTCTTGCCTATTCAAGGAACCCGGTAGCAGTGCGATTGATGGATATGGTGGGCACAGATAAAGTTATTCAATTGGCCCGCGATCTGGGTGTAACTCAGGAAATCCCGAGAGGACAATTGGCCGTAGCATTGGGTTCATCAGATATTACTATTTATGAAATGCTGGGTGCGTACAGCACTTTTGCCAACTATGGTAATTATATGAAGCCGGAAATGATCTGGAGAATTGAGGATGCCAACGGGCGCGTCATCAAAGAAGTGGAAAGCGATATGAAGGAAGTAATGAATGAAAAATATGCCTACACCATGATCGAACTTATGAAAGGCGTCGCAGAATTTGGTACCGCTTCCGGTGAACTCGGCAGAAGAGGCATCAGTAAAGCAGTGGAAATAGCCGCCAAAACAGGAACCACACAGAACAATTCCGACGGGTGGTTCATAGGAATTACCCCCAACCTGGCTACCGGAGTTTGGGTAGGCTGGGAAGATCGTGCCACACACTTCCGAAGTACCGGCGAAGGGCAGGGTGCCAAGATGGCGCTTCCTATCTGGGCGATATTTATGAAGAAAGTATGGGCAGATAAATCCCTCGGTATCACGCCTGACGATAAATTCATCAAACCATCCGAATGGACCGATGGTTGCTCCGGGCTTCACGGGATGGGCGGCGGATATGGCGACGAAGGAAATCTTCAGACCATCGAGGAACTCAGAACCCCAAGAATTGAAGTTCCCGCAGAAGGCACCGCCCGAAAGGAAGAAAACGTCAACGAGAAGATCAATAAAGGAGAAGATATTGATTTCAATAAATAAGAAAAGAGGCTGCCCAATGAAGGCAGCCTCTTTAGTTTAGGACGATTTCCGTCTGTAAGAAGCCAGTTTCAGGGCGTCTTTAATCATCTTTCCGGGCCGGAAGATGGTGCGAATGGCCTTGATGCTGGATGCGGTCACAGCTTCAGGAGTGTCCATTCCTTCGCTGGAACCGCCCGCCTGAACGGTGAAATATTCGCCGACGTATACAATTTTTCCTTCTGCGATGTCTTCAGCAATCTTCGTGAAAGTACTCTCCAGCACCGCCAGAATGTCGGCCTTGGAAACGGTAGAAACTGATGCAGCGTGCTTCGCAAGATCATCTTACTGAAAACGTCAGGACGTTTTTATAAAAAGATCAGGACGTTTTTTAATAATGATAAGAACATTGTTAATATGATCCCTTGAAACTACTTCTCACAGCCGGTTTGCAGAGATTTGTTTAAACCGTTCTTATATCATTATTTTGCAGGGTTTTTGCACAGGAAAATAACCCATCTTGGGACTCATTTTGTTTTAATTTTTATATCTTAACCTGATGAACGTTCAAAATATTACGCAACAATATCTTAAACTCTTTCCGGGAGATTTCTCGGGCAACACCATACAGCGGCAAACGCCCAAGGTGCTTTTCTCCACCGTGAAACCGGTAGGTTTTCAAAACCCTGAACTGATTTTGTTTAATGACCAGCTTTCCGAAGAAATCGGTTTAGGCAGTTTTACTGAAACAGACTTGGATTTTCTTGTGGGAAACCGCCTGTCTGATAGCATTCAAACCTACGCTACGGCCTACGCAGGCCACCAGTTTGGCAATTGGGCAGGGCAGTTGGGCGACGGAAGGGCGATTTATGCAGGGGAAATCACCAACGCTGAAGGCAAAATCACCGAAATTCAATGGAAAGGTGCCGGAGCCACGCCTTATTCCCGCTTTGCCGATGGTCGCGCAGTGCTTCGGTCTTCCGTTCGCGAATACCTGATCAGCGAAGCCATGCATCACCTCGGAGTGCCCACTACAAGAGCGCTTAGCTTGTGTTTCACGGGGGAAGAGGTAGTACGTGACATGATGTACGACGGGAATCCAGAGGCTGAAAAAGGTGCGGTCATCATCCGAACCGCCGAAAGTTTCCTGAGATTCGGGCATTTCGAACTGCTTTCTGCACAGAAAGAAACCGCTACTTTGCAGGCTTTAGCCGATTTTGCCATCAAAAATTATTTCAAAGAAATTGACGAAAACAGCCCGAAAAAGTACCATGAGTTCTTTCAAAAGATTGTAAAAAACACTGCCGATTTGATGGTAGCCTGGTTTCGTGTTGGCTTTGTGCATGGGGTAATGAATACGGATAATATGTCGATTTTGGGATTAAGTATTGACTATGGCCCGTTTTCGATGATGGATGATTTTGATTTAAACTTCACACCCAACACAACGGATTTGCCCGGCCGCAGATATGCCTTCGGGAAACAGCCTCAAATTGCCCAGTGGAACCTGTGGCAACTGGCGAATGCTTTATTCCCATTAATAAAAGATGCCGAGTTTTTGGAGCAGACGTTGGATGATTTCAGCCAGTACTTTTGGCAAAAACATGACAGAATGATGGCGGATAAGTTCGGTTTCGAGGAGTTATTAGAAGAAGATGCAAATTTTTTCCAACACTGGCAGGAAATGATGATTCGCCTGAGGATGGATTATACTTTATTTTTCCATTGGCTCGAAAAACCTCATGAAGAGAGAGAAGTTTCCCGTTTTCTTCAGGAAGTTTCTTACTTGCGCTATGAACCCAAACATGAAGAAGATCTTCGAAATTTCCTAGGTTTATATGAGAAGAGAATCGGTGAAAATACTTTTTCAAAAGAGCAATCCCTTGCTTTAATGAGGAAAAACAATCCCAAATTCATTCTAAGAAATTATCTTTTATATGAATGCATTGAAGATTTGAACAATGGAAATAAAGAGAAACTTTACCAGCTGTTGGATGCTTTGCAAAGTCCTTATGAAGAAAAGCACCCGGAGTTTTCCCGAAAACGCCCTGAAGAATATGACGGGACGCCGGGTTGCAGCCAGCTTTCCTGCAGTTCCTGATTTTTTTTACTTTTGTGGAAAATTCACGATTGAAACTGAAATCTAAATTCACAAGCCTGCTGAAACTTGTTTTTCCGTCTGCATGGCCTGAACTGTTGCTCTTTCTCTTTTTTGTTTTGGGATACGGGATTTTGGGCAGTTATATTGCGTACCATTACCGGATTATCTTCGACAACCGGATTCCCTGGGATGCGTATTTCAGTTTTGATAACCGTGCTATTGTGATGACGGGCGGCGGATTTGAACGGCATCCACTGTCCAATTATTTTTTTGATCAGCTACGCGGAGTGGCGTTATGGGTTTCCGATGGTAAATTTGACCGAAAATTCCGGCTGGTTTTAGCATGGTTCAGCATCGTAACCATGAGTCTGAGTCTGGTGCAGGTCTATAAATATCTGCGAAATATTATTGAGCTTCCCGTAATTCTTGCAGTGACCATTGTACTTTTCTTCTCGTTCTTTTCCACTAATATATTGCTGTCTTTCACTCCGGAAACTTATACTTACACATTATTTTTGCTGGTGTTGTTTCAGTATTATTCTGCTTTGATGCTTAAAAAAGACCGGAAAATCCCGGTAACCGCACTTACCTTAGCCGGAGTTACCATTGGCGGACTCACCATTACGAATATTATAAAAGTATATATTCCTTTGCTTTTTGAACGAAAACTTTTTTGGAACTGGAAGAAAATTGGAAATGTACTGTTTCGCGTTGTTCTTTCGGTAGCGGTATTTCTACTGTTATATCTGAACCGGATGAACTTTGAATTGGGAAGAATCTTTTCCAAAACTGAGCAACAATACGAGAAGTTTTCAAATCCGAAGGTTACGCCTCTTTGGGACATGATCTGCTCATGGTTTTTAGGAGGAAATATGCTGTTCCCGGGTTTTGTATTGCGGGATTATCACAATAAAAAAGGTTTTGAATACAAAGCCCTGTTCATGGATACTTACAGTAGTGCGTATTCTTATGTTTTTGTTGGATTAATAGTGGTTTTGATGCTGTGGTCTTATGTAAAAAACTTCAGAAACCGATGGGTTCAGATGGTGATGATTTCCTTTTTTGTGGATATTTTGATCCATTGTGTGCTGAAGTTCGGGCTTCACACCTCTTATATATATGGAGGACATTTTATATTCGTTGTCCCGCTGATGCTGGGCTGGCTCTTTTACGGTTACAGGAATTCTGCAAAGATGATTTCAATTTTTTACGGTATTCTTTTGATAGTGATGATATATCTCCTGCTGAATAATATTTTCAGGATGCATGAATTTTTCAATTTCCTTGAGAGATTTTATCGATGACATCAGGTCTATTTTTTTAGAATCTACTTGCCTTCTACACAGAAAATACTGTAAGGAACGGCAACTGCAGTCGGAAAGTGCTGTCTTATTCTGGACAAATCCGCTGCTGCGCTTTGTCTTGTGAAATAACTTCCTGCCAACAATTTATAATTTGGCCTTAAAGAAGCATCAGTTAACACCTTGAGCTGAGGAAATTTTCTTCGGAATTCTGTTTTCACTTCATTGGCTTCTGCATTGCTTTTCACAACACTGATTTGTATTTTAAACCCTTGTATGCGCGGATTTCTTCTACAAATCTCTGCGGTACTCAGTTCCCGGGAAGGAACGAGAATTCTGGTGCCTGCAGATTCCGTAGGGGTTTCTCTTGAACATTCTTCCAATTCGCTCAGTGCTTTATCAATTCTATTGTCCATTGAAAGAGTGAGTTTCGTTCCGGATAAAGTATCGGTTTTCACAATTTGTTGCGCATCAATATAATAAAAAGAAGAACTGATGAGGAAGAATAGTGCTAACAACGTGTTTTTCATTAAAAAGTAATTTGTG
Organism: Chryseobacterium lacus; assembly: GCF_003336205.1. Classification (GTDB taxonomy): domain Bacteria; phylum Bacteroidota; class Bacteroidia; order Flavobacteriales; family Weeksellaceae; genus Chryseobacterium_A; species Chryseobacterium_A lacus. The sequence continues at coordinate 207,783 of NZ_QPIE01000003.1, forward strand.
GCAAAATTAGGCTAAAGAAAAAATTATTCCAAATCTATTATTTAGAACAATTATAAATTAACTTAAAAGGCTACAGGTATCTGAAATGCGCCGTTAAGATTGTGTTAAAAGTCTTATTTTTGCGGGACTGATTATATTTCTCTGAATTATAGAAATTAGTACTAACACAAGTTTATTTAAATGATTAGTTGGAAAAAGCATTACAAAAAAGGGTTGTTAGCGTTTGCATTATTGCTTTCAACCGGTGCTTCTGTTTATGCACAGGGCGATGCTAAAAAGGGCGAAGAACTCTTTAAGGCGAATTGTGCCGCCTGCCACGCTTTGGACAAGCAAATGGTGGGGCCAGCACTTGGAGGTGTTGTAGAAAGGCTGAAAACTGAACAAAATCTGGACATCGATTGGCTTCATCAATGGATTAAAGATAACGAAGCACTGCGAAGTTCCGGTGATGCCTATGCCAATGAGGTATTCGAGAAGTTCAATAAAGCCCCGATGAACACTTTTCCGAATCTGTCGGATCAGGATATTGATGATATTTTAGAATATACGACCAATCCTCCTGTAGCAGAAACAGCTGCGGCTGCGGCAACAGGTGCTGATGCAGGCCAAACCACAGTAGCGGATTTGGAGAAAGCCAGAGCGGAAAGAATCAATTCAACAATTATTCTTATTTCCCTTCTGGTGATCGGCGGTCTTTTGATTTGGCTTTTGTTGAAACTGAGACAGTTGGTTAAGCTTCAGCAAACAGAAGAGCTTTCCGGATTGAACGAAACCAGAGTTGCCTCTTTCAGCGAACTTTATCAGAAATACAACTATATAGGGAAAATAGCATTGGGAATTCTGGGGCTTCTTGCATTCTATGGTGTCTGGAACTGGCTGATGTGGATTGGTGTTTACAAAGGTTATCAGCCCGAACAGCCCATTCATTTCTCTCATAAAATACATGCCGGCGATAATAAGATCGACTGTCAGATGTGTCACTCTTCAGCGAAATACGGTAAGGTTTCTGAAATTCCTTCTATGAACGTATGTATGAACTGTCACAGAAATATCTCTGAATACAACGGATCTTATTTTGAACCGGGAAGAGACAAAGCGTTCTATGATGCTGAAATTCAAAAAATCTATAAAGCTACAGGCTGGGATCCTGCATCACAGCAATATACCGGAAAAACAGAACCGGTAGAATGGGTGAGAATTCACAATATGCCGGATTTTGTTTACTTTAATCACGCGCAACACGTGGTTGCTGGTGAACAGGCTATCATCAGTTCCCATAATAAGAAAAACCCCAACAACAAAATTGACGTAGTTTGTAAAGCCTGTCACGGTGCTGTTGATACCATGAATGTGGTTACCATGGCGAATGATTTTACCATGGGTTGGTGTATCGAATGTCACAGAACGACAGAAGTAGATATGAACAATACATATAATAAGGAATACTTCCAAAATTTGCACGAGAAACTGAAACAACAGTATCCATCGAAAGAAGGAAAAATTACAGTGGATGCAATCGGAGGGCTTGAGTGTGGTAAATGTCATTATTAATAACTAAAAAATTCGAAGTATAAATGGCTTCAAACAAAATACAATTCAGAAGTATTCATGAGCTTAAAGATCCGGCTTTGACGCAAAAGCTGGCTCAGAAAGAGTTTCAGAATGAAATTCCGGTGGATGAGATTCTGGCAGATGAAAATCAGGAGAGCGGAGGAACTTCCAGAAGAGATTTCCTGAAACTGTTAGGTTTTTCTACAGCTGCTGTTACTTTAGCAGCTTGTGAAGCACCGGTTATTAAAACAATTCCGTATGTGGTGAAACCCCACAGCATCATTCCCGGAGTTCCCAATTATTATGCGACTACTTATTTTGACGGGTTTGATTTCGCCAGTGTTTTGGTAAAAACAAGAGAAGGAAGGCCTATCAAAATAGAACCAAATCCTGCCGCAGGAGAACTTGGTAAAACAAGTGCCAGAGCACAAGCGAGCGTGCTTTCTCTGTACGACAATGATAAAATTAAACAACCTAAGCTGAATGGTAAGGATGAGACTTTTGACAAGGTAGATGATTATGTGCTGAATGCGCTGACAACTGCTCAAAACTCAGGGAAGAGGATTGTTCTTCTTTCCCATTCTTTCGCTTCTCCCACTTTCAAAAAATTATTTGCTGATTTCAAAGCAAAATATCCTTCCGCAGAACTGGTTACTTATGATGCGTATCCTCACACTGCGGCTTTGGAAGCTGCTCAGGAAGTATTTGGCCAGAGAGCACTTCCCGTTTATGATTTAAGCAAAACTCAACTTGTTGTTTCATTTCAGGCTGATTTCTTAGGAGATTACAACGGTGGCGGTTTAGAAACATCGTATGCATTGGGCAAAGCACCCGGTGCAACGATGCTGAGACATATTCAGGTAGAATCCAATATGACGCTTACCGGAGCCAATGCAGATACAAGAATTCCACAGAAACCAAGCGAAGTAAATAAAACTTTGACAGAAGTTTACAACGCACTGAATGGTGGCGGAACTTCTAATGCGGTTGCAGCAGCTATTGTGAAAGAACTCCAAGCGAAAGGAAGCAATGCGGTTGTATTCGCAGACGGTTCTAAAGCGGCACATGTTCTTGCACATTTAATTAATCAAAAATTAGGATCTACAGCTTTTACAGGAAGAACGAATCTTCTGAAAGAATATGATCATGCCAGATATCAGGAATTCCTGAGTTGGATGAATGCCGGACAGGTAGGTGTACTGATCACCAACAATGTTGATCCGATCTATTCATCCAATAAAGGCGAAGCTTTCAAGGCAGCATTAAGCAAAGTAAATGCGGTTGTTGCTGTTGCTGACAAGAAAAATGAAATTTATAAAGCCGCAAAAGCAGTAATTCCTGTGGCCAACTGGATGGAAAGCTGGGGCGATCTCACGCCACAATCCGGCGTATATGCGCTGATGCAGCCTACGATTCAAAAAATTTATAAATCCAGACAAATCGAGGAATCGCTGTTGGTTTGGATCAATGGTAAAAACAGTCCTTCGAATAACTATTACGAATACCTGAAAGCAAATGCTACAGGAATTTTAGGCGGGACCAGTTTCAACCAGGCATTATACAACGGATTGAATCCCGTTGCAACAGAAGCTTTTAACTTATCTTATACCGGCGGAAATGCGGCACAGGCTGTGGCAGAATTGGGAAGATTTAAAGCTTCAGATCTGGAACTTGTTCTTTATACCAAAACTTCCATTGGAGACGGAACTCAAGCCAATAACCCTTGGTTACAGGAACTTCCGGATCCTATTACCAGACTTGCCTGGGATAATTATCTTACCGTTTCTCCTGAAGATGCCAAAAACTTAGGATTAGACAATGATCTGAACGGCAGAATGCAGCTGAACGGTTCTATCGTGAATATTACTGTAAATGGAACAACAATTAAAGATGTTCCGGTATTCGTACAACCAGGCCAAGCTAGCGGATCTTTCGGGCTTGCATTAGGATATGGAAAAAAAGATTCAGGAAAAGTAGCAGCAACCGGAATTAACGCTTATCCGTTATTTGATGGTGTGAATACTGCGCTTTCCAATGTGAGTATCGAAAAAGTTTCCGGAACTCACGAGTTTGCAGGAATTCAGCTTCAGAATACGTTGATGGGACGTTATGAAATTGCCCGCGAAGTACCTTTAGAAGATTTTATCAATATTCCTTTCGATGACAAATTAAAAGGATGGAACAAACCTCTGGAATATCATACCTACAATGGTTCTTTACCCGCAGGAAAAATCTCGCTTTGGGATGAATTTGACGATACCGACGGGCCACACTTCAATCTTTCTGTAGATTTGAACGCGTGTACCGGCTGTGGAGCTTGTATTATTGCCTGTCAGGCAGAGAACAACGTTCCTGTAGTGGGTAAAGAAGAAATCAGAATGTCAAGGGATATGTATTGGTTAAGAATTGACCGCTACTATTCTTCCAGAGAGACGATTCATCCACAAGAACAAGTGGAAAGAGGATTAAATGTGCCGCAGGTTTATGATATTTTGATTGATCCGGCAAAGAATCCTGATGTAATCTTCCAGCCTGTTATGTGTCAGCACTGTAACCATGCTCCTTGTGAAACGGTATGTCCGGTTGCGGCTACATCTCACGGTAAGCAGGGACAGAACCAAATGGCGTACAATAGATGTGTAGGTACAAGATATTGTGCGAACAACTGTCCGTATAAAGTAAGAAGATTCAATTGGTTTAATTATGCTCAGAACGATAAGTTCGATTTCAATATGAATAATGATCTGGGCAGAATGGTGTTGAATCCTGATGTAGTAGTGCGTACAAGAGGGGTGATGGAGAAATGTTCACTTTGTATCCAGATGACTCAGGACACGATTCTTCAGGCTAAAAAAGAGGGCAGAAAAGTAAAAGACGGAGAATTCAAAACGGCTTGTTCAGCAGCTTGTGCTACAGGGGCTCTACAGTTTGGTGACATGAATGATCAATCTTCGAAAGTCCGGAAACTCTATAATAGCAACAGAAGATATACGCTTCTGGAGGAAATCGGCACCAAACCTAACGTGTTCTATCATGTGAAGGTGAGAAACAGAAAAGAAGAAAACAAAGTATAAATAATAATAAGGTAAAAAATGTCACATTACGAAGCCCCGATTCGGGAACCTTTAATTATTGGTCACAAAACCTATCATGATATCACAGTAGATATCGCAAAACCTATCGAGGAAAGAGCAGGAAAACTATGGTGGATTTCTTTCTACGCTGCACTTGTTCTTTTCATCTATGGATTCGGCTGCATTGCTTACACTATCGGTACCGGTATTGGAGCATGGGGTTTGAACAGAACCAATAACTGGGGATGGGATATCACCAATTTCGTTTGGTGGGTAGGTATTGGCCACGCCGGTACACTGATTTCTGCAGTTTTATTATTATTTAGACAGCGATGGAGGATGTCCGTAAACCGTTCTGCAGAAGCGATGACCATCTTTGCGGTTGTTCAGGCAGCGATTTTCCCAGTGATTCACATGGGTAGAGTTTGGGTAGGATATTGGGTTTTCCCGATTCCAAATCAATATGGTTCTCTCTGGACGAACTTTAACTCACCTCTTCTTTGGGACGTATTTGCAATTTCTACTTATTTCTCGGTATCCACCGTGTTCTGGTTTATGGGATTAATTCCTGACTTTGCTATGATTCGTGACAGAGCGAAAACTCCCTGGACCAAGAAAATCTATACACTTCTGTCTTTCGGATGGGGAGGAAAAGCCAAACACTGGCAAAGGTTTGAAGAACTTTCCCTTGTTTTGGCTGGTTTAGCCACCCCGCTTGTATTCTCTGTACACACGACGGTATCTTTTGACTTTGCAACGTCTGTTATCAAAGGTTGGCACTCTACCATCTATCCGCCTTACTTTGTGGCCGGTGCAATTTTCTCGGGATTTGCCATGGTACAAACCCTTCTTCTTGTTGCAAGAAAAGTAGCACATCTGGAAGATTATATTACTTTGTATCATATTGAAATCATGAACATCGTTATTATCGTAACGGGTGGAATGGTAACCGTAGCCTACGCTTGTGAATATTTCATCGCCTGGTACTCCGGTTCACGATACGAAGACTTTGTATATTTATCGCCGGGAGCAGCTACAGGGCCTTACTGGTGGGCATTCTGGGCATTGATTATCTGTAACCTGGTCATTCCTGCATTATTCTGGTTCAAAAAGATAAGGACAAATATTATCGCAACCTTTATTATCGCATTGATTATTAATATCGGGATGTGGTTCGAAAGATTCGATATTATCGTTATTAATATTTCCCGAGATTATCTGCCAAGTTCCTGGACGATGTTTATGCCATCCGTTATTGATGTTGGCGTGTATTTAGGGACCATTGGATTCTTCTCAGTATTATTCCTCTTGTATGCCAGAACATTCCCTGTTATTGCACAGGCTGAATTGAAGAGTATTTTGAAAATTTCAGGTGAAACTTATAAAGCAAAAGAAGAAGATGAGCACCACTAAAAGAATATATGGAATTTATGCGGATGATGATGATTTGATGCATGCCGTAAAAATGTGTAATGAGAACGGAATTAAAATTCACGAAGTATATACACCATTCCCGGTTCATGGTCTTGATAAAGCTTTAGGCCTGAGAAAAACAAGACTTTCCGATGCAGCTTTTATCTATGCTGTTTACGGAGTCCTGGTAGGAAGTTTACTCACGTGGTACACTATGAACCATGACTGGCCAATGAACATCGGAGGAAAACCTGCATTTACATGGGCAGAAAATATGCCGGCGTTCGTAGTACCAATGTTTGAATTAATGGTATTTTGTGCAGCTCACATGATGTCGCTTACATTTTTAGTAAGAAATAAAATGTATCCTATGGCTCCGCCGCAGAATCCCGATCCAAGAACGACGGATGATAAGTTTCTGATGGAGTTCGTTTCGGAAGATGTGGAGGCCATCAAGCAGGTTTTGATAGATACAGGAGTTGAAGAAATAACTGTAAAAGAGGCGTAACATGAAAAGAAATATTTTAAAAATAACAGCAATCTTTGGTTTGGCTACCGTTGTATTAAATTCTTGCGGACCTAAGGATAATCCGCCGTTAGTTTATTTTCCGGATATGTATTTTCCGGTAGCTTATGATCCGCTGCAAAAAGCTGAAGATGCTTATTCGAAGCACGAAAATGAAATTCCGGCATTCGTTAAAAATAATGGAGCAACTGGATTAATTCCTGTAGACGGAACCGTAGCACATAACCTGGACGGAATCGTAGAAGCCAATATGGCAGGCAGAATGACCATGGAAGAATATAACAGCGGTTATGATGCTTCTAAAGGAATTACTTCTGCGCCGCTAACTGCCGCGAATCTCACTAAAGACGTAGAAAAAGGGAAAATCTTGTATGATAGAACCTGCGCCAACTGTCACGGAACTGGCGGAGATGGGCAAGGATCTATCGTAGTAAGCGGTGCTTATCTTGGCGTTCCGAAGTTTGCAGACAGAGAAATAACCGTTGGATCTGTACATTATGTGCTCACTCACGGTAGAAATGCGATGGGATCTTACGCAGGGCAACTGACTCCCGGAGACCGCTGGAGAGTAGCAATGTATGTGATGAATGCTTTCAAAGGTGGTGTTTCTGCTGGAGGAGGATCCTCATCATCTGTTCCCGCTGCACCTGCAGGTAATGTCGCACCCACAGATTCTACAGCAACCAATTAATAAAAAGAATTTAAAATGTATAGTTTTTCACCTAAATTAAGATTAGTTTCTATAATTCTACTTGTTGCAGGGCTTGTTCTTTTTGGTGTGGGATATTTCATGAACCATGCGATTGACGACACTAAGATTGAACACATGATGGAAGCGGTGAATGCTTCAGGACATAACAATCCTACCCATTCCAGCCAGTTAGTTGGCCCACAGGATCACGAAGCTCATCTGAAACATGCTAAACATCAGGTTCATAATCAACCGTTAGCTTCACTTCATTTTGTATCTGTATTCTTCTTTGGAGTAGCCTGTGCAGTGATGTTTTTTTACAGCATCCAACATGCAGCGCACGCCGGCTGGCCGGTAATTATCTCCAGAGTAATGGAAGCTATCGGAGGTTTCATTCCATGGGGTGGTGCCGTAGTTCTTATTATCATGGTGCTGAATGTGACGCATAACGGACACTTGTTCCACTGGATGGATCCAAACGTCATTAACCCTGATCATGAGGATTTTGATGTCATTCTTTATGAAAAAAGTAAATTTCTGAATATTCCTTTCTATGTTTTCAGAAACATCCTTTACGTAGTGGGAGCTTCCTTCTTCGCATGGAAACTAAGAGCACAAAGTAAGAAAGTGGATGTTACAAAATCTCCAAGAGAATATCAGTACCTGTACAGATGGTCTATCGGATATATCGCATTTTTCTCTCTTGCTTCTGCATCTTGGGCTTGGGATTGGTTAATGTCTATTGACTCTCACTGGTATTCTACTATGTACATTTGGTATTCTATGGTGAGCTGCCTGGCCAGTGCAATTGCCGTGGTTATTATCCTGAGCGTGTATCTGAAGAAAAACGGATTCCTTCCTCAGTTCAATGACAATCATCTGCACGATCTTGCAAAATACCTTTTCGCTTCCAGTATGCTCTGGACTTATACTTGGTTTGCTCAATTTATGTTGTATTGGTATGCCAACGTACCGGAAGAAGCCAATTATTTCTTCGGAAGGTTTGAACATTATGAGGAGTCATTTCTGCCAATGTTAATACCGAACTTCCTAATTCCTTTATTGGTAATGGTAAGCTCCAGCATCAAAAGAAATTATAAAGTAGTAACCGCGATGGCTTTCGTAGTGATTTTCGGACACCTTTGGGATTATTTCAATATGGTGATGCCCGGAACCGTAGGTCCTTATTGGAGAACTCCGGAAGTGTTATTGTTGACATTAGGATCTATCCTTTTCATTTCAGGATTGTTCATGCTTACAACGCTTATGACACTCGCTAAACTGAAGTTAATTCCTGAAGGAAATCCTTTCCTAAAAGAATCCAAGATATTTGAATATCCTTTCTAGTATCTGTAACAATACATACTATTAAAAGACTGATTAGCAACCCTAATCAGTTTTTTTATGAAAAGCAGTTTATTCATTTTCGTTTTTCTGTTTTGTGCCAAGGTCTTTGATTCCATGCCCAAACTTCCTGACGGATTACATGGAATTTTGATCCGCTCTTACTCTCGCATATTTTTTTAAATTTGTACAAATCATTTCATATGAGAAAATATGTTTTACTCTTTGCTTTGTCATTGTTTGTTTTCACTGGCTGCAAGAAAGATGCTGTAGATGGCACCAGCATGCAGGCTTTCCAGTCCAGTATCAATGACATGGCATCCAGTCTCAGCACTTTGCAGCAGATTAAGTTCAATGAAGCTTTATATATACTCAAAACATTTGGTGTAGATGCTGAAGGCGATATTCAGGAACTGAATGCACTTGCAAAACTTTTGGAGGGAAAAAAAGTACCCGAAATTTTTGCGATGGCAGATGCCGTAGCCGCTGAAAACGGAATAGACTGGACCAGTACCGGGCCGCCATCCTTAGGCGAAATGAATATTTTCGGAAATGTTGCGGCAATGGAATCTGATCCCAATGATATAGTTGCTGAAGGATTAAGCATCACCACGAGACCCGTTGATGTGGATACAATTCTCGGTCCCAAAGCACTTCAAGTCATTCCCAGACTCGTAGATAATGCGGGGAAAAATATTGATTTTTCCGGCGCGGCACTGGAAACCATAATGGAAGTGTACAGCAGCGGAAACCTCGTTTCCAGCTCAAAAAACCTCATGCAAAATAATAATTTTACAGGATTTACTATTCGTTTTCCGAATTTGCCCTCGGATAAAATCAATGATGGAAGAATAGATATTACCGTCACAGTGAAAACGACCAGAAAAACGTATAAAATGACGAAGGTTGGTGTGCCTGTTAATCAAAAAGCGATGACGCAGCCTTCTCAGCCGGTTATTGTTCAAGACAGTCTTTCTCCTCCTCCGTCAGAAAATATGGATCCTTTAACTAATGGCACTTTACCAGCTACAGATCCTAAGAATACCGTGCAGAAATTTTTGAACAACCTGAGTTCACAAAATCTCAGGGCTGCTTTTGACGTGTCTGATAATCCCAATTGGGGCTCTTATGAAAAGTTTTCAAATCCTACTTCCGGTTTTGGCAGTGTGAAAAGTCTTTCAGTTAAAAATATTACGTCTGCTTCTACAACCGATACCAATGCGAGTGTAAATGCAACGTATGATGTAACCGACAAAAGCGGAAATACTTCGGCAGTGAACGTAACATTTGGTTTGAAAAACGTGAACGGAGAATGGAAAATATCCAATTATAAAATCAATTAATATGGCATCGGAAAGTTTAATTCAGAAACTCAACGAAACGATTGAAAACATCCCGGATTTCCCGATTCCCGGAATACTGTTCAGAGATATCACGCCCATATTTTTAAATTCTAAACTGTATGAAGAAGTTATCGAGGATCTTGCCCATTTCAGTCGCGGAAAAGTAGATGCCGTTTGCGGAATTGAAAGTCGCGGTTTCCTTTTTGGTATCGCTATCGCTGTTGCGCTGGACGTACCTTTCGTTCTCATCAGAAAGAAAGGAAAACTGCCACCTCCGTTTATTTCTGAAAAATATGAGCTGGAATACGGAACGTCCGAAGTAGAAATGCGGGAAGGACACCTGAAACCCGGGCAAAGAGTGCTGATTCATGACGATCTTTTGGCCACAGGAGGAACCACAGAAGCAGCAGCGAGACTGGTAGAAAAACAAGGCGCAAAAGCGACACAGTTCAGCTTCTTAATTGGGCTGAATGGTCTGAAAGGTGAACAAAAATTAGAACAATTCAACGCAGAAATCTATAAAATATTGACATTCTGAGATTAACAGATTGATGGAAAGTAAGCAACAGTTTTTATAATCAGCTTAAAAGTTTTGTAAATCGTTCAGAAACAATTAAATTTGCACTTCAATTTTCATAAAATATGGCAAAAAAGAATCACGAGCAGGAAGGTAAAGAAACAGTAGAATTCTTTAAAGATCTGGATAAAGAAGCTTTACAGACAGAGCGTTTTCTGGAAAGGAATGCAAAGTTATTAGGAATTATTTTTGGCGCTCTCGTGGTGGGCGTTCTAGGGTTTTTCCTGTATCAGCAGTTTGTTGTTGCTCCAAAAAATGAAGAAGCCACAAAAAGCTATCTAATTGCTCAGAAAAACCTCGCTGAGGGTAAAGATGCTGAAGCATTAGGAGGTAAGTCTGCTGCAAACCCCGGATTTTTAGGTACTTATGAGAATTATCCCGGAACGGATGTAGGAAAGCTTTCGGCTTATAATGCCGGACTTTTGAAGTTTAAAGAAGGAAAATATCAGGAAGCTTATGATCTTTTGGATAAATTCTCTTCTGATAATAAAGTGTTGATGGCTCTGAAATACGGAGCGATGGCAGATGCTCAATCGAATCTCAACAAAAATGATGAAACCCTTTCTTTGCTGGAAAAAGCGATTTCGGCTTCTGATGATCCTTATACCAATTATTATTTCACCAGAAAAGCAGGATTGGTAGCATTAGGGGTTAACAAAAAAGACGTTGCCAAAAAGCACTTCACGACAATCGATCAGAAATTCAAGGATTACGATAACGGAATGTCGGATGCTTATATAGAAATGGTAAAGTACTTCTAATCAAATTTAAAATTTATGGCCACAGTAAATCTTTCGGATTACAAGCCACTTCATATTGCGAATGCCGGTGATTTCAACATCGGCATCGTGTTTTCTGAATGGAACAGTTTTGTAACCCATAATCTTCGCGATGCTGCCATAGAAATTCTGGAAAAGGAAGGCGTGAAAAAAGAAAACATCACCACTTTTCAGGTTCCCGGCGCATTCGAACTCATTTATGCAGGAATGCAATTGTGCAAAGAAAGGAAATATGACGCGGTGATTACCATAGGTTGCGTGATTCGAGGCGAAACTCCACATTTTGAGTACGTTTGCAGTGCTGTCGCACAGGGAATTAAAGATTGTAATATTTTAACGGATGTTCCTGTTATTTTCTGTGTCCTCACGGATGATACCCAAGAGCAGTCCATCGCCCGAAGCGGAGGAAATCTCGGCAATAAAGGGGTGGAAGCTGCGGTTACCGCTTTGCAAATGATTGATTTTAAAAAGAACCTTTCCGGAACTGTTTCCGATATCGGGTTTTAAAGCTTAAAAAAACTAAACCTTTTTCTCATGATGTACCTGAATAAAATAAAACCTTTTCTTTATGTCGGTATTTTCTATCTTCTTGCTTCATTTATTTTAAGGATTGTTCTGTTCGCACATCCTATTACTACTGCTGATTTCGGTGTAATGGAAGTGATCAGAATTCTTTTCGTCGGAATGCTGAATGATGTTTTTGTATTCACGGTAGCGAGTGCTTTTCTGGCAATTTATTTCCTTTTTTTATCCGATTCTAAATATCACAAACCTTACGGATATATTATTTTCGGGATTTTATTAGTCTTTTTACTTTACACATTATACTATCCCAACAATATTTTCAAACAATACGGTGGATCGGTTCCTGAAATTGCCGGAATCTTTGTCGGTTTAAAAACTTTTTTATTTGGGCTGATGCTTTTTCTCCCAAAATATCGCAAAAACATACGGAATGTTCTCTATTTTATTACCCTTTTCATTTATGTACTGGCCATTGTTTTCAATGCCGTCAGCGAATTTTTCTTCTGGAATGAATTCGGGCTTCGTTACAATTTCATCGCGGTAGATTATCTGATTTATACCAATGAGGTGATCGGAAATATCATGGAGAGTTATCCGGTTGCACCTTTGTTCACAGGAATTTTTATAATTTCCAGTCTCGCAACTATTTTTATTTACAGAAAAACCAAAGATTCACTCCTTCAACTTCCTTCTTTTCCTAAGAAACTGGTTTTGCTGGCAAGCTATGGCGTTTTGTTTTTGGTGAGTATTTTCTTCATTTCTAAACTTTCAGAATTAAAATCTGACAATGTTTTTGCAACAGAACTTCAGGCGAACGGCTTCCCAAAATTTTATGAAGCCTTCACTCAGAAGGAACTTGATTATTTCCAGTTTTATCCAACATTGGCTCAAAATGAAGCGGAAAGCAATTTCCTGCAACAGTTTCAGCCTCCTTCTTTGAAAAGAAATATTATTTCGGAACAGCCTGAAATCACAAAAAATGTAGTGTTAATTTCTGTAGAAAGCCTTTCCGCGGATTTCATGGAAATGTATGGAAATCAGAATAAAGTGACTCCTTTTCTGGATAGTTTGTCAAAGGAATCCTTGGTGTTCACGCAGTTGTATGCCACGGGAAACCGAACAGTAAGAGGTCTGGAAGCGTTAACGATGTGCATTCCGCCAACTGCCGGCGAAAGTATTGTGAAAAGAAAAAATAACAAGAATAAATTTACGACAGGAAGCGTTTTTAAATCCAAAGGATATGATGTGAAATATCTTTACGGAGGTTACAGCTATTTTGATAACATGAAGGATTTCTTTGGAGGAAATGGTTATACCATTATTGACCGCGATCATTTTACTCAGGAAGAAATCAGTTTTGCCAATGTGTGGGGTGTTGCGGATGAAGATATGGCTCGGAAAGCGGTTCAGGTGATGAATCAGGATGCGAAATCGGGAAAACCTTTCTTCCATCATTGGATGACGGTTTCTAACCACAGACCGTTCACCTATCCAGAAGGAAGAATTGACATTCCGGGAACTGCCAAATCCAGAGATGGCGGTGTAAAATATACCGATTATTCCATCAAAAAATTCTTTGAGCTCGCACGGAAACAGCCGTGGTTTTCCAATACCGTCTTCGTTATTGTGGCAGATCATTGCGCTTCCAGTGCTGGAAAGACTGAATTGCCGCTGGACAAATACAGAATCCCGGGAATGATTTATGCGCCAGGATTTATCCAGCCCCAGCAGTTTAATCAATTAATGTCTCAGATAGATGTGATGCCAACACTTTTTGGAATTTTGAACTTTAGTTATACGTCTAAATTTCTTGGCCAAGATGTTCGCAAGGAAACCTACATTCCAAGAGCGTATATTGCCACTTATCAGGATTTAGGTTTGATAAAAAATGACCGCCTTACCGTTATTTCACCTACAAAAAGAGTAAGGCAATATTCACTGAAACTTAGTGAATCAGAGGAAAACAGCATAGGAATCAATGTTTATTATAATGAAACACTCATGGATAAACCTGATCAGAATCTGGTGAATGAAAGTGTTTCGGTATATCAATCGACATCCTATTGGTTGAAAAATAATATGCTGAACAAATAAGATTTAGAAAAAAGACGGATAACTGGTAAAATGATTTTCCACGCCATCATTAATTTCTTCGTCAAACGTTAAAATTCAAAAGGAAAAATTATATAAAGAAGCTGCCCGCAACTGTAAAATACAAATCTGTATTAATTTTGATATTTGATTTATTAAGATTTAATTTAATTTTCAATTTATGAAATGGACTGGAGACAGAAGCGGAAACGTCGATGATCGTCGTGGTAAAGGCGGCGGAATGCTGGTTGGCGGTGGTTTGGGAACGCTGATCATCGCTGCTATTGTTTTTTTTCTTGGAGGAGATCCTTCTGCTATTCTAGGTTCCGGAATGGGAACTTCTGCACCCACAGAACAAAGAGCACTTACTGCTGAAGAAAAAAGAATAGAAGAATTCATTTCTATGATTACCGCCGAGAATGAACAAACCTGGGCTGCTATTTTCTCAGAAAACGGAATGGAATATAATCCCGCGAAAGTCGTACTTTTTGAAGGAACTACACAATCCGGTTGTGGAACTGCTCAGGCTGCGATGGGTCCTTTTTATTGTCCTTCCGACCAAACGGTTTATATGGACATGAGTTTCTTTTCAGAATTGCAGAACCGTTTTGGAGCTCAGGTAACGGAATTTTCTGTGGCTTATGTGATGGCGCACGAAATGGGACATCATGTTCAGAATCTTCTCGGTACTTTAAATAAAACCGAACAGCTACGAAGGAGCGGCAGATATTCACAATCTGATATGAATCAAATTTCTGTTGCTACCGAATTGCAGGCGGATTTTTATGCCGGACTTTGGGCAAAATATACGGAAAACCGCGAACGTTTTCTGGAACCCGGAGATCTGGAGGCTGCCATCAACGCTGCGGAAGCTGTAGGGGATGATAATATTCAGAAGCGGTCACAGGGATATGTAAATCAGGAAAGTTTTACACACGGTTCGTCGGCACAGCGAAGAGAGTGGTTTATGAAAGGCTACAATACCGGCGATATTACACAGGGAGATACTTTCAGCGCACTACTGAAATAAAATTTATCCATAAATATGAGTCTGTATTTCATTGCAGTCGAGCCTCATAGCGAATTGATCGACAAAATCCGGGCGATACAAAAAGATTTTGTCGAGCGGTTTTCTTCATCCAAATCGTACAGAAATTTTCCACATATAACGATTATCCCGCCTTTTTCTCTTCATGAGGATGAAGAAACAGCACTCATTTCAAAATTTAAGAACATTTCTCTTACAATAAAACATTTTAAGATATATCTGAATGGCTTTGGATCGTTTCCTCATTCTAAAAACCCGGCGATTTTCATTAAACCTGAAAATGAATCTGAACTCACAGCACTTTTTAACGAAATAAATTCAGCGATGAAAAGTTTCGACTACAAAGTTTCCAAATTTCGTCCGCATCTTACCGTGGCATACCGCGATTTGTCACCGGAAAACTACCGAAAATCATGGATGGAATACCAAACGAAGACCTTTCGGGATCGCTTTGAAGTGAATGCTGTGAAACTCTATAAGCATGACGGCAGGAAATGGAACGAAATAGCATCTAAAATATTGTAAAAAACCACCAGAAAACTGATGGCTTTTATTGTATTATTATTGATCTGATGATTTTAAAATCTTTTCAAGAATTCTCAGCGTAATCATGTATGTGGGTTTTACTCCGGTAAGGCCTAATCCACCGGAGGATAATGTGGCTCCGGTTTCCAAAGGATTGTCGGAAGCATAATAGCCGTAGCAGAGAAAAAGATCGGGGGAAATATGATGTCTGATACTGGAAGCCACCTGTATCGCTTTTTGGTAATGAGCTCCTTCCATTTCCAGTCCGACGGCTTTCCATGTTGTATTCATGAAATAAGTGAGAATGTCTCTATTCTGAAGTGAAGTTCCCAGAACCGTAATCATTGGCCCTTCAAACGCTTTTATTTCATTATCTTCAAAATCTTCCAGCTTCAAAGCGTTTTCAAAAACATAATTATCTGCAGTTCCTTCAAAAATATGAGAAGTCGGAATCATAATATCACCTTTAGCTCCGGTCAGAATTCCTGCTTTTCCCATAATGGAGATGGATTTCACGTGCATCGTGTACACTTCCTGATTGTGTTCATAAGGTCGAAGCAATTCGTCCATCACCTCAAAAGCTTGTTCGCCGAAGGCGTAATCAAATACCAAAATCACATCATCTCCGCTGTATTTTATGCCGGAAAAAGGAGTATTCTTCAGGTTGGTTTTGCTCAAATCAATGATCTGAACATCAATATTACTTCCGCTGTCATCATTAATATATATAAGTCCAGATTTTAACGAATGATCTAGAACTTTTTCCTGAAGTGTTTTTTTATTGCTTATTTCTTCATAAAGTGAATAATCCACTTCCTTGGTAGCACTTTTTCCGATCGCATCATTGGCAAACAGCATGTTTTTCACAGAATGCATATTCGCTGAAATGATGTGTAGATTTCGCATTTGGAGATCATTCTCAGCCAAAACTTCTTTCACTTTATTGGCCCATTTTTCCCCGAAAAGATGATGTCCGACACGCTCTCTCAAAACAGCACTGAAGAAAATTTCCCGTTCGCGGTTGCCTTTCATGTCCTCTAAGCTTACATTTCCGAGATAGTAAATAATCTTAAAAAGCCTGTCTGGATTTTTGTCGCTTCCGAAATTGTTATAAGCATTCAGGACTTCATCAAAAGTTCTTCCCAAAAGTGATGACAGATGAATGAGTGCTACTTCTTTTTCTTTTCGGCTCATTTTCCGTTCGCCTTTGGCTACTTCCTCTATAATTCTCCACGTTCGGGTGGGCTTATAATTCTCATCTTTATTGTGGGCTAATTCCCGTATTTTATCTGCTTCTATATAAAGAAATGTAAGATGGGTAAGAATATCGTAAATTTCTGAACGGCCGAGTAGAACCTCAATATTCATCTGGTGTTCATCAATTCTGTAGCAGTTTCTTCGTCTTTTTTTAGGAACGATGATTTCAAAACTGCCCTTTTCAAAACCTTCGTCGGAAGTGAGGTGCACAAAAGCGGTTTCCTCTATCCCTTCCGGAAGCCTGTCCAGGACGTATAGCAAACCATCAAGTTCTATCTTATTGGGAATGCTCATAGATCCGTAGATTTCAGGAGAAATCGTCATGAGCAGGTTTCTTATTGTTTCTCCGGAAACGCCTCCCGGTTTGAAGAATCCTCTATAGAAGAGGTGTCGCATGGTTACATACAGCCTTTCGATGGCTTCTGTGGTTTCGCGCGCCCGTAAGTTTGTTGCCATAAATTATGTGCGTATTTGTTGAATATATAATTAATGACACACAAAGTTAACGAATTAAAATTGATTTGATTTCAAACTTCAAAAGTTCTTCGGAGTCATAAAACAAAAGTAAGGAATTTCAGCTTTTACAAATAATAGTTTCCGCTTTATTATAAATGGTGCTGGCGTAAAAAAATAGTCTTGTGAGCTTTTGTCATATCTTTTTAGATTACCCTGTGAATTTGGGGGTGGTTTTTTATTTAATTATGTTAATTTTAGTCATTACCCTAAAATTTTTGATGCATTTTAATTTTTGAACATATAAATAATTTAAATTTGCACAATAAATCTTCATCTTATGTCAACATTACGATTCAAAGCTTTAGCCGAACTTCCTTTCAGAAATTATAGAAAGGACAACGCTGTAGATGTGCCAAAAAAACTTTCTGAACTATTCTGCGAGAATGTTTTTTCAGAAGAAACTATGCGGAATTATCTTACTAAAGAAGCGTTCACTTCAATACAGGATGCTATTAAAAGAGGTACAAAAACGCCAAGGAATATCGCAGATCAAATTGCAGTCTCCATGAAAGACTGGGCATTATCCAAAGGAGCAACACACTATACCCATTGGTTTCAACCTTTAACGGGTACGACAGCAGAGAAACACGACAGTTTTTTCACTCCTTTTGAAAGCGATCGGGCTATTGAAAGATTTAACGGAAGTATGTTGATACAGCAGGAACCGGATGCATCGTCGTTTCCTAACGGAGGTATCAGAAATACGTTTGAAGCAAGAGGTTATACAGCTTGGGATCCTACTTCTCCAGCATTTATTATTGGAACAACGCTTTGTATTCCCTCCATTTTTATTTCGTACACCGGGGAAACGCTTGATTACAAAACACCGCTTCTCAGAGCACTTCAGGCAGTAGATGTAGCCGCTACAGAGGTTTGTAAAGCATATTTTGATAAAAATGTAACGAAGGTAACAGCAACTTTAGGTTGGGAACAAGAGTATTTTCTCATTGATACTGCATTGTATCAGTCCCGGCCGGATCTTGTGTTCACCGGGAGAACATTATTGGGACACGCTCCGGCTAAAGGACAGCAATTAGACGACCATTACTTTGGCTCCATCCCAACACGAGTGATGAATTTCATGAAGGAACTGGAAATCGAATGCATGAAACTGGGAATTCCTGTCACAACAAGGCATAATGAGGTAGCACCAAATCAGTTTGAGCTGGCGCCGATGTTTGAAGAGACCAATGTGGCAGTGGATCATAACTCTTTACTCATGGATATTATGGCAAGGGTGGCTCATAAACATCACTTTCATATTCTTTTTCATGAAAAACCTTTCAAAGGGGTGAATGGAAGTGGGAAACATAATAACTGGTCGCTGGCCACAGATACTGGAGAAAACCTTCTTAGCCCCGGGAAAAATCCCAAAAAGAATTTACAGTTCCTCACCTTTTTCGTTAATTCCCTAAAAGCAGTTTCCGAATATTCTGATCTTTTGCGAGCCAGCATCGCATCCGCAAATAATGATCACAGACTGGGAGCTAACGAAGCGCCGCCTGCTATTATCTCAGCATTTATCGGAAGTCAGCTGTACGGCGTTCTGGAAGAACTAGAAAAAGTAACTGACGGGAAACTTTCCCCAGAAGAAAAAACAGAATTGAAACTGAACGTAGTGGGTAAAATTCCTGAGATCTTACTGGATAATACAGACAGGAACAGAACCTCACCTTTTGCCTTCACAGGAAATAAGTTTGAATTTCGAGCAGTGGGTTCTTCTGCCAATTGTGCTGAACCAATGACGGTGCTAAACGCTATCGTGGCAAAGCAGTTGAAAACTTTCAAATCGGAAGTAGATCAATTGATAGATAATAAAAACCTAAAAAAGGACGAAGCCATATTCAATATTCTTAGAGAATACATCAAGGAGTGCAAACACATTATGTTTGAAGGTGACGGATATTCTGAAGACTGGGCGATAGAAGCAAAAAAAAGAGGCCTCAATAATCTGAGAACGACGCCTGAAGCTCTGAAACAAGAGCTCGATCCAAGGTTTATTGCGCTTTATGAAGAGTTGGGAATTTACAATCATAGAGAATTTGAAGCTCGAAATGAAATTAAGCTTGAAAAATATGCAACTGTTATTGATATTGAAGCGAAAGTACTTTCAGATATTGCCAGAAATCATATAATTCCTGCCGCCTTGAACTATCAGAACAGACTGATTGACAATGTTAAAGGGTTAAAAGAAATTTTTAAAGATGAGGAATTTCAAGTTTTGGCCAATGAACAAATGGAGTTGATAAGGGAGATTTCAAAGAACGTGTCGCAGATTAAAACTGGAGTAGACGAACTTTTGGAGGCCAAAGAAAGAGCGAGGAGTATGAATGCAGGCCAACAGCAGGCTGAGATCTATTGCAATGAAGTAAAACCGAAATTTGATAGAATCAGGGAAGCGAGTGATGCGCTGGAAATGATGGTGGACGATGAACTCTGGCCGATGACGAAATACAGAGAATTGCTTTTCACAAGATAAATTTTAAGTCCCGCTAATGAGCGGGATTTTTTATGAATATGGTAATTTTCCATTGATTTTTTTCCCAAATCTCCACTTCTTAACTCACTTGAAAATTCAATCCGTTGATACTTAATACCTTATATAATTATAGATCAACCTTTATATAATTAATAGATAACAGCGATAAATGTTAATGTTTCTTAATGAAATAAGAAGCCGCAAAACCCTATTAATGGGATTTACGGCTTACAAATTTTTAACATACTTGAGAAATATGTTAAATTGTGTTAAAAGGCCTGCCAGAAATTTCTTATAAAAGCTCGGTTTCAGTGGTTTTATCTACTTTTGTTTTGCATTTGAGTAAATAACAAAGACCCATTAACACAGATAATCAATATATATGAAGAAAAGAGTTTTAATTAATCTGACTGTAATTACTTCGATATTTTTCTTACAATCTTGCGTTACGAATTATACGGTTTCTGCACCATCTATTCTCGACAAAGAATACAAAACAGATGCCAAAAGCTCTGTAGCTGAGCTTAAAAGACTGGAACAGAATAAACAAACTTTAATCAACAGTTTTGCATCAGAACGCAATGCAAAAATGGCAGCCGTCAACACACTTGAAAAGAACGCTGAAATTGCCAGAGCCATCAGATTTGCTAAGAAAATCGATGGAATTCTGGAAGAAGCTGCAACCTATCTTGGAACACCTTACCGCTACGGGGGAATGACAAGAAACGGAATCGACTGTTCTGCATTTGTACTTTCTGTTTTTAGCTCCGCAGCAGGAATCGCTCTTCCAAGAGTAGCTGCTTCCCAAGCCAACGAAGGAGAAAAAGTAGAAAAATCTGAACTGCAAAGAGGAGACCTGTTGTTTTTCTCACAAGGCAGAAGCAGAATTTCACATGTGGGCATCGTTGAAGAAGTGACCGATGAAGGTGAAATAAAATTCATCCATGCTGCAACTTCAAAAGGAGTGATGATTTCTTCCTTAACAGATAAATATTGGGGTCCGAGATATAGATTCGCCAAAAGAATTATTACGCCTGAATCAGTGTCTGCTCCGGAAAATTTAGCTACAATTATTAATTAATTTTTCTGAAATGGTCAGCAACAGTCCTATGTTTACTGACGAATATTTCATGAAACTTGCTCTTCAGGAAGCTGTTGCTGCTCTGGAGAAAGATGAGGTTCCCGTAGGATGCATTATCGTTTCCAACAATCGCGTGATCGCCCGTTCCCATAATTTAACCGAAACCCTGAATGATGTAACAGCTCATGCAGAAATACAGTCGATTACTTCTGCGGCTGGATATTTGGGTGGGAAATATCTAATCGACTGTACTCTGTACGTTACTTTGGAGCCGTGTGTCATGTGTTGCGGTGCGTTGAATTGGGCGCAGATTTCTCGCGTGGTAATTGGTGCAAGAGATGAAAAGCGGGGATTTATCAACAAGAATCTTTCGCTACATCCAAAAACAGAAGTTGTCACAGGAATTCTGGAAAATGAAAGCTCGCAGTTGCTTCTGGATTTTTTTAAATCTAAACGGTAAAATATCTCAAAAACTTTTCCCAAGAAAATACAACCCTTTCAGCGTATGGAGCCGGTCTGCAACGTGAATTTTCTCAGTTAAAGGTTGGTACACATGCGACACGCCGCCCGTGGCGATAACAAAACAATTGTCCTGCACTTCCCGGTTAATCCGGTCTATAAAACCTTCCACCATTCCGAGGAATCCGTATACCATTCCGCTCTGCATGCAGGATACCGTGTCCAACCCTAAAACGGTTTTCGGTTTTACAAGTTCAATTTCAGGAAGTTGTGCGGTGTCCTGAATGAGAGAATTTAAAGACGTAATAATTCCGGGTGCAATAATGACTCCAATGGTTTCGCCATTTTCATCGATACAACTGGCCGTAAGCGCGGTGCCAAAATCAAAAACAATTTTTTTGCCGGAATAAAGATGATGTGCAGCTACCAGATTAGCATAAATATCCGTTCCCATTTGTTTGGATTTCGGCAGAACATCCGAGGGGGTATCCCGGCCGACAATCACGGGTTTTTTCTTATGAATTTTTTCAATAGCTCTGGCTACATCGTAGGTGAGTTGCGGAACTACAGAACCCATAATTATACGGTCGATACTTGCCGGATCAATATTGTGAGTTTGATACATCATCATAAACTGTATCTGAAATTCATCGCTGGTTCGGTAAGGTTTGGTATTTAAAACCCAGGAAATATCGCAATCATCGTTTTGGAAAAACCCAAAACGGATGTTGGTATTGCCAATGTTTATTACAATAGCAGTCATTACTATTTATTTTCGACAAAATTATCTTCAGGATTTACATCGGCCAATCGCTGGGAAAAATCGATTCCTAAAGCCGCAATCTGATCTTTGGTATAAGGAATATTGAAAGTATATTCCTGTTGTGTCCATGGCCAGTATTTCAAGGTTTCAAAATCACCGTAAATATCTTTTTTCTTCCATACCCGGGTCATGTTCATGGGAATATGATAGTTAATTACTTTTTTATCCGAAGTTAAAATACTGAAATCTATCGGCATCGGAACGGAACCTTTGTTGGAAAGGGTAACAGTAGTGGAATTAGACCCGTATTCCACATTTTTCACTGCATAATCAATTGTTTTTGTGGTATTGATCCAATAATGATGAAACCATTTCAAGTCCATTCCTGTGTGTTTCTGTGCAATATGAAGAAAATCCCGATCGGTAGGATGTTTCATTTTCCACTGTTGGAAAAACTCTTTTAAAATAGCAGAAAGATTCTCCTCACCTACAATATATCCGAGTTGAACCAGAAAGAGTTCACCTTTATAATAACTTGCAATTCCGTATGCACCACCATCGTCATGATGATCTGCAAGCCAAACGGCTGGACTTTCCTTTCCGGTTTTTGTAAAATTAATATAACGGTTTAGGCTGGATGTAAAAGGATGTGGTTGTGGCGTCTCCGGAGGAAAAAGCTGATGCATGATCATGTTTTCCGCATAACTGGTGAAGCCTTCGTCCAGCCATGGCTTTGTGCTTTCATTAGTGGCTATCATTTGCTGAAACCACATATGTCCTGCCTCATGAAACATGAGTCCCACCAAGCCTTCCAGAGATTTTGCTTCACCCAGAATCAGGGTCGTCATTCCATATTCCATTCCGCCATCACCGCCTTGTACGAAAGAGTAAGTGGGATAAGCGTAGCGTCCGAACGTAGCGTTCATCAATTGGAAAAACTTCTGAACATACGGTTTGCTCAATTCCCAAAAAGCAGTTTTTCCAGATTTTTGATATACATAATAAATCTTCGGGCCGTCCAGTACAGTGAAGCTTTCTACGGTGTAATCTTTATCTGCTGCCCAAGCAAAATCGAGGATGTTTTTGGCGGTCCATTTCCATGTAGCTTTGTTTTGGTTATTGGTTTTTATTTTTGCCTGTGGATCGTATCCTTTCACTTCTGAGGGATTTTCCAAAATTCCACCGGCTCCGATAATATAATCTTTATCGATATTGATGTTCACTTCAAAATCTGCGAACGGTGCGTGAAATTCTCTTCCAATATAATCAAAAGTAGCCCAACCATCGTAATCGTATTCTGCGATTTTCGGATACCATTGAGACATGGACATATCGATTCCTTCTCTGTTATTCCGGCCTGCTCTCCGGATTTGTTTCGGAATCACAGCATCCCATTCCATGGTAAATGTAGTGGAGGAATTAGGTTTTATGGGTTCTGCAAGTTCCACTTTCATAATGGTTTCCTGAATTTCAAACTTCAGGTTTTTTCCGTTTTGCCTGATCCAATGGATGTTTTGAGCACCTTCCTCATTTTCCGGAATAGAAGCCAGTCTGGAAATTCCGTTTTGCTGAAGTCTTCCGTCGCCGTTTTTTCCTTGACTTTGCACTCTTTGGTCCATCATGGATCCTGCTTTGAAAGCGTTCCAATACAGGTGGAAATAAACGGTTTTCAATTCATCCGGAGAATTATTGGTATACGTTAAAGTTTGTTTGCCTTGGTAAGTAAATTGAGCAGCATCTACATCAATTTCCATTTTATATTTGGCAAATTGCTGGTAATAAGGCCCTTTTTGAGCCGGAGAAATACTAAAAATCAATAAAAATAAAATCAAAATTCCCTTTTTCATTGCTGCTTTTTATTAAATTGAGCCGAAAGATACTGATTTTTATTTTTTTGGCGATTTCTGTTGAACGAATGGAAATACCCATAATCTTTATAGTTAAAATAAACCACAGGATTTGACTTTCAGTATAATAGTTCGTACTTTTGCAATCTAAAATCATTCTAAATAATAAAATGATAAAAGTAAGTGATCAAGCAAAGCAAAAAGCAATTCAGCTGATGACAGAAGAAGGTTACAACGCAGAAACCGATTTTGTTAGAGTGGGCGTAAAAAGTGGCGGCTGTTCGGGGTTGGAATATGTTTTGAAATTCGATAATAAAACAGAGGAAAACGATCAGGTTTTTGAAGATAACGGCCTTCGCGTAGCGGTTGACAGGAAATCTGTGCTTTATTTGGCCGGAACCGTTCTCGAATATTCCGGAGGATTGAACGGTAAAGGTTTCGTTTTTAATAATCCTAATGCTGCAAGAACCTGCGGCTGTGGAGAATCATTCAGTTTATAAAAAATTATGGCAAAATATACAGAGGAGGATTTACGGGAAGATCTGAAAACCCAAGAGTACGAAGCCGGTTTTTACACCGATATTGAGTATGATGATTTCCCTACCGGCCTTAATGAAGATATCATCAGACTTATCTCAGAAAAAAAAGAAGAACCGGATTGGATGACCCAATGGAGGTTGGAATCGTTTAGAATCTGGCAAAAAATGGAAGAGCCTGATTGGGCTAACATAAAATATGAAAAACCTGATTTTCAAGCGATAAGATATTATGCGGCACCCAAAAAGAAGCCGGAATTGGAAAGCCTGGATGAGGTAGATCCGGAACTTTTAAAAACTTTCGAAAAATTAGGAATCAATATCGAAGAGCAAAAGCGATTGGCAGGAGTTGCCGTAGATATTGTCATAGATTCCGTTTCTGTGAAAACGACTTTTCAGGAAACACTGAAAGAAAAAGGAATTATTTTCTGTGCGATTTCTGAAGCAATCCGCGAATATCCCGAGCTGGTAAAAAAATATATTGGCAAAGTGGTCCCAAGAGGAGATAATTTCTATGCTGCGCTGAATTCCGCAGTTTTTTCCGATGGCAGTTTCTGCTACATCCCAAAAGGAGTTAAATGCCCGATGGAACTTTCCACTTATTTCAGAATTAATCAATCCGGAACCGGACAGTTTGAAAGAACATTGGTAATTGCCGATGAAGGTAGTTACGTTTCCTATCTGGAAGGCTGTACAGCACCTGCGAGAGACGAAAACCAACTGCACGCAGCCGTTGTGGAACTGATTGCAATGGACGGTGCGGAAATAAAATATTCTACAGTTCAGAACTGGTTTCCCGGCGATAGCGAAGGGAAAGGCGGGGTTTATAACTTCGTGACCAAAAGGGGTATATGTGAAAAAAATGCGAAAATTTCCTGGACTCAGGTGGAAACTGGATCTGCAGTAACCTGGAAATATCCAAGTTGCATTCTGAAAGGCGACAATTCAATTGGAGAATTTTATTCCATCGCGGTAACCAATAATCATCAGTATGCAGACACTGGAACCAAAATGATTCACATCGGGAAAAATACCAGGTCCACCATTATTTCCAAAGGAATTTCTGCCGGTAAATCCAATAATTCTTACCGTGGATTGGTAAAAGTAATGCCCACAGCGAAAGGTGCAAGAAACTTTTCACAATGCGACTCGCTGCTGATGGGAAATGAATGCGGCGCACACACTTTTCCCTATATCGAAATAAAAGATCCGACAGCACAATTGGAGCACGAAGCGACTACTTCCAAAATTGGTGAAGACCAGATTTTCTATTGCAACCAACGCGGAATTGATACCGAAAAAGCCATCGCACTCATTGTAAATGGTTTCAGTAAGGAAGTTCTGAATAAACTCCCGATGGAGTTTGCCATCGAAGCTCAAAAGTTACTGGAAATTTCTCTGGAAGGTTCAGTAGGATAAACTTAAATACATAAGAACGGTATTACTTTGATAAGCGAAGCGGTTTTGTGTTTTCTGACAATAACACGAACTTTTAAACCCTTTGTTTGTCCTTGAGATAAAAAATAAAAACAATGCTTAGAATCAACAACTTACACGCTCAAATCGAAGAAGGCGTAGAAATTTTAAAAGGAATTAATCTTGAAATAAAACCCGGAGAAGTACACGCCATCATGGGCCCAAACGGTGCCGGAAAATCCACGCTTTCCTCAGTTATTGCAGGGAAAGAAGATTACGAAGTTACCCAGGGAGAAATTATTTTTGAAGGCGAAAATATTGTAGAAGATGCTCCAGAAGAAAGAGCACATAAAGGGCTTTTCCTTTCGTTTCAATATCCCGTGGAAATTCCGGGTGTTACTGTTACCAATTTTATAAAAGCCGCCATTAACGAAAACAGAAAAGCAAAGGGCCTTTCCGATATGCCTGCGAAAGAGCTTTTGGCATTGGTACGCGAAAATGCTGAAAAACTGAGTATCAGAAAAGATTTTCTGGGACGTTCCCTCAATGAAGGATTTTCAGGAGGTGAAAAAAAGAGAAATGAAATTTTTCAAATGCTCATGCTAAATCCCAAATTAGCGATGTTGGATGAAACGGATTCCGGACTGGACATTGATGCATTAAGAATTGTAGCCGATGGTGTAAATTCGTTCCGGAATGAAGGGAACGCAGTTTTGGTCATCACCCATTATCAAAGACTTCTTGATTATATTCAGCCCGATTATGTACACGTGCTGGCAGATGGAAAAATCATCAAAACGGGAGATAAATCTCTGGCTCTGGAATTGGAAGAAAAAGGGTACGATTGGCTTTTGAATTAATGACAACTTGAATTATTTCATAAAGTTGGTAAATATTAAAAAGAGGAAATAACGAAATGTTGAACGAACAAATTATAAACAATCATCATACTTTTTTGAAAACTCTGGAACACAGTTTTCTGGACGGAGAAAGAATTTCTGCCCTCCAAAGATTCGCTGAAATGGGTTTTCCTACCAAAAAAGATGAAGAATATAAATACACTTCCCTGAAAGAAATTACGGAAAAACAATATAATTTCTTTCCATCCGAAGAACATACCATAACGCAGGAACAACTGGACGAACTGCATCTGGGCGAGGAAAATTTTGAATGGATCACTTTTGTTAACGGAAAATTGCGCAAGGAATTGTCCAATATTTCTATAGAAAATGTGGAATTGCTTTCTTTTCGGCATGCGCTGAACAGCCCTGCTCACAGAGAAGTTTTTGATCAATATTATAATAAAATTTCTCAAAAAGATCTCGCTTTCACACAGTTGAACATGGCGTATGCCAACATCGGATTTTTCATGAAAGTGCCAAAAAATGTTGTGATTGAAAAGCCGATTCACATTTTTTATATTTCACAGAATCAGGACGGAAATACAATTTACAACACCAGAAACCTGCTGATTGTAGAAGAAGGTGCCAAGGTGGAAATTATCGAAAGCCATCATAATTTTGATGAAAGTTTCGTATTCACCAATTCTGTTACTGAAATTTTCACTTATCCAAATGCCAAATCAGACTGGCATAAAGTGCAGAACGACAGCGATACTTCTTTTCTTGTAGATCATACTTTTGCGCATCAGGAAAAAGACAGCCTTACTACGGTAAATACCTTTTCTTTCGGCGGAAAACTGGTGAGAAACAATCTCGATTTTATTCAGAACGGTTCCAATATCAATTCCTTCATGAACGGGATTACGATTATTGGAAATCAGCAATTGGTGGATCATCACACGGCTGTTCATCATAATCAGCCCCATTGTGAAAGCTACCAGAACTATAAAGGAATTTTCAAAGATTCTTCGAAAGGAGTTTTCAATGGGAAAATATTTGTAAATAAAATTGCCCAGAAAACCAATGCTTATCAACAGAATAACAACATTCTTCTCAATGAAGGAGCCAGTATTGATACCAAACCTCAGCTTGAAATTTTCGCAGATGATGTGAAATGTTCCCACGGTTGTACTGTTGGCCAGCTGAATAAAGATGCAATGTTTTATTTCCGTACGAGAGGAATTTCTGAAAAGGAAGCGCAGGCTTTGTTGCTATACGCATTCGCCAATGATGCGATGCAGAATATTGATATTGAACCGCTGCGAATAAAAATCTCCAAACTTCTTGCCGAAAAACTGGAAGTCAGTATGGAATTTTAAAATCATTTAATCGCCCGCTTCAGTAATGAAGCGGTTTTTTTTAAGGCGCAACATAAGGTTTTATCGCTTTTTTCTTAATTTCGGCTTCATGTTTTACGCCCAGATTATATGAGAATCCAATACCGAGTGTTTGTTTTCGTTGCAAAGCCCGGATTTGATCATGATCGTAACTCAAATCCAACGTGACCAATGTGGAAATAAATTTATTGAATCTCAGTGTTAATGCACCTTTATAAGCAATATCAACTCTTTCTGCATGCTCGACGTAATTACTAAATAAATTCACCTGATTGTCTAATATAATATCTTTATAAATTTTCCAACGGTAAATAACGTTCATCATCGCTCCCAGCTCTTGCCGGAAAGACTGGCCGTCCCTCTCTAAACCGTATTTTCCTGCTTTCTGAAGCATAGGGTCCATAACAAAAGTAAATTTTCCGTTTACAGGCCTGAAGATCACCTGAAAATTTTCGTTCGGATTGTATGAAAGCCCGACACCTGCATTCAGATAACCCGGCGCTAAAAAATTAGAAATTCTGTCATAATAAGAAGGTTCGGGAGTTTCGGTATAGTTGAAGCCCGGAGCGAATTGCGAAACGAATTTGAATCCTGAAGAAATATAGAAATTTTTTCCCACGTCGTATCCGTAATTCAGCGCAAGATTAATATAATCCTCGGTTTTTCGGCTTGCTTGGCCTTCCGAAGCGATCCATCCGTATTTCAATTCCAGAATATTTTCCAGAAAATGTTTCTTATTCCGGTAGCTCAAATTGTAATTTATTTTGCCTAGAACTCCAATATTATTAATTCCGCCGGAATACCAATTGGAAAAAGAAGCCTGATTGAACACTACATTATTCTGTCCGTGGAAATACCATTTTTTTGACTCCTTGAAATGATTGAGACTGAAAGGCGTAATGGGAAG
This sequence comes from Chryseobacterium lacus, assembly GCF_003336205.1. Taxonomy (GTDB): domain Bacteria; phylum Bacteroidota; class Bacteroidia; order Flavobacteriales; family Weeksellaceae; genus Chryseobacterium_A; species Chryseobacterium_A lacus. The sequence continues at coordinate 236,770 of NZ_QPIE01000003.1, forward strand.
TTCCTGCGATGGTTCCGGCAACTGAATGGTCGGAGGAAGAAAAATAGTATCCTGAAATTTTGTCGGCACATCCTCTATTGCTGGTTTGGCAAGACTGTCAAGGTTTAGTGAAACGGCTTTCCAGCGTTGGTGATTGATGGAATCCAGAATCTCACGGTTTGTTTTTTCATCTTGAGAAAAAATGTGTACTGAAACTACAGAAAATAATACTAAAAAAATCCTTTTCATCATGCTGATCTAAAACTTTTGCAAAAATAAGGCTTATGATTGAAATGAATTTCCCCAAATACAATTACCGAACATTTTGTCTGAGAAACTCATTTTTAATTCAAATTTATTCGCCAAATTTACCTTATCAATGGTTTGGCTTCTGTTTTGAAAAACCACCGCTATGCAGAAATACCATATTTCCCCGAAAGCCGTCTTGTATCCGCTTCTCATGATTGCCATGATGTGGATAGTATACTACTTTCAGGTTCATGGATTTTTTGGGAATTGTGCAGGAGCCATCATTCCGCTGGTTCCTGCAGGGTTGAAGGGTGTCATTTTTTCCCCTTTTTTGCATGGTGATATGGGTCATTTGGTGGCAAATTCTTTTCCAATCGCAGTGCTGATGTTCCTGTTGTTTCAGTTTTATCCGGTCTTTGCCAACAGAATTTTTATTTTGGGATGGTTGTTTACAGGTCTTCTGGTTTGGCTGCTTCCGCCGATTGATATTTTTACAGGGCAATATATGTATACCTGTACCATCGGTGCTAGTGGCGTGGTGTACGTTCTGGCTTTTTTTCTTTTTTTCAGTGGCGTATTTCAGTGGAATATGAAACTCCTCACGGTTTCCCTTTTGGTAGCCATGTATTACGGGAGTTTGATATGGGGAGTTTTGCCTGAAGAGTTATTTTCCACACTCGATGAACCCAGTAAAATTTCCTGGCAATCTCATCTTTCGGGTGCCGTTATCGGTACTGCTCTGGCATTTTTCTTTAAAAACAAAGGCGAGAAGAAAAGGAAGTTTATTTGGGAGTTTCCCAATTATTATAATGAAAAAGATGATGAATTGTGGATGCAGTACCGCGAAAAACATCCCGAAGATTTTGAAGATTCTTCACCCAGAAAGAAAGATGAAGTTTGGGAACGTCTTGAAGAACTGAGAAAAAAAGACGAATAATTTTCTATCTTTGGATAAATTAGCTTTTCCATGTTTACTGATGAACACCTCTATTCCATTGCGTTAAGAAAATGCAGCCAAATCGGTGATATTAATTTTTATAAACTCGTGAGCGCAGTGGGTTCTGCGAAGGAAGTGTGGGGATTTCCGAAAAAAGATCTTGCTGCTATTATAGGAATTGGGGCTAAAACGATCTACGATATTGGAAATGCTGAATCTATAAAATTTGCAGAAAGCGAACTTAAATTTTGTGAAAACCAACAGATCAAAATCAACCTCCGCCATCTTGGAGATCTTCCAAATTTACTTAATGAGTGCGAAGATGCGCCCGCCATTTTATATCAGAAAGGAGAATTTAATAAAAAACTTACTCCGCTCAGCATCGTAGGGACACGAAATGTGACCCATTATGGAAAGAAGTTTCTTGAAGATTTCTTTGAAGAAATAAAAGACAGCAAACTCACATCAATAAGCGGTCTTGCTTTAGGCGTAGATACAGAAGTTCATCAACAGTCATTGAAGCACAATATTCCTACAATTGCCGTACTTGCACACGGCTTTCATACGCTTTATCCCTCGAGGAATAAGAAAATGTCTGAAAAAATTTTGGAACAAAACGGCGTTTTGCTTTCGGAATTTAATTCGTCACAGAAACCGGATAGAGAAAATTTTATTCAACGTAACAGAATTATCGCTGGTCTTTCGGAAGCTACAGTGGTTGTGGAAACTGCTTTCGGAGGCGGCTCAGTCAGCACAGCAAATTTTGCGAACCATTACAACCGGGAAGTGTACGCATTGCCCGGAAAAATCACCGACAAATATAGCCAAGGATGCAATCAGCTTATTGCTCAGAATAAAGCAAGAACTATTTCATCCATCAAAGATTTGATTGAGGAGTTAGATATAGATAAGCCAAAATCTAAAGTTGGAGAACTTTTTCCCTATTCAGATATTAAGGCAATGCTTTCGGAAAAGCAACAGAAAATTTATGATATTTTGCAGAAATATGATTCACCCGTTGCTCTGGATGATATTGCGGAGCAATGCGGTTTTCCTTCACACAAGGCACTCCCGATTTTATTAGAACTGGAGCTTTCCGGTTTCATCAAAACTTTTTCCGGGAAACAGTTTCAAATTGCGTGATTATTTTATAAAAAATCACTGTTTTGGGAGGAACATTTTGTTTTTAATAATTTTATGCGCTTTTTTGTGAATAAATATAGATAATCCTTCTAAAATTATTAAATATTCAATAAAAAGAAAAAAAATCCTTGGAAGTCTTGAAAAAAAAACTAAATTTGTTGTAATCAACAACATCCACCTATGGAAGATTATAACATAGATCAAAAAATTCAGGATTTTATTGCCCAAGTAGAAGCGAAGAATCCTAACGAACCTGAGTTTCTACAAGCTGTAAAAGAAGTCGCAATTACCGTGATTCCGTTCATAGAAAGCCGGAAAGACTATCAGGGCATGAAGCTCTTGGAAAGAATGGTAGAAGCAGAAAGGATAATAATTTTCCGTGTTCCATGGGTAGATGACAAAGGTGAAATCCATGTCAACCGTGGTTTCAGAATTCAGATGAATTCAGCGATCGGACCTTATAAAGGAGGAATCCGTTTCCATCCTACTGTGAATCTTTCCGTTTTGAAATTTTTAGCTTTTGAGCAGGTTTTTAAAAACTCTCTTACAACACTTCCGATGGGAGGCGGAAAAGGAGGTTCGGATTTTGATCCTCAAGGAAAATCGGATATGGAAGTTATGAGGTTTTGTCAGGCATTCATGACGGAACTTTGCAAGCATATAGGCCCGGAAACAGACGTTCCGGCTGGAGATATTGGCGTAGGTGCAAGAGAAATAGGCTATTTATTCGGGCAATATAAAAAAGTAAGAAATGAATTCTCCGGAGTGCTCACAGGCAAAGGGCTTGCTTATGGCGGATCATTGATTCGTCCTGAAGCAACCGGCTACGGCGTGGTCTATTTTTGTGAACAAATGCTGGGTACTATCAACGAAAAAATAGAAGGTAAAGTGTTCGCCGTTTCCGGGTTTGGGAATGTAGCGTGGGGAGTTATTAAAAAAGTAAACGAATTGGGCGGGAAAGTGGTTACCATTTCCGGGCCTGATGGTTTTATTTATGATGAAACAGGAATTAGTGGCGAAAAAGTAGATTATTTATTGGAGCTTAGATCTTCTGGCAACAACAGAGCTGAAGATTATATTAAAAAATATCCTGAAGCAAAATTTTTTGCCGGCAGAAGGCCTTGGGAAATAAAATGCGATGTGGCCATTCCCGCAGCTACGCAAAATGAACTCGATCTTGAAGATGCCAAAAAATTGGTTAAAAACGGATTGATTTGCATTACCGAAGCCGCAAATATGCCGTCGAATTTGGATGCGATCAATTATTTCCTTGAAAATAAAGTTCTTTTCAGTCCAGGTAAAGCTTCTAACGCAGGCGGTGTAGCCACTTCCGGCCTTGAAATGACTCAGAATTCTATTCGTTTAAACTGGACTTCCGAGGAAGTGGATGCCAGATTAAAAGAAATTATGGTAGGAATTCACAAGGCTTGTAGAAATTATGGTAAAGAAGAGGATGGTTATGTGAATTATGTAAAAGGAGCTAACATCGCAGGTTTTGTAAAAGTAGCCGAAGCGATGCTTGCTCAAGGTGTAGTTTAAAAATAACTCCAGATTTATTTCTGTTTTAATGAAAAAAAATGCCTCCACATCGGAGGCAATTTTCTGTTATGATTTAATCTATTATTGAGCCTGTCGTTGTACAATGACAAACGCCGGAAAGTGGTCGCTATATCCACCTGTAAAAGTATCGCCGCTCCACGAACGGAAAGGATATCCTTTGAAATTTCCTTGTTTGGTAATCAGGTAGCGTGGCGCATACACTTCTGTTTTGTATACAGAATATTCTTTTCCAACAGTATCGGAAATCAAATTTTGAGAGACAATAATCTGATCAAATAAATTCGGTGCATCCCGATAAGCCAGAGAAGCAACGCCTCTTTTATAAAGGGGATACATTAAATTAAGATAAGGTTTTTCCGGGCTTAAATCTTTTGGAGTGTAGGCTGCTTTTAAGTGATCTTTCAAACTGCCGCTCACCGGATCATCGTTGAAATCTCCCATGGCAAACAGTTTTGTATTTGGGTTTTTAGAAATAATTTCATCCATTTCTTTTTTCAAAACAGTAGCCGCTGCATTTCTTTTTGGTGCCGAGGCTGCTTCGCCACCACTTCTGGAGGGCCAGTGGTTTACAAAAAATGCCACTCTTTCATTATCCAGATAGCCGATCACCACAAGGATATCCCGTGTGTAAGATCTTTTTCCGTCGGAATTAAAAATAGGAACTTCCTTTTTATAAGATGAGGTTGGGGTAAATCTTCTTTTCTGGTAAATAAGCCCGACATCTACGCCACGGTAATCGTAAGAATTGTAATGAATAATACCGTAATCGTGTCTTGCAAGAGATGGTTGCTTGATAAGGTCTTCAATCACCTGGCGGTTTTCCACTTCAAGAAGTCCTACAACGGCCGGAGCGGTGTTGGTATATTGTACTCCTAATTCTGAAATAACGCGGGCAGAATTCTCGAGTTTTTTCTTATAAACACTTGTGTTGTAATTTTTTCCGCTTTTGGGAGTAAACTCTTCAGACTGGCCTTGGAGACGGACCACTTTTTTGCCAATCAGAGCTTCATTAATCCAAGGTCCGAAATATTCTTCAGTAACTTCTAAAAAAGGAATAGAATCCACAGGAATGCTTCGGTGAAAAGCAGGGTTACTAATGCTTTTGGTGCCGTCTATATAATCCGCAGACTGTATAGTGTCCCAAAGATTTTCAACATTCATAAAGCCAATAGTGGCTACTTTCCGCAGTTGACGGTCTTGGGAAAAACCCATAAAAAAAACAGAAAGCAATAGTGCAATAAATAATTTTTTCATTTTCATTAAATATTCTTTTGCAAAAGTAATTCAAATTTAAATAAGCGCAATTTTAAAAATTGGTAATTTTATAGGGCAAAAAATATAATCAATCTGGTCTTAGATGCTGATCAATATCACATGTTAAAAATAATTAACTCAAAAAGATAAAATATTTAGAAATAAGGCGTAAATTTGTGCCCCATCTTTAAATAGCTGGATATTAGCATATAAAAGCAACTAAATTATAAAACTTATGTTTAAAAGGTTATCATTTATCACCATGTTTACACTGCTACCCGCATCGTACTACTTTGCGCAGACCACAGTGTATGGCTACCTGAAAGATGCTGATGCGAAACCTGTAGAGAACGCTGAAATTGACCTGAAAGGAACTGAAGGTGATGTTTCGGCAGACAAAATCGGGTACTTTCAGTTTGTAGATCTTATGCCCGGGCACTATCAGGTTGTTATTACAAAGCCGAATTTCGAAACCAAAGTTCTGGAATTTGATGTAACAGCGGATGAAAAAAGAAGGGATTTAGGTGTCATTACCTTATACTCTGCATTGACGGGAGCCGAACAAGGCCTTGCCTTTATTGAAAGCACCGGTGATGAAGAGAACTCCAGCCAAGCTTCCACAGTCGGGCTTTTACAATCTTCTCAGGATGTTTTCAGCAGAATTGCAGCTTTCGACCTGGGAGCATATTGGTTCAGGCCAAGAGGAATCGACGGAAGAAACGGTGAAGTTATGATGAATGGTGTTTCCATGGTAAAATCTGACAATGGAAATGTAGATTTCGGAAATTGGGGAGGACTCAACGAAATTACCCGTTATCCGGAAATTGCAGCCAATCATTCTCCTTCGGAATATGCTTTCGGCGGAGTAAGTTCCGTGATTTACAAAAACACAAAGGCCAGCGAATACCGAAAAGGCTTTCAGTTTACCCAATCTCTTACCAACAGAAATTATAGAAATCGTACTTCACTGCGTTACAGTTCCGGGATGAACAGCAAAGGCTGGGCTTTCACGGTGATGGGTGCCAGAAGATGGGCTCAGGAAGGTATCCAGGAAGGAACTTTCTACGATGCTTACGGAGGTTTTATTGGGGTTGAAAAGAAAATTAATGACAAACACACCATTACTTTCAACGCTATTGGTGCGCCTTACAAAAGATCTACTTCTAGCCCGAGCACACAGGAAGTCTACAATTACAGAGGAGTTCATTACAACTCTTATTGGGGGTATCAGGATGGAGAAAAAAGAAGCGAAAGGGTAAGACAAGGCTTCCAGCCAATTTTCCAGTTGCAGGATTTCCTTAAATTAAGCGATAAATCCAGCCTTTGGACTACCGTTTCTTACCAGTTCGGAAAAGACAAAGCTTCCCGTTTAGACTGGCAAAACGTGCCCAATCCATCGCCTACTTATTACAGAGATTTACCGAGTTTCTACGCAAATCAAATAAAGGATGCTTTAGCTGCTAATCCGGCAGCTGATGTTTCAGGGCTTGAAACTGCATTGAAAACAGCACAAGAAGCCTGGTCGAGCGGAAACCCAGCTTTCACACAGATTGATTGGGACCAAATCTATAGAAACAACGCAGCGCAGCCTGTTATTTCAAAATATGGTGTTACGGGAAGAAGATCAGTTGTTTATCAGGTAAATGATGTTTCCGATGATAAAATCTGGAATGCAGCTACACATTTCGTACACAACTTTAATGATGCTACCCGTTTTATCCTTAACCTTTCCTATCAGAATTACAGAGCAGATCAATACAGAGAAATCAAAGACCTATTAGGTGGCGATTTTGCTTTTAATATTGATCCTTTTGCCAGCAGAAATCAACCGGGGAAATCAGGTTTATTAAATGAAGGAGAAGCCAATATCGCTAAAAGAGAAGGCGATAAAATTGGATACGATTATACTTTCAGAAGACAGGAAGCAAAAATAAATCCGGGTCTGAAATTTTCTACATCTAAATGGGATATTTTTGTTTCTGCAATGGCAGGATACTCAAGTTCCAGCAGAGAAGGAATGTTCAGACATTATTTGTATAAAGATTCATACGGTAAAAGCAAGGATTATGATTTCTGGAATTTCGGTTTGAAAGGTCAGGCGATTTACAGAATTGACGGTAGAAACTTCCTCGTTTATAACGGAGCTGCTTTCAATCAGGCACCGTTTTTGGAAGATCTTTTCATCAATCCAAGAGTGAATTCTTCGGTTGCACCTAATGTTAAGAGTACGGTATATTATGCTAATGACCTTAGCTACGTCCTGAATTCTCCGTTTGTAAAAATGAGACTTACAGGATTTATAGTGGACAGCGAAAACGAAACCAATGTACAGCGTTTCTTTGCAGACGGAATTCAATTGGAAACCACCGATGACCAAGGAAATGTAACTCCATTGCAGAGTGCTTTCGTCACTCAGGTGATGTCGAACGTAGAAAAAAGAAATATGGGTGTAGAACTCGGACTTTCCTATAAACTGACTCCTTCCTGGGAACTTCAGGGATTGGCAAGCTACGGACAATATGTTTATAAAAATAATCCTGAAACATATTTCGCTTCTGATGCTGCCGGAGTTTTTGCAGATGGAAATTCATTCCTTGAGTTAGGAAAAGCATACCTCGACGGTTACAGACAAGGTGGAACGCCACAGCAGGGATATTCCTTAGGAGTTCGTTATAATTCGCCTAAATACTGGTGGATTGGAGCCAACTGGAACTACCTTGATGACAATTATTTAGATCCGTCTGCGATTATCAGATCAGAAAGATTTGTACAGAACCCTGAAACTTCAACACCGTTTGCAGGAATCACCGAAAGTGAACTTAGAAGATTGCTTCAGCCACACAAACTGCCGTCTGCTTTCTTCATCAATGCAAATGTTGGAAAATCATGGTTGTTAGGGAAATACTATGTTCTCATTACCGCTTCTGTAAATAATATTTTGGATAACACTGATTACATTACCGGTGGCTTCGAGCAAACAAGAAATGTTTCCTTCCCTGGTTTTCAGCAGGATCAGGACAGAGAATTTACGCAGTTTGGACCAAAATACTGGTACACTCAAGGGCGATCTTACTTTATTAATTTACAACTTAGATTCTAATTTACTTTTTACATTCATACTAAAATAATCAACAATGAATATCAAAAATCTTTTAAAAACGGCATTAAGTATTGTATTTGCTACGGCTACATTAGCTTCCTGCGTACACAATGACGACTGGGATACCCCGCCGATCAATTGTGAGAACAAATTTGCTGCGCCTACCATCTCGCTGAAGGATTTTATCGCGATGGCACCAGCTTCGGGTACAATAAAATTCCCTGACGGTGAGGGCGTTACAGACGTTATTATTGATGGATATGTAGTATCTTCAGACGAACACGGTAATTTCTACAAAACAATTTCTTTCCAAGACGCTCCGTCGAATCCAACTGCAGGAATGCAGATTGAAGTAGACAAATCGGGGAATTTTGCAGATTATCCTGTGGGAACTCATATCCGAATCAGAGTAAACGGTTTGGTATTGGGTCTCGACAGAGGAACTGTGAAACTGGGTGCTGTAGATCCTAGTTTTGCCATCGGTAGAATTCCGGGAGTTTTAGTTTCTAAATATATTTCAGGAGTTTGTAATGGAAACACGCTGGACATTCAGGAAATCACACCGCTTCCATTAGCGAGTCTGACTGAAGCTAAAGATCCAAAATATTTGAATATGCTGGTTTCTGTGCCGAATGTGCAGTTTCCCATCGGATTGTTAGTTCCGGAAGCTGACCGTAAAACTTATCTGGAGTATGCAAATGGAATCGCTGCAGATACCGACAGAACTGTGGAAGATGCAACAGGAGGTTCTACTATCATTAGAAATTCTTCTTTTGTAACTTTTGGAAAAACATTATTACCAAAAGAAAGTGGTACTCTTACTTTCGTGGTGAGCCGTTACAACACTAACTTTCAAATGCTGATCAGAGGTACAGAAGATGTTGATTTTACAGAACCGAGATTTGATGCTACTCCAGGAAAAGGAGGTACAGACATTCAGTACTTGGGGAATTTTACAGAAAACTTCGAAAGTTACAGCCCGGTAAATCAGGAAGTTTTCCCAAAATACATCAATGATCCTTTGTTAGGGAATAGATATTGGCAGCTAAAAGAATTCGGAGGAAACAAGTATATCCAACTGAGTGCGAATGCCGGGCAAGGAGCTTATAAGACCTATTTTATAGTTCCTGTAGATTTCACTACGGCTAATCAGGTTTCTTTCCGAGTGAATGTTGGTTTCCATAATGGGAATGTATTGAAAGTGTATACTTCTACAGATTACGTTCCTATGGGAGATATTTCTGCAGCTACACTTACAGATATTACTTCCAGCTTTACCATTCCTACAACTCCGGCTTCAGGATATGGAGTGCTTACCAATGCAGGATCGCATACTTTCAATCCAGCATTGCAGGGTAATGGTTTTGTAATTTTTGAATACACTGGAGCAAATCCTGGCGCAACAACTACCATTCAATTGGATGACATTACGGTGAACTAAATTTGACCTATAATAATATATAAAGACTGCTCTGAAAAGGGCAGTCTTTTTTGTATTGAATATCTTAAGAACGAAGCAATAATAGCGAAAATAATTTCAGAATTCCCAATGATAGTTGATGCTTTCATTTTACTTAGAAAGTTACTTCAGTTCTCTCTTTCTAAAAAATAACAATGTAAGCAGGCTTGCAAAAAAAGAAATAATGAGTGCTTCTTACAACGCTGTAGTTTGCTACGTAATTAAAAAACAATAAAACCTAAAATAAATCCTCCAAAAAAAGTGAATTTTGGTTTATGATTTAAAAAGGAGTGGGTAGTATATCCACTTCATTAAAAGGTCACTTCATTGGTCTCTTTTCCTCGTTGGAAATTCATTGTGCGTTGTTTGCCTTTATAAGCGATATTCACAAGGTTGAGTTGTCTTGGGAAAGTTCCGAGAAGGATGGAATTTCTAATTCGCAAAGTAGTAATTTCTGCAACGCCGCTGGTCTCAAAATACACCCAAACGGTTTCTCCACTCACCTGGCTTCCTGTGAAAGTTAATGTTTTCGCAGATCCATTGATGTAAAGATCGAAGTTATTATTGACGTATTTTTTCACTTCCGCTTCAAAACCCGCTGTATTGGGATTTATTTTTATCGCGTCTGATATATGTTTGGTATTCAGCTTGGTAGTAAATTTTAGTGTTTTGCTTCCTTCATTGTAATCCGCTTTCGTCATTGATGAATAAAAATCGGCATCCGAAAAGCTTAACATTATAAATAATGTTAAAAGGCCTATAATATGTAAAAAATTTTTCATCTAAGTGTTATATTATTTAAAGTACAAATATAATTGTTTTAATATTTGACAAAAGATATGCCAATTAAAAGTTAACCGTAATGGCGTATTTTTCATAAAACGCTTTAATATGAGACACAGCTTCATCCGCTGTATCCACAACTCTGTAAAGTTGAAGATCATCTTCAGAAATCATTCCTTGCGAAAGTAACGTCTCCTTAAACCAATCCAACAAACCGCTCCAAAATTTAGAACCTACCAAAACGATGGGAAATCGGGCAATTTTTGCGGTTTGAATCAAAGTCAAAGCTTCCGATAATTCATCCAGAGTGCCGAAACCTCCGGGCATGACGATAAATCCTTGCGAATATTTTACAAACATCACCTTTCTTACAAAAAAGTAATTAAAATCCATCGAATAATTCTTGTCGATATATGGATTGAAATGTTGTTCAAAAGGTAATTCTATGTTTAGTCCGATAGACTTTCCACCCGCATTTTTGGCACCTCGGTTTCCGGCTTCCATAATTCCGGGACCGCCTCCGGTGATGATTCCAAAACCCAATTGCGTAATTTTTTCGGCGATTTCAACCGCTACTTCATAATATTTGTCTTCAGGCTTTAAACGTGCTGAACCGAAAATAGAAACACAAGGGCCAATTTTCGCCAGCTTTTCGTAACCATCTACAAATTCGGCCATTACTTTGAACACCATCCAGCTGTCTTTGGTAATGGTTTCGTCCCAAGTCTTTTCTTCAAAATGGCTTTGTACCCTTTGATCTATTTCCAATTCAGGACCAGCAATTACTTTAGTTAATCCTTTTCCTCTTTGTATTTTTTTGCTCATAAAATTCTTATTTAAAATGCTGCTCCGCTTCCAAAACAGATTTCGGACGGCCTACATCTACCAATTTGGCACTGTGTTCAAAACCATAAATTTCTTCCGTCATCATCAGATCCAGATATTCTTCCATAATGGAGAATTTTCCGGTTCTTGTGATATGGTTAAAAAATTGGGAATCAACACAATGAATTCCGCTGAATGCCAGTTTTTTATAATTATTATTGAATCCGGCAAGACGCTGTTCCCCGGTATCCGTATTCATCCAGCCTCTGAGAATCATTTCATTATCGAAAAGTAGTTTTCTTGAACTTTTTCGGTCGGAAACTGCCAAAGTAACGAGGCTATTTTGTTCACGGTGGAAATTCACGAAATCGGTGATATTCATATCCGTCAGAATATCTGCATTCATAATGAGGAAATCCTCTTCCTGATCCAAAAGCTTTTTTGCAAAAATTAAACCACCTCCCGTTTCCAGAAGTTGATCTTTCTCATGAGAAAATTCTATATGTGCATCGAAATGGTTTTTTTCTTTCAAAAAATCCACAATTTGTTCCCCGAAATGGTGAAGATTGATCACAAAATCATTAATTCCGAACGATTGCAGATAATGGATATTTCTTTCAATAAGCGGAATTCCGTTCACTTCCATCATGGCTTTCGGATGGTGATCTGTGAAAGGGCGCAGACGAGTACCTTTTCCGGCAGCAAATATCATCGCTTTCATGGAAGGGAAACATTGAGCTGCGGTTGCTCGTCATGATGGACAACCACGTTGGCTTCAGGATATTTCTCACGGATAAATGCAGCGGTTTCTTCAGCACAAAATACCGAGCGGTGTTGTCCGCCGGTACATCCAAAATTAATCTGAAGATGCTCGAAATTCCGATCCAGGTAATTTTCTATAGTGATGGAAATGAGGTTAATAATGTGCCCCAGAAATTCCGGCATTCTGGTTTGGGAACGCAGAAAATCCTGTACAGAAAGGTCTTTTCCGGTTAATGATTTATATTCTTCCTGCCTTCCCGGATTTAAAATTCCACGGCAATCGAAGGTGAATCCGCCGCCATTTCCGCTAAGATCTTTTGGGATACCTCCTTTTTTGTATGAAAAACTATGAATTTCGATGGTTAAGCTCATATCAAAATTATGGGTTTATATCGTTGTTAAAGTGGTGTATTTTTTCTAAAATAGAATCGGAATTTAAACTGAAAATCAATTTTCTCAATTCCGGATACTGGTTAATTTCCGGCCATGTTTTTTCGATCGTTTTCAGATTTTTCAAACCCTGTCCGATACTTTGTCTGAAATGGGGTTTTTTCTGAACCAAACCTCGGAAACCATAAGCTCCCAAGACTTGTAACGACCGGATAAGGCGCAGTGGCATAATAGAAGTCCGTAACTGTTTTTTTTCTTTTTCATCTTTAAAAAGCGAAATAAAATAGTCCATCATTTGCTGACGGAAGGATTCCGGAAAATTGGCCTTCGCCTGATAAAGAAAGGAAATCACATCGTACATTCTCGGTCCGTTCATTGCGGATTGATAGTCGATGAAATAAATTTCGTTTTTTGCCGCCATGATGTTTCTTGCCTGGAAATCTCGAATCATAATGCTTTTCGGTCCCAAGTTGGCTATTGCTTCTTCAAGGTGTCTGAATTCAGTAATCAATTTCGTTTTGTGATAGGGAATTTCAAGAATATCGACGAAAAGAAATTTAAAATAATTCAAGTCATTGGAAATAGGAATCGTATCGTAAACTGAATATTCAAACGTTTTGGAATAATCAATCTGATGTAACGTAGCTTGTTGCATTTCAAAAAGCCTCAGTAAAGAAACTTTCACCAGATTTTTTACATTGTTGCTTAATCCTTCCTTTTCAATGATTTCGCTAAGCGTTTGATCTGCGAGATATTCCTGAATATAAATTTTACGGTCGTCAGAAATAGCAAGAACTTTTGGGGTATTAAGATTTAACTTTGAAAACACTTTTGAAAAATAAAAAAAACTTTCATTTTCAGCCAGATTTTCGTTAAAAGTGATGATGTACTGGCGGTCGGCAGTAGCTCCAACGAAATTTTTTCGCGAAGATCCGCTCTGTGGAAGGGCTGTGAATCGGGAAGCCTTCCCTTGAATATACTGCTCAAAAAAATACCGGGCTTTTTCCAATGGTTTCCGTAAAGCACAAAGATAACCATTTTGCGTTCTTATTTCTATATTTGCAGGATGTTCAGGGAATTTCAACCGTCATTGATCGTACTTTTAAGATTCGCGGGAATTTATCTTCTGCTTTTTTTGGTGTATCAGACGTATCTGAACCGGACAGCACCACTAGGTTTGGATCCCTTTTCGCGTTCGGTGGCGCAACAAGTGAAGAAAATACAGGAATTTGCGGGATACGAGACAACACTTCACCACGTTCAGGAGCTACGGACAGAAAGATTTGCCATCAACGGAAAGTTTGTTTCCCGAATGGTGGAAGGTTGTAATGCATTATCAGTGATGATCCTCTTTGCTTCCTTTGTACTGGCGTTTTACAAAGGTTTTCAAACGGTGTGGTTTGTTTTAGGCGGCATTATTTTTCTCCATTTGATGAATATTTTCAGAATCATGGGACTGAATATTGTGTTGTACGAATATCCGCAATATGGAAAATTGACACACGATTATCTGTTTCCCGGATTTATTTACGGAATGGTCGTCGTTCTTTGGCTCGTCTGGATTCAGTTTTTTGCAGTAAAGAAAAGATGAAAATCGTTAACTGGCTTTTGATTTTTGTAGGAATCTGCGGGTTAATATCCGTTCGTGTGGTGGAAGGTGCGTTGTTTTACGATCCTTTTCTTTCATTCTTTAAAGAAGCCAATCCCAGCATTTCTTTTCCGGATTTTGAATGGATTCCTTTGGTTTTGCATCATATTTTACGCTGGAGTCTGAATGTTCTTTTTTCGTTGATCATTATTCAGTTTCTCTTCAAAAATAAAATGTGGACAGCACAGGCAGCTTTGTTGATGCTTATTTTTTTTGTTATTACCTTTGCCGTCTATCTCTATTGCATTTACACACAATTTGAAATAGGATATGTTTTTTCTTTTTATATGAGAAGATTTGTCATTCAGCCTTTGGTATTGCTGTTGATTGTTCCTCTTTTTTATTATAGAATGAAAATAAACCACAACGATGAATAAAAAAAATATGACGAAGGCTTTGGCTGTTGCATTAGTATTTCTTTTGAGTTTTTTAAAGGCACAGGAAAATCACGTAAACCATTCGGTTCCTGAAATTAAACCTGAAATTAAAAACAGTAACGATTCCATTCCTTCTTTGATTCCTCATAAAAGAAACGGCAAATTCGGCTTTGTAAATCAGCAGGGAAAGATGGTCATTCAGCCTGAATACAGCAATGTGGGATTTTTCACCGAAGATTGTAATCTCTTGAATTCCCCGAATGAAAAAGCACAGAAATTCGGAACCGCTGCTTATGCTTCCGTTCGCCGGAATGGCATTGATTTCAGAATTGACCGATCTGGTAAGCGTGCATATCAATTTAAAGATTCTGATTTGGGAAAATGTCCGTCAGAATTTAAAAAACAGAGATTTTATGCCTATGTTAAGAACGGATTTTACGGAATTATTGAAGAAAGCAAATTTTATGATCAGGAAGATTTTCGCCAATATAAAATCTATCCGCAATACCATTATCTACATGTAATGGAAGGTGACGATTTGGATAATCCGATGATTATTGCCTCTTTTAATGACTATTTTGGCGTTATTGATATCAATAATAATATCGTTATTCCGTTTGAGTATCAAGATATTAAACGAAATTACAGTTGGAAATTGGCCAGATTATTCGAAGTGACCAAAGACGGAAAAAACTATTATTTTATAGATGCTAAAAATCAGGGATACTAAACTTAATTTTTTATTCCAGATACACCAGTTCGTTGCCGTGATTTTCGTCTGGATGTTTTAATACTACAGCAGTTTTAGTTTTTTTTAGCAAAACGTCTATAAAAAATCCGGTTTCAAAAAATTGCCGGTGAATTCCGGGAAGCAGCTCCATAAAAAGATTCATTCCTACTTTATTATTATGCAGATCCATCTGGGCTTGCAGCGGTTCATTCGGAAACAGTTCTTCGTGAAGATCCGTCATTTTTTTACACCATTTCAAAGATTTTTCGGGCGAGGAAATTTTGCAGCAGTACATCATTATCAAACAACACCACAGTGCGTGCCGGAAAGCGTTGCCAATACCATCATTAGAATTGGTTTTGGGGAAATGTTTCTGAGCCAATGTGAAACTTTTTATCGTTGCATAAAAGCTTAATATAGCAAAAAGAGGGTGTGGAAGCACTAAGGAGAGCAGCTTGATTATTTTCTTCAAACTCAGGGTCCCCAGCGTGTTGAATATTATTTTTGCTATTTTTCTCATAAAAGAAATCTCTCCTTTGATGAGAGGAGAGATGACTTATTTATAGGTTGTTTTTCAGGTTCCGTACAGCAGGTTCACTGTTTTGGAAACAGTTTCTTTTATTTCTGTTCTTTTCACAATAAAATCTACAAAACCTTTATCCTGGATAAATTCTGAAGTTTGAAAACCTTCCGGCAAATCGCGTCCTATGGTTTCCCGAATCACTCTTGGCCCGGCAAAACCGATCAGTGCACCGGGTTCTGCCATAATAATATCAGCCGTCATGGCAAATGAAGCGGTAATTCCTCCGAAAGTCGGGTCGCAGAGATATGCAATATATGGCAAGCCTGCTTCTGAAAGTTGCGCCAGCTTACTCTGAACTTTAGCCAATTGCATCAGCGAGTACGTTGCTTCCTGCATTCTTGCACCTCCGGACTGGCATATAATCATGTACGGAAGTTTGTGCTTTATACAATAATCTACCGCTCTTCGGATTTTCTCGCCCATCACAGAACCTAAAGAGCCACCAATGAAAGAGAAATCCATACAGGAAATCACCATTTCGGTGCCGTTCACTTTTCCGGTTGCATTTCTGATAGAATCGGTAAGTTTGGTTTTTGCTTTTACTTCTTTTAGCCGGTCTGTGTAAGATTTAGTGTCTTTGAAATCCAGCATGTCCACACTTTCAACTCCTGCATCCAACTCCGTAAATTTCTGGTTATCAAACAGCATATCAAAAAATTCATTACTGCCAATTCTAACGTGAAATCCATCTTCCGGCGAAACATAATTGTTGCGCTTCAATTCTTCGTGCTCCACAATTTTTCCTGAAGGAGTCTGATGCCAAAGCCCTTTCGGAACATCTTTTTTGTCTTCGGTGGAAGTAGTGATATTTTTTGCTTTTCTTTTAAACCAGTCGAATGCCATGTTTTGAAATTTTACATTGAAAATCGTAGACTATAAATTTTTGAGACTGCAAATTTAACGGTTAAAGTCAAATTTCCTGCAATAAATCCGATTTTATAATCTTTAATCTAAAATTACTTGAGTGTATTGATGTTGTTCAGATCTTCAAACGCTTGTACAAGTCTCGTATTGAAGGTTTCTTCGCCTTTTCTGATCCAGACTCTCGGGTCATAGAACTTCTTATTCGGCTTATCGTCACCTTCAGGATTGCCGATCTGCGATTTTAGATACTCTCCTTTTTCACCCATATAATCGCGGATTCCTTCCGTATAAGCAAATTGTAAATCGGTATCAATATTCATTTTAATCACACCATAATCAATTGCTTCGCGGATTTCTTCCAATGAAGATCCAGATCCTCCGTGGAATACAAAGTTGATTGGCTTTTCGCCGGTTCCGAATTTTTCTTGAACAAATTTTTGTGAATTATGAAGAATTTCAGGCGTTAGTTTTACGTTTCCGGGCTTATAAACACCGTGCACGTTTCCGAAAGCAGCAGCTACAGTGAAATGAGGGGAAATGGCTTTCAGTCTTTCATAAGCGTAGGCTACTTCATCAGGTTGTGTGTACAGTTTTGACGAATCAACGCCTGTGTTGTCCACACCATCTTCTTCGCCACCGGTTACGCCAAGTTCTATTTCAAGAGTCATCTGCATTTTCGCCATTCTTTCAAAATATTTACAGGAAATATCCATGTTTTCTTCGATGCTTTCTTCAGAAAGATCCAACATGTGAGAAGAATAAAGAGATTTTCCGGTTTGTTTGTAGAATTCTTCGTTGGCATCCATTAGTCCGTCAATCCATGGAAGAAGTTTTTTAGCGCAATGGTCGGTATGAAGAATCACGGTTGCTCCGTACGCTTCTGCAAGTGTGTGAATATGTTTTGCACCGGCAATTCCGCCCAGAATGGCAGATTTTTGTCCATCGTTACTCAAGCCTTTGCCGGCGTTGAAAGCTGCACCGCCATTGGAAAACTGAATAATAACAGGCGAGTTCAGTTTGGCTGCTGTTTCCATAGTGGCATTCACGTTGCTGGAGCCAATGACATTCACAGCGGGAAGCGCAAATTTATTTTCTTTAGCATACTCAAAAATGTCGGAAACCATTTGACCTGTGGCAACACCTGCCGGGAACATTCTACTCATAATTTTTACTTTTTAATGTTGAAATTTTTGGGTTATTAAATATTCCGTAAAGTTAAGGAATTTGAAACAAAAGAAACGGGCTCTCAGTTCCTTTTATCTTTTCCCCAAAGCAGTTTTTGGCGAATGGTTTCATAAAAACTGAGGTTGTCGGGCTGGATCAGCAAAATCTTGAACTGTGCTTTTCTGATAATGAGCTCGGTTTCGGTATTTACATGTACCAAACGGGAATCTAATGAAAGTGAAAACTGGGATACCCGGCTGTCGACCAGAAGACGAAATTCTGAATGATCATTTACAATAAGAGGCCGTACGTTCAGATTGTGAGGCGCAATAGGCGTGATGACAAAATTTTCATTTTCTGGAGAGATAATAGGGCCGCCGCAACTCAGGGAATACGCTGTAGAGCCTGTCGGCGTAGAAATAATGACGCCATCACCCCAGAAAACGTTCAGGAATTCATCATTAATATAACTCTCCACCGTTATCATAGAAGTGGTTTCTTTTCTGGAAATCGTGATATCATTCAGCGCAAACGGAAAAAAAGAAGGTATTTTGGGAGATACAATTTCGATGACGGATCTTTTGGAAATTTTATATTTTCCTTTCAGCAAGCTGTCCAGTTCCAAGAAAACCTGCTCTTTTGTAAAACTTGCCAGGAAACCTAACCGTCCCGTATTCACACCTACAATCGGAATTTCGCTATCCTGAACAAATAAAAGTGAGGTAACCAAAGTTCCATCGCCGCCAAAAGTGAAAAAAAGATCTACCTTTTTATCCAATAAATCTTCTTTGGAGGAAAAGGATTCTATATTTTTTGAAAACTGCATTGCAATTTCGGCATGAAGCACGGGTGTTACCTTTCTTTCGTCCAACTCTGAAATGAATTTGCTGAGGTAGAAGAAAGTATCCAGATCAGTTTTCTGCGTATAGATAGCAACTTTCATAGAAATCAGATTAAAATTCAAGGTATTTTTGGAAAAAATCAAATCGGTCTTTCAGCAGGTCTTCTTTTTCGTCAATATAATGTTTTTGAACGACATTGTAGCCATATCTTTCGAAAGTTTCATCTACAGAACTCAGGGAATCACCGCTTATTTTCAATGTTAGCCAGAAATTATCTTCATGAATGGCACTCACAAAACAACCGTAAATTTTCGCATTATTCTCCTCTACTATTTTTGCAATTTCCGTGAAAGAGTAGTGCTTGGAAGTCGTTTGCACCGTCAGTATTGCACCATTTTCAGAGAAAAGTGGATATTTGGAAAATTCAGTAAAGACGTCGTCGCAGGAAATGTACCCCAGATATTTTTCGGTTTTACCGATCACAGGAACTACATTGGCATTAAAAATATGAAAGAGTTTCACAGTATCCAGAATACTTCCGTCTTCCATAATGGCAAATTTCTCATAATGGAGTTCCAGCGTGCTCAGGCTGCCTTCCGGGCTTTCTTCTAAAAAACTCTGGCTCAGCGCACCACAATAAATTCCTTTCTTTTTTATGAAAATATGAGAATATCCAAATTCTTTGGCAATTTCCGAAGCTTCTTCTATCGAATCTGAAGTACTGAATGCCGGATAATCTTTCGAAACATAATCTTTAATAAACATTATGCTAAAATACTAAAAATTACAGAAAGAACATTTTGAGAAATAGTGAAATATTAGAAAAGAAAATGAGGTTTTCTTTAAATATGAGTCGTGTTTTGTATTATTTCAGCTTTTTGAAAAACTCCCACATCGCGATTGCGGCACACACCGAAACATTCAGCGAATGTTTGGTTCCCAATTGAGGGATTTCGAGGAAAGCATCATAACTCTTGAAAGCTTCATCGGATAATCCTTCCACTTCATTTCCCAGCACCAGGGCGTATTTCTTATTTTTCTGAATACTGAAATCGTCAATATTTTGGCTGTTGGTGGTTTGTTCAATCCCGATAATTTCCACACCTTCTTTTTTTAAATTCTGAAGTGCCGTTGAGATTTCCTTTTCAAAAATCCAGTCTACACTTTCCGTAGCTCCCAGTGCAGCTTTATGAATTTCACGGTGCGGCGGAACCGGTGTAATTCCACACAGAACAATTTTTTCTATGATAAAGGCATCAGCAGTCCGGAAAACAGCACCTACATTATGCATACTCCGAACATTATCCAAAACTACAATCAGCGGGATTTTCTCCGTTTGTTTAAAGGTTTCCACATCGATTCTTCCCAGTTCCTCGAGTTTCAGTTTTTTGGTGGTTGACATTTTCGTATTTTTGGCAAAATTAATTTTTAAACCCCAAGTCACAAAGTTTTGTCACGGCGTACAGAAAAATTTAATCAAATCCATCTGGTAAAATCCGTGCAATCTGTGAGAATCAAAATCAAAGCAGTCACAAATTTTAATAATATCATTTGTGAAATCTTTGAAATTTGTGAGAAATAACCCCATGGCAAAAGCAAAGAAAGAAACCCCGTTAATGACGCAGTACAACACCATCAAGGCGAAATATCCTGATGCTTTGCTGCTCTTCAGAGTTGGGGATTTCTATGAAACCTTCGGTACAGATGCCATCAAAACTTCACAGATTCTGGGAATTGTTTTGACCAAAAGAAATAACGGTGATTCTCACATTGAACTTGCTGGATTTCCGCACCATTCCATTGATTCTTATTTGCCAAAACTTGTTCGGGCAGGGCTTCGCGTAGCCATTTGCGATCAGTTGGAAGATCCAAAAACGGTAAAAGGTATTGTGAAGAGAGGCGTTACAGAACTGGTGACACCTGGCGTGACTTTCAATGATCAGGTTTTAAATTCCAAAACCAATAACTTTCTGCTTTCCGTTCATAAGGAAAAAGAAAAATACGGTTTTGCATTAATTGACATTTCTACCGGTGAATTTTTAGTTTCAGAAGGAAATCTGGAAAAACTGCTTCATGTAGCACACACTTTCGATCCCAGCGAAATCATTTACCAGAGAACAAAAGAACTCCCTTTACCGTTGAAAAACAAGAATTCCTTCAAGCTGGAAGACTGGGCTTTTCAGCATCAATATGCATCTGAAAAACTCACCGGCCATTTTAAAACCAATTCATTAAAAGGATTTGGGATTGAAGAAATGCAATTGGGAATTACCGCTGCTGGTGCTATTTTCGCTTATCTGGTGGAAGATACACATCATAAATTGTTGTCGCATATCACGAAGATTCAGCGCATACCTCAGGATGATTTCCTGATGATGGATAATTTTACACTGCGCAATCTTGAAATTGTTTATCCATCCAGCAAAGATGGGAAAAGCCTGCTCAATATTGTGGATAAAACGGCCACCCCGATGGGCGGAAGGCTTTTAAGGAGAAGAATGATTCTTCCGCTGAAAAATGTAGATGAAATCAACAGAAGGCTTTCACTGATTGAGTTTTTCAACAATGAAGATTTTCTGAAGTTTGAAATTTATAATCTGCTGAAATCTATATCAGATCTGGACCGGCTGATGGGAAAACTGGCTGCGGAAAAACTTTCACCGAAAGAATTAGGTTATCTGCGGCAAAGCTTAATTGCAATCAAAGAAATCAAGGAAAAACTGAAACCTCATCATGATCTTTTGGCCTGGCTTCAGCCTCTAAACGATCTTTCGGAAGTCATTAGCTTTTTGAGCTCTCATCTCCATGAAGAACTTCCTGTAAGCCTGTCTAAAGGAAACGTGATCAGAGAAGGAGTGAATGAGGAACTCGACCGTTTGCGAAACCTTCAGACAAAAGGCAAGGGGTTTCTGGAGGAAATGTGCCGGCGTGAAGTAGAACGCACCGGAATTTCTTCGCTTAAAATTGATTTTAACAATGTATTCGGCTACTATATTGAAGTCAGAAACGCTCACAAAGACAAAGTTCCTTCCGATTGGATCCGCAAACAGACGTTGGTGAATGCCGAACGCTACATTACTGAAGAACTAAAAGAATACGAAACCCAGATTTTGGGTGCTGAAGAGAAGATTTCTGTTCTGGAGCATCAACTTTATCGCAGTATTTGCGAAAATGTGATGAATTATATGGATCAGATTCAGGAAAATGCCCATCTTATTGCGCAGCTGGACGTCGCGGTAGGTTTCAGCGAATTGGCAGTTTCAGAAAGTTATACAAAGCCGATCTTGAACGATGGTTTTGCGATAGATTTGAGGGAAGCCCGGCATCCGATTATTGAAAATGCGCTGCCTTTAGGAGAAAAATATATTCCGAATGATATTTATCTGGACAGGGATTCGCAGCAAATCATTATGGTGACAGGCCCGAATATGGCGGGTAAATCCGCAATTCTTCGTCAGACTGCATTGGTTTGTCTGCTGGCGCAGGTAGGAAGTTTTGTTCCCGCAAAGCATGCGGAGATCGGGGTTTTGGATAAAATCTTCACCCGGGTTGGTGCCAGCGATAATATTTCTGCGGGCGAATCAACCTTTATGGTAGAAATGAATGAAGCGGCCAATATTCTCAATAATATTTCGGAACGAAGCCTTATTCTGCTGGATGAAATTGGGCGCGGAACTTCAACCTACGACGGTGTTTCCATTGCGTGGGCCATTGCCGAATATCTGCATCAGCATCCTACGCAGGCGAAAACCCTTTTCGCTACCCATTATCATGAACTGAATGAAATGACGCTGAATTTCGAAAGAATCAAGAATTTTCACGTTTCTATTCAGGAGAACAAAGGGAACATCATTTTTTTAAGAAAACTCGTTCAGGGCGGGAGCGAGCACAGTTTCGGAATTCACGTTGCCAAGCTGGCAGGAATGCCGGCAAAAGTGGTGAACCGTGCAAATGAGATCCTGAAAACACTGGAAGAAAGCCGTACTCAAGGGAGTTCCAAAGAAAACATTAAAAAGATCACAGAGGAAAATTTGCAACTTTCGTTCTTTCAGCTGGATGATCCCGTTCTGGAAAATATCCGCGAGGAACTTACCAAAATCGACATCAATACCCTTACTCCTATTGAAGCACTGATGAAACTGAATGCGATTAAAAAAATGATCGGGAGGTAATATTATTGAAAGTTCATGGTGATAGGGAATCTGAACATGAATTTCACCGGCTCTCCATTAATTTTGGCGGGACGCCACCGCGTTTTGATTGTGGATAAGGTGCGTACGATTTCTTTTCCCAATGAAGCATTCCCCGTATATTGGATGTCGGAAATTTTTCCTTCTCGATCGATGACAAAAGTAGCTTCACAAGATAAGCTGCCGCTACCACGAATTTTTGACGCATCAAAACCGTTTGTTATTGCTTTACGGAATTCAATTATACCTCCGGGAAATTCGGCGTTTTCTTCTACCATAGTGTAAATAGAATCTGTTTTTACAGGTGTTTCCTGAGCGGATACAAAAAGGCCTAAGAAAACGAACAAAAGGGGATATATTTTTTTCATTTTTTAAAAGTAGTAAATATTTGGTAAATATCACTAACCATTCAAATCCTCAGCCATTAGCCATGCTTCGCTCCAGCAGGCCTGAAAGTTGAAACCGCCGGTTACGGCATCAATATTCAGGACCTCGCCGGCGATATAGAAGTTTTCCAGAATTTTGGACGACATGTTTTTGAAATTAATTTCTTTCAGTTCAACGCCTCCTGCCGTTACAAATTCATCTTTAAAGGTCGATTTTCCCTCTACTTTAAAAGTTTTCCGACAGAGTTGGTCCAACAAACTTCTCATTTCTTTTTGTGAAATCTGAGCCACCTGTTTTTCAGGGTTTATCCGTGAAACTGCCAAAAGCTGATTCCAGAAACGTTGGGTTACATTGAATATTTTACTTTGCCCGATGGTCTTTTTGGGATGTTGCTGTTTAAATTCTGCGAAGATTATTTCGGCATCTTCTATGGTTTCTGCACTGAAGTTCACTTTTATTTCAAACTGATAATTCAGGTCAAAAAGTTCACGGGCTTTCCATGCAGAGATTTTAAGAATGGCCGGCCCAGAAAGTCCCCAATGGGTAATTAGTAGCGGGCCGCTTTCCTCAATTTTCAGTTTCGGAATCGAGACTTCTGCCCATTCGAAACTGGTTCCGGGCAGTTCATTCAACAATTCATCATGAATATTAAAAGTAAATAACGAAGGAACAGCAGGCACGGTTTTATGGCCGAGATTCTCCAGGATTTTCAGGGATTTCGGTGAACTTCCGGTGGTATAGATTATATAATCAGCGATGAATTCGCCGATATTGGTTTTAACCAGATACTGATTTTCGGTTTTCTGAATTTCCCGAACGGTCGTTTTGGTGACAATTTCAAAGTTCTTTTCCTGAATTTCTTTTTTAAAACAATTGATAATGCTTTGTGAAGAATTGCTTTCGGGAAATATCCGGTTGTCGTTTTCTATTTTCAGCGGCACATTTCTGTTTGCGAACCATTCCATCGTGTCACCAGGTTGAAATTTGCTGAACACGCTGAGCAATTCCTTATTACCTCGGGGATAGAATTTCACCAGATCTCTGGGATCGAAACAAGCGTGTGTTACATTGCACCTTCCGCCACCGGAGATTTTTACTTTCTGAAGAACATCGGAATTCTGCTCCAGAATTTTTACTTCATACTTCTTTTCATCAAGATTTGCAGCGCAGAAAAATCCGGCTGCTCCGCCGCCGACTACAATGATTTTTTTTTTCATTCGTTGAAATTACGCCTCAAAGTTCCGAAAATAGTCAGAAAAGATCAGGATTCTTCTTCCTCTTCTTTCAATTCTTCTTTATACGCTTTCAATTTGCTCCATTTTGCATGTTGTGAGGGGATGATGCGATAACCCTTTTTGTAGGAATATAGTTTGGTAAATTCCGCGCCGAAGAAGACCAACATGCAGGAATAATTAATCCACATCATTATAAGAATGACCGTTCCGGCAGTCCCAAAAGCAGAGGTAGGTTTGAATTCTGAGAAATAAAGACTCAAGAGAAATTTACCCAATGTAAATAAAACGGCCGTCATGAGTGCGCCTCTCCAAACCGGTTTCCAGCTTAGTTCAACATCGGGCAACACTTTGAACATGAGTGCAAAAAGAAAAGTGACGACTCCGAAAGCAACGGCAAAATTAACAAACTCTGCCAGCAGATAGGTTTCGAGCCCAAAATATTGTGTAATCCAGTTGTTGAAAATACTGATTAATGAAGATAGAATCATGGTAATCATCAGCAGAAATCCTAAGATGAGGATCATTCCTAAAGAATTCGCACGATCCAGAAGAAATTTTATCAGTGCTTTTTTCGGTGCTGGTTCTACATCCCAAAGCTCGTTCAGGGAGCGTTGCAGCTGGAAGAATAAAGTGGTGGCACCAAAAACCAGAGAACCGATTCCGACAATTTTCATAAAAATATTTTCTTTGTCGATGAGTGCTCCGGCAATCATGTCTTCTACACTTTTAGAAACATCGCTTCCCATCAACCCGCTGATCTGTTTGCTGATTTCACCCCGAATAGCTTCTTCCCCAAAAAAACCGCCGGCAATCCAGATGATAATAATCAACAATCCCGGAATGGAAAATATAGCATAATAAGCCAATGCAGCCGCATCTTTAGAGGCGTTGGAGTTATTCCACTCTTTAAAAGTATCTTTAATAACAGGCCATAAAAATTTAATTTTTTTCATGATGATTCTTTTACAATTTTCATTCTTTTGGCCGGCATCAGAAAGGATAACCGATGGCAATATTCAGGATAAGATTGTCCCGGCGCCATTGGCTGCTTCCGAAATTGATTTTATCAAAAGTCCAGCGGTCGCCCTTTTCATAGTACGGAACCCGGAGCGGCATGGCAAGATCCAGACGTAAAATAAGAATCGAAAAGTCCAGACGAAGTCCGACGCCCGCGCCTACAGCGATTTCACTCAACCAGTCTTTAGAAAATTTTGCTCCGGGGCGTGAAGTATCCTCGTTCACCAGCCAGATGTTTCCGGCATCGGCAAAGGCTGCGACGTTCAAAAATCTGACAATATTCGCACGGTATTCCGCATTTAATTCCAGTTTAATATCACCGGACTGATCAAAGTAAAACCCGTTATTGTTTCGCGGATCGTAGCTTCCCGGCCCTAAAGTCCGTGCCCGAAATGCCCGGATGCTGTTGCTTCCACCCGCAAAAAACTGTCGGGAGAAAGGAATATATTCTGAATTTCCGTAGGGATAGGCGATTCCTGCAATAATTCTGGAGGCAAAGGAGGTTTTTTCTGTGAATTTATGATAGAAACGGAAGTCGTTTTCCATCTTGGCAAACTGGCTGAAAGGAATATCAAAAATTTCCTTCTGATTTCCGTTTTTTGCATTGGCTCCGGACAGTAATCCGGCGAGGTTCCCTGCAAGATCCAGCATTCCACGGTAATAAATGGTATTGGTTCTGGGAAGCATAGTGTTGGTGTACGTGTACGTATACACCGGCCCGAAAATAAGTTGCTTTTCCACAACCCGACGCAGCGCAGGTGTTACTGCAATAGAA
The DNA here is from genome assembly GCF_003336205.1 of Chryseobacterium lacus. Lineage (GTDB taxonomy): Bacteria > Bacteroidota > Bacteroidia > Flavobacteriales > Weeksellaceae > Chryseobacterium_A > Chryseobacterium_A lacus. Next base: position 263,023 of record NZ_QPIE01000003.1, read on the forward strand.
TCGTACAGCGGTGTGACATTGGCCGGTTGTACCAAAGTAATATCGATCAATTTTAAATCATGTTCTTTCCGAACATTTTCTTTCCAGACATAACCGAAAGAAGTGTTGAAATTATTAAGCGTATAATACTTGGTCCGGTTCTGAAATTCGTAGCCCAAGGTAATATTGGTTCGAGGTACGAACGCACTGGAAGACTGAAAACGGAAAGGGGCCACAATTCTGGGGATGGAAAGTTGTGCATTCGCTCCGGCACGGAAAAGGTTGTTAGCGTCTTTCGGGCCGCCAATTTGAACATCAAATGCGCCGTAGGTTGAGATTTTCAACTGCTCGGCACCGCGGAAGATATTGCGATGAGTCCAGTTGAGGTTCACTTCGCTTCCGGCATAATTGGCAGAATTGGTTCTACCCAAAGCTTCCAGGCGAAGTGACTGCAATTCTCTCGGAGTCAAAAGATAATAGGCATCAAATTGATGATTGAGTGAGTCTGAAACCACAAATTCATTCTTGACAAATTTAAAAACCCCAAGACTGATGAGGCGGTTCAGCGTGAGGTTATGATCCGCTCTGTTGTATAAATCTCCTTTTTTAAAATACAAAGCGCGGTCGAAAATAATGGGTTTGAATTTCTTATCAGGGTCCACCACATAAATGTCATTATAGATATGGGTCGTCAGTGAATCCGAGTGCATCGGAATTTCATACGTTCTGTTGGCTCTTCTTCGGATGTCATAGTCAGAAAAAACGATCACATTATTGATTCTGAACTGTTCTGTTGCCAGCGGAGGAGTGTTGTCTTTCAGTTTAACAATCAACTCCACTTCCTGATTTTCGCTCACGGTACTGTCTGCCTGAACGATGATGTTGTCCGGATGGAAGTAATAAAAACCTTTTTCCTTCAGGCTGTTGTCTATCCTTTCTCTTTCAGCTTTAATAATGTCGAGATCGAAAGGATCTCCTTTTTTCAGGAATGTTTTGTCCGTTGTTTTCTGAATTTCCTGATTGATTACTGAAGAATCTGCCGGAAAACTGACATTGCTGATGAGGTATCGCGCACCCGGATGTACCGTGTAGATCACTTTGGCTTTTTTGTTTTTGGATACGGTATCATAGGTGGCTCTCACATTGAAATATCCTTTGTTCTCGGAATAATTTTCAATGATATCTTTGTTGAATTCCCGGTCTACATCACTGATGAGCACGGGTGCTTCGCCCAATTTGTATTTCATCCAATAACGGAAGCCTTTGTCTTTTTCAGGTTCCTTGGTGATATTGTAAAAGAAAAGTTTAGGCCGGAGCCCCAGAAAAGAAGTATTGGGTTTCGGAACCAGGTTGTCTTCCAGAGCAGCTTTCAGTTCCTTTTTATCTTTCTTTTTTATTGTATCGCTGACGATATTGATTTCCGCTCCGGTGTACAGCATTTCGCCTTCCGCGAGATATTTGGTATTGCACGAAAGGAAAATTCCTGCAAGAACTGCAGTAAGAAAATATTTGCTGAATGTAAAAGTATTTCTTTTCATTATTTAAATTCTACACTGTTCTTATTATGATTCCGGCGGTTTTTATTTCTTTCTTTTTTCCTGAAAATGTCCCGGAATTTATTGTAATCCAAGGTGATGATAAATCCTACTCCTGTTTCTATGATCTGACCCTGCAAGGCAACCTGATATTCATTTTTTCGATACGCTCTCAGCATATACCTTCCGTCTTTTGAGAGGCTATAATCAACCGTTACATCGCCGGCAATGTTGGTGGTGTTTTCGTTTTGGCGGGCATCGCCTTCCAGTCCGAAATTGCTTCCTACGGAAACTTTCAATCTGTCATCAAGCAGTTTTTTGCTGATGTCCACACCCAGATCGGTTCTCGTATTTCTGGCCCCGCTTGTATAATCTTCGGAAGATTCCAAATCGAAGGTCAGATCTACCCCTTCAATAAGATCTGAAGCCAGATTATTCAGCTGCTGAGACAGGATTTTACTGACACTCTGCCGCACCATAGTTCCTGCAGAAAGGCCGGCTTCGCTCTGGAAAGGATTCTCGCCGATAAAGCGGTTCAGCAATAATAACGCAAAAACCTGCTTGTTCATTTCCGCTTCGTCATTTTTCAACTGTGCCAGTTTGGCTTTGGTATCATCCAACACCTGAGTGGATACCGACACATTATCCTCATCGGTTGTAATATCGAAAGTAATGACAGGTTTCAGGAGTTCGCCGCTGAGTTTCAGTAAAGTATTGAACGGAATTCTCTGTTTGTACTGGTTCATTTCTTCTGCCGACCTGCCAGAAAGTTGCTGCTCCAGCAAATCGATGGGGGCTGCATCGGTTTTGTACACGGCGGTGATGTCGAGGTCAGCGGTGGTGGGTTCACCCGTCCAGGTGATGGTGCTTCCTTTTTCAATATCGAACCGGCGTTTCAGCATGCTGACAGAAAGTTCGTAGGCTCCTTCTTCCACAACATAAACGCCGACCAGCGTAGTTTTGCCGGAAGGATCAATGCCCCCTGTGAGTTGCGCTTCGCCCTGAAGTTCCACGAAATCTCCGTTAGCCTTATCGATAATAATGGAAAGTTTGGCTTCTTTGTCCACTTCGATATTCACATTCACGTCCATTCCCTGAATCTTTGTTTCGGCAACCAGTGAATCTGCTTTGATGGTTTCCTGAAGGGCGATCTGATCCTGGTCAATAAACTCCACAATACCTGCACGCTCCTGCAAAGAAGGTGTGGACTGAGGAATAATAAAAGTGAAATTGGTATTGTCGGCAACTGCAATTCTCCCGTCCACCCTGGGAAGATCCATATTTCCGCGAACCTGTAATGACGCATCCACAGCCAGAATTCCATACATCATCGCATCATTGGATTTTTCAGAATTCACCACTTTGAAATCCTGTGCATTCACATCGAGGTTAAAATTAAAATCACGGTAAGTGTCTGTGAGGATTTGTCCGTCAATCACTAAAGAGTTTCCGTCTTTATCATTGATTTTAAATCTGTTGAATTCAATTCCACGGCCGGTGAAGTCGATTTTATCATTAATATTCCGGAAGTCGCTGCCGGTTTGGGCAATCATCAGTCCGGCGTTATTGAATTTCAGGCTTCCGTTAAGGTCAGGATTCTCCACCGTTCCCTTGATTTTCATATTTCCGGAGAGATAGCCTTCGGTATTGGTGACGGCATTCATCGAAAATCCCTGAACTGTCTGCATTTGCAGTTGGCGCATATTCATATCCAGATCAAACGTTCCTGAAGAAGTATTGTAATCGCCCAGAATTTTCACATCGTTGTTGTTTCCGGAAAGGGTAACGTCGGCATTCAGCACATTGGCGGTGGTGTTGTTAACTTTCAAATCCAGATTTCCGACCGGGCTTCCATACACGAGAAGATTGGTAATATCCAGATCGGACACAAAGGTCATGTTGCTGTTCAGGTTGCGAAGTTGTGCAGTGCCGTTGATGGTGCCCTGTGCCAGAAGAGAATCTTTTTTGATGATTTCGGTGAGGGTTTCAATTTTAAAATCTTTCAATGAAACATTCAATGGACTGTTGCCTGCCATGGATTCAGACTGAAGAAGGATTTCACTTCCCGCATTTGAAATCCGGAAGTTGTCTGCAAAAATTCCCTGTTCTCCGATCACAATTTTATTGTTCGGAGCCACTGTCCAGTCGTCATAATTTAATTTCAAACCGTCCGTGTTCAGTGCAATTTCCGTAGCTGAGCTGACGGAAGCTGCTGTTCCCGCAATCAGATATTGGGTAACGTCTTTTTCATCTTTTGTGGTGACAGAATATTGGATGGTATTGTCCGCTACATCTCCGCTGATGTTGATTTTATCCAGGGCAAAGCTTTCACTCTGCAAAGTTGCGACGTCCATTCTCACCTGTAAAGCCCGGTTTTCATTGGTGATAAGCAACGAGGCATCCTCTACGGTATTTTCACCGTATAAGAGTTGGGGAATGCTTCCGTTCACTTCCAGTCTGCGGGAATCGGCATCAAAATTTCCGTTCAAAGTTATGGTCTCAAAACTTTTAAGATCGGGGACAAACCTGCGGATCAGATCATCGTTTTTGATGCTGGCATTAAAAGTGAAATGCTGATTTGGATCGGTTTTTTGTAGGGTTCCGGGTTTTTGAAACTGATAATACTGATTCAATGTTTCCTGCAAGGCGCCGAAAATCTGGGTCATTTTGTATTTCCCTGAAAGTTCAATATCGGCAACTTGGGACTGGAGTGTAAGCTGATTCAGGCTGTCGGTCGAAACGGCGTTCAGGTACACTTCCTGCAGCGGAAAAACATCTTTGGTATCGGAAATGGCAAAATTCTGAAGGCGAAGTTCACCGTTCAGGAAATCGGGGTTCAGGTTGGTGAAATCCCCGTCCAGTTTTCCGGCGATAATCATCGGATCCTGATAGAACCCGAGTTTATTCAGATCCAGGCGGACAATATCACCGTTTATTTTTACGGACGGATTGTTTTCGTTGTATATTCCCGATGCGGCCAGTTTCAGGTTGGCATTCGGATCGCGGGAATCCAGGTTCAGGCGGTACGCACCACGGTTCATGCTTCCGTCCAGATTCATATTCCGGTATCGGTAACCGTTATAATCCGCTTCTTTTACGATTCCTTTTACATCGGCATTGGCCTGGTTCAGATCAAAACTCCGGCCTTTCGCTGCAATCTGAGCCGTCACTATTCCGAGGTCTTTATTCTGAGTGATTCTGCCGATCTGCAGGTTCTGCAGGTTGGCTTTTACATCGTACAATTCCTGATTTTTGCGGCGCATATCGACTGCTGCATCGACCGTAGCATTACCCAATGTTGAAATCAGTTTCAGTTCGGTGTTCACCTGTTGCGTAGTTCCTTTCGCATTTCCGGAAAGGGTGAAAAAAGAGGGAAGGGTAATATTGGAAGGAATGGTTCCTTTTGGAACAAGATTATAAATCGTTTTAGAAGCGGAAGAAAGCTCGCGGATGTTGAGGTCATAAGACAAATGATCCGGATTCATCGCGTTTCTGATCTTCCCTGAGGCGTTCACTTTCATTTGATCCAAACCCGAAAGCTGAAGCGTTTGGATATGAAGATCGTTCAGTGTTCCTCTCATGCGGGTGTGCAGATTCAGGATTGCGTTCGGATATTGGCTGAACGGCGCAGTGTTTCTAAGGTCGGGCGCAAAAGTAAGAAGGTCTGCAAATCCGATTTTAGAATTTCTGATATTCGCTGAAATCTTTACAGAGCCCGGATTCTCTGAAAGCTGTTCGATGGAATTGTAATTCAGGACGATCTCATCCCGAAGCAGCGTTTTTGGAGTTTGTAAATACAGGTTTCTCAGGAAAGCCTGCTTTTCCCGGTAAGCAAAATCGGTTCTGAATTCCTGAATGTTTAGTCCGCGGTTTTCCCGGATCTCAGCACTGTTTACCCTTCCAGCAAAGGTTCCGTTTTCCATTTTGAAATCTTCCAGATTCAGGTTGATATTACTGAACTTCAGGTGATTGAAATCCGTTCCGCGCCGGGCTGGTGCGGCTGCGGTATTGTTGTACTCCACCTGCACGTCTTCCAGAGTCAGTTTTCCCAATAAAAGTGACATGGGTTTTTGTGTTTCATCTGCTGCATTTTCCGGCGGAGTTTGGGAATTATTGCTGGAAGGAAGATAAAGGTCCGAACGGATTCTTGCTCCTGCCAGTTTCAGGTTTTCGATATCGAAAGCGTTGTTTTCAATATCAATTTTATTGATCTTTGTGCTCAGTTCTTTGAAGATCACTTTTGCAGAAGCCCGTGAATTGTCATCGCCGTAATCTACATCAAAATTGGTAAATTTTACACTGTTCAAGTCAATTGACATTGGTTTTTTCCGGTTAAGGGAATCGATGGTTTCTTCCACTTCTTCCGCCACTTCTTCTATGAGATCCTGCTGAAGTTTCAGTTTCAGTCCGTCGAGATCAATGTTATTGACCGCGTAATTATTATTTTCCAGATCGAAAGTTCGCACTCGGGTATTCAGTTCATTAAAATGAAAACGAATATCGTTTTGTGCCTGAAGATCAGTAAAAATGACGCCGATGTCTTTCAGGTGGATTTTATCCAGCGAAATAATGAAGGGTTTGGAAGGGCTTTCTTCTTTATCTTCGGTGGCGAAAGCGTCCAGAATATAATCGAAATTGAATCTTCCTTCCTGATCGCGAACTACATGAGCGCGCACGCCTTCCATTTCTATTGAGGTAAGGTCGGCGGTGGAATTGATGAGTTTCAGAAGATGAAGCCCGACATCCAGTTTTTTTACGGACAGCAGGGTATCCAGTTCCTGACCTTGAAGGTGGAGGTTTTCCATCACGAGGCTGTTCGGGAAATCGATGTATACCCGTTCAAGACTCACATCGGTTTTGATTTTTTCTTCCAGATACACCACGAGTTGGTCTTTCACATAATTTTGTACAGCAGGAATCTGCAGGCTTAGAATCAGGCCAACAATAAGCACCAGAAGAGAGGCCAGGCCAATCAGCGTGTATTTTACTATCTTTTTCAGTGGGTTTTCAATAGGGTTTCAGCAAAAATAAACATTTTGGCTAAGCTTGCTTTATAAGATTTGAGGAAGAGGTTTATAGGATTTGGGTGATGAAATTGGTTTATTACTCTGTATTTTCAAAACTATTGATGTTATTAGGTTTTATAAAAAATATACCAATTACAACTCTTTTTTTAATGAAATAAAAAAAATGGTTTATTGGAAGAGTTACAGTTTTTATGTTTTTTTATTGCTTCATAGTTCTTTTGTGGATTGATAAAAAAATTAATACACGGATCACTTCCCTCCCAAATCTTTATCTTTGCAGAAATCTGAAATATGTCTGTTTACTATCATACTTTTGAAGTGCGCTGGAGTGATATTGATGCCAACAAGCACCTCGCCAACTCTGCTTATGTAGAATACTGTGCCCAAACGAGAATGTCTTTTATGGGAAAAAATAAAATGGGTCTCAGCGAACTGAACCGCTGGGGAATTGGCCCGGTGATTCTGCATGAACAGTATTCTTTTTTTAAGGAAATTTATCTTGATCAGGAAATAAAAGTAAGCCTGGAAATCAACGGATTCTCTGAAGATGGAGGAATTTATCGTTTTCTTCACCAATTTTATCTTCCGGATGGAACCCACTGTGCGACATCCGAAGCTTTGGGAGTCTGGATTGATATGATGCTGAGAAAATCCACCACGCCGCCGGATGATATCCTCGTGTTCATGAAACGTTACGGTTCGGAAAACGCTGAGGTTCTCACCAAAGATCATCTGAAAGCCTTGCCTTTCCGGCCGGAGAATGTGGATCCAAAACTCTTTACTATTCAACCTTAATTTTAAATTTTTCACTGATGCTTGAAAATAAAAATCAGGACCTGACGCCGATTTCAACTTTAGGCGAATTTGGCCTTATCCGTCACCTTACCGAAAAGTTCAGCCTGAAGAATCCGTCGTCCGAACTGGGTGTTGGCGATGATGCCGCTGTTATTTTTCACGAAGGAAAAAGAATGGTGGTGAGCACAGATCTGTTTGCCGAAGGCGTACATTTCAACCTGGGTTATGTTCCTTTGAAACATCTGGGATATAAAACCGTTGTGGCCAACCTCAGCGATATTGCTGCAATGAATGCGGTGCCCACTCAAATCCTGGTTTCTGTGGCAGTTTCCAACCGCTTTCCGGTGGAAGCACTGGAAGAGATTTATTCAGGAATTGCGCTGGCGTGCGGGAAATATAAAGTGGATTTAATTGGCGGCGATACCACGAGTTCCACCTCCGGTTTGGTGATGAGCATTACCGCCATCGGCGCTGCGGATCAGGATAAAATTGTCACCCGGAAAGGTGCCCAAGAAAACGATTTGTTGGTGGTGACCGGAGATCTGGGAGGTGCCTATCTCGGACTTCAGATTCTGGAAAGGGAACACGCTGTATTTCTGGCAAATCCGCAGATGCAGCCTGAAATGGAAGGTTATGATTATCTGTTGGAAAGGCAGCTGAAACCCGAAGCGCGAACCGATGTGCAGGAAATTCTGGAAGGTTTGGAAATCGTTCCGACGGCCATGATTGATATTTCGGATGGCCTGGCTTCAGAAGTACTTCACCTTTCAAAACAGTCGGAGGTCGGTTTCAGAATTTATGAAAATAAAGTTCCGCTGGATCCGCTGACGGTTTCTACGGCGGAGGAATTCAACATCAGTCCCGTAATGTGTGCGCTGAACGGAGGTGAGGATTATGAGCTTCTTCTCACCATTGCACCAAAGGATTTTGAGAAGATCAAAAACCATCTGGATTTTACAGTGATCGGCCATGCTGTTGAGCTTTCTCAGGGCAATCATCTGGTGCTGAGCGGCAGCAACGAACTGGCGGAAATTACCGCTCAGGGATGGAAACATTTTTAATGTAAAAAAACCCGGAACCAAATGAGGTTCCGGGCTTCAATCAAATCGATATGCAAAGGTTGGATATCCACACAATGCCGAAAAGTGATGTGCTGCTTAGGAAAGCAACTTTTTCACCATTTCGGAGATGCTTTTTCCGTCGGATTTTCCGGCTAAAGCTTTAGAGGCTGTCCCCATTACTTTCCCGAGATCTTTGACAGAAGTGGCACCGGTTTCTTCTATAATTTTCTTAATTTCTGTTTCCAGTTCAGCAGTCGAAAGCTGTGCCGGCAGAAACTTTTCGATGACCTTCATCTGATCCGTTTCCACGGTCGCCAGATCATCTCTTCCCTGTGCAGTAAACTGCTCATAGGAATCTTTCCGCTGTTTGATCATCCGCTGAAGAATGGCGATTTCCTGTTCGGGAGAAACTTCTGCACCACGGGCTTCTGTCTTCAGCAAAATAATCTGCGATTTTACGGCGCGCAAAGCATCGAGAGCCGTTTTGTCTTTCTCCCGCATTGCGGTTTTGATGGCATCATTGATGGTATTTTCTAAACTCATTTTTTGCTTTTTTTAAAAGATTAATCTACATCTTTATTTAGAAATCTGTTTTCGCGAACCTGCATTTGTCCCTTATCGTTTTCGGAAAGGAAGGTTTGCACATGTTGCTCCGAAGCATTATTTCCATCGATGGTAATGTTTTTTCTTCTGAAAGCGGGAATGGTTTCGAAATCACTTTCATGCTCCGTTACCAGATATCTGGAATTGAATTCTTTCAGTTTGTTTCTTCTTTCTGCCACTTTGTCCGAATGAACGGTTTTATTGATAAAAGTAAATTCTTCCGTTTCCATAGTCGGCTCTGCATCAGGAATGAGCTGGGTTTCCGGTTTTGCTGTATTATTTTCCGGTTTTGCAAAATCTTCCGACTTTGAGGAAGTTTCCTTTTCTTCTTCAAAACTTAATTCGGGAATCGCATTATTTATGAAAAAGCTGTATTCCATCGGTTTTTCTTCGTCTTGCTGTTGCGAAGAAACTGGCGGCACATTTCCGAAAGTATTTTCATCTTTGGCAGGTTTCTCTTCTGTTTCAAAACGGAACGACTGTGTTTCCAGATCCTGTTCGGCTAACGGTTCGGCATTTCCCGAGAAAAGAGGTTCAGCGTTATGAGAATCATCATTTTCTTCAAATTGTCGGTACTTTTCTTCTCGGTCAATGATTTTAAAATCACTTTTAATTTCCTTTACTGCAGCGGTATTTTTCGGAAAATCAGGAGTTCCTGTTTCATCTTCATCATCTAGGCGGAAAAGCGTCGGCGAACTGAAGTCTTTTGCTGATGATTCCTCTCTTTCTGAAGCACATTTGAATGGAGAGTTTCTTGGTGTATCGTTCAGATTGTATTTTACTTTCTCGGTAAAAGCTGTGTTTTTCTGATTGTCTTTGGCAAATCCAGTGGCAATGACCAATACGCTCACTTGCTCTTCTAATTCCTCATCAGTTCCGACCCCGAAAATAATATCGGCGGTATTTCCGGCTTCCTGCTGAATATGATCCATAATAATTCCGATTTCGTCCATGGTGACTTCCTGCGAACCACTTCTGATGAGTAGCAGGACATTTTTGGCGCCGGTAATTTTATTATCGTTCAACAACGGAGAATCAAGGGCCTTTTTCACGGCTTCTTCGGCTTTGTTTTCACCGGAAGCGGATCCTGTGGACATGAGTGCAGTTCCGGAATTCTGAAGCACCGATTTGGCATCACGGAAGTCAATATTCACATCAAAATATCCTGTGATGACTTCGGCCATTCCTTTTGCTGCATTGGTCAGCACTTCGTCGGCTTTAGAAAATCCCTGTTTGAAGCCTAAGTTTCCAAACTGCTGGCGAAGTTTATCATTATTGATTACGATCAGAGAATCCACATTATTTCTCAGTTTTTCCAATCCGAGTTCCGCCTGATCCAGCCTTCTTTTTCCTTCAAAACTAAAAGGTACGGTTACGATTCCTACAGTCAGGATTCCCATTTCCTTTGCCACTTTTGCAATAACGGGAGCTGCTCCGGTACCGGTTCCGCCACCCATTCCGGCTGTGATGAAGACCATTTTGGTGTTTTGTCCCATCGCTGCTTTTATTTCATCGATGCTTTCGATGGCAGCTTTTTCTCCGACTTCCGGGTCGGCACCTGCGCCCAAACCTTCTGTGGTGGAAATTCCCAGTTGAACTTTATTGGCAACGGGGTTGTTGTCCAATGTCTGTGCATCGGTATTGCAAATCACGAAATCTACGCCGTGAATTCCTCTCTCGTACATGTGTTTCAGGGCGTTGTTACCGCCACCGCCGACTCCAATAACCTTAATGATCGACGAATTTCCTTTGGGCAGATCGAACGAAAATCCTTGTGTGTTATAATTTTCCATATTGCTTATTTTAATTTGATTTATTCTACTTCTTCAAAGAACTTTTTAACTTTTTCCATTAACGACTGTCCGAAAGTGAGGCCTTTTCTCTTCCTTTCAGCATTGGATTCGCCGGTTTCTTCATTTGAAACTGTTTCCTGTCCGTTGTCAGAAACCATTTCAGCGGGAGTGCTTTCAGTAGCTTCAGCGGTATTTTCCACTTCCGTAGTATAGGATTTTTTGTCTCGGATTTTTAAACTTTCCATCAGTAATCCAATTGCGGTGGCAAATTCCGGCCCTTTCAGATACTGGTTTTTATCATTCACAATATATTCGTTGGCGAAACCGATTCTGCTGTCGAAACCGGTGGTGTAATTGGCCAGCAGACGAAGATTTTTAAGGTTGGATCCGCCGCCCGTCAGGACAATTCCCGCAATCAGTTTTTTCTTCTGCTCGAAGGCGCCGTAAGCTTTCAGTTCAGTGTTTACCATTTCCAGAATTTCTTCTACACGGGCACCTACAATCTGCGCCAGTGTTTTCAGGGAAATTTCTTTATCCTGTCTTCCGTGCAGTCCCGGAATGGTGACAAAAGTGCTTTCCTTCTCCATGTCCGGAAGGGAAGAGCCAAACTTCACTTTCAGTTGTTCTGCATGTTTTTCGATGATGGAACAGCCTTCCTTGATGTCATCCGTAATAATTCCTCCACCATAAGGAATGACGCAGGTATGACGGATAATGTTGTCTTTGAAAATTGCGATATCGGTGGTTCCGCCGCCTATGTCAATGATAGCAACTCCGGCTTCTTTTTCTTCCTTGGTGAGTACGGCTTCGGAAGAAGCGAGGGGTTCCAAAGTGAGCGCTTCCATTTCCAATCCGGCTTCCTTTACACATCTTGCAATATTCCGGATGCTTCCCATCTGTCCTACCACAACGTGAAAATTAGCTTCCAGGCGTTTTCCGTGCATTCCGACAGGTTCATGAATTTCACCTTCACTGTCCACTTTATATTCCTGAGGAAGAACATGAATAATTTCCTCGCCGGGAAGCATGACGAGTTTTTTCACCTGTTCTTTCAGGGCTTCGATGTCTTTTTCTGTAATATACTGATCGGGATGTTCTCTCATAATATAATCGGAATGCTGAAGCGAGCGAATATGCTTTCCGGCGATCCCGACGGTTACTTTATGAATAGGAACTCCTGCGCTGGCCTGTGCTTCTGCAACGGCCGCTTTTATGGAATTGATGGTTTGGGAAATATTGTTCACAATTCCCTTGTGCACGCCCAAACTTTTTGCTTTTCCGACACCCATGACTTCGATTTTCCCATGAGCGTTTCTCCGTCCGACAATGGCGACAATCTTAGTTGTCCCGATGTCCAGTCCTACTGAATACTCTTGATTTTGCATTGTATATTGATTTGATTTGATTTATTCTGTTTTTTTTCTGATCATTTCTTGTTTCCTTTCGGCGAGTTCAGGAATTTTTGCCAGTTGCTTTTTCCGCACCGTTAAAATACTGTCGTTTCCTTCATACTGCGGATTGAGCGTGGTGACAATCTGATTGTCGTATTTTACGGAAACCTTGTTGTATTTATTCTGATCCTGAAAGACAAGGAATTTCTCCGCAAAGGTTTTGAAGCCTTTCACTTTGAATTCGATATTCTCCAGATTTCCTATTTCTACTTTGAAATTTCCTTCGCTGGTAAGGAGGTTGTAGTCCTTTTTCACTTTTGAAATACCAATAAAGTATTTCTTACTGAAAGGATCCTGGTTGATCTTGTCGATCAGCTCTGCCAAAGGAATGTATTCTTCCTTTTTTACATTTCCCGTCACCAGCATGCACGGATGCGAATAAATTCTGGAAACCGGAAATTCATTGCCTTTGCGGTCCACATAAAAATCGTTTCCGTTTTTGTTCAGCCTAAAGACGGGAACACGCTGTACGATATCCACATTCAGCCGTCCGTTCAGGTTCAGATACACATTGGCACTGTCGATGGACGGAAGCCTGCTGATCTTTTTTTCCAGTGCCGGAATATCAATATCACCAATCTTTTTAGTAGGATTTGATTTCTTAATTAAATTTCTGATTTCCTTTTCATCAATAAAATATACCTTTTCACTCTCCTGCAGCTCTACTAAATTGACAGATACCTGCTCCATTGGTGCATCGCTGAAACGCTGCAAAGAGAAGCTTAACAGAAACCCAAAAAGGATCACTGTTACGAGTATCTTCAGTATTCTCCACTTATTCTTCATGCTATTTTCTGCTGAGCCATTCTACTATCGGGTCATACAGCCGGTCGATATTTCCGGCACCCGCAGTAAGGATAATATCGAAATCTTTTTCTTTTATCAGTTCCAGGCTGTTCTCCAGCGATGTTACATTTTTGTTCTGATGAATAATTTTCTCTGATAACCATTCGGACGTGATTCCTTGGAAATCTTCCTGAAGTTCTCTTGCCGGATAAATGTCCAACAACAGCAGCTCATCACTATTGGAGAGGCTTTTTGCAAATCCGTCGGCAAAATCGCGGGTGCGGCTGAACAGGTGCGGCTGGAAAACGACCATTAACTTTTTCTCGGGATAAAAGGTACGGATAGAGTTTAAAATAGCATCCAGTTCCGTGGGATGATGCGCATAATCATCGATGTAAATTTTATCATCAAAATGATGAATGGTGTATCTTCTTTTAATGCCTTTGAAACTGCTGATGCCTTCCTGCAATGTGGGCATATCTATTCCCAAACTGCTGAGAAGGGCAATAGCGGCTGTGGCATTTTCCACATTATGAATTCCCGGGATTTCCCAAGAAAACGACGTTGTTTTTCCCTCATAATGAAAGCTGAAATGCATCCGTCCTTCCTCAATCTGAAGCTCATCCGAATAAAAATCAGCCGGACTGTTGACGGCGTAGGTCATGCAGGGCCGATTTAAATGAGTTCCTTTCCTCACAAAAAGGTGTCGGTTTTCCGGAATGAGATTTGCGAAATCCTGAAATCCCTGGCGGATGGTTTCAGCATCGCCATAAATATCCAGATGATCAGCATCATCGGAAGTGATAATAGCCCAATCCGGAGAAAGCTGTAGGAAACTTCTATCGTATTCATCCGCTTCCACGACGGAATATTGATTTCCTTTATAGAGGAAATTCGATTTAAAATTCTCAGAGATTCCGCCCAGAAAACAGGAGAAAGGAAGTCCAGCCACGTTGCATAAATGTGCGATGAGGGTAGACGTTGTGGTTTTGCCATGCGTGCCTGCCACAGCAATACATTCAGTGTGTTCCGTGATGAGTCCGAGGACTTTTGCCCGTTTCAGAATCTGAAAGTTATTTTCATTAAAATAATCCAGAATCTTCAGGTTTTTAATGGCCGGAGTATACACCACCAGAGTGTTGTCGGGATTTAAATCCGCAATATTTTTATGAATATCGTCTTCAAAAGTAATCGAAATCCCTTCTGCCACAAGTTCTTTGGTCAGTTTGGTTTCTGTTTTATCATATCCAAGAACGTTTTTCCCGGAAGCATGGAAATAGCGGGCAAGATTGCTCATGCCGATGCCGCCGATGCCTGCGAAATAGAAGGTTTGATATTTATCTAAGACGCTCATTCTGTTTTTAATTTTTTTAAAATTTCATCCACGATTTCCTGTGTAGCATTAGGTTTCGCAAAGAAATTGAGATTCTGCGACAGCGTAGCTCTTAGATTCTGATCATTGCAGAGTTCAGTTAGCGTTGCCCAAAATTTGTCTTTCATTTCGGAATCCTTTACCATTCTCGCGGCATTTTTCTCCACCAATTTCATGGCGTTCATGGTCTGATGATCTTCTGCCGCAAAGGGGAAAGGAACCAGAATCACCGGTTTTCCAGCTACGGAAAGTTCGGAGATGGCAATGGCTCCCGCTCTGGAAACGATGATGTCCGCAGCGGAATAAGCCATCGGCATATCAGTAATAAATTCCCTGAGCAGGATTTGCGATCCAAGGCGGGTTATTTTTGAATCTGATTCTAGTTTCTGATACTCCAGTTTTCCGGTTTGCCAAATGAGCTGACAGTTGCTTTCTTTGAGCAGATCTAAATGCTCCAACCAGCTGTTATTTAGCGTTTTGGAACCCAGTGAGCCTCCAACAGAAAGAATCACCAGTTTCTCAGGATCTAAGCCTAATTTTATTTTTGCTTCTTTGGAATCAACGCGCCCGGAAATGATGCTTTCCCGAATCGGATTTCCTAAAAATCTTGTTTTAGGTGCCGGAAACCCTTTTACTTCCGGATACGCCGTAAAGATCAATTGAGCGCTTTTGCTCAGGATTTTATTGGTGATCCCGGCATGTGCATTCTGCTCCTGAATAAAAACCGGGATTCCGAAGCTTGCAGCAGCATAGAGTGCAGGCCCGCTGGCGAATCCGCCGGTTCCAATAGCCAAATCCGGTTTGAAATTCTTAACAATATCTTTTGCTTTATAAATACTGGAAATCAACCGGAAGGGAAGTTTGATGTTTGCCAGTTTATTCCCACGGTCTATGCCGGTAATATTCAAACCCTGAATTTTATATCCTGCCTCAGGAACTTTTTCCATTTCCATTTTATTATTGGCTCCGATGAAAAGAAATTCAGCGTCAGGAAATCTTTTCTTTATTTCATCGGCAATGGCAACAGCAGGAAAGATGTGCCCACCGGTTCCGCCGCCGCTCATCAGGATATGCAGCGGTCTTGTATTCCGGGTATTTTCGGTGGCATTATTTTTCATTTTCTGCTGTTTATGCGATATCGTTTATTTCTTCAATACTTTGTTTTTTGCCCATTCCTTCCTCATCATACACCTGAATTCTTGAACTTACATTCAAGACTATTCCCAACTGGAAGTAGGTAACCAGCATGGAAGTTCCTCCATAACTGATGAGCGGAAGCGGCTGTCCCGTTACCGGAATGAGATTGACTGCCACAGCAATATTGACAGCAATCTGGATAAAAATCATCACTCCCATGGAGATAACGAGCAGCGAGCCGAAGAAAGCAGGCATTTTGCTGGCAATCATTACGATTCGTATGATGATAATCAGGTAAAGTATAATGAGTGCAAAAGCTCCGATAAAGCCGTATTCTTCTACAATAATGGCAAAAATAAAATCCGATGCAGACTGTGGAAGCATTTGTTTCAGTGCGCTTTTTCCGGGTCCCATTCCCGTAATTCCACCGTGAACGATGGCCGCTTTCGCCTGCATTACCTGATAGTTTTTTGCTTTAAATTCTTCAGTCGGCAGTTCGGCGGATTTATCTTTTGAATCAAAAAAAACTTCTACGCGGCTCATCCAGGTATGAACTCTGTTGCTACCTATGAGGTCTGTATGAAGGGCTACCATCACAAACATGGTTCCTGCTACGAAAGCCGTCGCCATAAATCCGGCGATATATTTCCAGTTCAGCTGGCCGATGATGAGCACTGCGATAGAAACCAACATGATCATCAACGCTGTGGAGCCGTTATCTTTTGCAACAAGGAAAAACACCAGAAGTATCGGCCCGAAAATGTAAAAGATATTTTCAATAGGCAATCTCTCCCTGTTGATTTTTTTCGTAAGATACCTGCACAAATAAATGACGAGCATGAGATAAGCAAACGAAGAAGGCTGAAAGGAGAACGGCGTTCCCGGAATTTTGAGCCAGCGTGAAGCACTTGCACCATCAATGGTTTGCCCTGTAAACATGGTAACCACCAGTAATATGGCTGAAATTCCTAATAAAATGGTGCTGAGCTTTCCGATGTATTCATATTTTACAAATCCTACCGCACGCATAAGGCCGAGACCGAGGATCACGAAGAAGAGATGCTTTAGCAAATGCCCTGTTGTGGTTCCGGTGTTCACGATATATTCCAGATTGGAACTCGCAGAATATACCGGAAAAACAGAAAATGCCGAAATCAAAATGATAGCGGTCCAAAGAACCTTGTCGCCCTTCAGGTATTCAAATTTGTTTTCTGTAGTTATTCCGTTCATTATTTTTTCAGGACTTCTTCTTTAAATTTCTTTCCTCTGTCTTCATAATTTTCAAAGAGATCAAAGCTTGCGCAACAAGGCGAAAGCAATACGGTATCTCCTTTCTCTGCAATATTTCTGCAAACCGCGACGGCTTCTTCCATACTGGAGGTATCGTAAATGGCCTGTTTTTTATCTTTAAAAAAATCAATAATCTTTTGATTGTCAAGACCGAGGCAAACAATGGCTTTTACTTTTCTCTTCACCAGTTCCTCTATTTCCGTATAATCGTTTCCTTTATCTACTCCGCCTACAATCCAAACGGTGGGTTTTTTCATGCTTTCCAAAGCATAATATGTAGCGTTCACGTTGGTCGCTTTGCTGTCGTTGATGTACTGCACACCGTTGATTTCCGAAACAAGTTCCAGACGATGCTCGACAGCCTGAAACGTGATCAGCGAATTCCGGATGCTTTCGTTGCTGATGTTCAGTAGTTTCCCGGCAATAGAAGCTGCCATGCTGTTGGCGACATTGTGTTTTCCCATGAGTGCCAGTTCTTCGATTTTCAGTGAGAACTCCTCATGAAGCTGTATGAAAATACGGTCTTCATCTGCATAGGCTCCTTCCGCTAAAGTCTCAGACGTAGAAAAAGGAAGCATTTTCGCTTTTATTTCCAGTTTTTCGAGGAGGTTTCTGCTCATTTCATCATCTTTATTGTAAATGAAAAAATTATCATTTTCCTGATTCTCGGTAATTCTGAATTTCGCCAGTGCATATTCCTCGTAATCGTAATTGTACTGATCCAGATGATCTTTAGACAGGTTCAGCAAAAGGGAGATGTAAGGCCGGAAATTCTGGATATCATCCAACTGGAAGGAACTTACCTCCAAAACGTAATAATCGTGATTTTCTTCAGCCACCTGTTTTGCGAAACTCTTTCCGATATTTCCACCCAGACCTACTTTCAGTCCGTCATTTTTCAGGATATGATAAATAAGGGAAGTGGTGGTGGTTTTGCCGTTGCTGCCTGTGACTGCGATAATTTTGGAGTCCGTAAACTCAGAAGCGAATTCAATTTCTGATGAAAGCCGGATTCCTTTTTGGTTAATTTCCAAAATAATATCTGCTTTTTTTGGAACTCCGGGGCTTTTTACAATCCAATCCGCGTTCAGTATTTTTTCATACGTATGCATGCCTTCTTCAAAATCAATATCATTTTGAATCAGCAGTTGCCTGTAATTTTCGCGGATGCTGCCCATATCGGAAAGAAATACTTCCATTCCTTTCTTTTTGGCCAACAATGCTGCTCCGACGCCACTTTCTCCTCCACCTAAAATTACTGTTCTCATACTATCTTACTTTCAGCGTTATTAAACAAATGATGGCGAGCATCACTCCGATAATAATCATCCTGTTTACAATTTTACTCTCATGATATCCATTCATCTGATAATGATGATGAAGTGGTGACATTTTAAATAATCTGTTGTTTTGGGCATATTCTAGTCCGTATTTTTTCTTTCTGTATTTAAAAACGGCTACCTGAAGCATGACGGAGATATTTTCGACCAGAAAAATTCCGCACAACACAGGAATTACCAGTTCTTTTCTTAAAATAATCGCCAGAACAGCGATAACGCCTCCTAACATCAGACTTCCCGTATCTCCCATAAAAACCTGCGCAGGATAGGTATTGTACCAGAAAAATCCGATGACGGCACCTACCATGGCTACAGCAAAAATGGTGGTTTCACCCATATTTGGAAGGAACATAATGTTGAGATAATCTGCAAAAATGATATTCCCCGAAACATACGCCAGAAAAGCCAGTGTAAGCAAAATAACGGCGCTGGTTCCAGCTGCCAAGCCGTCGATGCCGTCAGTAATATTGGCACCATTGGAAACGGCTGTGACGATGAAAATTACCATGGGAATAAAGATGATCCAGGCCCATTCCTGCTGTTCTTCTTCATCCATCCAAAAGAGGATTTTACTGTAATCAAACTCATTGTTTTTGAAAAAAGGAACGGTTGAAACAGTCGATTTTTCCGTTGGCATAAAGTTCTGTTCCACATTATTTCTGTTCAACACCTGCGCATCTGCATATTTTCTTTTGACAGTAATATCTGAGTGATAATACATGGTAACGCCTACGATGAGCCCCAGGCCGACTTGTCCTATAATTTTAAATTTCCCGCTGAGCCCGTCTTTATTTTTCTTAATTTTCTTCAGATAATCATCAATAAAACCGATGGCTCCCATCCACAGTACGGAAACGATGAGGAGCAGGATGTAAATATTTAGAATTTTGGTAAAAAGAAGTACCGGAATAAGGGTAGCGAGAATAATGATAAGCCCGCCCATAGTGGGAGTTCCTTCTTTTTGCTTTTGCCCTTCCAGTCCAAGATCGCGTACCAATTCCCCAAGTTGTCGTTTCCGGAGGTAATTGATGATTCTTTTGCCGTACACCATGGCGATGATGAGAGAAAGCAAAACAGCAACCGCAGCGCGGAACGAAATGTACCGTAACAGATTGAGCCCTGGAACGTGAATTCCGTTGGCTGTCAAATATTCGTAGAGGTAGTACAACATGTTTTTTAATTTATTCTGTTTTTATTTACTCATCATTTTCCAGAGTTCTTCAATGATTTTTCTGTCATCGAAATCCTGTTTCACGCCGTTCACTTCCTGATAGGTTTCATGGCCTTTGCCAGCTACCAGAACAATATCTTTAGGTTCGGCAAATTTAATTGCCATTTTTATTGCTTCTTTTCTGTCGGGAATTGTGGTGTATTTGCTATAATTCTGCGGTTCTACTCCTTTTTGTATCTCGCGGATTATTTCTCCTGGATCTTCCGTTCTCGGATTATCGGAAGTAAGGATGGAGAGGGTGGATTTCCGAGTCGCGATTTTTCCCATCTCGCTTCGCTTTTCCTTGTCTCTGTCGCCACCACAACCGAATACGGTGATTAATCTTTCATTTTTTGTGCGAATTTCGTTGATGCTGTCCAACACGTTTTCCAGAGCATCCGGCGTGTGTGCATAATCTACGATGAAGAAAATTCCGCCGTCGGATCTCATGGTTTCAAATCTTCCGTTCACTCTTTTCAGCCGCGAGATCGCTTGCAGAATTTCGGATTCCTCTTGGCCGAGTTCAGATGCTATGGCAAAAGCTAAAAGCAGATTATTGGCATTAAATTTTCCCGTGAGGGTAGTCCAGAATTCCTTTCCGTTGAAGTTCAGCAACATTCCGTTGAAGTCGGCTTCCAGTAGTTTTCCGTGATAATCTGCCATCGTTTTCATGGCAAATGTTTTCTTCGTTGCTAACGTATTTTGCAGCATTATTTTTCCGTTTTTATCATCGCCGTTGGTTATGGCGATGGCAGAAGCGGGAAGTTGATCGAAAAACGATTTTTTTATTTTCAGATATTCATCGAAAGTTTTGTGGTAATCCAAATGATCATGGGTGATGTTGGTAAATCCTGCTATTGAAAACTGAAGTTCTTCTATTCTTCGCTGATGAATGCCGTGTGAACTGACTTCCATAAAGGCATATTCGCAACCTTCTTCCAGAGCTTTCGCCAACAATTTGTTGATGGTGATGATATCAGGCGTGGTGTGTGTTGCAGGAATAATTTCATCTCCGATTCTGTATTCCACAGTGGAAATAAGTGCCGACTTCAGGCCTAATTCTTTGAATATTCCGTAAAGCAGTGTTGCTACAGAGGTTTTTCCGTTGGTTCCTGTAATGCCGATAAGCTGTAGGTTTTCGGAAGGATTTCCGTAAAAATTAGAAGCCAGCTTGCCCAAAGTTTTCGCTGAATTTTTGACCTTTATGTAAGTGATATTTTCTTTTAATTGCTCAGGAAATATTTCGCACACAACTACAGAAGCACCTTTGTCCACAGCATTGGCAATGAAAGCATGGCCGTCTGTAACAACACCCTTTACGGCGATATACAGTGCGCCTGCGGTCACTTTACGGCTGTCGAAAACGATTCCGGAGATTTCTGTTTCCAGCGTGCCGTGGGTTTCCAAGGTTGGGATTCTATTGAATACTTCTAATGCTCTCATTTATCGTCTTGCGTTGCTTTTTTAATTCTGTAAATTCAGGTAAATTTTCTGGTCTTTGTTGATCACCGTTCCTACTAAAGGAAACTGCTCCTGAATTTTTCCTACCCCTTTATATTCTACTCTATATCCTGCGTTTTCCAGTTGAGGAATCACATTTCTGCCAATCAGTCCGACAACATTCGGCATTCTCTGCCCCTGAAAAGCAATTTTCACATTGGGTTCAGTGAGTTTCGTGAGATCTACTTTTTTATCTTCTAAAAGATGAGGTTCGATATTCTGAGGCGTTTTCAAAAATGTTTTTCCTGCAATTTCCTTGAAAACGGGAGCCGCAACGGTAGAACCATAATAGCTTTTGGAGTTATCCGGTTGATTCACCATTACAATACACGTATATTTCGGATTGTCAGAGGGATAAAACCCGGCAAAAGAAGCCTGATATTTCGCAGGACCAGGTTTCCAGTATTCGAAACGCGCTGTTCCGGTTTTTCCGGCCATTTTAAGATTGGGGGTAAATATACTTCTTGCAGTTCCTTTCTCCACCGCTTTTGTGAGGGCTTGAGTCATCATTTTAATCGCTTTGTCAGACGCCATTTTATTGACCATAATTTCCGGTTTTGCACTGTAAAAAACCTGTCCGTCCTTCATGATCTTATCGATAAACAGTGGCTTCACCATTTTCCCTTTGTTGGCAATGCCGTTGTAGAAAGTAGTGAGTTGCAATAAATTAAATCTCGAAGCATATCCGAAGGATAAAGAGGCTAATGCGCCTTTGCTCCATTTCGGGCTTTCCGGTGTCTGTATAAATGGTTTTGTAATGCCGGGAAGTTCAATATCCATTTTATCGAACATTTTCCACCGTCTTAAATGATCCAGAAATACCTGAGGTTTTTCGCCATAAAACTGTGTGATAAGTTTGGCTGAACCTACATTGCTCGATTTAGCCAACACATCGCTGATGTCATAAATTCCACCTCCGTGCCCGTCCGAAACGGGTTGTCCGGCATAAGTCCAGTGTCCGTTTCCGATATCTACAGTCGTATTTTCGTCGATAAATCCGTCATCCATGGCAGCAAGCAGCGATACGGTTTTGAAAGTGGAACCAGGTTCGGTAGCATCTTTCAAAGCATAATTGTAGGCATCAATATAAATTCCGGGTTCTGTTCTTCGGAGATTTACCATAGCTCGCACTTTTCCTGTAGCAACTTCCATTACTACAACGCTTCCGTGGTCTGCATCAAATTCGATCAGTTGTTTTTCCAATGCAGAACTGGCGATGTCCTGAATTCTCAGATCCAGAGTTGTGTACACATCCTGCCCGTCTACAGGTTCTATTGCTTTCCAGTAATCAATAGGTTTCCACTGGTTGGAGTTCACCCGTTGTTCCAAACGGGTTCCGTCCGTTCCTGAAAGATATTTAGAAAAAGCTGCTTCCAACCCCGATTTGTATTCGCCGTTGTCCATTCCGATGGTTCCGGCTCCTATTTCGGTGGTGGCAAGTTCGCGCCTGTATTTCCTGTCAACGATAAAGCCGCCTCTGTGTTTTCCTTTATTGAAAATCGGAAATTTTCGGATCCTGTCATATTGGTCGAAATCCAAGCCTTTTACCAGAGAATAATACTGGTTTTCTTTCCGGCGCTGCTCATCCAACCGTTGTCTGTAAATATTTCGGGGTTTGCCAAACATTGCATTCAGCGAATCCGTCAGTGAGCCGATATTATTTTTATAAACAGAATCTTTAATGGTTTTGAGATCCAGATAAATATCGTAACGCATTACCGTTGTCGCCAGAATGGAGCCGTCTGAAGCGTAAAGGTTTCCTCTTGCAGCTTTTAATTTGGCTTCGCGGTAATTTTTACTGATGTAATCGTCTTTTATTTCCTGAACATTGGTGTTCTGCAAAACGATAATTTTTCCGAGAAACAACGTAAAAGCAAGAAAGGCCACCAGTGCGAACAGGTATCCCCATCTTAACGTTTTCCGTCTTTTGTTATCGAAATTATTCTTATTCTGCATGTGTACTATCGAGTTTTATCAACAATTTATGCGGATGGCTTTCCAAAGGCAGTAATGAGTCCCGAACCATTTCTTTGCCCAGCTCAGATTCCATTCTTACTTTTATCAGTTTGCTTTGAGCATAGGCATTCCGGGATTTATATTCTTCCGTCTGCTCTTTCAGCTCATTGATGATTTCTATTTTTTGATTGACCAGATGATTGCTGTAAATCATCATCATCATCAGTAAAAACAACAACAGAAAATACTTGTAATGCGCTTTGATTTCCTCTCGGTTCAGGAAATTGCCCTTCACAATGTCAATGAAAGTGAGCTTCTTTTTCGGTCTGTATGTTTTTCCTTTGGCCAATTTTGGTTTTATAATTTTATTCCTGTTCTCATTTTTGCGCTTCTCGCACGCGAGTTTTCTTCTATTTCGCTGCTATCGGGAATGGTGGCTTTAGTTTTTAAAAGCTCGAATGATTTCCGGTAATTTCCGTAAATATCTCTTTCCGGTTCACCTTCGAACATTCCGTTTTTCAGGAAACGTTTCACCAGCCGGTCTTCCAGAGAGTGATACGAAATCACCACCAGTCGTCCCTGTGGTTTCAGGATTTTGTATGCCTGAAGAAGCATTTCCTTTAAGGCTTCCAGTTCCTGATTTACCTCAATACGAATGGCTTGAAAAACCTGGGCAAAAAACTTATTCTGCTTGTGTGGCGGTATAAAACTGAATATTTTTTTTAAATCTTCTGTCGTTTTTATCGCGCTGATTTTCCGGTGATGAACAATGGTTCTTGCTAGTTTTCGAGCTTCTCTCAGTTCTCCGAAATGGTAGAGAAGATCAGCGAGATGTTCTTCTTCATATTTATTAATTATTTTTCTCGCATCTAAGCTTTGCATCACGTTCATTCGCATATCCAGCGGCGCATTGCTTCGGATGGAAAATCCACGTTCTGCTTCATCGAACTGATGGGAGGATACGCCCAAATCGGCCAAAATCCCGTCTACCTGCGTTACACCGTGCATCAGCAATGAATTTTCCAGAAACCTGAAATTTTGATTGATCAGGGTGAAGCGTTTGTCTCCAATCTTATTCAGAAGTGCATCCGCATCCTGATCGAAACTGTAGAGTTTTCCTTTTTCTGAGAGTCTGGCAAGTATTTCTTTTGAATGTCCGCCACCACCGAAAGTGCAGTCTACATAAATCCCATCCTGATCCGTGACCAGATCATCAACACTTTGCTTCAACAATACGGGGTTGTGATACATTTTTTATCGTTTCAAATTACAGCGAGCGCTGGTAGAATCCAGCTTTAATTTAATTCATCCGAGCCAGTACTGCCCATTACTTCTTCTGCAAGATTTGCGAAGTCTGCTTCGTTTGTCGAGATCACCTGTTCATAAGCGTCCTTATCCCATATTTCAAAGAGTTCTCCCGCGCTGGTGATGACCATTTCTTTCTTCAGTCCGGCAAACAGGGTTAAATCTTTGGAGATCTGCAACCTGCCGGCACTGTCGAGTTCAACGGTTTTTACTCCGGCGGTAAACATCCTGATGAAATCGGCATTCTTTTTTACAAACCTGTTCAGTTTGTTGATTTTTTCCATCAGGCTGTCCCAGTGCTGCATCGGATAAACTTCGAGACAGTTCTGAAACACAGAACGTTTGATGACAAAAGTAGCTCCGCCAAAATCCTCCATCTGCTTCGCCAGAGAAGAGGGAACTTTAACGCGGCCTTTGTCGTCAATTTTACATTCGTATGTGCCTATGAAATTCTTCATTTGGGACAAATTTATATAATAATTTCCAAAACTTCCCACTTTTTCCCACTTTTTGACTTAATGTGTATAACTTTTTGTTCATCGTAAAACTATTGGTGCTAATTTGCTTGCTTACAATCTCTTAAAGCAATGGAGGTAGGGCTGAAGATTTATTTTAACATTTAAGGGATCACAGTTTCACAATTAAGTTTTATTTTTATAAAATATTTGCTATAAATTATGATAATGCAGGGTTATTTGTAATTTTGCAGCGATTGACTGAAATCTATGATTTTTAAATTAAAGAAAAAGAGAAAATACACTTTCATCGAAGAAGGTGAAGGGCAGCCTATCGTTCTGTTACAGGGCTTAATGGGCGGTTTGAGTAACTTCACCATTTTGATCGATTTTTTCTCTCAGAGAGGATATAAAGTTTACTTTCCGAATTTGCCCATTTATGATCTTCCAATTTTAAATACGAACTTAACAAGCATCGCAAAATTTGTAGCCAGATTTATAACAGAAGAAGTAGGCGAACCGGCTATTGTGATAGGCAATTCTATGGGTGGACATGTAGGTTTAATCCTTACACTTTCGCGTCCTGATTTAGTGAAATATCTGGTGCTGACAGGTAGTTCCGGGTTATATGAAAGAAGTTTTGGAGACAGTTTTCCCAGAAAAAATGACCGCAATTATATCCGCAAAAAAGCAGAGGAAGTTTTTTATGACCCTACTGTTGCTACAGAAGATCTGGTAGATGAGGTTTTCTCGGTAGTAAACGACCGCGGAAAAGGAATAAAAACTGTGATGCTGGCCCGAAGTGCGATAAAGCATAATATGGAAAAGGAACTTCATAAAATTCAGGTGCCTACCTGCATTATCTGGGGAAAACAGGATAATGTGACTCCGCCGGAAGTGGCTTCGGAAATGGACAGGCTGATTCCCGATTCCGACCTTTTCTGGATTGATAAATGCGGGCACGCTGCTATGATGGAAAAACCTGAAGAATTTAATGCAATTCTTTACGATTGGTTGAGAAGCCGGGAGTAACCCGAAACATAACCATCACGATTTTACGGGATGAATCCTATTTCTTATGATTAAAACTGCAGAATTTATAAAAAGTTCAGGGAAGTGGCAGGATTGCCCCGATCCGGTTTTGCCGGAATATGCTTTCATCGGCCGCTCGAATGTGGGCAAATCTTCACTGATTAATGCGATGGCCAACAAAAAAGACCTCGCCAAAACCTCGCAAACGCCCGGGAAAACACAGCTCATCAATCATTTTCTCATCAATGAAGAATGGTATCTTACCGACCTTCCCGGTTATGGTTATGCCAAAGTTTCCAAATCGTTGAGGAAAGATTTTGAAAAACTGATTACACAATATATCCTCAACAGAACCAATCTGGTGAATCTTTTTGTTTTAATCGATATCCGGCATTCGCCACAGCAAATTGACCTAGATTTTATGCAATGGTGTGGTGAGAGCGGAATTCCCTTTTCTATTGTTTTCACAAAAGCGGACAAACTGAGAGGAAATGCTGCTGTCAAAAATACCGAAGAATACAGAAAAAAAATGGAGGAATTCTGGGATGAATTGCCGCCAATGTATATTACTTCAGCTGAAAAAAAGCAAGGTGGAGACGAGATTCTGTCTTTTATTGAAAAAACCAACCAGTTTCTGAAGAAAAATAATGTCCGTTTTGAAAAGTGATTTCATTTGGAAGGCAAAATCGTTTGATCAGCTTTCTGTCGATGAATTGTACAAGATTCTTCAAGCAAGAATGGAAGTTTTCGTTGTGGAACAGCATTGCCACTATTTGGATCCTGATAATGCCGATCAAAAAGCCATTCATCTTTGGGCAGAAAAAGATGGTGAAGTTGCAGCTTATTGCCGGATTTTCGACAAAGGAATAAAATATCCGGAAACATCTATAGGCAGAGTTCTGACGACAGGAAACTTCCGAAGAATAAGTTTGGGTAAAGCACTGATGAATATTGCCCTGCAACTTATTGAAAGCCGCTTCCAGACTTCTGTTGTGCGAATTTCAGCGCAGGATTATCTTCTGGATTTTTACCAGAATTTTGGATTTGAAGATACGGGTAAAAAATATCTGGAAGACCAGATTCCTCACACTGAAATGCTGAGAAAGTAATTTTAAGAATCCTGAATAATTAGGATTTTACAGCAGATCATTATCAGGTTCGTTATTCATTTCCTTAATAATAAGAAACAAATTTTCTTTCTCTACACCGGTAATTTCATGTTCCACATCAATAGGAATTTCATAAAAATCCAGTTCTGTAAAAGTTAAATCCACATCCGGCAACGAAAATTTAATTTCGCCTTTGAGCATGATTAAAGTCGTTGATTCTGAGAAGTTTTGCTTTTCGAGAACAGCACCCTGTCCCAGTGCTACGGCCAATTGCTGTTGAGTTGCTGTCTTTTTAATCTGAAAAACAGAAGGCCTGTCTTTAAAGAAATCTGTATATTTCAGTATATTCATGAGCTCTTATTTTAGGTGAAGGATAGCATTTATATTTTTCCAGGTTTTCCCGTTTCGGACGTTGTTGATTTTATTTTCTTTCAGTACTTCCATTGCTTTTCCGGCTTGTTTGCCTGAATTACAAAAAACGACCGTTGATTTGCTGTTTCTGAATACTTCCAGATTGTTTTCAATTTGTGCCAAAGGAATATTAACAGCGTTGGGAACAGGATTATTGCGGAAATCTTCCGGAGTCCGTACATCCACCAAAAGCGTTTCGGGGCTTTGTACAGTTTCGATCAAGCCATGCCGGTTATCGAAGGCGACAGTGGGTGCTGCACATGAAAAAAGGAATACGAGTAAGAAAAAGTTTAAGATCGTTTTCATTTCAAAATTATTTCTCACAAGTGATCTGTGGTGCAGGGATTTTTCCGGTTTTAATAATTCCGTTATATCCTCCTCCGATCTCTGTGAAATTCCGTATTCCACGAGAGTTCAGGATGCTAGCTGCAATCATGCTTCGGTAGCCGCCTGCGCAATGAAGATAAAAATGTTCCTGATCAGGAATGTTTCCTGCCCATTCTGAAATATAATCTAAAGGCTTGTTTTCAGCATTTTGGAGATGCCCTTTTTCAAATTCTGATTCTTTTCGAACGTCAATAATTTTTAAATCGGTGTGGAACTGTTCTGCAAATTCATCAGGTGAAATTCTTTTAATTTCATCAGTTTCTTTTCCTGATTTCTTCCAGCTTTCAAAACCACCTTCCAGAAAACCTACCACGTTATCAAAACCAACCCGTGACAGTCTGGTGATGGCTTCTTTTTCCTTCCCCGGTTCTGTGATTAAAAGTAAAGGCTGTTTTACGTCCACCACCATACTTCCAACCCATGGAGCGAAGTCGCCCTTCAATCCTATGTTTACTGCGTTCGGAATAAATCCCTGATGAAATTCTGCGGCACTTCTGGTATCGAGCAAGAGTGCTCCTGTTTCTTCTGCAGCCGTTTCAAAATCATCCGGATTTAGTGGATTCAAACCTTTATTCATTACTGTTTCGAAACTTTCATATCCGCTTTTATTCAAAGTAACATTCATTCCGAAATATTTGGGAGGTGCGGTAAGACCTTCCAGAACAGCACTGATGAAGCTTTCCTTATCCGGTTGATTAAGCGCATAATTTGTTCTTTTCTGGTTTCTGAGCGAGTCTACGGTTTCTTTCTGCATGTTTTTGCCACAAGCCGAACCTGCGCCGTGTGCAGGATAAACCGTCACGTCATCAGGAAGCGGCATTATTTTATTTTGCAGGCTGTCATACAGCATTCCGGCAAGTTCTTCCTGAGTGATGGTGCCCTTTTTCTGTGCAAGATCCGGCCTTCCGACATCGCCTAGAAATAACGTGTCTCCTGAAAAAATAGCGTTTTCTTTTCCCTCTTCATCAATCAATAGAAATGTAGAACTTTCCAGAGTATGGCCGGGAGTGTGCAGAACTTTTATTTTTATTTTTCCAATTTGAAAAATCTGATGGTCCTCAGCAATAATGGCTTCAAAATCCGGTTGAGCGGTAGGTCCGTAAATAATGGGAGCTCCTGTCTTTCTGCTCAGGTCTAGATGTCCGGAAACAAAATCGGCATGAAAATGCGTTTCAAAAATATATTTGAGCTTTACCTGATCTTTTTCCAGACGATCCAGATAAGGTTGCACCTCACGCAGAGGATCAATAATGGCTGCTTCATCTTCAGAAACAATGTAATAAGCACCCTGTGCCAGACATCCGGTATAAATCTGCTCAATCTTCATTTTTAAATTTTTTAGTTGATAGCAAATTTCAGGCTAATTGCTTAAACGTAAAGTGATATAAATCACATTCAATCTATTCATCCGAAAAAGCAGTGCTGTTTCCCTCTTTATCGGTGAGCTTTCCACCTGTTCCGCTGCTGTTCATTTCCCACATCATTTCTTCGTTAGAAAAAATCGGATTTCCCTGAGCGTTAACGGTTTTTGCGGTAAGTTTCTGTTCAGGCTGTCCTTCCTTTTCTAATTTTACAGCTACCATTCCGCCTTCAGCAAAGTAGGTTACTTTTACTGTTTCGCCGGTGCTGCTTTTAAGTGTTTTCGTATCCTGAACATTGCTCTCCTGAGCATCCTGAGTTGTCGTTTCCTGTTGCGCTCCTTTGTTTTCTTCTTTTGTACAACTTGCTAATGTTATACCTGAGAGCGCAACGAAAAAAAATAATTTCTTCATTTTATTAAGATATTTGTTTAATTAATAATTCATTGATGATAATCCAGATTCCCATCACCAAAACCAACCAGCCAAATATCGGGCGAAGCTTTCGGCCAGCAATTTTTTTGGCGATTTTCACTCCGATGAGAATCCCGAAGACAGAAAGTCCAGTGAAGGACAGCAAAAACGGCCAGTCGATTACAGTTCGATCCAAGGAAGAAACAAAACCGACATTGGAGTTAAATGCAATAATGAATAGCGAAGTTCCGACAGCCTGTTTCATAGGAACCCTCAGTAGCATTACCAATGCGGGAACAATAAGGAATCCGCCGCCTGCTCCAATAAATCCGGTGATTATTCCCACTAAAAGCCCTTGAGAAATTAGAAGCGTATAATTGATTTCTTCAGATTTCGGTATTCTTTGCCGATCGATTCTTTTTATCATTTTAAAAGCCGAAATGAGCATCAAAACCGCAAAAAGAACCAGGATGAACATTTCTTTGGTAATGGTAATTCCCCATCTGTTGATGATATATGGTGGCAAATGCGGCAGCACTACTCTTCTGGAAAATAAAATACCCGCCACTGACGGAAGTCCGAAAAGCAATGCCGTTCTGAAATTAACATGCCCTTGCCGGATGTATCCTACGGAGCCAACCGCACTGGTGACTCCTACGACAAATAATGACAATGTAGTCGCTGTGACGGCATCGATTTGAAATAAATATGCAAAAACAGGAACGCTCAATATACTTCCGCCGCCACCGATAAGCCCCATGACGAGACCTATTACAATGGCGAAAAAATATCCTGCTATATTCATCCTCGCAAAGGTAACGGTATCATTTTAAATTGAAATTGCAATACCGTTAGAAAATAGAAGTAATCTTAAAGGTATTGCTTCCCATTTCTATAGTGTCGCCGGTTTTTTTGCCGCGTAGTTTTCCGAAAATCGGAGCTTCAGGCGAAACACAGAAGACTTCTTTGCTCTCCATTTTAAACGCCGGAAGTGCAACGCCAATGAAGAAATAATGATTTTCGGTTTCCACTACGGAACCGGGTTCGATTTCCGTATGAGAAGTTTCTTTTTCTGAAAGAACAAAATTCAGGTCGTTTTTTTCCTTTGCCAGCATTTTTTCATACCTCAACTGCATATCTTTTGCCTGAGTCTGGCGTGCATAATCGTCCGGATCTGCGGTATCATCCTCATCTAGATCTGACGCAGACTTGTACCTGTCCACGGATTCCTGTAGATTTTGAATCACTTTATTTTGTTCTTCAATAATTCTTTGAAGTATTTCTGCTCTTTTCATAGGTTTCTTTTAAACAAGGAATAAATTTAATAAAAAAAATGATTGTACCGCATTTTTCAAACATGGAAGTTATCATGTTCTCATTTAAAACTGATAATGAATATTAAGATAAAAATTTCTTCCCGGTCTTGGTATTTTGTTCCAATCAGAATAGGTATTATACTGTGTATCCAGAAGGTTTTCAACTCCTATCTTAGTGTGAATTTTATTTTTCCCGAACAGAAATCTATAGCCAGCAGAAATTTGTATTACTGCGAAAGCGGGCGTTTCGGTTTCTCCATAAACTTCGCTGAAGTCTGTTTGTCGGGAATTGGCCATCACAGAGGCTTCGGCAGAAAAGCGATTTTTCTCAAAACTGACTGATGACAACAAAGTCAACGGGCTGATATAAGGAAGCGGCTCGTTCTGAAAATCGCGTCCTTGACTGTAGGTAAGCTGTGCTTTCCATTTAAAATCATTCAGAAAAATAAGTTCTGTTTCCAAAGCAGAATTTATAATGGTGGCAGATTTCAGTGCTGTATAGCGTTTCACGCCTTTTCCTCCAATCGTCATAGGAACGAGATCAGGAATAATTTCTCCTATAATATAATCTGAAATATGAAAATAGGAACCGGAGAGTTTTACGTAGAAATTATTCTTCTTAAAAGCTGCAAATGCATTCGCTTCCGCTGAACTTTCGTTCTTCAGCTCAGGATTTCCGATATAATCGTAACGTTCCGCACTGTTAAAAAGATAAAAACCATAACCTTCAGAAACAGAAGGTGCTCTGTCGCCATAACCAGTGCCGAAGCCATAATTAAAGCCATTTCTGTTAAACTCAAAATTTGCGGAAATATTTTTCAGAAGACGGCTTTTCTGGTCTTTCATATCAGGATGGAAAATTTTCAGGCTGTTCAGGCCAAATTCGCTGGCTACTTTATTGGAATGAAAACCTAAAGAACAGGAAATTTTAATAAAAACATTGGGGTTCAACACTGCTTTATCTTCCAGAAAAACTCCCTGAAAAGAAGTTCGTACATCTGGCCAGGTGTACATGAACATTAAATTTTCCTCCGGATTATTTGGATACATCGTCATTTCTGCAACGGATTGATTGTAAAAACCATTCACATTCATTAGCAACTGATGGTTTTTGATTTCGCCTTTCAGTTTGGAATAATAACCATACGTTTTGCTCCAGCCGGGCATATCCATGTGTACCGGAACGCTCGGGCGGGTGGTGTCATCCATTCGGTGGGTGATGGTATTGTAATATATTTTAGTATCCCAACTTGTAAAAAGCTCACTTTTGGGTACCATTTGGTAATTCAGAGAAGTAATGACGGCTTCTGCAAGTGAAACATCCATGGGAAGTGCGGGATAACCCACATCTGTAGCTTTATCATAAATAACCGAGCCTTCTAGCAAGTGATTTTCAGCTATTTTCACGCCAATATTTCCTGATGTGTTAATTTTCCTGAATTGGGAATACAGAACTTCCATGTTATTTCCTGCCTTATAATTTTCAGCATCCCGGCTCATCACATCCGCTTCTAAATAGAATTTCTGATGTTGATAACGGGCACCTGCGCCGAATATTTTTTGCTGATTAACACTTTCAAATCCTGAATTGATATTGAAATCCCATTTGTTTTCCGCAAAATTCCCTTTCTGCCTTTTCAGATCCACAGCACCGCCAATGGTACTTCCGTGGCATGAACCCTGCTGTCCGGAAATGATTTCAGCTTCAGAAAGATTGGAAACTTCCACGTAAGAAGTGATGGGATCCATTTTATCCGTACATGCTCCGAAAATTCTCATTCCGTCAATGGTGATCAAAGTTCTTTCTGTCTGCATATTGTTAATCACCGGTTCCCAGGCGTAAGCGCCTCTTCGAATCATATTGATGGACGAAGATTTTTGAAGATATTCGTCTATAGAGCCGAGAGGTTTTTCCTGTTTGTTGGTAATTCTAGTAGTACCTATAACAATAACTTCCTGAATTTCTGCAGTTTTCAAAGTGTCTTTTTCCGACTGTGCCACTATATTCTGAACAGCAAAAGCGCTGAACAGAATGATTCCTATTTTTTTCATTACAAATAATTTTTGAAAAGCAAAGCCCGCTCACGCAAGGGCTTTGCGTTTAGTTTTGAAAATTTAGAAATCAATTTCAAAGAAAAGACTACTGGAAGTTTGAGTATCCGTTACATCGTTTCCTCCGACAATATTTCCGGACGCGTCCGCAAGCTGGAGATTTATTTTCCAATAACCTGTCATGGTTAAAGAAAGTTTTCCTTTATACAAACTGCCGGCAGAAATCTGTGTCAGATTCACATTATTGGGCGAAGAGTGATTTCCCATTCCCGGCATTCTCGGATCTATTTTCAAAGTATAACCGTTGGCAACTGGGAAAGTCATCATATCCTGCATCATCCAAACTCCGGCTGTCATGTCATTTAAGGCAACTTTTGGATTCTTCGGGTTAATGTAGGCAACAATATATCGCTTGTTATCGGAGCCTAAAAAAGAAGCCACCGTTTTTTTATCGGAAACCGGAACATCGATCACCGAAATTGCTGAATAATCAGTACCGTTGATGGTGTAATCAATTTTTAAATCCCAGAATTCTGACGCATTTTGTGGCATTTGAAACACGATATATCCATTATACAAAGTATCATCGGATCCGTTTTTCGTTACCAAAGATTTTGGGCAGGAATGGCTCATGCTCGTCATATGCATCATTGGAGTCCAGGTGATGGTTGCATTTTTTTCGTACTGATTGTTAGATTTGTTTTTAATTCTGATGCTCAGTTCATTGTATCCCAGAGCCGTGGTTCCGCTAACTGAATACAACTCTATAATATGGTCATTATTGTCAATGTCTTTTATTTTTTTAAGACTTGTAGAAGGATTAGAGGTCTCGTCTATATCGCTGTTTTCGTTACGGCAGGATACGAGGAAGAGGGCCATCATCAAAACGGCCAATATTGGTTTTATTGAAAATTTCATTGTTTTGGATTTTAATTAATAGACGGATGATTCTAAAGAATATTCTCTTTAAAATTTAAATAAGGGTGTGAAAATTCCTTAAAGAAAAAACACAGTTTTCTTAAAGTCTATATTCTGGAGGGCGTGGAGCTGTTTCGGAAAAACCTTTTAGTACAGCGTGTTCGCCTAAATAAAATGGTTTGTGATTACCAACAGGTTGGTCATACATAAAGGTTAGAGAGATTTGTACTGCTGGCAGAAAATGAAATTCAAAACTTCCGGATTTTATAACACTCACAGGAGTTCCGCTCTTTTCAGATTGTTTTTTGGCTTGGCATTTTCCGTGACACTCCATTTCCGGCACGTCCTGATTGATACAATGAGCTTCGTAGAATTCTTTGTGGATTTTATAATCCAGAAGTACAAGAGAGTTCTGGAAACTCACCACATAAACAATTACAGATAATATAGTACAAAGAACTATTCTCATTATTGATACAAAGGTACTTCTGAAACAGGGCATAACCTATGACTGCGGTCACAATATTCTGATGATAAATATCACTTCACTCTTCCTCAACGTAAAAAATTTAAAATACCATTCTCTTTTAGGTAAAAAATTTTAAATTTAACATTTTATAAGCGAGTTATGGCAGATAAAATAACATTCATTGAAGAGATGAACGCCCGGTATACCACTAAAGGAGAGTGTCTCATCCTTGGAAAAGCCATGTTGGATGGTGAAGTAGTTCCGGAAGTCAATATTACGATTCCCTTAAAAACGATCAACCGGCACGGATTAATAGCCGGTGCCACCGGAACAGGAAAAACAAAAACCGTTCAGGTGTTTGCTGAACAGCTTTCTCATGCCGGAATTCCTTCGCTGGTGTTGGACATCAAGGGAGATTTTTCGGGAATTGCGAAACCCGGTGTGCGTAATGCCATCATTGAGGAAAGATATGGTAAAACAAAACTGGACTGGAACGCTCAGGGTTTTCCTGTAGAACTGATGACCATTTCCGGAGAAGAAGGAGTAAAACTAAGATCTACGGTAACGGAGTTTGGGCCTGTTTTGCTTTCGAAAGTTCTTCAGCTCAATGAAACCCAGTCCGGAATTATGTCCATTGTTTTCAAATACTGTGATGATAAAGGATTGCCGCTAATTGATTTGAAAGATCTGAAGAAAGTGCTTCAGTATGTAACAGATAACCCACAAGGAAAAGTTGATATGACCCAAAATTACGGATCTGTTTCTACTGCTTCTTTGGGCGCTATTCTTCGGTCTATTGTATCCTTGGAACAGCAGGGCGGAACTGGATTCTTCGGTGAGCCGAGTTTTGATGTGTATGATTTAAAGAGTCAGAAGGACGGGAAAGGTGTCATCAATATTCTGAGAGTAGGAAATATCCAGACCCAGCCTCAGCTTTTTTCTACTTTTATGTTGGCGCTGTTTGCGGAAATATATATGGAATTCCCCGAAGAAGGAGATTCCGGGAAACCAAAGCTTGTATTATTTATTGACGAGGCGCATCTTATTTTCAAGGAAGCTTCCAAAACTCTCCTGAGCCAGATTGAAATGATGGTGAAACTCATCCGCTCCAAAGGAGTAGGAATTTATTTTATTACTCAGATCCCAGGTGATGTCCCGGAAAATATACTTTCTCAGCTCGGGTTAAAAATTCAGCACGCTCTTCGTGGATTTACTGCAAAAGACAAAAGAGAAATAAATAAAGCAGTGGAAAATTATCCCGAAACGGAGTATTACAATGCGGGTAATTTAATACAGAATTTGGGAATTGGGGAAGCATTTGTCACAGCACTCAATGAAAAAGGAATTCCGACACCATTGGTTCATACCTATTTAATTTCTCCGGAATCCAGAATGGATATTCTTTCTGAATCTGAAGTGTCAGAATTGGCCTCGCAATCAGCTCTGGTTGCAAAATATAAAAATGATATTGATAAAGACAGTGCTTATGAAATGTTGGTTACCAGAATGGAAGAGGCTGTACAAAATGCTTCGGCTCAGCAGAAAGTAAAAACCGTAAAAAAAGAGCAGAGTGTAGTGGAGCAAGTACTCACAAGCAGAGCAGGAAGAACCTTTACCAATACACTGATGAGGGAGGGAGCGAAAGCCATTATGGGAATGTTAGGATTAAGTAGAAGAAGATAATAAGAAAGATTTTGTATTCAATAATAGATATAGAAAGTAACGGAGGTGGTTTCCGGGAGGAAATTATCATCGAAATTGCGATTTACAGATTTGACGGCCATAAAATTGTGGATCAGTTCAGTTCGCTCATCAATCCTGAAGCGGACATTACCAATTTTGTTCAGCGATTAACGAGAATTTCCCCCAAAATGGTGAAAACAGCTCCGAAGTTTCATGAGGTAGCCAAAAGAGTGATCGAAATAACTGAAGGCACAACGCTGGTAGGACATAATGTAGAGTTTGATTATCGGATGTTGCGGCAGTCTTTTAAAAGGCTGGGCTATGATTTTAAAATTGATACGCTGGATACGATTGATCTGGCAAAAAAACTCATTCCGGAAGCTGAAAGTTTCTCACTTGGAAAATTGGTGAAATCTCTCGGAATCCCTTTGGTGGAGCATCATCGTGCTCGTGGAGACGCCCGGGCAACATTGGATCTTTTCAAGGTTCTTATCTCAAAAGATACCGAAAATGAAATTATACAGAAGCAGCATGAGGAAACCAACGCGAAAACCTATGTGAACAAAATAAAAGAACTCACTCAGGATCTTCCCAATGCGATAGGAATCGTGTATTTTCAGGATGAAAAAGGAGAAATATTGTTTTCAGATTTTGTGGATAATATTAATAAGTTTTCCAAGAAACTCTTTAATTCCAAATCCCAAAAATACAGTGGCATTCAGGAAAAAACGCAACAAATTCATTATGAACTTGCCGGAACCCCCGTTTTGGCCAAGCTGCTGATGATTACCAAGAAAATCAGAAAAAAGCAACTGTTGCCTTACGGTTTGTACCATCGAAAAGGAAAATATTTGGCAGAGAAAACAAGCCTTCATCCAAACGAAATCCCTTTGCTGAAATTCAGTTCATTTACGCAGGCGATGAAGGTGCTGCATTTTATTCGGGAGAAGGAAGTTTATCAGAATCCGGAGCATCTTACATCGGTGATTAGCCTGAAAGATCGCAATGAATTATGGTCAATTGCCGGCCGCACGTTAGGGGAGAAAGCCTTTTTAATTTTAAAAAACGGAAAACTTGCTTCGTATGGATTTTATGAACTTTATACCCAAATTCAGAATAAAACAAAACTTCAACAGCTGAAAATCGACGTTCCTTCCGTTCCGGAGCACCTGACCAATGACTTGAAATTGTTATTACTAAAAGGAGACGTACAAATACTGCCACTGCCGGAATCTTAATTTGAAAAGAAAAATTGCAGGATCGGTTCAAAAAAATTATTTTTGACAAAATTTATAAGCATTACATAATGTCTGCCGTTGTTACATTCAAAAAAGTTTCTTCAAAGGGAAAAAAACACTTCTTTAAAGGAATTTCTGTAACATAAGGTCTGGTGTTTTGGAAGTAATCGTAATCGTATAGGCAGACTCATTTGGGGTCTGTTTTTTTTTAAAATGATCAATATGACAAATAGAAATTTATTAAAAATTGCCGAAGAATTCGGGACTCCTGTTTATGTGTATGATGCAGAAAGCATTAAAGTTCAATATGAAAAACTAACTTCTTCGTTTCACCGGAATACCCGGTTTTTCTATGCTGCAAAAGCACTCACCAATATTAATATCCTGAAATATGTGAACAACTTAGGAGCGGGATTGGATTGTGTTTCCATTAACGAAGTGAAACTTGGGTTAAAAGCAGGTTTTCCGTCTCATAAAATCCTGTTTACGCCAAACTGTGTAGATCTTGCAGAAATAGAAGAGGCGATGGAGCTGAAAGTGCATATTAATATCGACAATATTTCAATTCTGGAACAGTTCGGGAACCGATATGCAGGCAGTTATCCTATTTTCGTGCGGATCAATCCGCATATTTTTGCAGGTGGAAATTATAAAATTTCAACAGGGCATATCGATTCCAAATTCGGGATTTCCATTCATCAGTTGCGACATATTGAGCGGATTATGAATTCTACAGGCCTCAGAATTGAAGGTTTGCATATGCACACCGGAAGCGAAATTAAAGATCCCGATGTTTTCCTGCAAGGATTGGATATTATGTTTGAACTTTCTGAGCATTTTCCTGAGCTGAAATATATTGATATGGGAAGCGGTTTCAAAGTACCTTATCAAAAAGATGATCTGGAAACTGACGTACCGAGTCTTGGCAAAAAAGTAGATCACGCTCTGAAGGAATTTAGCAAAAAAACAGGAAAAAAAGTAGATCTCTGGTTCGAACCGGGAAAATTTCTCGTCAGCAAATCCGGGCATTTTCTGGTGAAAGCCAATGTAATAAAACATACGACGGCGACGGTTTTTGCGGGTGTCAATTCGGGGTTCAATCATCTTATTCGTCCCATGTTTTATGATTCGTATCACGTTATTGAAAATCTTTCCAATCCTAAAGGGACAGAACGAATTTATACGGTGGTGGGCAATATTTGCGAGACGGACACTTTTGCTTGGGACAGAAAAATAACGGAGGTTCGGGAAGGCGATATTTTGGTTTTCCGGAATGCCGGAGCGTATGGTTTTGAAATGAGTTCCAATTTTAATTCCCGCTTGAAGCCTGCTGAAGTTTTATTTATCGAGGGCAAAGCAAAACTAATCCGGAAAAGGGAAGAGTTTGAGGATCTGCTGAAAAATCAGGTGGAAGTCCTCTGATATTCATGAGACAAAATCTTATATTTGTAACAAATCCTATATATGAAAACTGTATTATTTTTATTGATATTTGCCTTCAGTTGGGTGCCTGCACAGGATGTGGAAGACCTTCAGGAAGGGTTTTTTTATGCGGAAAATTCCCGTAATTTTTTCCGTGTAGAAATTGCGCGGCCTTTCGGATTGTACAAACCTGAATCGTGTTCTGATATCTCCAAATTTTCCCGTGCCCAGTTTGAGGGAGGAGACGAAGCTTTTAGTAGAGAACTGTTCAAGTATATTTCCGCGTATGTGGATCGAGAAATATATGTGGTGAACGGGCCTTTTTTCCTTCACGTTTCCATCAATTCCAAGGGTGATGTGGAAAATCTTGAAGTAACCCCCAAAGTTCCGAATAGCCAATCGTTTCTTCGGGATCTGAAATTCGCGGTAACCAGAATTAAGAAAAGATGGAGCCCGGCTGTTTGTAATGAAGTTCCTGTTTCTTCGAAAATTAGAATTAAATTGAATTTCACCTCAGAAAGTGTGGATTTGTAAATTTCTTAAACAATAATCATGAGAATAAAACTTTTTTTAATCCTGTTTCTTTCAGGATTCTTTTCACTGAGTGATGCCCAAATCTTAAATGAATATCCGGAAGGACAGGATTTTTATGCGGGAGGAATTAATGCGTTAAGTGCTGATGTATTACAAGCTATAAAATTAGCAGATTTAAAACCGTGTGCTAATAAAGAGGAAATTTACACTATATCAGTTTTGGTAAATCCTGATTCTAAAATTAATCTGGTGAAAGATTTCGACACGCTTAATATACAGAAAAATAAATGTGCTTTCGAGTTCAGTAAAAAATTGCTTCCTCATCTTAAAAAATGGCAACCGGCAAAGGTAGATGATCTACCAGTAAAAGCAGTGGCCACTTTCACCGTTAAACCTGCAGATCTTTTTTATACGGAAAAAAATGAGATCAGTACGGCTCCAGAATTTCCAAAAGGGCTGCATAATTTCAGAATGATTGTAAAAGATATTTTCGAGAAATCCCTTAAACATAATAAATATGGTAGAACCGAGCTTACTTTTGTAGTAGGTTTAGCAGGCAATATAGAAGATGTTCTTGTGAAAGGAGATTATAATGAGAGAGAAAGGAAGCAGTTAATTCATGAAATTACGAACATCAAAGAACGATGGAAACCGGCAACAGTGGACGGCCAACCTGTAAAATACAGAATGAAAATGATCGTGAGTCAGGAATTTGACCATACTTGGGAAAGAGAAAAATTTGAACAACCGGTGAGACCGGGAATCAACAGAATGGGATTTTAAAAAAGCAGAAATGAGAAATGGAATTTCCCTTTTGAGGAAAAGTTATATTCTTCTGGCATTTTTATTTTCCCAAGCTCTTACATCCCAAGTGTTGGAGAAATACCCTAACGGACAGCAGTTTTATAAAAACGGTACAACGGGAATGATGTTGGATATGATTAAAATTGTTAAGGAAAAGAATATTCAGAAATGTAAATCAAAGGAGGAATATTATGACCCTGCAGTTCTCGTTTATCCTGATGGCAAAATCGATTTTGTTAAAGATTTTGATACTTTGAGAATTAAACAACGCCAATGTGCTTATGACTTCACAAAAGCGGTTCTTCCTCACATGAAAGGATGGATACCTGCAAAAATTGACGGAAAGGAAGTAAAAGCGATTGCTAAATTTTCTGTTTTCCCCTTTATAATCTTTAATTCTAAACTCAATCCTCAAGAGAATGTTTATACAAGCCCCACATTTAGCGATGGTGTAGCTGAACTTCATAAGAAAATATCAATAGTGTTGACTAAGGACGTGACGGGGAATACCAATGAGCCTATATTTATCCTCTTTCTAATTGATGAGAGAGGAAAACTTAAAAAGACTCAGTTATTTTACACTGGTGATGATGCTAAAAAAATACATAAAGTATCGTATAAATTACAAAATATAAGCGGAGATTGGGCACCTGCTACTTTTAATAGTGTCCCTTTTGAATGGTTCATTGTAGTGACTCTTGATCCGCTGAAAAAGCAGTTTCAGCAAAATAATACAATCCGGCTTGATCACGTTGATCGTTTCTTTTTTGAAAGATTTAACTTTTAAATTTTCGGATTTACAAATCGATCAGAAAGATTAATAGCTCATCTTTATCGACTAATCTGAAAGAAGCACTTCAATCTTTCCTGCCATTCTGTCACTTTTTTATGTATCTTTGCACCTCAGATCTTTATCATTTCTGGAAATAAAAACAGAACAAAGTGCAGGAAAAATATATAGACGAAACCAAACAGGGCGAAGCTTACGCCAT
Source organism: Chryseobacterium lacus (assembly GCF_003336205.1). Lineage (GTDB taxonomy): Bacteria > Bacteroidota > Bacteroidia > Flavobacteriales > Weeksellaceae > Chryseobacterium_A > Chryseobacterium_A lacus. The sequence continues at coordinate 303,757 of NZ_QPIE01000003.1, forward strand.
CGCTGAACGTAAAGGAAATACCAAAAAACTCTTTCTGGAAAGCTATGGCTGCCAAATGAATTTCTCAGACAGTGAAATTGTAGCCTCTATTCTTCGGGATGAAGGATACAATACCACGCTAAATGTGGAAGAAGCAGATCTCATCCTTCTCAACACCTGTTCTATTCGCGAAAAAGCAGAACAAACAGTCAGGATGAGGCTTTCTCAGTTTAAAAAACAAAAAGAAACTAACCCCGGTCTTACAGTGGGCGTTTTGGGTTGTATGGCTGAAAGGCTGAAAACCAGGTTTCTTGAAGAAGAACAGTTGGTAGATTTGGTGGTCGGTCCCGATGCCTACCGCGATTTGCCAAATTTATTAAAAGAAACCGAAGGCGGAAGTGATGCCATCAACGTCATCCTTTCCAAAGAGGAAACCTACGCCGATATTTCCCCTGTCCGTTTGGGTGGAAACGGTGTTACGGCTTTCGTTACCATTACCCGGGGTTGCGATAATATGTGTACTTTTTGTGTAGTTCCTTTTACTCGTGGCAGGGAAAGAAGCCGTGATCCATTTTCTATTTTGAAAGAATGCGAAGAACTGTGGAACAACGGTTATAAAGAAGTGACGCTTCTGGGACAAAATGTTGACAGCTATTTATGGTATGGAGGCGGCCCAAAGAAAGATTTTGCCAAAGCTTCTGATCTACAGAAAGCAACTGCAGTGGATTTTGCTGCCCTGCTCGAGATGGTGGCACTTCGCGTTCCGGAAATGAGAATCCGTTTCGCTACTTCCAATCCACAGGATATGAATCTGGAGGTTTTCAGAATGATGTCCAAATACAATAATATTTGTAAATACGTTCACCTTCCGGTTCAGAGTGGAAGCAACAACATGCTCAAGGCGATGAACAGACAGCACACCCGAGAAGAGTATCTGGAACTGATTTATGAAGCCAAAAAGATAGTTCCGGAAATCGCATTTTCTCAGGATATGATCATCGGATTCTGTGGCGAAACGGAAGAAGATCATCAGCAAACCCTTTCGTTGATGAGGGAAGTGGAATATGACTACGGCTATATGTTTGCCTATTCCGAAAGACCTGGAACACCCGCGCATAAAAAAATGGAGGATGATGTTCCCGCAGAAGTGAAACAAAGAAGACTTTCTGAAGTTATCAAACTTCAGGGAGAGCTTTCCCGAAAAAGGATGTCAGGATATGTTGGAAAAGTATATGAAATCCTGATAGAAGGAACATCCAAAAAGAATGATAACCAATGGAAAGGAAGAAATTCACAAAATGCAGTGTGTGTTTTCGATAAACTGGATGGACAAAAAATAGGCGATACTGTTTCCGTTTTTGTTTATGGCAATACCCAAGGAACACTTTTGGGCGAAACGGTGTAGATGAACCCAAACAGACATCGTTTGTTAATTCTCGATATTCAAATAATGAATTAAATTAGGAAGCAGTTCTTTCTTTTCCTTATTGGAAAAACTTTTTGCCAGTAAATACAAAACGGTTTTTGCCGTCAAAAGAAGATTTTATTCAAATTTTAGAACAAAAATGACAGACTTACAATCCATAAAAACACGCTTCGGAGTTATCGGAAATTATCCCGCGTTGAATCGCGCCTTGGAAAAAGCGATACAGGTAGCACCTACTGATATTTCTGTCCTTGTGATAGGAGAAAGCGGTGTCGGAAAAGAATTTATCCCAAAAATTATTCATGCAGAATCCCGGCGGAAGCACCATCCTTATATCGTTGTAAATTGTGGCGCAATTCCTGAAGGGACGATAGATTCCGAACTTTTTGGCCACGAAAAAGGAGCTTTTACGGGAGCCACTTCCACCAGAAAAGGATATTTTGAAGTTGCAGACGGCGGAACCATTTTTTTGGATGAAGTTGGCGAATTGCCTTTGCAGACGCAGGTGCGGCTTCTTCGGGTGTTGGAAAGCGGTGAATTCATGAAAGTTGGTTCCTCGCAGGTTCAGAAAACTGATGTGAGAATTGTGGCCGCCACCAATGTGAATATGATGAAAGCGATTCAGGACGGAAGATTCCGGGAAGATTTGTATTACCGTTTGAATACCGTTCAGATTGATATGCCACCACTTCGGGAAAGAAAAGGAGACATTCATCTGCTGTTCAGAAAATTTGCGATTGATTTCGCTGAAAAATACAGAATGCCCGAACTGCAGCTTACTGATGATGCGGTAACTTATCTTGAAAATCACCCCTTCCCGGGAAATGTGCGACAGCTCAGGAATTTAGTCGAGCAGATGACCGTCGTGGAACAGAAAAGGGAAATTAATTCTGTACGGCTTGCTGAATATATTCCCAGCCAAACCAACCTTCCGGCGGTGATTCAGAAAAACCAACCGGGAAGTGTTTCCAATTCAGAATTTCATTCCGAAAGAGAAATTATGTACAAGATTCTTTTTGATATGCGCAATGATCTTAATGATTTAAAATCCTTAACTTCGGAACTTATCAAGAGTAAAGGAAACAATAATTTTAGTCATCAGGAACAGGCTCTTATCAATAAAATCTACTCTCCGGAAACACAAACGGGCAGCTCAAACTCGTTGTTGTATTTTGAAAATCAATCGAGAAAGCCAAGTGTTATTCCAGGTTCAGAAGACGATTACCAAGAGGTGGAAGATGTGGAAGTGGAAGAAGCAAAGCCGGTCTCCCTTTCATTGCAGAATAATGAAAGAGAACTGATTGTAAAAGCTTTGGAAAAACACAAAGGCAGACGCAACAAGGCTGCTGATGAACTGGGCATTTCCCAACGGACATTATACAGAAAAATAAAACAATACAATTTAGAAGACTGAAAATGAAATTTCGACACCTAACATATTTCTTTTTTCTGGTAATATTTTCCATTCTATCGTCTTGCTACAGTTTTACGGGATCTTCACTCAGCCCTGAAACCCAAACGATTCAGATAAATGAATTTATTAATAATGCACCACTGAACAACCCACAGTTGGCGCAACAATTTTCTACAGATATACAAAACAGATTTTTGCAAAGAACGACGCTGAAAGGAACTAAGGAAAATCCCGATATTCTGATTGAGGGTGAAATAACCGATTACAGCATAACGCCCACCACGATTTCCTCCTCGGTGAATGCACCGGGCGGAAATATTCAGGCGGCACAAAACAAACTGACGATTACCGTAAAAGTGCATTATGAAAACAGAATTGAGCCTGACAAAAGCTTCGACAGGGTTTTTTCTGACGAAGCCGTCTTTTCAAGCGATCTGGATATTCAACAAATAGAAACAGCTCAGGTAAAGCTTGTAAATGAGCGGATTATCAACAAAATTTTTAATGATATTGTAGCCAACTGGTAAATTATGAATGCGAGAATCATAGAGTTAATCAAAAATAAAGAACTGCTGCAGCCGGAAGATCTTAACCTGCTGAAAGAAGAGATAAAATCCAAACCTTATATTCAGAGTTTCAGAGCGTTATATCTTTTAGGCACTTCTAAGTTTGATGCCGAAAATTATCAGCAAAGACTTTCAGAAACAGCGGCTTATACGACGGATAAAAAAATCCTGTATCATCTGATTAATGGAGAACCCATTGCTAAATCGCAGCAAGCTGAAATTAAAAATGATACTTCAGAAGAAATTTCTAAAACTGAAATTCCTGTCGCTGAAGTTAAAGAAATAGAAACAGAAATTCCTTCAGAAAATATAGAGATTATTCCGCAGGAAACCGCTGAAAAAATTCCTTCGCCGCTTCCTTCTGTTGCTCCAAAGCCACAACCGGTGTATGTTAAAGGAGAACTGAACCGCATTCTTTTTGAAGGTGAAGAAGACTTTATGGGAAAAGAGGCACCGAAAATTGATTTGGAAGCCTCGCAGGAATCTGGACAAATTGTTGTAGCTGATCCTGAGATGAAAGCACCGCCCGTTTTTACAGAGGAAACCACACCCACCAAGGAATTTACCAAACAACTGGAAGCGGAAGAAAATAAAACAATTCACACTCAGGCCTCTGCCGATCCCGTTGCCGGAAGTCCGGAAGCCAAAGTGGAAGAAAATAATAGACATCAGGATAAAACGACGGTGCAGGATCCTTCGGTTTTAAGTTTTCACCGAACGGCAGAATTTCTTCCTGATATTAAAATGACTCCCGGGAAGGTAAAAGAAGCAGTTTCTGAACTTCCGAAACCCAAGCTGAGCAAACATGAAGAGGAAATGCGGAAGCTGGTGGAAGAAGTAGAACGCAAAATAAAAGAGAAAAAGGCGAGGGAAAACCAAACGAAAGAACAGCCGAAGCCCGAAATTGAAGAAGATAATACGGAAAATACGGAAGTCAGTTTTGGAGAAACGCAGCCTTTCGCCGTTTCCCAAAAAGAGCAGGATATTCCGGCAGAAAAAATTGATGAAGCAGAAATAAAAAAAGAAAACAAAACCGAATCGGAGCCTGAAAAGAACCATATACAATCTTCTTGGAAACCTATGGAGGTGAGCACTGTGAAACCAGATGCGCTCATTGAAACTTCCAAACAGCAAAGGGAAGAACCAAAAAATCATCAGGAAAAAACCGAAAAATCAGATGATAAAATCGGGAATGATTTGAAGGAATCTGCTAATGAAAAAGAACTTCCCGTGATGAATGTTTCCTTTTTTGCTCCGACTATTTCCACAATGGATAAACCCGAAGAAAAAGCTCAGGATAAACCCGACGAACAGGATAAAAGTAATGTTCCACACTTTCTCAACACCTGGCAAAGTTGGCTGAAAATTGATCGGTCATCTTCTAAGCCAGAGGAAACAGTGCAAAAAGTTAAAGCCAAAGCAATAGAAAAATTTATAGAGAGCGAACCCAAAATTTCGCAGTTGAGAGACGAAGGCAGCTATATTATTAAAGAAAAAAAGGATGATATTTCACATCTGATGACAGAAACTCTGGCTAAAATTTATACGGAGCAGAAACTGTATACCAAAGCAATTCAGGCTTATGAAATATTGAGTAAAAAACATCCGGAAAAAGAACAGTATTTCATGGAAAAAGTGCAGGAAGTAAAAGCCTTGCGAAACCCTCAATAAAGATGAAAATGGACAGCACAACTTTGGTTATTGGCTTGGTAGTTCTCGGTTTATTAGCCGGATATCTCAGTGGTTTGGTCGGCATTGGCGGCGGTATTATTATGGTTCCTGTGTTGGTGTTTTTTTTCGGTTTTACTCAGCATAAGGCTCAGGGAACAACCCTTGCTTTACTCATGATTCCAGTGGGAATTTTCGGGGTCATGAATTATCATAAAACAGGAAATGTTGATATAAAAACTGCACTTCTTCTGTGCTGTGGTTTTGTATTGGGAAGTTATCTGGGAAGCAAAACCGCAATTTCCCTTTCTCAGGATGCGCTTAGGAAAATATTTGCTGTATTGATGTTCATCGTAGCGATCCGGATGTTCTTCCAGAAATAAATAGATGTCAATTATTTAGCTGCGATTCACAAAGTTTCAAAAATTCTTTCTCAACTTCCTGATAGTGAACGGGAAATTTTTTAGAAGCCCAAAACAGCATCGCTACAGAATTATTCCCGAAAGCATCCGTGTATTTTTTCTTATTTAAACGGTAAGCCTCTCTCAGCAACCTTTTAATCCGGTTTCTATCCACTGCCTTTTTGAAATTTTTCTTTGAAACGGAAAAGCCAATCCTGTGGTTTGAAACTCCTTCGGAAACCTCAGAAGGATAAAAAGTGATGATCCGAAGTCTGCCAAAAGTAGTCCATTTTCCCTGCTCGAAAAGCAGCTTAATTTCTTTCTTCTGTTTCAGCTTTTCTTTTGTGGGATATCCTTGCGGTTTCAATGGAGCTTTTCTTTTTTTATAAGATAATTAATGACTTCAGCGGCGGCATACAACCCGAATAAAGCAGGAATATAACTGTTGGTCCCATAGAATGAACGTTTATAATTGGTTCCGTCGGTCAATTTAAGGCTTTTTTCGTCCTGAAGTTCACTGGAAAAAACACATTTCACTCCTTTTACGATATTGCTTTCTTTTTTCAGGCGTTTTCTTATTTGTTTTGCAAGGTAGCAATTGTTTGTTTTACTCAAGTCACGAACCAACACTTTGCTTGGATCTTTTTTTCCGCCGGCTCCCATGCAGCTTATCACTTTGATTTTTCTTTTTTTTGCTGCTTTTATCAGGCTGATTTTGGGGCTGACACTGTCAATACAATCCAGAATATAATCAAAATTTTGTCCGTCCAGCGTTTCATCCATGTTTTCAGGATTTAGAAATGTACTGATTATCGTAAGCTGAAGTTCAGGATTAATGTCCATGAGCCGTTCTGCGACCAATTCAGTCTTCTTTTTTCCAATGGTAGAATGCAAGGCTGGAAGTTGGCGGTTGATGTTCGTGATGTCTACCGTATCGCCGTCAGCAATGGTCATTTTGCCCACGCCGGCTCTACCCAGAAATTCTGCTGCAAAGGAACCGACTCCGCCTAATCCAATAATCAAAAGGTTGGCGTTCTGCAGTTTCTGGATTCCTTCTTCTTTCACCAGAAGTTCCGTACGTTCCAGCCAATTTTTGTTCGTCATATATTTTTATTTTCTCATTCGGGAACAGAAATCCCAATATTGTTGAGGTTGGTAAATATCTGTTCCTGCAGTTCTTCGGGCGTCATTTTTTTCAGTTCGGCTGTTTTTCTGTACAGCAATTCGATTTCAAAATCCTGCCCGTCAGTTTCCAGAAACATTTTTTGCACCGGGAACTGTTCCAGTAATTTTTGCAAAGATAAATTGTGCAGGACAGATTTCCCAAAACTAAGGTAAAAATCATGCTTCAGCATATCTTTTGCCAACTGTTCTTTTTTATTAAATCCGTGAATGATCATCGGGATTTTCGCAATTTTTTTAAACGGAATCAGCTCATAAAATTTTCTTACACAATGGATGATGACGGGCTTGTTCACCTCATTCGCTAACAGAATTTGACGGTGAAAAATTTCTTTTTGCAACTGAAAATCTGTGGCGAGCAACCCGTCTAATCCACATTCACCGATGGCGACGCAGTTTTCGTTTTGCGCAGTTTCATAGAGCCATTTTATTGTCTCCTCATTATGATCTGAAATGTAATTTGGGTGTATTCCTGCGGAAAAAAGTCCTGCAGATGGGCGTTCACCGGGTTCAGCGTTGTAGATTCCCGAAACAGAATTTTTATAGTGATGATGAAAATCAAAGAAAATCATCTTCAAAAATACAGAATATCTATTTCTTTGCGATTCGGTTAAAATGATTAAATTTACCAAAACATGATATGAGAAAAAAATTCTCTGACAAACAAATCCATATTCTGGAAGTTGCCGAAGAACTTATTGCTCAAAAGGGATTTGAGGGAACTTCTGTTCGCGATATTTCAACAAAAGCCAACATTAACGTAGCGATGATTTCCTATTATTTTGGGTCCAAAGCCAAAATGATGTCACAGCTTTATGAATACAGGTTGCAGCGCGCTATCGCCAATTTTGCTGAATTTACAGGAACTATTACTGATGGAAAACCGGAAATGCAGATGAAAGAAATTGTGAAATATCTGGTCTCTCAAATGTTCAAGTACAATTTCTTTTATGGTTTTATTACTCAGGATCTTCGGCATAATGCGCATCTGAAAGAAGATTTACTGGTTTTCTACCAAATATGCGCTTCAAAACTGGACGAGGTTACCAAAAAAGGATTAGCTTCAGGTGTATTTACTTTTAATCCCAAATCGGAAGAACTTCTCTATATCGTTTTGGGAACAACGCTTTTTGCGATTAGAAACCGAAATTTCGTTGAACTGTACGTTCCGCACAAGGATGATGCGCAGTACCTAAAAGAAGCAGAAAAGAAGATAAAAGCCACCGTTTTGTTGTCTGTTTTTACATTGTTGGGTTTTGTAACGGAATAATTGAGTTAAATAATCATAAAAACAATGCTTTTGACAAAAAAATTATATTTTTGCAGACTGGCAGACGGAATCATCAATTTCAGAGTCTTGCAGTAAAAAAATTATGAAAAATTATCTTATTGTTCTTATTGCCATATTTATTGTAGCATCGTGTAATACGCGTCACGACCAAGCCCTGAAAAGTGCTGACAAGAACTTTATCCTGAATGTTGCCAATGAACATTTCGCCAATAAGAAATGGCCAAAAGCGATCGCACTGTATGAAAGACTTTCTAATCTGGTAGCAGGAACAGATGATGCCCCGAATGTCGTTTTTAATTCCGCTTATGCCAATTATTATGATGAAAATTATAAACTGGCCGGGCATCAGTTCAAGAATTTTGCCGTCACTTTTCCTCAGGATCCCAGAAGAGAAGAGGCTTCCTACATGTCGGCACTTTGCTATTATGAAGGTTCGATGGATTATAACCTGGATCAGTCCAGTACAGAATTAGCCATCAACGAACTTCAGAATTTCCTGAATAATTATCCGAATTCGGAAAGAGGCGTCAATATCAACAAACTAATTGAAGAACTTTCTTACAAGCTGGAATATAAGGCATTTGAAAACGGGAAGCAGTACTATAAAATGGGAGAATACAGAGCTGCTAACACAGCTTTGGAAAACGTTTTAGAAGACTTTCCGGCTACGAAACTTCGCCCTGCGATTTATGACCTGATTCTGAAATCCCGTTATGAACTCGCGATGAATTCCATCTACGACCTGAAACAGGAAAGAATTGAAAGTGCTTTGGCTTTCACACGGCAGGTAGAGAAAGAACTTCCGGGATCTTCTCAAGCTGAAACAGCCGCTGATTTGAGAGAAAAACTTTTGAGAGAAAAAGAAAATTTCGCCAAAGTACAGCAACAGGTAGAAAACAATAAAGCTGCGTTATTGGCAAGACAACAGAAAGAAGCAGAGAAAAACGCTGCGGAAAGTGAAAAAACAGCAAGGCAGGCATTGCGAGACAGTGTGAAAACCAGTACGCCTCCGCCAGCCATCACTTTACCAATTCAAAAATAATCCTTACATTTGCAGACTTTAATATTCGTAAAAACCCGTTGAAAATGAGCATAAAAGATTCCAAAGCAGAGATAAATACTATTACTTACGACCGAGATAAAATCGAAAAAAATGTAGGTTCCATTTATGAAGCCATCGTCATCATGGGAAAAAGAGCAGAGCAAATTAATGCAGAAATACGGACAGAACTCCATAACAAGCTGGATGAATTCGCAGTGCACAATGCCACGCTGGAAGAAGTATTCGAAAACAGAGAGCAGATCGAGATTTCCAAGCATTATGAAAAAATGCCCAAACCTACTTCTATTGCCATTCGCGAATGGCTTGATGGTGAGATTTATTATAGAAAAACAGAAGAGAGAAACTAAATATTTTCTCATTTCCTAAGAATAATACCGCCACAAAAGCACTGCTTTGTGGCTTTTGTTTTTTGCAAGGTGTAAAATCGCTAAATTAGTAAACTAAATTTCCACAGAAATGAATCTTCAAAACAAGAAAATATTAATTGCGGTAACGGGAGGTATCGCGGCGTATAAGATCAATATTCTGGTGCGCGATTTTATTAAGAAAGGAGCAGAAGTTCAGGTGATTATGACGGCTTCCGCAAAACAGTTTGTCACCAAAGCCACCTTATCTACACTCTCCAAAAAGCCTGTTTATTCGGATTTTTTCGAAAATAACGGCCTATGGAACAGTCATGTGGAACTTGCACTTTGGGCAGACATCATGCTGATTGCACCTTGCACAGCGAATACGCTTGGGAAAATGATTCACGGGATATGTGATAATCTCGTTATCGCTACGTATATGTCAGCAAAATGTCCTGTTTTTATTGCCCCAGCAATGGATCTCGATATGTATGCGCATCCTTCCACAAGACAAAATCTGGAAATGGCAGAGGATTTCGGCCACTTTATTATTCCGGCGGAAGAAGGTGAACTGGCCAGCGGATTGTTCGGACCGGGAAGAATGGCAGAACCTGAAACCATCCTGAGCGCAGTGGAAGATTTCTTTTCGTTTTCAAGAAAATTAACGGGCAAAACGGTTCTTATTACCGCTGGTCCAACCTATGAAGCCATTGATCCTGTCAGGTTTATAGGAAATCATTCCTCGGGAAAAATGGGTTTTTCCTTGGCAGAAGAAGCTGCGAAAAGAGGAGCGAGAGTCATCTTAATTTCCGGGCCGACAGCATTAAAACCAGAGCATTCCAATATTGACATTCACCGCGTTACTTCTGCCAAAGAAATGGCAAATCAGGTTTTTAATTATTACGAAACCTGCGATTTTGCAATTGCCAGTGCAGCAGTGGCGGATTATGCGCCGGAGGTAACAGCAGATGAAAAAATCAAAAAGAAAGAAGATCATCTGACCTTGAATCTGGTTAAAAATCCCGATATTCTTAAAGCCATGGGCGAAAGGAAGAAAAACCAAATATTGGTGGGTTTTGCCCTCGAAACACAAAATGAGGTGGAAAACGCAAAGGAAAAATTAAACAAAAAAAACTTGGATCTTATCGTTCTGAACTCGCTTCGGGAGGCGGGAGCCGGATTTGGGCACGACACCAATAAAGTAAAAATCATTACCCAAAATTCAGAAAAGAGTTTTGGACTGAAATCTAAGAAGGAAGTGGCTCGCGATATTCTGAATTGTATTGAAGATGAATTTTTAAAATAATTTGACTAATTTTCCGTTTTGAAACTCAACCGGTTATCCATGAAAAGATTTTTTGTTTTATTTATCGTTTTTCTCTCTGCTCAGTTGGCTTTTTCACAGGAAATTTTCGCCAATGTCACTGTTAATGCTCAGCAATTGGGTGGCAGTAATCAGCAGGTTTATAAAACGCTGGAGAAAAACATTCGGGATTTTATCAACAACACCAGTTGGACAGGCAAAAAACTTCAGAATTTTGAAAAAGTAAAATCCAATTTCGCCTTCGTTATTACCGGAAGGGAAGGAAATAAGTTCAACGGAAGCCTTGTAGTACAGGCAGTGCGGCCTGTTTTCAACAGCACTTATGAATCACCGCTGATTAATATTAATGATACCCAGATTGTTTTTGAATACGTAGAAAATGAGAATTTGATTTTCAACGAAAGACAGTTTTCCGGGAAAAATCTTACTGATATTATTAGTTTTTATGCTTATCTCGTTTTGGGATACGACGGAGACAGTTTTCAGTCTTTGGGTGGACAACAATGGTTCAATAAAGCACAACAGATTTCCCGGAACGCCATGAATAAAGGATTTGAAGGTTGGTCCGTCATTGAAGGGCCGCGAAGCCGAGGATCGTTAATCGACGGAATTATTAATCCCAACCTGAACAATTTGAGGAGTGTTTTCTATTCCTATCATCGTTCCGGATTGGATAATCTTTATAATCAGGATCAGGCTGGCCCAAAGAAAATAATTGCAGACGGGCTGATGAAACTGAAACTCTACGAAAACACTTTCCAGCAGAATTACGCAATCAATCTTTTTCTTGATACGAAAGCGAATGAAATCTACAGTATTTTTGATTCTACGAATAATGGAGCAGTGAATATGAATGACCTGAAACAACTGATGGTGACACTCTCTCCAAAAAATATTGACAGCAAATGGAATAAATGGAAATGATCCTCATCTCCGGAAATAAGTCTTTTTATTTGCCGAAATTGGTGTTGGTTTACATTTTCTAAATCCTTCCGAAAGTCTTAAATTTACAGGCTCAATAGATTTTATTCACATTGAAACGGTTTCTGAATGCTTTCAAAAATTTTTATACGGAATTTTGCCCTTATCGATTCGCTTGAAATTTCTTTAAGCGAAGGATTGCAGGTGATTACCGGAGAAACCGGAGCCGGAAAGTCGATTCTTTTAGGTGCTTTGAGGCTGATGATGGGCGAAAGGGCCGACATCAGATCCATGTCCGAAACTGAAGAAAAAAGTATTGTTGAGGCAGAATTCTCTATATCTGAGAACTTGAAACTTTTTTTTGAAGAAAATGATCTTGACTTTGAACCTCAAACGATTATTCGTCGGGAACTTCTTCCCTCAGGCAAATCCAGAGCGTTTGTCAATGACATTCCGGTGACGCTGGATATTCTGAAACAGCTTTCCGGAAAACTCGTGGATATACATTCGCAGTTTGAAACTTCCGATCTTTTTAAGGAAGAATATCAGTTCAGAATCATTGACGGTCTTTCAGAAAACAGGCTTCTTACGAACGGTTATCAAAAGGATTTTTCTGAAGCTAAATTGCTGGAAAGGAGGCTTACAGAAATGAAATCCCAACTGGAGCGAAGTAATAAAGAATCTGATTATCAGTCTTTTATTTTATCTGAGCTTCAGGACGCGAATTTGGATGAAACTGATCTTGAAGACTTACAACAAAAAATTTCTACACAGGAAAATGCCGAAGCAATTTCTGAAAATTTGGCGCAGATTTTCGCTCGTTTCGATGCTGAAGAAATTGGAATTCTGGATGCAATGCTGGATTCCAAAAACCGCCTTTCAAAAGTTGCGGGACTTTCACACGAGTTTTCAGAATTGCTGACGCGGTTCGATGAGAATTTTGTGGAACTGAAAGATATCTTATTTGAACTTCAGAATAAAGCAGAACAGATTGACATTAATCAGGAACTTTACGAGGAACTGAGTGGTAGAATCAACAAAATAAATCTGCTTTTTTTAAAACATAATGTTAATACAATTCCTGAATTGATTGGCATTCGGGATGAGTTGAATACTGAGCAAAGCAATTTTGCTGATCTGGAAAATTCCATCATCACCACCGAAAAAATGCTGTCCAATCTTTATCAACGGATGAGTCAGCAAACAGCAGTACTTACAAAAAACAGACAGGTGGCAGCGGATATTTTCCAAGAAAAAATGGAAGCACTTCTCAGCAAATTGGGTCTTGAAAAAGCCAGAATTCGAGTACAGTTGTCGCCTGCCGATTCGTTTAATTCTTTCGGTAAAGATAAAATTGAAATTCTTTTTCAGGCCAATTCCGGTTTTCCGCTGAAGAATATTCAGCACGCAGTTTCCGGCGGCGAACGATCTCGGGTAATGCTCGCCATCAAAAAAATTATGGCTGAAAATTCCGAACTTCCTACTTTGATTCTGGACGAAATTGATACAGGTGTTTCAGGTAAAATTGCTGAAGAAACGGGCAATGTCATGCGGGAAATGGCCGGTGATATGCAGCTTGTCGTGATTACACATTTAGCGCAGGTAGCCGCAAAAGGTGATGCGCATTACAAAGTGATCAAAACAGAAGTTGCTGGAAAGACGCAAACTCAGATTATTCATCTTGATCAGAACCAGAAACTTCAGGAAATCGCACAGCTTTTGTCCGGTTCCCGCATTACGCAAGCTGCATTGCAACAGGCTGCCGAACTGATGAAGTGATTTTTCGGAATCTTGTTTTTCTGTAACATTTTCTGTATTATATTGACTTATCAAATAAAAATGTTATGTACCGACGTTTACTACGGTTAGAATTAAAAAACTTTATACGCAATCCACAATTCGGAACCAATTTAGCGCTCAGAATCCTGATGTTTTTCAGTATTGTGTATTTTGCTTTGATGTTCATGGCGATGCCTTTTCTGCTTTTCTTCTTTGCTAAAGAAGAGTTGCAAACCGATCCTTTGCTGTTGTTTTGCCGGTTTTTCCTGTATTATTGGGCGTTCGATCTTGTGCTCAGGTATTTCATTCAGCAAATGCCGACGCAGAACATCAAGCCATTTCTTGGACAAAATATTCCGAAAAATAAACTGGTCGATTACACCATTCTGAAAACCTTTTTTCACTTTTTCAACTGGGGAAACCTGCTTTTTCTGATTCCTTTTGCTGTTTTGCTTGTGATTGATGGATTCAGTTTCGCAGGTGTATTAATGTTCGTGATCGGAATTCTGTTTGTATTTTATTTCAATAATTTCCTTAATATTTTGCTGAACGGAAAAAATTCTGTTTTTTACTCCGTCGCGGGAATAGTGATTTTATTTGGAGCTCTGGAATATTATGGTGTTATTCAGCTTACTCAGTTTTCAGAGACGATTTTTTATAGTTTGTACAGTATTCCCGGATTGTTTTTAATTCCTATTTTACTCGCAGGAGCCTCTGCTTATTATACGCATAAAGTCATCAGACAAAACTTCTATTTAGATCAGGGGCTTGAATTAAAAAAAGCAGAAGGCAAAACCGAAAATATTGAATTTCTAAACAAATTCGGTGTTATCGGGACATTTTTGAACAATGATGTCCGCTTGCTGAAAAGAAGCAAAGCCGCGCGTGCTGCAATGATTTCAGGATTCTTCTTTCTTTTTTACGGTTTGCTTTTCTTTAATTCATTATACCAGTCAGATTTCATGAAACTGTTTGCGGCTATTTTCGTTACCGGCGGTTTTATGATGATGTTCGGACAGCGGGTTCCCGCCTGGGACAGCTCTTATTATCCTCTGATGATGACGCAGAACGTTCCGTACCAACAATATCTGAAAGCCAAATGGTCGCTGATTATTATTGGAATTTTGATTTCAATGATTCTTTCTACTGCGTATCTTTATTTTGGATGGGAAGTGTATCTCACGATTTTGGCAGGCGGACTGTATAATCTCGGAGTGAATTCTTACCTCACACTTTTGGCAGGAGCTTTTAATAAACAGCCTGTAGACCTAAATTCCAGCACGAAAAGCTTCAGCGGAAGCAAGAATAATTTTAATTTTAAAGTGATGCTCATGATGATTCCTCAGATGCTGTTGCCCATGGTCGTATTTGCCGGGATGAAATATTTTTTCGGGATGTATGCCGCAGTGGGAGCTTTGGCTTTGTTGGGACTCATCGGTTTTTTGATGCGCAATATCATTTTTGATCAAATTGTAAAAGCATACAGAACGGAGAAATATTCCACCCTGGAAGCATTTAAAAAAACAACATAATCGTAATTTTAAAAAGTAATAAAATGATTGTAATTCAGAATATATCTAAAGTTTACGGAGCCAAAAAAGTGTTGGATATCACTCATCTTGAAATTCCCAAAGGCGAAAGTTTCGGATTGGTAGGAAATAATGGTGCCGGAAAAACCACTTTATTCTCGCTGCTGCTGGATTTGATACAGCCCAGTTCAGGATCGGTTTCTATCGCTGGCGTTAAAGTGAATGAATCGGAAGAATGGAAAAACAGAACTTCAGCATTTATTGATGAAAGTTTTTTGATCGGTTATCTGACTCCCGAAGAATATTTTTATTTTCTTGGTGAACTCCGTGGTCAGTCGAAGCCGGCGGTAGATGAGTTTCTGAAACAATTTAGCGATTTTTTCAACGGAGAAATTCTGAATGCGAAGAAATACATTAGAGACCTTTCCAAAGGAAACCAAAAAAAGGTAGGAATTGTAGGAGCGCTGATCGGCAAACCGGAAATTATTATTTTGGATGAACCTTTTGCGAATCTGGACCCTTCTACGCAGATAAAACTGAAAAAGTTAATCAGAGAATGGTCTCAGAAAGAACAAGTTACTTTCCTGATTTCCAGCCATGATCTGGCGCATACTACCGAAGTAAGCAACAGAATTGTTCTGCTGAATAAAGGTGTTGTCGTGAAAGACATCAAAACCAATCCGGAAACCTTGCAGGAATTAGAAAATTTCTTTGCCGGAACGGTACACGAAGAAGGGCAATCTGTTACAGAATAAGGTTTTCAGATTTTCAAATAAAACGGAGCAGAAAACGTTCTTACTAAAGTGAGGAAATTTCTTTTTTCGATATGGTGTTTTCTGTTGATTTCCTGTAACGGACAGGAAAAAAAACAACCTCATGATCAGTTTAAAAATTTGAATATGGATAAAAATAATCTTGAATATATTGTATTTGGCGGTGGATGTTTCTGGTGTGTTGAAAGTTGTTTTAACATGCTGAAAGGCGTACATGAAGCGGTGTCTGGATATTCCGGCGGTACAGTTGAGAATCCAACTTATGAAGCAGTCTGCACCGGGGAAACCGGACATGCCGAAGTAGTACAGATCGCCTATGATCCCAAAATTATTTCTTATGAACAACTGATGGAAGTCTTCTTTTTTCTTCACGATCCTACCCAGCTCAACCGACAGGGAAATGATATTGGAACCCAGTACCGTTCGGTTATTTTTTACAATGATGAAACGGAAAAGAAAAAAGCAGAAGATGCTGTTAAAAAATCTGAAGCATCCGGAAAATGGGCAGGGAAATATGTTACGGAAATCACCAAATTAGAAAAATTCTGGCCTGCGGAAACGTATCATCAGGGGTATTATTCTGCAAATCCAAACACGCCTTATTGCAGCGCAGTCGTTGGACCCAAGATTCAGAAATTCAGAAAGTATTTTGGTGAAAAAGGCTGGCTGGAAGAGTAATAATCATTGGAATAATCCAATGAAAAATGCCTTTCAGAAAAAATGAAAGGCATTTTTGTTAGTGTGATAACTTACGGCTTCAGATTTCTGATACCCATTTCATAAAGTGCAAAACTCAGAAGATCAGTGTTTTCACCAATCACCTGGTCGGTACTTCTGCCAGCTCCGTGTCCGGCATTAATTTCAATTCTCATTAAAATTGGATTTTTACAAGATTGTTTTTCCTGTAATTCTGCCCCGAATTTAAAAGAATGAGCAGGCACTACACGATCGTCATGATCGCCTGTAATCACCATGGTAGAAGGGTAGCAAACGCCTTTCCTCACATTGTGCACCGGCGAATACGATTTTAAGTAATCGAACATTTCTCGGCTGTCTTCAGCCGTTCCGTAGTCGTAGCTCCAGCCTGCTCCTGCAGTAAATTTATTATAACGAAGCATATCCAGAACGCCAACTCCCGGGAAAGCCACTTTCGCAAGATCCGGACGCATTGTCATCACAGCACCTACGAGAAGTCCACCGTTGGAACGGCCGGAGAGTGCCATATAATCAGGGGAAGTATAACCGTGCTGCTGCAAATATTCTCCGGCTGCTATAAAATCTTCAAAAACATTTTTCTTCTGCATTTTGGTTCCGGCATCGTGCCATTTTTTGCCGTATTCACCGCCTCCGCGGATGTTGGGAACTGCGTAGATGCCGCCATTTTCCATCCAGATTGCATTCACGACTGAAAATGCGGGCTGCAAGCTGATGTTAAATCCTCCGTAGGAATAGAGAATGGTTGGGTTTTTCCCGTCTTTTTTCAGTCCTTTTTTATAAGAAATCATCATTGGAATCCGGGTGCCGTCTTTCGAGGTATAAAAAACCTGTTCAGAGACATATTGTTTCGGATCAAAATTTACTTTTGGCTGATAATAAACGGTAGAAGTTCCGGTTTCTGCCTGATATTTATAAATGGTTCCGGGAGTAATGTAATTGGTAAACGAATAATAAAGCTCTTTTTCCGTTTCTTTTCCGCTAAATCCGCCGGCGGTTCCAATTCCCGGAAGTTGAATGTCACGAATCACTTTGCCGTTTCCATCAAACTGTTTTACGGAAGTGACAGCATCTTTCATATATCTAGCGAAAAAATATCCGCCGCCTGTGGAAACACTCAATACATTTTCAGTTTCAGGAATGACGTCTGCCCATGCCGTAGGATTTGTAATCTTAGTTTTTACCAGTCTTCGGTTAGGTGCATTTTTATCGGTCATCATATAAATAATGTCGCCTTTGCTGTGAACAAAATCCGTGTTATGATCAAATCCTTTTTGTATAGCGATGAAGTCCGATTTCGGATTTTTCAGGTCTTTGATATACAATTCATTCCCGTTTGTAGCATTGGCAGCGCTTAAAATCAGAAAGCGCTGGTCATCAGATACTTCTGCGGAAAGGTATCTTCTTTTAAAATTTACTCCGCCAATGATTAATTCATCTTGTTTCTGTTGTGTTCCCAGTTTGTGAAAATAAATTTTATGAGTATCGGTTTGGGCAGAAAGTGCGCTTCCATCGGGTTTATCGTAGCTGGAATAATAAAAACCTTCATCGCCTCGCCATGAAACACCGGAAAATTTCACATCTACCAAGGTTTCATCAATCTGTTTTTTGCTCACTGCATCCATGATGATGATTTTATTCCAGTCGGAACCGCCTTCAGAAATGCGATAAGCAACCAGATTTCCTTTTTTATTAAAAGAAACTCCGGCTAAAGAAGTAGTTCCTGCTGTGGAAAATTTATTCGGATCCAGAAACACTTCGGTTTTACCATTTTTATCTGTTCTGTAAAGTACCGATTGCGCTTGCAGTCCATCATTTTTATAGAAATAAGTATAATCACCTTCTTTAAAAGGAGCCGAAACTTTTTCATAATTCCAGATATTTTTGAGCTGAGATCTCAAGTCATCGCGAAACGGTATTTTGGAAAGATAATCTCCTGTAAACGCGGCCTGCCGCTGAACCCAGTCTTTGGTATCTGCAGCACGGTCATCCTCCAGCCAGCGATATGGATCTTCCACATTTTCGCCGAAATAAGTATCGGTGTGTTGAATTTTCTTTGTTTCAGGGTAGGAAGGTGTTATTTTCATAGTTTGTGTAGTGCAGGAAGCCAACATCAGTATTCCTGAACCAATACAAAGATTTCTAAAAGTCATAGTACGGATTTTTTTCAAAAATAATCAAAATAATTGATAAAGATATTCCGGATCAATGATAAAAGAAGTTCTGTTTTTCCTCGAAATGCAAGTGAAAAACCTTATCAATACGTTTCTGATTCCAGCAATTCTTTGAAATAATTGATCAGCAATTGGCGTTCGGCTTCGGAAAGATTGGCTTCAGGATGATAGACAATATATCCGGGAATCGGCATCTTTCTGGAGTCAATATTTTGTGCTGCTTTTTCCAGCATATTTTTTTTCAGATCCTGATTGTAATTTTCCCAAATTGAGAAATTGGCGTGTTCACGGCCTTCATTGATATGATGTTTTACCGACCACGAAACCGGCGCAACATAAGCGTAGCGAGGATATTCAGTTTCGAAAGAATGACAGTCATAACAAGCTCTTTTCAAAAGTCCAGATATTTTGGGAGGCGTATTCATCACCTGAATAAAATCTTTTTCAGGATCTACCGGAGGATTGGCCCGATCGATCGGGATCAATTGTATGGCAGCAAAAATGGCGATAACCCAAAGTACTATTTTGCCGGTTTTTTTGATCATCGTCTTTGGAGTTGTGGGCGTTGCTGAGGTGTCGTTTGTAAAGGCTGATTGGTGTTTCTTGGCGTTGTAGTCCGAGGTGTTGACGGATTTTGTTGCGCAGCAGGAGCCGCCGGCTTTTGAGGGTCCAGTTTTCGGGGATCGGTCAAATCCCAGGGTTCTACAATTTCCCAAAGTGGGCGTGCGCTTATTTTTTTGTAAAAGATGTAAGCGTCTTCAGCGAAAATTTCTTTCTGAAAATCTGCGCCTTCCCAAAGCCCATTTTCGTTATTATCTACCAGAATTCTCACAAAATATTCTTCGGGTTTTACGATATCAAATTTCACATTTGCCTGATCAGTATATTTGCTGTAGGCCACTTCCTCATTGCTGTTGAGCAACTGAAGCCAGAATTTACTTTCCGGTTTGTTGGCCAGTTGAAAAGTAATGCTTCCAAAATTCTGTAATTGATCCGCCTCAAAATCAAAACGCATTGGTTTGCTGGTCGATTCGTAGAAGGAAGACACCGTTTTGCTGGGAACCGTGAGCCGGTATTTTTGGCCTTCCTGAAAATTCGCTTCCACTAGAATTTGATACGGATTTGTTTCCGAAATTTTCGCTGTGAACGGTTCTACAGTAAGGCTGTCAAGAGTGAGCGTCCATTTTTCGGGTTGAATTTTATCAATCATAAAATTGGAACTGATCCTGAAAGGCGACTTGGGAGGAAGTAAATTTCCACCTCGGTTTTCAATCAGCATTTCTGTTTTTTCGTTGTGTTTGTAAAATAGTGATACTGTATCCTGTCGGCTTCCGGTATCATAACTCAACCTTACATTTTCGGTGGAATTTACGCCAATATTTTGGTCTGCCGCATTGAACCAGATTTTCACAGAATCTGAATTCGGACGGTGTGTTACTTTGTAATTTTTTAGTTTTTCACTCACAGACTTCACTTGTACAGATTCCGGATTCCCTTCAAAAAGCATCACGACACCTCCGTCCATCGGTTTCATTTCTAAATATTTCAAAGGTTTTCGTGAAGGAAAAAGTTTCATATTGAGGCCAGAAATCGAGGAATCTACTTTTACAGGTTCTTTCCGGAAAGCTACTTTTTCTTTTCCGGGATCGTAAACGGAATTTCCATTTTCATCTTCAAAAGCAATGACACGGAATTCTCCGGGCGAAATGTAATTCAGTTCGTAATATCCGTCATCATCTGCGCGGGTAATGTAATATGGTTTTTGGCGATAATCCATCGTATCTTTTACCTGATACAGTCCGATTACAATACTGGCAGGTTTTGAGGGAGGCCGGATTTGATATCCGTCTGTGATTTCACCGCTGATATAAAGATCATCAATTTTTTCACCGGTGGAAAAGGCATAAGTAAAATAAGGCAACGGATTTCCTTCATTGTTATCCTGAATCGCGTTTCCGAAGTTGAAACTGTAAGTAGTATTGGCCTGTAAAGTATCTTCCCATTGAATAATCACTTCTCTGGTGGCTAGGTTCGCAGGCAGTATTTTCTTTATTCTTCTGATAGGCGGAGAAATAATCAGATTTTTGTTAACATCTTTCAGGGTAATATATTCATCAAAAGCAAGCCTCAATTCCCTGAAATCCTGAGGAACTAAAACTCTTGGCGTATCAATATTGGATCCCAAAAAATTCGGAGGAATAGTGTCCTTGTCGCCACCTACCGGCGATCCGACGCGGGCGCAAGAAAGTAGAATTAAAGAGAAAACAGCGAGAAGTAATAACTTCTTCATAAAAGAATTTTGTACAAATTTAATGATTATTCATCAACGGACGTAGAATGGGCTGCTTCGAGAGTGGAAGAATTTCGGGAACCCATTAAACTTTTCTTCAGACGGTCTGCTTCTATCGGATAAGAGCCGAAAAGACTGGCCAGCGACAGCGCAGAATAAGGCAACCTGGAAAATTTATTTCCAATTGCTACGATGGTAACTGAAGAATCCGGGAGATGCGCAAAAACAGAATTTGTGCCATGCCACCATCCGGTGTGGTAAGTAAGTTTTGATCCGTTGTCATACACTTTCATCCTGAAGCCAATTCCGTAATTATTGATGCCTTTTCTTTCATTGCTATAAGGCTCAAATATCATGTCTTTCAGGTCTTTGTGAAGGAAATTGTCGGCATACATCGCTTTGGAGAACGAAAGCAAATCTCGCGGTGTGGTATATACATTTTTGTCCCCGTAAATGAGGTCCAATCTGTCATAAGGGTGAACTTTCGGGCCGTTTCTGTAGAAGGATTTAGCTCCCGAAAGGGTGTCTTTTTCCTGAAAAATGTAGGTTTTTTTCATCCCCAAAGGTTCAAAAACCATTTGTTCCATCGCTGATGGAAATGGAGTTGATGTTACTTTTTCAATAATAAGGGCGAGCAGCGCATAATTGGTATTGCAGTAAGTAAAACCTGTTTCCGGCGCACGCAGCACATCAGGTTTGTATTTTATCATCATATTGAGAATGTCCTGATTGGTAAGGAACTTTTTAGAAAGTTCTGCCGGTTCAGGTTTTATTTTCTCAATAAAATATTCATATTTCGGAAGCCCGCTCCGTTGTGTCAGCAAAGATTTTACGGTAACACCGGGATAGGGAAATTTTGGAAAAAATTGATCCACAGTATCTTCCAGTTTTAGCTTTCCTGCTTCTGCCAGTTTCATGATGGCCATCGCAGTGATGGGTTTGCTGATGGAAGCAATATGAAGCGGAGTGTCCCGTGTAATAGGTTCCTGCTGATGATCCTGAGCAAATCCGCGATATCCCTCGTACAGAATATTGTCGCCTTTGGCAATCAGAAAACCTCCCCAAAGATCGCCTCCTTCCCAGATATTCTGATAATAATGGTGAATAATCGTGTGAAGGGAATCTTCATGAGCGATCCGATTGTCCTGTCTTTGAAAAACTTTGTCGAGTTCGATGTTTCCAAAATTCGGAAGAGAGGTTTGCGTTTCTTCTTTTAACGTTCCGGATTCTTTCTTGCACGAAAACAAAAACAAAAATAGAAACGCAACCAGCCAAAAGTTTTTCTTCATTTTCCAATCATTCAAATGAGCGGCAATTTAGCAAATTATAGCAAAGAAGCGCATGGATACAAGTAATATTAAGATTTATTTAACAACCTGAAAAGGGTTTATATTCCGGTGATACGAATTCTTCACCAATGTTTTACAGAATACTTTTTAACCATGAATATCCTGCAATCGTCAAAAATTATAAAACTAAAGCGGGATTAAAATGAAAAATAAGGAATAAAATATTTATTTTAGGGTTTAAATCATGTTTTTTACCGTTTCTTAATTCTTACCTTTGGGCTCAAATATAAACGCGTTTTTATTCATGTCTAAACACTTACACACCTTTCATATCCCTGTTATGGGACTTGCTTTCACGATCGACAGTCCGGTACGGGTAGCACAATACGGAATCGATTCCGTTATTTCTATTATGGATGATGATCTCATCGATAGAATGACCGCTTTTTACGCTGCCAAATTCAAACATCCGTACGAACAAGTAAGCCTGAAAGCAGAAGATTCTAAGGCTAAAAGAATTACGAATTATCTGAATCTTGTCGATAAAGTTGTGACCGAAAAATTTGAAACTTTCAAATCGGAAATGATTGAAAAGAAAGAGAAAATCGATGAATTTCTTGCGATTCTTCCGTCAACGTCGGAACTGAAACAGAAACTGGAAGATCTTATCCAATCCGGAAAAAACAACATCAGTGAAGTAAAAGCCGCTCTGGATCAGTATTTCCATCCCGGAAGTATTGATGTCAATATCATGACCAAGGTAGATAAAGAAAACTTCAAAGATGGCGAACCACTTCCATCAATGTACAATGACGCTCATGCTGCATTACGCGGTTTTGCCAACAGTACTGCCCGTTCTTCCGTGATTTTTTCTGCCGGAATGAACCCAAGACTGTACAGTTATTTGGAATCTTTTGATGATTTTTATCCCGACGCTGATAATAATTTCAAAAAGAAAATTGTTCTGAAAGTCAGCGATTTCCGTTCTGCCATGGTACAAGGAAATTTCCTTGCCAAAAAAGGACTTTGGGTATCGGAATACCGCATAGAATCCGGATTAAACTGCGGCGGACACGCTTTCGCAACAGACGGTTTGTTATTGGGGCCCATTATTGAAGAATTTAAAGAAAAGAAACAGGAACTCGCAGCATCAGCGTACGATCTCTTTTCAAAATCGCTGGAAAGCAAGGGCAGAACGGTTCCTGCGGAATTTCCACCCATTAAAATTACCGTTCAAGGCGGTGTGGGAACTTCAGAAGAACAGGATTTTTTACTCAATTATTACGAAGTGGATTCTGTAGGTTGGGGCTCGCCTTTCCTGCTGGTACCGGAAGCTACTTCTGTGGATGATGACACCCGAAAATTACTGGCCAATGCGAAAGAAAAAGACTTGTATCTCAGCAATATTTCTCCTTTGGGAATTCCTTTCAATACCGTTCGCGGAACCACAAATGAGTTTCATAAAAATCAAAGAATTGCCGCCGGAAAAGCCGGAAGTTCATGCCCTAAAAAATACCTTGCACTCAGCAAAGATTACGGCCAAAACGAAGGAATTTGTACGGCTTCTAAAAAATATCAGGATCTAAAACTGAAGGAACTGGAAGGTCGCAGAAATGAACTTTCTTTTGAGGAATTTAATAAAGAAAAAACGGCGGCTACCGAGAAAGCCTGCCTTTGCGTAGGTTTAGCCAATGCGTCACATTTGGAACTTGGCTTTCCGGTGAAAGGCCAAAAACAAGGTGTTGTGATTTGTCCTGGACCGAATATGGCGTATTTCTCCAAAACGGTTTCTCTGAAGGATATGATTCAGCATATTTATGGAAAAATCAGTCTGGAAGATCACAGCCAACGTCCGAATATGTTTGTTAAAGAACTGAAACTGTACATCGGAAATCTGGCAGATCAAATGACGGCAGCCACGGAACTGAAACCTCAGCAGGTAAAAAAGCTGGAAGCTTTCCGGAACAATCTCCTGCAGGGAATTTCATATTACAAAACGGTTTTTGCCAACACTTCATTTTTCAAGAAAGACCAAAGCAAAATTATAAGCGAACTGGAGCACTACGAAGAAGAAGTGCAACAGCTTACCATTGCCGAACTTTCGGTATAAAAAATCCGGAGGCGTTACTGCTTCCGGAATTTTTTTAGTATTTTATCTACAATAATCTGTGCCATTTTTTCCTTGCTTTGGTGCGACCAGCCTGCGATGTGCGGGGTTACCAATGCTTTTTCCGACTGCAAAAGGAATTGTAAATCTTCGTTCATTTCATCCAAAGATTCAAAAGAACTACGTTCGTATTCCAGAACATCCAAGGCAGCGGCTTTTATTTTCCCGGATTTCAGGGCAACGACCAGATCTTTGGTTTTCACATTTTTTCCGCGTGCGGTATTAATGAAATAAAAATCTTTCTTCATTTCTGAAATAAATTTTTCATCTATCATAAACAAAGTTTCAGGTGTCAGCGGAAGGTGAAGACTGACGACATCAGCTTCGTTTTTCAGTTCACCCAGAGAAACTTGGGTTGCAAATTCATCCGAGAGATCGGGAAGAATATCATGAAAAATAACGCGCACTCCGAATCCTGAAAGTCTTTTAGCAACGGCTTTGCCCATATTTCCGTAGCCAATAATGCCAAATGTTTTTCCGTACAGTTCATCACTTCGATTTTCTTCCCGTTTCCAAATGCCGTTGCACACTTCATCGGAACAAATTCTGAGTCGGTTCATAAGCAAAAGCAACATTCCCAGCACGTGTTCCGCTACGGCATCGCGGTTTCCTTCAGGAGCATTAAAGAGAAGAATGCCTGACTTTTTTGCAGTTTCAGTGTCAATGTTTTCCATTCCGGCTCCTACACGGGCAATGAATTTCAGATTTTCAGCAGCTTCCAGGAAATTTCTGTCAACAGGAATCCTGCTCCGAAGAATAATACCGTCGTAATTATTAATTTTTTCTAAAATTTCATAATACGAAGATACCGTGTCCTCATCCACCTGAAAGCCATTTGCAGTAAGCTGTTCGGTAATGAGATGATGGTTGGTATCCAGCTGAAGTATTTTCATTTGATATGGCGATGACGTTCCATTTTAAGAAATGGAATGAACATCATTTTTGAATTAATTTTAACTTGAGAAAAGCTTTTTGAGTTCCACAGAATCATGTGGTTTCATTCTTCCAGACAGAATCAAAGACAGTTCTTTCCGGCGCAATGCTGCGTCGTAACGCTGTTTTTCGATTTCAGTTTCTGCTTCCACCTGCGGAATAGGAACCGGTTTATTATATTCATCTACAGCCACAAAAGTGTAAATACCTTCATTGGTATGAATTTTTTTTCCGGCAATAGGATCATCCAGCCATACATCCACATAAATTTCCATAGAAGTCGAAAACGCGCGGGAAACTTTCGACTCCAGAACGACAATTCCCCCTTCTGGAATCGGTTGATTGAACGAAACATGATTTACAGAAGCCGTTACCACTCGTCTGGCGCAATGTCTCGCGGCAGATATTGAAGCACAACGATCCATTTTTGCCAAAAGCTCTCCACCGAAAAGATTTCTTAGCGAATTGGTTTCGTTGGGAAGCACAATGTTCGTCATGATGGTAAGCGATTCGCTGGCTTTTTTTATTTTTTCCATGTTGATTCGGGGGTTTGTGGTGCGGCATTTTCGGTTTGCATTGTGTCTGCTTTCATGCTGTCTGAAACTGCTGGGATTATTTTCTTTTCTTCCTGTATTTGTGGTGCTTCTGCTACTTCTTCTGGCTGTAAAAAAGAAGGAGCGCCGAAAAGCAGTTCTTTTTGTGTTGCTGCAAAATACACGATGATTCCCATAATAATCAGGATCGGAAACCACCACCAGAACGATTTCCGAAATCGATAATTTCCTGAAGTATCCGATTTTGTCTGGTTATTTTTAAGATCTGCGAGAACAATTTGTTCTAGGCCGTAGAAATCCGGATGTATTTGTTCTGCCCGTTTTCCTTTAAATAGAAGCCGGTCGTCGTGCATTTGAAATTCGCCCAGCCCTTCTGCTTCGAAAGGTTCTGCAAGTTCTGTTTTGTTTTTCCAGAAAGCCGTCATTTTTTCAAGAGCGGTTTGCGCTTCGTGATGAGGAATATTATTTTTCGAAGCAATAAAATCAATGATCCTGTTGTCACTGATGGTATAATCGCTTTCAAAAACAATACGTCCCGCTGGCGGCAACAGTGTTTTGGTGTCAGAATTCAGTTGGGCTGCGGTGCTTTCAAAAGAAAAGATTCCAAATCCCGGAACCGGAGCTTTTCCCTTTTCTTTCACAAAATCAAGTATATCGGCTGAAATATTCATGTTGGGCAAATTTAATTTATTTTAACCAAAAACAAAAGGCTCCCCGAAAGGAACCTTGCTTCTGATTTACAGCGTCTTATCTGAAGGTGACACTCATGCCGAGCATGAAATTAATTCCCGCTTGTGGGAAATAATATGGATCGGTGTCATACACATAGCCATTGTTGATGTATTTATGATCAAAAATATTGTTCAACAGAAACTTAAGCTGAAGTTCTGTTTTTCTGAGCGGCAACGTATATTGTGCATTGAAATCAGAAGTAAAATATGCGTCCAGTTTCAACGCTTCGGTAGCAGTATTGTTGAGGTATTGTTCCCCGACATACTGGCTGGAAAGACCGACAGAAAACCGCGGTGTGGCCTGATATTGAATCCTCAAATTCGACAAAATGGCGGGTGAAAAAGAAATATCGGTATCTTTCAGGACCAGAGGTGTCCCGTCCTCGTCCTGCGAATTCAGGGATTTTATTTTATTTCTGCTCAAAGTCAGGTTGGCATTCGCTTCAAGTTGATCGGTTATTCTCCAAAGTGCACCCAGTTCAATTCCCATTCTGTAGCTTTCATCGGCATTTTCCCGGATAAATTCACCGATATTATTAATGACGCCGGAAAGAACCAGCTGATCTTTATAATTCATGTAATACGCATTGGCAGTAACGGAAGCCCGGGTTCCGATCTGCTTTTCTAGGCCCAGTTCAAAATCATGAAGTTGTTCTTGGCGTGTATCTGGATCTGCCTGCAGATCGTCACGTGTTGGTTCCCTGTGCGCAAGTGCATAAGAGAAAAATATTTTTCCTGAGGGAATTTTGTAGCTGATTCCTGCTTTAGGATTGAAAAAACTCCATTTTTTATTTACCTCTAAACCTTCATCATCACCGGCGGTTACAATATGGCTGTCGTATCCGATATTCCGCAGTTGCAGGTCTCCGAAAAACTCCAGCCGATTCCATTGGTACACCGCTTTGGCAAAACCGGAAATTTCATTTTTCACAGCATTGTTCCGGTAATATTCATGATCAGTAATTTCAGGTAAAAACACTCCGCTTACCCTTCCGAAATGTCTTCCGTAATATTGATTTCCTACTACGCCCAGTTGCAGGTTCAGGTCGTCAAATTTTCCGTAAAGCGTAGAAACCATTCCGTAGAAATCATTATCAAGCCATTTTTTTCTAATGAAATCGGTTCGGGTTGCCGTTCCCTGATTGGGAAGATTATATTTCGAGAAGCGGTCTTCCTGCTTGTAATTTTCGTAATATCCTTTTCCTTTGGTATAATGCAGCGTGGTTTCTAAGTCCCAATTCGTTCCGAAGTTCTGGTTCCAAAGAAGCTGGAAGTGGTTTTGCCGGTAATTATCGGTTTCATTATCATAAAAACCGATGATATTTTCCCAGTTCGCATCGTAGATCGCTCCGGAATAGTTAAAAGTAGGGTTGGTTTGCCAGGTTTCTCTGTCGATGCCGTTCCAGGATTGGTAGGTTTTTTCTTTTCCACCAAAAGCCAGAAGGCGGATTCGGGTTTTGTTTTCTTCAAATAATGCAGTGAAATTGTACGAATGCAGGTCTGAAGAAGCGCGGTCAATATATCCGTCAGAATGGATTCCGGTATATCTGCCCATCACGGAAAGGCGGTTTTTCCAGAATTTTCCGGAGCCTATTTCAGCGGCATATTTATAGGTGTTAAACGAACCGAAACTGTTGTCAGATTTCACGTAAAACTCCTTTTCCGGATCTTTGGAAATGACATTCACGCTGGCTCCGAAAGCCGAAACGCCGTTGGAAGAAGTTCCTACTCCTCTTTGAATCAGAATTTGTGATGCAGAACTGGTAAGATCAGGCACATTCACGAAAAAAGTTCCCTGCGATTCGGAATCGTTGTAAGGAATTCCGTTCATCATCACGTTAATGGAAGTTCCGCTAACTCCCCGGATTCTGAATCCTGTGTAGCCAATTCCGTTTCCGGCATCTGATGTAGCCACGACAGAGGTTTGGTTTTTAAGAAGAATCGGAAGATCCTGCCCCAGATTTTTGTAGCCCAGATTTTTTTCTACATTGATGATTTCTTTGGCAACGGGAAGCCGTTTCGTAAAAGTTACTTCTTGAATTTCCTGAACTTTCAGGGAATCTTGTGGATATGTTTGTGCAAAATAGAACGGGCCTGCACAGAGCCCTAAAAAAAACAATCCTTTCATTCTTTTAAATTTTTAAGGTTAAAATTTATTGGAATAAAAGGGGTTCAAAAAGATATACTTGTCCGTATCCGCAATGTTACGGTTGGGATAATCCCTAAACAGCATTACCTGTTCCAGGTTCATCGGGTATGATCTCAGCTTTTTACAGCACCCCTTTATTTCTCGCCGGCAAAGATACATCTTTTCACTGAAAGAAAACAGATGCTTTTCCAGACTAAAAAAGCGACGGTTTCACACTTCCCTTCTGCACGCTGACTTTAATTTGGAAAATTCATCAGCCACCCACACCCCAGGAATGGTGGAAACCGTCACTGAATTATTTTATAAGATTTAAACAGACTCTTAGACTTCCGCTTTTTCAGTAGCATATTTTTTCACAAGTTCCTGTCGGATATTGGCAGGGACCAGCTGATAATCGGAAAATTTCATGGTAAACTTGGCTTTGCCTCCGCAGATGGATCGCAATGTAGAACCGTAATCATCCAGTTCTGCCAATGGTACTTCTGCCATGATTTTCTGGTAACTTCCTTCGCTATCCATTCCGGAAATGATGGCTCTTCGGGTTTGTAGATCTCCCATTACTTCACCTGTTGCTTCATCCGGACAGAGGATTTCCAAGTGATAGACCGGTTCCAAAAGTTCAGGTTTTGCCTGCTGAAAAGCTTCTCTGAACGCACCTGCAGCGGCCAACTGAAAGGAAATATCGTTGCTGTCTACACTGTGCATTTTTCCGTCATAGACGCACACCCTAATATTTTGGCAGGGCGAACCGGTTAATGGGCCGTTTTTCATTTGTGACATGATTCCTTTCTTTATGGCGCCAATATACCGGCTGTCAATGGCACCTCCCACGATGCACCAATAAAAAGCTAAGGTTCCACCCCAGGGAAGTTCTTCTATCGTTTTTTGTCGGATGTTCATTCCGGAAGGCTCTTCCATTCCTTCATAATAATTTTCTATTTTGAGGTATATTTCCCCAAATTGGCCGGCTCCACCCGATTGTTTTTTATGGCGGTAATCGGCATCAGCTTTTCCGGTGATGGTTTCCCGGTAGGAAACTTTAGGATTTTTCATTTGCATTTTCACTCCGAATTCCTTTTCTAGACGTTGCTGCACCAGTTCGAGATGAAGCTGCCCTTGTCCGCCAAGTACGGCTTCGTGGGTATCGTGATCTATTTCTACTTTCAGGGTAGGATCTTCTTCCCGGATTTTATTTAGAGCGGCAAAAAGTTTTTCTGTTTCGGAAGTGCTTTCTGCAAATACTGCTTTTCTGACGCGGCTTTCCGGGAATTCAATGAGGCGTGCTTTGCGGTCAGTTCCTTTGGTGTTCAGGGTGTTGTTGGTATGGGCAGATTTTAATTTTACGGTCACCCCAAGATCTCCGGCTTCCAGCTGTGGCACAGAAATTCTTTCTTTTCCTTCAGCAATAAAAAGTTGTGAAATTCTTTCGGTTTCACCATTTTCAGCGTTCACGAGTTCATCTCCAGGTTTCAGGGTTCCGCTCAGAACTTTGAAGTAAAAAAGCTGTCCCACTTGAGGTTCAGAAGTGGTTTTATAAATGAAAATGGTAGTTTTTTCGGTGGCATCGCAAGCCAGTTCAGTTCCGTCCTGCATCTTGCGTTTTGGCCTGTCCAGAGGTGATGGTGCAATGTCATCAATAAATCCCATGATTCTGCCGCTTCCCATATCTTTCAGTCCGGATGCTGCAAAAACAGGAAAAAACTGTTGATGTGCCAACGCAATGGTAAGCCCTTTCGCTAATTCTTCTTCACTGAGGTTTCCTTCTTCAAAATATTTTTCCATCAAACCTTCTTCATTTTCGGCAGCAATTTCAACCAGTGCATTGTGCATGGCATTCGCTTTTTCCATCTCGCTTTCGGGGATGGATATCTTCTCAGGTTTTCCACCTTCTGCCGGAAATTCATACATCACCATTCTCAGGGCATCAATAATCTGATTGAATTTCTCACCGGAATTCAAAGGATATTGAACGGGTATCACTTTCGAACCAAATCTTTCTTTCGCCTGAGACAAAGTGATCTCAAAATCCGCTTTCGGATGATCCATCTGATTGATCACAAAAATGGCCGGCGTTCGGTATTGTTCCACATATTCCCAAACCAGCTCTGTACCTACTTCGACTCCGGAAGCTGCATTCAGTACAATCAAAGCGGTATCTGCCACTTTCAGTGAGGCGATCACTTCGCCTACGAAATCGTCAAATCCCGGAGTATCAATCATGTTAATTTTGTTGTTTCTCCAGTTCACGAACATTTGGTGCGAAAAAATAGTTTTCTTTTTTTCATGTTCAATATCGGTAAAATCGCCTACCATATTCCGGTTTTCTACGGTTCCGCGACGTTTGATGGCTCCTCCTTCATACAGCATGGTCTCTATGAGCGTGGTTTTGCCACTGTCCGAATGGCCGAGCAAAACCACATTGCGTAAATCTTGGGTATGTGCAGTCATAATATAATGGTTTTTAATGATTCAGAAGAAGGCGGAAAAAGATAGCCGGTTCATTAATTTTTTCCGGCAAATAAAGTTACAAAAGATTTGAATACGACGCCGGATTTTGAGAATTTCTAAAAGTGATATTTGACAGATTTTGATAAATCGAAGGATGGTCACCACAAAGCTCTATTTCATTGAGATTACGATAGTTTCCGTGCCGCAGTTTAGCAATCACGACTTTATGCAAAATGTTTCGAAAAAGAAAGAATAAAAATTTTTGAAAGCAGGAACATTCAAATCGTCCCCCGGAAAGTAGATTACTCTTCAGCGAATTCCTTTTCCCCAGGTTGTATCTTATCGATGATTTGTTGGATATCGATTTCCTCCAGACAAGCATAGTCGCCACGGTAACATTCTTTGTCGCCAAAAATAGAACAAGGCCTGCAGGTAAGGTCTTTCACATGCACCACATCTTCAATTTTCTGCCCATAACCAAGAAATCCCGCAAAGTAATGCGTAGATCCCCAAACGGAAATGCATCGTGTTCCTGCAAGGCTGGCCAAATGCATATTGGCAGAATCCATGGAAATCATGATCTCTAATTCTGCGATTTTCTGAAGTTCTTGTTGTAGGGTGAGTTTACCTGCCAAATTAGTGGTATTCGGAATTTTATGTTGCCATTCTTCCAGAATCTCCGTTTCGTTTTTGCCTCCGCCAAAGAAAAAAAGTGAATGTTTTTTAGCCAGAATTCTGGCGAGTTCATAGCTTTTTTCCAAAGGCAGCATCTTGCCATGATGTTGTGCAAAAGGAGCCAAGCCAATTCCGGATTTCTGAACCTGTTGAATTCTGAATTCGTGTGAAAGTTCAACGGGAAAACCTAAATTACGAAATACATCGGCGTATTTCTCCACAGTAGAACGAATCGGTTTTTTGTCAAGATTCCACACATCGGTCAGGATTTCTCTTTCCTCTTTACCTTTATCAATAACAGATACTTTGTATCCTTTTTCTCTGAAAATTCTTTTCAGGATTTTGGTGCGAATCACATCATGAAGATCCGCCACCACATCGGGGTTAAATTCCGTGGCCAGTTCTTTAGCCAGTTTATGCATGCCGAAAATCCCTTTATAATCATCCAGGCTTACTCCTTTAAATGTCAACCTGGGAATTGCTTTAAAAAGATCGGCAAAATGTTCCCGGGAAACCATGATGAGTTCCACTTCCGGATGCTGTTCCAGAAATTCACGTATAACCAAAGCGGCCATAGCTACGTCGCCAAAAGCGGAGAACCGGTATGTGAGGATTTTCGTCAAGACTTCAACTGATAGGCTACGGCGTAAAATTTAATTTGCTTGGTCATGGCCATCAATCCATTGGCACGGGAAGGGGATAGGAATTCCTGAAGGCCGATTTCTGCAATGAAATCAAAATCAGAATCCAGAATTTCAGCTGTTGTGTGGCCGCTGTATATGGAAACCAGTAACGATACGATGCCTTTCGGAAGAATCCCGTCACTGTCTGCATCAAAAAAGAGTTTTCCGTCTTTATAGGAGGCGTCAATCCATACTTGCGACTGGCAGCCTTTGATCAGGTTTTCGTCCGTTTTCCGGTTTTCCGGCAATCCTTTCAATTGTTTTCCGAGGTCAATGATGTATTCGTATTTTTGCTCCCAGTCGTCCAGAAACTCAAAATCATCAATGACTTCCTGCTGCTTTTCTTTGATTGTCATGCTGCAAAATTAATGAAAGTTTTCCTTTTCTACCTGTTGAAAGAGGGCGAGTATTTTAGGCTCTTCTTTTTCCCAGCATAGTTCCTCCGCTGCCTTTTCCAATTCTGATTGATAAAAAGATCTTCCTTTTTCCAAAACTGCAGTGATGGCTTTGGAGATGGTCTCAGGCTGATGATTTTCTATCATTTCTCCTACTGTAAATTGATCATAAACTCTCTTCATTTCAGGAAAATTAATCATGACCAAAGGCACTCTCGACTGGATATAATCTGCCACTTTGTTCGGCAGAGAATACAAATAACTGACACCTCCGTTTTCCTCCACGCTGAGTCCTACATCTGCAGTACGGGTTACCTTGCGAAGCGCATCAGGGTGAAGTTTCCCAAGGAAAATAACTTTTTCTTCCAGGTTTTCCTTCCGGGCAAGAGCTTCATATTCCTCCTTTTTGGGGCCGTCACCAATGATTTTGAACACGGCATTTTCTATATTCTTCATCGCCAGAATAGCCTGAGGAATTCCCCGGGATTGATTGATGGCTCCCTGATACAGAATAATTTTCGGGTTATTCGTGGGAATATCAATCGTTTCTGTGATTTTTTTTGGAATATTTCTTATCACTACCGGCTGTACTCCATATTCATCGTGGAACCACTCGGCATAGCTGTGGCTTTCCGTCATCATATATTTCGTGCCGGGAACCAGC
This sequence comes from Chryseobacterium lacus, assembly GCF_003336205.1. Classification (GTDB taxonomy): domain Bacteria; phylum Bacteroidota; class Bacteroidia; order Flavobacteriales; family Weeksellaceae; genus Chryseobacterium_A; species Chryseobacterium_A lacus. Next base: position 337,286 of record NZ_QPIE01000003.1, read on the forward strand.
TGTTTTTCCAGACTCTTCCAGATTTTTTGCGTAAATCTTCCTTTAATAGCCGGCATTTCAGTGAAAATTTCATGGCTGTCGAAAACCAAAGGGATGTTTAGTTTTTTTGCGATCAGGAAATTGGGCAGTAAAGCATCTAAATCATTAGCGAGAAGGATGGTGTTTTTGTCAGCCCTTTTTGTCAGTTCCCGATAAAGTTTGAATTGAAATTCCAGATAAGCACGTCGCAATGAGGTTTGAGAGTGGCGTATTCTGAAAAAAGGATACGGTCTTTCCATATCCGGTTCGCCACCCCAGGTATTGCCGATAAGTTCAATCTTATACCCGTTTCGGTGAAGGGTGTCGCACACTTTTTCTATGCGTTGGTCGGTATAAAGATTGCTGAATGCGGACACCAGAATTTTCATAAATAAAAATTTTTGTGGTTTTTTGGGATTTAATCTTTTTTGATCAGATGATAGGCTTGAATGAACACCAAAATGGCATTAGGAATAATAATAGGCCATAACATATCATTGTAAACGCCATAGATCACAAACAAAATGCATCCAATCAGGTTGATAATTCTGACTTTTTTTAAATCTCTCAGGATGAAACTAAGAACTACAAAAAACGATGCGCCATACCCGATATAACTGATCAATTCTGGACTCATAATCGATAATTTTAGGGTTGCAAATGTAGTCATTTTCAGTAAGATCACCTTTCGTATTTCTGCCATATCGTCATTAATTATTTTTGGTAAAGAATTTGTAACTTATTCACCGTGAAAAGGTGGAGCAATTTCCACCTCATAAATAGACGAGATTTTATTATGGATTATAAATTTTCAGAGGGTTTGGATCAAGTATTCAAACTCAGCAAAAACGAAGCACGCAGGCTGAAAAGTGAATTCCTGAATACGGAACATCTGCTTTTAGGCATTATAAAAACAGAAAACTCTGCCAAGGAAATCCTTCAGAATCTGGACGCTGACCTTACACAGATTCGCAGAAAGATTGAATCCATGAACGTGGCTTCCATCAACCCGCTTGCGGAAGAAAAACAAAAAATTTCATTTACTAAAATGGCAGATCAGGCCATTCGCCGTTCTGAGTTGGAATGCAGACAATACCGTTCTACAGAAATCAATACAGTACACCTGCTTTTGGGTATTTTGTATAAATTCGAAGATCCGGCGACCAATATTCTGGGAGCCTACGATGTGGATTATGAAAAGGTTTCCAAGGAATACCAAATGATGATGAAAAACTCCGGCGAGCAACCGAAGATGAGTGCATATGACGACGATGAAGAAAGGGAAGAGTATGGGCAAATGAGAAAACCATCAGGCAATATTGGTACAGGAAAAAGCAAAACACCGACACTGGATAATTTCGGGCGAGACCTGACCTCGCTTGCCAGAGACGGAAAATTGGATCCTGTAATTGGCCGCGAAAAAGAAATAGAACGGGTTTCCCAGATTCTCTCCAGAAGAAAGAAAAACAATCCTTTGCTTATAGGAGAACCGGGTGTTGGTAAATCCGCTATTGCCGAAGGTCTGGCACTGCGGATTCATCAGAAAAAAGTATCCAGGGTTTTATACGGCAAACGGGTCATTACTTTGGATCTGGCAAGCCTTGTTGCAGGAACCAAATACCGTGGGCAATTTGAAGAGCGCATGAAAGCCATTATGACTGAACTGGAAAAAAACAGAGATGTCATTCTTTTCATCGACGAATTGCATACCATTGTCGGCGCAGGATCTTCCACAGGAAGTCTGGATGCTTCAAATATGTTCAAACCAGCCTTGGCAAGAGGCGAAATTCAATGCATCGGAGCTACTACCTTGGACGAATACCGACAGTATATTGAGAAAGACGGTGCTTTGGAAAGGCGTTTTCAGAAAGTAATGGTAGAACCAACCTCTATTGAAGAAACCGTATTGATTCTGAATCAGATCAAAGATAAATATGAAGACCATCATAATGTAAGTTATACAGACGAAGCCATTAACGCCTGTGTAAACCTGACCGCAAGATATATTACAGACCGTTTTCTGCCGGACAAGGCGATTGATGCTTTGGATGAAGCCGGATCCAGAGTGTATATCAAGAACATGAAAGTTCCTACGCAAATTATCGAAAATGAAAAGAAAATTGAAGAAATTAAGGAGCTGAAACAGAAAGCGGTGAAGGCACAGGATTATCTGGAAGCCCGAAAACTTAAAGATGAAGAAGAACGCTTGGTGATGGAACTCTCTGTGGCACAAGAACAATGGGATAAAGAGGTAAAAGAGAAAAAAGAAACAGTAACCGAGGAAAATGTAGCCGAAGTTGTTTCGATGATGAGTGGTGTTCCTGTCAACAAGGTGGGTAAAAATGAACTGGATAAGCTGGCGAAAATGGATGATCAGTTGAACGGAAAAGTGATCGGGCAGGAGGACGCCGTGAAAAAAGTAGTGAAAGCAATTCAGCGAAACCGCGCCGGACTCAAAGATCCCAACCGCCCTATCGGAACTTTCATTTTCTTAGGAACAACGGGAGTAGGTAAAACCGAATTGGCAAAAGTAATGGCTCGCGAGCTCTTTGATTCTGATGATGCATTGATCAGAATTGACATGAGCGAATACATGGAGAAATTCGCAGTTTCCCGTCTGGTAGGAGCGCCTCCGGGGTATGTAGGATATGAAGAAGGAGGACAGCTTACCGAGGCAGTCCGCAGAAAGCCTTATGCCGTTATTCTTTTGGATGAAATCGAAAAAGCACATCCCGATGTATACAATATTTTACTTCAGATTCTGGACGAAGGCCATGTAACTGACAGTCTGGGAAGGAAAATCGACTTCCGAAATACGATTATTATCCTGACTTCCAACATCGGAACCCGCGATCTGAAAGATTTCGGAGATGGAGTAGGATTCGGAACGTCAGCGAAGAAATCTACCACAGATGCCAGAGCCCGTTCTACGATTGAAAACGCATTGAAGAAGGCTTTTGCACCGGAATTCCTGAACCGAATCGATGATATTATTATCTTCAATTCTCTGGAACAAAAGGATATCAGAAAAATCATTGATCTGGAGCTGAATAAACTATACAACAGAATTGAAAAATTGGGTTATAAAGTGGAACTTACAGAAGAGGCCACCAGTTTCATTGCTGAAAAAGGCTGGGACAAAGACTTTGGAGCCCGTCCGCTGAAACGTGCTATCCAGAAATATATCGAAGACCTGATTGCTGAAATGCTGGTGAACAAACAAATGAAAGAAGGTGATAAGGTAACGCTGCAACTGAACGAAGCCAAAGATGCACTGGAAAAAGCAGAGCCCGTAAAAGAAAAAAAAGAAAAAGTATAACCAATTATTCACGAACAACAGAACCACTGATGAATGTCGGTGGTTTTTTATGATTAAAATGAGTAACGTTTTAAATTTTGCCGTTTTAGGAAACGGATTTATGGGGAAAAAGCATATTGAGATTATCAAAAGTCTCGATACCGTGCGCCTCAGTGCCGTGATCGATCATCATTGGCAAGAAGATTCGCAGGATTCGTTTTTAGCGTATCCGCAACTGGAAACTTTTCTGGAACAAGACACGGATACGGATGTTGTAGTAATCGCCACACCGAATTATCTGCATTTCGAACAAGCGAGGGAACTGCTGCAGAACGGGTATCATGTCATTATCGAAAAGCCCTTCTGCATGTCGGTAGAAGAAGCCGAAACCTTAGAAAAAGTATCTCAGAAATCAGGGAAAAGTGTTTTCATGATTATGCAGAACCGCTACGCTCCCATTTCCGTATGGTTGAAAAACTTGGTGGTATCAGGGATTTTGGGCGATATTTATCTGGTGCAGACCAATTGTTTCTGGAATCGCAATGAAAATTATTACCTTCCCAAATCTTGGAAAGGCAGCAAAAGCATGGACGGCGGAACACTTTTTACCCAGTTTACCCATTTTGCCGACCTTATTTTCTGGATTTTTGGAGATATAGAAAATGTTCATTCGCGGCTGAAAACCCTGCGTCACAAAAATCTGATTGAAATCGAAGATACCGGTATCGCCACTTTTGATTTTGTGAAAGGAGGGATGGGAAGCATCAGTTTTACTACTGCAGCCTATGAAAAAAACCTTGAAAGTTCCATGACGATCGTTTCAGAACATGGCAATATCAAAATATCAGGACAATATTTTGACAAAGTGGAAGTTTGCCACATCAAGGATTATCTGCTGGATCCCACCATTATTACCGTTCCCGATAATTTGGAAAACTTAAGACAGGAATACCACACCGTAACAGAAGTGCTGTCGCAAGGCAAGCCCAGTGATATTTCATTTCAGGAAGGAAAAAAACTGATTGCTTTTCTGGAAAGTGTGTATAGAACCTGTTCATAGTATGCCTCGGTTAATCCCGGTGTAAAGTTGTAAATTTGCACCAAATTCTGATGTAATGAAAATTGTAGTAGGTCTTTCGGGAGGAGTGGATTCTTCGGTGGCTGCCTATCTGCTGCAGCAGCAAGGGCACGAAGTCATCGGTTTGTTCATGCGCAACTGGAACGATGCCTCGGTTACTCTGGAGGATGAATGTCCGTGGATAGAAGACAGCAACGATGCGCTGATGGTAGCCCAAAAACTGGGAATTCCTTTTCAGGTGATCGATATGAGCGAGCTGTATAAAGAACGCATCGTGGATTATATGTTCAAGGAATATGAAAACGGAAGAACTCCCAATCCGGACATACTGTGCAACCGTGAAGTAAAATTTGATGTTTTTCTTCAAACAGCTTTGGCATTGGGTGCAGAAAAAGTCGCTACAGGTCATTACGCCCGTTTGGATTCTTTCGCAGATGAAAACGAAACCAAAATTTATCGTTTGCTTTCAGGAAAAGATCAGAATAAAGACCAAAGCTATTTCCTTTGCCAACTAAATCAGGAGCAGCTTTCTAAAGCGCTTTTCCCGATCGGCGAACTCACAAAAACTAAAGTTAGAGAAATTGCGAGAGACCAGGGATTGATTACTGCCGAAAAAAAAGATTCCCAAGGTTTGTGTTTTATAGGGAAAGTAAGTTTGCCTGAATTCCTCAAACAGCAGCTGCAGCCCAAAGAAGGCGAAATTGTTGAAATTTTCAAAGATCTCGAAGCATATTCTAAAGAAATACCTGAATTTTCATCTAAAAAAGAAGAACTGGAATTTCTGTCAACTAAAAAAACCTACAACAAATCTGATGGCAAAGTGATAGGCAAGCATCAGGGAGCGCAATATTATACCATCGGGCAGAGCAAAGGCCTTGGTATCGGCGGTCATCAGGAAAGCTGTTTTATTATTTCACGGGATATGGAACAGAATATTCTGTTTGTGGGAGAAGGGAAAAATTTCCCTGGCCTTTTTACTAAAGTGATCAGAATTCATCCGGCTGAAGTTCACTGGGTTCGGGAAGATCTTCGTTTAAATGATGGCGAAACGATGGAAGTGATGGCGAGAATCCGCTACCGTCAACCTTTGGAAAAAGCCATTCTTCATCAATTCGATTCAGTACTTTTTATTGAATTTCAGAACCCGCAGTCTGCCGTCGCAGAAGGCCAGTTTGCCGCCTGGTATCTGAATGATGAATTATTGGGAAGCGGGGTGATCAGTTAAAAAAGCTTCGGAAAGGTTTTTGTAGGAGTTTGCCAAATTAACCGCAATGGAAGAAACTCTGAGAAAGATTACCGAATTTGGCTATCATGCCCACGGAAATCAGCAACGCAAATACACTCCGGATCTTTATATGGTGCATCCTGTCAGGGTAATGGAACAGTGCAAAAATTACACTCAGGATATCACTGTTCTCGCAGCGGCATTGTTGCACGATGTGTTGGAAGATACTCCGATAGGCGAAGAAGAAATGAGAAATTTTCTACTAACCGTGATGCCGGAAGCTCAGGCAGAAGAAACCTTGAAGAGAGTGATAGAACTTACGGATGTCTATATTAAAGATGATTTCCCCCAATTAAACCGCCGTACCCGAAAGGCTAAAGAAGTGGAACGCCTGAAGCAAATATCCCCGGAAACCCAAACGGTTAAATATGCCGATATTCTGGACAACTCGCTGGAGATTATTCCTTACGATCCGGATTTTGCAAAAGTTTATCTGCATGAAGTAAAAACCATCCTTAAAGCTCTGGATCGGGGAAATCCGGAACTTAGAAGAAAAGCAATGACGGTGGTGGAAGAAGGACTGAAACAGCTTTCCCGCTGAAAAGTTTTTCAGTATTTGGGAAAATATTCACACCTTTACGGCACTAATTACATTATGAACTGGATATTGCTCATTATCGCCGGCCTGTTTGAGGTCGGTTTCGCTGCTTGTCTCGGAAAGGCCAAAGAAACTACGGGAACGGCTTCTTATTGGTGGTTTTCGGGGTTTCTCATTTGTCTTGCTATCAGTATGGTTTTATTGGTGAAGGCCACTCAAACATTGCCTATTGGTACAGCATATGCTGTATGGACAGGCATTGGAGCGGTGGGAACGGTTCTCGTCGGAATCTTCTTTTTTAAGGAACCGGCAGATTTTTGGAGACTGTTTTTCATCACCACGCTCATCGCTTCTATTGTGGGACTGAAAGCGGTTACCACACAATGACGATACATTATTTTTAATCACAAAAACACCATCTCATGCGAATAGAATATGATATTAAATTAGGATTTAAAGATGTGATGTTTCGGCCAAAACGTTCTACTTTGAAATCGAGGTCGGAAGTTTCTCTGGAACGGGAATTCACTTTCCTCCATACCGGCCGCCGTTGGAAAGGCGTTCCTGTGATTGCAGCCAATATGGATACCGTCGGGACTTTTGAAATGGCAGAAGCACTCGCATCAGCAAAGATGATGACCGCCATTCACAAGCACTATACCGTCGAAGAATGGAGTTCATTTTTAAAAGGAAAACCGGAAGAATTCTATCATCATATCGCGCTGAGTACCGGAACCGGCGCTTCAGACGAAGAAAAAATTAAGAAAATCTTCAGTCAAAATCCTGAACTGCAGTTTCTCTGTATTGATGTTGCCAATGGTTATTCCCAACATTTCGTGAATTTTGTAAAAAAAGCACGGGATCGTTTTCCGGAAAAAACCATTATGGCAGGAAATGTAGTGACGGGTGAAATGGTGGAAGAACTTCTTCTTGCAGGTGCAGATATGATTAAAGTAGGAATAGGCCCGGGATCGGTTTGTACCACGAGAGTGAAAACAGGTGTGGGGTATCCTCAGCTTTCCGCAATTATTGAGTGTGCCGATGCTGCCCACGGATTGAAAGGACACATCATCGGAGATGGCGGGTGTAGAGTTCCGGGCGATGTAGCGAAGGCTTTCGGCGGCGGTGCCGATTTTGTGATGCTAGGTGGAATGTTGGCCGGACATGATGAAAGCGGCGGCGACATCAGCGAAGAATCAGGGAAAAAATATAAACTTTTCTACGGCATGAGTTCCCGGACAGCGATGGAAAAGCATGCCGGTAGTGTCGCTGAATACCGTGCCTCAGAAGGGAAAACAGTTAAAATCCCCTATAAAGGATCCGTTTCCGAAACTGTGAAAGATCTTTTAGGCGGAATTCGCTCTACTTGCACTTATGTAGGAGCCCATACCCTGCGCGAACTTTCCAAAAGAACCACTTTTATCCGGGTTCAGGAACAGGAAAATCAGGTCTTTACCGGCGATTAAGATTTTTAAAATGTCCGGTAAGGTTTTGCCTGTTTTCTTAGTATACCATTTCAATTCACAAAAAATCCCGGCCCAATTACCCTAGCCATAAAGGGAACCGTTCCGGGATTATTTCGTCTATTGAAGAAGCAGTTACGAAAGAACAAACCCTCTGTCAGGCTCAGCCCGTCGAAGCCTTCTGTCTTATTAGCAAATCTGCAAATCTGCAAATTTGCAAATTTGCAAATTCGCTATTACTAAACAATTAATCGATTAATCAATTAACCAGCAATCAGCAAATCCGCTCCTTCTAAACCATTAACCGGCTCAATCCTTTTACCTTTTACCTTTTGCCTTTTACCTTTTGCCTTTCTTATTTCTTCACTATTTTCCCTGCCGTAGCAAAACCATCACCCTGCACTTTCACATAATACACTCCAGGGGTGACACCACTCATATCAATGGTATGGTTTCTTGTAAATTTACCCTGCTTCATCAGCCTTCCGTCTGCGGTGATGACTTCATAGGAAGTAAGTTTTTCTTTGGTTTTAATATGAAGAACATCATTTACCGGATTTGGGTAGAAAACCACATCCGTTTGTTTTAACGGGGTTTCTGTGGTGTTCATTTGGGTACATGAAGACGAGGTAGCCAGTTTGGCAAAGAAAAACTGGGATTTCCCGCTGGTAGTATTGCCGTGAAGTTCTGGTACACCGTCATTGGGATCCATAAAAAGGCTGCCGTGCTTGAAACCGCCCACTACATAATTGCCATCATTATCTACCGCTATAGAGGTAAACTCATCCTTTGAACCATAAGTACTTAAGATTTCGTGCGCTCCAATTACGGCACCCGTTTCTTTGTTGAGGCGTACCAAGAGTGGATCCCCATCGTCATTCGCCGGACGGGTCATGGTGTGCGTTCCCCACTGGTCGCCCTGTGACCCTTTTACGAAGGCCACTTCATTACCATTGAGAACCAGAGGCCCTTTACTATAGCCATACCCAGCGGCTACAACAGAATTTGCATACCCATCTACCGATTTACTCCATTGTACATTTCCAGCGCTATCGACTTTCAAGACTACTGGTGTGTTACCATTAGAAGAAGGAAAGTTGTAATTGCCAAAAGTAGCAGTAAGTGTATTATTGGGATTGAAATGGAAATATAGACCGGAAATATAAATATTAGATGCGTTGTCTTTTACAATGCCATGAATTCGATTTCTGGGTAAAGGCTGGTAGGCATAAAACTCTTTTCTCCACAGTTCTGCGCCTGTGGTGCCATCCAATGACAATAAGAAGCCATCTTGAGTAAAAGCGTTATTGTTATAGGATAAAGGAAAATAGGAGCCCGAACTTCCACTTTCTCTTTTGCCGGTAATATAGTATCGGTTTAAAGTTTCATCAAACAGCAGAAATACTTGACCTTCAACCATACCTGCTTCCAAACTACCTGTCATGGGTAATAGTAAAGGGTTTGCCTGTGGAGTCATATTCACCGTGTTACCAGTGCCTGGGGTGTAATTAAATTTCACCAGATAATATTGATAGGTATTTGTAAAAGTGCTGGGAACAGTAACAAGTCCGTTAAGATGTGTACCGGCCCGAAAACCCAAGATTGCATGTATATTCTTCGCCGAGTCCATTGTGAAAATTGCAGAATCGGCCTGTCTCGTTGTCCAAGATACATCACCTTGCAAAGCCTGCTGCCACGCCAAATTTCCGTCAGAAGTATTGTACTTTAAAAGATAAGATGTTTTTAATGCTGGATCTATGGTTGTTGGTTGGCTGGAAGGAACAGTAAGCAAAGGCAATGTTACATTGGTATCAAAATGAATGGGAATTGGTGCTGGGTCTGTTACATAATTGGTAGTATAAAAGGATCCCAATAAGTAAAGACCGCCATTATTGTCCAGTTCTATATTCCATCCATATTCTAATGATAATCGTCCACCAATGGTTTTAGTCCATCTTAAGCTGCCCTGACAGTCGGTGGAAAAAAGGAATAAATCCTGACCGTGATAAGAGGTAACCGGGGTGCCATTCAGGGTCGGGCTTCCGGGATTTACCGTTGCCAGATAGTAGTAATTATTATTGCTGTCCACCGCTATATCACGGATGCTTTCATCTTGAAAGTAAGTAAATCCCGATCCCGAAGAACCTTGATCTCCTCCGCCATATTGCGCCCACTGCCAGGTGTAGTTCTGGGCCTGGAGCATGAGACAGGTGAACAGCGCAGAAATGATGTAGATTTTTTGATTCATAATCTTTTTATTTTGATACTAAGGTAAAAGGCCACGACACCAACCAAAGTTATGAATTTCATAACAATGGTTTGGTATTAAGATGCGAAAATGCCCAAAAGTTGCAGTTGAAAAGTGAAAAATTCTTATTTATTTTCTGGAATAACTTTGCCAAAGTTTCAAACTTTGGCAAAGTTGAGACAAATCTTAACCGAGTCACCACCACTGTCTTTGTCATGCTGTAAGCATCCCCACTTTTAAGCAAACTCACCCAAAAATCCCGGAACATTTTACCCCGACCCTAAAAGGAGCTGTTCCGGGATTTTTTCGTCTATTGAAGAAGCAGTTACGAAAGAACAAACCCTCTCTCAGGCTCAGCCCGTCGAAGCCTTCCTTTTGCATCAGCAAATTTGCAAATTCGCTATTACTAAACAATTAATCAATTCATCAATTAACCAGCAATCCGCAAATCCGCAAATTCGCTTTTTAACCAATTAACCGATTAAACCATTAACCTATTTCTTCACTATTTTCCCAGCCGTAGCAAAGTTCTCACCCTGCACTTTCACATAGTACACTCCGGTGGCAACACCACTCATGTCTATCGTAAAATTCCCGCTGAATTTACCCTGCTTCATCAACCTGCCGTCTGCGGTGATGACTTCGTAGGAAGTAAGTTTTTCTTTGGTTTTAATATTTAAAATATCACGCACAGGGTTAGGATAAAACACTACATCCGTTTGTTTCACCGGGGTTTCTGCTGTGTTCATTTGGGTACATGAAGACGAGGTGGCCAGTTTGGCAAAGAAAAACTGGGATTTCCCGCTGGTGGTATTGCCGTGGAGTTCTGGTACGCCGTCGTTGGGATCCATAAAAAGGCTGCCATGCTTGAAACCGCCCACCACGTAGTTGCCGTCATTATCGACCGCTATAGAGGTAAACTCATCCTTGGAACCATAAGTACTTAAGATTTCGTGCGCTCCAATTACAGCTCCGGTATCTTTATTTAATCTTACCAGAAGCGGGTCTGCATCATCGTTCTGCGGTCGCACCATCGGGTAAGTACCCCAAGTGTCTCCACGGCTTCCTTTTGCGAAAGCAACTTCGTTGCCGTTAAGAACAAGCGAACTTTTATAAAATTTATGGCCTTCCATTGAAGCAGTTGAAATACTTGTAGGTTGTGCCACCCAAAGCACCTGACCCAACGGGTTGATACGCATTACATATGGGTTGTAACCTGTATAATAATATGGAAAAGAATAATTTCCTAACGAAGCATTGTTGGGAAAGGTAGTAGAGCCTGTTTTATTATATATAAAATAATATCCTCCAATATAAATGTCAGAAGTGGTACTGTCCTTAACAATGTTAAATACCACATTATCATCCGGATAGTTCCACGGATTTGAAGTCATTGTAAACTCTTTTCTCCATTGTTCCGTTCCTGAGGAGCCGTCAAAAACCAAAAGATAACCATCTCCCGTGAAAGGGGTTCCTCCGTAAGAAAAATCTGTATAAGTAAATGAACCATCGCTCCACATTCTTTTGCCGGCAAGATAGTACCGGTTTAAGGTCTCATCATAGACCAGATTGACTTTGCCCTCGAACATACCCGCCCAAATTTCTCCGGTAATAGGAAGCAATAAAGGATTTGCTTGCGGAATCATATTCACTACATTCCCGGTGTTGGCAGTGTAATTAAATTTTACCAAATAATACTGATAGGTATTTGTGAAAGTGCTGGGAACGGTAATAAGTCCGTTAAGATGGGTGCCCGCTCGGAATCCTAATATAGCATGGATGTTCTTCGCCGAGTCCATTGTAAAAATTGCAGAATCGGCCTGTCTCGTTGTCCAGGATACATCACCTTGCAAAGCCTGTTGCCACGCCAAACTTCCGTCACCCGTATTATACTTTAGTAGATACGAACTTTTTAAACCGGGATCAGTCGTTGTTTGATCGGCGTATGGTGTATTAATATAAGGAATAATGGTGGTATCATCAAATTTAATAGGTGCAACTGCGGGGGCTTCAACTCCATACAAATTAACAAAATATCCTAACATATAAATCCCTCCTGCATTATCCACTTCTATGTTCCAAGCATACTCATTTTTGTTATATCCACCTATAGTCCGTGTCCACCTTACATTGCCTTGGCAGTCTGTCGAAAACAGAAACAGATCCTGACTGCTGTAATTAGTCACGGGTGCCCCGTTAAGAGTTGGGCTACCTGGATTAATGGTGGCAAGATAGTAGTAATTGTTGTTATTATCCACCGCTATATCTCTGATGCTTTCATCATTAGTATAAGTAAATCCTGAGCCAAAAGAGCCCTGGTCGCCTCCGCCGTATTGTCCCCATTGCCAGGTGTAATTCTGGGCCTGGAGGATTAGACAGGCGAAGAGTGCAGAAATGATGTAGATTTTTTGATTCATAATCTTTTTTATTTTGATACTAAGTGAAAAGGCCACGACATCAACCAAAGTTATGAATTTCATAACAATGGTTTGGTATTAAGATGCGAAAATGCCCAAAAGTTGCAGTTGAAAAGTGAAAAATTCTTATTTATTTTCTGGAATAACTTTGCCAAAGTTTGAAACTTTGGCAAAGTTGAGACAAATCTTAACCGAGTCACCACCACTGTCTTTGTCATGCTGTAAGCATCCCCACTTTTAAACAAATCCACCCAAAAAATCCCGAAACATTTTACCCCGACCCTAAAAGGAGCTGTTCCGGGATTTTTTCGTCTATTGAAGAAGCCACTACGCAAGAACAAACCCTCTCTCAGGCTCAGCCCGTCGAAGCCTTCTGTCTTATAGGCAAATCTGCTGATTTGCAAATTTGCAAATTTGCAAATTCGCTATTACTAAGCAATTAATCGATTAATCAATTAACCAGCAATCAGCAAATCCGCAAATTCGCTTTTTAACCAATCAATTAACCTATTTCTTCACTACTTTCCCTGCCGTAGCAAAGTTCTCACCCTGCACTTTCACATAATACACTCCGGTGGCAACACCACTCATGTCTACCGTGTAGTTGCCGGTAAATGCACCTTGCTTCATCAACCTGCCTTCTGCGGTGATGACTTCGTAGGAAGTAAGTTTTTCTTTAGTTTTAATATGAAGAACATCACTTACAGGATTCGGGTAGAAAACCACATCCGTTTGCTTCACCGGGGTTTCTGCGGTGTTCATCTGGGAGCAGGCGGATTTAGCGAGCTTGGTTACGAAAAAGTTGGTTTTATCTACAATAGGGCTGGTGATGGTAGGAATCCCATCATTGGGATCTGTAAATAACTCATGTTGGAAAAACCCTCCTAACAGATAATTCCCGTCATTATCCACTGCAATGGAAGTGAACTCATCCTGATAACCGTAGCCGGAACTTATTTTATGAAAACCTACAATATTGCCGTTGTCTTTATCCAAGCGGATCAGCAGTGGGCTGTTCTGATCATTCAGAGGCATATTCATGGAATGGTTATCCCATTTTTCCAAAAAAGCCCCTTTGGCCATGGCGATTTCGTTCCCGTTTTGGGCTATTTTAATCTTTTCTCCTGTATAACTTAGCCACGTGAAACCATGATCTAAAGAAGTGGCCGACTTTGTCCAAATAATAGTACCATCCTGCGTAAACTTCATTACATAGGGATTTTGAAGATGTAAATTAGAAGTCATAGGAGTAGTATCCAAATACGTATTGATGTTATTCCCGTAATTTAAATACCAACCTGTGATGTAAAAATCATTAGATAAATTGTCTTTTTTTATGTCGTAAATTTTATGAAAAGGATCTGCGGTTGTAGGGCTATTGAATTCTTTACTCCATAACAATTGACCGTCGGTTCCACTAAAAGCAAGGAGGTAACCGTCGTTTTGAAACGTTGTCGTTCCATAAGTTAAAGGATTATAATTAAAGCCAGGAGTCATTCTTGTACCTGCTAAATAATAGATGCTTAATGTCTCATTATATAACAACTTAACTTCCCCGGCCCTCCAGCCATTGGTAATGTTACCAGTAATGGGAAGTGCGATTGGATTTTGCTGCGGCACCATAGTGCCGTTTTGGTATTCAAATTTGACCAGATAATATTTATAAGTGTTCGAATAGTTGGAAGGTACTGTAATTAAACCGTCCAGATGGGTGCCCTCCATAAATCCGAGTATGGCGTGAATATTATGGTTGCTGTCCATCGTCCACACCTGATTGTCGGCAAATGAAGTAGTGTGAGTAGGGATTCCTTGCAGCGGTTTGCTCCATTCCAGAGCTCCGTTGGAAGTATTGTATTTCAGTAGAAATGCCGACCGGAAGCCCTCGTCCGGCGTGTTCCCGTAAGGATAGCTCAGTTGTATTTTGGGAAGCACCACATTGTCGTCCAGATGAATCTGGGTAAAATGGGGGGGAGCGTTCATATCGACAACATTACCAACCCAAAACATCATGTACAATCCGCCATTATTATCCACGCTTATTTTCCACGCCTGCTCGTAATCCTGATACCCTCCGATGGTTTTTGTCCATCTTAGGTTTCCGTTACAGTCTAAAGAATAGAGCAATAAATCTTTGTCGTGATAGTGGGTAACGGGTACCCCTCCCACCTGAGGATTATTGGGATACAGTGAGGTCAGGTAATAGCTGTTGTTGTTATTGTCCACCACTATATCTCTAATCATTTCATCTTTGCCCATATTAATTCCGCTTCCGTAAGATCCAACATAACCCCCGCCAGTTTTAGCCCACTGCCAGTTATACGTTTGTGCAGGCATCAAAGCGGGCAGAAATACAAAGATTGTAAAAAAGTATAGTATTTTTTTCATTAGTAAAAATTTTCAGTTAAAATTAATCATTTTTTGGTAAACCTAAATGTAAAATAAAAAAAACCACAGGCTGCCTTTGATGAGGTCAACCTGTGGTTAGTTAAATAATAGTTTATTCTTTCAGCAGTTTTCCCTGCAATGGTTGGTCAGGAGCTACTACTGTAACAATATATACCCCCTGCAGCCAGCCGGAAGTGTCAAACTGCACTTCACCTTCTGCGCTTTTCAGGTCTTTTCTGAACTTCACATTGCCCATGGCATCATGAACCAATAACATACTGGCTTTTGCCTCTGGATGGCCGGTATTATAGCGTACCGTCACCATCGACCTCGCCGGATTGGGCGACATCGTGAAGGAAGGAAGTACGGTTTTCACCGGTGGGTTTTTGATACCCCGCATGGCACTGAAATCCAGTTCGTGGATCACCTCACAGTCGATGGCAGTGAAGACGATCGCATCATTTCCTCCGCTGAAACCGTTAGCCGGATAGAAAACCAGCGGATTGGCGTAGAAATCATAGCTTCCTCCTGCCGGAATGGTAATGGTATTCGGCAGATATACCCCATATCCGTTCATACTGGTAATGGTAAACGTTACCGAAGTACTTCCGAAGTTGTGGATAATACCATACAGCAGGTAATAACCTCCTTCCTGTGGTTCGATCCCCTCAATATGAAGCTCAATGCGGCACTCATATCGGATCTTGCACTTGGAAGGATCGGGGTTCAGGGTAGCGGTACCGGAGGTAAACTGGCAGTAGCCGTTATCCATCATCAATTGATAATTCCCTGCCTGTTGCGGCCAGAAAGGATAAATAAAGCCCGGGCCGTCCTGCTGGCTGTTGCCGAAATATTGCCATTCGTGGTTATTGTAATCTCCTATTGGGCCTACAATATAGCGGTCACCCAGACAAACGTCATAACATCCTGTCGGGAAGATCCACATCAGGCTTTCCAGATCATGGGGAACCATGATCTCTGAACTCACGATACAGCCGGAAGGAGCGGTGTGGGTTACCTGATACAGGCCGCCGTGATAGACGGTAATGGTAGTCCCGGACTGGCCGTTGCTCCAGTTGTACTGGCCTGCCTGCGGATTCTGAATGGTCAGTTCAACACTGTAAGGCGTGGAACTCATCGGGTCAGGACATTGAATATGCATTCCGATATCCGGATAATCCTGAGGCTGGCTAACCGTAATGGTAAAGCTGACAGAGGTGCCACATCCCGGATCGGCGGTACGCCGTACATGGAAAGTATAGGTATAGGTTCCTGCGGTGTTCAGCGTTCCGGTTGGAATCTGCGTAGGTGTCGCTGTGCTCCATGGATGGAGAACAGTCGTGGTTCCGTTATACAACAGGGTCCATTGGTATTCCAGATTAGGTTCTGTGACAATTCCGTACAGGGTAGTGCCTTGTCCTCGGCAAAGGTTGGCTTTCCCTGCGATATTGGCGTAAGGAACGGGTTTAATGGTGACCGGAACGGCTTGGTTAGCCATGCCTATGTCCCGGCATCCATTGGCATTCAACAGTATCGGCCAGTAATTCCCCGACTGTGTGGGCGTAAAACTCTGGGTATTGGGTGCACCCGGTACCGGTTGGTCACCGTTCATCCAGATGTAACTGGCGGGTAAAGGATCTGTAGAGTTCCAATTACTGTACGTAATCACCGGCTGTACGGTGCTCGTTTCACAGAGAGTATAACCAGTTGGTGGCTCAAGCTTACCCGAAAATTCGGCTTTTACTACTTGAAAATTAACTGTCTGCTGCATGAAAACACAATTCAATGGGGTGGTTACCGTAAGGCTGACATTATTAAAACCTTCAGTATTAAAAGTTATCTGAGAAGTACTACTGTTAGCATACACACCCGTTCCGCTAAATCCAATAAAGTAGGTATTTGCAGGGTCATATCCCGGGATATTCACGGTGATGACACTCTCTGAACACACCGTTCCTCCTGTTGGATCCGGGGAAAGGGTAAAGTTCATGTCAGGCATTGCCGGCAGCGTTATGCTTTCGGTAATGCTGCAGGGCAACAATCCCGGCGAAGTGAGCGTCAGGGTCAGTTGATACGTTTGTCCCGGTGTCAGGCCGCTGAACGTCGCACTTTGCCCGCTGCCGTTCTGTGGTGGCTGTCCGCCTCCGGTCAGTTGGTAACTGTACGTCACCGCATTGGCTGAGACCCCGAAAAGCGAGGAGATGTTATGCGCGGTTAGTGTATAGGCACTTGGGTTCACGCCACCGCATCCGATCACATATTTCAGCTTAGGCTGGTAAGGCTTGATCACCTGTGCAGTACTGATGAGCACACAACTGCCGTAAGTGGCTTCCACCTGCACCACATTGACTCCCGCAAGGGTCGTGGTCATGGAATTGGTGGTTCCGGTGCCCGGTACTACATTGCCGTTCAGCTTCCAGACAATGCTGCTTGGGGCGGTAGTGAAGGTAACCTGTGCATTGATGGTATTACAGGAACCCAATGAAGCGGTTACTGATAGATTCGGACTGGGAGTTACAGTACATCCGCCGGTAGAACCACAGTCTTGTATTACCGAAACGGCGTTGGACTTCACAAGGCATCCGTTCACATCCATCACCTCTACCCAGTACGTGCCAAAAGGATTAGGGCCGGTGATGGTAAAGGACGTCATATTGGTACCTTGTGCTACCACGTTGCCGTTCTTCATCCATTTAAAGAAACTGGAGGCGGTAAGCCCGGTGGAGAAATTAGCCTGCAGGGTGTAAGGCTGGAAGGTACTTCCGGTACAGGCATAGACATTAGCGTAGGGGGTAATGTCAATCACCGTTTGTGGATACACTATAAAGTTCTGGCTCACCATAGGGTTGTAATTACATACA